>JAGTRU010000007.1 GCA_018261905.1 Pseudomonadota bacterium | reverse complement strand
GGCCGAAGGCGGCACGCTGACGGTCAGCGCGACGCTTACCGACCTGGCCGGCAATACCTCGCCGGCCGGCAGCGACAGCGCCGTCCTCGACACCACGGCCACTATCGATATCCATACTATCGCCAGCGAAAGCCAGAGCCCGATCGGGACGGATGCCAACAGCTATGCCACGATCAATGCCCCCGAGAAAGCTGCCGGCTTTACCGTCAGCGGGGTGGCGAGCGGAGTCGAGGCCGGTCAGACAGTGACGGTCGATGTCCTGAACTCGGCGAATGTCGTGGTCGGTACGGTAACGGGGACGGTCAATGCAGCGGGTAATTGGACGGCGAGCGTGCCGGCCGGCGCCTCGTGGATTACCGATGGCGCGAGCTACAACTTCCGGGCCACGGTCAACGATCTGGCCGGCAATGCGGCGACCGATAGCGACAGCACCAATGCCGCGCCGGTGGTTGCCGGCAGTACGCTAGCAGGGAGCGAGGACACCCCCCTGACGCTGAATTGGGCCAGTTTCGGCATTAGCGATGTCGATAGCCCGAGCCTCACCTCGGCCACCATCTCCGCCTTGCCGACGGCAGGCCGCTTGCAGGTTCTCCAGGGCGCTACCTGGGTCGATGTGCAGGTCGGTGATGTGGTCAGCAAGAGCGCGGTAGACGCCGGCGAGTTGCGTTTCGTACCGGGGAGCAACGAAGCCGGCGGCAGCATGTACCCGGCCCCCGGTTTGGGGGATCAGCATGCCGATTACGCCAGCTTCGAGGTCTCGGTCAGCGACGGTAGCGGTGGTACGGCAAGCGGTACGGTCGTCATCGACATCACGCCGCTGGCCGATGCGCCTTCGCTGCTGGTCGATGCCAGCACGACGGGTAGCGTGGCGGGTGGCAATACGATCACGGTACCGGCGGCGAGTGGCTTGACGCTGAGTTTCTATGACAATATCGCGACCTTGGTTTCCGGTGCCCAGAGCTCCAGTCCGGACCTCATCGAAACGGGTATCGAGAGCGCTACGCCAACCACTACGACCACCATCTATAACGTCGGGCCCGATGCCGGCGCGGTCGTTGCCGGCAATGCCGGTACGGCAATCGGCATCGATGATGCCTACCGGGTGAGCGGCCTGGTCTACATGGAAGCGGGCAAAAACTACGTTTTCAGTGGCTATGTCGACGACAGCTTCCGTCTGGAAATCGGTGGTGTCACCGTGGTTTCCGGCCAGTGGGGCGGGGCGGGCGAAGGCAGTGCCGGGAGCTTTACGGCGACCACTTTCACGCCGACGGTTTCCGGCTATTACACCATCGATCTGTTTGCCTACAACACCAGCGGTCCGGGGTCTTATGACCTGAACCTGAGTGTCGACGGCGGTGCCGTCGAGAATTTGTCTACGGCCAATTTCGCGCTCTATACCAGCATCGCCGACGTCGACGCGGGGCAGGGCCAGCATTCGGCTTTTGTCGCCAACACGACGACGGCTGAAGGCGGCTACTACCCGGTGTCGCTCAACAGCGGTCAGGAAGATACCAGCATCAAGCTGTCGGCCTTGAGCGCGGCCTTCGCCGATACGGCCGACAATTCCGAAAGCCATCTCGTGACCATTTCCGGGATTCCGCTCGGCTCGGTGATCAGTGACGGTACGAAGAGCTATACCGCGACCGCGACGTCGCTCGTCATCTGGAACGAGGATCATCCGGAAACGGTAGCCGGCGGCAGCAACTGGAATCTGGCGACGCTGACCATTACGCCGCCGCCCAATTACAACGGCAGCTTCTCCTTGACGGCGACGGCGACGGCGACGGAAATCGCGACCGGCGATGCGGCCAGCACCTCGACGGCATGGACGGTGACGGTGGATGCGGTAAACGATGCGCCGGTGGTGGGTTCCGCGACGGCCAGTGTCTCCGAGGAAGCGTTGGCCGGCGGCATCAATGAAACGCCGAGTGTTGCCGTTTCGGCGACGGCTTTCGGGACTGTTACGGTCAGCGATGTCGATAGTTCGCCGACGCTCAGCCTGCTTGCCCCGACCGCTACCATTACCTCGGGAGGGGTGGCGCTGACCTGGACTGGCAGCGGGACGTCGACCCTGGTCGGTTCAGTTGGCGGGGTCGAAGTGATCCGAGCGACCATCGACAATGACGGCAACTATAGCGTGACGCTGGCCAAGGGGATTGATCAGCCGAACACCTCGACCGAGGACAGCAGCACCATCACCTTTGGCGTGCAAGCGACCGACGGTAGCGCCACGACGACCGGTTCGCTGGTCGTCACCGTGGCCGACGATTCTCCACTTGCCGTGACCTCGACCGTGCAGGTCGGCGACGTGGCCAGCGCGACCAATCTGTCGATCGTCCTCGACCTTTCCGGTTCCATGGATAACTCGGCCCAATTGACCGGGGATACGGCGATGACCCGGATCACGGCAACCATCGCGGCGATCAAGGAAGTGATCGATGGCTACGATAGCCTGGGCGAGGTGATGGTCAATATCGTGACATTTGGCAATACGGCAAACAATGGTAGCTGGATGACCGCCGCCAACGCGCTGCTCTATCTCGATACCCTGTCGGCCAATTTGGGCGGTACCAACTACGATGCGGCCTTGGCTGCCGCCATCGATTCCTTTGCCGCGAGCGGGAAGCTGACCGGCAGCAATGTCCAGAACGTGCTCTATTTCTTGTCCGATGGCCAACCCAATGATGGCGACGGCAATGCCAATGCCTTCCTTAACCTGAGTGGCGGTGGGGATGCCGGGATTCAGACGACGGCCTCCGGCGGCACCGAAGAGACGCTGTGGCAAAACTTCCTGAATACCAACGCGATCAATGCCTTCGCCTTCGGGATCGGTGGGGGGGTGACGACCACGGCGATGGATCCGGTGGCTTACAACGGAATCACCGGGACCGACCGCAGTTCGGCCGTGGTTTCCGATCTCAGTACGCTCAATGCCACGCTGGCGGCCACCGTGACCAGCAGCGTCAGCGGCACGATCACCTCCGGTACGTCGTCGACCGGCAGCTTTGGCGGGGATGGCGGCTATCTGGCATCGATCACCTACGGCAGCAACGTGTTTACCTTTGACGGTTCGACCCTGAGCCGTTCCGGCGCCGGTACGACGGCTTACAGCTTCGATAGTGCAACGCACGTTTTGACCCTGACTACCGTCGGCGGCAGTTTCGTCATCGACATGGATACCGGGGGCTACACCTTCAGTACCACGGCGGCATCGAGCGTGGCGCAGGAGAATTTCAGCTATCTCCTGACCGACTTCGACGGCGATACTTCTAGCGGCGCGCTGACCATTAACCTGAATGGCTACAACGCGGCGCCGCTGGCCCGCGACGAGAGCATTATCGTGGCCAGCGGCAGCGTCGATACGAGCACCACGCCGTATGCCGTGACCATCAAGGATAGCTGGCTGCTGTGGAACGACAGCGACCCGGAAAATGACCCGTTGAGCATTTTCTCGGCGAGCAATGCGACATCCCATAATTCGTCGCAGGTCGTTGATGTGGTGAGTTCGTCGAACAGTGGAACGGCAACGGCGGCCGGCAGCTTCTCTTACGAGACGTCCGACGGCAACCAACAGACCAGCGCCACGGCGACGATTTATACCCGCAACAGCGCGACGCTGACCGGCAGCGGCCTCGACAATATCCTGGTCGGCGACTCTTCGGCCGAGACCATCAGGGGCAACGAAGGTAACGATGTGCTGGTCGGCAATGCCGGTAACGACACACTGAATGGAGGGATCGGCAACGATCTGCTGATCGGCGGCACGGGTAACGACGGGTTGACCGGCGGTTCCGGGGCCGACGTCTTCCGTTGGGAACTGGCTGACAAGGGAACGGCTGGTTCGGCGGGGACGACGGCTAGCGATACGGTGGCCGATTTCTCGACGGCAACGGCCGGCGAGTATCTCGACCTGCGCGATTTGTTGCTGGGTCATGGCAGCTCGCTGACCGACTATATCGACATCGTCACCAGCGGCAGCAATACCGTGATCCGCGTCAGTAGCGGCGGCGGCTTTGCCGGCGGCACCTACGCCGCCGCCACGGAAGACGAACGCATCACGCTGACCGGCGTCGATCTCTACAATACCTATGGGGTTACGGCGGGTGACGATGCGACCTTGATCCAAACCATGATCAACAATGGCAAGCTGAAAGTCGATTAATCCTCGGTCTGGAGCGGGCAAGGGCGGTAAGGTCCAGACCCGGCAAACAAGAAAATGCCCCAGCGGGGGCATTTTGTCGTCTGGGGAGTGAAACCTAAGAACCTTACCGCAGAGTCGCAAAGGCGCAGCGAAGACCGTGACAACAGTTGCTTGCTGGGGTTTTGCGGCTCACCCAAAAGGTCTGCCGCAGCATCCGGACAAGCCTTTGTTTTTACTCAGCGTCTCTGCGGTTCAATGGTGTTTTCTGGGTGAAAGGGCCGCAGTTCGCTGGCGGCGCTGGGCGATCAGTCCTGATACTGGCGCAGTCGGGCGAGGTCGGGAATGTGAATCTTCCGGCCATCAATGACAATCAGCCCCAGTTCGCTCAACCCATGCAGGACGCGCGAGAAATGTTCCTGGGTCAGATTGAGGCGGGAGGCGACGATACCTTTGCTGTTGGCCAGCCGGATCGCCCGCGCGCCATCGTGTTCGGGCTCGGCCGGCACCTCGCGCAGCAGGTAGCCGATGACGCGCTGCCTGGCGGAAAGCAGCGAGTAGGATTCGACATCGTTCATCAACTGGTGCAGGCGCCTCGCCATGCCGGCCAGCATCTTGCGGCACAGCCCGGGATCGCGTTCGAGTTCGTCGTTGATGCCGCTTTTGGCGACATGCAGCAAGTGCGAGTCGGCGAGAGCCTGGGCGAAGACGATATGCGACTTGTCCATGAACATGATGGCTTCGCCGAAGCTTTGCCCCGGGCGAATGATCTCGACCACCTTTTCATTGCCTTGGGCCGACGTCAAGGCCAGCTTGATCTGGCCATGCACAACGAAATGAAAGCCGTTGCACGGGTCCCCCTTGTGAAACAGGATTTCCCCCTTGCCGAGCTCGATTTCCCGGCAAGAACGGGCGAGGCGGGCGATTTCCCCGGGCGCCAGCCCGTTGAACAGCGGAATGTCGGCGAGCAGGGCGGCGCTGTTGATCTGGGGAAGGGGCATCGTGGCTGGGCAGGGGGGCGAGAGCGGGATGGTGTCATCGGCGGCCGGGGAGCGCAATACTGATCGGCGACGACGCTGGCGGGCCGGCGCTCGCGGTATACTCGGCCACCCTCTCTTTGGATCAATTCTATGGCCGCACCCAACGATAACGTCAGCATGGCGCTTTTTTGCGATTTCGAAAATGTCGCCCTCGGCGTGCGCGATGCCCAGTACGAAAAGTTCGATATCCGTCCGGTCCTCGAGCGCTTGCTGGCCAAGGGTAGCATCGTCGTCAAGAAAGCCTATTGCGACTGGGATCGCTACAAGGGTTTCAAGGCTGCCATGCACGAAGCCAATTTCGAACTGATCGAAATCCCGCATGTCCGCCAGTCCGGCAAGAATTCGGCGGACATCCGGATGGTCGTCGATGCGCTCGACCTCTGTTACACCAAGGCGCACGTCGATACCTTCGTGATCATTTCCGGCGATTCCGATTTCTCGCCGCTGGTTTCCAAGTTGCGCGAGAACGCCAAGCGGGTCATCGGCGTCGGCGTCAAGCAATCCTGTTCCGACCTGCTGGTCACCAATTGCGATGAATTCATCTACTACGACGACTTGGTCCGCGACCGCGATTCCAGCCGCGGTGGCCAGCGCCGCGAGCGCGAGAAACGCTCGCCGGAAGAAGAAGCCAAGCGCAGCGAAAAGCAGGAAGAGCGCAAGAGCAAGGCGGTCGATATCGTGTCCACCACCTTTGTCGACCTCATCGCCGATCGTGGCGAAAGCGACCGGATCTGGGCGTCGGTGCTGAAGGAAGTGGTCAAGCGGCGCAATCCGGGATTCAACGAAAATTATTATGGCTTCCGCTCTTTCGGCAACCTGCTGGAAGAGGCGGCAAATCGTGGCCTCCTCGGTTTCGGGCGCGACGACAAGGGGGCCTATGTCTTCCGGGCGCCGGCGCGTCCGCTGCCGGTCGATGGCGAGGCCGTGCCGGAACAGGTCGTGCCCGAGCTGAGCGAAGCCACTCCGCCGAGTCCGTCGCTCGAGCCGGAAGGTCCCGTCGGCAACGGTCGGCGGCGGGGAATGCGGCGTTCGCGCAGTGGCAAGGAGCGCCCGGCCGGCGACAAGGCAGTCCATGAGACGCCGCCGATTGCGGAAACGCCGGAACAGCTCGTCGAGACGCCGCTTGTTGTCGCTGCGCCGTCGCTCGAGGCGGCTGTCGTGCCGGCTATTGACGAGTCGCCGGTGACGCCGCCGGCCGACCTCGCGGCCGCCAGCGAAAGCCAGCCGCGGCGCGGCGGACGGCGGCCGCGCAAGGCGGCCGAAGCAGTGGCGCCGGTCGAGGTCGAGCAAAGCGCGACGCTGCCGGTGGCCAGCGACGTGCCGGCCGAGCCGGTGAGCCAGGTCAAGGGCAAGGAAAAGAAGGCGGCCAAGGACAAACGGCCGGCCCGGACGCCGCGCGCCCGCAAACCGAAGGCCAAGGCCAGCGAGGAGTCCTGAGCCGCCTCGGGGCAGCGCGGGCTGCCCCGGTTTTTGCTAGATGACCAGCAGCAGCTTGCCGCGCAGCGTTTCCGCCTCGCGCTTGCCTTCCCGCGACATCACAATGCTGTGATACCACTCGTCGTAGAGGGCACGCAGGCCGTGGTGGCCGTCGGCCGCTTCGATGCGGTCGAGCAGGGAGCTGGCGCCGAGCGAGCCGACGAAGGCATTGAGCGTGTTCATCATGAAATTGCGGGCCTGCTGCTGGTGCATCGGGTCCGGCTTGGCCGGCAACTCGCGGAAGGCGGTGATCGAGGGCAGGGGGAGAGTCGCCGCCAAGGGCGCCCCGGCTGCGCTGGCCACTTCGATATAGCCTGCCTCTTCGAGCAGGCCCAGCGTGTGCTGCAGATCGTCGGCCTGCAACATGCCGCGCAATTCGTCGACCGAGCGCTTGCCGTCCACGAAAATCAGCACCCGCCGGACGCGCGGCGTCAGGCCGCCGGCCTTGCTGGTGATTTCAGCCTGCCCCTGCGGGGTCTTGGCGAATACAACATCCATGATTTGTCTCCAACATTTGTGAATTTTTGTGAAAGCATTGTACAGAAAAAAGAAAACCCGCCGAAAGGCGGGTTTTCATTGGGCGGAAGCCGGTGGATCAGGCGGCGGCCTGGGTCGGAATCTTGTGCCCCCGACGGGTAATACGGTTTTGCGAATCGACATAGATCAGCGATGGCTCGTGTTTGGCCAGTTCGATCTCGTTGTAAATCGCGAAGGTGGCGATGATCATGATGTCACCCGGGGCGGCGCGACGGGCTGCTGAACCGTTGACGGAGATGACCCCTGAACCACGCTCGGCACGGATGGCGTAGGTGGTGAAACGTTCGCCGTTATTTACGTTCCAGATGTCGATCTGTTCGTATTCCTTGATATTGGCAGCTTCAAGCAGGTCTTCGTCAATGGCGCAGGAACCCTCGTATTGCAGGTCGGCGTGGGTTGCGGTCACGCGATGCAATTTGGATTTCAGCATTGTTCTCTGCATGGATTCACTCATCCAAAGGTTGGGGGATGCGAATTGTAGCCCCTACAGAACCTCTGTCAACGGTCTTTTGGCACCCCGGAAAGTGGCGTCAAATCTCGATGTTGTCGATCAGCCGCGTCTTGCCGAGGCGGCTGGCGGCAAGAGCGAGCATCGGTGCGGTTAGGTCTTTCGGCATGGAAAGATCTGATTGTTGTCTTACCGCAACATAATCGGTCTGCCAGCCGGCCTCGCTCAGCGACGCGATGGCCGCCCGTTCGAGGGCGGCGAGGTCGGTGGCGCCGCTGCGGATGGCGTCGCGAATCTTGTTCAGTTCGCGGTAGAGGCGGGGCGCTTCGCTCCGTTGTTCGGGTGTCAGGTAGCCGTTGCGCGAAGAGAGGGCGAGGCCATCTTCGGCGCGCACCGTTGCGCCGCCGAGGATGTCGATCGGCAGGGCCAGTTGGCGGGCCATGTTGCGGATGACCATCAGTTGCTGGTAATCCTTCTTGCCGAACAGCGCGGCCTGCGGCTGGACGATGTTGAACAGTTTGAGGACGACGGTGGCGACGCCGCGGAAATGGCCGGGCCGGAATTCGCCGTCGAGCTCGTGCTGGATGGCCGGCGGTTCGACGACGTATTCCTGCGCTTCGGGGTAGAGATCGGCCTCGGTCGGCGCGAACAGCACATCGACGCCGGCCGCGGCCAGCTTGTCGCAGTCGGCCTGGAAGGTCCGGGGATAATTGTCGAAATCTTCGTGCGGGCCGAATTGCAGGCGATTGACGAAAATACTGGCGACCACGGTGTCGCCGTGGGCCCGCGCCTGGCTCATCAGGCTGATGTGGCCGGCGTGCAGGTTGCCCATGGTCGGTACGAAAACGACGCGGCCGCGGTTGATCAGCGCGCTGCGCAGCTCGGAAATACGGGAATGGATTTGCATGAGAGGAGTGGTGTTGTTGGCGCAGATGATGCCGATGGCGCCGGTTTTCTAGCTGCGAAACTCAGCGCCATCGGCGACGAAGATATTTACGTTTCAACTGGCGTAAGTATGTTCCGGGGCCGGGTAGCTGCCGTCCTTGATGGCAGCGACGGCACGGCCGGCGGCCTCGGCGAGGCTGCTGGCGCCGGCCATGAAATTGCGGACAAATTTGGCCTTCTTGCCCGGCGGGATGTCGAAAGCGTCGTGCAGCACCAGGACCTGGCCGGAGCAGTCGCGGCCGGCGCCGATGCCGATGGTGATGATGCTCAGGCCGGCGGTGATTTCGGCGGCGAGCGGGGCCGGAATGGCTTCGAGAACGAGCATCGTGGCGCCGGCCCCCTGCAGGAACTGGGCGTCATCCTGCAGGCGGCGGGCGGCCGCTTCGCCCTTGCCCTGCACCTTGTAGCCGCCCAGAGCATGCACCGACTGCGGTGTCAGGCCGAGATGGCCGCAGACCGGGATGCCGCGCTGGACCAGGAACTCGACCGTCGATGCCATCTCGCGGCCGCCTTCCAGTTTGACCATCTGGGCACCGGCCGCCATCAGCGTCACGGCATTGTGGAAGGCCTGGGCCGGCGATTCCTGGTAGCTGCCGAAGGGCATGTCGGCAATGATGAAGGGGCGGTCGCTGCCGCGCTTGACGGCGGCGGTATGGTAGGCGATGTCGGCGACGGTGACCGGCAACGTCGTGTCATGGCCCTGGATGACGTTGCCCAGCGAGTCGCCGATCAACAGCGAGTCGACGGCCGCGCCGTCGAGCAGGCGGGCGAAGCTGGCGTCATAGCAGGTGAACATGGCGACCTTTTCGCCGGCCTGGTAGAGCTTGGCGAGGTCGGTCTGGGTCAGGCGGCGGGTAGTGGTTTGGGCTGACATTCAAGTCCTGAAGACAAAATAGACAGCGCCTAGGATACACAGGGCAGCCCATAGGTAGTCAAGCTTCAGCGGCTGATCCATGTAAAAAACGACGAAAGGCACAAACACGGCCAGGGTGATGACTTCCTGCAGGATCTTGAGCTGGCCGAGGTTCATCTCGGTATTGCCGAGGCGGTTGGCCGGTACCTGGATCAGGTATTCGAACAGGGCGATGCCCCAGGAAAACAGCGCGGCGATCCACCACGGCTTTTCCTGCAGGTTCTTCAGATGGGCATACCAGGCGAAGGTCATGAAGACGTTGGACAGCCCGAGCAGGATCACGGTCTGCCAGAGTACCGGCAGATTGAAACCGAATATGCTCACAGGCGCGTGATGCCCTGATGGGCGACGGCCGGCAGCCAGGAAGCGATGCTGCCGCGGCCGGGAATGATCAGGGTGGGGGCGATCTCGGCCAGCGGATAAAGCACGAAAGCGCGCAGATGCAGGCGCGGGTGGGGCAGGGTCAGGCGCGGCAGATCGATGAACTGGTCGTTGTAGAGCAGGAGGTCGAGATCGAGGGTGCGCGGCCCGTTTTTCTCGGCCCGCTGGCGGCCGAATCGGGTTTCGATATCGAACAGCGCGTCGAGCAGGCTTTCCGGGGCCAGCGTCGTGGCCAGCGCGGCCACGGCATTGATGAATTCGGGTTGGGTGGTGATGCCGACCGGTGCCGTGCGGTAGAGCGACGAGCAGCGGACGATGCGGCTTTCCGGCAGGTTGGCCAGGGCGCCGAAGGCCGCCCTGAGGGTGCTCGCCGGGTCGCCGAGATTGGCCCCGAGCGCGACGTAGGCGGTGTTCATTCGATGGCGGCAGTGCCCGGGCCGGTCGGCTTCTTGCGCCGCCGCCGGCGTTTCTTGTCGGCCGCCTGTTCGGGCAGCAGCATGGCCGCCCGCTCGTCGCCATCGACGCTCTGGAAGCGGGTCCACCAGTCGGCCAGTTCGCGGTCGATTTCGCCGGATTCGGCGCGTAGCAGCAGAAAGTCGTAACCGGCGCGGAAGCGCGGTTGTTCGAGGATGCCGTAGGGGCGCTTGCCGGAACGCGCTTCGAAGCGCGGCTGCAGGGCCCAGATGTCCTTGATGTCGCCGGCGATGCGTCGGGTGATGGCGAGTTTCTCGCCCTGCACGTCGAGGACGTTGTCCATCGCCTGGTAGAGCGCCGGAATTTTCGCTTCGCCCTCGTCTTTCAACTTTTCCCAGTGCGGCAGCACTTCGTGCCAGAGCAGGGTGGCGAACAGGAAGGCCGGCGAGACGCCCTTGCCCTGGCGGATGCGGTCGTCGGTGTTGGTCAGCGAGAGCATGATGAATTTCTCGCCCATCGGCTGGTCGAGAATGACGTCGAGCAGGGGCAGCAGGCCGTGATGCAGGCCTTCGTCGCGCAATTGGGTGATGCATTTGACCGAGTGGCCGGAGGTCAGCAGCTTAAGCATTTCGTCGAACAGGCGGGCGGCCGGGACGTTTTCCAGCAGCACGGCCATTTCGCGGATCGGCTTTTTCGCTTCCGGGTCGATCATCAGGCCGAGCTTGGCGGCCAGACGGACGGCGCGCAGCATGCGCACCGGGTCTTCGCGGTAGCGGGCGCGCGGTTCGCCGATCATGCGCAGGGTCTTCTGCTTGAGATCGCCGACGCCGTGGTGGTAGTCGATGACCGCCTCGGTGGCCGGGTCGTAATACAGCGCATTGGCGGTGAAGTCGCGGCGGGCGGCGTCTTCCGAGTGGCTGCCGAAAACATTGTCGTGGAGCACCCGGCCGTGTTCGTCGGTTTTCGTCTTTTCGTCCAGGGTGCCGCGGAAGGTGGTGACCTCCAGGGTTTCCTGGCCGATCATCACATGCACGATCTGGAAGCGGCGGCCGATGATGCGCGAGCGGCGGAAGGCGCGGCGCACTTCTTCCGGCGTCGCGTCGGTGGCGATGTCGAAATCCTTGGGCTCGGCGCCGATCAGCAGGTCGCGGACGGCGCCGCCGACGACGAAAGCCTTATGGCCGTGGCCCTGCAGGGTTTCGCAGACGCGCCGACTGCCGGAACTGATGCGGTCGCGGGTAATGCCGTGGGTGGAAACGGGGATGATGGCCGGCTCGTGGTGGCTGGCCTGGGCTTTTTTGCCGCTGAAAACGCGGGAAATGAATTTGCGGATCACTTATTACCGATCATTGAGCGCCCGGGGCGCTGCAGAAAAGAAAGGATTCTACCGCAATGCAATGATTTTTCATTGAATTGCCATTAGTCGAGCCCGAAGAATTCGCGGATTTTCCGGCCGATGGCAGCGCTGCCGGGAATATGCTGGGGTACTTCATTGCGCGCATCGTGGTAACCCTGTTCCAGTTCGGCGAAGCGCTGCAGGCGGTTTTGCAGGATGCCGGACAGGCTGTCGGCCAGTTCCGGGCGTTGCTGGATGATTTTCTGGAAGCCTGCCTTGTCGAGGCGATAGGCTTCGACATCGCTCGTCGCGATGACCGTCGCCCGGCGCGGCGCCCCGGTCATCAGGCCGATTTCGCCGAAGACGCTGCCCGGGCCGCGCTTTTCCAGCAGGCGCCGGGGTCCTTCCGGCGGCTGCCACC
Source organism: Pseudomonadota bacterium (assembly GCA_018261905.1). Lineage (GTDB taxonomy): Bacteria > Pseudomonadota > Gammaproteobacteria > Burkholderiales > Rhodocyclaceae > Azonexus. Next base: position 112,199 of record JAGTRU010000007.1, on the reverse strand, counting down.
AGGCTTCGGCTTCGCCGCTGACGATGATGTACAGCCAGTGGGCGATGGCGCCCTGGCGGGTGAGGATGTCGCCGCGGGCAAACGGTGCGTTGACCAGTTGTTCGGCGAGGTGACTTTTTTCGTCGTCGGAGAGGCAGGTGAACAGTTCGATCGAGGCAATGGCCTGCAGGCGGCGTTTGAGCTCGCGGTGCTGGACGACTTCCTGGTGCGCCGAACCTTCCTTGACCAGATGGATGGTGTGGTCGTCGGTAGCCAGGCGGATGCCGTTGCGCTGCAGCGTGGCCAGGATATGGGTGCGGATTTCGGAATCGGTCGGGTCGTCGAGCTGGGGGTTTTGCAGCCAGTAGCGCAGCGTGTAATGGGCGTAGCCCGGGCCGAAATTCATCAGCACGCAATTGGGCGGCGGGGTCTGGGCGACATTGGCAATGCTCGAGCCGGCGATGTCGGTTTCGATGAGCTGGATCAATCGTCCCGGCGCGATGGCGAGGTCGATGTTGAAATCGATGCTGCGGCGCCAGGCGGGATGTTCGGCGTTCTTGTCGCAGAGAATGTAGTAGCGTCCCTTCATCAACTGGCTGTTGGGGACCACGACCTTTTCGCCGTTGCGCGTCAGGATCGCGGTGTAGCGCCACTGGATGTCGGTAACTTGGCCGGAGAGGTCGTCGAGCTTGATCCAGTCGCCGATTTCCAGCGAATTGTCCATCTGTAGCGCCAGGCCGCCGAGCAGGTTGCCCAGCGTGTCCTGCATCGAAATGGCGAGGACGGCGGTGAGGATGGCCGAGGTGGCGAAGAGGTGGGTCAGTTCGACGCCGGACTGGTTGAGGCGGAAAAAGCCCCAGCCGATGTAGCCGATGATCACCAGGATGTCGGCCAGGATGCCGGCGATGTAGATGCGGATGCGCGGCAGGCCGACATTGAACAGGGCCAGGCCGGCAAAGCGGATGACCGCCAGGCCTTCGCCGAAGACGCTGAGCTGACGCAGCCAACTGGCGGCGGCGGTCATGCTGTGCTGGGCCAGCAGGAGGCCGGCCAGCAGGTCGCCGAGCAGGCAGGCGGCGAAAAAGACGCTGGTGTTGATCAGCGAACGGCGCAGGGCGCGTAGCGGCTTGAGGATGAAGAACAGCGCGACGAGCAGCGCGATGAGGGTATACGGCGCTTCGTGACTGAGGAACGGAATGGTCAGCATCGCTTTCAGCGCAGGCTGAGCTGTTGCCAACCGTGCGCCAGGCAATGCCGGCGTAGCGTCTCGTCGGCATCGACGGCGACCGGGGTGCTGACCTTCTCCAGCAGCGGTAAATCGTTGTGCGAATCGCTGTAGAACCAGCTTTCGGCGAAACTGCCCCACCACAGGCCGCGTTCTTCCAGCCAGGCGTCGACGCGGCCAATCTTGCCCTCGCGGAAGGCGGGCGTGCCGGCCGGGGCGCCGGTGAATTGGCCGCTCGCCACATCGACGGCGGGAATCGTGCCGATCAGGTGGGGAATGCCGAATTCGCCGGCAATCGGCCCGGTGACGAAGGTGTTGGTGGCGGTGACGATGGCGCACAGGTCGCCGTTGGCCAGGTGCTGCCGGACCAGGGCGCGGGCCGCTTCGCCGATGATCGGGCGGATGTGGCGCGCCATGTATTCGGCGTGCCAGGCGTCGAGCTCGGCGCGGCCATGGCGGGCCAGCGGTGCGAGCTGGAAGGCGAGGAATTCGTGGATGTCCAGGGTGCCGGCCTTGTACTGCTCGTAAAACTGGATATTTTTCGCCTCCTGCAACTCACGGTCGACGACGCCCTTGCTGATCAGGAACTGCGCCCATTCGAAGTCGGAGTCGCCGGTGAGAAGCGTGTTGTCTAAATCAAACAGGGCAAGGTTCATACGGCGTCCATGTTCAGCAATTCGCGCAGCAGCGGCAGGCTGACCGGCCGTTTCTGTTCGAGGGTGTATTGGTCGAGGGCGACGATCAGCATCGACAGGGTGCGCATGTCGCGCGGCGCGTGGCGCATCAGGTAATCGATGCTTTCCGGCGTCAGCTTGAGGGCGCGTTCCTTGGCCTGGGCGGCGAGGGCGGCGGCCTTTTCGGCGTCGGAGAGCGGCAGCAGGCGGTAGATCAGGCCGGAACCGAGGCGGGTCCGCAAATCCTCGCGCAGGGCGAGGTGCGCCGGCGGTTGCGGGGCCGTGGTCAGTAGCTTGCCGCCGGCCATTTTCAGGCGATTGAAATGGTTAAAGAGGGCGATCTGGCCGCTTTCGTCGAGTCGCTCCACGTTGTCCACGGCCAGCAGTTCGGCGGCGGGCGCCCGAACCAGTGCCGGATCGAGCAGCGCATCGACATAGGTAAAGCTGCTGGCCTGCAGCAGGTGCGAGCGGCCGCTACCGGATTCACCCCACAGGCAGAAGGAGGTGTCGACCTGCTCGCCGGCCAGCCAGCCGGTGAAGGCGCTTAGGGTTTCGGCGTTGCCGCCGGCGACGAAATTGTCGAGCGAAGGCGGGCTTTCCGGCAACAGGTCGAGAATCAACTGGCGCATCGTGGAGTGGGCAAGAAACGGGGATGGCGATTTTATCACTGCTGTTGCCGGCAGCCCCGGCTTGTCTGCTGGCCGGTGACGCGCCGGCGAATGTTTCCAGACGTAACTGGCTGGCATGCAGCCGGTGGCGCGGGATTTCGCCGCGGTGCAAGGCTTGGACGGCGCCGTGCAGGGCGCGGAAATACTGCTCCGGGTCATAGGCGACCAGCACCAGGTCGACGCCGGCCGCCAGCGCTTCGCCGGCCACCCGGCCGATGCCATGCTGATAGACGGCACCCATGTTGAGATCGTCGGTGATCAGGATGCCGTCGTAGCCCCAGTCGCGGCGCAGCAGGCCATCGACGACGGCGGCCGAGTGCGAGGCAGCGTGCCTCGGGTCGAGGCGGTCCAGGGTGACGTGGCCGAGCATGATGGCGGTTGCCGGCTGGCCGCCCAGAGCGCGGAAGGGTAGCCAGTCGGCAGCGAGCTCGGCCGGGGTTTCGGCAAGGCGGGCGGCTTTAAGGTGGGTGTCCTGGCGCACCCGGCCGAGGCCGGGAAAATGCTTCAGCGTGGCCCGCACGCCGCTGCTCGTCAGGCCGGCAATGTAGCCGTCGGCGACTTCGCTGACCAGCAGCGGATCGGCGGCGATGGCGCGGGCCCCGATGTTGGTCAGCTTGTCGTCGATGATGGGCCGCTCCGGGCGCAGGTCGACGACCGGGCCGAAATTGAGATTTATGCCGAGCCGTGCCAGACCGGCGCCCTGTTCCTCGCCATAGCGGCGGGCCCGCTGGTGCAGGCTGCCACTCTCCCGTTCGAGCAGGCTGGCCAGCGGCGGCAGGTTGGCCAGCATCGGCGACAGATGGGCGACGCTGCCGCCTTCCTTGTCAGCGGCGATGATCAGCGGTGGCAGACCGGCCTGCTGACGCAGTTGCTGCAGGCGGGCGATTTCTCCGGCGACTTGGCCGGGCGAACTGTGGCGCACATTGCGCCGGGTCAGGTAGATGCCGCCGATCAGGCCGCGTTCGGCCAAGGGCTCGATTTCGGCAAAACGTTCGAAGCCGACGATGAAATGGCCGCCCAGCAAACGCATGTCGACGTCGGCGGCAAGAACTTCGGCGCGCGTTGCCATGAACTCCAGTTGGCGGACCAGGGTCAGGCCGGCGACGGCGAGCAGGGCGATCGCGAGCAGCCCGTCGCCGGGACGTTTCCTGCCACGCCACAGCCAGCGGCCACCGCACAGGCCGAGGCCGAGCAGTAGCGGCGTTTCGCCGGGACGCAACGAGTAGGTCAGGGGGTGCTTGAGATGCCAGGCCAGGAACAGCAGGCCGGCCACAACCGCCCAGGCCAGGCCTGGGCGGAGCCAGCGCAGGATGAGTCGGCGCATGTCTTATTCGCCCGTGCGCGGCGCGCTGCTGCTGCCGATCTGGTACCAGTCCAGGCGACGCGTCGCGAGCATGGTGGCGCCGAGCGCCAGGAAGAGCAGGACGCTGCCCATGAGCAGGGCGTTGTCTTCCGAGAGCAGCACGCCATAGAGCACGCCGTACAGTCCGGTCAGGCCGCCGGCGAAGGCGAGGCCCGGGCGGGCGCCGCCCAGCGCGCCCGCCAGGTAGGTGCCGATCAGCGCGATACAGGCGGTCGAGGCGATGGCGTAGGCGACGAAGAAGCGCAGATGCTCGGAGAGGGCGACGAGGAGCAGGAAGAAGATGGCGAGCGCCAGGCCGACCAGCAGGTATTGCATGGGGTGGATCGGCGAGCGGCGCAGGATCTCGGTCAGGAAAAAGCCGGCAAAGGTCAGCGCGATGAACAGGATGCCGTATTTGACGGCGCGTTCGGATTGCAGATAGACATTGACCGGATCGATGAAATCGATGCTCAGCACTTCGCCGCTGGCCGGCTTCAGGGTGGCGTCGAAATTGCGGGCGAGATGCGAGATTTCCCAATGGGCGCTGAAACCGTCGGCGCCGACCTGGCGTTCGCGCGGCAGGAAGCGGCCGCCGAAATTCGGGTGGCGCCAGTCCGATTTGAGCTGGATGCTGTTCGCCTCGCCGCTCGGGGCGATGGCGAAACGCTCGCTGCCGGTCAGTTGCAGCGGGAAGCTGAAATTGAAGGTGCTCGTCTGGGTCGGGTCGATGGCGCCAAGCGGAATGACTAGTTGCGACATGTCGAGGCCGGTCTCGGCCTTGCTCTTGCCGCCCGGTGTCGCAAAGCGCAGATGCTTGCCGTTGATCGTCACTTCCGGATCGCTATCGACGCCACGCGGGTCGGAGATGCCGAGCACCAGTATCGCCTCGACATTGCTGATGCCGCTCTCGGTGCCGCCACTGACCAGCGGTCCGATGACGAAACGACCTTCGGCGGCGAGGTTGAGGTGGAACAGCCGGGCCTGGTAGATGCCGCGGTTACGCGACTCGACCTTCGCTTCGCCGTTGATGTTCAGGGTTTCCGGTGCCAGGTAGCGGGTCTTTACGACATAGCGCGGGGTGCGGGTGAGGCGGCCGGTTTCCGGATCCTTGCTGACTTCCGGCTCAACGGCCTGGTGATAGCGCAGGGCAATCACCGGCCCGCCCAGCGTCTGCAGGCCGGCGGCACTGTTGGCGATGCTCTGCTTGACCTCTTCCTGGCGGCCGCTGCGCGCCTTGATCTGATCCTCGATGAGGGCCAGCGGGATAAGCAGCAGAATCGACATCAGGCCGATGGCGAGCATTTTATACAGCAGTTTTTTGTCCATGACGGGCTCCCTGGTTGAAAGTGCAGCCAGTCTCGGTGCCCCGCGTGAACGGGTGAGGAAGCCGGGGTGAAGTGCGGTGAAGCGGCGGTGAAGTCGGGGTGGCCCGCAAAGGGGTGGCATATGCTTTTGTTGTTTGTCGATATGCCTATTACATGGATAATCGGCTTTTCAATAAACTGCCAGAAACTGGCATTGATTCCGGAGAAAGCATGTCCCAATACGCCGAAGCCGCGGCCGAATTGCCGCCCCAGATTGCCGTTCCGCCCTATCGTCACGAAAAGGCACTGTTTGGCATTCTGGCAACCGTGTCCGTGCTGTTCTGGATTCTGCTCACTGTCGGCACCATCGGCATCGTCTGGATCTACATGCTGTTTATCTACCTGTTCGTGCTTTTTGCCCATTCGGCGCTGATTTCCTTCCTCAAGGGCAATGCCGTGCGGATCGATGCCGGGCAGTTTCCCGATCTGCACCAGCGTATCAGCGCCTGTTGTCAGCGCCTCGGTGTTGCCACCCTTCCCGAGTCCTATCTGATGACCGGCGACGGCATGCTCAACGCCTTTGCCACGCGCTTCCTGCGCCGCTATTACGTCGTCTTGCTGTCGGACGTGGTGGATGCTCTGGACGACGACCCGGAAGCCATCAATTTCTACATCGGTCACGAGTTGGGCCACATCCATCGCCAGCACCTTGCCAATGCTTGGTGGATGGGGCCGGCCCTGCTCATGCCCTTGCTCGGCGCGGCCTATCGGCGCGCCCAGGAATACACCTGCGACCAGTACGGCCGCGCCTGTTGCGGCAACCCGCTTGCCGCGACGCGCGCCCTCGGCGTACTCGCTGCCGGCACCCGTCGCTGGAAGACCCTGAGCGCCGATGCCTACGTCAAGCAGTGCGAACAGACCGGCGGTTTCTGGATGTCGGTGAACGAACTGGCCAGTGACTATCCCTGGCTGTGCAAGCGCATGGCCCATTTGCACCATCCCGGCCAACGCCTGCCGGCCCGTCATCCCCTGGCCTGGCTGCTGAGCGCGTTCATTCCCCGTCTCGGCCTTGGCCCGGCCGGCCCTCTGTTCAGCCTGTTGATGCTCTTCTTCATCGTCGGCCTGCTGGCGGCGATCGCCATTCCCGCTTACCAGGACTACAAGACCAAGGCCGAAGTGGCGCCGCTTTTCCTTTACGGTGACGCCCTGAGCAAGGCGATGGGCGATTACTACAAGAACCAGCAAGAGTTGCCGAAGGATCTTTCCGCCCTGCCGATCAAGGCGCCGGAGGCTTTGCTGGCGCCGGCCGAATTGAACGGCGAGAACGGCGAGATCAGCCTGCCGCTGAAGAATAATGCGGTCATCACCTACAGCCCGAGCCTCGACGAAAACGGCGATCTGCTCTGGTCCTGCTCGACGACGCTGGTCGCCCGGACTATTCCAAAGGGCTTTCCCTGCGACAGCGTTGCGGCGCCGGCTGATTCGGACGGCCTGAAAGGCTTGCTCAATCTCGGCCGGGAATAAGTCGCCGCCAGCCTCAGCCGACCGTGGTCGCCGGTGCCCGCTCGGCGGTGTAGGCGGTGAGGGTGCCCAACACCTCCTCCAGGGTGGCTGCGAGCTGCTCGACCCGGACCGCCGCCGGCGGCAATTGCCGGCGCGCTGCCTCTTCGGCCTGGTGGGCCAGGTCGGCCAGGTGGCCGGCCAGGATATTCACCCCCATGCCGCCGGTCTGATGGCTGAGCGCGGCCATTTCGGCAAAGTCGCCGGCGGCCGCCGCGGCGCGTAGCCGGGCCGGGGTTTGCGCATGGAATTCGAGTACGGTGGCGGCAAGTTGGTGGACAAAGGCGGTGTTGCCGTTGAAGCGTTGTTCCAGCGCCGGCCAATCGATCCCCGGGCCGGCCGCTGGCCGGGCTGGCGTAACCTGTGGCGCGGCGTCGGCCCAGGCTGCCTGGCTGGTCGGGGCCGGCTGCAGGTGGCGCAAGATGCTGGCGACCAGGACGTCGATGGCGACCGGCTTGGTGATCAGGTCGACCATGCCGGCGGCCCGGCAGCGGGCCCGTTCTTCCGGCATGGCGTGGGCCGAAAGACCGATCACCGGCAGCCCCGGGGCGATCTCGCGCAGCCGGCGGGCCGTCGCATAGCCGTCCTGCAGCGGCATCTGGATGTCGGTGATCAGCACATCGAAGGCCGCCGCTCCTGCCCCGGCCAGCCGCTCGCAGACCGCCAGGCCGTTTTCTTCGACGACCAGGCTGGCGCCTTCCAGCGCGAGAATTTCCTGCAGGACCAGGCGATTGGCCGCGTCATCTTCCGCCGCCAGGATGCGGATGCCGGCCAGGCGCGGCACCTCGGCCAGCGTCTGGGGCCAGGCCGAATCGTCCGCGCCGCATGCCGTTTCGTCGAGCAGGTGGCGCCAGCGCAGCGGTCGGTCGAGATGACGGCAGCGGGCGGCGAGATCGTCCGGGACGTGGCTTTCGAGCCCCGGGGTGTACACGATGGCAAGCTTCCTGCCTTGCTCCAGCATGGCCCGAAGCGCCTCGGCCGCGGCCCCGGCGAGTCCGGCCTCGATGACCAGCAGGCCGGCGGCGAGCGGTAGCGGGAGGCGGTCGGGGGGCGCGATTTCCAGCCTGACTCCCCGTGGCCCGAGCCCCTGCTCGAGCTGCCGCGCCTCCTCGGCGCCCAGCCCCCAGAGGCGGAGCGGCAGAGCGGTGTCGGCCGGGGGCGGACCGGCCGCCTCGGGGAGGGCCAGGCGGACTTCGATCCTGGTGCCGAGGCCGGGCTGGCTGGCGATCTGCAGCTCGCCCCCCATCAGGGCCAGCAGGCGGCGGCTGATCACCAGGCCCAGGCCGCTGCCGCCAAAACGCCGGGTAATCGAGCTGTCGGCCTGCTCAAAAGGCTCGAACAGGCGATTCATCAATTCCGCCGACATGCCCATGCCGCTGTCGCTGATCCGGAAGAGCAGGGTGGCGTCAGCCCGTTCAACGTGCAGGCTGACGCTGCCCGACTGGGTGAATTTGACGGCATTGGAGAGCAGATTGAGAAGGACCTGGGAAAGGCGGACGGGATCGCCGAGATAGCGGCCGGGCAGGTCGGCCGCCTCGCTGACGACGAAGTTCAAACCCTTGGCGAAAGCGCGCGCCGCGCTCAGGTCCACGGCGCGATCGATGACCGTAGCCAGGGCGAAAGGCACCGTTTCGAGCTGCAGTTTGTGGGCCTCGATTTTCGAGAAATCGAGGATGTCGTTGATCAGACAGAGCAACAGGTCGCCGGCCTGGAGAATTCTTGCGAAAGTCTGGGCGATCTGCCGGCCCCGGCTCTTGCGCAGGCCGACCTGGGTCAGGCCGAGCATGGCGTTGAGCGGGGTGCGGATTTCGTGCGACATGTTGGCGAGAAATTCGCTCTTCGCCTGCGCCAGCTCTTCGGCATTGGCCCGCGCCGCTTCCCGTGCCGCTGCGGCCTGCTTCTGCTGGCTGATGTCGCGCAATACGCTGATCCAGGTGCTGCCATGGTCGTAGGCCAATTCGTTGGCACTCAGGTCGAGACTGAACAGCGAGCCATCGCGGTGCCGACCGTCGACATCGTAGCGATAGCCGGTACTGGCGGTCGGCCGGCCGGCCAGATAGGCCTCCAGCGGGAAGCCCCGCACTTCCGGGATGAGTCGGCTGATGGGCTGGCCGAGCAACTCTTCCGGGCGATAGTCGAACATCCGGCAAACGGCTTCATTCACCGTCAGCAGGGTGCCTTCGGCGTCGGTCTGGAGAACGCCATCGAGCAGGTTGGCGAGAATCGCCGAGGTCCGGGCTTCGCTTGCCGAGAGTTCGAGGGTCCGCTGCAGAACCCGCGCTTCCAGGCGGTCCTGCGCCTCCGCCAGATTTTCCGCCATACGGTTGAAAGCCCGGGCGGTGGCCGCCAGTTCCGGCACCGCGCAGAGTTGGGCACGACAGTCGAGATCGCCGTTGCCGAAGCGGTGGGCCGTCGCAGCCAGGTCGTCGAGCGGGCGCAGGCCGCGGCGCAGGATGATGCCGAGCAGCACGAGGAGGATGAGCAGGGTGCTCAACCAGAGACTGACGGCCGTCCACATCCGTTGCCAGATGTCGGCGACGAGAAAGAGCGGCGAGGGTTCGGCGAGCAGGGTGCCGTAGTTGCTGCCGCCGGCCGCGATGACAAATTGTTGCGGCGGGAAACGCAGGTCGAGGCGGGCGACGAACCACTCTGGCGTCCGGCTGAGCGCCGCCGGGCGGCCCGCTCTGCCCTCGGCGAGCAGTTTGCTCCCGCTGCCGTCGAGTAGGCGCAGACGGCGAAACTGGCCGTGACGCATGATGTTGTCCAGGGTTTCCTGGGCGGTGGCGAGATCGCCGACGATCAGTGTGCTCTGCAGCAGCGGGATGGCCGCCGCTGCGATGTCCTGGGTGTTGGCGGCGGCGCGGGCGCTGGCCGTGTGCAGATCGGTGATGACTTGCAGGGCGAAATGCACGGCAAAAACCGGGATGGCCGAGATCAGCACGGCGGCCAGCAGGCGCTGCTGCAGCGTGCGCGGTTTCATTGGCCGATCGCCCGGTAGATCCGGCGGACGTTGTCGTAGGCGGCCTCGTCGGCCGCTTCGAAGCCGGGGCTGCGGGCCTGCTGCAGAAGCGCCGCGGCGCTCGGGTCGTGCCGCATGTCGAGCAGGGCGTGGCGCAGGATGGCGACCTGCTCGGCCGGCACCCGCGGGTGAATGATGACCGGCAACTCATAGTAGGGTTCGGAAATAAAAATCTGGCGATAGCGCAGCTTCTCGCGCTCGGCGTAGGGTTCCAGGAAGCTTGAATTGACGGCGGCGGCATCGACCTGGCCGGCCTTCAATTGAGCCAGGGCGCCTTCCTGGTTGCCGGCGAACCTGGCCTTGACCGTCACCCCGGCATCCTTCAGGGCTACCATGGCAACGGCGTAGCCGGCGAAAGCCTCGAGCGACGGAAAACTCAGCAGGCGTCCCTGCAAATCCTTGAGCTGGCGGGCCGGGCTGTTCTCGAGGACGACGATGGAGCCATGGATCGGCCGGCCGGCCCAGCGAACGAGCACCTTGTACTTGCCGTCGTATTCCGTCTGGAAATTGTGGTTGGTGAAAACCAGGTCGAATTCCTCGCGGCCCATCATCGCATCGGTCTGCTCGACGGTGTGGCCCATCTTGAGTTGCAGCGGGATGCCCGTTTTCTGGCTGAGATAGCGCAGCAGCGGGTTCCATTTTTCGGCGGTCTGGATCGGACTCTGCTGGTTAAGGACGCCGAACAGCAGCGGTTTTGTTGGCGCGCTGTCGGCGGCCCGGGCACCGGGGGCCAGACAGAACAGGGCGAGGAGCAGCGGGTAGAGCGGCAGGGCGGGGCGGTGCGGAAAGCGCATTTTTCCTCCTTCTCGGTCGTCTGGTCGGCTTGCCCGGCGGGCCGTCGGCTTACGACACGACGAGCTGTCGCAGGCCAACGGCGACGCCGTGCAGGCGGTTGCTGACCTCCTTGCTGTCGCCGAGCAACTGGCCAATCTGCTCGGCCGTACGGTGTGCCATGCTGCTCAGCGAATTTTCCTGTTCCTGGCTCAAGCCGAGATGAATGAAGGCGCGTTCCTGGTCGAGGATGTATTGATCCATGACGACCAGCGCGCTCAGTTTGAGATTGTTTTGCTGGGTTTCGACGACTTCCAGCGCCGCCGACAGGTCGCCGAGGGCCTGACCGATGCCGCGGGCCTGGGCGAGACGAGCTTTTTCGTTGGTCAGGGCGAGCAGGCGGGCATTGGCGCCCTCGGCCAGAATCGCCAGACTGTCGCGCAGGCGGCCGACGTGGGCGGGATCGGCGAGCGGTAGCTGCGAGGCGACCAGGGTAATGCCCGGATAATTGATGACCAGACGGTCGTGAAACTGGAAAATCCGTTCCATGTTGCGGGCGTGGCTGAGGATCGAGCGCTCGAGCGGCGTGCATGCTCCCTGGCTGGAGGCGCAGTAGTCGTTTTCCGCCAGGTGCAGTTCGAGCATGCCGTCGAGGCCGTAATGACGGAGGGCGTTGATCAGTTCGCCGGCCAGTTGTGGCGCCGTTTCGCAGGCGAAAGAGGCGCGCAGGAATTGCAGGACGATGCCGATTTCGCCCATCGAGGACATCGCCGCAAAGGCTGTCTGCGAGGCCTGCGCGACCTGTTCTTCGAGGCCCTGCTGGCGGCGCAGGGCTTGTTTGGCGAGGGCGACCTTCTGGGCCAGTTCGGGCGGCGAGACGGGTTTGACGATGTAGTCGGAGCCGCCGGCGTCATAGGCCCGCAAGCGGGTCTCGAGGTCGTTGTGCAGCGAGATGAAAATGACCTGTGCCCGGCTTTCGCCGGCGGCCCGCAGGGCGCGGCAGGTGGCGAGGCCGTCCGGGGCGGGCATTTCGACATCGAGCAGAATGATGTCCGGCGTCTTGTCGAGGGCAGCCAGGCAGGCCTCGCCACTGGCAAACTGATGAACTTCGAAAGCCGGGTCGGTAAACGGAAAGGCCGCCACCTGGCGGGAGGGCGCATCGTCGTCGACGATGAAAATTACCAAAGCTCTATCGTTCATGGGGTCAATAGCCTCGCTTGATATTCGTTCTGACGGATTCAAGGATTTCGACGGCCCGGTGGACTGTCGGCATGGATTTTTATGACGTCATTGTAAAGTATTTTTCCGGCGCGCCGATTCCGCTGTGTGGCCGGATTTGACGTTTGGTAAGATGGCTCAATCGCGCGCTACGGCGCAGCCCGAAAGCATAGGTAATGCATTTACGTCGTCTCGCCGGCAGTCTGGTGTTCCAAGTCGTCTTCCTGGCCATCGCGGCTACCATTATTGGCACCGCGGTCCGCTTCACCATGATGTCCAACATCATGCGTGAAGGCATTGAGGAGCTGGTCTTCGCCCACCTGTCATCCGAGGCGAACTATGTCGCCAGCGACATCGACGAAAAAATCCGGACCCGCAGGCACTTGCTGGAAACCCTGGCCAGGCAACTCCCGCTCGCTTTGCTCAAACAGCCCAAGGAACTGGAAACCTGGCTGGCCGAACGGCAGGTGCTGGCCCCCCATTTTTCTCTCGGCATGGCGGTGGTGCCGGCCGACGGCAACGGGGTGATCGCCGAGTATCCGCTGCTGGTCGGGCGGCGGGAACTCGATTTCAGCGATGCCGACTGGTTTCGCAAGGCCCGCGACGAAGCCGCCTTCGCCATCGGCCGGCCGAGCTTCGGCCGGGTCGTCAAGCAGGGCTTGATCATCATGGCGGCGCCCATTCTTGATCGCCGCGGGCGGGTCGTGGCGGTCATCCACGGCGCCTCCTTGCTCGATTCGTCGGGGTTTCTCAACCTGATCCAGAACAACAAGATCGGCAACACCGGGGGCTTTCTCCTTATCTCGCCCCGCGACAAAATGTTTGTCGCCGCCTCGATGCCCAAGATGCGTCTGCAGCCGACGCCGCCGACCGGCGCCAACCGTCTGCACGACCGTGCCATGGCCGGCTGGCGCGGCGCCGGCATCACCGTCAATGCCTTCGGCGTCGAGGAAGCCGTAGCCTTTCACAGCGTGCCCAGCGCCGACTGGTTCGTCGTCGCCCGCATGCCGACGGCCGAGGTCTTTCTGGCCGTGGCGACGGCGCGCGATGTCCTGGTGCAAAAAGGGGGAACCATCAGCCTGCTCATGATCTCGTTCTTCGGGCTGTTCCTGTATTACCTGTTCCGTCCCCTGCGCGCGGCTTCCCGGCAGATTCACCGGATGGCCGACGGCCAGTTGCCGCTCAGCGCGCTGCCCGTCGTGCGGCACGACGAGGTCGGGGAAATGGTCAGCGGGTTCAACTTCCTGGTCGACAAGGTGCGCGACAACGAAGCGCGGATGACCCAACTGGCCCACCTGGATGCCCTGACCAACCTGCCCAACCGCTTGTCCTTTCTCCTCCGGGGAGAGCAGACCGTGGCCCTGATCCGCCGGCAACGGGGGCGCTTGGCGCTGATGTTCATTGACCTCGACGGTTTCAAGCCGATCAACGACCATTACGGGCACGAGGCCGGCGACCAGATCCTGCAACAGGTCGGCCGCCGCCTCGGCGAGGCCTTCCGCGCCGCCGACATGGTCGCCCGCCTGGGGGGCGACGAATTCGTCGTCTTGCTGACCGATATCGGCGACCAGGCCGCCGCCGCCCGCCTGGCCGAAAAGATCATCGGCCAGCTTGCCGAGCCCTACCAACTCAACCAACAGCCCTTGAAAATCGGCGCCAGCATCGGCATCGCCTTCCTGCCGGACGATGCCGAAGACATCGAGTCGCTGATCGCCCAGGCCGACGCCGCGATGTACGACGCCAAACGCGCCGGCCGCAACTGCTACCGCTTTGCGCATCGGCCGGCTGGTCGGTAAAGAAGAAAATCGATTTCTCGGCCGGCCTCGGGCAAGCCGTGCGCGAATGGCATACCGATCGAACTCAGCCACTTGGTCAGCAAACTGTTCAATGCCATCGACGGCGACCTCATCGAAGCCCGTGCCCTCGAACTCGCCGGTTTGCCGATCGGCAACGACCCCGGCGACTCCTTGCGCGACAAAGCCCGGCAGCAACTGGTCGGCGAAGCCGCCGCCCTGCTGAACGGCGAATTCATCGAACTGATCGACAGCATCCGCCGCGAAAAAGAACAGACCATCAACCACGACAATCTCGACCACCTGACCTACGCCGGCTGGGGCCAGGACAGCGCCGCGCCGGTACCACCGACAAATTCAACGAAGAACAGATGAACTGGCTACGCATGCTGCGCGACCCTATTTGCCACTCTTTCCACGTCGACCGTAACGATCTCGACTACAGTCCTTTCGACAGCCAGGGCGGGCTGGGGAAAATGTGGCAACTGTTTGGTGAGGGCATGGACCCGTTGCTGGACGCCTTGAATGAGGCCTTGGTGGCGTGATTGTTGGCGCAATTTCCGATTGCGCGCCAAATAAGTTGGCGCGATAATCCGGTATCGTGCCAATTTCGCGCCGTTCATGCCAAAACAAATTTCCGCGCTGGAACTCGATCTGGTTTGCTCCCTGATTGCTCGTCATCCCGAAGGGGTGGGCGTTGAAGGCCTGCATTCCGCGTTAGGCGCTGGCCCATCGCGCCGCACGCTGCAACGGCGGCTGGCGGCCCTGGTTGAGGCGCGGCGGATTCGGAGCATGGGTGAAGCGCGAGCGACCCGCTATGTGCTGTTCGATCAGCCGGCTACGCTGGCGCGTTTATCTGAAATCGCGCCAGAAAACCAACTTCGAAGCCCGGTTGCGGCCTATCCGGCGAGTGGTTTTGCCATCACCCTTTCCCCGGAAGGACAGGTAATACGCGCCCAGGTCAGCCAACCGCGCCAGGAACGCAAGCCGGTGGGCTACCAGATCGAGTTCCTCGAACAGTACTACCCGAACCACACGGCCTATCTGCCCGAATCCCTGCGCCTTCAACTGCACAGCATGGGCCGCTCGCCCGCCTGGCAAATGCCGGCTGGCACTTTTGCTCGCGACATCCTCAACCGTCTGCTGATTGATCTCTCCTGGGCCTCGTCCCAACTCGAAGGCAACACCTATAGCTGGCTCGATACCGAACGCCTGATCGCCCACGGCCAGGTTGCCGACGGCAAGGATGCGCTGGAAACCCAGATGATCCTCAACCACAAGGCCGCCATCGAATACCTGGTGCACAACAGCGAACAGGTCGGCATCAACCCGGAAACCATCGTCGCCCTGCACGCGCTGCTCGCCGATGGCCTGATGACCGATCCGCTCACCGTCGGGCGCCTGCGCAACATCCCGGTTGGTATCGGCGGCAGTGTTTACCAGCCGCTTGCCATGCCGCAGGGCATCGAGGAACTCTTCGGCATCGTCCTGCAAATGGCCGACGAAATCGAAGACTCCTTCGAGCAAAGTTTCTTCCTGATGGTGCACCTGCCCTACCTGCAAGCCTTCGAGGACGTAAACAAGCGCGTCTCCCGCCTGGCCGCCAACATTCCGCTGATCCGCCACAACCTCTGCCCGCTCACCTTCCTTGATGTGCCGCAACAGCTCTATGTCGATGCCCTGCTTGGCGTCTATGAACTCAACCGCGTCGAACTGCTGCGCGATGTCTATGTCGCCGCCTACCACCGATCCTGCCAGCAATACGCCGCTACTCGCCGCGAAATGGCCCAGCCCGACACCTTTCGCATGCGCTACCGTCTGGCACTGACCGAAATCATCCGCGCCATCATCCAGCGCAACCTCGCCGTTAATGAACAAACCATCCGTCTGCACTTCCCCGCCAGCGTTGCCGAAGCCGACCGGTCACGCTTCATGACGCTGGTCCAGGAAGAATTCAAGACCCTCCACGCCGGCAACGCCATCCGCTTCGGCATCCGGCCGCTGGAGTTTGTTGGCTGGCAAGGGCGGGTGGGGTGATGCCTTGGCTTCGGCTCGACAGCGTTTCACGTCCTGCGCGCGCATCCGGGCATCAGCCCGCAGTTCGGTTATTCCTTCGTTTCCAGCCGGGCGTTCCGCCACCTGGCCGAGCACAACATGTCCGGCGTCGTTGGCCAACGCCGGGTAACGACGCCGTATCTCAGTACCGGCAAAATTCCCGTTCCGCCGACGGCCGAACAACACCGCATCATCGCCAAGTTCGAGGAACTGTTTTCCGAACTGGCCGAGTTGCCCGAATTGCCAACTGGGTGGGGGGATGAAATTGGGAGCGCTCATTGACGATCCTGCTTACGGAACGTCGAAGAAGTGTGACTACGAAACTGCTGGAGTCGGGGTTTTGCGCATTCCCAAACCAGCGCTCAAACCCGGATCACGATTCATCAAACCGCCGCCGTCAACAGGGGGCTTTTGCCCACTGACCACGCCGGAAGAGCCGCCAAAACGGACGATTGGTATTACTGCGGCATGAGCCGTCCACGGGAAAATCCGGGGATCGATGATGCCAATGCTGCGGCGTCTGATGTGGCTGTGTCGTCTGACAACAAGTCTGGCGTATTAATTAACGAAATCGCATGGCGATTTAACTCCCGCTTTGCACGTAAGCGGCAAGGCAAAAACGAGAACATGATTCATGAACGCAACCGCATCCATCGTCTCCCGTGTCTGGAGCTTCTGTACCACGCTGCGTGACGACGGCGTCAGCTATGGCGACTATGCCGGGCGATGGCGACGTTGTTGTGATGTTGGATTGTTGTTGTTCTGCAACATTCGGCCGGTTTGTGTTGTTTAAAGCACAAAACCCATCTTGACCCCCATGCCATCCGGGCAGAAACTGGCCGCTCGTTTTTTTGTAACCCATTCATTCCAAGGAGATCGATATGTCTGTCACAACGCAAGAGGTTAATACGCGCTAAGTTCGCAGGCATGTCGTTGCCCGGAACTCGCGCATGGCGAATCCGGGCCGGGAAGACAAACCCCTGGCCATCCGGTGCAGGGGTTTTTTGTTGCCCGTTAGTGCAATAGCCCGGATTCCGATTCGAGCGGCCATCGCCGCTCAAAGCTTTATTTTGGAATCAACATGGGCATTCAAATTGAACTCAACAAGGGGCGCGTGCCGGTCAAAGTCTGGACGCGTGATATCGAACCCGCGGCCATCCAGCAACTGCTGAACGTCGCTTCACTTTCCGTCGTGCACGGCCATATCGCGGCCATGCCCGATGTTCATGCCGGCATCGGCGCCACCGTCGGCAGCGTCATTCCGACGCTAAAGGCGATCATTCCGGCAGCGGTCGGCGTGGACATCGGTTGCGGCATGAACGCGGTATGCACGTCGCTGACGGCCGGGCAACTGCCTGACCATCTGCGCAGCCTGCGCCTGGGCGTCGAGGAAAGGGTGCCGCTCGGCTTCAACATGCATCCGGCCAGCCGCATGCGGGGCAGCGCCTTGCAGCGCGTCGGACGGTCGCTGAACGACCGGCTCGACCGCATCGTCGGCCAGCATCCGGGGCTGATGAAGATGCAGCGGCGTTTCAACGAAACCTGGTTGTGCCAGATCGGCACGCTGGGCGGTGGCAACCATTTCATCGAGCTGTGCCTGGACGAGGCGGATCGCGTCTGGATCATGCTGCACTCAGGCTCGCGCGGTATCGGCAATGTCATCGGCCGCTATTTCATCGCCGCGGCGCAGAAGGACATGCGCCGGCACCAAGTGCATTTGCCGGACCAGGATCTGGCCTATTTTTCGGAAGGCTCGGAGCTATTTGACGAGTACGTCGAGGCGGTGGAGTGGGCGCAGGACTACGCCTTGCTCAACCGTCAGCAGATGATGGTGGCGGTGGTCGAGGTGCTCAAGCGGCAACTGCCGGCTTTCCGGCTGGAGGCCGAGGCGATCAACTGTCACCACAACTACGTGGCGCGCGAGCAGTATTTCGGCGAAAACCTGTTCATCACCCGCAAGGGCGCCATCTCGGCCCGTGCGGGCGAGTTGGGCATCATCCCCGGCAGCATGGGGGCGAAGTCCTACATTGTGCGCGGTCTGGGCAATGCGCAATCGTTCTGCTCGTGTTCGCACGGCGCCGGGCGGCGGATGAGCCGCAGCGCCGCCAAGCGCCGCTTTAGCCGTTTCGATCTGGAAGCCCAGACGAGCGGTGTCGAGTGTCGCAAGGACGGCGGGGTGGTCGATGAAATTCCCGGTGCCTACAAGGACATCGATCAGGTCATGGACAACCAGCGCGATCTGGTCGAAGTCGTCCATACCCTGAAACAGGTTCTCTGCGTGAAGGGGTGAGCGATGGCCAAGAAAACCGAAACCCTCGTCCTGCCCCGCAGCAAGCCGCGCAATCCGCTACTGGTGCCGGGGCTGACCCGGCGCGCCGGGCCGCACGGCACGACGCGCAAGGCAACCCGACACAAGATGCGGCAACGCACGCAACAATCCCTGGCCGCGCTGCTCGACGGCGACAAGGCCGAATTTGAAATTGACTGAAGCACGCCCGCCCCGGCCGGGGCGGGCATTTTTGCCAGGAGAAAACCATGAACCAGACCTTTGCCTTTCCCTACGCAGGCAACTCTCAGAACCGACCAAAATTTCAAGGATTCCACCATGGACCGTCAAACCGCAGACGAAGTCGTCGCTTGCCTGGTCGGTGAGCGCACGCTTTTTCACTATTACCGCGACCGCTACAGCATCGGCCTGTTGCGTCATCTGAGCCGGCAAGGGCCGCTCAGCGTCGCCGCTTTGAAACAATCGCCTTATGCGCCGCTGTTGCAGAAGCCGCGCATCAAGCATGTGCTCGCCGAACTCGGCGGCCGCCGGATCGACGAATGCCTGCTGGCCGGCCACGATTACGACGCCGCGCAGGAGGTCTTTCTGCTCACCCTCGATTCCTGGGGCAGTCGGCGGCGCAGTGACCGGCGCCAGAAACAGACGTCCCGGCCGGGCTACAACCTGGTCCTGCAACTCAATTTTTGCCGTCAGCACGATCAGCGCTATGCCCGTCTGGGGTGTAGCGGCTCACGCTTTAACTATTGCGGGCATCCCGTTTCCAGTCGGCGCAATACGTTGGCCTGGGCGCGCCTCGATCTGGATCTGAATTCCGGTACGGCCTTGATCGAGGAAATCCAGTCGGACTGGATCCGTGGGGTGGCCTGGCTCGCCGAACGGGTTGCCTGGCGTCTGCAGTCGGGCAAAAGGCCGAGCGACGAAATCCGCCTCTACGGTGTGCAATGTGCGCTACAGACGGCGCAGGATTACTGCAACTTCGTGCTCGCCCGTTATTCGGCGATCTGGGCCGAAGCCATGCTGTGGGCGGCGATTGCCTTCCTGCGCGAGGAAATCGGCGTGGCGCGGATTTTCTACCACAGCGCCGAGGGCGGTCGCCTGCTCAAGCGCATCTCGGGCAGTTCGCCGCCGCGTTCGCTGTATACCGAGCTGCCGCGTAAATTCTGTTTCGCGCCGACCGGCGAAGCGCCGGAATTCCTGCTGGCTGAGCGCGAAGTCCGGAAGACCTTGCTGCAGCATCCGGAGCTGTCCTTCTTTCGCCTGGGGTGAGCGTACCGGCCGGCATTCCCGGCAGCTTGGGCTGGTGGAGGTCGCGGTTGTCGAGGCGGATTCGGGGGAGTCCATAGCGTCTTATCGGCGGCTGGCGTGGCAGCAAAAAAAGAATTTCATGATCCTAGAACTCTTACCGTAGAGGTGCAAAGGAGCAGAGAGGAACGTGAAAACAGTTGCTTCACCAGGCTCTCTGCGTCTCTGTGGTTCAATTGCTTTTTCTGGGATGATTGACTCCAATTTGTCGGTTCAGCGCTACCGCAGTGGTGGCCTACATCTTGTGGTCAAGGCTGGTGCCGCCGCTCAGGTCGACCATGTCTGCGGTCACCTTGGCGAAAGGCAGGACTTTGCCGCCATATTGTTCAGCGAACTTGCGAGCGTCAGCCTCGAGCGCGAAGGAGGGAACGGTCGGGCCCATCGAGCCGCGGCGCGGGCTGCCGATCACATAGAAGGCAGATTTGGCGTCGATCCACTGGCTTTCCGGGTGATTCCAGTCGGCCTTGCCCATGTCCTGGGTGTAAATGGCGAGGATGCGTTTTTTCTGTTCCGGGCGCAGGAGTATCGAGAACATTTCCCGTGTGTCGCAGAAGAATTCCGGCGTGCCCTGATCGTAATGAATCTGCGCCTTGGGGCCGGGGAAATCCTTGAGGATCATGCCGTCCAGGGCGCAGGCCGTATCACCGGCGATCTCCAGCGGTGATGCCGGTTTTCCCTGCTCGCCGCAGCCGGCGAGCAGCAGCGAGGCGCCGAGCAGTAGGGGTAGCAGCCTTTTGGCCGCCCGCTGCGAATTGAATTTCGTCATTTGAATCTCCAAATTGCCAGGCCAAGTGGCGCAATGATCCAGAACACCATGGCGCTGCCAAGCAGCCACGGGTTCGCCAGTGTTTCGGGGAAGACCGTGGCCAAGCCGTAGATCCGGCGCACGTCTTCGAATCCGAAAATATTGAGAATGCGGAAAATGTCTGCCGGGTTGAGCATCAGCAACACCGGGAAGAAATTGAGGTTGAGCTTGCCCTCGCTGAGGACCAGCAATCCAAGCAACAGCAGGTCGTAGACCAGCACGTAGAAGAACCACAGGGCGATGGCGATGCCGCTGGCCCGCATGCGGTCCTCGGCGAGCACCGAGACCATGACCGCCAGACTCAGGAAGCACAGGCTAAGCAGGAAGGCGCTCAACACGAAGCCACCGTAGTGGAAGAGGGCGGCGCTACCCAACTGGTAGAAGAGCAGTACCCCGGCCAGGCCGAAGCCGCCGACGGTGGCGACCCCCATTGCCCCGGCCAGACCGAAGAATTTGCCGAGCAGTACTTCGAGGCGGGTGATCGGCAGCGACAGCAGCAGGTCGAGCGAACCGCGCTCGCGCTCGGCGACGATGGCGTCGTAGCCGAGGATCAGGGCGATCAGCGGCACCAGGTAAATGACCAGACTGACCAGGCTGGCGATGGTGACGTCGATGTTTCGCCAGCCGACCGCCCCCTGCTGGGCCGCGCCGAAATAGGCGATGACCAGCGCAAAAACCGTGAACACCAGGGCGACGGCCAGCACCCAGCGGTTGCGCAGACGGTCGCGGAATTCCTTGCCGGCGATGATGCTGATCTGACGAAGTTCGATGCCGCTCATGGGACCAATTCCTCCGCGTAGCCCAGGAAGATGTCTTCCAGGGACGGTTCGTGCACGTCGATGTCGGTGATGACCGGGCCGGCTGCGGTCAACGCCGTCAAGACGGCCATTTTCGCCTGCCGTGGGCAGGTGAAACGGGCGCTGCTGGCGTCTATTTCAAACGTCGCGATCCCCAGCGTGGCGAGGGTCTGGCGCAGGGCGGCTTCGCCCTCGGGGCGGAAACTGACGCGCAAGGTCAGCGGCAGGTCCTGCCCCTCGCGCAGTGCCTGCACCGTGCCCAAGGCCTGGATGCGGCCGTTGCGCATCAGCGCCAGACGGTCGACGCGCTGCTGGATCTCGGCCAGGATGTGCGAGGTCAGCACGACGGTGACGCCACCCTGGCGCAAGTCGGCGAGGATGCGATAGAACTCCAGGATGCCCTGTGGGTCGAGGCCGTTGGTCGGCTCATCGAGAAATAGCAGGCGCGGCGAGCCAAGCAGGGCCTGGGCGAAACCCAGGCGCTGGCGCATGCCCTTCGAGTAGTTGCGCACCCGCTGGCCGGCGGCATCGGCCAGGCCGACTCGGGCGAGCAGGGCGGGGCAGGTGGCGCGCTCGGCGCCCTTGAGGCGGGCGAAAAAGTGCAGGGTTTCGAGGCCGCTCAGGTTGTCGTAAAGGGCCAGGCTTTCTGGCAGGTAGCCGATGCTGCGCCGCACCTGGCGGAAGGCTTCGCCACGCACGGCCTGGCCGCCGATGCGGATTTCGCCGGAAGTGACCGGCAGCAGGCCGAGCATCATCTTGAACAGTGTCGTCTTGCCGGCGCCGTTGTGGCCGATCAGGCCGAACAGTTCGCCGGGCGCGATGTCGAGGTCGACGCCGTCCACGGCGTTGATCCCAGGGCCAGCCGTTGTTTTTGTGGTCACGCCGTAACGCTTGTGCACGCCGCGGATTTCAATAAGCTGGTCGGTCAAGCCACTGGCTCCAGTCGGGGTTGGAAGGTTGCATGCGCGGCAGGCGGTCCACGATGCTCGGGCTGCGCAGCAGCGGGAACTGACGGGCGATCAGGCGCAGGCTGTGCACCGCCGGGCTGTTGAGCAGCAGCTTGACCAGCGGAAATTTCCAGGTCAGCCGGTCGACCAGGTCGTTGGCCTCGTAGGGCACGTCGCCGGTGCCGTCGCCATTGCCGTCCCAGCCCGCGTAATTGCTCCAGTAATTGCCCCGTTTCTGACCCCAGGCCTCGTCATGGCTGGCGACGTAGCGCACCTGCTCGCGGTTCTGGATGAAATCGTTGCCGTCCACGTCGTTGTGAATGGAGCCGGCCGAGACATGGGCGCCGACCTGGTTGCCGATGATCCGGTTGCCCTTCAGCACGTTGTACTCGGCGTCGTAGATGAAGAAGCCGCGGCCATTTCCGGCCACCACGTTGTTTTCGATCACCGAATCGACGATGGTGCGCAGCATGATGCCGTGGTCGACATTGCCCCAGGCCCGGTTGTTGCGGACTACCTGGCGGCGCACTTCCATGAGCGCCAGGCCGCCGCGGTTGTGGTAGGTCTCGTTGTCTTCCCAGAGGTTGTCGTTGGAATTCATGTAATGGGTGCCGTAGCGCAGGTCGTGCAGGGTGTTGCCGCGAAACACCGCATGGTGCGAAACATCGACGTAGATGCCATCGCGGGCAAAGCTGATGTGGTTGCCGATGATCCGGGCGCCGGTCGTGTTGTAGAGCTGGATGCCATTACCGCGCCGGGCCGACGACAGGTCGCGCTTGCCGGTGATCCGGTTGTTGCTGACTTCGGGGTCCTTGAGCTTTTCGAGCCAGACGCCGAACAGGTTGTAGACCAGCGCGTTGTTGCGCACGGCGATGCGGTCGGACCCCGGCTCGACGTAGATGCCGGCGTTCTGGGCAGTGAGGTCGGCGCCGCTGTCGCGGATGATGAATCCTTCGATCAGCACATCGACCGCTTTGACCCGGATGACATCGCCGCGTTCGCCACCGGACAGGGTCGGGCGGTCGCTGCCGACCAGGCGCAGGGGCTTGTCGATGAGCAGGTGCTCTTCGTAGTGGCCGCGTGCCACCTTGACCGTATCGCCGGCTTTTGCCGCCTGGATGGCGGCGGCGATTGAGGCGCCGGGCGCGACTTGCCATTCGGCGGCCGATAGCGGCCAGCCGACGACGAGGAGCAGCACAGCGGCGAAGGTCTTCATGGCCGGAGTGGTGTCAACGCACCGCCTTGATCGGGATGTAATAGCCATCGTCCCCGATCGGCGTCAGTTCCAGCCCGCTCTTGGTCCGCCGCCGGCGTTCCTGGGACAATGGCGGGCAGGTGTGGGCGTCGTAGTAGAGGATCTGGCATTCCAGGCAGAGCAGACATTCGCGCTGGTCGATGCGGCCATCGTCGGCGATGGCCAGCGAACCGCAGCCTTTCTGGCAGGCGTGGCAGGTGGTGCATTCCTCCTTGCGCTTCAACTTGATGAAACGGAAGGTGGTCGGGATCGCCAGCCCGGCGCCGAGCGGGCAGAGATACTTGCAGAACGGCCGCTCGACGAACAGCCCGAGGACGAAGAGCGCCGCCCAGTAGGCGATAAAGGGCCAGGCGCGGTTCCAGACGCCACCGACCAGGAAAGTCGATTTGAAGGGTTCGACCTCGGCCATCTGCTCGGCCAGGCCGATGTCGTAGAACGACACTCCGACCAGCAGCGCGAAGATGCCGTATTTGAGCCAGCGCAGGCGGTTGTGCCAGACCATCGGCAGATGGAACTGGAAGCGCTTCAAGCCCAGCGCCCCGGCGATCTTGAAAGAGAGTTCGGAGAGCGAACCGTAGGGGCAGAGCCAGCCGCAGAACAGGCCGCGGCCCCAGAGAAAGATGGTGGCGGCGATGAACAGCCAGAAAATGAAGATCAGCGGGTCGGACAGGAACAGTTCCCAGCGCCACTGATAAACCAGCGAATGCAGCCAGGTCAGGACATGGGTGATGCTCGGCTGGGCCAGGGCGTAGAAGCCGACGAAGACGATGCTGGTCGTCCACACCACATACTTGGGGATCGACACCCAGCGCTTGTCCTTGCGGCTGGCCTTGCGGACCAGCCAGTCACGCCTGGCGTAGAGACCGGCGGTGGCGGCGAGGAGCAGCACGAAGAGGGCGATGACCAGCGGCTTGCCCTGCCAGACGCGCAGCCAGGTCGGGTCGGGGCGCAGCACCGTCGGCCGGCCGCCTTCGAGGTACTGATCGGGCAGCCAGTATTCACGCTCGAAATTGGCGAAAGTCTTGCTGCCGGTGGCGCGGTCCACCTTGTTGGCGAGGAAGACCAGGCTCCACGGGTAGGCGGCGCTGAAGTGGCCGCCGCGCAGGATGAAGATGGCGGATTCCTTGTAGGCCGGCGAGCCGGCGGCGGCAATGCCGTAGAGGTTCTGGTAGTCGGTGTCGCGGAAAGTATGGCTGTCGAGGTCCTGGGCGACCTGAATGCGGTCGTAGATGCCGCCGCGCACGAAGCCGGAACCTTTGAACGAGGCGGTGCCGTTGGCGACGATGAAGATCGCGTGTTCGTCCGCCTTCAGTTCGCTCATCAGGCGCTTCCAGCCGGCTTCGCCGAGAATGCTGCGACCGACGACGGGGGCGTTCAGGTAACCGAAATAAAGGTCGATGTAGGGCTGGCCGCTGCCCGGAATGCCGAGTTCGTCCGGCTGCACGGTCAGGTGCTGGACGCTGCCTTCGGCGACCAGGGCTTTCCAGTCGCGGTTGGCGGTCTGGGGCGTGAAACGGGCCGCCGCCTTGGGCACCGACTTGACGATACCGACCTGCTTGGCGATGGCGTAGGCACTGCGCATCACCACCTGGTTCTCGGCGATCACGGTGACCGTGGCGCCGCTGATCGCATCGAGACCGATGCGCTCGTCGCCGGCCGAGGACTTGCCGATTTCCACCTTGGCCCCGGCGAACTTGCCGACGTACTGGGCGATGAACTTGTCGAGTTCGCCTTCCGGGATGCCGACCAGCAGGATCGGTTCGCTGTGCTTGAGGATGCGGACGCCGCTGATGACACCCTTGGTATCCATGCCGATCAGCGTCACCACCGGTTTGCCGGAATAGGCCGGGATGTCGACGATGTCGGTGGACAGGAAGACGTAGCCGATGAGCTGACGCTGCGCGCCGCTGCCGCGGTAGGCCTCGACATAGCTGGGCCGGCCCTGGCGCACGGAAAAGCCCTCGGCGCCGGGCATCACTTCGCGGCAGGGGGCGAAAGCGCAGAGGTCGGGGTCGGTAGAGAGCTGCGGCGGCAGCGGCGCGTCGTAGGAACTGCCGTAGCAGAGCGCGGACCAAAGCAGGGCGAACAGCAGAAAACGAGATTGCTTCATAGTGATTCTTGCAAGGCGCGGGGGGCGCCCGTGCCACCGCCCATGCCGCGATGAGCGGGCAGGATGGCGATGGACGGGCGGTGCCGCCAAAAAACTGGCTCCTGCCGACGGAGAGCGGCAGGAGCATGGTTCATGGACGGCATCCGGGCATTACTCAGCCCTCGACAATCATGCGGCCGCGCATTTCCAGGTGCAGGGCATGGCAGAAGTGGGTGCAGTAGTA
This sequence comes from Pseudomonadota bacterium, assembly GCA_018261905.1. Taxonomy (GTDB): domain Bacteria; phylum Pseudomonadota; class Gammaproteobacteria; order Burkholderiales; family Rhodocyclaceae; genus Azonexus. The sequence goes on along the minus strand of JAGTRU010000007.1, from coordinate 86,865 downwards.
CCAGAACACCCCCGGCCGCTCGACCTTGAAGGTGACCGACTTGGTTTCCTGCGGACCGACCACGAAGCAGATGTCGTGGCCTTCGACGGCAAAGCCGTGGTGCAGGTCCTCGACCTTGTCGTGGTTGGTCAACACGATGGTGACTTCGTCGCCCTTCTTCAACACGAATTCCGACGGCGTGAAGGTCGGCGCCACCGACATGATGCGCACCGTCACCTTGTTGCCATTGCGCTTGACGCCGGTGTCGTCGAAACCTTTCACATGGATCGGCGAGTCCTCCAGCGTGTAGATCTGCTTGGTCTTGATGATGTCGCGGCGGACGATGATCGCGTCGTGCGGTTCGGGATGGGCGGTATGGTCGTGCAGCAGTTCCATCTTCTCGCCGCTGATGTCGATCAGTTGTTCGGTTTCGACGTGCAGCGGGCCGACCGGCAGGAAGCGGTCCTTGGAGAACTTGTTGCCGGAATTGAAGTACTTACCGTCGGCTTCCTTGGTTTCGCCCATCGAGGCGTAGCCGTGGCCGGGCTGGTAATGGACGTCGAGCCGGTCGAGCACGACCTTGGCCGCCTTGTCGCCCTTGTACTGGGCAATGGCGGCAGCGACGTTCCACTTGACGACCTGGCTGTCGAGGAACAGCGAGGTGTAGGCGTTGCCCTTGCCATCGAAGCCGGTATGGAGCGGGCCGAGGCCGATTTCCGGCTCGCCGACGACGCATTCCATGGCCTCCTTGACCTCGCCGTTGAACCACTTGAGCACCAGTTCATGCTCGATCACGGTGGCGGTTGGCGACAATTTTCCGGCGCAGACGTAGTACTTGCCGTCCGGCGTGATATTGACGCCGTGCGGGTTCTTGGGCACCGGCACGTAGCAGGTCAGCGCCGTCTTCGGGTCCTTGTTGGCTTCCCGCGTGCCGTCCACCACCGGCACCTTGGAGGTACCGATGGTCACGCTCTTGCCGGCCTTGACGGCGGCTTCGATGCGCTCGACGTTGAAGAAGATGCAGGCATCCTTCTCCGACGACATCATGTCGGAAAAGACCAGGCCGTTCTCGGTGTTGTAGCTGTTGAGCGCCGCCAACTTGCCGTCGTAGGAGGTGGCGCAGAGGTCCATGTTGCCGCTGATCCGGACCTGCCAGCGGACTTCCATGGTCTCGGCATCGACGCAGGTCAGCAGGCAGCCGTAATGGGCGCCATCCTTCCAGTCCTTGGGCGAGTTGGGCAGCGGCACATGGAACTCGGCGCCGCAGAAGACGCGGGTGGTGTGGTTGATGCTGGCGTCGACCGGGTCGCGCTTGTCCGAGAAAATGCCGTGGAAACCCTGGACATTGGGAATTTCGGTGATCTTGTCGGTTTCCAGGTAATCGCCGCGGATGCGGGCCAGGCGGTTGTTGATCTTGTCGTTGATCCAGAAATACTTGCCGTCGTAGGTGCCGTCCTTGTACGAGCCGTGCACGTGGTGGGTGTCACCGGTGCAGTACTTGAGGCTGCCGTCGGCTTTCGTGCCGAGGATCTTTTTGGATTCGTTGGTGATGCCCCAGCCCGACATCGGGTCGATGTTGAAAACCGCGATGCGCTTCAGGGTGCGGCCCGAGGGGACGCCATAGATGCGGGCCTCGCCCGAGTGGCCACCACTCGACAGCATGTAGTAGTCGTCGAGCTGACCCGGCGCCACGCTGCCCTTGGCGTGGGCGGCGGCCGGCAGGGGGGCGGCCGGGGCCGGGGCTACCGGTGCTTGTTCGGCCTTGTTGCAGCCGGCCAAGCCGAGGCCGACGCCAGCAATGCCGGCGAGGCCGGCGGTGTTGAGAAACTTGCGCCGTCCATTGTCGAGCGGCGTTTCGGTTTTGTTGTCTTCGGACATGCTGTACTCCCGGTTGGATTCATCATTCTTCCGATGATCCGCCGCGGGGAGGTCGCTGTATGTCGGACAACACTCACAAAACGCTACCGATTCTTTGATTTGGCGCGATTTTTAAAGATAGATCAAAAGCGCCGTTCACAGCGTGGTCAGGCCGTGCTGCAGGGCGAATTTGACGAGGCCGGGCAGATCGCCGATGCCGAGCTTTTGCATCATGCGGCTGCGATAGGTATCCACCGTCTTCGGCGAGACATTCAGCAAACGCGCGATGTCGATGCCCGAGCGGCCTTCGACCAGCAGTTGCAGGATTTCCCGCTCGCGCTGGCTGAGCGATTCGAGCGGGCTTTCGTCGGCGCGTTTGCGCACGTAGTCGTCCACCACCGATTCGGTGATCTTCTGGCTCAGGTAGCGCCGGCCGCTGTGCACCATGCGGACAGCATCGACCACCTCGTTGCCGGCCGATTCCTTGCGCAGGTAACCCAATGCTCCGGCCTGCAGCGCCCGGAAGACATGCTCGACCGTGGAGTGCATCGACAGGATGACGACTTTGCTGGTTTCCAGCTTTTCCATGATCTGGGCGGTGGCATCGGCACCGTTGAGCAAGGGCATGGCCAGATCCATGAGTACCACGTCCGGTTTCAGGCGCAACGCCGCCTCGACCGCCGCACGGCCATCGGCCACCTCGCCGACAACGCGCATGTCCGGCTGGTTCTCAAGCAGCAGGCGCAGGCCATCGCGCACCACGGCGTGATCGTCGGCAATCAGTACGCTGATACTCATGCGGTCTCCCAGAATCCATTTGGAACGGTCACAACGACCGTCGTTCCCTTGCCTGCGCCCGGCTCGATAGACAGCTCGGCGCCGATCGTGCGCGCTCGTTCGGCCATGATGGTCAGGCCCCAGCCACTGCCGACCGCCGCCAGGCGCCGCCGCGCCGGTGCGATGCCGTGGCCGTCGTCGCTGACCCGCAATGCGATAGCGCCCTCGGTTTGTACCAGATTGACGGTCACCGCGGTGGCTTTGGCATGCTTGGCGACATTGATCAGCGCTTCCTGGACGATGCGAAAAAGGGTCGTTTCGACCTGCGCCCTGAGTCGGGGAAAATGCTCGCCGGCCGCGCACTTGAAGGCGATGCCGGAGCGCCCGGAAAATTCTTCGCCATGCCAGCGCAGCGCCGTATCGAGTCCATATTGCTCAAGCAGCGCCGGGTGCAGTTCTTCCATGACGCCGCGCACCGCCTCGGTCGTTTGTTCGACCAGGGCCAGCGCGTCGTTGATCCGCGTCCGCGCCGCCGGCATCGCTTGCGGCGGCAACTGGCTGGCGAGCAATGTCAGGTTCAGGTTAAGACTCATGTTCAAGGCCGATAGATTCTGCCCAATGCGGTCGTGCAACTCGGTAGCCAGAGCCTTGCGCTCAGCGTCCTGGACTTCGACCAGTTGCTGGGTCAGGGCCTGGAGGCGCTGAGTGTTATCGAGGATGGTGGCCTCGGCCGCCTTGCGTTCGGCGACCTCGGTTTCCAGTTTCCGGTTGGCTACCCGCCAGGCCTCGGTCCGTTCCCGGACCTGCCTTTCCAGCTCGCGGCTGTTTTCACGCCGGCCGGCTTCAAGTGCGCGCCGAAGCAACTCGAGGCCGACTGCCAACCAAATCAGCAGCAGGAAAATCAGCCGATTGGCCTGGCCCAGCCAGACCACCCCATTGGCCGGAAGGATCAGCAGTTTGATTCCGGCCAGCAGCGGACCAAATAAGGCGATGGCCAGTAGCGTGCGGTTTTCTGCTTCGATACCAATGGCAAGAAGGGCCAATAGCAGATAGAAAAAGGGAACGGCCAGGCCGAGGGGCGTGTTCAAATCGACGATGAAAATCGCGACCATCCCAAGCACGATGGCGGCATTGGTTATCAACAGCTTTTTGTTCATTGGGGAGCGATTTGAAAAGTGTCGTCCTGGTGGTTGAAAAATTGGAGGGAGAAGCTGTTGACTAACCCGCTGTCTGGCGAAAAGGGAGGTTGGGCCGAGAAAACGGACCTTCACATTGCTCCATATTCGACGATCTCACATCGGTGATGGTTTCCGCATCCTTGGGAAAACCGGGTATTAAGTTTTTCAACAGAATTTGATCGCTTGCCTGCCGCTGGCGCGTTTGAATTTTTTCGGAGTTGCTCCGTCCGCTTGTGGCCGGGTCGAGTCGCCTGTTGGACTAGTGCTATGCATATGGTATGGCACGCCCGTCCCGCCTCGGGGCGGGCCTTTTATTACCGGGAGAAAAGCAGGCAGCAGCCCCCTACCCCTTCTGCCGGCATCTAACCTTCCGGGAAGAAAACGAACAGCACGCAACCCTCGGTCGATTGCGGGATATGCGAACTGCCCGCTGGATGGTGGATGAAAGTGCCGGCCGGGTAGCTGTTCCGGCCGTCGCAGAAAGTGCCGGAAACGACGAAGACTTCCTCGGCACCGGGGGCGTGTACATCGAGTTCGGGATAAACGGCGCCGGGGGCGATTTCGAACATCAGCGCCTTGCGGCCGTTGTCGCCGGTCCATAGCAGGCGGGTCGTGAAACCGGGATGAATGCTGCGCGGCGGGACGTCTTGCCAGTGGGTGGCGACGACACCGGTCAGATCGATTTCCGCTGGGCTGGTTGCTGTCATTATTGCGTTCCTGCGTTAAAGTCGATTTATGCCAAGTGGCAGGATTTTCGCCTGTTTTTGGGTTGGCCGTAGTAACTGGTCGTCGGGCGACGACCGGAAACGTAGACGTACTGTTGAACCTTCATTGGAGAATTGGGTGGCAAATGATCGAAGCACGCCGGCGATGAAACGTATCTTGCTGGTCTCGGCGACCGCGTTGTTGATTATGCTTGGTGTTGGCGGCGTCGCGTTTCTTTTTCTGACTTCACTCAATCCCAGTGAGCGCGCCTATGCGGCAATACCCCATATCCGCCTGCCGGTGCTTGAGCCGGCGCAGTTTGCCTACATCAAGGACCCAACGGCGCTGGATAATTGGCCATCAGTCCTGCTCATTGTCCGGCGACGGGATGCTTCCCTGGGCGTTTGGCGCATACCCACCCGAGACGGCAATGTTCAATTGCCGGACATCCATTGGTGGCGGCAAGGTCAGGCATGCCCGCGCTTCGAACCTGATTTTCGAACCGGCGTGATTGGCTGCATGGGTGCCGATTTGGGTGAGTGGGGGCGGCATGTTTACCGTTGGGACCTCGATGGCAAGAACCTCAGCGCTCAGGTTGATGACATGCCGGCCGTTCGCGGGTGGGAAGATGGCGGGGAATATGTGCTCACGCCCAATCGATCTGCTCGAACAGTCGGTGCAACTTTTCTCCGCGCGCCGGATTGACCTGCCCGAACCAGCCGATCCGCCCCAGTAAATGTGCCCGGAAATCGGGGAGACCGTCCCGGTTCTGGCTCGCCGGGCCGTGGCGGCGGCAATTGGTGAGGATGGCTTTGAGCCGGTCGTATTCGCCGCGGGGCAGGTTGGGGTGGGCGTTGACCAGCAGGCCGGTGAGGCGCTGGGCGGTGCTGGCGGGGGCCAGGCGGGTCTTGCGCCAGTTCGGGGTAAAGCCCTCTTCGAGAACGATGTCCTGCAGCATGTTCAGGAGGCGGCGGCCATGGCGCGGATCGCCGTTGGCGCAGGAAAAGGCCAGGTCGTCCACATAGCGGCTGTAGCGGGCCTGGCCGGCGCGGGCGGCGCCGGCCAGGCGCAGGTCGAGGCGATAGGCGCACAGGTTGGCGAGCGCCGGTGAAGTCGGCGCGCCTTGCGGCAGATGGTGCTCCATGAATTGCCGTGCCCATTGCTGGCGTTGGCGGCGTTCCTCGGGGCTGGGATATTTAGTTTGCGGTGCCTGCCGGAGCAGGGCGGCAGGCGTGGCGTGGGTGGTCAGCCCGGTCAGGCAGCGGGCGGTGGCGCTCGGGTAGCCCAGGCTGCGGAACAGCGCGTGCACGCGCCGGGCCGGGATGCTGACGAAGAAATCGCGCAAATCCATTTTCAGCAACAACGGCGACCCGGCATGGCGGCGGGCGTTGTCCAGCACCGAGCGGCCTTTGACGCAGCCCATGGCGGCCTCGTGTACCGGCACGCGATCGAGGATGCCGTGCAGGATGCGGCGCTGGATGGCGCGCAGGTTTTCCTTGGGGGCCTCGATCAGCCGGGCGCCGCCCGAGCGCTTGGCGAGCCAGCGATAGTGATAGTGGTCGAGTTTGCCGGTGGCGGCTGGTTGGTGCCAGGCGTTGGCGAACCAGTCGAGTTCGCCGGGTGTCAGGCCGAGCCAGCCGGCCAGGTCGCCCGGTGTTGCCAGAGCCGGCAGGGCGAGGTCGGCGAGGGCGGGCGGTGGCCTGCCCATGGGCGGATGAAAAGGGAAATAGCCGCGGACTTTCGGGCGCTCGCCGGGCACGGCAAAGGCCGCGCGAAAGCGCGGGTAAGCCAGGATCAGGGCGACGATCCGGTCGTGTTCGCGGGCTTGCAACTCGCTGCCCAGTTCGAAATGCAGATGCAGAGATAACGGCACCAGCCACGGCCAGGCCTGGCCCAAGGCGATGCCACCCCGTTCGCGCATGCCGGCCGGGTTTGGCTCGCCGGCAAGAAAAGCCCGGGTCAGTGCCACCGCCATCTGGCGCATGGCTTTGGTGGGTAGCTCGGGAAGCTCCGGATCGTCAGAAAATTCGTCCATGGGGCGCTTGCTCATACGCAGAAAAATGGTGCGCTCTCCAGCCTGTCGTGTGGTGCCTGAGCCGCTCACGCCGCAGGCGTGTGACGCTCAGGCAAGGAAAAACCGAACTACCGAAAAATCCCCGGGGTAACCCCGGAGTGGCCGGGTTTGACGACAACCCGTAACCCACCTGGAGAGGCGCACCACGCCGAGAGACTAAGGCAAGGTCATAATGGCGTCAAACGGCAGCGATATGTTCTTGGCGGCGGGCTTGGGCAAGGTGCTGGCCGAATAGCCGTTCATGATTGCCCACTTGCGTTGTTATTTCCAATGAGAAAGGACGAACACCATGAACCTCGGTTATACAATCCTCTTCGTCGAAGACGTCCGGCAGAGCCTCGATTTCTACACGGCGGCCTTCGGTCTCAAACAGAAGTTCCTGCACGAATCGGGCGATTTCGGCGAGCTTGAGACCGGCACGACGGTACTGGCTTTTTCGTCGCGCCAGTTGATGCGCTCGTTGGGCAAGAACCCGCAGCCAGCGCGCCCGGAGGCGCCGTGTTTCGAGATCGCCCTGACCACGCCGGATGTGCCGGCCGCTTTCGCCCTGGCGGTGCAGGCCGGCGCCAAGCCGGTGCAAGCGCCGGAACAGATGCCCTGGGGGCAAACCGTGGCCTATGTCTCCGATCCCGATGGCTTTCTTGTCGAGCTGTGCACGCCGATGGGCTGAAATGAAGGCAGTACCAGCCAGGAGGCGTCTGGGCCATCTCAACTGAGCAAAGCGCCGGGTAGCGGAAAAGCGTAGCATTTCGCGCGGGCGGATCACTTTGTATCCTGACCAAAATCGAGAAGGGAATATCACCGTGGCAACGACGACTGAAAACCTTATGGAAGCTTTTGCCGGCGAGAGCCAGGCAAACCAGAAATATCGGGCTTTCGCCAAAAGGGCGGAGCAGGATGGCTTTGGCTCGATTGCCAAGCTCTTCCGGCTGACCGCCGAAGCCGAACGCATCCATGCCGAAGGCCATTTGAAAGCCCTGGATGGCGTCGGCTCCACCGCCGACAACCTGGCGGCGGCGATCGGTGGCGAGACGCACGAATTTAGCGAGATGTATCCGCCCATGGTGAAGCAGGCGATTGCCGAGGGACACAAGGCACGGCGGATGTTCGAATACGCGGTGGCTGCCGAAGAAGTACACGCCAAGCTCTACCAGTTGGCCCTGGAAGCCGTAAAGCAGGGCAAGGATCTGGTTGCCGAGTTCTACTTGTGTCCGGTCTGCGGCTATATCGAAATGGGCAAGCCGGAAAACGCCTGCCCGGTGTGCCATACCAAGCCGGAAAAGTTCGTGCTGGCGGAGTAGGTCAGCAAGCGATCGTCACCGGAAAATAGCCGGATAGAACAAGGGCGCATGCCGGGGAGACCTGGCATGCGCCCTTTGTCGGTTAAGCCGCCGGCTTACTGCCAGCTGATCAGGCCGTAGTTCTTCTTGCCGCGCCGAAGGATGGTGAAGCGGCCGTAGAGCAGTTCGTCGCCGCTAATGACGTGTTCCAGTACGTCGACCTTGTTGCCATTGACGGTGACGCTGCCGCTCTGGATAAAGCTGCGTGCTTCCGATTTCGACTTGGCCAGGCCGCTGGCCGCCAGCGCGTCGATCAGGCCGGCGTTGGTCTTGTCGATCTGCACGCCGGGCATGCCGTCCTGGGCCAGTTGTTCGAGGTCGTTTTCGGTGAGGTCGGCGAGCTGGCCAGAGAACAGGCATTCAGTGATGCGCCGGGCGGCCATCAGCGCGACTTCGCCGTGCACCAGGCGGGTTGCTTCCTCGGCCAGGATGCGCTGGGCTTCCGGCTTGGTGCCGCTTGCTTTGTCGGTGGCTTCGATTTCGGCGATACGGTCGACCGGCAAAAAGGTGAAGAATTTGAGGAACTTGTAGACGTCGGCGTCGCTGGTGTTGAGCCAGAACTGGTAGAAGGCGTAGGGCGAGGTCTTTTTCGGGTCGAGCCAGATGGCGCCGGATTCGGTCTTGCCGAACTTGGTGCCGTCGGCCTTGGTGATCAGCGGCAGGGTCAGGCCGTAGACCTGCTTGTGGTGCAGGCGGCGGGTCAGGTCGGTGCCGGCGACGATGTTGCCCCACTGGTCGGAACCGCCGATCTGCAGCACACAGCCGTGGCGCTTGTAGAGTTCGGCGAAATCGTAGCCCTGCAGCAGGCTGTAGGAGAACTCGGTGTAGGAAATGCCCTGGTCTTCGCGTTGCAGGCGCTGCTGCACGGATTCCTTCTTGATCATGGCGTTGACCGAGAAGTGCTTGCCGATGTCGCGCAGGAATTCGAGGCAGTTCATGCCGCCGAACCAGTCGTAATTGTTGGCCATGATCGCCGGGTTGGCGCCTTCGAATTTGAGGAAGGGTTTGACCTGCTCGCGGATGTTGCCGACCCAGCTGGCAATTACATCCGGCGTGTTGAGCTTCCTTTCGGTGGCCTTGAAGCTCGGGTCGCCGATCATGCCGGTGGCGCCGCCGACCAGGGCGATCGGCTTGTGACCGGCTTCCTGGAAACGCTTCAGAATGAGCACCGGCACCAGGTGGCCGAGGTGCAGGCTGTCGGCCGTCGGGTCGAAGCCGCAATAGAGCGTTACCGATTCCTCAGTCAGCAGCTTGTCGAGCGTCTCGGCGTCGGTGATCTGGGCGATCAGGCCGCGCTCGTGCAGATCCTGGATGAGGGGGGACTGGTACATGGCAAAACTCTCCACTGGGACAGGCGACCGCTGAAAATCGCGGGCGCCGAAAAATTCGGACCCGCGATTTTAGCAGAGGCGGGCGGCACCCGGCCCGCCTTGGCGCGGCATTTGCCGCTCGGTATGCAAGCAGAGATTCAGGCGGACAGTGTCACGCCATGCGCGGCAAACACTTCCTTGGCGGCAAACAGGCCGTTCAGGGCGGCCGGAAAGCCGGCATAGACGGCCATCTGCATGATCACCTCGACGATTTCCGCGGGCGTCACGCCGACATTGAGCGCGCCGCCGATATGCACCTTCAGTTGCGGCGCGGCATTGCCCATGGCGGTCAACGCCGCCACCACGGCCATTTCGCGCGAACGCAGGTCGAGGCCGGGGCGCGAGTAGATGTCGCCGAACGGAAACTCGATCAGGTAGCGCGCGAAATCGGGCGCGATGTCGCGCAGGCTGTTGATGACATTGGTCCCGGCTGCGCCGTCGATTTCTTCAAGCTTGGCGAGTCCTCTGGCGTAACGTTCTTGTGGCATGTTGTTTCCCTTCAATTGGCTGGTCAGGCGCGAGGGAATGTTCGATCTGCCGGTAATGCGCGATCTTGGCCTGCAAAACCCCGGCCGCCTGCTGCAAGGCCTCGATTTCGCCAAGTAGCCGGGCCAGATGGCCTTCCAGCATGATCCGCCGCGCCCCGGCCGTGCCATCCCCCGCGCTGCGTAGCCTGGCGAATTCCTGCATGCCCGATATCGACATGCCGGTCGCGCGCAGGCGCAGAAGGAATCCGATCCATTCCAGGTCGGCACCGCGATAACGCCGCTGTCCGCCACTGGCACGGGCCACCGGCGCAATCAGGCCGATGCGTTCGTAATAGCGCAGCGTATGGACGCTGAGTCCGCTACGCGTCGCCACTTCCTTGATGCTCAGATTGGATTCGGATTCCATGGGAAGGACTTTAAGAGTTCGAGCGCGCTCGAAGTCAAGCGGGGTTTGCGGGCTTTGTTTGCCGTTCAGGCGGGAGGGGGAAATGTGCCTGATTTTAGTGTTGACCGGTGGGCGTGGGCGGTCGGTGGTGGGTGAGAGCTTATGGCAGGAGTGCGCCCATTGTTGCCACTGAGGCGGCGAAAAAGCGGACCTTTAAAGTCATAAGTTTCCTCGTGGGCTCCATCCGATTCCGGTTCTTGCGATAGCAGCATCGTTGGGCGATATGCCTTCAAGCACAGGGAGCAAAATTTGGAATGATTCCTTGCAAAGTTCCTTGCGGTACATTTCATCGTCAATTTGGCTATATCCACAATATTGGATCAAGCTCTTCAATGCAGCTCCGGCGTCGGCAGGGAAGTCGCGAGCCCGCGCTTTGAACTCTTCACGCAGAACTCGATGGAATTTACGGATCAAGTTTTCGTTCGACAGCGCGAGAGCTAGGGAAACGATATGGTTAAGCGCATTTGATGGTTCTTCAGAAATTAGGCGTTCCAAGAGAAATTCGAGTTGTTTTTCCACCGTAACAAGCAAGAAATGATTGGGGCATGCCGAGATGTGCCGGTTTCTCGAGGACAAGGCCTTGTCCTCGAGAATAGACAACGATCCACAAACATCAGAAACGTCGCCTGAACCACTCCATTCCCAGTCTTGTATCCTGCTAAGTCGTCTGGCTGCACATGCCTGAAACAACGCGCGAGTTTCATCTGCAAGCGGCGATGGATTGCTTTCATAAAACACAATCTGCGCGATCAGCCGTATTCGCTTTTCCTGTTCCGCAGGAGCTAGCTCCTTGATCACGGTTAGGCATTCCCGAGGAAGCTTTTGCCAATAATCATCTTCGGGATTTCCGAAACGGAACAAATGATCCATTGTCTGAAGCAAGGTATTCGAATCCATTCGGGGTAATTCAAAACTCCAATCAGCCAATAGTCGGCAGGATGCATCCATCACTTTTGCCAGCAACGTAGCCGAGGCTTCATCAACTTTCTTAAGTTGCCACGAAGCATAGTAGATCGAATTACAGAGCATATCCGCGGCAAACTCCCTACGGTGAGGCTTGAGCTTAATCGCCAACTGATAAGCCAATTCTGGCGTCTCATGTAAGTGCAGAGACATGAGAATCTGAGGCGGTCGGGTCTGATTCCAGTGTTCATCGATCAACGCCAGGGCCGACGCCATGTTCTCGTGCGCAACCTCAAGCAAAAGGTGCCACATGTGACCACGCAACTCCGATTCACATTGCCACTGTGGCTGCCATTGAATACATCGATGTGCAGCGTCGAATCGGCGCAATGCGGAAACGTCATTGCAGTTAATGCATTTGCTTGCAATGGTTTTCAGCTGATCTTCGAATTGTCGCTGCCCGTAAGAATTCCCTACCTCTAAAGGAAGCGCAAGACAAAACTGAATAACGCCCAGAAGCACGTCTTCGGAGTCTTTATCAACCAGAGAGGCCAAATATTTGACGAAGGTAGCCTGGGAATGCTGGGCATGCCACCGTTCAATCTTGTTGATGAGATTGGAGACTTGCGCCAATCCACGTATGCCAATACTGGGTTTTGTTGGATTTGCCCAAGGAAGATGACGATGGTAAAAAACTGCCACGGAGCTTTGGCTGAATATGTTGGGTTGGCCCAAGCCCAATAGTTCATGCCGATATGAGTCGAAAAAGAGCGCGAGCTTCAGCAGGCATTGCTGCTCTGCAAGAGTGCACTGCGAGTAGATTTTGTCACGCCGCTCGATAAAAGATCGACGCTCCTGTTCATTGAGGGTTCGTCGGGGCAAAAAAGCTTGTTTTGGGAGCGGCGAGAAATTCACAGTCGAAATGTATTGCGGCGCGAAAATGATCTAATCAGCATTATGACGGATTGACTCTCCACTAAGCCATGTAAATTCTTGATAGTCAGATGTCGGTCTAAACGACGGACCGCTTCGGAAAAAAATTATGAATGGCCGGTTGTGGCCGACTGCCGTCTCTGCCGATAGCGTTGCCGAGCAGCTTGTTCTCGGCAAAAAGTCATCGCCACGCACGTTGCCGCTAGCCGGGGGAGTTGGCAATCCAGGTGGTGGGCGGAGCTGGCGCTTGTCAGGCGTTTGGCGAGATCGGGCGTGGGATTGGTCTCGGGCGCCTGTTTCTTGGTGTTCGATCTACTGCTTTTAGTCGTCAGTGCGCTGGTCACCCTTGCCGATCCCGATCAATAAGTTTGATTGCCGGGCGATAAATCGAATGCTCGCCTTCAACGCGCCGTGCTGATAAATTCAGCCATTTGCGATTTAAGCCGACTGTATGATCTGCGAGGCTTGTTGCGTCATGGCGGCTGGGTCGGGATGGAGCCTGTGGAAGCTGATTACCGCGTTCTGGCAATGACCGGGCGAGCACTTGATCCGGCATCTCATGGCAACGCCAGCCAGTTCCATACGAACGAGGTTTGTCGTGCCAAGCGTTTGCTTGATCGGCTCGACAGGATTATGGAGGTGCAACGATGAAATCCAATAACACCCAACTCATCCGCAACAGCACCGCCGAATTCCTGATCTTTACTGGCCAGGCCGGTGAGCAGAGCATCGAGGCGCGCTACGAGGATGAAACCGTCTGGCTTTCACAGAAACTGATGGCCGAGCTGTTCGCGGTGGATGTGCGGACGGTCAGTGAGCACCTGAAAAACATCTACGAATCCGGCGAACTGATGAAGGAGGCAACGCTCCGGAAATTCCGGACAGTTCAAACCGAGGGCAGTCGGGAGGTGGCTCGCAAGGTCGATTTCTACAATCTTGATGCCATCATCTCGGTCGGTTACCGGGTCAATTCGGTGTGCGCTACGCAGTTCCGCCAGTGGGCCACCGGCGTGCTGCGCGAGTTTGCCATCAAGGGCTTCGTGCTCGACAAGAAGCGTCTGGAAAACGGCGCTTTCCTCGGAGAGGACTACTTCGCGCGTCTGCTGGCGGAAATCCGCGAGATACGCCTGTCCGAACGCAAGTTCTACCAGAAGGTGACGGACATCTATGCCTCCGCCGTGGACTACAACCGCGACGCCCCGACCACCAAAGCCTTCTTCACCAAGGTGCAGAACAAACTGCACTTTGCCATCCACGGTCATATGGCTGCGGAGTTGGTCGTTCACCGGGCGGACGCCATGCAGCCGCACATGGGCCTGACGAGTTGGGGGAAGGCGCCGGACGGCAGGATTCTCAAGACCGATGTGGTGGTAGCCAAAAACTACCTGAGCCACGAGGAACTTGAATCCTTGGGCCGCATCGTGAATGCCTACCTCGACCTGGCCGAGGAGCGGGCGCACCGCAAGATCCCAATGACTATGGAAGACTGGGCCAGGCGGCTGGATGCCTTTCTCGAATTCACCGAGTACGATATCTTGAAAGACGCGGGCAAAATCAGTGCTGAAATGGCCAAGACCCATGCCGAAAGCGAATTCGAGAAATACCGCATCGTGCAGGATAGTCTGTTTGAAAGCGACTTTGACCGGGTGCTTCGGCAGGTCGACCCCATGGGCCACGATTCCGCAGAAGGGGAGTGACTCTCGGTACTCTGTGCCGATTCGCGGCGGCTTTAGCCTTAATCTCGGGGCAGCACCAGCCGCGCTTCCCCGCCCCCCTCCGGATGATTCGCAAACCCCGCCTCCCCGCCATGCAGCCGTGCCACTTCGCGCACCAGCGCCAGCCCCAGACCGGTGCTTTTCTTGCCCGTGGCCGGGCGGGGCAGGGAGTAGAAGCGGTCGAACAGTTGCGGCAGGGCGTAGTCGGGGGCGCCGCTGCCGTGGTCGCGGATGCTGATTTCGGCCAGGCTGTCGGTGGTTTCGAGCGTGATTTCGATGCGGCCGCCGTCCGGTGAGAATTCGATGGCGTTGTCGAGCAGGTTGAGGACGGCCTGTTGCAGCAAAAAGGCGTCGCCGCGGACGTCGATCGCCGGCGGGGCGGCGAGTTGGCAAACCAGGTGGCGCGCGTCGAGAAACTGGCGGCGCAGTTCGATGCTGGTTTCGAGCATTTTTGCCAGGTCGACCGTGGCGCCGGCTTCGGGCGCTTGCAGTTGCTCGACGCGGGCCAGCATCAGCATGCGGTCGATGATCGCCTGCAGGCGGCGGGCCTGTTCGCCGATGCTGCTGGCGAACTTGCGGCGGTCGGTGGCGGGCAGTTCGTCCTCGAGGATTTCGGCGGCGCCGATCACCGCGGTGAGCGGGCTTTTCATCTCGTGCGCGAGGTTCTGCACGTAGCGCTCGACATACTGTTTGCCTTCGAGCTTTTCGCGCATCTGGCCGAGGGCGCGGGCCAGTTCGGAAAACTGGTGGCCGCCGCCGGTCGGCGGTTCGGCTTTGCGGCCGTCGGCGACGGCGCGGGCGTAGGCGCGCAGACGGTGGATGGACCAGCTCAGCCAGCCCGAGAAGAAGAGGCCGATGGCGGCGGTGGCGGCCAGCAGCCAGAAGCCGGATTGCTTGACGCGCGCCGTGGCGCGGCTGATGTAGGGGGCCAGCGAGGACATCGGCTTGGCCACCGAGAGCACGCCGATGCGTTCGCCCTGCCAGAAGATGGGGGCGGCGACGTACATCACCGAGGAGTAGGGATCGTCCGGGTCGTCGAGCGTGCTGCGGGCGCCGTATTCGCCGCGCAGGACGCGGGCGATGTCGCGCCATTGCGAGTAATCCTCGCCGATCGCAGCGTGCTCGGAGTCATAGACGACGATGCCCTGGCCGTCGGTGACATAGACGCGGAAGTCGATGCTTTCCTTGCGCACGCCGGAAATCTCGGCGCGCGGGCTGCGCCGGGTGGCGGCGCGCAGCGAGGCGGCGAAGGCGCCCTGGTCGATGCGCCCGGCGGCCAGTTCCTGGGCGGCCAGTTCGGCCAGCACGTGGGCGGTGTCGACCAGGGTTTCCTCGGTCGCCTGGCGGACGCCGGGCTCGGTTTCGTGGGTGATGACGTTGAGCACGAACCAGGCGGCCAGGCCGACGACCAGGAAATAGCCGAAAAACAGGCGGACGGAGATATTCACCGCCGCCTTATCCGCTGCTGACGCTGTAGCCGAGGCCGCGATGGGTCTGGATGCAGTCTTCGTCGCCGCGTATGGCGCGCAGTTTGCCGCGCAGGGTCTTGATGTGGGTGTCGACGGTGCGGTCCAGGCTTTCGCCGCTGTCCTGCCAGACGCTTTCCATGATCTGGCCGCGGCTCAGGATGCGGCCCGGGCGGTCGAGGAGCAGCGCCAGCAGCAGGAATTCGTAGCGCGTCAGGTTGAGCCACTGGCCGTGGTAGGCGATGCGCCGGCCGTCGGCATCGACGGCAAAGCGGCTGGCTGCGGTGGCTGGGGCGGCCGGCTTGCCGCTCTCCGGACGCAGCCGGCGCAGGATGGCGCGGATGCGGGAAACCACCTCGCGTGGGCTGAACGGTTTCGGCACGTAATCGTCGCCGCCCAGTTCGAGGCCGACGATCCGGTCCACCTCGTCGGAACGGGCGGTCAGGAAGAGCACGGGAATGTCGGAGTGACGGCGCAGGGCGCGGCAGACATCGAAGCCGTTTACGTCGGGCAGGCCAACGTCGAGGACCACCAGGTCATGCTCGCCGTCGGCCAGCCGGATCAGGGCCTGGGCGCCCAGGGTGCAGCTTTCCGTGGCAAAACCGGCGGCCCGTAGCGCGTAGGCCAGGGTTTCGGAAATGGCCGGTTCGTCGTCGACGATGAGAATATTCATGGTCCGGATGGTACCTGATCTGGGTATTTTGGGCGGCGTTGCCGGTTCAGCCGTTGTTATTGTTGTTGTTATTGTTGTTATTGTTATTGCTGTTTTTTTCCTTCTTTTTTCCTTGTCCGCCGGCGCTTCCCGGCAGGCTCAGGGTGAGGCCGGCGGTGCCCTGCATGAGCAGCTTGCCGCCTTCGGCATAGGCTGCGCCGTCGATGATCGACAGTTTTCGGCGGTCGCACCAGATGCTGCGCGGTTGGCTGACTTCCGGCAGGGCAAAACTATGCACGATGCGCTGCCGGAGGTGGCAGCGGATTTCGCCGCGATGAAAAATGGCGTAGGCCTCGCGCTTGGCGTCCTCGCTTAGCCAGGTGACCAGCCATTCCTCGATCTCGGTGCGGGCCCGGCCATCGGCCAGGCGCAGGGCGTTGAGGAAACATTCGACGGTGTGGGCGGTGCGTTCCAGTTCCCGGGGGGGCATGCTCAATCTCCGGTCAGGTAGTGGAATTCAAAGTTATGGAAGGGCAGATTGATCGCCTGGATGTGATAGAAGGCGTTGTTTTTCTGCTTCTGGTAATGGTAGTCGCGCAGGTAGCCGGTGCTTACCAGCAGGTTGTTGCGGACGCCGTGCCGGTAGTGGGCACGATGCAGGTCGATGAGGCCGGAAAGCTCGGCCTGCAACCATTCCGGGCCGAGGGGGCTGGCTTCCAGGCAGTCGTGGAAGAGCTGGTAGGTAAATAGGTGTTCCTGCTTGCGGCGCCGCTCGTCGCCGTAGACCACCGGCGTGTCGCGCAGCATTTGCAGGTACAGCGTGTTGCGGATGGTTTCGGGGCAGCCGGCGGCAAACAGTTCGCGCCGCACGTGCAGCACGATGCGGTCGCCGGAAAGCAGCGTGTGCCAGGTGCTGCGCTGGGCGAGCAGGGGCGAGCACAGGGGCGAACGGGCGTTGTCGATCTCGATGATCCAGGCGTCGGCGCGGTAGAGCTGCTGCAAGAGTGGGTCGGCGGCGATCAGTGCGGCCAGGGTGTTCTGTTCCTGGTCGAGGTCGTTGGGCAGCAGCAGCCCGGCCGGCGGGGGCGCCGCCTCTTCGGCGAAGGCCAGCGCCGGGTGCAGGTGGCGGGCATAGTCGGCGGCGTAAGCGCGTTGTTCGGCGCTGTCGGCGGCCGGGAAACTGAGCGGATTGTCGCGGTAGATGGCCTGCTGCAATGTGCAGGTGTAGGAGCGGGCCTGCCGGCTCTGGTGCTTGACCACCGGGCAGCCGGTATGGCACAGCGGCAGGTGGCTGCAGCTCTGGCAAGCAGCGTCGAAACCGTGCTCCTGGTGAACCTGGCTGATCTGGCGGGCGCCGTTGGCCAGGATATCGGCGATGGCATCCTGATAGACGTTGCCGTACCGGAATTCCGCAATGCCCTGGCCGCGCACGCAGGAGTACACCGAACCGTCGCCTTGCAGCAGGTAGAAGCGTTCGCCGCAATTGACGGCATTGGTGCAGTAGCTCGGCGTGAATTCGTCAAACCAGTGACGCTTCAACCCTTCTTCCAGTTCGGTGCCGGTGAAGGCGGCGGTCAGCGCCTCGTAGAGCGCCAGTTGCTGGGCCGGCGTGGCCGGACTGAGGGCGGCCCCGCCTTGGGCGGCGGTGTTCAGTTCGGAGGCGAAGGCGAACATCAGGTTCATCTGGTTCATGTCGAAACCCAGTTCGCGGTGGATGAACCAGATGTCGGCAATCAGTGCCGGGATGTCCTGCAGGTGTTCGGCCGACAGCGTCGCCGAAATTTTCTTGGCATGTGGGTAGCGGCCGAGCCGACGCAGGTTGTCGTGGGTGCGCGCTAGCCAGTCGTTGCCGTGGCGGGTGGTGCGGTGCCGGGCGTGCAGGGCGAGAGGCAGGTCGATGCTGGCGCTGATCGAAACCTGGTGGCGAGCGAAGAGGTCGTAGAGCGGGGCGAACTTGTACAGGTTGGTCTTGATGTGCGGCGCCGACTTGCGGTGGCCGAGGGCCTGCAGGGCGTCGAAATGCTTGAGGTAATGCCGGCGGATGAGCCCGAACAGTTCGTCGAGCACCGGCGGCGGCAGGGTGGTCACTTCGCCGCCGTGCAGCGAGACGTTGAAAGCCAGCACGCCGGCCGCTTCCAGGGCGGCCAGCGTGTACCGCAAGGTGGCGACGGCGCGTTCGCTATCGCGTTGCAGGGTGGCGCTCGTCGTCTGCTCGCCGAGGTAGCAATAGCGGCAACTGAGGTTGCAATACAGGGTCGGCACGTAGAGCAGGTGGATGCTGCGGGAGAAGTGGCTGAGCTTGGACATCGCTTATTCAGGCCAGGCCCGTCGTCTGGACGCCGGGCGCGGCGCGGCGCACATGGTTGATGATGTTGTACGCCACCTTGCTGAACTTGGCGGCCTTGTTGCGGGCGATCTTCTCGGCCTTGCGGGCATTGGTCGGAAATTTTTCGCGCTCCAGCACGAAGCTCTGTTCGCTGGCGGTGACCAGCAGCAAGCTGCCGGCCGCCTCGTCGAGCGCCAGGCGGACGACATTGCCGTAATAGACGATGTCGTTGCCGCAGATCAGGTAGCGCGGCCCGAGAAGAATTTTCTTGCGGGAATACCCCAGGGCGAGCAGGCCAATCGCCGCCAAGGCGATGGCCACTGGCGTCAGGTGCCAGCCGAAGTGGGCGACGAGCGCGCCGGCGAGCAGGACGGCAGCGGCCACCTGCTGTCGGCGGCTACGATAGCCGGGACCGGCATGCTGGTACTTCCAGGCGGCAAATTTTGTCGCGTCCATCGTTCGGTTTCCGCTGTTGGCCGGACGGATGATACTCGCCATCGGCCGCGCCGCCATAGCCGCACCGGATAGGCCGGAAAAAATGGGTTCCGGGACTTGATGACGCAGGGGTGGTCGAGCGCCCATCCAGAACGCCGCCCCGAAACTGCTGAAATGATGCCAGTCAAGGGGGGCCGGGAAGGGGGAACCGAGGCGCGGTGGTAAACGTCATAACATCGCTCAAACCGCAAAATCACCAATCTAACTAGCTGGGATAGTCACCTGGAATCTCTTGTGGGAAGCGGCTTGCGGCCGGTTTTTGGCCATGCGACTATCGTCCCGCGACTGCGTAGAAGTCACCAGTCCCGGCGAGGCAGATTCGACCACATCAATTAACGACTTCACCCCCAGAGGAGCTGGTCATGGACATCTTTGCCGATTGGTGGCGCCGGCTTGGCCTGCAAACGAAATTGCAGTTGCTGATTCAGGGCTTCCTGTTGATTCTGCTGCTGGCCGCCCAGCAATGGATTTTTCACCAGTTCGAACATCAGTTGCTGAATGCCGCCAAGGAACGGGCGATGGCCGTCGCCGACGGCGCCATCAATGGCTTGAATACGCTGATGATCATCAAGGCGGGCGCCGACGAAGTGATCAGCAACCCGAAGAGCCGCGCCCAGTTCATCGAAAAAATGGGGAAGTCGGAGAGCGTCAAGGAAATGCGGGTGGTCCGCGGCCAGGGGATCGACGACGAGTTCGACGGCGGTATGCCGCAGGAACGCCCGGTCGATGACATGGATCGGCGGGTGCTGGCGAGCGGGGTTAGCGAGTCGGCGCTGATCAGCCAGGGCGACGATGCCTGGCTGCGGATGGTGGTGCCCTACGTCGCGCGGAAAAATTTCCGCACCATCAATTGTCTCGAGTGCCACGGTGTCGAGGAGGGGGCGGTGGTCGGTGCGGCCAGCGTCACGATCGATATCAAGGAAGATCGCAACACCATCGAGCGGATCAATGTCGGGATGTGGGCCGGGCAGGCGGTGCTGCAAGTCCTGCTTTTCCTGGTCGTCGGTTTCATCGTCCGCCGCCTGCTGCGCCAGTTGGGCGGCGAACCGGCCTACGTCATCGATATCATCCGGCAAATTGCCCATGGCAACCTGTCCGGCACTATCGTCACCCGCAACAACGACAGCGACAGCCTGTTGCTGACCACCCAACAGATGCAGTCCAGCTTGCGCCGCATGATCGGCGGCATTCTGGCGACCGCCGAACAACTGGCGCAAGCCGCCCGCCAGTTGGCGGGCTCCTCGCAACAGGTGGAGCTGGCTTCCGAGCGGCAAAGCGATTCGTCGGCGGCGGTGGCGTCGTCGGTCGAAGAAATGACGGTCTGTATCGCCCAGATTTCCGAGAATGCCGCCGGCGCCCAGCGCCATGCCTCGGCCACCGGCCAACTGGCAAAGAGCGGCGCCAGCGCGGTGTCCGGGGTGATCGCCGAGATGGACCGGATCGCGGGGGCGGTAAGCAGTTCGTCGCAGTTGATCGCCACTCTCGGCGAGCGGTCGCACGAGATATCCGGTATCGTCAAAGTGATCAAGGAAATTGCCGATCAGACCAACCTCCTGGCCCTCAACGCGGCCATCGAGGCGGCCCGGGCCGGCGAGCAGGGGCGGGGTTTCGCCGTGGTCGCCGACGAGGTCCGCAAACTGGCCGAGCGGACGACCAAGTCGACCCAGGAAATCGCCGCCATGATCGAGGCCATCCAGGGCGGAACCGATGCCGCCGTCGCCGGGATGGCCGAGGGCAGCAGCCTGGTGGTCGAGGGGGTGGAGATGGTCAGCCACACCGGGGCATCGATGGAAAAAATCCAGGAGGGCGTGCACCAGGTCCTGGCCGCGGTCGATGACATCTCGTCGGCCCTCAAGGAGCAAAGTTCGGCCAGTCATCTGATCACCCGCAATGTCGAAGACATCGCCGAAATGACCGGGGAAACCAGCCACATCATCAAGCAGGTTGCCGCCTCGGCCGGCCAACTGGAGCAACTGGCCTCCCACCTGAAAGCGTCGGTCAGCGAATTCAAGCTCTGATCTCCCGGCCGGCGGCGGCCGGCCAGTCCGTTTTCCCTTCGGTCGGAGGGGCTGGCCTGTAACCCCGGACCAGCCTCTGGCCGAACGGCACGTATTCCCGATTTGCCGCATGCTATGCTCCCGTTCTTGAAAGTCTTCGGCGCCGGTCGATGAAATGAAGCTTGGCCGGTTCGGCCGGGTTTCCGAGGGGAATGCATGACTAGCCGGATACGTGAATTGCTCGAACAGGCTTTCGCCGGGGCGGAGCAGCGCCCGGCGCTGGTCGACCAGTACCTGGGCCAGGCCGCTGGCGCGGGGGCGGGTAACGAGGCGCGACTGGCGCCCTTGCTCGAACTGGCTCTCGAGCACTATCAGGCTTGTCGGGCGGCTAGCTTGCGCCAGGCGGCCGAGCGTCTGCAGTCGGAAGCGCAGACGGAAAATCTCCTGCAACTGCTGGGCACCATTCTCGAGTCCTCCGACCAGGGCATCATGGCGCTCGACATGGATGATCGCATCATCCGCTTCAACAGCCAGTTCATCAGCCTGTTCCAGATTCCCGACGAGGTGATGGCCTTCTGGTGCCATGATGAAGTGATGGCCGCGGTGCTCGCCAACTTGGTCGAGCCGGCTGCCTTCCTGGCCAGCCTGGCCGAACTTTGTGCCCAACCCGCCGCGGTCTGGCGCGAAACGCTGGAGTGCCAGGACGGCCGGGTCATCGAATGGCGCTCCCTGCCGCAGCCCGCCGTTTGGGCCGGGGTCAAGCGCGTGGTCAGTTTCCTCGACGTGAGCGAGCGCTTTCGTTCGGAAACCAACCGACGCCTGCTCGAACGCAAGCTGGACGAAGCGCAGGGCCGGCTGCTCCAGGCCGAAAAACTCTCGGCCATTTTTCAGCTCTCAGCCGGATTGGCCCACGAAATCAGCAATCCGGTCGGCTTCATCAACTCCAACCTGGAGATTCTTGGCGGCTACGTCCGGGGCATGCTCGATCTCCTGCAGCGCTATGCCGATGTCGAGCGCAGCCTGCCGGCCGACCTGCCCTGGCGCCGGGAAATTGCCGCGGCCAAGGAGCAGCTCGATTTTGAATTTCTGCAAGCCGATGCCCTCGACTTGCTGAACGAATCTTTGCACGGCACCCGCCGTCTGGCGACCATGGTCGGCAGTCTGCGGGTACTGGCCCATGCCCAGGGAAGCGCCACCAGTCTCGTCGATGTGCACGGCCTGCTCGACAGTGCGCTGGCTGCGGTCAGTCCGGCGGCTGGGGCGGATGTGAAATTCCTGCCGGTTTTCGCCGCCTTGCCGCCGCTCGAATGCCGCCCCTCGGAACTGGTCGAAGTTTTCAAAAGCCTGCTCGCCAACGCCATTGAAGCGCTCGCCGGCAGCGGCTCGGTCGGCATCAGGACCGGGCTCGATGCGGGTCTGGTGTGGGTGGATATCGCCGATACCGGGCGGGGCATTCCGCCCGAGAACCTGGGGCGGATTTTCGAACCCTTTTTTACCACCAAGCCGCCCGGCGCCGGTATGGGGCTCGGCCTCTCGGTCGCCTACGCCATTGTCGCCATGCATGGCGGCAGCATCACGGTGAGCAGTCTGCCGGCCAAGGGCAGCCGTTTTCGCGTTGCGCTGCCGCTGCGCCAGCCGGGCAGTACGATTGACTGAGGCCTTGGGCCGGGCGCCTTGCGCGGTATTCGGGAATGGCGCTTAGGGAGATGGAGGGTTTCAGGTAAAATCCGGTTTTTTCTCGCTGTCCGGCCTGCCCACCATGACCCAGAATACTTCCCTTTCCTACCGCGATGCCGGTGTCGATATCGATGCCGGTGACGCCCTGGTCGAGCGCATCAAGCCGCTCGCCAAAAAGACCCTGCGCGAAGGCGTGCTCGGTGGCATCGGTGGCTTCGGCGCGTTGTTCGAAGTGCCCAAGCGCTACCAGGAGCCGGTCCTGGTGTCCGGTACCGACGGCGTCGGCACCAAGCTGCGCCTGGCCTTCGACCTCAATCGTCACGACACCGTCGGCCAGGACCTGGTCGCCATGAGCGTCAATGACATCCTGGTGCTCGGTGCCGAATCGCTGTTCTTCCTCGACTACTTCGCCTGCGGCAAGCTCGATGTCGATACCGCCGCGGCGGTCGTCGGCGGCATCGCCAAGGGCTGCGAACTGGCCGGCTGCGCGCTGATCGGCGGCGAAACCGCCGAAATGCCGGGCATGTACCCGGCCGGCGAATACGACCTGGCCGGTTTCGCGGTCGGTGTCGTCGAAAAATCCAAGGCCATCGACGGCAAGTCGATCGCTCCGGGCGATGTCGTGCTCGGCCTGGCGTCCTCGGGCGCCCACTCCAACGGCTACTCGCTGGTGCGCAAGATCATCGAACGCTCGCAGCCGGACATGAATGCCAAGTTTGACGGCGAACGTACCCTGGCCGACGTCGTCATGGCGCCGACCCGCATCTACGTCAAGCAGGTGCTAGCCCTGCTCGCCAAGATCAATGTCAAGGGCATGGCCCACATCACCGGCGGCGGCCTGCTCGAAAATGTGCCGCGCGTCCTGCCGGAAAACGTCGTCGCCGAACTCTCCAAGGCCGCCTGGCCGCGTCCCAAGCTATTCGACTGGATGCAGGCCGAAGGCAATGTCGCCGAGAACGAAATGCACCGCGTCTTCAACTGCGGCATCGGCCTGGTCATCGTCGTTGCCGCGGCCGATGCCGACGCTGCCATGGCCGAACTCAAGGCGCAGGGCGAAGCCGTCTATAACATCGGCCACATCAGGGCGCGTCAGGGTGACGAAGCGCAGACCCTGGTGGTCTGACCGGCTGCGGTGGGTCGCCATCATCTGTGGCGGCCTGCTGTTGCTGAACGTGTCGCCGGTTGCGGCGGCAAACGGCAAGGTCTCGGTCAAAAAAACCGAGAGCGCGACGGCGAATCGATCGGCGCTCCGCCATCATCTCGCCAAAGCCGGCAAGAAACCGGCGCGCCCCGTCGTTCGCGGGGTGCGAACCCTCGGCCGCAACAATCTCAAGAATCGGCGCCACGATGCGCTGGCCCCGGAAGTGCTGACCGCCGAACTGAAGGATGACGAAGCGACCGGCCTGCGCGGTGCCGCCAGTTTTTACGCCTACGGCTTCCAGGGGCGGCGGACGGCCACCGGCGAACTGTTCAAGCCCAAGGAATTCACCGCCGCCAGCAACCATTTTCCGCTCGGCACCATGGTCGCCGTGCGCCGCCTGGATAACAGCCTGTGCGCCATCGTCAAGGTCAATGACCGTATGCATGCCAAGCACCGCCGGCGCATCATCGATGTTTCGCGCGGTGTCGCTGAATATCTCGAGATGATCCGCGCCGGCGTCGTCCTGGTCAGCGTGGCGCCGTTGCGTAAAGGCTGGAAAGAGCAGGGGATGGGGGCCTGCCATTCGGCCTTCGAGGCGGAGCCGCCTTGTCCCGACTGTGCGCAGCCGCCGCCCAAGTTCCCCGAATTCGGTGGCGATTTGTTGCGCTAGGGAAAGGCTGAACACCGCTGAGCGGCCGGCTTAAGCACAAGGTCGCCGAGCGCTGTTGCCGCGAGTCGGAGAATGCCAAAACGGCAGAAAGCCGCTCCGGGCCGGGCTGGATTTTTGATCCGAGAAATCGTGGCCGGCAAAGGTGCAATCCGCCAAGTGCATGGCACCAAAGTCTAGAGGGCTTCTGTCGAAAGGCAATTGACAACTGCTTCGTCAGGCGCGGCCTCAAACGGTGAGGGCGTAAATCAGTGATTTAGGCTAGGAATGCGCCGACCCGGCTGGCGATCTTTTCGCTCAGGGCGGGGTCCAGGCAGTCGAAGTTTTCCGCCGCAAACGAATTGGTCAGCCAGGTGATCTGTCGCTTGGCAAGTTGGCGGGTGGCAAAAATGCCGCGCTCGCGCAGTTCCGGCGTGGCAATGATGCCTTCCTGGGCTTCCCAGGTCTGCCGATAGCCGACGCAGCGCATCGACGGCAGGTTGAGGTGGAGCTGGTAGTTTTGCCGCAAGCGGCGGACTTCCTCATCCAGACCGCCTTGCAACATGGCCGTGAAGCGCTCGGCGATGCGTTCGTGCAGTGCGCTGCGCAGTGACGGCAGCAGGCCGATCGAGAGGAAATCGTAGGGCGGTTTCTGGGGCTCGCTTTCGGCCAGCAATTCGGACATCGGCCGGCCGCTCAACTGACAGATTTCGAGTGCCCGTTGCAGGCGCTGGCTGTCGGTCGGATGCAGGCGAGCGGCGGTGGCCGGATCGAGCAAGGCGAGTTTGGCATGCATTGCCGGCCAGCCGGCGATCGCGGCCTCGGCGTCGAGGGCGGCGCGCAGCCCGGCATCGGCCGGCGGCAACTCGGCCAGTCCCTGGAGCAGGCTGCGGAAGTAGAGCATGGTGCCACCGACCAGCAGCGGTACCTTGCCGGCCGCCGTGATGGCTTCCATCGCAGCCAGCGCGTCGTTGCGGAAACGGGCGGTGGAGTAGCTTTCTTCCGGCGAAATGAGGTCGATCAGGCGGTGCGGGTAGCGGGCCAGGGTCGCCCGGTCCGGCTTGGCGGTGCCGATATCCATGTCGCGAAAGACCTGGGCCGAATCGACGCTGATCAGTTCGACCGGGAAACGGTCGGCCAGCGCCATGGCGACGGCGGTCTTGCCGGAGGCGGTGGGACCCATGATCAGGATGGCGGGGGGCAGGCGGGGCGGCTTCATGGCGGCGAATGCTACCACGGCCCCCGCCCTCCGGCCGGCCGACGATCTCGGCCGGCGCGGTCAGGACTTGCGGATATCGGCCTGATTGAGTTGTCCGACGATATGTTGGAGTTGGCGGCGGTGGGCCGTGGCGTGCATGGCGCTCAAGGCGTGCCAGCCGCGCAGGTCGAGCCGGCCGAACCAGGGGTGGGCATGGCGGCCGGCGCTGCGTAGATTGCCCAGGCTATCGATCAAGGCGGTGTATTCGTCGACGGCGTGGCGTAACAAGAGCTGTTGTTCCGGGCCGGCGGCCGGCTCCGGTTTGACGTCGGCGATCCGCACTTCCCGGGCGAAGGCCTGGTCGTCGGCAAGCGCTTCGCTCAACTGGCGGATGCCGCCGATGACGATGAACAGATGCTGCAGGACCATGTTCGCCGACCAGTTCCGGCTGTCGTCTTCGAGCCCGGTCAGGCGGGGCGTCAATACCCGGCGGCTGCTCAGCGGCCTCGGCAGGCTGGCGGCGAGGCTGATGCTGCGTGCCGTTTCGTGCTGCAGCCAGCGGCTCAGGCGATCTTTGGAGAGCAAGGCACGCATGCCTTGCAGCAGGGAACTGGCGAGCAGTCGTTCCGGGCCGGGAAGACCGCTGCCGGGCGGCGCCAGATAGATGTCGTTGCTCATGGGGACGGCCTTTGTTAAACAAGTGACAAATATTATAAAGGCATAAGTCGCCGCGGCCCGCTATTCCGGTCTTGAGCTTTCGCGGCAATGGCCCCATATTGCTGTGGTATGCCCAAATACTGGAGATTTCCGTCATGAAGCTTCGTCTGCTCGTCCTCCTCGCCTTTCTCGTTACGCTGCTTTCCGGCTGCGGTTACAACCAGATTCAGAGCAATGACGAGGCGGTCACCGCCGCCTGGTCCGAGGTTTTGAACCAGTACCAGCGGCGGGCCGATCTGGTGCCCAATCTGGTCGCCGTCGTCCAGGGCTATGCTGCCCACGAGAAGGATGTCCTGACCGAAGTCACGGCGGCGCGGGCCAGTGTCGGCAGCATCAAGGCGACGCCGGAACTGGTCAATGACGAAGTCGCTTTTGCCAAGTTCCAGAAAGCCCAAGGTGATCTGTCGAGCGCACTCGGTCGTCTGCTGGTGGTTTCCGAGAATTATCCGCAGTTGAAGGCCGATGCCAATTTCCGCGATCTGCAGGCCCAGATCGAAGGTACCGAGAACCGGATCGCCGTCTCCCGCAACCGTTACATCAAGACGGTGCAGGACTACAACGTCTCGGTGCGGACCTTCCCCAACAACCTGACCGCCATGGCCATGGGCTGGAAGACCAAGGCCAATTTCACGGTCGATGATGAAAAGGCGATCAGCGTGGCCCCGAAGATCGATTTCGCCGCGCCCAAGCCGGCCCCGGCCGCGCCGGCCAAGTAAGTCGCGATGCGCCGTCTGCGCCTCGGCCTCGTTGCCTTGCTCTGCGGCCTGTTGCCGCTGCTGGCCTGGGCGGCGCCGGTGCTCGAGACGGCCGGGCCGGTCGCCCTGCCGAGCCTGACGGCCCGCCTCACCGACCTGACCGGGACCTTGCCGGCGGCGCAGAAAGTCGCTCTCGAACAACAGTTGGCCGAATTCGAGGGGCGCAAGGGGGCACAGCTAGTGGTCCTGATCTTGCCGAGCACCGGCCCGGAAAGCATCGAGCAGTTCGGCACCCGCCTGCTCGAGGCCTGGAAGATCGGCCGCCGGGGAGTGGATGACGGCGCCCTGCTGATCGTCGCCAAGGATGATCGCAAGCTGCGCATCGAAGTCGGCTACGGTCTGGAAGGGGCGCTCAACGACGCCACGGCCAAGCGCATCATTGCCGAAGTGATCGTCCCGCGGTTCACCGCGGGGGATTTCGCCGGCGGCATCCAGGCCGGGGTCGATGCCCTGATCAAGGTGATCGATGGCGAAGCCTTGCCAGCGGTGAGCCCGGGGCGCCCGCTTGATGGCGGTGGCAAAACGAGTTTGAGCGACCTCCCGGAAGGCCTGTTCATCGGCATCCTGATTGCCCTGGTCATCGGTGGCCGCATTCTCCGTCAGCTCCTCGGCAACCTCCTCGGCTGTGGCGTGGCCGGCGGCCTGACGGCGCTCCTCGGCTGGCTGCTGGTCGGCGGCCTGCTTGGTATTGTCGGCGGGGCCCTGGCCGGCATCTTTCTTTCGCTGTTCGGTCTCGATCTCCTGCTCAGCGGCCTACTGCGCGGCGGTCGTGGCGGCGGCGGTTTCGGCGGCGGGGGCGGCCTGGGTGGGGGCGGTGGCGCCTCGGGGAGCTGGTAGATGACGATCCGACGTCTGTTCAAACATTTGCTGACGCCGCCCTGGCTGGCGGCCCGCCGTTTCGGTCCGCGCCTGCTGGCGGAGATCGGCGCCGCCGTCGAAGTGGCCGAAGTCGGGCAGCGCGGCGAACTTCGTTTCGTCGTCGAGGGCCCGCTGCCGTTCGCCGATCTCTGCCGGTCGTGCAGCGCCCGCCAGCGTGCCGCCGAACTGTTCGGCCGGCTCGGCGTCTGGGATACCGAAGAGAATTGCGGCGTGCTGATCTATGTCCAACTGGTCGATCGCCAGGTCGAAATCCTGGCCGACCGCGGCATCGCCGCGAAAGTGCCGCAAGCCGAGTGGGATGCCATCTGCCGGCGCATGGAAGCGGCGTTCACGGCGGGCGACTACCGGGCCGGCGCGCTGGCCGCCATCCAGCGGGCCGGCGCCTTGCTGGGCGAGCACTTTCCGGCCGGCGCCAACAATCCCAACGAACTGCCCGATCGGCCGCTCGTGCTCTGACGGGTCGTCGGTGGCAATCGCCGGCGGCAGGAAGGCTGCGGCCGCGATGCACTTCGGGTAAGCTGGACGCCCCACCCACGGCGAACCGCCCATTTCCTCCCGATGACCACCACTCCCGCCAGCATTCAGCCTTACTGGAGCCGCTTCGGCAGCTTCTTCGTTTATCCGCTGGCCCTCGAGCCGTTGCTCTACTGCCTGGCTTTCGGCGTGCTCGCCGGCCTGGCCAGCCTGCTTTTCGTGCCGGTCAACCTGATCCTCGAACTGGTCCTGCTGGTCGCCACGCTGCGTTACGGTTACCGGGTGCTGGAGCGCACGGCGCGCGGTTACCTGGACGACGGGGAAGTCTTCGTCGACCCGGTGCACGGCGGTAAATACCTGCCCTACAAGCAATTCGTCGTCATCGCCATCGGCCTGACCCTGAGCGCCTACGCGGCGACGCTCGGCGGCCGGCATCTGGGCATGGTGCTGCTCGTCCTCTTCGCCCTGGCGCTGCCGGCCAATACCATGTTGCTGGCCCTGACCGACGATCTCGGCGAATCGATCTCGCCGCCCCGGCTGTGGGCGCTGATGCACGGCATCGGGCTGCCCTATCTCGGGCTCTGCGGCTGCCTGCTGCTGCTTTCGTCGAGCAGCGGCGCGCTGCTCAATTTCCTGATGCCGATCATTCCGCAGGCGCTGGTCAGCGTGGTCGGCGGTTTCGTCGGCGCCTATTTCATCGTCGTCATGTTCCGGCTGATGGGCTACGCCCTCTATCAATACCACGATGTGCTCGGACTAGCGGTCGATGTCGGCTTCGAGCGGCAGACGCCGGCCGGTCGGCCCGAGGATCCGGCGAAGCGGCGGGCGGCGCAGTCGGCCAGCCTGCTCAAGGAAGGGCGTTACGACGAGGCGATCGCCCTGGCCCGCAGCGAACTCGCCGAAACGCCGGGCGATGCCGCGGCCAATCTGCGTTTGCACCGGCTGTTGCTGGCCGTCCCCGGCCAGGCGCAGGCGATGCTCGAGCATGCCGGGAAATGGTTGCCGAGCCTGGTGCAGGAAGGCCAGTCGCGGCAGGCGATCGATCTTCTCGAAGCCATCTGGCAACAGCAGCCGGATTACCAGCCGCCCTTGGCGAACTCCGTCCGGCCGCTCGCCGAGGCTTGTCTGGCGGCCCACCGCTACGCCAGTGCGGGGCGTCTGTTGAAGGGCTTCGACCGGCGTTTTCCGGGGCATGCCGAGACGGCCGCCATCTATCTGCTCGGTGCCCGCCTGCTCATCGAAGACCAGCGTGACGAAGCCCAGGCGCGGCGGGTGCTGGCTGCCGTGCGTCAGCATTTTCCGGCGACGCCGGCGGCGGCGGAGGCTGTCCGCCTGGGCCAACTGCTCGACCGCCTGAGCGCGGTCGCCAGGCCGGAGCGCCGGGTTTAGGGGACAGTTGGTCGGGCGGCCAGCCGGAGGAGCGGCGCGGCGCGCTCGGTCTGGCCGGCCGCGCTGTAGACCTGGGCCAGGCGATGGGCCTGGCGCCGCGTTGCCGCAGCGGTTTCCGGGTGGGCAAAGAGGTGGAGCAACAGGCGCTCGGCGGCGTCCAGTTGCTGGCCGTCGATCAGGCGGCCAAGCAGGCTTTCCCATTGAGCCGGGGTCAGTCGGGGGGTGCTGCCGGGGCCGCCGTTGAGTGCTTCGGCGAGGAGGTCGGGGGCGATCGATTGCGGGTCGCGGGCCGCCGCTTTCAGCAACAGCCGGTTGGCCTCGGCTTGCAGCTCGGGTTGCCGGGCGAGTCGGGCGATGCGCAGATATTCCGCGGCCAGGGCGGGAGCGGTCGGCCGATGTTCGGCGAACAGCTTGCGATATTGCAGGGCGGCCGGGCCGAACTGCATCTCGGCGACGTATTTCTCGGCCTGCCGGCGGATCGCTTCGATGGCTTGCTCGGTATCCTGGCGGTGCACCAGGGCGGCGCTGCGGCCCCGGTGGTGCCAGCGATAAGCGCCGATCAGCAGCGCGCCGCTGAGGAAGCCGGCAAAGTGGGCCAGATAATTGACGTGGCCGCCACGATCGAGGACGAATTTTTGCAGCAGTTCATTGGCCAGCCAGATCGGCAAAATGATCAGCGCCGGCCAGCGGACGGTGCCGAAAAAGAACAACAGCCAATAGAAGAAATTGATCCGGCGCCGTCCGAACAGTACGAGATAGGCCGCCATGACGGCCGAGATGGCGCCCGAGGCGCCGAGTGACAGGCGGTAGCCGGTGGCCGGCAGGAGGACGTCGGGCAGCGCCGAACCGAGGCCGCCGAGCAGATAGAGGGCGAGAAAGCCGAGCGGACCAAGGGCGGCTTCGACGGTGTAACCGACGATGAAGAGCACGGCCAGGTTGCCGCTCAGGTGCATGATGTCGCCGTGCAGGAACTGGTGCGTGAACAAGGTGACGAGGCGCGGTTCCTGGCCGTTCAGCGCATAGTTTTCGGTGACCACGCGCTGGCGAAGTTTCTCGAAATGACTGCGGTTGTTGCGCCAGAGCGGGTAATCGGCACGTTCCGGGGTAATCACCCGGTTGCCGCGCAGGCGACGCATGAAATCGCTGTCGTTCTCCATCTCCTGGTAGGCCGGGATGGGTGAGGCGGCGGCCAGACGGCGCAGTTTCGTCGCCGTCTCGGTTTTTTGTTGGCGCTCGAGCTCGGCCAGATAGGCGGTCATTTCCAGTTGGGCCGTTCCCGATTGCTGATAGAAGCGCCAGGCCTGCGCATAACGCTGGTCGTCGCTGCCCTGCATGAAAAAGGCGAGCAGGCAGAGCAGCATGATGAGCAGGGTGGCCAGCGGTGGGCGGCTCCAGTCGGGACGGGCCGGAAGGGGAAGGATCAGCATGGGGGGCGGCGAGGCGGCAAAAGTGCGCTTGATTATACGTCGGTCATGCCGGCGAATTGGTCAAGCGGCAGGTTTGCGGGCAGAATGCCCGATATCTTCGATATCCCAAAAGAATCATGACGCAACAATTCAGGGTGGTGATTTCCGGGCGGACCCTGTCCGGCGCTCCGCTCGCCGCAATCCAGGCCGAGGTCGGGCGGGTCTTCCGGCTGCAGGGCGAGCAACTCGAACGGATGCTTTGCGGCAAGCCGGTGGTCGTTTCCCGCCAGGCCTCGGCTGCCGCGGCCGAAAAACTGCGGGCCCGCTTGCAGGAGCTCGACCTCGAAGCGCGTTGCGAGCCCTTGGCAGAAATTGTCGTGCCGCCCGCCGTCGTCGTGCCGCCGCCGACCGCGGCAGGCGGCAGCGACGAATTGTTTGCCCTGGCCGCGCCGGTCGTCGTTTCCAGCCCCGCCACCCCTGCCCCGGGCGCTGCCGACAGCGGGTTGAGCTTGCTGCCGAGCGCGCCGGCGGCCGAGATGATTTGCCCGAAATGCGGCGAGGCGCAGCCGAAACGGACCCTTTGCCGGCAGTGCGGACTGGATATGCCGCGCTTCCTGGAAGCCCAGGCCGCTGCTGAAAACGAGGCCCGCGCGGCGCGGGCCAGTCCGCCGGCGAATCGGTCGCCGGCGCCGGCCGGGCGTTCGCGCCCGACCGCTGAGTCGGGCGCGGGGATCCTCGGGCTGGGCTTTTCCGGGCGCCTGGGGGGACTCGATTATTTTGCCGCTTCGCTGCTCGGTAGCGTACTCTGGCTGCTCCTGGTGTGGCTGGCGGCGGTTTCGGGAAAAATGGCTTTCGCCGGTTTCGGGTTGTTTCTTTCGGCGGTCTACGCCATCCGCTGTATTGCCTTGCGCCTGCACGATACCGGGCGCACCGGTTGGCTCGCCTTGGTCGCCCTGGTGCCGGTGCTGGGCGCGCTGATGGCCTTCGTCCTGCTGTTCATTCACGGCGAGGACGAGGCTAACGAATATGGGCCGCCGCCGGCCGAGGGCGGTGGTCGCCGGGCCTTGCTCGCCCTCCTCGCGGTGCTGGTGGTGGGCGGGCTGAGTTTCCGCAGCTTCAGCCAGAACCCGGAAAAGGCGGCGCGTTTCGTCGCGGCCATGAGCGCCGGGCAGGGCCCGGCGGCGGTGGCTGACGATGCCGAGACGGAGAATGTCGACGCGCCGGGGAGCGGGCGCTATGCCAGCACCAACCGGATCGATATCTACCTGATGGCCGGTTGCACCGAGTGCGACAACATGCGTAGCTGGCTCAACGCCAACGGTTTGCATTACACCGTCTATGCCGTTGACCGCGACCAGAGTGCGGCCGAACGCCTGCACTCGATCATCGCCGGCAGCGGCGCGGGCGACGCCCGGGTCCAGTTGCCGGTGCTCGAGATCAACGGCCAGGTGTTGCCGGGCAATCCCGATCTCGGGGCGGTGCATCGCGCCCTGCGCCAGGCGGCGCCCTAGTTTTTGGGCCGCTGGCTCAGCGCCCCAGCCCGAACCACAGGCTGCCGACGAGGCCGCCCGCGAGAATGACGATGGCCATTACTTGCCGCCGCAACTGGCGGCGCACCGCCTCGGCTTGCGCCACCAGCCGGGCGTTCTGATCGGCCAGCGTCTTGAGCAGTTCGGAGGTGGCCAGCAACTGGCCCTGCAGGTCTTCGATGGTGTTTTCGACGGCGGCCAGCCGGCCATCCAGGCTGGCGATGCTGGGCGCTTCCAGCGTGCCGTCGGCGGTTTCGCCGGGGGCGGTCCGGGCAGCCCGGCGGGCGACCGATTTCCACAGCTTTTTCGCGCCATCGGCCACCTTGGGGGCGTTGCTGAGGACCTCGGACCAGGGCACGCTTTGCAATACGCTGAGCCAGGGTATGGGCATGGTTAAGGCCTTTCTCGACGGGTTACGGGGTGGCGACGAATCTCCGGTTGCCCGGTGCCGGGGGAATACTCTACTCCCGCCCGGGGCATTTGCGCCGTTCGCTTACGACTCGATCTCCGCGCTGGCGCCGGGCGTCGCCGAGTGCGTCGTCGTGCGCAGCCACTTGAGCAATGTGGCGAACAGTAGCTCGGGATCGACCGGCTTGCCGATATGGTCGTTCATGCCGGCCGCCAGACAGGTCTTGCGGTCGTCGTCGAAGGCATTGGCGGTCATCGCCAGAATCGGCGTGGCGGCGTAGCCGGGCAAGGCCCGGATCTGCCGCGTCGC
Organism: Pseudomonadota bacterium; assembly: GCA_018261905.1. Lineage (GTDB taxonomy): Bacteria > Pseudomonadota > Gammaproteobacteria > Burkholderiales > Rhodocyclaceae > Azonexus. The sequence goes on along the minus strand of JAGTRU010000007.1, from coordinate 53,636 downwards.
ATCGATGCCGTTGAGGTTGGGCATTTGCATGTCCATCAGGATCAGGTCGTAGGTGTTGCGCTTGGCCATGTCGACGGCGCACCGCCCGTCGTCGGCCACTTCGATGTGCAGGCCGATATCCTCGAGCAGGCCGCGCGAGACTTCCTGGTTGATCGGTTCGTCCTCGGCCAGCAGAATACGGGCCCCGGCGAAATCGCGGCGGATCTGTTCCTCGGCCGGGCGGGCCGCCTTGCCCGCGCTGTCGGCCGGGCTAGGCGTGGCCTTGGCCAGGCGGACGGTGAACCAGAAGGTGCTGCCGACGCCCGGCTTGCTGTCCACGCCGATCTCGCCGCCCATCAGGCGGACCAGACGCTTGCTGATCGCCAGGCCGAGGCCGGTGCCGCCGTACTTGCGGGTCATCGAACTGTCGGCTTGTTCGAACGCCGTAAACAGGCGCTTCTGGTCGGCCGGCGAGATACCGATCCCGGTGTCGCGAACTTCGCAGCGCAACAGGATGCTGCGCTCGTCCTCTTCGGCCAGTTGGGCGAGCAGGGTGATCGAACCGTGCTCGGTGAATTTGACCGAATTCCCCGCCAGATTGACCAGGATCTGGTTGAGGCGGACCGGGTCGCCGCGCAGGGTGATGCCGGTGATGCCCGGGGCGAGATCGATGACGAGGGTGAGGTGCTTCTCGGCGGCCTTGTAGCCGATCAGGCTATTGAGGTTTTCAAAGACTTCGCCGAGCCGGAAATCGAGTTGTTCGAGGGTCAGTCGTTCGGCTTCGATCTTGGAAATGTCGAGGATGTCATTGATGATGCCGAGCAGGTGTTTCGAGGCCAGCGTCACCTTGCTCAGCTGGTCGCGCAATTTCGGTTCCGTGGCATGGCGCTTCGCCAGGTCGGTCATCCCCATGATGGCGTTCATCGGCGTCCGCAGTTCGTGGCTCATGCTCGACAGGAAGTCGCTCTTCGCCCGATTGGCGGCTTCGGCGAATTCCTTGGCGGTTTCCAGTTGCTGGGTGCGTTCGGCGACCAGTTTCTCGAGCTCGTCGGCCCGCCGGCTCTCCGCTTCGCTGAGGGCGAGCAGCCGTTGGCGCAGGGTGTTGATGGCCGTCGTCAGTACCGTCAGTTCGTCCGCCGCCGCCGGTTCCCGGCGCTCCAGGGTGAGGGGCTCGGCGTCTTGCGGGGCGGTCTGGTCCAGGGCGTAGCGGGCGATCTGCTCAATATGGCGGCCGATCAGCCGGTAGAAGATAAAGAGCATGAAGATGGCAACCAGGGTGATGGTGATGCCGTTGCTGACGAGAAAGAGGAAGAGGCGGTCGAAGGTGCGGCGATAGACGTTTTCATAGGAGGCGGTGACGACCAGTTCGCCGATCGACTGCATCTGGCCGCGATGCATGCGCAGCAGCGGGAAGCTGCGGCTGATGCCGGCCCCTTGCAGAGCGACGCCCTGGCTATGCAGGGTCTTGCCGTCGACCCGGATTTCCGCCCCGACTACGTCGGGCAGGCGAGTGATGCCGAGGAGCTGGGTTTCCAGACGTTCGACATCCATCACCCAGAGATTTTCAACCGTGCTCTCGACATAGGCCGCCTCGATCTGTTGCAGGCGCTCGTCGATTTGCCGAATTTCGTGCCGATAAGTGGTCCACAACTCGGTCGCCGTAATGCCGAGGGCGACCAGCGAGCTGAAAATTATGACGTAGGCGGCAAGGTGCAGAGCCAGTCTGCCCGGTCGCAGTTGGGAGAAACGTAGCATCGCCGGTTAGTTGGCGTAAGGTTGCAGAGTTCGGTCGAAAATGCGTTGATAGCTGCCGTCGCGTTTCATTTTGGCCAGCGCCTCGGCAAGTCGGGGGACGAGAGCGGCATGTTTCCGGTGCAAATAGATGTACATGTTGGTCCTGACCAGCGGCGGTTCCATGACCTGCACCTTGATCCCCAGGGCGCGCGATTTGGCCAGGCCCTGCCAGCGCTCATAGAGGGCGACGTCGGCGCGTTGCGTGGTCAATAGCCGGAACAGTTGATCGGCGTCGCGGACCAGGGTGATTTCCTTGCCCTCGGGGACGTTTTGTTCGAACACCTTCCAGCCGATGATGTAGGTCACGATGTAGGGCGACAGGGTGTTCCAGTGGTCGGTGACGAAGCGTCGGCCGGTGGTGTAGGCGACAAAGTCATTGACGGCGACCGGCTCGGGGACGCGAATCAGGTTCGGATACTGTTTTTCCAGCCCGGCGACGCGCATGGCCAGACCGTCGTCTACGCCCTCGTTGGCATTGAGCATGCTGCGCTCGGTCGCGGTCGGATAGACGATGACTTCGCCCTGGCGACCGATTTCCCGAAACAGGGCGGCGACCAATTGGTCGAGAAAGCCATTTTTGTCGGGTGTCGTGTAAGGCTCAAGGACGCCGGTCGACAGGACGATCTTCTCCTCGGCCTGGCCCATCGTCGCCAGACCCAGGGCGAGGACGCAGAAGAGCAGCCGGGGCAGGAGGCCGCAGCGAAATAGCGGGGGGGCGGAATGCCTGTTCAGTTTCCACATGGCGTCACCATGACATGTTGTTAATTTGCGTGCAATGTCTTGAGTCTAGTCTTCGCCGGAGGTGCCGTCCATAGCGCGGAATCGATCTGTGGCGCGGGAATGGCGCTGTTGGGTGGGGGGCGCGGAGGGGCTTGATGTGAATCAAATGATACGAAGTGCTACCTATTTTTGGGTAGTGCTGTAGCTATTACGAAGGTGATAGCATCGGCGCAGCCTTCTGTCTTGAGTTTTAGCGTGCCTTGTTGCACATCCGATTGATTACGGCAGCAATTTTTCCGCAAAGTACAACTTGAAGATCAATCACCCCGTTACCCCTGTCGAAGTCCCTTTTCCGAAAGGGCGCTACATCGTTTCGCGTACCGACCTGAAGGGAATGATCACCTACGCCAACGATACTTTTGTCGATATCAGCGGTTTTTCCCGGGAAGAGTTGATCGGTAAGAACCATAATATGGTCCGCCACCCCGACATGCTGCCCGGGGCTTTCGCCTGGCTGTGGGCAACCGTCAAGGAAGGCCGCCCCTGGCGGGGGCTGGTCAAGAACCGCTGCAAGAATGGCAGTTTCTACTGGGTCGATGCGCTGGTCGTGCCGATTCTGAAAAACAACCAGACCATCGGTTACATGTCGGTGCGGACCGAGCCGACCCGGCAGCAGATTGCCGCCGCCGAAGCCCTCTATCGCGACCTGCAGAGCGGCCAGGCAAAAATACCCCGGCCTTCGGTCTGGATGCGCCTTTCCCTGAAGAGCAAGCTGACCGGTTTCGTACTCTGGATGCTGGCTGTCCAGATCGCCGGTTTCGTCATGCACAGCTTCGGCCCGGCACTCGCTATTTCCCCCGGCGTGCAGGCCGGCCTCCTCCAGTTCCTGGGGATTTCCGGGATCGCTGCCGGGGTCTGGCTGCTGCTCATCCAGAATCAGGTGATGCTCATCGTCAATCGCATCATCGGCCGGCTGAACAATATCGCCCAGGGCGATCTGACTGACCCCATTCCCTTGCACCGGGTCGACGAACTGGGGCGTCTCAACGATGCCCTGGTCACCATGCAGACCCATCTCAAGGCGATGATGGCCGAGATTTCCGAGGCGGCCACCGAGGTCGGCGAAAATGCCGACGTGTTGAGCAGCGAGATGGATGAGACGCGCCAGGTTACCGATATCCAGTCGAGCGCCGTCAGTCGGATTGCCGCTGCGGTCGAGGAACTGGTCACCTCGGTCGATGAGATCGCCGGTAGTGCCCAGGCGGCGGCCCAGGCCGTCGTCGAGTCGCGCGGCCTGCTCGATGCGGCTTCGCTGCGCATGGGGGAAAGCCAGGGGGCGTCGCAAAACGTGGTCAGTACCGTCAATAGTGCGGGGCAGACGATGTCCGAGCTATTCACCTCGATCAGCGCCATCGATCGGGTCAGCCAGGTGATTCGCGGCATTTCCGAGCAGACCAACCTTCTCGCCCTCAATGCGGCGATCGAAGCGGCGCGGGCCGGCGAATCGGGGCGCGGCTTTGCCGTGGTGGCGGACGAAGTCAGGAAACTGGCCGAAAACGCCAGCAAGCAGACCGCCGAAATCACCTCCAGCATCCAGGAAATCCAGCGTATTACGCAAATTGCCGTGAGCACCATGCAGACCGCCGCCGGTCATGTCGCCGGGGCCGATTCGGCGGTCGGGGCGGCGCGCCAGGGGCTCGATGCGGTGGCCGAACACGGCGAGCAGGTGGCCTCGATCTCGCGCCAGATCGCCGATGGCACCCGCCAGCAATCGGCGGCCGGCAATGAAATCGCCAGTCAGGTCGAAGGCATCGTCGGCGGCATCGACCAGACCTCGTCGTCGATTGCCGAGGTGACGGTGAAAACCGTCCAGATGAAGGAAACGGCAGCCCGCCTGCGCGAGCTGATCGCCTATTTCCGCTTTATTCGCTGAACCGACCGGCTCGTGAAATGGCCGCCCTTGGTCGGCGGCCATTTCTCCTCCGGGGCGGCAGTCTTTCCGGATTTAAGCCCGGCCCGCCGGGCGCCTCAGAATTTGCCCAGCTTGCGGTACAGCGTGTTGCGGCTGATCCCCAACTGGCGGGCGGCGGCCGAGATGTTGCCGCCGGCCGCTTCCAGCGTGCGCAGTGCCGCCTGGCGACCGATTTCCTCCAGGCTGCCGGTGCCTTCCGGTGCCGCCGCGGCCCACGGATCGTAGACCGGTGCGGCGCTCGCCGGGGCGATCAGCGGCGCTTCGAACAGTTCTTCCGGCAGGTGGGTTTCGGTGATCAGCGTTTCGCCTTCGTCGAGCAGGGCGATGGCGACCCGGATGACGTTGAACAACTGGCGGATGTTGCCCGGCCAGCCGTAGCGTTCCATGGCCTGCAGGGCACTTTCCGAGAAACCTACCGGGACTTGCGAGCCGGCTTCGGCGCTGGCCAGCTTGGCCACCATCTGGCGGATGTCGGTGCGCTCGCGCAGGGCGGGCAGGGTGACGCTGAGGCCGTTCAGGCGGTAATAGAGATCCTCGCGGAAGGTGCCGCGTGCCACTTCCTCGCGCAGTTTGCGGTGGGTGGCGCAGACCAGCGAGATATCGACCTGGATGGCGCGCGTGCTGCCCAGCGGGGTTACGCAGCGTTCCTGCAGGACACGCAGCAGGCGGGCCTGCAGATTGAGTGGCATGTCGCCGATTTCGTCGAGGAACAGCGTACCGCCGTGCGCCTGCTGGATCTTGCCGGGGGCGCCTTCCTTGCGGGCACCGGTAAAGGCGCCGCCCTGGTAGCCGAAGAGTTCGGATTCGATCAGGTTTTCGGGGATCGAGGCGCAGTTCAGCGCGACGAAGGGTCCGGACTGGCGGGGCCCGCTGTTGTGAAAGCCCTTGGCGAACATTTCCTTGCCGGCGCCGGATTCGCCCTGGATCATGATCGGGATGTCGCGGCCGAGAATGCGCCGGGCCCGGTCGATCGCCGCCTGCAGCCGGGGGTCGCCGGTATTCAGGGTGTCCAGGGTGATGAGCGGGGCGCTCGGCGCCTGCGTTTCCGGCCGCCGCGGGCTGCGCAGGGCGGGCGCTTCATCATAGACGCGGCCGGCCACCGGGTTCGGCGGCAGCAGGCCGCGCAACTGGAGCTGGAGCGCCTTGCCGCTTACGGAAATCTCGCAACTGGCCTGCGGGTTGTGGCGCAGGCGGTCGATCAGTGCCGCCAGGTTGCTTTCGAAGACCATGGAAAAATCGCGGCGCACCGCATCGACCTGACGGATGCCGAGAATTTCCAGGCCGCCGCGATTGACCGCCAGCACCTGACCATCCGGTGAAACGGCGGCCATCCCTTCCTTCGGGCTGCCGAGATAATCGGCGCGCGGGTGGAAGCAGACCAGGATGTCGCGGGCGTGCATCGCCTCGAACAGCCGCTTTTCGACAATCGCCGAGGAGAGGCGGACGAGGCCCAGGGTGTGGCGCTGCTGGCTGCGGTAATCGCCGGAAACGTCGATGACGCCGATCAGCCGGCCATCCGGCCCGAAGATCGGGCTGGCGCAGCAGGTCAGGAAACCGTTGTGTTCGAGAAAGTGCTCGCCGCCCAGAACCTCGGTCGGCAATTCCTCGGCCAGTGCGGTGCCGATGGCATTGGTGCCGCGCTGGTTTTCATCCCAGGAGGCGCCGGTCATCAGCGCAATGCGGTCGGCCCGGCCGACGAAGTCGGGGTCGCCGACGGTTTCCAGCAACAGGCCGTTGGCGTCGGAGAGCACGACCATGCTGCCCGATTCGCGGATCTGTTCGTAGACGTGTTCCATGATCGGGCGACCATGGCTGAGCAGGTAACGGTTGCGTTCCTGCTCGGTTTTCAGGGCGACGCGATCGAGAAACTCGATCCCCGAAAGGTGGCTGGTTTCGGTCAGCCCAAAGCGTCGGCAGCGCTCCCAGGAACGCAGAATGAGCGGATCGACCAGCGCTTCCGGCAATTCGCCGCGATCAAAAAACAACTGCCGCGCCTGTTGCAGTTGCTGGCCGTGAACTTCGGCCGCAAGTAAATGTCGTCCCATCTCTCCTCCGGGCGTTCCTGCATTTGTATTAGTTATTATCTTTTTGTTGCTTCATAAAGTAGCACTTGCCCATTTTATTAGCAATGCGCCGTGCACTACAGCCTGTCTCTAGCAGATAGTGTGCCATTGGTCGCGGTGGGCGCCGGCTTCTGGCGAAAAGACGGCGACAACCGGTTGGGCCCAATTTCAGGGCCAGCGGCCGGAAACGACGGGGGCCTGGCACAGGGCTTGCAGAAGTGAGGGGACAAAAGCCGTATCCCGTACTCACCAAAGGAGCCATTGTGAAACATCCCCTTCGATACCTCGGCGCGGTTGCCGCCGCTCTTTTTCTCGGCACGACCACGCCGCAGGTCTTTGCCCACGGCGACGTGGTGCCCCAAGCCGTCGATACGAGCGGCCTCAAGAATGTCGGTAGCGAATGGCTGAAGAGCAACCCCTATCGCAAGAACGAAACGGCCATCCGCATCGGTGCTTCGGCCTTCAACCAGAACTGTGCGCGCTGCCACGGCCTCGGTGCGATCTCCGGCGGCATTGCGCCCGATCTGCGCTACTTGCCGGTGGACGACGAGGGCGACGAAATTTTCATGAATCGTATCCGCCATGGTTCGGTGCGCGATGGTCGGGTCTATATGCCACCCTTCGAGGGCCTGTTTAGCCAGGAAGCCATGTGGACCATCCGCGCCTGGTTGGAAACCGTCCATGAAGAATAATCGCCGCCTCTGGCTGCAGGCCCTGGCCGCCGCCCCTCTCTGTGCCGTCCTGCCGGCCCGGGCCGACGAACTGGCCGCCATCCGCCAGCGCGGTCGGCTGCGCATTGCCGTCTACAACGATTTTCCGCCTTATGCGACGAGCGGCGGCCAGGGGATCGATGCCGAACTCGGCCGCGCCCTCGCCGAAAAGCTCGGTCTGGCCCCGGAAATCGTTGCTTTCAACGCCGATGAGGACATGAACGACGACCTCCGCAACATGGTCTGGAAAGGCCATTATCTGGGTACCCAGCCGGCTGACGTGATGTTGCACGTGCCGCTAGATGAAAACCTGGCGCGCAGCAACGACAAGGTCCGCATCTTCGGCGCCTATCACCGCGAATCCCTGGCCCTCGCCCGCAATCCGCAGCGCGTGCCGCAACTGGCCGGTTCGGCGGCGGTGGCGCTGGAAATCTTTACCCGGGAAAAAATCGGCGTCGAAACGGCGACCCTGGCCGATTCCTTTCTGCTCGGCGTGCTCAACGGCCGGTTGCGGGAAAATGTCGTGCATTTCCGCACTGTCGCCGAGGCCGCGCAGGGCCTGGCCGAGGGCCGGGTCAGCGCGGTGCTCGGAACGCGTGCCGAGTTGGAAGCGGCGCTCCACGGGCAGAGCCGCTTTGCCATCGAGGCGCCGAAAATTGCCGAACTGAAAATCGATAGCTGGCCCCTCGGCATGGCGGTCAAGGCCGAGAACGACGGCCTTGCCGAGGCGATCGGCGGAGCGCTCGCCGACTTGAAGCGCGACGGTACGCTGGCGGCGATTTTCAAGCGCCACGGCATTTCCTACCTGCCCGGCTGAGGAGCCCAGCATGCGCCCGCTTTCTCCCATCCTCCTCCTCGCCCTGCTGGCCGGCATCGTCGGGCCGGCGACCGGCGAACCGCTGGCCTACGTGCCGAACGAGAAATCGGCGACGGTCAGCGTCATCGACACCGCGACCGACCAGCGCCGGGGCGACATCGTCGTCGGCCAGCGGCCGCGGGGCGCGGCCAGCGATGCCGGGCACCTCTACCTGACCGATGCGAAAAGCGGCAGCCTGCTGGTCGTCGATACTCGTAGCGGCAAGCTCGAACGGACCGTGCGGATTGGCGATTCGCCGGAAGGGATCAGTCTTTCGGCCGACGGCAAGTGGCTCGCCGTGGCCGTCGAGGACGACAACAGCGTCGTCCTGCTGAGCGCCCCGGAGGGCCGTGAAGTGGCGCGTATCAAGGTGCAGGGGCGCAATCCGGAACATGCCGTGTTCAGTCCCGATGGGCGCTGGCTCTACGTCAGCGCCGAAGAGGCGGAACAGGTCGATATCGTCGATGTCGCCGCCCGCCAGCAGGTGGGCAGCATTGCCGTCGGCAAGCGGCCGCGTGGCATCGGCTTTCTGGCCGATGGCAGCCGGGCCTATATCGCCTGCGAAATGGCCGGCAAAGTCTATGCGGTCGATGTCGCCAGCCGCCGGGTGGTGGCCGAAATCAGCGCCGGTCAGTACCCCAACGGGGTGGCCGTGCATCCGGACGGCAAGCGGGTGTACATTTCCAATGGCCGTGATGGCACGGTGATGGCCATCGATACCGCCAGCAATAGCGTGGTGGCGACGGTCGAGGTCGGTAAACGCCCCTGGAACATGGCGCTGACCCCGGACGGCGGCAAACTCTATGTCGCCAATGGCCGTTCCGGCAGCGTTTCGGTCATCGATACCGGCAGTTTCAAGAAGCTGCTCGATATCGACGTCGGCGAACTCCCCTGGGGGGTGAGCATCCGATGAACCCGCCGCGCTATACCCTGCCGGCCATCGCCCTGCATTGGGCGCAGGCCATCATCGTTCTCTGGCTGCTCTGGCTGGGATGGACGATGACCGATCTGCCGAAGGGGGCCGAACGCAGCGCCGCCTATGCCCTGCACAAGTCGCTCGGGCTGCTGACCCTGTTGCTGGTCCTCCTCCGTCTTGGCTGGCGGCAGCGGCATCCGGCGCCGCCTTCGGTGGTCGGCGCTTGGCCGGAACGGCTGGCCCGTCTCACCCATTACCTGCTCTATGCCTTCCTGCTGCTGGCGCCGCTGGCCGGCTACCTCGCCTCGTCCTTTACGCCTTACGCCATCAAGCTGTTCGGCCTCGAGATTCCCAAAGCCGGCTGGCCGGACGAGTCGCTCAACGCCTTGTTCAAGCAGATCCACCAGATTGCCGTCTGGGGCGGCGCCGGGCTGATCGCCCTGCATCTGCTGGGGGCGGCCAAGCACATCGTGCAGCGCGACGGGATGTTGCGCCGCATGTTGCCCGGCTGATTGTCCGGGATTTGAGCAACTGCTCCAGATTGGAGCAATGATCGCCCGTCGTTAGACGAACATTGGGACCTCGGCCACCGGCGCGAGGTCTTTTTTTGCGAGACCCCTGGCTTCCTGGAAAATGTGATTGAAGCGCAGAGAGGCAGAAATGCCGAGGAAAAACCAAGGCTTGCCCGGATTGTTCGGCACCCCTTCCGGGTGTGCCGAAAAAACGATGCGAGCGACTGTATTCGCGGTTTTCTCGGCGCCTTTGCGATTCTGCGGTAAGGCTCTTGGGTATACCAGGCTGGCTTATCCGAATGGGATATTGTTGACCGGAGCGGAAAGGCTCATGGCTTGGGGCTTTGGCAATACAAGGAAGCAATTTGTGGCTAATATTGAGTGCCGGGCGTTATGGCCCGGCAGCGACCGCGAAAAGATGGCACTTTTGGCTCGGGATGGTTTCTGACCTAAGCGCTTGGGGTAACGAAGAGAGGTGATGATGAGTCTTCCGGCAGCAGCGAATCTATCCGTCAATCCAGCCGGCACGCCCAAAGAACGCACCATCCTGCTGGTCGATGACGAAGAAAGCATCCTCTCGTCGTTAAAGCGCCTGTTCCGTCGTGATGGCTACCGGATTCTGACGGCCGCTGGTGGCGAGCTCGGCCTGGCGGCACTGGCCCAGAATGCGGTGGATGTGGTGATTTCCGATCAGCGCATGCCGAACATGACCGGCGTCGAGTTCCTGCGCCAGGTCAAAGGCCTTTACCCAGACACCGTGCGCATCGTGCTCTCCGGGTATACCGAATTGAATTCGATCACCGAGGCAATCAACGAGGGCGCCATTTTCAAGTTTCTGACCAAGCCCTGGGACGACGACCAGTTGCGGGCCAATGTCCAGGAAGCTTTCCTGTTCAAGGAACTGGCCGATGAGAACCGTCGTCTGGCCATCGAACTGGGCAAGGCCAACGCGCAGTTGCAGCGCTTGCTGGAAGAGAAGAAACGGCAATTGCAGGTCGATGAAATCGCCCTCGGCGTGGTTCAGGAAATCCTGCAACTGGTCCCACTGCCGGTGCTCGGCGTCGATAACGAAGGAATGATCGTCAGTGCCAACCAGGAAGCGGAAGGCTTGTTCGGCAATGGTGGTTCGCTGATCGGCGCGTTCGCCGAAGAGGTGTTGCCGCCCAGCCTGCTGGCGACGGTGCGCCACAGCGAGGGCGACGGCTGCTGGCATGACGGGGTCCGCCAGTGGCATACGCGCTATCGGCGGATCGGCAATAGTTCGCGGGGCTGGTTGATCATCCTGCGCGACGGGGCTGGCTGACGTCGTGCCCGGCCGGCCGGGGAGAGACCCGGCCAGCCGGCGGGGTTTGGCTTACTCGAGGGCGAGGATCCAGTGGATCGCCGACTTCAGGTCGTCATCGCTGATCTTGTCGGCCGGGTGGGGCAGCATCGGGATCTCGCCCCAGTTGCCGCTGCCGCCCTGGCGGACCTTGGCGAACAGGCGCTCGGGAGCGCCGGCATCGCTGCGGTACTTGCTGGCCACCTCCTTGTAGGCCGGGCCGACCAGTTTCTTGTCCGTGGCGTGGCAGGCAACGCAGCGGGCTTTTTTGATAATGGCTTCGGAAGCCTGGGCCTGGGTGGCGCTGAGCAGGGTGGCAGCGAGCAGCAGGGCGGGGATGAGGGGCTGGTTCATGGTCTTTGATTCCTTGATTACGTGATGCTTTCAGACGAGGCCGGCGGCCTGCAGTTCGGCCCATTCGGCGTCGGTAAACAGCCGCGAGCGGGTATGGAAGGCCTGGCCGGTGTTGCCTTCGAGCGAGAAGGTGCCGCCCGATCCATCGATCACGTCGATGATCAGTTGCGTATGCTTCCAGTACTCGTATTGCGATTTGCTGATGTAGAAGGGGACGCCGCCGATGTCGCCGAGGTGCTCGTCGTAGGCGCCGATGGTCAGGTCGCCGGGCAGGTAGCAGTTGGCGGCACTGTTGTCGCAGCAGCCGCCGGACTGGTGGAACATCAGTTCGCCGTATTGCGCCTGCAGCGTCCTGATCAGCTCAAGTGCGGCCGGGGTGGCGATGACGCGATCAATCATGGCTTTCTCCTGGCGGGGAAAACGGTCGGAAAAAAAGGGGGCGGTTGCCCGCCCCCGAAAATTGCCCGCAACTGGGCCAGTGGAGGAGATGCCTGCCGGGAAGGCGCGGCCAAGTCATGACGAGCCTGGCCGCGGCATTGCCCGGTTAGAAGAAGCCGAGCTTTTCTTCGGCGTAGCTGACCAGCAGGTTCTTGGTCTGCTGGTAGTGGTCGAGCATGACCTTGTGGGTCTCGCGGCCGATACCGGATTCCTTGTAGCCGCCGAAAGCGGCGTGCGCCGGGTAGGCGTGGTAACAGTTGGTCCATACGCGGCCGGCCTGGATGGCGCGACCCATGCGGTAGGCGACGTTGCCGTTACGGCTCCAGACGCCGGCGCCGAGACCGTACAGCGTGTCGTTGGCGATTTCGAGGGCTTCGGCTTCGTCCTTGAAGGTGGTCACAGCGAGCACCGGCCCGAAGATTTCTTCCTGGAAGATGCGCATCTTGTTGTGGCCCTTGAACAGGGTCGGCTGGATGTAGAAGCCGCCATCGATGTCGCCACCCAGGTGGGCGCGTTCGCCACCGATCAGGCACTGGGCACCTTCGTCCTTGCCGAGTTGCAGGTAGGATTCGATCTTCCGCATTTGCTCCTGCGAGGCCTGGGCGCCCATCATGGTCTCGGTGTCGAGCGGGTTGCCCTGCTTGATGGCGGCAACGCGCTTCAGCGCCTTTTCCATGAACTTGTCGTAGATCGATTCCTGGATCAGGGCACGCGACGGGCAGGTACACACTTCGCCCTGGTTGAAGGCGAACAGCACCAGACCTTCGATGGCCTTGTCGAGGAAGCCATCATCCTTGTCCATGACGTCGGCGAAGAAGATGTTGGGCGACTTGCCACCCAGTTCCAGGGTGGCCGGAATCAGGTTGTTGGCGGCGGCCTGGGCGATGACGCGACCGGTGGTGGTCGAGCCGGTAAAGGCGATCTTGGCGATGCGCTTCGAGGTGGCGAGCGGCATGCCGGCTTCGCGGCCGAAACCGTTGACGATGTTCAAGACGCCCGGCGGCAGGATGTCGGCCAGCAGTTCCATCATGATCAGGATGGAAATCGGGGTCGATTCGGCCGGCTTCAAAACGACGCAGTTGCCGGCGCCGATGGCCGGGGCCAGTTTCCAGGCGGCCATCAGGATCGGGAAGTTCCAGGGGATGATCTGACCGACGACGCCGAGCGGCTCATGGATATGGTAGGCCATGGTGTTTTCGTCGATTTCCGAGATGCCGCCTTCCTGGGCCCGCAGGCAGCCGGCGAAATAACGGAAGTGGTCGATGGCGAGCGGAATGTCGGCGGCCAGGGTTTCGCGGATCGGCTTGCCGTTATCGACGGATTCAGCGTAGGCGAGCAATTCGAGGTTGGCTTCCAGGCGGTCGGCGATTTTCAGCAGGACGTTGGAACGGTCGGCGGCGGCGGTCTTGCCCCAGGCCGGGAAAGCGGCGTGGGCGGCGTCGAGCGCCAGTTCGATGTCTTCGGCGGTGGAGCGGGCAACCATGGTGTAGGGCTTGCCATTGACCGGGGTGACGACGCTGAAGTACTCGCCCTTGACCGGGGCGACCCACTTGCCGCCGATGAAGTTGTCGTACTTGGACTGGTAAGCGATTTTGGCGCCGGGGGTGCCGGGGGCTGCGTAGATCATAGATGTCTCCTGATTCTAGGATTGGGGTTGCGAACAAAGGTAGAAGACCGGCCGGGCTAGCCGGATATTGATCGGCTGTCTTGCCTTGTCTCGTGCCAGATAAGTCGCATGCCGTGTGCCAGCCCGATGGAGAGCGGGCCATGTTTTTAAAAATTCATGTAAATCAATCGGTTGATGTTTTTTCGCGAGGCGTCGCCGGGTGTTTTGTTGATGCCAATGTGCTCAATTGAGCAGCAGGTGTTCAAACCTGGAACAGTGCAGGCCGAGCACTGTTGTCGCCCGGGTTGGCGTCTTGCCGTTTCGGCCGGAAAAGGCAGACGGGTTAGTGCGAATTATGATATATGGCTATTCGCCGTCTTTCGGCGACGGATCCAGCCCTTGGATCCGAGGTCCGCATGACCGGCGGGGCAGCGGCCATGCCCGGACATTTATTGCTTGCCCCAACGACGAAGGAGTTTTGCATGACATCTTTTGAGCAGGACATCAAACCATTATTCCGGCCGGGCGATCGCGATTGCATGCTGAAGATCCCGATGCAGGATGGCGGGAATCTGGACTTGCATAATCTCGAATCGGTCAAAAAATACGCAACGCTGGTCCTGCTCGAAGTTGCCAGTGGGGGGATGCCAATGGGCGGGCCGGAGTGGGACAGGCAGCAAATAAAACTATTCGCTCAATGGATCATTGAGCTTTACCCCGCCTGACCCCCCGGTCTGCCGGGCGCCCGTTGCCGGCGCCCGGCTTTGGCGCGGTGCCGGGGGCCTCCGTTGCCGGCCCGGCCGTCAGCTCAGCTTTCGGCAAGCTCGGCTACGGCGTCGACCGGATTCGGTTGGTGGCACGGCAGTTCAATGCGGAAGCAGCTACCGCGCCCGACTTCGCTCTGTACCTCGAGTTTGCCATGGTGTTTGCGCACGATGCTGTAGGCCAGGGAGAGACCGAGGCCGGTGCCCTGGCCGATGGCCCGGGTGGTGAAGAAGGGGTCGAAGATGCGTTTCTGGTTTTCCGGCGAGATACCGCGGCCGGTATCGGCAATCTCGACCCATACCCGGTCACCGCTGCAGCCGGTGCGCAGGCTGATGGTACCGTGCGTTTCGATGGCCTGGGCGGCGTTGAGCAGCAGATTCATGAAGACCTGGTTGAGCTGCGAACCGAGGCATTCGACCGCCGGCAGCGCGCCGTATTCCTTGACGATATCGGCCTTGTGCTTGATTTGGTTCCAGACGATGTTGAGCGTATTGTCCAATCCCCGCTCGAGATCGGCTTCGCCCCAGTCTTCGCTGTCGATGCGGGAAAAATCCTTGAGGTCCTTGACGATCTTGGTCACCCGGACGATCCCGTCGCGCGATTCCTTGAGCAGAACCTGAACATCCTTACTCAGGAAGTCGAGGTCGGCCTGCTCTTTCTTGGCCTGGATGGCGCTCAGGATCTCGCCTTGTCCGGTCAGCAGGGATTCGGCCTGGCTATAGGTGTGAACGATGTCCAGCAGGTCGTCGACGTAGGTTTTCAGGGTGCCCAGATTGGAACTGATGAAGCCGATCGGATTGTTGATCTCGTGGGCGACACCGGCGGCCAACTGGCCGATGGAAGCCATTTTCTCGGCCTGCAGAAGCTGGTTCTGGGCGTTTTCCAGGCGCTCGTTCAAGGCCCGGACCTGGGCGAAATTTTCCTGCTGTTCCTTTTCCTGGCGTTTGCGTTCGCTGATGTCGCGGACGATCCCGACGCTCGACCACGCCCCGTGCAGGAAGATGGCCGACAGCGAAAGCTCGATGGGGAATTCCTGACCATCCTGGCGGCGGGCGGTCAATTCGAGGGTTCTTCCGACGGCCGGGCCTTGGCCGGAGAGGACGAACTGCTGCTTCCCGTGGTGATAGGCCGCATAAAAGCGCTCGGGGGCGATCAAGGCATGCATGTCCCGGCCGAGCGCCTGCTCGCGGCGATAGCCGAATATCTTCTCGGCGGCCGGATTCCAAAACGTAATCTCGCCCCGCTCATTGATCGTGATGATGGCGTCCTGGGCAACGCTGGCGATGCCACGGAATTGTTCCTCACTGTCTTGCAGGGCTTGCTCGGCCTGTCGGCGTTCGGCCAGTTCCGCATCCAGTTGCCGATTGGCTTCCTGCAGGCTGGCCGTGCGGCTGGAGACTTCCCGTTCGAGTCCGGCCTGGTGTTTGAGCAGCGCCAGATCCCGGCTCTGCAGTTGGTCGAGCATTTCATTGAAATGGCCGGCCAGTTCGCCGATCTCGCTGTGGCCTTCGACCGCCAGCCGCTGATCGAGGCCGGCTTCGCCCCGGGCGATACCATGCATCGCCTGCATCGTGGCGCGTAGCGGATGGGTGATGCTGCGGGCAATGAGGCTGGCCAGCAGCAGCAACAGGGCACCGGCGCCCAGCCAGAGCATGAGGAACTGGGTGGCCCGCTTGTAGATGGCGGCATCGATGTCGTCGACGTAGATGCCGGAGCCGATCACCCAGCCCCAGGGGGCGAATTTCTTGACATAGGAAAGTTTGGGGAACTGTGCCGGGGTTGTGCCGCCACCCGGCAAGGCCTTCGACCAGCGATAGGTGACATAGCCGTCGCCGGTTTTCGCGATCGCTTCGGCAAAGGCCTCGGTCAGATTCTTTTTCCCGTCGGTCGGCGTGAATGGGCCTTCCGTGCCGCTACGCAGGGCGGTGGCGCAATTGAACTTGGCATCGAGCAGGGGCAGGCCGTCGAGTTCGCTCGCGATGGGGTGCATCAGCATCCGCGCCGGTGTCTGGTCGTCGTTGATCCAGAAATATTCCTGGCCGTTGTAGCGCATCCCCTTGACCGCGCTGAGGGCCGCCGTCTGGGCGGTCTGCCGGTCGAGCTGACCACTGCGCTGGAGCGCCTCATAGTGCGCGACGACGCTATAGCCGTTCTCGACGACCTGGCGAATGGTGGATTCTTTTTCCTGCTGCAGCGTTTTTTTCAGCATCACGATGTCAACCGCGCTGCCGGCGATGATGCTGCCGATGAAAATGGCGACGATGCCCCAGATCCGGTTACGGATGCTAAGGTGATTCAATAGCGCCAACATGATGCCTCCCCCCATCCTTCGGCAGTGGGCTGGTCAAAACCGATCCGCCACGCCCTGCCAAACAAAGGTGCTGAATTATTTTTATATTACTTTAGTAGTATCCTCTTTCGGCCCCCCTTCGGCAACATGCGAGTGGTCTTGGTCAACAAAAAAACCGGCCACGCGGGCCGGTTGGGAAGCGAGCGCAATTGGCTTATTCGGTATAGAAGCCAACGCCGATCAGGCTGCCGTTTTCGCGACGGACGAAGGTGCGTTTCTTTTCCACGGCATTGGTCACCGGGTTGCGCCAGACGTAATCGACGGTACCTTCGCCCTTGCTCTTGGCCAGGCTCAGCATTTCCTTGACCAACGAATGGCCTTCGACATCGTGCAGGTCGTGGGCATCGGTGCCGGTCCATTTCGGATTCATGCCGTGCGCCTCGAACTTGCCGCTTTTCAGATTGACGGCAAAAACGTAGAGGTCGTCGTGCACGAAGGCCCCGCGCGGGTCGTTGAAACTGCTCAGGGCCTTGGCCATGCCCTGTTGCTTGATCGCGGCACTGGCCTTGTCGAGCAGTTGGCGGGCATCGTCGGCCGTCGCGCGTGGTGCATAGTAGCCGACGCCGAGGATGTATTCGCCGTCGCGGTGCACCCAGGCTACTTTCGGTTCGACCCGGTTGCTCTTGCGGTTCAGCCAGACGTAACGGATGCTGGCTTCTTCCTGTTTCTCGGTGACCGCGATCATCTGGCGGAACAGCGGTTCGCCGGCGGCATCGACGGTGTCCAGCACCTTGAGACCGATCAGGCTGTCCGGCGCTGCGCCGTTGGCGACATAGACGCCCTGGCGGTCGATGACATAAACGTAAAGGTCCTTTTTGACGAACGGTCCCTTCTTGTTGTTGAAGGCGCTCCAGGCCTGTTCCGGGCCGTTGGCCTGCAGGTACTTGACGGCCTGGTCGAAGAGGGCGCGCGCTTCGCGCGGCGTGGCATGCTCGGCAGCGTTGGCCAGCGAGCCGGCGGCGAGCATCAGCAGCCCGGCCAGGCCGGATTTGAGGTGGGTCTTTTGCATTGAGTTGTCTCCGGATGGTATGGAAAGGGTCGTTGTTCAGGCATTGATGGCATGGCTCATGTCCACCAGGCCATGCCGGGCCGCCAGGTGGAGCAGTTTGAAATCGTTGTCGGCATTGAGCTTCTGCCGGATCAGGGTGAGGTAGTTGAGCACCGTCTTCTGGCTGAGGTGCATCGAACTGGCGATGCCATTGGCCGATTCGCCGTGTGCCAGCATGCGCAGTACCTCGAATTCGCGTGGCGTCAGGTGGGCCAGGGCGCCGTCGCCGGCCGCCGCTTCCTCGGCCAGGACCAGGGCGATTTCCGGCGAGAAGACGCGCTTGCCGGCGGCAACCCGGCGAATGCCGTCGATCACGTCGCCCGGTTCGCAATATTTGGTTAGGTAGCCGCGGGCGCCGCTGCGCAGGGCCTGGGTGACGTGGCCGGCGCCTTCGTGCATGGAGAGGACGAGGATTTTCAGCTCCGGCTGGCGCGCCAGCATGCCGCGGATCGCCTCGATGCCGCTGCTGCCGCGCAGGCTGAGATCGACCAGCGCGACATCGGCGGCGCTGCGCAAGGCCAGGGCGTTGGCCTCGTCGGCGCTGGCGGCTTCGCCGACCACCTGCAGGCCGGGTTCGGCGTCGAGCAGGCGGCGGTAGCCGGTTCTGACGACAGCGTGGTCATCGACCAGAATAATGCGGATCATGCGTGTTCCTCCGGTTGTTCTTCTCGCTTCAGCGGCAGGCTGACCTGCAAATGCAGGCCGTTCGGCCCACTGTCCACCGTCAGGCTGCCGCCTGCCATGGCCAGCCGTTCTTCCATTCCCAGCAGGCCGCCACGCCGGGCCGGGCCCGTCGCCGGCAAGCCCTGGCCATCGTCCTGCACGCTGAGCTGCAGCGTTTGTGCCGCGACCTCGATACTGACCCGGCAGTGCCGCGCCCCGCTGTGCCGGACGACATTGGTCAATGCCTCCTGCACAACGCGGTAAAGCACCAGCCCCGCCGTCTCGCCCATCACCGGCAAACCGCCCGGCAGGGCCAGACTGAACTCGATCTCCGCCGTGCGCTGCTGCCAACTGCCGACCAACTCCCGCAAGGCGCTGGCCAGGGCCGTGGCATCCAGACCGTGCGGGCGTAGCTGACGGAGCATGGCGCGCAACTGTTCGCCACTGGTCTTCACATCGCGCCGCAGGTCGCCGGCACATTCGACGATCTGTCCGGCGGCGAGTTGGCCGGCATGGCGCTCAAGGTAGGCAGCGGTCACGCCGATGGCGGTCAGTGTTTGCCCCATCTCGTCATGCAATTCCCTTGCCAGTGTCCGGCGCTCGTCTTCCTGGATCTCGATCAATTGTTGCGAAAGCTGGCGGCGGGCGGCCTGGGAGTCGCTCAATGCGGTCGCCAACTGGTCGATGGCGGCGGCCACCCGGCGGAATTCGCGCAAGGCGAAGGGCGGCAGGGTGGCTTGGCTGTCGCCCCTGGCCAGGCGTTGCAGGCCGGCTTCCAGTTCGCGTACCGGGGCCAGCGCCCGGTCGGCGGCACGCCAGGCGACGAGCAGGGTTGCTCCAGAAAAGAACAACAGGGTGATACAAAGTCGAACAGTGTCGCCCAGGCGTTCCTCGATTTCCGAGGCCGGATTGGGGGCGATACGCAGGCTGTGCTCGCCGAGACGGATCAATTGGCCGGCCTGGGCGGTCGATTCGACACCGAGCCAATTGGCCAGCCGGGTGCTGAGCGTCGGGCCGGCTGGCGCGGTACTGGCATCCGGACTGATGTTCAGGTGGCGCAAATTGCGGCCCTCGACAATGGCGTGCAGGTGTTGCGCTGCCACGGTCGGCGGCAGTCCGGGCGCTAGCTGGCCGGCGGCGAGCAGGACATCAACCAGGCGTTCCGAAGCGCCAACCTCGGTATCAATGTCTTGGCGCAGCGAATACAGATTGACCAGTAGGGCGACCAGCATCAGGCCGCCAAGCAGCGCCCCAAGATGACCGACCAGCCGCTTTCTGAGATCCATCGCGTGCCCCTCCAGTGGTTGATGGAGTCAGCACAGCAGGTTTCATACCGGGCCGAAATGCACTCGGGAATTTTTCCCGGTTTGTCGGGGAGCTTGTCCCGAGACTTGCCGCCCAAGTGCTTCCTATACTCGGCTCGCCTGTTGGAATGGACGGGCTGGTCCGCTTGCCCGGGCCTCAACGACATAATCTGGAGACGAAAGAAAAATGAAATCAACCCGGTTCAATCCCCGTCAGGCTCTGCTTGCCGCGCTGGTCGCTGCGACTTTCGGTGCTCCGGCCAGCGCCGTCGGCAGCAATGTCACTTGGGAAGACATCCTTAATGACGACAAGACGACCGGCGATGTGCTGTCCTACGGCCTCGGCCTCAAGGCACAGCGCTTCAGCCCGCTGAGCAAGGTCAATACCAAAAACGTCGAGCACCTGGTGCCGGCCTGGAGCTTCTCCTTCGGCGGCGAAAAGCAGCGTGGCCAGGAAGCGCAGGCGCTGGTGCACGACGGCGTGATCTACGTCACCGCGTCGTATTCGCGCATCTTCGCGATCGACGCCCGTACCGGCAAACGTCTCTGGGAATATGAAGCCCGCCTGCCCGACGACATTCGTCCGTGCTGCGACGTGGTCAATCGCGGCGCCGCCATCTACGGCAACAAGATCTACTTCGGCACGCTCGACGCGGCCATCGTCGCGCTCGACAAGGACACCGGCAAGGTCGCCTGGCGCAAGAAGTTCGGCGACCACAAGGTCGGCTACACGATGACCGGCGCGCCCTTCGTGGTCAAGGACGAGAAGAGCGGCAAGGTGCTGCTGGTGCATGGTTCGTCGGGTGACGAGTTCGGCGTCGTCGGCTGGTTGTTCGCACGCGATCCGGATACCGGCGAGGAAGTCTGGGCACGACCGATGGTCGAAGGCCACATGGGCCGCCTGAACGGCAAGGAATCGACCCCGACCGGCGACAAGGAAGCGCCGTCCTGGCCGCGCGACAAGGAGGGCAAGCTGGTCGACGCCTGGAATCACGGCGGCGGCGCGCCCTGGCAGACGGCCAGCTATGACGTCGAAAAGAACATGGTGGTGATCGGCGCCGGCAATCCGGCCCCGTGGAACACCTGGCACCGCACCAAGGAAGGCGACGATCCGCGCAACTGGGACAGCCTGTTCACCTCCGGCCAGGCCTATGTCGACGCCAGCACCGGCGAGTTGAAGGGCTTCTTCCAGCACACCCCGAACGATGCCTGGGACTTCTCCGGCAACAACTCGGTCGTGCTCTTCGAATACAAGGATCCGAAGACCGGCAAGCCGGTCAAGGCCTCGGCGCACGCCGACCGCAACGGCTTCTTCTTCGTCACCGACCGCGAGAAGCTGACCAGCGGTGCCGGCTACCCGAACAAGCCGACGGCGCTGATCGGTGCCTGGCCGTTTGTCGAAGGCATTACCTGGGCTTCCGGTTTCGATCTCAAGACCGGCCGGCCGATCGAGAAGGGCAACCGGCCGCCGCTGCCCAAGGACGGCGCCGAAAAGGGCGACTCGGTGTTCGTCTCGCCGCCCTTCCTGGGCGGCACCAACTGGATGCCGATGAGCTACAGCCCGCAGACCGAGCTGTTCTACATTCCCGCCAACCACTGGGCGATGGACTACTGGACTGAAAAGCTGACCTACAAGGCCGGCTCGGCCTACCTTGGTCAGGGTTTCCGCATCAAGAAGCTGTTCGATGACCACGTCGGCACGCTGCGCGCGCTGGACCCGAAGACCGGCAAGATCGCCTGGGAGCACAAGGAGAAATTCCCGCTCTGGGCCGGCACCATGACCACCGCCGGCGGCCTCGTGTTCACCGGTACCTCGGACGGCTACGTCAAGGCCTTCGATGCGAAAAACGGCAAGGAACTGTGGAAGTTCCAGACCGGCTCCGGCGTGGTTTCGGTGCCGATCACCTGGGAAATGGATGGCGAGCAGTTCATCGGCATCCAGTCCGGTTACGGCGGCGCCGTGCCGCTCTGGGGCGGCGACCTGGCCGACCTGACCAAGCAGGTGACGCAGGGCGGCTCGATGTGGGTCTTCAAGCTGCCTAAATCGCTCAAGCGCTAGCACGGCGCAGTCTTCCGGCCCAACCAGCTGCCGTCTCCCTTCGGCAGTTGGCGATGGCCGCCGGCACCGGCATGGGGTGTCGGCGGTCGGGTCGGGGGCCTGGCCGGCAATGGATGATTCTGCAATGACTTTGCGTTCGCTGATTTTTGCCCTTTTTTTCGTGTCGACCGCTAGCCAGGCCGCCGAGCCCTTGGTGCCGACAGTCATCAACGGTTGCGGCATCTGGCCGCATACCCGTTGTGCCGGGGCCGACCTGCGCCACGCCAACCTGGCCGGCAAGAACCTGGCCGGGGCCGACCTGCGCGGTGCGCAACTGGCGCGTGCCGATCTGCGCGGCGCCAACCTGGCCGGCGCCAATCTCGACGGCGCCGACCTGACGGCGGCCCGTCTCAACAAGGTCAGTGCGCCGACCGCAACCTTTCGCGGCGCCCGCCTGGTCGGGGCCGATCTCGAATTCGCCCGCCTCTTCCGGACCGATTTCTCCAATGCCGACCTGAGCGGCGCCAACCTCGAGGCGGCCAAGGCCAATTTCGCCTGGTTCATCGGCGCCCGCCTGGTCGACACCAACCTGCAGGAGAGCAAGTTCTTTACGGTCAACTTCCAGGGTGCCGATCTTTCCGGCAGCTACCGCCGCTACACGGTATTCCAGGATGCCGATTTCACAGGCTGCCGCGCCTGTCCGACCGACTGGTGAGATCCATGCGCAAACTTTTCCCCCTGTTTTGTGCGGTGCTGTTCAGTGCTGCCGTCCATGCCGGCGAAGTCGCCGTCGCCCCCGATGTCGCGCCAGACGGTCTGGCGCCGCTCGACGAAACCTGGCTCGAGGCCAATCCCTACCGCGGCCAGCCGGCCGCCGTCAGCGTCGGGCGGGCCGCCTACAACCAGGCCTGCGCCCGCTGCCACGGCGCCGATGCGGCGACCAATGCGGCACCGGCCCCCGATCTGCGCCAGATCAACCGCTACTGCCGGCGGATCGACGACGTCGAGCTGAACGCTGCCTGCCTGCGCGACAACGACGCCTGGTTCGCCAAGTCGGTGCGCTACGGCAAGGTCATCGTCGGCGTCACCCACATGCCGCCCTGGCAAGGCGTGCTCAAACAGGAACTGGCCTGGGCCATCCAGACCTTCATCGAGGCGCAGGCGAGCCGGGGGCACGAGTGAGCGCTAGCGGTCGACGCCTCGCCAGCACGCAAAAACGGCGTACCCGCTTGCGCCGGTACGCCGTTGTCGGCGGGGGCGTCTGCCCCCGCGCTAGATGGCAAAACTTAGCCCTTGTGCAGCTTGAACACCCAGACGGAACCACCCTGTTCGAGGTAATTCACGCGCTTGGCGACGTCGCCGCCCCAGAGCGGCACGGCGCCGCCCCAGCCGGTGGTCACGGCGATCATCTGTTCGCCATCCTGTTCCCAGGTGACCGGCGGTGCAACGATGCCGGTACCGGTCTGGAAGGACCACAGTTCCTTGCCCGTCTTGGCATCGAGCGCCTTCAGGAAGCCTTCCGGCGTACCGTAGAAGACCAGTCCGCCAGCGGTGGTCAGGACGCCGCCCCAGAGCGGAGCGTAGTTCTTGTTTTCCCAGACCATCTTGCCGGTCTGCGGGTCCATGGCGCGCAGCGAGCCGATGTAGTCGTCGTTCAGGGCCTTGATGGTGAAGCCGGCGCCGAGGTAGGCGGCACCCTTCTTGTACGACACCGGTTCATTCCAGATGTCCATCGACCACTCGTTCGAGGGCACGTAGAACAGGCCGGTGCCCGGGTTGTAGGCCATCTGCATCTGGTTCTTGCCGCCGAGGAAGGACGGAGCCGAGAAGACGACCTTGCCCTTCTTGCCGTCTACACCTTGCGTCGGGTCGCCAGGGCGGCCTTCTTCGATGTAGTTCGGACGGCCGGTTTCGAGGTTGATGCTCTTGGCCCAGGTGATCTTGTTCACGAAGGGGAAGGCGTTGAGCAGCTTGCCGTTGGTCCGGTCATTAACGTAGAAGAAGCCGTTGCGGTCGGCCTTGCCGCCAGCCTTGACGATCTTGCCGCTCTTCGGATCCTTGTAGTCGAAGGAAACGAATTCGTTCACACCGTCAAAGTCCCAGCCGTCGTGCGGGGTGTTCTGGTAGTGCCAGGCGATCTTGCCGGTGTCGGCGTCGATGGCGACGGTGGAGGACGAGAACAGGTTGTCGCCCGGGCGCAGGTGGCTGTTCCACGGGGCCGGGTTGCCGGTGCCGGCGAAGATCAGGTTGGTTTCCGGGTCGTAGGTGGCGCCATTCCAGGTGGCGGCGCCGCCGGTCTTCCACAGGTCACCTTCCCAGGTGGCGTTGGTCGTGCCGGAAATGCCGTTTTCGACTTCCTTGCCGTTCTCGTAGCGATAGCCCATGTGGCCTTCGACGGTCGGGCGCGTCCAGACGAGCTTGCCGGTCAGCGGATCGCGCGCGTCGATGCGGCCGACAGCGCCGAATTCGCCGCCGGAAATGCCGGTGATCAGCTTGCCGCGGGCGATGATCGGGGCGGCTGTGGCGGAATAGCCGGCGGCGTAGTCGCCGATCTTTTCCTTCCAGACGACCTTGCCGGTGTCGCGGTTGAGGGCGACGAGTTGGGCATCGAGCGTCGCGAAAATGACCACGTTGCCGTACAGCGCGGCGCCGCGGTTGATCACGTCACAACAGGGCATGATGCCGTCGGGCAGGCGGTGTTCGTACTTCCACAATTTCTTGCCGGTCTTCGCATCGACGGCGAACAGGCGGCTGTAGGAGGCTGTGACGAACATCTTGCCGTCGGATATCACCGGCTGCGACTCCTGGCCACGCTGCTTCTCGCCGCCGAAGGACATCGACCAGGCCGGGACCAGGTTCTTCACGGTCTTGGCATTGATCTGGGTGGCCGGGCTGAAACGCTGGCCCTGGGTGCCGAGGCCGAAGCTGACGACGTCGCCGGTGCTCTTGGCGTCGTTGAGGATGTCGGCATCGGTGACGTCCTTGGCCAGGGCCGGATTACCGGCCATGACCGCGGCGGCAAGGAGCGCGATGCTGAGCGCGCGCTGCCGGAGATGATTGTTGTGTTGGTGCATGGATTGTCTCCTAGGTTATCCATTGGTTCCGGGGTCGGGGCCAGCGTCGCTCGTCGGCGTCCGGGGCGGAATGAAAGCCGGGGGCCGGCTTCCTTTCCCTGAAGCGACCCCTGGCGAGAAAGGCGGTCTGCAAGGCCTGTGCCATGTCGGGCAATTCGCCCCGCCGGCGGCCTGCCGTCGGGCCGCGCCGCGCTTTTGGGCAAATTTGGCCGCGGCCGGCGGAGTGGCCGCTGTTCTGCTGCAAATGAACACAGGTGCTCCAAAGTTGCGCAACCGCAGTGCTGCACGGCCCCCCTGACGCGGGCGAAAACGCCTCGCCAAGCCTGTTTGCCGCTTTGGCACGGGGCTTGCGACCGTTTTCGCCAACCGCCCGCCAGGGCAAGAGGAGAACGAACCGATGAAATTTCCTTTGACCATGGCCGCCATTGCACTGGCGGCGCTGATGCCGCCGGCCGATGCGGCGGCCCTGCAGGAAAGCGGCGATCCGCTGGCTTCGGCGCGCTGGGGGGAGATGCAGAAGGCCTTCCTGGCCGGTCAGCAGGTGCTCTTCGATCCGCGGGTCAAGGTCAGCGCCCCGTCTACCGCCGAGAATCCTCTGCAGGTGCCGGTCACGGTCGATGCCACGGCGCTGTCCAATGTTCGGGAAGTGATCGTCTTTGCCGATTTCAATCCGATCGTCCAGGTCCTGCGTTTCTACCCGGCCGGCAGCGGCGCCTACCTCGGCTTTCGCGTCAAGCTGCAGCAATCGACCCCGGTCCGCGCCGCGGTACGCACCGCCGACGGGCTGTGGCATGTCGGCGGCACCTGGGTCAATACGGTGGGCGGTGGCTGCACGGCGCCTTCCGCTGCCGCCAGCTCGCCCGAATGGCAGCAGCGGCTCAATGAAGTGAGCGGTCGCCAGTGGTCGGAAGGGCCGGCCAGCGGCCGCCTCCGGCTGCGCATCGTGCATCCCATGGACACCGGCCTGGTGGCTGGAACGCCGGCATTTTACCTGGAGGAAATCGCTTTCGCCGATGCTGCCGGGCAACCCCTGATGCGCCTGCAGACCTACGAGCCGGTGGCGGAAAACCCGGTCTTTACTCTGCAGCGTGGCGCGCTGGCCGGGCCGATCGAAGCGCGCGGTCGCGACAACAACGGCAACCTCTTTCAGGCCCGGATCGCCCCGTGAAACGCCGCTTCCTGTGCTGCGCGTTGTGGCTGGCCGGGGCGGTGCAGGCGGCCGGCTTCGATTACGGTCTGAGCGCCCGGCCGGTGGCGCCGGATGTTCATGTCTTCATCGGCCGCAGCGAGGACTTCACTACGGCCAACGGCGGCAATATCGTCAATACCGGCTTCATCGTCGCGGCGCAGGGCGTCATCGTCATCGACAGCGGCCCTTCGCTGCGCTACGGCCAGCAGATGCGCCAGGCCATCGCCGCCGTGACGCCGCGGCCGCCGGTGCTGCTCATCAATACCCATCACCATCCCGATCATTTTCTCGGCAACCAGGCTTTTTCCGGGTTGCCGATCGCCGCCCTGCCGAGCACCATCCGGGGTATCGCCGCCGATGGTAATGCCTTCGCCGAAAATCTCTTCCGCCTGAGTGGCGACTGGCTGCTCGGCACCGAAGTCCTCGTCCCGACGCAGGCGCTGGCCGCCGGGCCGCTCGCCGTGGCCGGCCGGCAGCTCGAACTGATCGCCCTCGACGGCCATACCGGGGCCGATCTGGCCATCTACGACAGCGCCAGCGGCGTGCTCTTTGCCGGGGACCTGGTCTTCAATGGGCGCGCGCCGACCACGCCGCATGCCGACATCGGCCACTGGCTGACCGCCCTTGATCAGCTTGAGGCGTTGACCCGGCGGCCCGGCTTCACGACGCTGGTGCCCGGGCATGGCGCGCCGACGCCCGATGCGGCGCCGATCCGTCAGACGCGGGCGTGGCTCACCTGGCTGCGGGAAAGCCTGCACCAGGCCGCCGAGGCCGGGCTGGACATGAACGAAGTGCTGGCCCGGCCGCTGCCGCCCGAATTCGCCGACCTGCCGGTGGCGGCCAGTGAGTACCGGCGCTCGGTCGGCCACCTGTTCCCGGCCGCCGAGCAGGCGGCGCTGAAATGATGGCTTACGCACCGGATCGCCGTTTGGCCTGGATCTGCGGCCTGTCGCTGGTCCTCCATGGGCTGATCTTCGCCGCGCTTTCATGGCAGCGCCAAGCGCGGCCCGTGCTGCCGCTGACCATCGTTGCAACGCTGCGCTACGCGCTGGCCCCCGAAGTTTCACCGCATGCCGGACCGGCAGCCGAGACGCCCCGCCAGGTGGCGCCGGCTGCCGTCCCCGAGAAGGCTCGGCCGTCCCCATCGTTCGCGGAGCACCCCTTGGCTCCCCGGATGAACGGGGCGGCCGGGCCGACCATTGCCGTGGCCCCGGTTGCTGCCGAAGTCGCCGCCAGCCGCGTAGCGCCGGGCGAAGCAGCGCTTGCGGTGCCAGTTTCCGCCGCTTCGCCTGTTCCCGTCGCCGCGCCGGACACGGCACCGGCCCGACCCCTGGGCGACGTGCTGGCCGCCTACCGTCAGCGCCTGACCGCCTTGCTCGCCGGCCAGCAGGAATATCCCCGTATCGCCGCGCTGCGCGGCTGGGAGGGCGAAGTCCGCCTGCGCCTGCGGGTCGCCAGGAAGGGCAATCTGCTTGGCGTGCAGCTCGATCAGTCGAGCGGCTTTGCCGTGCTCGACCAGCACGCCGTGGCCATGCTCGAAGCCCTGGCCAGCCTGCCGCCGCTGCCCGAGGCGCTGGAGGCCAATGAAATCCAGGTCGTCGTGCCGATCAATTACAAATTAAAAAAATCAACATGAGACACAACCCGCAACGCAGTTTGCTCGCCCTGGCCGTCGCCGCCGCCTTTGCCCCGGCTTTTTCCCCGGTGCTGGCCGCCGAGCCGGTGATCCAGGCCGAAACCATCGAAATCATCGGCAACACGCCGCTCGCCGGCGTCGGCGTGGCGCGCCTGCAGATGCCGGCCAATGTCCAGACGGTGAGCGGCGAGCAGCTCGAAGAACAGGAAAGCCTGAACCTGCCGGAATTCATGGCCCGCCAACTGCCCAGCGTCAATCTCAACGAAGTCCAGGGCAATCCCTTCCAGGCCGACCTCAATTACCGCGGTTTCACGGCTTCGCCGCTGCTCGGCACGGCCCAGGGCATGTCGGTCTACCTCGACGGCGTGCGCATCAACGAGCCGTTCGGCGATACGGTCAATTGGGATCTCCTGCCGCATTCGGCGATTGCCGGCATGGACCTGATTCCCGGCTCCAACCCGGTGTTCGGCCTGAACACCCTGGGCGGCGCACTGGCCATCCGCACCAAGAGCGGCTTCAGCCATCCCGGCAGCAAGTTCGAGCTGTCCGGCGGTAGTTTCGGACGCAGCAATCTTGAGCTCGAACATGGCGGCAATAACGGCACCTGGGCCTGGTATGTCGCCGCCGACTGGTTCCGTGAGGACGGCTGGCGCGATTACTCCAAATCCGACGCCAAGCAGTTGTTCGCCAAGCTGTCGCACAAGAGCGCCAGCGGTGAGGCCGACCTGACGCTGAGTCGCGCCGTGACCAAAATGACCGGCAACGGCCTGTTGCCCGAGTCGATGTACGCCGCCCGCCGCGACCAGATATTCACCCACCCCGACCAGACGCGCAACGACCTTACCCAGCTGGCGCTCAACGGCCGCCTCTGGCTCAGCGACACGCAGAGCCTGTCGGGCAACATCTACCATCGGCGCAGCAAGACACGCACGCTGAACGGCGACATGAACGACGAGTTTGAGGATGGCCCCTTCGATGGCCTCTCGAACGACGAATCCGGCGCCAACAACCGGACGCGCACGACGCAGCAGGGCAACGGCTTTTCCGGCCAGTGGAACCTGAGCACGGGGCGGCAGCAACTGGCCATCGGCGCCTCCTTCGATCATGCCCGCATGCATTTCACGCAGACCCAGGAAATCGGCGTGATCGACGCGACGCGCGGCGTTTCGCAATTGCAGCCGGCCACCGAGGAAAACCGCCTGCACGGCACGACGCGTACGACCAGCCTCTACGTGACCGACACCATTGCCCTGAGCGACAAATTGCACCTGACGGCCGCTGCCCGCTACAACATGAGCCGCGTCACGACCTTCGACGAACTCAACCGCACGGCGCCCAATCTCGACGGCCAGCACAGCTATCGCAGCCTGAATCCGGCGCTTGGCCTGACCTGGCAGGCCCTGCCGGCGCTCAATGCCTATGCCGGTTTCAGCCAGGGCAACCGCGTGCCGACACCGATCGAGCTGGGCTGTGCCGACCCGGCCAACCCCTGCACCCTGCCCAATGCCATGGCCGCCGATCCCTACCTGAAACAGGTCATCGCGCGCACCGTCGAGGCCGGCCTGCGCGGCAAGCTGGCCGGCAACCTCGAGTGGAATGCCGGGGTCTATCGCACGCAGTCGTCGGACGACATCCTGTTTGTCGGCACCTCGACCAGCGCCGGCTATTTCACCAATTTCGGCAAGACCCTGCGCCAGGGCATCGAACTCGGCCTGCGCGGCAGCCAGCGCCGCGTCGACTGGTTTGCCAATTACAGCTACCTGCACGCTACTTTCCAGTCGGCGGCCTGCCTGCTCGGCGCCAACAACAGCACGCGCGGCACGGCGCCGGAATGCACGGCGGGCGGTCAGGATGACGAAATCTACGTCAAGAAGGGCAACCGCCTGCCCGGTTTGCCGGCCCACAGCCTGAAACTCGGCCTGTCCTGGAAGGCCGCCGACTGGCTGCGCCTGGGCGGCGATGTCCAGGCCTTCTCCAGCCAGTACGCGCGCGGCAATGAAAACAACCAGCACCAGGCCGGGACCTTCGGCGGGCGGACCTTCGAGGGCGCCGGCAAGCTGCCCGGCTACGCCATCCTGAATCTCAATGCCGAGGCGAAGCTGGGCGGTGGCTGGCAGCTATTCGCCAAGGTGAACAACGTGTTCGACAAGCGCTACGCGACGGCCGCCGCGCTCGCCGAAAATCCCTTTGCGGCCGATGGCAGTTTTCAGAACGATTCCGGCACCTGGCGCCGGGAAACCTTCGTCGCGCCCGGTGCGCCGCGCGCTGCCTGGCTCGGCGTGCGTTACGTGTTCGGCGGCAAATGATGCGCCAACTGCTGCCGAGCCGCGAACGTCTCAACCTGCATACCCGCGTCGGCCTGGTGTTCACCGGCCTGGCCGCCAGTCTGCTGCTGGTCCTCGCCGGCTTGTGGCTGCACGGGTCGCGCAACGCCATCCACGAGGAAGTTGAAGCGGCGAACCGGGTCTCGGTGCAGTGGCTGCAGGCCCTGGCCGGCGAGTTGCAGGGCGTGCCGCCGGATGCGCTGCCGGGGCGCCTGCTGGCGGTCGTCCAGCCGCTCGGCCGAATCCGCGCCAATGCGCTCGAAGTGCTCGCCGCCGATGGCCGCCGGCTCTACCGTTCGCCGCCGCCGAGCTACAAGGCCGGGCGCCGCGTGCCGGACTGGTTCGCCGGCTTGCTGACGCCGGAATTCGCGCCGCGCCACCTGGTGGTCGGCGAGCTGCAACTGGTGCTTTACCCCGATGCCTCGCGCTCGGTGATCGACGCCTGGGACGATCTGCTGGCCATGGCCGGCTGGGCGTTGGCCCTGCTCGCGGTGATTTTTGTCGTCAGCCGGCGCGCCCTGGACCGCGCCCTGCGCCCGCTGGAACAGGTCATGACGGCGCTCGACCGGACTGGTTCCGGGCGTTTCGACACCCGTTTGCCGGTTTTTGCGACGCCGGAACTCGGCCGCCTGTCGCGCGCCTTCAACGGCATGGCCGACCGCCTGACGGAAGCGGTCAATGACAACGTGCGCCTGGAAACCGAACAGGAACTGGCGCGCTGTCTGCAGGGCCGGCTCGAAGCCGAGCGGCGCGGCATTGCCCGCGAACTGCACGACGAACTGGCCCAGGGCATCACCGCCGTGCGCGCCCTGGCCGGCGCCATCGTCCAGCGCACCGGTGAGCAGCCGGCGCTGCACAGCCACGCCCAAAGCATCGTTGCGGTGACCGGCGAGATGCAGGACGGCGTCAAGAATATCCTGCTCCGTCTGCGGCCGCCGGCCGCCGGTAGCCTGCAAACCGCGCTTGAGCGGCAACTCGCCGCCTGGCGCCGGCAGCACGAGGAAATCGAACTGGCCGTGGAACTGCGTTGCGGCGACCAGGTGGCGGGCGATGTCCGGGGGCAGACGGTGCTCCGCATCGTGCAGGAAGGGCTGACCAATGTCGTTCGCCATGCCGCGGCCAGCCGGGTCGATCTGAAAATCCTCCGGCACGACGGCGAGTGGGAAATTTCCCTGGCCGACAACGGGCACGGCCAGCACTGCCACGCATCGCCGCAGGCCGGCTGCGGCCTCGGTTTGCAGGGTATGACCGAACGGCTGGCCGTCTTGGGTGGCTATTTGCAACGCGAATCGCCGGCCGCCGGCGGTTTTCGGCTGCGCGCCGGTTTCCCCGAACCGGTCGCCGCCATTATTTTGGAGGAAGAACCATGAACCATGATCTGCAAGGCATCCGGGTCTTGCTGGCCGATGACCACGCCGTCGTCCGCCTCGGTTTTCGCCTGCTCCTCGAAGGGGCCGGCGCGACGGTGGTCGGTGAGGCCGAGAACGGCGAGCGGGCCGTCCAGCGCTATGCCGAACTGGTACCGGCGCCGACGCTGGTGGTGATGGATGTCTCGATGCCCGGCATCGGCGGTCTGGTCGCCCTCGAGCGCCTGATCGCCTGGGATGGCAAGGCCCGCGTGCTGATGCTCTCGGCGCACCACGACGATATCGTGCCGGTGCGTGCCTTGCGTCTGGGGGCGCTCGGCTACCTGTGCAAGCGGGCAGCGCCGGAAGAGTTCCTGCGTGCCGTCGGCCAGGTTGCCGGCAACCGCCGCTATCTCGATCCGGAACTGGCGGCGGCGGTGGCACTCGGCCAGTTGTCGGGCTCGAGCAATCCGCTGGAAACCCTGAGCGAGCGCGAACTCGCGGTGTTCATCAAGCTCGCCGAAGGGCGCTCGGTGAACGAAGTGGCCGGTGATTTCTGCCTCAGCCCGAGCACGGTCGGCACCCATCTCTACAACATCAAGCAGAAGCTCAATGTCCAGAACTCCGCGGAACTGGCGCTGGTCGCCGTGCGCAACGGCCTGATCGAGGCCTGATTGCCAGTCGATCCCTTGTTTCCCGTCAGCCAGCCCCGCTATGCCCGGCAGATGAATGTCGGCGATGGCCACGTCGTCTACGTCGAAGAATGCGCCGCCGAACACGGCCTGCCGGTGCTTTTCCTGCACGGCGGCCCGGGCAGCGGCTGCTCGGCTACCCAGCGTCGGCTATTCGATCCGCAGCGTTTCCACGCGGTATTGTTCGACCAGCGCGGCTGCGGCCGCAGCCAGCCGCTCGGCAGTATCGAAGCGAATACCACGGCACACCTGGTGGCCGATCTGGAATACCTGCGCCAAGCCCTCGGCATTTCCGCCTGGATCGTTTTCGGCGGCTCCTGGGGCAGTCTGCTGGCCCTGGCCTATGCCCAGAGCTACCCGGAAAACGTGCTCGGCCTGGTGTTGCGCGGCATTTTCCTCGGCACGCCGGAAGAAGTCCGGGCCTACGTGCAGGGCAGTCATGGCGCCGTGCCGAAAGCCTGGCGGGCATTTGCCGGCGCCCTGCCGGTGGCCGAGCGCGACGACCTGCTGGCGGCCTACGCCGCCCGCATCCTGGCCGACGATCCCGCGGTCGCCACCACCGCCGCCCGCGCCTGGCTCGATTACGAGCGGGCCCTGATGGGCGAGGCGCCGCTGGCCGCGCCGCCCGACGCCGTGCACCTGGCCAAGGCGCGCATCCAGTTGCATTACCTGGTGCATCACTGTTTCCTGGCGCCCGGCCAGTTACTGGCCGGTATCGACCGCCTGCGCCACATCCCGACCAGCATCGTGCAAGGCATGGCCGACCCGGTCTGCCCGCCGCAGATTGCCAAGCAACTGCACAATGCCTGGCCGGAAGCGATCTGGATGCCGGTGGCCGGCGCCGGTCACGGCGGTTTATCTACGCCGATCGCCAGCGCCTGCATCAAGGCCCTGGGTTGGGTGGCGGAAGCGGTGGAAGCTTAGCCGCCGGCTTGGCTGGCGAGTTTGGCCAGCGCTTCGGCAATTTCCGGCGCGGCCGTCGGCCGGACCAGACGAGCGATTTCCCGGCCATCCTGAAGAAAGATCAAGGTCGGCCACAGCTTGACGCGAAAAGATCGGCCGAGCGGCCGGCCGGGACCGTCCTCGATTTTCAGGTGACGAATGGTGAGCGCTCCGGCCAGGGCCTCGGCCAATGGTTGCTGCGCCGCCTGGCAATGGCCGCACCAATCGGCACCGAATTCAAGCAGGGTCGGCCCGGCCAGGGCGTCGATTGCGGCGCGCTCGGGCTGGTTGCTGGCGTAGTCGGGAGTAGGGATCATGCTGGTTCCGGTGGGTGGTGTCCGGTTATTCTTCGTCGCTCACAGCTTGGGAATGCGGAAACGGCTGATCATCAGCGAACCGGAGAGGGCGAACATCAGGACCAGCGGGTGCAGCGTGAAGCCGAGCAGGGTGATTTCGCCGAACCACAGACCCTGGCGCACGGCATCGAAGCTGGCGGCAATGGCGAGGACGAGGACGAGCAGGATCGAGGTCGGGATCGGCGTGCCTTCGAAATACTTGACCTTGTCGCCGCCCTCGGACAGCTCGGCAGCGGTGACGTTGTAGCGGGCCAGGCGGGAGACGCCGCAGGTCACGAAGTAGACCAGCACGATACGGTCGTAGAGGCCCTGCATGCCGCAGCCGTAGGCGATGATGGCCGGTGCCACGCCGAAGGAAATGACGTCGGCCAGCGAGTCGAGTTCCTGGCCGAGCAGCGACGATTTCTGCCGCCAGCGGGCGATGCGGCCGTCCAGGATATCGAAGATCAGCGCGGCGAAGACCAGGGTGCAGGCAAAGTAGATGTGCCGGACATCGCGGAATTCCAGATAGCTCATGATGGAAAACAGCGCTCCGGTGCCGCAGATGGCATTGCCGAGGGTGAACCAGTCGGCGAGCTGGAATTCGCGAATCATCGAGAAGGGCTTGCGCGGCGTCGTGCTTGTCATCGAATGCAACTTTCTCTGTCGTTGGGGGTGACGGAATGCTCTGGCGCACGATCATTCGCCACGGTGATTTTCGCAGCGGCATGATCGTCAGTCCGCGGGCAACGACGAAGCATTGCAGCAACGGCCGGCAAACGCAATACGCCCGCCGGCCTCCCTGGCTCGCCGTGGCAGGTGGACCGGCGGCCGGGGACGCTTGTTTTCAGCCCTCGATGGTCAGGTAGACCAGCGTCTGGTTGAGCAACTGGTAGGCGATTTCACCGAAGGTGATTGGTCCGGTGATATGGCCAGTGCGTTTCCCCGCCAGTTCGGAGTACAGGAAATTGAGGATGCAGTTGCAGGAAAAGGTGATGCTGCCTTCGATCCGCGGCAGCGCCGACTGGAAGGCGCTGACGTAGTCGGCGAGCGGCTCGGCGATGCGGTATTCGACGCCGGGGAAGACCGGGGCGTAGAACTCGACCCTTTTGGCCGCGGCGTCGATGGCCTTGATGCTGACGTTGATCGCCGCGCCGCAGTAGTCGGCGACCAGCGGCAGGCGGGTATCGATTTTGCCGGCCAGCAGGTAGTCGGCCAGATTGGCCGGCTGGCCGCCCAGGCGACAGTCGCCGGCGGCAAAGCCGGTGTTCTCGAAGGTGATGGCGGCGCCACGGCCGGGCTTGAAGAGATTGACGATGTCGATGCGGGCAAACTTTTCCGCCGGCAGGGGAACGTCGATGACCACCGCATGCTGGTCGGAGAGTTCGCCGGTGGTGCCGAGCGCGACCTTGGGCGTGCGCTGGCCGAGATCGTCGAGATGGACGCCGGCCACCCAGCCGATCAGCGGCTTCATGTACATCTCTTCGTAATTCGGCGCGTTTTCGGCAAAGCTGCTGTGGCAGGGGCCGAAGGCCGGTACGACGAGGATGGTGTAGCCGTTTTCCGGGGCGTTGCGACAGATTTGCGGCAGGGAATCGACGTCGAGCAGGCGGATGCTCGGCGCCGCGCCGAAGACCTCGATTTCGTTGACGAAGACCCGGTCGCGGGAGATCACACCGCCGTCGTCGGCCATGAAATAGGGGATGGTGCCGCCGATCCAGTTGCCCTTGGGCAATTGCTTCAAGGCTTCCTCGTCGCCGGCGATGTTGAGGTACTTGCCGGCGCTGATCAACTCAGCGGCGCGCCCGACGGACATCAGTCCAGTAGTAGCTTTCATCATGGAATTCCTTGTGGGGCGGGGTCAAAGCTTGGCCAGTTGGCTCAGTTCGTGGTCGAGCATCTGTTCGTGACGGACCACGAAGCGATGCAGTTCGTAGGCCTTGAGCGTGCGGACCTCGTCGTCGGTAATGTGGCGGATCTGTTCGCGGAGCTTGGTCATGAGGAATTTCAGGCTGAGCAGGCGAATGTCGATATTGACCGCGCCATCGAGCAATTTTAGCCAGATCGGATCGTCCTGGTCGGCCACCCGCGACTTCCGTTCATCGCTCTCCGTCGCCGCGGCCGGCGCATGGTCGGCCAGACCCGCCTTGCCGCTGTCGAGGGAGTGCTTGAATTTCCACAGATCGGCAACGGTGATGTCGAGAATGGCGCAAATACTTTGCAGCTTGATACCGTCGCGCATCATCGCCCCGACCAGTTGCGCCATGGCGTGCGTGAAGGGCTGGCCGGCCTGGCCGTTCCACGGCGGGGCGCTGGTGCTGACGACGGAATGAATGACGCAGCGCGAACTGCCGAGATTGATGTGGCGCCAGACCTGTTCCTGGCCGGGCGGGATATTCGGTTTGCTGCCGAAGAACCAGCCGCTGCGGCCGGTTTGTTGTGCGATCCAGACATCGATCTGGTCCTTCCCGAGATCGCCGCGAATCTGCACAATTTGCCAGGGCGCTTCGACACCCAGTAATTGGTACAGCAGTTCGTCTGCTTTCATGGCCCTGACACCTCACGATAAATGAAACAAAGACGGATAAAGAGAGTTTCATTCTAGGACTTGATCGCAAAAAACCAGGCGCCGGCCGAATTATGCAAGAAGGTGTGTCAATTTGAGACACCGCGGTTTTTGCCGGTTTTGCCGGTGTCTGGTGCGCTTTGACTTGAGGGGGCGCAGGCCGGCATCTAGGCTGTGCCAACGATTCGGGAAAAAGGGCCGGAAATGAAAAAGCCCCGGTTTGCTCCGGGGCTTTGGCAGCGCTCGGCGTGGCGCTCAGAACTTGATATTGATGCCGGCGTACAGCGAACGACCCATGCCGGGAACGGTGATGCCGTAGGCAGGCCCGCCGAGCGACATGGTTGTGCCTTGGCCGATGTAGGCGCCGCCCAGCGGCAAGGCATATTGCTTGTCGAAGACGTTTTCCAGGCCGAGGTCGAGACGCACATTCTTCCATTCGTAGCTGCTGCGTAGGTGGAGCAGGCCATAGCCGCTGGTCGGCACCTCGTTGCGGACTTGGGAAGTATCGTGTTTGCCACCGACAAGAACGCTTTCGGCGGTATTGGTCCAGTTGCCGAGACGGTGTTCCAGTGCCAGTTTGGCATTGAGCGGCATGATGTTGTACAGGTTGTCGCCGGTGCTCCGGTTTTCGCCCTTGACGTAGCCGAGCAGGCCGCGAGCGATGAAACTGCCCACTCCCTCAATCTTGCCCAGCGTGGCAAAGCCGGAGAGGTCGAGGCCGTAGAGGCGGGCATCGTTGTTGGCCAGGGTCAGGTAGACGAACTTGCCGGTGGCCGTCTGGTTGGCCGTGCCACAGGTGCCGGATGCGGCAGCGGTGAAACAGCGCTTGGCGTCGATGTAGTTGTCGACATGGCTGTAGTACGGCGTAACCTTGATCCCCCAGGTGCGGCGCGTCGCGTCGTGCCAGTCGGCAGTAAAGCTCAGGGTGTGCGCGACTTCCGGCTGCAAGTCGGGGTTGCCGACATAGCCGTTGCCGTCGTTGATCCAGTTGTTCATGGCCATCGCCATGCCGCCGGTGGACCAGGTGTAGCGTTCGTAAAGGCTCGGCGAACGGGTCTTGCGGGCATAGCCGCCTTCGTAGTCCAGTCGTTCATTAGCGGTGTAGCGGGCGAGGGCGGTCAGGTCGATATTGTTGTCGGTGCGCGAACGTTCGGCGTTGTTGAAGGCATTGGCCTCAGCAGTGTAGCTGGCGTTGTAGCCGCCGACGTTGCCGCTGTCCATCATGACCGTGCTGCTGCGAGCACCGAGCAGGGTCTGCCAGTCGGCATTCCAAGTTGCTTCCCATTCGCCAAAAATATCGAAACGGTCGCGCTGGCCGTCGTTGATGTTGACG
Source organism: Pseudomonadota bacterium (assembly GCA_018261905.1). Taxonomy (GTDB): domain Bacteria; phylum Pseudomonadota; class Gammaproteobacteria; order Burkholderiales; family Rhodocyclaceae; genus Azonexus. Next base: position 16,790 of record JAGTRU010000007.1, on the reverse strand, counting down.
AAGGTATTGGGCTGCATGCCGCCGACTGGTACGCCACCGACTATCGCGAAGGAGGCTGGCCACCAGTCGTTGAGACGATAGCGCTGATATTCTCCGCCGACGCGCAGCAGGTCGCGGTTCGACAGTTGGATTTCCGCCTTGACCTGGGCGCCGGTATTCTTGCCCTCGGTGTTCATCGGCATGCCCGGAATGGTGAAGCTGGAGTGGTACCAGTAGCGTTTGTCGTTGAGGAAATTCATCTCATGCCGGGTTTCCTCGTGATAGACGCGGGCTTCAAGATTGCCCCAGGCAAATTTTCCGGTGTAGCCGAAATTTACCTGGGTGCTCTCGTTCTTCGTCATGTCCATGTGCTGGTTGGGAAACCCCTGGTAGGGGATGTGCTGGTAAGCCAATTTCAAGTCGAAGAGGTGGTTGTCGAGTCGGTAGGCAAGGTTCAGCGCATGATTTTCGGTCTTGTAGGCGGATGATCCGACTTCGTTACCGGCGATCCAATGGTCACCGGGCAGCGTGTTGGTGGCCAGCGCGCCCGGCTTGAAATCCTTGGCCGACTTGTAATTGCCGGATTCGGCGGTTGAGCCGGTATAGCGCAGGCTGAGATTTTCGCTGGCCAGGGTGGCCGAGGCATTGACGCCCCAGGCGTTGCCGTTGGAACGGTAGAAACTGCCCAGTTCGCCGCCGCTCAGGAGGCCTTCGCCGGCCGTGGCAAAGCGCGGGGCGCGGGATTTGACGATGATGCTGCCACCGATGCTGTCGCCGCCCAGGCTGACCGGGCTGATGCCGGCGTAGACCTTGATGCTGTCGACATTGCTCGGGTCGATGTAGGAGAGCGGCGAATTCATGTGGTTGGCGCAGGCCGAAATCAGGTCCATGCCGTCGACCTTGATACGGTTGCGGTCGTCGGCCATGCCGTGAATGCTGGGCAGGCTGGAAACGCCGCCGGCAGAGGACAGGCTGACACCCGGAACATCTTTCAGCAGGCCCGCGGTATCGCTGGTGGCGGCGCGCTGGGCGGCGATTTCGCCGCGGCTGACGGTGGTCGATTCGGGGTCGGCGGTTTTTACCTTGCTGGCGCTAACCCGTACGTTGTCCAGGGTTGTGGTGGGTTGCGGCGAGCTTTGGCCGATGGCGGTTGAAGAAAAGGCGAGCGCTATCGCCGCGGCGAGCGGACGGCAAGGCAAGTTCATCGAGATTCCCCTGAATGGTTTATTTTTTAAACCGGGCATTCTCTGTTCGGTGGGCCGCCTTGGGAATGTGGCAAATTGTCGCAGGGGCGCCCTGCGGGCGTTGGCGAAAAGGCCAGGCTCATGATTTTCATGAGATCTCTTTGGCGAAAGTCAGGGCGCCCGGGGCAGCCGCAAAGCGAATAATTGACCAGGGAGTAGGTTTCCTGCTCCCGACCCTGACCGGAGAACCGTTATGCATCGCCCGACCCGCCTGGCTACCCTCGTTGCCGCCCTCTTTCCCTGCCTGGCCGGTGCCGCGAGCGAAGCCATCAGCCTCGATACCGTTGTCGTTACCGGTAGCCGCGTCGAGCACAGCAGTTTCGATCTGCCGGCCGCCGTCGATCTCGTCGATGCCGAGCGCCTCGGCGCCGATCAGGCGCGGGTCAATGCCTCCGAGGCGCTGGTGGCGGTGCCCGGCATCACCGTGCAGAACCGGCAGAACTACGCCCAGGATCTGCAGATTTCCTCGCGCGGTTTCGGCGCCCGTTCGGCCTTCGGCGTGCGCGGCATTCGCCTGATCAGCGATGGCATCCCGGCTTCGATGCCGGACGGCCAGGGACAGGTGGCGACATTCAATCTTGATCGGGCCGAGCGCATCGAGGTGATGCGTGGTCCGCTCTCCTCAATCTACGGCAACAATGCCGGCGGTGTCATCCAGATGTTTACCGCCGACGGCAAGGGGGCGCCCAGCGTCGAAACGAGTTTTTCCGCCGGCAGCTACGGTACCTGGAAAGCCGATGCTGCACTCCAGGGGGAAAGCGGCGGTGTTGGCTACGTCATCGATACGTCGCGCTTTTCGACCGACGGCTACCGTCAGCACAGTGCTGCCGAGCGCGACCAGTCGATGGTCAAGCTGACGTTCAAGCCCCATCCGGATGGCAAGCTGACCTTGCTCGCCAACAGTTTTCGCCAGGAAGCCCTGGACCCGCAGGGGCTGACCTGGGACGCCTACCGCAGCGCGCCGCGCAGCGTCGCCCAGGGGGCGCTCGATTTCAACACGCGCAAAAGTATTGACCACCAGCAGGGCGGGGTGACCTACGAACAGCGTTTCGGCCAGCAGGTCGTGCAGCTTTCGGCCTATGCCGGGCAGCGTTCAACCCTACAGTACCAGTCGATTCCGGTCAGTTCGCAGCAATTCAGCGCTCGGCACTCGGGGGGTATCATCGATTTCGACCGCGATTTCGCCGGTCTTTCCGGGCGCTGGATCAGTCGTTACGATTTGGCCGGCGGCAAACTGACCGGCACCGTTGGCTTCGATTACGAGCAATCGACCGACGACCGGCGCGGTTACGAGAATTTCATCGGCGCAACGCTCGGCGTCAAGGGTGCGCTGCGGCGCCAGGAGCGGGACCGGGTAGCTAGTTTCGACCAGTACGCACAGGCCGAGTGGCAGGGCGAGCGGTGGAGCTTGAGCGGCGGGCTGCGTCATAGTCGCGTCGCCTTCAAGGTCGAGGACAATTACCTGAGCAATGGCGACGACAGTGGCACGGTGACGTACGACAAGACGACGCCGACCGTTGCGGCGCTTTATCGCCTGACCGATACGCTCAATCTCTACGCCAGTGCCGCCCAGGGATTCGAGGCGCCGACCTTCAACGAAATGTTCTATTCGAGCGCCGGCGGTTCGTTCAATTTCGCTCTGAAACCGTCGACCAGTACGCATTACGAAACCGGCCTCAAGGCTTATCTCGGCGACCATCACCGCCTGGATGTCGCCTTGTTCGAGATCGATACCAAGAACGAACTGGTCGTCTTGTCGAGCAGCGGTGGCCGCACCGCCTATCAAAATGCCAGCGGCACCACCCGCCGGGGTCTGGAAGTGGGGCTCGACAGTCGGTGGCCCAATAATTTCACCAGCCGCCTCGCTTACACTGCTCTGCAGGCCCGCTATGACGAGACCTTCACCTTTACCACGGCGCCGCCCGCGCCGCTGACCAAAACGGTCAATGCCGGCAACCGTCTGCCCGGCGTCGCGGCGCACAGCCTGTTCGGTGAAGTGGTATGGAAGCATCCGGCCAGCGGTTTCCATGCCGCCGTGGAGGGAATCGCCCGCAGCAAGGTCTATGTCGAGGATACCAATGAGCAGCCGGCAGCGCCGGCCTACGCCATCGCCAATCTGCGTTTTGGCCTGGCCCGCCAGTACGGGGCCTTGAATATCCGCGGCTTCCTGCGGTTCGACAATATTTTCGATCGCCAGTACGTCGGCTCGGTGATCGTCGGCGACAGCAATAACCGCTATTACGAGTCGGCCCCCGGGCGCACCTGGCTGGCCGGGGTCAGCGCCCGGTATTCCTTCTGAGCGCGCAGATCAGGGGCGGTTTAACGAGGGCGAAGGCAATGATCAATATTCTGAAATGCTTTTGGGGACGGCGTCGGGCGTCTGTTTGCCTAGGTTTCGCGGTGGCCGGCCTGCTCCTTGCCGCGGGCCTGAATACCCTCGCCTTGGCTGCCGAGGATGTGCTCAGCCGGCAATTGCCGGTGGCCGATTTTTCAGTGGCGCGCGAGGCGCTGGTCGAAAGCATCGAGGCGGAAGGGCTGACGGTCAGGGAAGTCATCCCCTTCAACCGCATGCTGGAGCGGACGGCGGCCGCCCTCGGCAAGACCGGCAGTCCTTTTGTCAATGTCGAGATCGTGCAGTTCTGCAGTAGCGCGCTGTCCTGGCAGATGCTCGAAGAGGATGTCACGCAGATCGCGCTCTGTCCGCTGTCCGTCGTTATTTTGCTGAGCCATGCCGAACCGGATCGGGTGACGCTCGCCTGGCGCTCGCCGGGGCAGGCTACGGCCGGGCGGCGGCGGGCCGGAGAGTTGCTGCAGAAACTGGTCGAGCGCGCCGTCGACATCGGCCAGCGCCGGCGCTGAGCCGGGCGCCGGGGCTGTTAGGTGCGGTGCGTCATCAGGGCCTTGAGGCCGTTGACGTCAAGAATGCGGATGTGTTTCTGCTGCACTGCAATATAGCCTTCTTCCTGGAAGCGCGAGAAGGCGCGCGATACGGTTTCCAGCTTGAGGCCAAGGTAGCTGCCGATTTCCTCGCGCGTCATGCGCAGGTAGAACTCGGCGTGCGAGAAGCCGCGGGCCGTGAAACGCTGTGACAGGTTGAGGAGGAAGGCGGCCAGGCGTTCCTCGGCGCGCATCGTGCCGAGCAGCATCATGACGCCATGGTCGCGGACGATCTCGCGGCTCATCACCTTGTGGAAATGGTGCTGCAGGTTGTGGATTTCCCGCGACAGGCCTTCCAGCCGAGAAAAGGGGATCGAGCAGATTTCGCTGTCTTCGAGCGCGATGGCGTTGCAGGTATGGGCTTCGGTACAGATGCCATCGAGGCCGAGCAGTTCGCCGGCCATCTGAAAGCCGGTCACCTGGTCGCGGCCGTCTTCGAGCAGTACGTCGGTCTTGAAGAAGCCGCTGCGAATGGCGTAAATGGAATCAAATGCCTCGCCGGCACGGTACAGGTGGTCGCCGCGCTTGATCCGGCGGCGGGTCGAAATCAGGTCGTCGAGACGTTCCAGTTCTTCCAGACTGAGTCCGAAAGGCAGGCACAGTTCACGCAGATTGCAGTTGGAACAAGCCGTCTTGATCAGAGAGAGGGAAATTTCCTGTGAAGCGCTGTTTTGGGGCATTATCAACCTGCGTTAGCTTGATCCAAGTCAACCGTGATTGTGCGGCGCCGCAACATAATCCAATCAAAACTTGACGGTATGTTTAATGAATTTCGCAACTGACAACCTCGTCTTCGATCCTCAGATCATTCGCCGCTTCGATGTGAACGGCCCCCGTTACACATCGTACCCAACAGCGGACCGCTTCGTGGAGGCTTTCGACTCGGAAGCTGCCAAACTCTGGCTGGGCAAGCGCAACATCGGCGGTATCAGCCGACCCTTGTCATTATACTTCCACATCCCGTTCTGTAACACCATCTGTTACTACTGTGCCTGTAACAAGATCATCACCAAGGATCACGGACGCAGTGCCAAGTACCTGAAGTACCTGGCCAAGGAACTCGACTTGCAGGCGGCCAGCCTGGAAGGGCGCGACGGCGAGCATGAAGTCATCCAGTTGCATTGGGGCGGCGGCACGCCGACCTTCCTGACGCACGATGAAATGCGCCAGCTAATGGGTGAGACGAGAAAGCACTTCAAGCTGCTCGAAGGCGGCGAATACTCGATCGAAGTCGATCCGCGCAAGGTCGATACGGCCACCGTGGCGCTGCTCGGCGAACTCGGTTTCAACCGCATGAGCGTCGGCGTCCAGGATTTCGACGAGAAGGTGCAGGTTGCCGTCAACCGCGTGCAGAGCGAGGAAGAAACCTACAGCGTGATCAAGGATGCGCGCGCCAACGGCTTCAAGTCGATCTCGATCGACCTGATCTACGGTCTGCCGCACCAGTCGGTGATGGGCTTCAACCGGACGCTGGAACGTGTCCTGGCGATGGATCCGGATCGTCTGTCGATCTACAACTATGCGCACATGCCGAGCCTGTTCAAGCCGCAGCGCCGGATCAACGATGGCGACCTGCCGTCGGCCGACACCAAGCTGCAGATTCTGGCCCTGGCCATCAAGAAGCTGACCGAAGCCGGCTACGTCTATATCGGCATGGACCACTTCGCCAAGCCGGATGACGAACTCGCCGTCGCTCAGCGCCAGGGTCGCCTGCACCGCAATTTCCAGGGCTATTCGACCTATGCCGACTGCGACATGCTGTCCTTCGGCATTTCGTCGATCAGCAAGGTCGGGCCGACCTACAGCCAGAACGTCAAGACGGCGGACGAATACTACGACCGGCTGGATGCCGATCTGCTGCCGGTGTTCCGCGGCATCGAGCTGACCGCCGACGACATTCTGCGCCGTTCGATCATCCAGGCCCTGATGTGTCATTTCGAGTTGTCGATCGAATCCATCGAAAGCTCGCACCTGATCGATTTCCACAAGTATTTCGCAGCCGAACTCGAAGACATGAAGGAAATGGAGCGTGGCGGCCTGCTCAAGATCGATCGCGAATGGATCACCGTGCTGCCTCCCGGACGCATGCTGGTGCGCGTGATTTCCATGGTTTTCGACCGTTACCTGCGGGCCGACCGGCAGCGCACGCGTTACTCGAAAGTGATCTAAGCGAGTCAACGTACGGGAAGAGCGGCAGGTTAAACTGCCGCTCTTGTTTATTGGCCTCTTCCCCATGCCCGATTCCGGCTATCTCGCGCTTTTCCTGGTTGGCCTGCTTGGCGGTACCCACTGTGTCGGCATGTGCGGCGGCATTGTCGGCGCCCTGTCGCTCGGGGCGCCGGCCCGTTGGTCGATGCACCTCGCCTACAACGCCGGACGTATTCTTTCCTATTCAGCGGCGGGCGCCATCGCCGGCGCCCTGGGGGCGGCCAGCCTGGGGCTCGAAGGACAGGTGCCGGTGCGTCTCGTCCTGTACTTGCTGGCCAACCTGATGTTGGTGGCACTCGGCCTGTATCTGCTCGGGCTGACCCGGGCCCTGGCCTTTACCGAACGTTTCGGCCAGCATCTATGGCGTCGCCTGCAGCCCCTGACCCGGCGGTTCTTGCCGGCACGCAGCGTGGCCCAGGCTCTGCCGCTCGGTTTGCTGTGGGGCTGGTTGCCCTGCGGTCTGGTCTATAGCGCCTTGGCGAGTGCTTTGACGGCTGCCTCGGCCGGGCGCGGTGCCTTGCTGATGCTGGCGTTCGGGCTGGGTACCTTGCCAAATCTGCTGCTCGCAGGCATCGTGTTGGCGAGGCTGAACGAGTTTGTGCGCCGGCCCTGGGTGCGCACGGCCTCCGGTTTGCTGGTCCTTGGCTTCGGTCTTTACGGCCTGCTTGGCCTGCTGCGCTTGTTGCACTGGATTTAGGATGACGCCATGACGATAAAAATTTTGCTGCCGGTTGACGGCTCCCCTTGCGCCTTGCGCGCCGTCGATCATTTGATCGCGCACAGCAACTGGTTTCGCGACCTGCCGGAAATCCATCTGCTGCACGTCCATCCGCCGATTCCGATTGGTCGCGTCCAGGCCCATATCGGCAAGGAAACCTTGCACGCCTACTACCGTGAAGAAAGTCAGGTCCAGCTAAAAGAAGCCCAGGACAAGCTGGATGCGGCGGGACGTTTCCATACGACCCATATTCATGTCGGTCAGCCGGCCGAGGTCATCGTCCGTCTCGCCGGCGAGCTGGGCTGCGACCTGATTTGCCTGGGGGCCCACGGTCTGGGGGCGCTGGCCGGCGTCGTCACCGGCTCGGTGGCGAGTCGCGTTCTGCATCTGGCGAACTGTCCGGTGTTGCTGGTCAAGTGAGCGAAGCGGGCGCTGCGCGGGTCGTCGAATTTGCCATTGGCGGCATGACCTGTGCCGCCTGCTCGGTGCGCCTGGAGAAAGTGCTGAATCGGCAGCCCGGTATGGAAGCCAACGTCAATCTGGCGGCCGAGCGGGCGCGGGTCCGCTTGCTCGGCGTGGCGGACGAGGCGGCGGTGGTCGCTGCCGTGGCCAAGGCCGGGTTTACGGCCGCCGTGGTCGACAAGCAGACGCGGGCACGGGAAAAGGCGGCCAAGCAGGCGATCTATCGCCGCGAAATCCGGCGTTTCTGGATTGCCGTCGGCCTGACTTTGCCGCTCCTCGGCCAGATGTTGTTCATGTTGGGCGAGCACAGTCAACACAACGAATTGCCGCGCGGCTTGCAATTGCTGCTGGCGACGCCGGTCCAGTTCTGGATCGGCTGGCGTTTCTACGATGGGGCCTGGAAATCCCTGCGGGCCGGCGGCGCCAACATGGATGTCCTGGTGGCGCTCGGGACTTCCATGGCCTGGGGCTTTTCTGCGGTGGTCACGCTCTTTGGGCTGGCGCAGCACGTCTATTTCGAAGGCGGGGCGGCGGTCATCACCCTGGTTCTTCTCGGCAAGCTGCTCGAAGCGCGCGCCAAGGCGCATACCTCGGAAGCCATCGAATCCCTGATCCGCCTGCAGCCGAAGACGGCGCGCGTCGAGCGGGCTGGTCAGTGGGTGGAAATGCCGGTCGAGATGCTGATGCCGGGCGATGTTTTCATGGTCCGGCCGGGCGAAAGTGTGGCGGTTGACGGTGAAGTGATCGATGGCGATTCCAGTGTCAACGAGGCGATGCTGACCGGGGAAAGCATGCCGATCGGGAAAAGTGCCGGCGCCAAGGTTTTCGCGGCCACGGCCAACGGGCAGGGCGCCTTGCGTTGTCGGGCGACCGGGGTCGGCGAGCATACCTTGCTGGCCGGCATCATTCGTCTGGTGGGCGAGGCGCAGGGTTCGAAGGCGCCGGTCCAGCGGCTGGCCGACCGGATCTCGGCGATATTCGTGCCGCTGGTGTGCGCCATCGCGCTGCTTACCTTCGCCGGCTGGTGGTGGTATTCCGGCCTCTTGGCGGAGGCCCTGATCAATGCCGTGGCCGTGTTGGTCATCGCCTGTCCTTGCGCGCTCGGGCTGGCGACGCCGACGGCGATCATGGTCGGCACCGGGCAGGGGGCGCGGGCCGGCATCCTGGTCAAGAATGCCGAAGCCCTGGAGCGCGCCGAGCGCATCACCGTGCTGGCCCTCGACAAGACCGGCACCCTGACGCTGGGCGAGCCGCAGCTCAGCGAGGTGGTTGCCCTGGGCGGCAGTGAGGACGAGGTGCTGCGGTGGGCGGCGGCTCTCGAACAAGGTTCCGAACATCCGCTCGGGCGGGCCATTCTGGCCCGTTACGGAGCGGCCGAGTTGCCCATTGTGGCGGATTTCACGGCGCATCCCGGACGGGGCGTCAGTGCCCTGGTCGACGGGCGCCAGTTGCGGCTCGGGGCGCCCGACTGGATCGGCGTGGCCGACAATGAAACGGCCTGCCGTCTGCAGCGGGCCGGCAAGACCGTGGTGGCGCTGGCCGAGGGCGAAACCTTGCTGGCCTTGCTGGCGATTGCCGACGCCTTGCGGCCGACCTCGAAGCAGGCGGTGTTGCGTTTGCGAGAGCGGGGCATCCGCGTCGTCATGTTGACCGGCGACAATGTGTCGACGGCTGCCACGATTGCCGCCGAGGCCGGCATCGACGAGTTTCGGGCGGGCGTCCTGCCGGCTGACAAGGCGGCGGTCGTCGCCGCTCTCAAGGCCGACGGCGCGCTGGTCGGCATGGTCGGCGACGGCATCAACGACGCGCCGGCGCTGGCTGCCGCCGACGTCAGTTTCGCCATCGGCGCCGGTTCCGATGCGGCCATCGAAGCGGCCGACCTGACCCTGATCCGCAGCGACCTGAACGGGGTTGCCGATGCCATCGATTTGTCGGCGGCGACGCTGGGGAAAATCCGGCAGAACCTTTTCTTTGCCTTCATTTACAATGTGGCGGGAATTCCACTGGCTGCCTTGGGGCTGCTCAATCCGGTCGTCGCCGGGGCGGCGATGGCGATGAGTTCGGTGTCGGTGGTGTCGAATTCGCTGCTCTTGAAGCGCTGGCGAGCAAAAAGTTAGGGCAAACTTGGGCGGGGAGTTTGGATGACCGTTGAAGGCGGTGCAGGAGCGCAGGGGCCGAGAGTTCGCGGCGACGATAGCGGGGCGGCTTCGCCCGCCGGGGCGACTCCGGTCGAAAAGGAAAGCCACTTCCTGGCCGCCATGGAATCGGCACAGCTCGGCATCTTCGTCTTGCAGGACCGACTGTTCAAATACGTCAATCCGTACTTTTGCAAACTTTTCGGCTACGGTGCCGAAGAATTGCTCGACGGCATGGGGCCGCTTGACCTAATCGTTGCCGAGCAGCACCCCTTTCTTCTCGACCAGATGCAGCAGCGGGCGGCCGGCATCAGCGGGCACGATTACGAACTGACCGGGGTCCGCCAGGACGGCGTGCGTTTTCCGCTGCTGGTCGCCGGTTCACCATCGGTATTCGGCGGGCGGCCGGCTTCGGTCGGCACCGTGCTCGACCTCTCGGCGCAGAAAGCGGCCGAGCGGCGCATCCGCGAACTGGCCGATTTCGACGCCCTGACCGGCTTGCCCAACCGTCGCCTGTTGCGCGATCGTTTCGCGCAGTTGCTGGCCGCCGCCGAGCGCGAGAATTCCGAGATCGCCGTGATCTTTCTCGATCTCGATCATTTCAAGCGGGTTAACGATTCGCTCGGCCATAGCGTCGGCGACGACCTGTTGTGCGAGGTCGCCCGCCGTTTGTGTGCCGTGGTGCGCCGGGTCGATACCCTGGCCCGCCTGGGCGGCGACGAATTCATCTTCGCCCTGCCGGGCATCAGCGGCGGTGCCGCCATTGATGTGGCGCGCCGTCTGCTCGAGGTTTGCGTCACGCCTTTCGCGGTGGCCGGACACGAACTGACCGTGACCTCGTCGCTCGGCATCAGTCTCTATCCGCAGGATGGCAAGGATCTCGAAACCCTGCTCAAGAATGCCGATGCGGCGATGTACCGGGCCAAGGAAGGCGGTCGCAACGCTTTCCAGTTCTATGCCAGCGAAATGAACCTGGCGACGCTGGAACGCCTGTTGATGGAAAACCATCTGCGGCGTGCCCTGGCCCAGCAGGAATTCGTCCTCCACTACCAGCCCCTGGTCAGCCTGCAGAGCGGCCTGATCATCGGTGTCGAGGCCTTGATCCGCTGGCGGCATCCGGAATTCGGCATGGTCATGCCGGATCGTTTCATTCAGGTGGCCGAGGAAACCGGATTGATCAACCAGATCGGCGACTGGGTGTTGTGCGAGGCCTGCCGTCAGGCCCAGGCCTGGTGTACCGCCGGTTTGCCGCCGCTCAGCATGGCTGTCAACGTGGCGCCGGTGCAGTTCCGCCAGGTCGGCTTCGTCGAACTGGTGGCCGGGGCGCTGGCCGCTTCGGGCCTGGAAGCGGGGCGCCTGGAGCTGGAAGTGACCGAGCGGACGGTGATGCACGACGCCGAGATTCATCTCGATACCTTGTCGGCCCTGCATCGGATGGGGGTTGAACTGGCGCTCGACGATTTCGGTACCGGCTATTCCTCGCTCGCCTATCTGAAACGCTTTCCGGTCGGCAAGCTGAAAATCGACCGCTCCTTCGTCAATGACCTGGATGTCGATGCCGACGATCGGGCGATTGCCTCGACCATCGTCAGCATGGGGCGCAACCTGCGCTTGACGGTACTGGCCGAAGGCGTGGAAACCATCGAACAACTCGATTTGCTGCGTAAAATGGGCTGCGACATGGCGCAGGGCTTTTATTTCAGCCGCGCCGTGCCGGCCGATCAAATGGCCCGTTTGCTCGACGAACAACCGTTTATGAACAAGGAGTCGTGATGGAAGAAACCCTGATCAAGGTCGGCGGCATGAGCTGCCAAGGCTGCGTCAAGAACGTTAGCGGCGTGCTCGGCGCCTTGCCCGGCGTCGCTTCGGCTGAGGTGTCGCTGGCCGCCGGTGAAGCGAAGGTCGCCTACGACCCGCAGGTGCTGAGCCGCGCCGCCTTGCTCGGCGCCATCGAGGATGCCGGCTTCGACGCCGAATAGGCGACGGTCGGCCCGTCGTCTTGCCGATTGATAGCGAGCGAGGAGTAACGGAGATTGCCATGTCGGAAACCAAGATCAAACTGAGCCAACTCAGCCGCGCCGGCGGTGCGGCCGGCAAGCTGGCGCCGGAATTGTTGCGCAAGGTCCTCTCCGGCGTGACGCCGGGCATCGTCCCGCCGCAGTTGCTGGCCGGCCGGGAAAACGCCGACGATGCCGTGGTCTATCAACTCAATGCGCAGCAGGCCATTGTGGCGACGACCGATTTCTTTACGCCGATCGTCGACGATCCCTGCGACTTCGGGCGCATCGCGGCGACCAATGCCATTTCCAGCGTCTATGCCATGGGCGGTACGCCGCTCTTCGCCCTGGCCCTGGCCGGCATGCCGGCCGACGTGCTGCCGGCCGCCTGCATCACCGGTATTTTTGAGGGCGGCGCCCAGGTCTGCCGGGATGCCGGCATCCCGATCGCCGGCGGCCACAGCATCGATGCGCCGGAGCCGATTTATGGCCTGGTGGTCATCGGACTGGTCAATCCGGCCCACCTCAAGCGCAACTCGGTCGCCCGGCCCGGCGACAAGCTGATCCTCGGCAAGCCGCTGGGGGTTGGCATCTATGTCGAGGCGCAGCGGCAGGGCTTGCTGACCGACAGCGACTATGAAGCCTTAATCGAGTGCACCACCCAGCTCAATACTCCCGGGCCGGTGCTGGCCTGCCTGGACGGCGTGCATGCCCTGACCGATATCGGCGGCTGCGGCCTGCTCGGCCATTTGCTGGATGTCTGCAAAGGCAGCGGTCTGCGCGCCCGGGTCGATTTCTCGGCCTTGCCGCTTTTGCCGAAAACCCTGGAATTTGCCCGCCTGGGCCAGGTGGCCGAGGTGGCTCGGCGCAATTGGGCGGGCTGTCGGGAAAGCGTCGCTCTGGCAGCGCCGCTTGCCGAGCTGGAGTGTTCGCTGCTGGCCGATCCGCAAACCTCCGGCGGCTTGCTGGTTTCCTGTACGCCGGAAACGGTGACCGAGGTTCTCTCGGTTTTCCTGCAACAGGGCTTTGTCCATGTTTCGGTGATCGGCGAGCTGGGCGAGGGATTGCCGGGCGTTGACGTCGTCTAGGGAAACGCCGATTTATTCCTTTGCCGTCGGGCCGAGCCTGGGGCAGCTATTGTCGATTGCCCGAAAGCGGTCTCGGCAGCTCCGGCGCCGCGATTCAGGCGGCTTGCCGTAGCGGCTCGCTGGCGGATACGCCAGGTAGGGCTTCCCGCAGGCATTGCCGGGCGCAGGAGGCGCAGCGACCGCAGTCGCGACTGACGCCGAGGTCGCGCCGCAGGTCTTGCAGCGTACATGCCCCGGCTTCGGCCGCTTGGCGGATCTGGCGCTCGGTGACGGCCTGGCAGACACAAACATACATGGCGTTCTCCGGAAACTGGGAGGTTTGCAAATGGGAATGGTTCTTATTGTAAGAAGATGAGAACTATTGTCAACAATTCGCATGGTTTTTTCTCAAAACAAAATCCCGGCAGGGTTAGAATTCGCGCTCCCCGCCTTTACCCTTACTGTTTTTCCAGGAGTAGAACCAATGTCCGAGCATGGATTTCACGTACATGGGCCGCATGACCACGAAGTCGAGCACGTCGTCGAGCATGGCGGCGACAGCTTTACCTCGCGCCTGGCCGTGTTGACCGCCGTCCTGTCTACGGTCGGTGCCATTTTTGGCTACATGGGCGGCCATTCGCAAAACGCTGCACTGCTCTTCAAGAACGAGGCGGCAATCCAGAAAACCTCCGCCTCCAACCAGTGGAATTACTACCAGGCCAAGAGCAACAAGCAGAATCTGGCCGAGCTTTCGGTAACGCTGACCAGCGGCGACGCCCAGGAGAAATTCAAGGAAGCCGTTGAACGCTACAAGAAGGAAAAGGAAGAGATCAAGGCTGCGGCGGACAAGCTCGAAGCCGCTGCCAAGGAAGCCGATCACGAGAGCGAACTGGAAATGCACGTCCATGAGCGCTGGGCGCTGGCGACCACGCTGTTGCAAATTTCCATCGCCCTCGCCGCGATTACCCTGCTCACCCGCAAACGCTGGCTGCTGGTCGGCGTCTTCGGCTCGACCGGCCTCGGACTGCTGGCTGGCCTGATGGGTTATTTGCACTGGTGAGGGCGGCCGTCGCCAGCTTCCCCGGTCGGGCTGCGGCCGGCCTGCTCGTCGCCCTGCTGGCGCTCCCCGCCGGTGCCGATGAAGCCTGCCGGATCGCTTACGACATGGGCTCCTCCGGAATCCGGGCCGGGGCTTCCAACAGCGCCGTCACGACCCGGGCCGAGATCGACTACCTCAGCCCGCTGTGGGCCGGGCGCGGGCTGCAACCGACCTTGGCGCCAACCATCGCCGCCTTGCAGGAACTGCCCGCGCAAGGCGAATTCGCCGCTTCCTGCGAGCGGGTCGGCGGCGGTTTTTCGGCCTGGCGGCTGGCCCTCGAACAGGACCCCGGCGAATTGGCCGGCTTCCTGCTGAAGCTCCGGGCGGCCAGTCAGGTCGCCGTGCTGGTGATTCCGCCGGCGCAGGAAGGCGCCTACGGCTATCTCGGCGCCCGCCAGTTGCTGGGCGAGCAACTGACCACCAGCCATGTCCTCGACATCGGCGGCGGCAGCCTGCAGATCGCCGGGGCGCGCACGACATTCGCCGAAGCGCTCGGCCAGAAGGTCTGGCACCGCACGCTGTGCCAGGAAATCCGCAATTCCGAGAGCGCCCCCTGCATGCTGCAGCCGATGACCGGCGACGAGCTCGCTATTGCCCGCCAGCTACTCAGCGAAAAATTGCCGGGGGTCGCCACCGCCTTGCCGGAAAGCGTCACCATGACGGCGATCAGCCGCCCGGTCAGTCGCGGCATCATGCCGGCGCTGGCCCGCATCGCCCCGGAGAGCAGCGAACCCGGCGGCTTCCGGCTGGCGACGCTGAGTGCCGCCATCGAGCGGCTAGCCCGCCAGAGTCGCCAGGAAACCGTCGCCCTGCTGGGCAGCGCCGGGCCGCATGTGGCTTACCTGTTGTCCGACATGCTGCTGGTCGAAGGTTTGCTCAAGGCCACCGCCGGCGACTCCCTGCAAGTCGCCGAACTCGATCTGACCAATCTGCCCGGCCTCCTCGCCGACGACCGGGCCTTTGTCTGGGGCCGGCATTACGACTGCTACCTCGAACGCCTGCGCCACCTTGGCCTGGATGCCTACGCCAGCGATCCGGAAAGCTGCCCGTAGGAGGGTGGGGCTTGCCGATGGGGCTGGCAGTCGGCTGACGCTCGGTAAATCAGTGATTGCCTAAAGTCCCTGTTCTTACTCCGCCGGTTTCTCCTATGCCGAAGGGCTTGGCGCGATTGCCATCGTCATACTACAATCGCCATCCCTAAAGCATGTCCGGCGCGCCCGATGTCCCTCCTTTCCGTCCTCGACATCTTCCTCTCGCAGCACGCCCGCTCACCACCGCCCTGCCCGAGGCTGCCCTGGTCGTCGAGCGCTTTTCCGGCCGCGAGGCGGTCTCGGAAACCTTCCGCTTCGAAATCGATTGCCTGTCGCCCCACGCCTATTTCGATCTGGCGTCGGTGGTCGGTGAGGAAATCACCCTGCGCCTGTTGCAGGCCGACGGCAGCAAGCGTTCTTTCCTCGGCCAGCGCCGCGACAACTACCTGTTCCAGGACAAGACGGTGATCGACATCCTCGGCCAGATTTTCGCCGACTATCCGCAAGCCCACTGGACCAGCCAGGTCACCCAGAAACTGCGCCAATACAGCGTCTCGACGCAATACCGCCAGACTGACCTGGCCTTCATCCAGCAGTTACTGGCCGAAGAAGGGCTCTCGTTTCGCTTCGAACACGACCAATCGGCCCGCGCCGGGGGCGCCCCGAAGGAAGTCCCCTTGGGGGACAATGCCAGCCACGCCCGCCACCAACTGGTGATCTTCGACCGTGACACGGAACTGCCGGCCTCTGCCCAGCCGGAGATCCGTTTCCACCGCAACCACGCCACGGAAGCGAGCGACACCCTCCAGGTCTGGCAGGAACAGCGTTCGGTGCAACCCAACGCCGTCTCGCTCGCCGGCTGGGACTACAAGACCCTGGTCGCCACCGGCGCGGAAGCCCGGAGTACGCTCGACAACGGTGAACTCCCCCGGCTGGAAGTCCACGATGCCTCATCGGCCTACCGCTTCGAAGACAGCGCCGCCGCCCAGTTGCGCACTGACCTGCGGCTCGCCGCCCACGAAGCGAAATACCGCACTTTCACCGGCGAAGGCAGCGTCCGCCAACTGGCTGAAGGCACCATCTTCACACTCACCCAGCACGATACCTACCGCGGCGATGATGCCCGCTTCACGGTGCTCGGCATCGAACATCACGGCGCCAACAACCTTGGCGCCCGGGCCGCCGAACTGCTCGCCAGCACCGACGTCGAAGCCGGCAGCTACCGCAACCGCTGCACCGCCCAGCCGGCGACGATCCCCGTGGTGCCGCTGCCCATCAAAAAGCCCCAGGCCCGCCCGCAAACCGCCTTTGTCGTCGGCCTGCCCGACAGCGTGCTGACCACCGAGCGCGATCACCGCATCAAGATCCAATTCCCCTGGCAACGCGGCGCCGCGCCCAATGCCGGCGGGCTTGCCGAAACGCCCGGCGCCGGCAAGAGCGGCAACGCGCCCGGCAACGATCAATCCGGCACCTGGGTGCGGGTCGCCGAATGGCTGGCCGGGCCCAACTGGGGCAGCCACTTCCTGCCGCGCATCGGCACCGAAGTGCTGGTCGATTTTATCGGCGGTGACATCGACCGCCCGATCATTGTCGGCCAGGCCTACAACGGCGCCGACCTGCCGCCCTTCAGTGCCGGCCACGACGCCGGCGCCAACCACCCCGGCGTGCTTTCCGGCTGGATGAGCCACAACTTCGAAGAAGGCCACAACCAGTGGGTACTCGACGACTCGCCCGGCCAGCTACGCACCCGCCTCGCCACCAGCGAGAACGCCGGCCAGCTTGGTCTCGGCCACCTCATCCAGCAGGCCCCGGACAGCGCCCACCGCGGCGCCTGGCGCGGCAGCGGCTTCGAATTCAGGAGCGACGCCTGGCTCGCCGTGCGCGCCGGCGACGGCATCCTGATTTCCAGCACC
>JAGTRU010000068.1 GCA_018261905.1 Pseudomonadota bacterium | reverse complement strand
TCTCGAAACAGTCGCGGAAGGACTGGGCGATGTAACGCGAGGCGCCGCGGAAGCCGAGCATCGGGTTTTCTTCTTCCGGCTCGTAGAGTTCGCCGCCGATTAGCTTGCGGTACTCGTTGGACTTGAAGTCGGAGAGACGCACGATCACCGGGTTCGGCCAGAAGGCGGCGGCGATGGTCGACACGCCTTCTACCAGCTTCTCGACGAAGAATTCCTTGGGCGAAGCATAGCCGCGGGCGCGGCGCTTGATTTCCTCGCGCTTCGAGGCCGGCAGGCGCTCGACGTCGAGGATGGCTTTCGGGTGGATGCCGATGACGTTGTTGATGATGAATTCAACGCGGGCCAGACCGACGCCGGCGTTCGGCAACTGGGCGAAATCGAAGGCCAGTTCCGGGTTGCCGACGTTCATCATGACCTTGAGCGGAATTTCCGGCATGGCGGTGATGTCGCGCGACGACACTTCGAAATCGAGGCTGCCGCGATAGACGTGACCGGTATCGCCTTCGGTGCAGCTAGCAGTGACGATCTCGCCTTCGGTCAGGGTTTCGGTCGCGTCGCCGCAACCGACGATGGCCGGGATGCCCAGTTCGCGGGCGATGATCGCAGCGTGGCAGGTACGACCACCACGGTTGGTGACGATGGCGGAAGCGCGCTTCATCACCGGCTCCCAGTTCGGATCGGTCATGTCGGCGACCAACACGTCGCCCGGCTTGACCTGGTCCATCTGCTTCGGGTCCTTGACGATGCGCACCGGGCCGACGCCGATCTTCTGGCCGATGGCGCGGCCGGAGGCCAGCACCTTGGAGAACTGCTTGAGCTTGAATTTCTCGATCTTGCCGGCGTGCGCCTGCGACTGCACGGTTTCCGGGCGGGCCTGGAGGATGTAGAGCTTGCCGTCGATACCGTCCTTGCCCCACTCGATGTCCATCGGGCGACCGTAGTGCTTTTCGATGATCATCGCGTAGCGGGCCAGTTCCATGACTTCTTCGTCATTGAGCGAGAACTGGTGACGCAGGGATTCTTCGACTTCCTCGGTGATCACCGACTTGCCGGCCGTCTTTTCGGCCGAGAAGGTCATCTTGATCAGCTTGGAACCGAGGTTGCGGCGCACGACGGCCTTCTTGCCGGCGGCCAGCATCGGCTTGTGCACATAGAACTCGTCGGGATTGACGGCACCCTGGACGACGGTTTCACCGAGGCCATAGCTGGAGGTGACGAAAACGGCATCGCGGAAACCGGATTCGGTGTCGAGGGTGAACATCACGCCGGCAGCGCCCTTGTCGGAACGCACCATGCGCTGAATACCGGCGGAGAGGGCGACATCGGCGTGGATGAAGCCTTTGTGCACGCGATAGGAAATGGCGCGGTCGTTGTACAGCGAAGCGAAGACTTCCTTGATCGCGTGCAGGATGTTTTCCAGGCCGACGATGTTGAGGAAGGTTTCCTGCTGGCCGGCGAAGGAAGCGTCCGGCAAATCTTCGGCGGTGGCGGAAGAGCGCACGGCGAAGGACATGTCGGCGGTGGAATCGGCAACCAGGCGCTGGTACTGCTCGGTGATGGCGATGGTCAGATCCATCGGGAACGGCGTATCCATAATCCACTGGCGGATCTGCGCGCCACAGGCGGCGAGCGCGTTGACGTCTTCGACATCAAGCGCGTCGAGGGCGGCGTTGATCTTGTTGTCGAGGCCGCTCTGCGCCAGGAAGTCGCGGTAGGCATCGGCCGTCGTGGCAAAGCCGCCGGGAACGCGGACGCCGGTGTCGGCCAGTTGGCTGATCATTTCGCCGAGCGATGAATTCTTGCCGCCAACCTGCTCGACGTCGTTCATGCGCAATTTTTCAAAGGGGATAACCAGGGGCTCCATGCGGATTCCTTTCAGTGGGGTCAAATCAAGAATTATTGGAAGGTGAGAAATCGGTATTTAGACGCCGTTCGGCCGTTTCGCGCCGGGCGGCGGAGCGCAGCGACTGGGCCAGGGTTTCGCGGACGAAATCGATGTGCGTTTCAGCGGCAGCGCGGGCGGCCTGCGGCTTGCGCTCGCGGATCGCGTCGTGAATGGCGGTGTGCTGGCTCTTGAGCAGCGTTCCGGCAGCCGGGATGCTTTTCAGCTCGCCGAGATTGAGGCGGATGTTGTCGTGCATCAGGCGCAGCAGCGCGGCCGACAAGTGGCCGAGCAGGACATTGTGCGACGCCTCGCCGATCGCCTGGTGGAAAGCGATGTCGGCCTTGGAACGAAGATCGAGATCGTCGCTGACAAAAGCATTGGCCAGGGCGACGAAGGTCTGCTCAAGGCGCGTCAGGTCGGCGGCGGTAGCGCGCTCGGCGGCCCATTCGGCGGCCTGGCCTTCGAGCATGCGGCGGAATTCAAGCAGGTCTTCGCGCAGATTCGGGTGCGCCCCCATCATGTCCTGCCAGGGATCGAAGAAGGTCGATTCGAGACGGTCGGTAACATAGGTGCCGCCGCCCTGCCGGCTCTGCACCATGCCCTTCGAGGCCAGTTTCTGGATCGCTTCGCGCAGCGATGGGCGCGACACACCGAGCTCGATCGACAACTCGCGCTCCGGCGGCAGACGATCACCCGGCTTCAGCGAACCTTCCAGGATGCGGCGCTCCAGCGAAGCGGCGACGGCATCGGAAATACGCGGAACCTGAAGCTTGTTTGAGGGCATCAAAAGAGGCATTCGATTGGTAAGACCAGCGCATTCTAATCAGCGAATCGGTAAACCGCAAGCTTCGCGTAAACCCCTATTTGTTTGACTAAGTCGTGGTTGTATCGTACATTTCACCGCTGAGAAATATTGGTTTGACCAATTTACCACTGGAGACAACATGAGCGAACAGGCAAAAACCAGCCAACGCCCCGCCGACGTCTACTTCTTCGCCACCTGCGTCGTAGACCAGTTCTTCCCCGGCGCCGGCATGGACGCCATCACCCTGCTCGAACGCCTGGGCATCCGTGTGCATTTTCCGAAAGAACAAACCTGCTGCGGCCAGCCGGCCTACACCAGCGGCTTTCCCGATGAAGCGAGAAAAGTTGCAGAACTGCAACTGACGCTGTTCCCGGAAAACTGGCCGGTGGTCGTGCCTTCCGGTTCCTGCGCCGGGATGATGAAACACCACTACCCGACATTGTTCGCCCACGACGTGCTCCGTCTGGCCCAGGCCAACGCGTTGTCGCTGCGCATTTACGAACTCACCGACTTCCTGGTCAATGTGCTCGATTACCAGCCACAGGATAAAGGCAGTGACTGCACCGTCGTTTTGCACACCTCCTGCTCGGCGCGCCGCGAAATGGGCGTGCACCTGACCGGACGCAAACTGCTTGGCGACCTCAAGCAGGTAAAGCTTGCCCAACAGGATCACGAATCCGAATGCTGCGGTTTCGGCGGCACCTTCTCGATCAAGCAACCGGAGATTTCCGGCGCCATGGTCGAGGACAAGGTGAAAGCCTTGAAGGCGACCGGCGCCGAACGCGTCGTCAGCGCTGACTGCGGCTGCCTGATGAACATCCTCGGCCACGCCGCCTGGCAGGATAAACAGGCAGGCCTGACGCAACCCAGCCTGCCCGGCGAGCATATCGCCAGCTTTCTACTACGTCGCACGGAAGAAGGGAGCAGCAAATGAGCGCCCGTGACCGCATCCTGGCCAAATTGCAGGCCGCGCCCGTCCACAGCAAGCCCGAGCCGGATGTCGCGGGCTGGTTTGCCGGTCATCGCCAAGTGGAAAGCACGGCCGAAAAAGCCGCCCGTTTCCGCCAATGCATCGAACTGGCGCATGCCGAGGTTTATTCGGTATCACGCGGCGGCTGGCTGCAAAAGCTCTGGGAAGTATTGAGTGCCAAGCAGATCGGCAAATTGCTGGTGGCCCCCGGCACGGCCCACGGCCAGCGCGCGCAAACTGAACTCCCGGCGCTGGGCGTCGCTTGTCCGGCCTACGAACAGCCGATCGAAAGCTGGAAGGCAACGCTGTTCCACGAGATGCCGGCCAGCTTTACCGCCGCCCGCGGCGCCATCGCCGAAACCGGCACCCTGATTCTCTGGCCGGACGAACACGAGCCGCGCCTGATGTCGCTGGTGCCGCCGGTGCATATCGTATTGCTCGACAGCGCCAACATCCACAACACCTTCTTCGAGGCGATGCAGACCGAAGCCTGGAAGGATGGCTTGCCGACCAACGCCCTGCTCATCTCCGGCCCGTCGAAAACCGCCGACATCCAGCAAACGCTGGCCTACGGCGCGCACGGCCCGAAGGAACTGATCGTGCTGATGATCGAGGAGAGTGCCCAATGAACGCACCGCAAACCCCGCACGCCCTGCACTTCATGCCCTCCGAAGGTTTCCGCGCCCGGGCCAAGGATGTCGTCGAAAATCCGTTTCTGCGAAAGAGCTTCCGCGGCGCCATGGATTTCCTGATGAGCAAGCGCGCCGCCCAGTTTCCCGACACGGAAGAACTGGAAAGCCTGCGCACGCTGGGCGAAGGCATCCGCCAGTACAACCTGGCCAAATTGCCGGAACTGCTGCTGCAACTGGAAGCCAAGCTGACGCGCAACGGCGTGCAGGTGCATTGGGCGGAAACGCCCGAGGAAGCCAATACCATCATTCTCGGCATCTGCCAGAAGCACTCGGCGAAGCTGATGGTCAAGGGCAAGTCGATGGTCAGCGAGGAAATCGAGCTCAACCACGCCGCCGAAGCCGCCGGCATCGGTGCGCTGGAGTCCGACATGGGCGAGTACATCGTCCAGCTGGCGGGAGAGAAGCCCTCGCACATCATCATGCCGGCCATCCACAAGACCAAGGAGGACATCGCCCGCCTGTTCCATGAGAAAGTACCGGGCGTTACCGACTACACCGACAATGTCGACGAACTGATCCAGATCGGCCGCAACGTGCTGCGGGAGAAATTCCTGGAGGCCGACATCGGCCTCTCCGGCGTCAATTTTGCCGTCGCCGAAACCGGCACCCTGTGTCTGGTCGAGAACGAAGGCAACGGCCGGATGTGCACCACGGTGCCGCCCGTGCATATCGCCATTACCGGCATCGAGAAGGTCGTCGAGAAACTGGCGCACATCCCGCCCCTGCTCTCGCTGCTCACCCGCTCGGCGACCGGCCAGAACATCTCGACCTACTTCAACATGATTTCGGGGCCACGCCAGGCCCATGAGAAGGACGGCCCAACAGAAGTGCACCTGGTCCTGCTCGACAACGGCCGCAGCCAGGCCTATGCCGATGAGCAGTTGCGCAAGACCCTGCAGTGCATCCGCTGCGGCGCCTGCATGAACCACTGCCCGGTGTATACGCGGATTGGCGGGCATGCCTATGGCACGACCTATCCCGGGCCAATTGGCAAGATCATCTCGCCGCATATGCTAGGGCTGGAGGCGACGGCCACGATGGCGACGGCTTCGTCGCTTTGTGGCGCTTGCGGCGAGGTTTGCCCGGTAAAAATTCCGATTCCGGAGTTGTTGATGCGTTTGCGGGAAGAGGCGTTTTCGCCGCCGCATGCGAATCCGGCGATGCGCGGGCAAGGGGCGGGGTATAGCGCGCTGGTTTCGGCTGTTTGGCGGGGATGGGCGTTTGTTTATCGCTCGCCGGCGATGTATGGGGTGGTGACTTGGTTGGGGAGTCGGTTTGGGTGGTTGATGCCGTCGCGGCAAGGGGCTTGGACGACGGTGCGAGTGCCGTTGCGGCCGGCGCCTAAGCGGTTGCGGGATATGCTTCGAGAGCGCGGCTAAATGGGTTTTGTACTTGTTTTGCCGCTGTGTTCCGCCTTGCGGGCGGGCGTACTTTCTTTTGCTTCGCCAAAAGAAAGTAGGGCGGTCTCAAACATCAAGTGCAACACCGGTTGGGATGTTGGCATTTTGCTTTACGCAATCTTCGAAGAAGACAGCCGCCGGTGTTCTAAAACCCAGGG
>JAGTRU010000044.1 GCA_018261905.1 Pseudomonadota bacterium | reverse complement strand
CCCACCCCTTCCCTTCCCGAACAGGACCGTGAAACAGCAAAGCGCCGATGATAGTGAGCTTCCGCTCGCGAAAGTAGGTCACCGCCAGGCTCCCCATGCAAAGCCCCGTTACTTCTCAGTAACGGGGCTGTTTGCGTTTCGGGCGGCGGGAAACGGGCCGGGCGCTTAAGAGACGGGGAGAATGCCTACTGGCTAATCGTGTTGGCCCACTGCAAGGCCTGAGTCTGGGCGCGGTTGAGGGCTTTGGCGCCGAGGCCGGGAAGTTGCTGCAGGTTGTGGCTGAGGGTACGCAAATCCCCTGTTTCGCAGGACTCGCTAATCTTTAGCAGGCAGCCGAGGTCGCCGTGGCCCGCTATCAACGCTTGCTTGACGCTATCGGGGAGCGCTAGCTGGGTGATGATTTCCGCAATCGGCAGACCGATCAGCGCCGGCATCAGGGACATGATGCCTGCCATGAAGGCCTGATCGGCAAAAGCGCCGTGGCCGGGCTGTACTTCGTCGGCGAGCAATTCCATCAGGCGGCCACGCGTCGCCGCCATCAAGAGCAGCGGATTGCAGGCCGTGCTTTGCTTGCCGGAGGAAAAAACTAGCAGTTGCAGCCAGCGTTGCAGTTGTCTACGACCAAGCACTGCGATCGCGTGGCGTAGTGAGCTGATTGTCTGGGTGTTGCCGAAACCTACGGAGTTGGTCATGCGCAACAGGTTTACGGTCAGGCCGGGCTCGGCTTTGAGGGCATTTTCAAGCTCGCTGGTATCGGCATCGCTGAGCAGGAGTCCCATCAGTTTCATCAGGGAGAGCTGGGAATGGTCGAGTTTTTTGCCGGCGATGATGGTCGGCTTGGCGAAGTAATAACCTTGAAAAAGGTTGAAGCCGAGCTTGAGACACTGTTCCATCTGCTCGCGCGAATCGACTTTTTCCGCCAGTAACTGCTTGCCGAGGGGCTTTAGTTTGACGACCAGTTGCTGCAACTCGCGTTGGGAGAGGGGCAGGATGTCGACTTTGACGACGTCGACCAGGGCCAGCAAGCCGGCAAACTCGGGGGCGAGCTGGATGACGTCATCCAGGGCCAGCATGAATCCGGCCTCTTTGAGGGCTTGGCAGCGTTCGATGACGGCGGCGGTGGGCGGTACCGTTTCGAGAATCTCCAGGACCACCGACTGTTTCGGCAGCAATTCCAGCATGTCGCTGAACAGGAAGGCCTCATCGATATTGATAAAGGCGCGACATTTGCCGAGGGCCGCAGCGACGCCCAGTTCGCTGAAGGCATTGGCGATGACGGTGGCGGTGGCTTGGACGCCGTCGGTGACTTCGGCGGCGTTGGTCGTACCATTGCGGAAGAGGAGTTCGTAGGCATGCAGCCGCTGCTCGCGATCAAGGATCGGTTGGCGCCCGAGAAATAACTGCTCGGCAGCGGCATCGCTCACGAAAACTCCTTAAAACGGTAGTTGGATACCCGGCCAGACAGCATTGAGGGCGATGCGGAAAGCGTCCTGGATGCGCGCCAAGGCGATGGCATTATCGGCCTCGAAACGAAGGACGACGACCGGCGTCGTGTTCGAGGGGCGGGCCAGACCAAAACCGTCCGGGTATTCGACGCGCAGGCCGTCGATGGTGATGATTTCACTAGCCCCGACGAATTCACCCGCGGCTTTCAGCTTGTCGATCAGCGTGAAAGGTTCGCCTTCCGCCATCTTGATATTCAGTTCCGGAGTGCTTGGCGAGTTGGGCAGGTTTTCCAGCACGCTGTTGGCATCGCTGGCGCGCGACAGGATTTCGAGCAAGCGGGCGCCGGTATACAGGCCGTCGTCGAAGCCGAACCAACGTTCCTTGAAGAAGCAGTGACCGCTCATTTCGCCGGCCAGCGGGGCGCCGGTTTCTTTGAGCTTGGCCTTGACCAGGGCGTGGCCGGTGTTCCACATCAGCGGCACGCCGCCATGCTGCCTGATCCACGGGGCCAGCAGGCGCGTACATTTGACGTCATAGATGACCGTCCCGCCCGGAACGCGGGAGAGCACGTCGGCGGAGAAGAGCATCAATTGGCGGTCGGGGAAGATGATTTCGCCGTTCTTGGTGACGACGCCCAAACGGTCGCCATCGCCATCGAAGGCAATGCCCAGTTCGGCATCGGTGTCCCGTAGCGCCTGGATGACATCTTTGAGATTTTCCGGTTTCGACGGGTCGGGGTGGTGGTTGGGGAAATTGCCGTCTACTTCGCAGAACAGCGGCACGATGTCGCAACCGAGACGCTTGAACAACTCGGGGGCAATCGCCCCGCCGACGCCGTTGCCGCAATCCATGACGATTTTCATCGGGCGGGCCAGTTTGACGTCGCTGACGATGCGGTCGACGTAGGCAGCCAGGACATTGGCCTGCCGCCGTTGGCCTTTGCCGTGCTTGAGGTTGCCGCTTTCGGCGCGCCTTTTCAGGTCCTGGATCGCTTCCAGGGCCAGCGTCGTGCCGCCGATCACCATTTTCAAGCCGTTGTAGTCCGGCGGGTTATGGCTACCGGTAACCGAAACGCAGGAATCGCAGCCCAGTTCATAGGCGGCGAAGTAGGTGACGGGGGTCGGCACGCAACCGACATCGATAGCATCGACGCCAGCCGCACAGATGCCGTCCATCAGGGCACCGGCCAGCTCGGGGCCGGATAGACGGCCGTCGCGGCCGACGGCGATGGCTTTCTGGCCCTGCTCGGCGGCCAGCGAGCCGAGGGCGTGACCGATCCGGCGGACGACATCGGCGGTCAAGGATTTATTCACGATGCCGCGAATGTCGTAGGCCTTGAAAATTTCTGCGGGGAGTTGGTTCATGGTGGCCTGCTATGACGTTTCGAAAAGAAAGAAGTGTAAGAGCCTTTGCGGTAGCCAGTCCAGATTACCTGGAAATGCGCCGCTGACAAAGCCAACGTGACCGCCGGTCGCCGGTTGTTCCAGGCGAACGCTGGGGCTGACTTGGCTGGCCGTCGGCAGGTAGCGGGCCGGCAGGAACGGGTCGTTCCTCGGATTGACGGCCAGGGCGGGGATGGTGATCGATGTCAGCCAGGGTTTGGCTGAGGCGCGCTGCCAGTAGTCGTCGGCCCCGGCGAAGCCGTGTACCGGGGCGGTAACGGCATCGTCGAACTGGTAGAGATTTACTGCCTGGCGCATGCGCGCTTCGTCGAAGAGCCCGGGAAAACGCTGCAAACGGGCGCTTGAGACGGCTTTCAGGGTGTGCAGGAAGTGCCGGGTGTACACGCGGTTGAAGCCGTGGGCCAGGTGGTGGCCGCAGCCGGCGAGATCAAGGGGGGCACACATGGCAACGACGCCGCTCACCAGTTCACCGGCTCTCGTGCCATTTTCGCCGGCCCATTTGAGCAAGGCATTGCCGCCCAGCGAGACCCCGGCGGCATGCAGGCGGTGCTGACCATTGGCGGCATGCAAGCGGCGCAGGATCCAGTCGATTTCGGCGGAGTCGCCGGAGTGGTAGGCGCGCGGTCGCTGGTTCAGTTCGCCGGAGCAACCCCGAAAGTGGGGCAGGGCGAGGCGCCAGCCGATCTTATGGCAGGCGTGCGCGGTGGAGATCGCGTAGTGGCTGCGGGCGCTCCCTTCCAGTCCATGGAAAAGCACCAACAGAGGGGAGTTCAGCGGGCCATCGAGGTAATCAACATCGATGAAATCGCCATCCGGTGTGCTCCAGCGCTCGCGGCGCAGCTTTATCGGCCGCGGTTTGATGAGCAGTGGCCATAGGGTCTGGGCGTGGCCGCCCGGCAGCCAGGTCGGGGCGCGATAGGCCTGGGGCGACGAGGTCAATGCAGCGTATGCGGCACGGCTTCGGCCATCGCCTGCTGGCCGTCGTCGGCCGCCGACGAGTGACGGCTGACCAGCCGCCAGCCGTGGGCGCCGCGGGCGTAAACATGGGTAACGTGCAACGGCCCGTGCGGGTTTGGATCGTCGCCGACGAACAGGGTTTCGCTCAGGTGGTGGATGGCCAGTACTGAGCCTTGCCAATGGGCAACCTGCTCGGCCTGGACGCGCAATTTTGCGGTGGCGAAGATGCCTCGCCAGCTTTCCCTGATCGGCACCAGGCCGAGCAGGCGGATGCCGGTCGGATGGACGCAGAGGATTTCTTCATCCTCGGCCCACAGCAACATCATCAAATCGGCATCGCCGCGGATCAGGGCTTCGTAAAAGGCCTGTTCGACATCTTCCGGGGTGGCGTAGGCGGTGGGTGTGCTCATTGGGCTATCCGTTTCAGACAGGCGGCATATACCATTTCGGGCGAGAGCTGGTTCAGGCAATCGAGATGCCCGAGCGGACATTCGCGCTTGAAGCAGGGGCTGCATTCGAGTTGCCGGCTGAGGATGTCGGCCTGCGCCGAGAGCGGCGGCGTGAAGCCGGGCGAGGACGACCCGTACAGGGCGACCAGTGGTTGGTCGAGGGCGGCGGCGACGTGCATCAGGCCGGAGTCGTTGCAGACCACGAGGTCGGCCAAGGCCAGCAGGTCGACGGCCTGGGCCAGCGAGGTGCCGCCGCACAGGTTGCGGCAGAGGCCGGGGGCGAGCCGGGAAATTTCTTCGGCCACCGCCCGGTCCTTGGGCGAGCCGAATAACCAGACGGCAAAGCCCCGCTCGGCAAGTTTTTGGGCCAGGGTGGCGAAGTGACGGGCCGGCCAGCGTTTGGCCGGGCCGTATTCGGCGCCCGGGCAGAAGGCGACGATGTGCGCCGGGCGTTCCAGGGCGAGTTCGGCCAGCGTTCGTTGCTGCTCGGCGGCGTTTGAGCGAATTCTCGGGAAAGCCAGCGGTTTCGGCAGGGGGGCGCCGGGGGGCTCGGCGAGTTGGGCGAAGCGCTCGACCATCAGCGGCAGGCCCTGCTTGTCCAGCGAGTGGCGAACATTGATCAGGCCATAGCGCGATTCGCCGGTAAAGCCGATGCGTTGCGGAATGCCGGCCATGAACGGGAGCAGCGCCGATTTCAGCGAATTGGGCAGGACGTAGACGGTATCGTAGGACTTTGCCGCCAGTTGCCGGGCCAGGCGCCAGCGGGTTTTGAGCGAGAGTTGGCCATGCCCGAAGGGGCTGTCGATGACTTCACCGATTTCGCTCATGCGTTGCAGCACCGGGGCCACCCAACGCGGGGCCAGGGCGTCAAGCTGCAATCCGGGATATCTGGCATGCAGCCGCGCGAACAGCGGCTGGGCCATGATGGTGTCGCCGATCCAGGACGGGGCGACGATGAGAGCTTTCATGAGAGCAGTTATTAGTCGCTAGTCATTAGTTGTTAGCAAAACCGGCTAGCGACTAATGACTGGCAACTAGCGACTAATGATGCCCCTTGGGCGCTTCGCCCTTGAAGACGTACTTGGTGCTGCAGTACGGGCAGGTTACTTCGCCGCTTTTCAGCACGTCGAGAAAGACGCGCGGATGCTGGCTCCACAGCGGCGCATTTGGCGTCGGGCAGTGCAGCGGCAGGTCGTGGGCGGTAACTTCAACCGTCTTGTTGTCGGACATCTTGATCTCCCTGAACTTAGATGTAGGCCAGCCAGCTATCGTGCTGGGCGGAACGGCCATAGACCACATCGAAATATTTTTGTTGAATTTTTTCGGTGACCGGACCGCGATGGCCGATGCCGATCTGGCGACCGTCGAGTTCGCGGATCGGAGTGACTTCGGCGGCGGTGCCGGTGAAGAAGGCTTCGTCGGCGCAATAGACTTCGTCGCGGGTGATGCGCTTTTCCTGCACGGCGAGGCCCAGTTCTTCGGCAATCTGCAGCACCGTGGCGCGGGTGATGCCTTCCAGGCAGGAGGTCAGGTCCGGCGTATAGAGCTTGCCCTTCTTGACGATGAAGAGGTTTTCGCCGGCCCCTTCGGCGACATAGCCTTCCGGGTCGAGCAGCATGGCTTCGTCGTAACCTTCGTTGGTCACTTCGTTGTTGGCCAGGATGGAATTGATGTAGTGGCCGGATGCCTTGGCGCGCACCATCGAGATATTCACGTGGTGACGGGTGTAGCTCGAGACCTTGACGCGGATGCCGCGCTGCATGCCCTCTTCGCCGAGGTAGGCGCCCCACGGCCAGGCGGCGATGACGACGTGCACCTGGGCGCCCTTCGGCGAGACGCCCATCTTTTCCGAGCCGTAAAAGGCGATCGGGCGGAGGTAGCCGGATTCGAGGTTGTTGGCGCGCAGCACTTCCTTGTGCGCTTCGTTGATGGTCGCCTTGTCGAAAGGCATGGCCATCTGAAAGATGTGAGCGGAGTTGAACAGCCGGTCGGTGTGGTCTTCCAGACGGAAAATAGCCGTGCCGCGTTCGGTCTTGTAGGCGCGGACGCCCTCGAAGACGCTCATACCATAGTGCAGCGAGTGGGTGAGGACGTGGGTGGTGGCTTCGCGCCAGGGCACGAGCTTGCCGTCTTGCCAAATAAATCCGTCGCGATCCGACATGGACATGGTCGATTCTCCGTGTTGCGCGTATGTAAAAGCCCATAATTCTAGCCCAAATCAACGGGTAAAATAACGCTTTTGCCGATTGAGCAAGAGCATGATCTGGAAACCGCATGTCACCGTTGCCGCCGTCGTGCAGCGCGACGGTAAATTCCTGCTGGTCGAGGAAGAAACCGATCTCGGGCTGGCCTTCAATCAGCCGGCCGGTCATCTCGAAGAGGGCGAGGCGCTGGTCGATGCCGTCGTTCGCGAGGCGCTGGAAGAAACCGCCTACCATTTCAAACCGACGCACCTGATCGGCATCTACAACTGGCAGCACCCGACGAAGGGTATTACTTACCTGCGTTTTGCCTTCGGCGGTGAATTGCGCGGTTACGAGGCCGGTCGGCCTCTGGACGAGGGCATTATTGGCGCCCGCTGGCTGTCGCTCGATGAAGTGCGGGCGACGCAGGAGCGACATCGCAGTCCGCTGATCCTGCGCTGTATCGAGGATGTGCTGGCTGGCAAGTCCTATCCCCTCGACTTGCTGGTGCATTACGCTTGATGCACCGGGCTCTGCTGGTCACGTTGTTGGCCCTGGCCATGGCTGCCGGCGCCGACGAAACGCTGCCCGTTTGTTACGGTTACGGCTGCCTGACGCAGGCCGATGTTCGCTATCACGAAGGGCGTTTGCGGGACGTCGGCCGTTTCCTCCGCGGGGCGACCGATGCCGCCGGTGAGCGGGAAAGGCTGGCTCTGGTGATCGGCCGCCTGTACGCCTGGGCCGGCGAGCAATCGGCGATCAGGAACGATCGCGGCGGCAATTACGCCGATCAAGGCGTCTCCGGGCAAATGGATTGCATCGATCATTCGACCTCGACGACACGCTTGCTGAAAATGCTGGAAGCCCGCCATTACCTGCGCTGGCATCGGGTGTTGGGGCCGGATGTGCGATATTTCGCTTTCGTCTTTCCGGCCCATTATTCGGCGGTGATCGAGGAAACAAAAGGCGGCGAAGCGGCCCGCTTCGTCGTCGATAGCTGGTTTGTGGATAATGGACAGCCGGCGGTGATCCTGCCGCTGGACGAATGGAAGAGAGGGGCTGGGCCCGATGTCTGAAAAAACTGTGGTGGTCGGCTTGTCCGGCGGTGTCGATTCCTCGGTCGCAGCCTTGTTGCTCAAGCAGCAAGGCTGGAAAGTAATCGGCCTGTTCATGAAAAACTGGGAAGACGACGACACCGAGGAATACTGTTCGTCGCGTCAGGACCTGATCGATGTCATGAGCGTTGCCGACCGCATCGGCATCGACGTCGAGGTGGTCAATTTTGCCGCCGAATATCGCGAGCGCGTCTTTGCCGAGTTCCTGCGCGAATACCAGGCTGGCCGGACGCCGAATCCGGACATCCTGTGCAATTCCGAAATCAAGTTCAAGGCCTTTCTCGATCACGCCATGCAACTCGGTGCCGACAAGATCGCCACCGGCCACTACGCCGGGGTGCGCGAATTCGACGGCCAGTTCCAGTTGCTCAAGGCCGAGGACGGCACCAAGGACCAGAGTTATTTTCTTTATCGCCTGAACCAGGCGCAGTTGTCGAAAACCCTGTTTCCGCTGGCCGACATCTACAAACGCGAGGTGCGCAAGATCGCCGAGGCAGAAGGCCTGCATGTCGCAGCGAAGAAGGATTCAACCGGCATCTGCTTCATCGGCGAACGGCCGTTCAAGGATTTTCTGGCCCGTTACCTGCCGCCGAAAAAGGGTGAAATTCGCCGGCTCGACGACGGCAAGGTGCTCGGCGAGCATGACGGCCTGATGTTCCACACCCTGGGCCAGCGCAAGGGCCTGCAGATCGGCGGCGTCAAGGAAAAGGGCCGGGCTGGCGGTGGCGATCACGACGCTTGGTTCGTCGCCGGCAAGGACATGGAAAAGAACGTGCTGTACGTCGTGCAGGGCCACGATCATCCGGCATTGTTCACCGATACGCTGCTTGCCGAACAGTTGTCCTGGGTTTCCGGTCGGGCACCGCATCCGCACTGGGTCTATACCGCCAAGCCGCGCTACCGGACGGCCGATCAGGCTTGCGAAGTAGAACGGGTCGATGGCGAAAGCTGCGAAATCCGTTTCGCCGAGCCGCAATGGGCGCTGACCCCGGGGCAATCGGTGGTGCTCTACGAGAGCCGGGTCTGCCTGGGCGGCGGGGTAATCCGCTAGTTGGTCTGGCCGGGCAGGGGAAATGAAAAAGGCGCCAAAGGCGCCTTTTTCAATCGTGCGGGATGGTTTCTGCGAAGGATGGTCGCAGGAGCAGCTTGGCGTTGAGCTTTTCCAGATTGGGATGGCTTTCCGGCCACTTGATGTCGGGGAAACGGAAAGCCAGGTAGCCGAGGGCCGTGCCGACGGCGATGTCGGCCAGGGAAAAGTGGGTGCCCATGCAAAAATTCTTTTCGCCGAGTTCGTTGCTCATGAAGGCCAGGCTGCGGGTGATCTTGTCGCGCTGACGGGCGATCCAGCTAGCGCTTTGTTCCTTCTTCGGGCGCTTGGCTTCCAGGAAGGCGGCGACGCCGGCTTCGCAGATGCCGTCGGCCAGGGCCTCCCAGCGCTTGACCTCGGTGCGTTCGCGGTTCGGGGCAGGGAAGAGCTTGCTGTTCGGCGTGACATTATCGATGTATTCGACAATGACCCGCGAGTCGAAGAGTGGCGTGTTGTCATCGAGCACCAGCACCGGGATCTTGCCCAGCGGGTTGATGTTCGGCACCTTGCTGTCTTCTAGCCAGGGCGAATCGATTTCGAACTCGTAGTCAATTTTCTTTTCGGCCAGCACGATCCGTACTTTGCGGGCAAACGGGCTGGTATGGGAGCCGATCAGCTTCATCTCATGCTCTCTGATTTGGGGACTTCGATTATAGCGTATGGCGCAGGGCTTGGTCGGACAGGTAAAATTGAGGGCTTACCGAAAAGGATGTTTTTATGACCTTCAATCCCCTGACTGCCCTTTCCCCGCTCGACGGCCGCTACGCCGGCAAGGTCGATGCCCTGCGCGAACATTTTTCCGAATTCGGCCTGATCAAGAGCCGCCTGAAGGTCGAGATCGAATGGCTCAAGGCGCTCGCCGCCGAGCCGCACTTCACCGAGATCGCCGCCTTCTCGCCAGCCACCGTCGCCGAGCTCGATGCGCTGGTCGCCAATTTCGGCGTCGAGCAGGCGGCCGAAGTGAAGGCCGAGGAAGCCGTCACCAACCACGACGTCAAGGCGCTGGAATACTGGATCAAGAAGAACACCAAGGGCAACGCCGAAGTGGTCAAGGTCAGCGAATTCATCCATTTCGCCTGCACCTCCGAAGACATCAATAACCTGTCGCACGCGCTGATGTGCCAGGGCGCCCGTGAGCAGGCCATGCTGCCGATGCTCGACAAGGTCATCGCCAAGCTCGTCGAGCTGGCTCACGCCTACGCCGAAGTGCCGATGATGAGCCGCACGCACGGCCAGCCGGCGACGCCGTCGACGATGGGCAAGGAAATGGCCAACGTCGCCTACCGCCTGCAGCGCGCCCGCACCCGCATTGCCCAGGTTGAACTGCTCGGCAAGATCAACGGCGCGGTCGGCAACTACAACGCCCACCTCGCTGCCTACCCGGGCTACGACTGGGAAGGTTTCGCCAAGCGCTTCGTCGAATCGCTCGGCCTGACCTTCAATCCCTACACCATCCAGATCGAGCCGCACGATGCGCTGGCCGAACTGTTCGACGCCTTCGCCCGGGCGAACAGCATCCTGGTCGATCTCGACCGCGACGTCTGGGGCTACATCTCGCTCGGTTTCTTCAAGCAGAAGGTCAAGGCCGGCGAAATCGGTTCCTCGACCATGCCGCACAAGGTCAACCCGATCGACTTCGAAAATTCCGAAGGCAATTTCGGTCTGGCCAACGCGATGCTCAAATTCCTCGCCGAAAAACTGCCGGTTTCCCGCTGGCAGCGCGACCTCACCGATTCGACGGTGCTCCGCAACATGGGTGTCGGCCTCGGCTATGCGCTGCTCGGCTACGACTCGCTGTTGAAGGGCCTGGGCAAGCTGGAAATCAACGTCGATTCGATGAAGGCCGATCTCGACGCCAACTGGGAACTGCTCGCCGAGCCGATCCAGACCGTCATGCGTCGTTACGCCGTGCCCAATGCCTACGAAAAGCTCAAGGAACTGACCCGCGGCACCCGCGTCTCGCGCGATGGCATGCAGGCTTTCGTGTCCACCCTGGAAATCCCGGAAGCCGCCAAGGCCGAACTCCTCAAGCTGACGCCCTGGGACTACACCGGCAAAGCCGCCGAACTGGCCAAGCGCATCTGATCCGGCGGAAGCGAGGCGCACCCCAAGCCTCGCTTCATGGCTAACAACTAACCACTAATAGCTAACAACTAAACCCATGTCTTTCGCCGAAAACCTCAAAAAACTCCCCGGCATTTCCCACCTCGCCGCCATCAATCTGCTCGACGCCGCGGGCAATGTCGTTGCCAGCATCGAGAACAAGGCCGGCAGCCAGGGATCGCTGGCGGTGTACAACCATCTGGCACAGACCTACGGTTCGATCAATCTCGAAGCCGCGAAGAAAGGCATCGAAATCTTTGCCGAACATAGCGACGACGAGCGGGCAAATCCGGGCAAGCATCCGAATATCGCCCGCCTGATCGCCATCGAGCAGGGCGGCCCGGCGCTGCGCGTCAAACACGTCTTCGCCCTGTAGCAGCCCCGCAGCATAGGCCTGTCATCATGATGCCGGGGGGCTATAATCCCCCGGCATTTATTTTTTAGGGAGATACACCAATGAAATCCAAGCTGCTCCTCGCTCTTCTCTCCATCGCCCTGGCCGGCACTGCGCTTGCCCAGGTCAAGCCGGAAAATGCCATCAAGTTCCGGCAGTCCGGTTATGCCTTCATGGGCTGGAACATGGGCAAGCTCAAGGCGATGCTGATCGACAACCCCGAGTCCTTCAACAAGGATCAGGCGATTGCCGCCGCCAATCTGATCGCCGCTACCGCCAATTCAGGCATGGGGGCACTTTATGTGCCGGGTAGCGACAAGGGTAAGGGCTGGGCGCCGACGCGGGTCAAGGCCGAATTGTTTACCGATAAGGAAGGTGTCGGCAAAGTGGCCGTCGCTTTCAACAAGGAGGCCAACGAGTTGGCCAAGGTTGCGGCAAGCGGTGACGCTGCCGCCTTGAAGGTTCAGTTCGGCAAGGTGGGTGAGGCCTGCAAGGGCTGCCACGACAAATTCCGCGAGGAAGAGCACAAGCACTGATCCATTTGTTTCGTAAAGGGCAACTTCCGGAGCAATTCCGCTTCGTTGTGCCAATATGGATTTGCCTTCAGGCGCCGACGGAAATGTTGGCGCCTTTTTTGCGTTGCGGGCAGTACCTCCAGGTGTCGCGTTATGCCTGAAGTATTGGATGCCGCAGTTCGGCACCCCTTTTGCTGGATACCAAGTGATGCTGCAAGGTGCCGTGGAAAATCCGGGGCGGGTTCGCAGTAAGCGCTCCCGCAGGTTACTGGGCGCACGCTCTGGTCAGTTGACCTCCGGATCTCGCTGAACCTGCTTATCGGCAATTGTCTTGTCGTCCTGTGATTTGGTGTCCGGCGTCAAGCGGCTGCTGCCTGAGATAAATGCGGCAAAGAAATTTCTAGGTGGGCAACGGACAAGTTCCACTAAGCAGATGTGAAGGTTGTTTTGGTATATCTACCAAAACGGCGCATAATCAAGGCTGGTCGTCATCGGGAGCTGCCACTTGGACGTCAAGGAATCAATTCTGAGGGCTGGCGTTGCGCTGCTTGACGCGCAGGGGATTGCCGCCCTGACCCAGCCGAAAGTGGCGCGCGCCGCCGGGGTCAAGCAAAGCCATCTGACCTATTATTTCCCGAAGCGCACCGACCTGCTGCTCGGCATCGCCGAGCACTCCATCGACGGCATTCTCGCCAACTTGGCTGCCCGCCTGGAAAAGACCGTACCATCGGCGGCGATTGCCGACACCATTGCTGCCCTAGGCAACAGCGGTGCGCCGCCGCGTATCATGCTCGGCCTGATCGTTGCCGCCGATGGCGAGCCGGAATTGCGTCCGGCCCTGCAAAAACTCGTCCGCCACATCCGCCAACGCATCCTGGCGCTGCTTGAGCAGGCCGGCATTGCCAATAGCGCGCAGGCCGCTCTGCTCTTTCACGCCACGCTGATCGGTCTGGCGGTGATGCACGAAGCCCAGCGCACCGACCAATCCGCCGCCGAACTGAAGGCCGGTTTGAATGCCATACTTGGGTTGCTTGGCAATAGTGCCGGACCCGAACCCGCCAGGAACTCGCCATGAAGCCACTCCGTCATTCTCCCGCCAGCCTGCTCGGCAGCTTGGCTGCCGCGTTCCTGCTCGCCGCTTGCACGCCGGAAGACGTCACCTATCAGGGTTACATCGAGGGCGAATATCTTTATCTGGCAGCGCCCCAGGGCGGTTACCTGAAGAGCCTTGACGCCGCGCGCGGCAGCCGAGTGGCCGACGGCCAGACGGTGTTCTCGATTGCCGGCGATCCTGACGAGCAGGCCCTGTCCGAAGCCGAGGCGAAAGCCGGGGCGGCCAGGGAGAGGCTGGAAAATCTCAAGGAACCGCATCGGGCGAGCGAGATTGCGACGCTCGCCGCCAATCTGCGGGTAGCCGAGGCGGCACAACGGCTGGCGCACATCCAGCTCGGTCAGCAGCAGTCGCTGGCCGGCCGGAATTTCGTTTCGCAGGCTCGCCTCGACGAGGCGCGCAGCAACTATCAGCAGGCATCCGCCCAGGTCGATGCGGTTCGTCAGCAACTCGCCAGTTACCAGGCGACGCTCGGCCGTCAGGCCGAAGTACGCGGCGCCCGGGCCGATCTCAGTGCTGCCGAGGCGCAGGCGGCGCAAAAACGTTGGCTGGTCGAGCGCAAGACAATGAGCGCACCAGCCCCTGGTGAAATCAGCGAAACCTATTTCCGGCCCGGTGAATGGGTGCCGGCCGGCGCGCCGGTCGCCAGCCTGTTGCCGGATGTTCGCCGGCGCCTGCGCTTCTTTGTGCCGGAAACGGTCGTCGCCAACCTGCATCCCGGCGATACGGTGGAAGCCAGTTGTGATGGCTGCGTCGAACCGATCCGGGCGCGTATCGATTTCATCGCCGCCCAGGCTGAATACACGCCGCCGGTGATCTATAGCCGGGGTAGCCGGGAAAAGCTGGTCTTCCGGGTGGAAGCCGTGCCACCGCCAGAACAGTCCGCCCGCCTGCGTCCGGGGCTGCCGATCGATGTCCGCCTGAGCCGCTGAGATGGGCGAGCCATGGGTGATCGATGTCGCGGGGCTGAACAAGCACTTCGGCGACAAGCATGTGGTCAAGGATCTGGCCTTGCAGGTTCGTCCCGGTGAAATCTTTGGTTTTCTTGGCCCGAACGGCAGCGGCAAAACGACTTCGATCCGCATGTTGTGCGGCTTGCTGACGCCGGACAGCGGCCAAGGCACTTGCCTCGGCCTCGACGTCATCGCCGACAGCGCAGCGATCAAGCGCCAGGTCGGTTACATGACGCAGAAATTCTCCTTGTGGGACGACCTGACCATCGCCGAGAACCTCGAATTCGTCGCCCGCATGTTCGGTATGCGCGACCGCCGTCCAGTCGTTGATCAGGCACTTGCCGAACTCGGACTGCAAGGGCGTCGCGACCAGTTGGCCGGGACCTTGTCGGGCGGCTGGAAGCAGCGTCTGGCACTGGCATCCTGCCTGCTGCACCAGCCCCGCCTGCTGCTCCTCGACGAACCGACGGCCGGCGTCGATCCGAAGGCGCGCCGCGAATTCTGGGAAGAAATCCATGCGCTTTCGGCGCGTGGCATCACCATCCTGGTATCCACGCATTACATGGACGAGGCCGAACGCTGCCACCGCCTGGCCTACATCGCTTACGGCAATCTGCTGGTGTCCGGTACGGCGCCCGAAATCGTCGCCAGCCAGCGGCTGCACACCTGGGAAATCAGCGGTGCCGATAGTCAAGGCCTGGCCGCCGCCCTGCGCCAATTGCCCGGTGCTCAACTGGTGGCCAGTTTCGGTAGCACCTTGCACGTCAGCGGCAGTGACGGGGCGACGCTGCACGCCGCCCTGACCGCCTTCGTGCAAAAGCGGGGGCTGCGCCTGGCGGCTATCGAAACCTCCCTCGAGGATGCCTTCATTCACTTGATGCAAGGTAGCCAGGACCCGTTCGGAGGTGGCGCATGAATTTTTCCCTGCAACGCTGGTTGGGGATCCTGATCAAGGAATTCATCCAGCTCAAGCGCGACCGCCTGACTTTCGGCATGATCGTCATGCTGCCGATCATCCAGCTACTGCTCTTCGGTTTCGCCATCAATTCCGATCCCAAGCACATGCCGACGGCGATCGTCATGGCCGATCCCGGCCCTTTTGCCCGGGCTTACGTCGCGGCGATGCGCAACAGCGACTACTTCGCCATCGTCGGCAGCGTCGATGAAGACGTCGCCGACCGCCTGCTCGACAAGGGCGAAGTGCAATTCGTCGTTACCTTCCCGCCCGGATTTCAACGCGATCTGGTTGGCGGCAAGTCGCCGGTGCTGCTGGTCGAGGCCGATGCCACAGATCCGATGGCGGCCGGCGGCGCGATTTCGGTGCTCAACCATCTCGGCCCGGAAGTCTTCGCTCCCGATCTGGCCGGCCGGCGTCTGCCGGTCGTGCCGCCGATCGATCTGCGCGTTCATCGCCGCTACAACCAGGAAGGCATTACTGCCTACAACGTCGTGCCCGGACTGTGCGGCGTCATCCTGACCATGACCATGATCCTGATGACCGGCCTGGCGATGACCCGCGAGCGCGAACGCGGCACCTTCGAAAACCTGCTGGCGACACCAGCCACGCCCTTCGAGGTGATGACCGGCAAGATCGTCCCCTACATCCTGATCGGTCTGATCCAGGTGACGCTGATCCTTGCCGCCGCGCGCTGGATCTTCGGCGTGCCGATGCTCGGCAACTTGCTGTTGCTGTACGGCGAGGTACTGTTGTTCATCTGCGCCAACCTGACGCTCGGCATCACCTTCAGTTCGCTGGCCCGCAACCAGTTGCAGGCGATGCAACTGACCTTTTTCTTTTTCCTGCCCTCGATGCTGCTCTCCGGCTTCATGTTCCCCTTCCGCGGCATGCCGGAATGGGCGCAAGTGGTCGGCAACGTGCTGCCGCTGACCCATTTTCTGCTAATCGTTCGCGGCATTCTGCTCAAGGGCAACGGCCCGGCGATGCTCTGGGATCACACTTGGCCGATCCTGTTATTCACCGCTGCCGTTCTCGCCTTCGGGTTGAAGACCTTCCGTCGCACGCTCGACTGATCGGTGGGCACACGCTAGGAAACGGATCGTCGGCTTGGGCCATTTGACGGGCGACAATCCTTGCGCAGCAAACAAAACGCCCCGCAAGTGCGGGGCGTTTTCTGACTGATACTCGGCATGCCGCCAATCGTTTCTACCAGGAGGGGGTCTCCGCTGCGGGCGGGGCGGGCGGCTTTTCGATCCAGACTCCGGAGGCGCCGTAAGCGGCTGCCGCCGCAATGAGCAGCGCGACGATCAAGGCGACCAGACCGCCGCCGCGGGCGCTTTCTCCCTGGCGGACTTCCTTGCGGCCGGTGATCATCGGAATGACCAGGTTATCCTTCTTGAACCGCGTGTAGAAGGCGATGGCAGCGACATGCAGGCCGACCAGGATGAGCAGCACGTCGATGATCTTGTGATGCAGCCGGGTGGCCGTATCGCCGATGACCTTGCCGACCAGATCGTAGAAGGGACCGGTAAAGCCGGTATCGTCGTTGAAGGCGACCAGGCCGCTGCCCAGTTGCAGGGCCACCAGCGCCAGCAGGGCGAGGACCGAGAGGGCGCCGAGCGGGTTGTGGCCGAGGCCCTGCCATTGGCCGGCGAGATAGGCCTTGATGCTGGCCGGGCCGCGCACGAAGGTGGCGAAGCGGGCGTAGGTCGAGCCGGCAAAGCCCCAGACCAGGCGGAAAACGATCAGGCCGACGATCAGGAAGCCGAGCCGGGCATGCCAGACCAGCCAGTTGCCGCCGGTTTCGCCGGACAGCCAGGCGCCGCCGACAGCGACGACCAGCAGCCAGTGGAACAGGCGGGTTGGCAGATCCCAGACCAGAACCTTTTTCATACCACGGCGCCTTCTTCGTTCGCCCCTTCGATGCCCTTCTTCTGCTTGGCGATGAACTGTTCGCGCGAGACGCCCAGCCACATCACCAGCGGGCTGGCGACCAGCACCGAGGAGTAGATGCCGAACAGGATGCCGATGGTCAGCGCCATGGCGAAGTAGTGCAGGGTTTCACCGCCGAAGACGAGCATCGAGAGCACCATCATCTGCGTACAGCCGTGCGTGATGATGGTCCGGCTGATGGTGCTGGTGATGGCGTGGTCGAGGACTTCCGGGGTGGACAAGCCGCGTACCTTCTTGAAGGTTTCGCGCACCCGGTCGAAAACCACCACCGATTCATTGACCGAGTAGCCGAGTACGGCGAGCACCGCGGCCAGCACCGAGAGCGAGAATTCCCACTGGAAGAAGGCGAAGAAGCCGAGGATGATCACCACGTCGTGCAGGTTGGCGATGATGGCGGAGACCGAGAAGCGCCACTCGAAACGGAAAGCCAGGTAGATGACGATGCCGATGACGACCAGCAGCAGCGCCAGGGCGCCGTTTTCGGCGAGTTCCTTGCCGACCTGCGGGCCGACGAACTCGACGCGGCGCAACTGGGCGCCCGGCGCGTCGATGGCCAGCGACTTCATCACCGCTTCGCCGATCTGGTCGGTTTTCTGCTCGGCTTTCAGTGGCAGGCGAATCATCACGTCCTGCGAGGAACCGAAATTCTGCACCGAGTAGTCGCTGAAACCGGCCTTGCCGAGGGCGTCGCGCACCTTCTCGAGATCGGCCGCCTGCTCGTAGTGGGTTTCGATCAGCGTGCCGCCGGTAAATTCCACCGACAGGTGTAGACCCTTGGTGAACAGAAAGACCACCGCCAGAACAAAGGTGACCAGTGAAATGACATTGAACTTCAGCGCATGGCGCATGAAGGGGATGTCTTTGTGGATGCGGAAAAATTCCATGCTCGTGGTTCCTTATTTCTGACCGTTGGCAGTCGCGCTGCTGTGCTTCCAGACCTGGCCGATGGCCAGGCCGGTGAGCTTCTTCTTGCTGCCGTAGATGAGGTTGACCAGGGCGCGGGAGACGACGACCGAGGAGAAGATCGAGGTCAGGATGCCCAGGCAGTGCACCACGGCGAAGCCGCGTACCGGGCCGGAACCGAAGATGAGGAGCATCAGGCCGACGATCAGGGTGGTGACGTTGGAGTCGAGAATGGTCCCGAAGGCGCGTTCGTAACCTTCCGAAATCGCCGTTTGCGGCGGCATGCCGGCCCGCAGTTCCTCGCGGATGCGTTCGTTGATCAGGACGTTGGAGTCGATGGCCATACCGAGCGCCAGCGCGATGGCGGCGATGCCGGGCAGGGTCAGCGTGGCCTGCAGCAGCGACAGGATGGCGATCAGGAACAGCAGGTTGGAGGCCAGGGCGAGCACCGAGACCACGCCGAAGATGCGGTAGTACATCATCATGAACAGGGCGATGGCGGCAAAGCCCCAGAGCGTCGAATGGAAGCCCTTGCTGATGTTCTCGGCGCCGAGGCTGGGGCCGATGGTCCGTTCCTCGATGATTTCCATCGGTGCCGCCAGCGAGCCGGCGCGCAGCAGCAGGGCAGTGTCGTTGGCTTCGCTGGTCGTCATGCGGCCGGAAATCTGCACGCGGCCGCCGCCGATTTCGGTGCGGATGACCGGCGCCGTGACCACTTCACCCTTGCCCTTTTCGATGAGCAGGATGGCCATGCGCTTGCCGACATTGTCGCGGGTGATGTCGCGGAAAATACGGGCGCCGGCCGAATCGAGCGTCAGGTGCACGGCCGCTTCCTGGGTCTGGTTGTCGAAGCCGGGCTGGGCGTCGGTCAGGCGGTCGCCGGTCAGCACCACCTGTTTCTTGACGAGCAGCGGCAGGCCGCCGCGTTCGTTGTAAACCTCGGTGCCAAATGGCGGATTGCCGGCTTGCGCGGCTTCCAAGCCGCCCGGCGTGTCGTCGACCATGTGGATTTCCAGGGTCGCGGTGCGGCCGAGGATGTCCTTGGCCTTGGCCGTATCCTGCACGCCCGGCAACTGGACGACGATGCGGTCGGCGCCCTGCTGCTGGATCACCGGTTCGGCGACGCCGAGTTCGTTGATCCGGTTATGCAGCGTGGTGATGTTCTGTTTCAGGGCGAATTCGCCGAGTTTCTGCTGGGCTTGCGGCTTCAGCGTGGCGACCAGCTTGAAGTCGCCGCCGTCGGCCAGTTCGGTCAGCAGCAGGTCGGGCTGGTTGTCGGTAATGGCGATTTTTGCCTTGTCGCGGGTCTCGGCTTCGCGGAACTTGACGACGATGCGTTCGCCTTCGCGATTGATGCCACCATGGCGCAGGCTCTTGTCGCGCATCAGGGTGCGCAGGTCGGCCGAGGTCGAATCGAGGCGCTTGGTCAAGGCTCCTTTCATGTCCACCTGGAGCAGGAAGTGCACGCCGCCGCGCAGGTCGAGGCCGAGGTACATGGGGAGGGCGTGCACGGCGGTCAGCCATTGTGGC
The DNA here is from genome assembly GCA_018261905.1 of Pseudomonadota bacterium. Classification (GTDB taxonomy): domain Bacteria; phylum Pseudomonadota; class Gammaproteobacteria; order Burkholderiales; family Rhodocyclaceae; genus Azonexus. Next base: position 42,507 of record JAGTRU010000044.1, on the reverse strand, counting down.
GAGGCCGGCAGCAGGTTGAGGGCGACGACGTATTTCGGGTCGCTGGCGTCCGGATTGAAGGCCTTTTCCAGGATGTCCTTGGCTTTCAACTGGGTGTCGGTGTCCCTGAAGCGGGTCTTGACGCCGTTGAGGTCGAGCTGAATGCCGTCATGGGTGACGCCAGCGGCGGTCAGGACTTCTTCGACGCGACTCTTCGCCTTGTCGTCGACCTTGATCGTGGCCTTGGCGCTGGAAAGCTGCACCGCCGGCGACTCGCCGAAGAAATTGGGCAGGGTATAGACGAAGCCCAGAACCAGCGCGATGGCGATGGTAATGTACTTCCAGAGAGGGTAGCGATTCATAGTGGCTTTAAAAGCGAAAAGGCGGCCAACGGCCGCCTTCTGGGGTGGTTACAGCGACTTCAGCGTGCCTTTCGGCAGTACCAGGCCAATGGCCGGCTTTTGCACGACCACTTCGGTGCCCTCGGCGATTTCCAGGGAGACGTAGTTTTCGCCGACCTTGGCGATCTTGCCGACCAGGCCGCCGCTGGTGACCACTTCGTCACCCTTGGCCAGCGCTTCGATCAGCGCCTTGTGTTCCTTGGCTTTTTTCATTTGCGGGCGGATGAACAGCAGCCACATGGCGGCGACCATCACCAGCAGGGGAATGTACTGCATCAGACCAGCGGTCGGATCGGCGCCGCCAGCAGCGGTTTGGGCGTAGGCAAGACTAATCATGCGGAAAACTCCTGAAAGCGAAAAAACAAAACGTGGATTCTATCATTGGCCCGCCGAACGGTCCCGGACAAAGCCGGCCGCCCAGGCGTCCAGCGTGCCGGCTTCGATGGCGGCACGCATTTCGGCCATGATGGTTTGATAGAAATGCAGATTATGGATGGTATTGAGCATGCCGCCGAGGATTTCGCCGTGGCGGAAGAGGTGATGCAGGTAGGCCCGGGTGAATTGCGTGCAGGTGTAGCAGGTGCACGATGGGTCGAGCGGGCCGGTGTCCATCTTGTAGCGGGCGTTCTTGATCTTGACGTCGCCGTAACGGGTGAACAGGTGGCCGTTGCGGGCATTGCGCGTCGGCATCACGCAGTCGAACATGTCGATGCCGCGCTTGACGGCGAACACCAGATCTTCCGGCGTGCCGACGCCCATCAGGTAGCGCGGCTTGTGCGTCGGCATCCGTGGGGCGACGTGTTCGAGGATGCGTGCCATGTCTTCCTTCGGTTCGCCGACCGAGAGACCGCCGATGGCCATGCCGTCGAAACCGATGTCGTCGAGCCCGGCCAGCGACTCATCGCGCAGGTCTTCATGCATGCCGCCCTGAACGATGCCGAACAGGGCGTTGTGGTTTTCCTGCGCGTTGTGCTCGGCGCGCGAGCGGCGCGCCCAGCGCATGGAGAGGCGCATCGACTTGGCGGCTTCCTCGTGGCTGGCCGGGTAGGGCGTGCATTCGTCGAAAATCATGACGATGTCGGAATTGAGCACCTTCTGGATCTGCATCGAGATTTCCGGCGTCAGGAAGAGCTTGGCGCCGTCGTGCGGTGAGCTGAACTTGACACCTTCCTCGCTGATCTTGCGCATGGCGCCCAGCGAAAAGACCTGGAAGCCGCCGGAATCGGTAAGGATGGGTTTCTGCCAGTTCATGAAGTCGTGCAGGCCGTGATGCGCCTTGACCACTTCCAGGCCCGGCCGCAGCCAGAGATGGAAGGTGTTGCCGAGGCAGATCTGGGCGCCGATGTCGTGCAGCGAAGTCGGCGTCATCGCCTTGACCGTGCCGTAGGTGCCAACCGGCATGAAGACCGGGGTTTGCACCTGGCCGTGGGCCAAGGTCAGGGTGCCGCGGCGGGCGGCGCCGTCGGTTTTGAGGAGTTCAAATTGCATCGTTCTTTTCCAGGAGCATGGCGTCGCCGTAGCTGAAGAAGCGGTAACGCTCGGCGACGGCGTGGGCGTAGGCGGCGCGGATGTTGGCATAGCCGGCAAAGGCCGAAACGAGCATGAGCAGCGTCGATTTCGGCAGGTGGAAGTTGGTGATCAGCCGGTCGACAACCTTGAAGCGGTAGCCGGGGGTGATGAAGATGGCGGTTTCGGCCGGGCCGCTATTGACCGTGCCGTCCGGGTTGCCGGCCGACTCCAGCGAGCGCAGGCTGGTCGTGCCGACAGCGATGACCCGGCCGCCAGCGGCGCGGGTCTTGGCAATGGCCGCCGCGGTGGCCGGCGGGATTTCGAAGCGCTCGCTATGCATACGATGCTCGGCGATTTTCTTGACGCGCACCGGCTGGTAGGTGCCGGCGCCGACATGCAGGGTCAGGAAAGCGGTGTCGATGCCTTGGTCGCGTAACTTGTCCAGCATCGCCTGGTCGAAATGGAGGCCGGCCGTCGGGGCGGCGACGGCGCCCGGGGCGCGGGCATAGACGGTCTGGTAGCGGGTTTCGTCGGCCCCTTCCGGGGGATGCTCGATATAGGGCGGCAATGGCAACTTGCCAAAGGTTTCGGCCAGTTCCCAAAGATCGCCGGCCGCCAGTTCCAGCGCGAAAAACTCGCCGCTGGCGCCGGCCCGGCCGCTCACGATGACTTCGAAGGCGTCGGCCAGGTGCAGTCGGGTGCCCGGTTTCGGCGACTTGCTGGCGCGCACCTGGGCGATGGCATGCCGGGCATCGACGATGCGTTCGAGCAGCACTTCGACCTGGCCGCCGCTCTCCTTGCGGCCGAAAAAGCGGGCCTTGATGACGCGGGTGTCGTTGAAGACCAGCAAGTCGCCGGCGCGCAACAAGGCTGGCAGGTCGGCAAAACGACGGTCGGTCAGTTGTTCGCCATTGACGTGCAGCAGCCGGCTACCGCTACGTTCGGGCGTCGGGTGCTGGGCGATCAGTTCGGCAGGGAGGGGAAAGTCGAAGTCGTCTACGGTCAACGACATGGGCAAGAATCCGTTTTCTGAAACGACAACGGCTCTCCCGGGGAGAGCCGTTTGTGGGAGGGGCCAAAGAAGGCCCCAAACAATCGGCTAAAAGCACCGCAGCGCAGGAATCCGACTAGCCGACTGCGAAGTTGTCCGCAATTTCAGGCCGGCCGCAGAATGCTGCTGGGAGCGTCGGGGCGAATCTTACCATTGGGGGGAGAGATAAAAAATCGCAGCGAGATGGGGGGCGATTGGTTCGGGCAAAAGCCTGGCGCCAGAACAAGAAAAACCCGCCTTTGAGGCGGGTTTGCTGTTGATAGTCGCTGTCAGCCTTAACGCATGGCGTGAGGCAGCGGCTCAATGTCGGAATGGCACAAGCCGGCCAGGTCGGTGACGACACGATTGATGCCGTCGCCGGTCAGCCACCAGGCCTGACCGTAAGGGTGAACGGTAACGCCGCGGGCGGCGCATAGTTTCGTTGCTTTTTCGCGCAACTGTTCGATTTGCTTATTCATTACATCCTTTGCGCTTTAGGCGCATATTTTGATTTGGAAAAACGTCTGCTGAATCGTGATCGATTGAAAGTCAAACGGCAAGCATGCTCCCGTTTTTTGCAGACAGCCCGACTGTAACAGAGTGCGATGAAGAATTTGTGACATTCGGCGGCGCGGGTGAATATGACTCAAGGCGGGAAGTCGCCGGCGGCCTTGCCGGTTCCCGGAAAATGGCCGGAAGTCGCTGGCAAAAACGGCTTCCGGGCGGAGGTCGGCGGCGGTTTAGCCCGAGATCCGGTTCAGAATGACGGTCAGTTGCGGATAGTAGCCCAGCCGGCTTATTTCGATGCGGCGACCGATTTCGATCGACTCGGCGATTTCGCGGGCGGCGGCAGAGTGCTCCATTAGGCGCGGGAAGGTTTTGTAGGGATCGGTGACGGCAAAGATGGTCAGCAACAGATTGCCATTCGCCTGGTAATAGGTCGGGTCCAGATGGACAAACTCGGCGCCGCTATCGCAGGCATCCAGGTAGGTCGCAGCAGTCGTCGCGGTAGCCTCAAGGGAGCTGAGGTCGTTCAGGCTTAGGTTGGACATGGTGGCACTCCTTGGTGGGTCGTTGCTGAAAACTGTATCTCTGAGTCTATTAACGTCCAGTCCGGTCATTTAGTTGAGCTAATTTACGTGCTGTAACACTTAATACATTTCGCGATCAGGATTCGGCGGCGTTCTCTCCCGAGATGTCGACGGTGATCATAAAACCATCATCAAAACTTAACGTCCATCCCCTACGCTGAAGGCTGCGCATGTTTATGCGAACGGAACCAAGCCGGCGGCTTGGCGTCGAATCCATCTACCCAACAATTGCCGGAGATCCCATGGAAAATGCGCTATTTGAGCGACGGCAAGAGCTGCGCCACCAACAACAGCAGCAGCCGCAGCAAAGTGCGCTGTTTCCGGTCCGGCGCGGATTGGCGCAATTGAAGGTGACGCCACTGTCGCAGCGGGATGCCTGGCAGGCTTTGGCCATAGCCCAGGCCCGCAAGCAGTCGGGAAACTTGTAGGGTCGGCACAGCCCTCAATAACGCAATAAAAAAAGCCGGGGATCTCCCGGCTTTGTCGTTTCCGCAGGCGCGGATGCTTAGCGTGCCATCACCGGCAGCGGCCTCAGGTCGGAGGCGCAGAGGCCGGCCAGTTCACCGACGACACGGTTGATCCGTTCGCCGACCAACCACCAGCCGCCGGCATAGGGTTGCACGGAAATGCCATGCTCGGCGCAAAGCCGCCGGGCCTTCTCTCTCAATTGTTCGATCATTACCTGTACTCCTTTTTAAATTGCGCCTTCCGCGCCATCATCAATGCACCACATGGCGCACTGATTTCGGCAGGTTGGTCCGAAGCGTTTCTCGGCCTGCCATACAACAGATCAGACAGTCGGGCTGCTGATTCATTCGATTGTTACCGCTCAATATTACCCCGCTATTACATTCGTATATTTTTTGCTTGCCCCGTGTGGCTGGGGATCGGGCAGGAGCCGCCTCATGTCGTGGTCTTCTGCCAGGTTTCCAGGTCCTGTCGCTCGATGAAGGTTTCCCGGCGATTCAGATTGCCGGGCAATTGCCGGCCTTCCCATTGTTCGGTGGACCAGCGTTTGATATTGGCGGGCAGTGTGCCGTGCTCAATGGCGCTGGCCAGCATCATTTCCGCATCATGTACCGAGATCAGGCCGCTCGCCAAGCGTTGTGCGGCATCGTGGAGACTCAGGCTGCTGGGTGATTCCTGCTTGTCCATGGGGACCTCCGATGGGTTACATCCGGTCTGTTGTTACCATGTCTATCCTACACCGCAGCCGCTATGGCGAGTATCGCTAATTGCCATGAAGCGTGCCCCCGGCCATAAAAAAGCCAGGCGTTTGGCGCCTGGCTTGGGGGTGACCGTTTAGCGACGGTGACTCAGCATTTCTCTTCGATGATGTTCTTGCCGAGCTTGGCAATCATGAATACCGCGAAGAAAAGGATCAGGAGAGCGAAGGACGCACCGAGCCAAGGAAATTCATTCATTTAATACACCCTGTTGTTTAGTTGAGGTTGGAGTTTTGCGGGCGATTAGACAAAGAACTTTTTGTTAGTTCCCGAGCCAGTGGAAAAAATTCACATCGCGGCGGATCGGGTTGGGCGTCAAGTCAACGATAAAGCGACATTGCTGTGATCCGCTCGCTTGCGCGGTGCTTGGGTCGAGAACCCGAGCCAGACTCGAACTGGCACACCTTTCGGCGGCGGATTTTGAATCCGCTGCGTCTACCGATTCCGCCATCGGGGCGAATGGAGGCCGGATTATCCCTGAATCACTTCTTGGATTCAAGTGAATCAGGGCAGGAAAATGATTTTCCCAGGGCACTGGCGACCAACATGGCCGTGCTGCCGCTCGGATTCGGGGGCAAGTGTTCGAGATGGGCGAGGACGGCGCGCACCAGACGGGCGGCGAGATCGGGTTCGTGGGGCAGGCAGAAGGCATTGAGCTTGACCCCGACCTTGTCGGCCAGGTAATCGCTGACGGCGTAACCGTCGGCAAAGCCGGAGACGTAGGAAATGCAGCGGGCGCTCTTCGTCGCGTCGTTGGCGTCGGTGCTCTTTTTCTGGACCAACGATTCGTCGGCGGCCTGACAATCTTCGCGTAATTCCTTGACCGAATAGGCCTGGGCCGACGCGGCGAAGCAGAGGGCAAGCAGACAGAGCAGTTTTTTCATGATTTCTCGAACCAGTTGAGTTTTTTGTGCAGCCCGACGACGCTGCCGACGACGATCAGCGCCGGCGGCTTGATGTCGGATTCGACGATCCGCTCGGGCAGGGTGCCGAGCGTCGCCAGCAGGGTCTGCTGGCTGGTCAGGGTGCCGTTACGGATGACCGCGGCCGGGGTCTTGGCCGGCAGGCCGTGGCGGATCATCTGCTGGCAGATTTTTTCGGCGGCGCCGATGCCCATGTAGAAAACGACGGTCTGGCCGGGGCGGGCGAGGGCGTGCCAGTCGAGGTTCACGCTGCCGTCCTTGAGGTGGCCGGTAACGAAAATCACCGACTGGGCATGCTCGCGGTGGGTCAGCGGGAAGCCGGCATAGGCGGCGCAGCCGGCTGCGGCGGTAACGCCGGGAACGACTTCGAACGGGATGCCGGAGGCTTCAAGAATTTCCAGTTCCTCGCCGCCGCGTCCGAAAATGAACGGGTCGCCACCCTTCAGGCGCACTACGGAGAGACCTTCGCCGGCCAGGTCGACCAGCAACTGGTTGATCGCCTCCTGCTTCATGCTGTGTTTCGAGGCCTGCTTGCCGACGTAGATGCGGCGGGCATCGGTTCGCGTCAGGAGCATCACGCCGTCGCCGACCAGGTGGTCGTAGACGATGGCGTCGGCCTGGCCGATCAGGCGGGCGGCCTTGACCGTCAATAGATCGGGATCGCCGGGGCCGGCGCCGACCAGCCATACTTTGCCGGCGGTGAGCTTGGTGTTTTGGGTCATGATCTGTTTCTGGAGCGAACCGGCATCCTAATGCGCGTTGTGCGGCTTGCCAATGGACAAGGGCTGTTAGAAAAACGCCGGGTTGCCGTCGCTGCCGATGGCGGCGAGGGCAACCCGGTTACTTGCTCGGGAATTCGCCTCAGGCGGCTTCGGCAATCCGTTTGGCGATGTGGGCGAGGGCTTCCTCGACCTGGTCGATGAGGATCAGGCTGAGATCGCCCGGACGCAGGCGTTCCAGTGCCGTATCGATGGCCAGGAATTCGCCGGTGATGGCATCGATCTGCTTGGTCCGGCTGGCATTGGCCAGGCCTTCGCGCAGCAGGGCGATGACCTCGCCGTCCTGGCGGCCACGCTGGCAGGCATCCTGGTAAAGGATGACTTCGTCGAAAGCCTCACCGAGGATTTCCGTTTGCTGGCGGATATCGTCGTCACGGCGGTCGCCGGCCCCGCTGATGACCACCGAGCGGCGTACTGCCGGCATGTTTTCGATGCCGTTGACCAGGGCCTGGATGGCGTCCGGATTGTGGCCGTAGTCGGCGATCAGGGTGGCGCCCTTGTAGTCGAAGACATTGAAGCGGCCGGGGGCGGTCGCCGCATCGCTGACGAAATTGGCCAGCGCTTTTTCGATGACTTCCCAGGCATAACCCAGCGCCCAGCCGGTGGCGGCGGCGGCCATGGCGTTCTCCACCTGGAAGCCGATGCTGCCGTTGCGGGTCAGCGGGATGTTGGCGAAGGGAATGCGGTGTTTCTTGCGGCCTTCGCCGCAGATGATGGCGTCGCGTTCGACATAGACGACGCGCTTGCCCTGGGCGAGATGGGTGGCGAGCACCGGGTTCATGCGGTCGCGGGCGAAGAAGATGATATGGCCGTGGCAGTGATGGGCCATCGCGGCGACCACCGGGTCGGCAGCGTTGAGCACGGCGGTGCCCTTGGGGGCGACGTTTTCGACGATGACGCGCTTGACCACGGCCAGTTCGTCCACCGTCGTGATGTAATTGAGGCCGAGGTGGTCGCCGAGGCCGATATTGGTGATCACCGCGACATCGCATATGTCGAAGCCGAGACCTTCGCGCAGCACGCCGCCACGGGCGGTTTCGAACACGGCGGCGTCGACGTCCGGGTGCAGCAGCACGTTGCGGGCGCTGCGCGGGCCGGAACAGTCGCCGTCGTCGGTGCGGCGGCCTTCGATATAGACACCGTCGGTGCTGGTCATGCCGACGCGCAGGCCGTGGGCCTCGAAAATGCGGCCGATCAGGCGGCTGGTGGTGGTCTTGCCGTTGGTGCCGGCGATCGCGACGACCGGGATGCGGGCGTTGTCGCCGTCCGGGAACATCATGTTCACGATCGCTTCGCCAACCGGGCGGCCCTTGCCGAAGGAGGGATCGAGGTGCATGCGCAGGCCGGGCGCGGCGTTGCATTCGACGATGCCGCCGCCCTGGTCTTCGAGCGGTTTCAACATGGTGTCGCAGACGACGTCGATGCCGCAGATGTCGAGGCCGACGGTCTGGGCGGCGGCGACGGCGCAGGCGGCGAGTTCCGGGTGCACGTCGTCGGTGACGTCGGTGGCGCTGCCGCCGGTGGACAGGTTGGCATTGTTGCGCAGCACGACGCGGGTGCCGCGCGGCGGCACGGAATCGGCGTTGTAGCCCTGCTCGGCGAGGCGGGCGAGGGCGATGTCGTCGAAGCGGATCTTGGTCAGCGAGGTGGCGTGACCGTCGGAGCGGCGCGGGTCGCGATTGACGATGTCGACCAGTTCGCGCACGGTGTGCGTGCCGTCACCGATGACCAGCGGCGGATCGCGCCGGGCGGCGGCGATCAGCTTGTCGCCGATGACCAGCAGGCGGTAATCGTGGCCGGGCAGGTATTTCTCGACCATGATGTCGTCGCGGAATTCCTCGGCGACGGCGAAGGCGCGGCGAACCTGTTCTTCGCTGGAAAGATTGACCGAAATGCCCTTGCCCTGGTTGCCGTCGCGCGGCTTGACGACGACCGGCAGGCCGATTTCCCGGGCGGCGGCCCAGGCATCGTCGGCATTCTCGACCGGCCGGCCGAGCGGCACGGCAACGCCGGCGGCGTGCAGCAGGTTCTTGGTCAGTTCCTTGTCCTGCGCGATGGCCTCGCCGATGGCGCTGGTGAAACTGGTTTCGGCGGCCTGGATGCGTTTTTGCTTGCTGCCCCAGCCGAACTGCACCAGGCTGCCCTGGGTCAGGCGGCGATAGGGAATGCCGCGCGCCGTGGCGGCGGCGACGATGGCGCCGGTCGACGGGCCGAGACGGATGTCTTCATCGAGTTCGCGCAATTCCTTGAGCACGGCGTCGAGGTCGAAAGGCGTGTCGTTGAGCGCCGCCAGGCAGAGTTGTTCGGCGCGTTCGAAAGCCAGGCGACCGACTTCTTCCTCGGTGTATTCGACGACCACCTGGTAGACGCCGGTATCCAGCGTCTGGGCCGTCCGGCTGAAGGTCACCGGGCAGCCGGCCTGGGCCTGCAGGCCGAGGGCGGCGAACTCGAGGGCGTGGGCCATCGAGACGGTGTCGAGGTGATCGGCCGGAATCAGGTCGCCGAGGGCGGGAAAACGCTCGCGCAGGCGGGGTTCGAAATTGGCCAGGTCGGCGATGGCGCATTCGTCGCCTTCACAGGTGACGATGGCTTGAATGGCGGTGTGGCGGCTCCACAGGTTGGGGCCGCGCAGGGCGCGAATACGGGAGACATCCATGAACGCTGAATCCTTGTTATTTGCGGGCAGTTAGCAACTGCAGGGCGGAGGGGTCGGGCAGGGCCAGGCCGAAGGTCTTGATTGCCGTGCCGATGACTTCCTGGGTCAGGCCGAGCGCCCAGCCGGCGGCGACCGCCGCCAGCACGTTGGCAATGGTGGTGGCTTCCTTGGCTTTGCCGATCAACGGCACATCGCCGAGGCGGCAAAGACGGATTTCGTTGCCACCGGTGGCCAGCGTGATGCGCCCGTCGCGCACGAAGACGCCGCGCTTGCCTTCGGCGAGATGGGCGGCCATGGCCGGGCAGGCCGGATCGGCAGCGAAGAAGATGACCTCGCCGTCGGAATAGCGGGCCAGTTCGGCGACCGTCTCATCGGCGGCATTGAGCACCGCATAGCCGTTCTTCAGCACGACGTCGATCTGCGTCCGGTAGGTGTTGCGGAAGGTGGTGAAGTACTCGCCGCCATCCGCCTGCACGTCCCAGCGCGAAAGATCTTCCGCTGCGGCGTCGATATTGGTGACGATGCCGACCTGGCAACGGTCGTAGGGCAGCCCCTCGCCGAGGATGGTACGGGCGCCGTTCTCGATGACGGCGGCCTCGACGGCACGGTTGAGCAGCAGACGATGGCCGGCCGTCCAATTGGCGGCGTCGCTCTTCTGCACGTGGCGGCGGTCGAGATGGACGCCGTCGCTGCAGGCCAGGCCGACATGCTTGCCCGACATGTAGATGAGGTGGGCGACCAGCTTGGCGACGGCGGTCTTGCCGCGGGTGCCGGTGACGCCAACCAGCGGCACGCGGCCGGTTTCGTTCTTGCCGAAGAGGTTGTCGACAATCGCCTTGCCGACCGGACGCGGCTTGCCGATGCCCGGTTTGAGGTGCATCAGCAGGCTGGGGCCGGCATTGACTTCGACGATGGCGCCACGCTGGGCGCCGAGCGGTTTCGAGATGTCTTCGCAGACCAGGTCGATGCCGGCGATGTCGAGGCCGATGACGCGGGCGGCCAGGGCGGCCAGGGCGGCCGTTTCCGGATGCACTTCGTCGGTGACGTCGAAAGCGTGGTTGGCGTTGCGCTGGATCAGCACTTCGCGTTCGTCGGCCGGGATCGAGTCGGGGTCGAGATGCTGGCGCGCCAGTTCCATGCGCGCCGCCGAGTCGATGCGGATGTTGGAGAGCGGATGCAGCTCGGTCGGGCCACGCCGCGGGTCGCAATTGATCTGGCTTTCGATCAGTTCGCGGATGGTCGATTTGCCGTCGCCGGTGACCATTACCATGTCGCCGCGATTGGCGGCGACCAGCTTGCCTCCAACCACCAGCAGACGGTGTTCGGTACCCGGGATGGAGCGCTCGACGAGGACGCCGCTGCCTTCCTGCAAGGCGATGGCATAGGCCTTCTCGACTTCGACCTTGGTCTTGACGTCGATGAAGACGCCGCGGCCGTGGTTGCCGTCCACCGGCTTGACGCAGACCGGCAGACCGATGTCTTCGGCGGCATCCCAGGCATCTTCGGCGCTCTTGACGTCGCGGCCTTCGGGAATCGGCACGCCGCAGGATTCGAGCAGCGACTTGGTGAGGTCCTTGTCGCGCGAAATGGTTTCGGCGATGGCGCTGGTGCGGTCGGTTTCGGCCGTCCAGATGCGGCGCATGGCGGCGGCGTAGCCGATCTGCACCAGGTTGCCGTCGTCGAGCAGGCGGATGGTCGGGATATCGCGGTCGTCGGCGGCATCGACGATGCTCGCGGTCGATGGGCCGAGACACTTGGAATCGACCATTTCGCCGAGTTCCTCGACGGTGGCGGCGACATCGAACGGAGTGTCGTTGATGGCCGCCATGATCAGCTCGCGGGCCCGGTCCAGCGCGGCACGGGTGACTTCCTCGTGCCAGGCGCGGACGGCGACCTTGTAGACGCCGCGTTCCGAGGTCTCGCGCGCCTTGCCGAAGCCGCCGGGAAGACCGGCGAGATTTTGCAGTTCGAGGGTGACGTGTTCGAGGACGTGGCCGGCCCAGGTGCCTTCCTCGACCCGGCGCAGGAAACCGCCGCGTTCCTCGTAGCTGCAGCGATGTTCGATCAGCGAGGGCAGCCAGGTCGACAGCCGCTGGTAAAAGCCGGGAATCTTGTTGGTCGGGTAATCCTCGAGTTCGCCGATATCGACCCAGGCTTCGAGCACCGGGCGATACGTCCAGATGTTCGGGCCACGCAGGGGAATGATGTCCCGAATGATAATGTCTTTTTTCTTCATGCTAGATTCGCCCAGCTCCATCTCGCTGTTGGTAATAGTTATGGGGCAACTGGAATTATTAACGCTTTCCGCGGCCCGTGGCTGACTGGCGACAAAATAATGTCACAGTTCGCTACCCGCCGTTACAGGAAGCGGTCGAGCAATTTCCGGCTGTGTCGGTCGAGTGTCCCGGTGTCGCGGATCAGGAACTGGATGCCGTGGGTGTCGGCGATCAGCAGCCGGGTCTGCGACAGGCGGCGGATGTCTTCCTCGCCCTTCAGAATCAGGGTCGCCTGACCACGACTGGTGGCGACCTGCCAGGTGCTCGGGCAGGCAAAGCTGGAAACGTCGAGGATGCGCTCGATTTCCGGCACGAACTCGCGGCTCGCCAGTTCCTCCTCGACCAGTTGGCCGATGGCCGGCGGCAAGTCGGCAAGGTGATCGACCCAGCCGACTTCGTGGCCTTCGGCGTTGACCAGGGCAATGCCTTCGTCCGGCGCAGCAATCGGGAAGGCGCGCACGGGAATGATGCCGGCGTGCGTTTCGCCGGCCGGGGTGGTGAGTACCAGTTGGCCGAAAGCGTCGCGCTTGAGGGTGAATTCCGGCATCGTCATTTGGTGGTTTCCTTGCTGGCCATCTCGATGTGCCGACGGTTTTCCGGTTCGGTATCGACGTTGCGGGCTTGCGCCTGGTAAAGCTTGTAGTAATGGCCTTCGGCCGCCATCAACTGGTCGTGGTTGCCCAGTTCGACCAGGCGGCCGCGATCCATGACGACCAGCCGGTCGGCCTTCCTGAGCGTGGACAGGCGGTGGGCGATGGCGATGGTGGTGCGGCCGCGCACCAGGTTATCCAGTGCCTTCTGGATTTCCTTCTCGGTCTCGGTATCGACCGAGGAGGTGGCTTCGTCGAGGATCAGGATCTTCGGATCGATCAACAGGGCACGGGCAATCGAGATACGCTGGCGTTCGCCGCCGGACAGACCCTGGCCGCGTTCGCCGACCAGCGAGTCGTAGCCGTGCGGCAGGCGCAGGATGAATTCGTGGGCATGGGCGGCGCGGGCGGCGGCGATGATTTCCTGGCGGCTGGCATCCGGCTTGCCATAGGCGATATTCTCGGCAATGGTGCCGAAGAAGAGAAAGGGCTCCTGCAACACCAAGCCGATATTCTGGCGGAATTCGGCGATCGGCACCGAGCGGACATCGACGCCGTCGATGAAGACGGCGCCTTCGGTGACGTCGTAGAAGCGGCAGATGAGGTTGACCAGGGTCGATTTGCCCGAACCGGAATGGCCGACCAGGCCGATCATCTCGCCCGGTTCGATCATCAGGTCGACGTCGCGGGTGACGGCGCGGGTGCCGTAGCGGAAGCTGGCGCCACGCAGTTCGAGACGGCCTTCGACCTTGCCGAGATGGACCGGGTTGGTCGGCTCGGGGACGCTGGAGACATGGTCGAGAATGTCGAAAATGCGCTTGGCGCCGGCCGCCGCCTTCTGCGTCACCGAGACGATCCGGCTCATCGAATCGAGGCGGCCGTAGAAGCGGCTGATGTAGGCGAGGAAGGCGGTGAGCACGCCGACCGTGATGTCGCCCTTGGAAATCTGCCAGATGCCGAAAGCCCAGACGACCAGCAGGCCGACTTCGGTGAGCAGGGTGACGGTCGGCGAGAACAGCGACCAGGTCTTGTTCAACTTGTCGTTCATCGCCAGGTTGCGGCCGTTGGCTTCACGGAAGCGCTCGGCTTCACGCTTTTCCTGGGCGAAGGCCTTGACGACGCGGATGCCGGGGATGGTGTCGGCCAGCACATTGGTGACTTCGGCCCAGACCCGGTCGACCTTCTCGAAACCGGTACGCAGCTTGTCGCGCACGAAATGGATCATGTAGCCGATGAAGGGCAGCGGCAGCAGGGTGACGATGGCCAGCCAGTGGTTGATCGAGAAGAGGATGCCGGCCGTCATGATGATCATCAGGATGTCGGTGGCGAAATCGAGCAGGTGCAGCGAGAGGAAGACGTTGATGCGGTCGGTTTCGTTGCCGATGCGCGCCATCAGGTCGCCGGTGCGCTTGCCGCCGAAATATTGCAGCGACAGGTTGAGCAGGTGTTCGTAGGTGGTGGTGCGCAGGTCGCGGCCGATGCGCTCGGAAACCAGGGCCAGGATGTAGGTGCGCAGCCAGCCGAGCAGCCAGGCGAAGAAGGCGGCACCGAACAGGCCGCCGAGATACAGCGAAACCAGGTTCCAGTCGATCGGCTGGCCGTTCTGGAAGGGGATCAGCACCTTGTCCATGAGCGGCATGGTGAGGTAGGGCGCGACCAGCGTGGCGGCCGTGGACAACAGGGTCAGCGTGAAGCCGGCGAGCAGTTTCCAGCGATAGGGGCGGGCGAAGCGCCAGAGCCGGAAGAGCGTCCAGGTCGACGGCGGCACCGTGGTTTCGCGCGTGCAGATCGGGCATTCGTCCTCGCCCGGCGGGAGCGGGGCCTTGCATTTTGGGCAGAAATCGTCCTGCGAGCGCTCGACCGGCAAACCGGTGCGCAGGCTGGTGATGTGCAGCTCGAATTCGGCGATGACGCGCAGCGCGGCCAGGTTGTGGCCCAGGGTGTAACGCCAGCAGGCGAGGCGTCCCTGGTCGTCGAACAGCTCCAGCGTGCCGACCCCGGCGTGATCGATATGATTGAGGCTCAGACCCTGGTGCAGCGGCCAAGCGTTCCACTGCGCTTCGCCCGGCGTGTAGGCGAGCAGGCGGCGGTTGGTGACGACGACCAGGCCGCTAGCAAATTTCAGGCGGGCGTCGAGATCGATTTCGACCCAGGCCTGGGTCTTTTCGGCGGGCCCCAGTTTTGCCTCGACTTCAGCCGCCCAGCGGCTGGGGAGCGCCACTTCGGCGCCGGTGGTGTTTTGTGCATAGGCAGTCATCGCCAGAGTATACCGCAAGGCCGCCGCCGACCGTCCAATGCCTGTCAGCGGCGCTCTCGGTCGGCGCCATGTCCCCGGCATCGTCCGGCCTCGGCTAAAATGGGCGATTCGCAACGCACCGGTGTCTCCGTAATTGGCCAGAATCCTCCTCTTCAACAAACCTTATGGCGTGCTCAGTCAATTTACGCCGGAGGGCAAATGGCGGGCGCTGGACGAGTTCATCAACGTCAAGGACGTCTATGTCGCCGGCCGTCTCGACGCCGACAGCGAAGGCCTGCTGATCCTGACCGATGACGGCAAGTTGCAGGCACGCATTGCCGATCCCAAGCACAAGCTGGAAAAAACCTATTGGGCGCAGGTCGAAGGGGTGCCCGCAGAAAACGAGCTGGAACGCCTGCGGGCCGGCATCAAACTGGCCGATTTCACGACGCAGCCGGCGACCGTTCGCCTGATCGCCGAACCGGCCGGGCTCTGGCCGCGCCAGCCGCCGATCCGCTTTCGCCAGGCGATTCCAACCTCCTGGTTGGAAATCCGCATCAGCGAGGGCAAGAATCGGCAAGTCAGGCGGATGACAGCGGCCATCGGGTATCCTACCTTGCGCCTGGTGCGGGCGGCGATCGGGGCGGCGGCGCTGGACGGCCTGGAGCTCGGCCAATGGCGCCTGATCGAAGGCTCTATCAAGGATTTGCAAGGAAAATTCAATGACTAAAAGTGTATTTGCCGCGCTTTGCGGTCTGGCGCTCAGCGCCTCGGTGGCGGCGCAGAATGTCATGCCGATGCTGGAATTGACGGCCGGTTTTCACCGCATCGAGGCGGAAGTGGCGGCCACCGACCAGAATCGTCAACGCGGCCTGATGCAGCGTCGCGAGATGGCGGCCCAGCACGGCATGTTGTTCGTGTTTGCCCAGGCCAATACGCATTGCATGTGGATGCGCAACACCCTCTTGCCGTTGTCCGTGGCTTTCCTCGATGAAGAAGGCAAGATCATCAATGTCGAGGACATGCAGCCGCAGACCGAAGACAACCACTGCGCCCGGCGGCCGGCCCGCTTTGCCCTGGAAATGAATCTCGGCTGGTTCGCTCAGCGCGGCCTGAAGGCCGGCAGCAAAGTGAACGGCCTCGACAAGGCACCGCGCCCGCAGTGAGAGCCGAGTTGTGGCGGAACAGTCTGCGCGCTCAGACGCCCGGCGCCGAACTGCGCTCGTGGTTGCAGGAGCCCGGTTCCCTGACCTTGCGCTGCCAGCAACATTGCCGCACCTTCCGGGTCCGCCTGCTGCGTTACGCTCGGGCTCGTCCGCTCGCCGACCGGGGCCTGGTCGCCGATGCCGGCCGGGAACTGGCCAGGGTCCGCGAAGTCTTGCTCGAGTGCGACGGCGTGCCGGTGATCTTTGCCCACACCACCTTGCTGGGCCGCAGCCGCGGCCGATTGAGCCGCTGGTTGGCGCGTCTCGGCAGCCGTTCGCTCGGCTCGCTGCTGTTTACCCATGCCGGCTTTCGGCGCGGCGCCATCGAATTCCGCCGGCTGGACAGCCGCCATCCGTTGTACCAACGGGCAGCGGCGCTGGCTGCGACGGAGAAATACCTGTGGGCCAGACGTTCCCTGCATCGGCTGGGAAGGCAACAGGTCGTGGTCACCGAGGTCTTTTTGCCGGCCATCGGGCAACTCGGCAAATAGGGCGCCGGCCTCCTCAGGTCGTTGGCGCAGCCGCTTTCAAGGCTTCGAGATCAAGATGGCAGGGCGCCAACAGCAGGTGCGCCAGATGTTCCGGGTCGGTTGACTGCATCCGTTCGGCAAAGGCCGCCAGGCGTGCGTCCTGCGCTGCGGCCAGGGTCTCGATCAGGGCCCGGGCGGCCTCGCGCGGATTGCTGCCGCCCGCCACATAGCCCGGCCAGTCCTTGTAGTGGGTTAACAGTTCGCTCCGGAAATCGAGATAGAGCGCGCACTGGCGGGTGTAGTCGAGTTCGGCCTGTTTGGCGGCGAGTTCGGCATCGATCTCGGCGTCGGTGTTGCGATAGTGGGCTTTCTCGGCCTCGGTCCAGTGCGGTTTGTCACCCTGTTTTTCGCGCAAGGTGGCGAAAGTGCTTTGCAAAACGATCTGGGAATGGCTGCGGGCATCCCGGAAGACGTGCAGCAAATCCTTGCCGTGTCCCTCGGTTCCGACGTAGCGCATGCCGGCCGTGACGCGCCGGGGATTGAAGCTGAACTGACGGGCGCAGGCGGCGCGCAGGGTGTTGAAAAGCTCGTTGATTTTTGCGGGATTCATGGCGCTATCCTTTCCTTCAGGGGCTGGGATGAAGCGGGCCGATTGGCGTTTCGCAGCATACGCTTTTCAGCCACCAAAATGGTCGACTGCCGGTGCCTGTCCGCTATGCTGTCGATGTCCGTTGGCCAACCGAGAAAACAAAAAAGCCCGGAACGGCTCCGGGCTTGTGTCTGGCGGGGCGGGAAATCAGGATTTGGCGGCCGGCTTGTCGGCGGCGGGGGCGTTTCTCCCGGGCTTGCCGCGCATGGCGCGGGGGCTGCTGTGAAACTCGTCAAATACCTTTTGTTGCTCGGCCGTCAATGCGGCATAGAACACCTTGAGGGCGGCGACATGTTCGGCCATCCGTTCCTGCCGGGCTTTGCCCAGTTCAAGCATTTTTTCGGCCCGTTCCGGTGCCTTCAGTTTTGCCCAGTCCTCGCTGGCGCCCATGCCGGCCGCCGGGTTCGGGCGTTCCGTTTCCATCAGCTTGGTCCACGCAGGTTCCTGTGCCGGCGTCAATTTCAGCGCCTCATGCAACAACTTGTGATGCTGTTCCATCATCTTTTCGTGCCGCCCCTGGTGGCGACCCATCGGGTCGCAAGCGGGGCCGGCCAACACTGGTCCGGCGAGAAAAGCGCCCAGACCGGCGGCGAGAAGGAGGGAGCGGGCAATATTAAGCGATGAATTCATGGTTTTCCTCGGTGGGTTTGTGTTGCTGGTGGTGATGGTGGACTGTTGAATGGGCGAACGGTTCTTGATCGGGCGGGGTGCCCCCCGGTCGTGGGTGGCGAAATAGTCCCGCGATTTGGCGAGAAAGCTCCGGACGGTGACGCTGGACCAGTGGGCGTGGGGTCGGGTCATGGCTTCTCCCGGTTACAGCCAGTCCGGCTTGTCGGTGTCAAGGTCGAGGGCGCTGAGATCGTCGATCGAGTGGTCGGCGTCGAGCAGGTGGTTGCCCGCCTCGGTAGCCGGCGGCGGGCTGCTCTCCGTGGGCCGGGCGGCGCTTTTGTCGTGGTTGCCGATCAACTGTTCGATGCCCTGGAAGAGAAAGGAGCCGGCCACGACCCCGGCGGCCGTTGCCGCGACGTTACCAAGCAAGCCCGTACCCCAGGCACTCGGGGCCGTTGGCGCGGTCGGGCTGGAGGTCGGCGCCCGGCTGCTCAGCGAATTGCCCCAGGCCCCGCTGCCATCGAGCAGGCCCCGGCGCGTTTCGGGCTGGCTGGCCCGGGCCTGCAGCCGGCTGATTTCCTGCTGCGCTTGCTGGACCGCGCCGGCCAGCAACAAACAGCGCTGCACCAGGAGATAGAGGGCATCCGGTTGTTGCTTGGCGGCGGCTTCGATGCAGCGTTCAGCCTCGGCATCCTTGCTGACCAGCCGGGCCTCGACCAGTTCCTGCAGAAAGCCGTTGAGTTGTTCTTGTTCCTGAATATTCATGGGGCGCTCCGTGGCGATTAGGACTGGTGGCTATCTTGGCGGAAAACCGTTTCGAACGGCGTATCGGCATTGCAACACTTTGTATCGCTATGTTTCCCTTATAATCCGCCGCTTTTCAACTGCTGCGGATAACACACCAATGAATAAGACCGAACTGATCGACGCTCTGGCACAAAAATGTGAATTTTCGAAGGCCGATTCCGGCCGCGCCCTGGACGCCCTGACCGAAATCATCTCGACCGCCCTGGCCGGTGGCGACACGGTAAGCATTCTGGGTTTCGGCAACTTCGCCGTTGGCGAACGGGCGGCGCGCGTCGGCCGTAACCCGAAGACCGGCGAGCCGCTGCAAATCGCCGCAGCGAAGACGGCCAAGTTCTCGGCTGGCGCCAAGCTGAAGGCCGCTGTTAACGGCAAGTAATCGGCCCGCGACAAAAAAGAAAGCCCGGCCAAGTGCCGGGCTTTTTGCTGTGAGGCGGGCGGGTGCCGAGTCGGGCAGCCCGCCGGGCGAAGCGTTTTACTTGCCGGCTTCGCACTTCTTCATGAACGAGGACTTGGCAGCGCCGGCCAGCGGCTTGCCATTCTTGCCGACGGCCTTGGCTTCGCAACCGGAGGCATCGGCCGTTTTGCCGGCGCCCTCGCACTTCTTGATGAACGAGGTTTTTGCCGCGCCGGTCAGCGGCTTGCCGCTCTTGGCAACGGCCTTGGCCTCACAACCCTCGGCGGCCGGAGCGGCAACGGGAGCTTCGGTTTTTGCCGCCGGGGCAGTCGCCGCCGGCTTGGCTGGAGCCGCCGGCTGGGCCGGGGCGGGGGATTGAGCATAGACACCGACGGCAAACAAAGCCGCCACTGCGGCCGCAATAATTTTCTTCATTCTCATCTCCTTGCGTGGTGGGCTTACTGAATAGGCGAATCGCCTACCGCAGAGTAACGCAAGAAGCCGCCAGGCGTTGACCGGATATGCCATGCGGGCGCTGAGAAAAATGGGGGAGTTCGGCTTTGCCGGGTTTCTTCGGGGGATTTTGTCGCAATCAATTCCCTGTTGTTCGCAAGTAAAGAAGCAAAGACAAAAACTTGTTGCTGACGGATTTTCGGCCACTTAGCTACCAAACAACGTTGGCAGGTTTACGTTTTCAAGCTGACGATCTTGTCTGAGTACGAAAAGCGAGGGCGATTCAGGTTTCTGATGTCCACGTAATTAACGTTCCGGCCACCTCCAAAAGCAGGTGTTGCCATCAGGCCATCCAAGCCAGCCTCTGTTAGACTGCTGACGATTTAGAACGACTTTAAGGCTTCAATCTGAGCGCCAATGCCATGAATTCCGAACCGTGGGTCACCGCCATCGACGTCGCTCGTCATCTGGGCGTCGTGAAAGACACCGTCTATCGTTGGCGCGAGCGCAAAGGTTTGCCCGCGCACAAGATTGGCAGGCTGTGGAAATTCCAGCTGTCCGAGGTTGATGAATGGGTGCGTACCGGTGGCGCGGATGAAGATTCAGACAACCCCGTGCAGCAAGAAGAATAAGGGAGATCAGCTCTGATGATTTTCAGCGAAGACTCACGGGTCAAGATTCCGTGCATCCTGCATCTGGTCCGGCTTGGCTACCGTTACCTCTCGCTCAAAAATGCCGCATGGGACGAAGAAACCAATATCTTCCCCGCGCTTTTCAAGGAAGCCATTGCCCGCATCAACCCTGATTTGAGTGCGGAAGACGTTACCCGACTGCTGGCCGACGTCAAACTCCTGCTGGACAACGAAGACCTCGGCAACGCCTTCTATGACCGGCTTGGCGAGCGTTCTGGCGTCCGCCTGATCGACTTCGAAAACTTCGACAACAACAGCTTTCACATCGTTACCGAACTGACCTGCAAAAACGGCGACGATGAGTTCCGGCCCGACATCACCCTGCTCATCAACGGCATGCCGCTGGCCTTTATCGAGGTCAAGAAGCCCAATAATCACGAAGGCGTACTGGCCGAGCGCAACCGCATCATCACGCGCAGCCGCAATCCAAAATTCCGGCGCTTCATCAACATCACGCAGTTGATGGTCTTCTCCAACAACATGGAGTACGACGATGGCTCACCGCAGCCCATCGCAGGCGCGTTTTACGCCAGCCCATCCTATGACTCGCCCGTCTTCAACTATTTCCGCGAAGAAGAAGCGCTTGACCTCGGCCAACTTTTGGCAGATGAAGATGACGCTCTCGAAAACGAAGTGCTGCGCGATAACAACCTCAACGTCATCAAGCACAGCCCCGAGTTTCTGAGTAACAAATCGCCAGATACGCCAACCAACCGCATCTGCACCTCCCTGTTCAGTCGTGAGCGGCTATCCTTCCTGCTACGTTTTGCACTGGCCTACGTGAACGAGAGCGACGGCCTGCACAAGCATGTGATGCGCTATCCCCAACTTTTTGCCACCAAGGCCATCAAGAAGAAACTCGAGGCGGGGGTGAAGAAGGGCATCATCTGGCACACCCAGGGCAGCGGCAAAACCGCGCTGGCGTATTACAACACCCGCTTCCTTACTGATTACTTCCAGCACCAAGGAGTGATTCCGAAGTTTTACTTCATCGTCGACCGGCTTGATCTGGCGACGCAGGCGCAGCGCGAATTTTCCTGTCGCGGCCTGGTGGTACATACCATCGACAGCCGCGAAGCCTTCGCCCGCGACATCAAAACCACGCAGGTGCTGCACAACCACAGCGGCAAGCCGGAAATCACCGTAGTCAATATCCAGAAATTTCAGGACGACCCGGATGTGGTGCGCACCGAGGATTACGACCTCAGCATCCAGCGCGTCTATTTTCTTGATGAAGTGCACCGCAGCTACAACCCGCAGGGCAGCTTTCTGGCCAACCTCAGCCAGTCCGACCGCAACGCCATCAAGATCGGCCTCACTGGCACGCCGCTGCTGGGCGACGACTACAACTCGCGCGCGCTGTTTGGCGACTACATCCACAAGTATTACTACAACGCCTCGATTGCCGACGGTTACACCCTGCGTCTGATCCGCGAAGAAATCGCTACCAACTACAAAATCTCGCTGCAGGAGGCGCTTGCCGCCGTCCAGTTGCAGCAAGGCGATATCGACCGCAAGCTGATCTACTCGCATCCGCAGTTCGTCGAGCCCATGCTTGATTACATCGTGCGTGACTTCGAGAAAAGCCGTAGCGCCTTGGGCGATGCCAGCATCGGCGGCATGGTGATCTGCGACAGCAATGAGCAGGCGCGGCAGATGTTCGACATCTTCAATACGGTCTATGCCGCCCGGCCATCGCCCGCATACGCCGCGCAGGACTCGGCGCAAGCCATGATTGCCGCGGCACAGCCGGACAGCTACGCCGCCCGCAACCTGCTGGCAAACCGGGTCAAAAATGCCGCGCTGATCCTGCACGACGTCGGCAGCAAGGACGAGCGCAAACAATGGGTGGAAGACTTCAAGGCCGGCAAGATTGACCTGTTGTTCGTCAACGAGATGCTGCTCACCGGTTTTGACGCCAAGCGCCTGAAAAAACTCTACCTGGGCCGCGTCATCAAGGCGCATAACCTGCTGCAGGCACTCACCCGCGTCAACCGCACCTACAAGGATTTCCGTTACGGTTACGTGGTGGACTTTGCCGACATCCGCAAGGAATTCGACAAAACCAATAAAGACTACTTTGACGAACTCCAATCCGAGCTGGGCGACGAGATCGAGCACTACTCCAACCTGTTCAAATCGGCCGAAGAGATCGCGCAGGAAATCGAAGCCATCAAGGACATCTTGTTCCGCTTCAATATCGAAAACGCCGAAGAATTTTCGAAACAGCTCGGTCAGATTCAAGACCGCGCCACCGTGCTGGCGCTCAAAAAAGCGCTGGCCGATGCTCGCAATCTCTACAACCTGATCCGCCTGCAAGGTGATTACGGGCAACTGCAACAGCTCGATTTCCACAAGCTCGGCCAGCTCTACCGCGAAACCTGCAACCACCTCGATCTGCTCAACCTGAAAGAAAGCATCGAATCGGCCACCGACACCAGCAATCTGCTCAATGTCGCGCTCGAAGAGGTGATCTTCAAGTTCGCCAAGATCAGGGAAGAAGAACTGGTCCTCGCCGACCAGCTGAAAAACACCCTGCGCCAGACGCGCGAAGCCCTGGCAGACAATTTCGACCAGCAAGACCCCAAGTTCGTCACCCTGCGCGAAGAGCTGGAACGGCTGTTCAAGAAAAAGAAACTCAGCGAAGTCAGCCAGGACGAGATGACCGCCAACATCGGCGCGCTCACTGCCATTCACGACAAGGTCAAGGAGCTGAACCGCCAGAACAACCTGCTGCGCGCCAAATACCAGGGCGATGCCAAATACACCCGCATTCACAAGCGCCTGCATGAGCGCGGCGCGTTCTCGCAAATCGAGCGCCGCCTGTTTGACGCCCTCAATGGCGTCAAACAGCAGGCCGACGAACAGGTGCTGCAAAACACCCAGCTGCTCAATAACGAAAGCTATTTCGAACTAATGATGCAGCCCATCGTCATCGGCGAGTTTTCCACTCGCCAGCACATCAAACTCACCCCCGACGCCAGCCGCAGCATCAACCAGCTGGTGGTCGCCGAATACATGCATGAATTTTCTGCTGGCGCCCGTCCGGGCGGCAGTCGTAACACCGGAGCAAACACTTGGTAAGCCAGCAATTTGAACAACGCACCCGCGAACTGATCGACAGCCTCAAGGCCATCTGTGCCGCTTACGGCTTGGGCAACGACGGCAACGAATTCAAGATCATCACCCAGGTCTTTCTCTACAAGTTCCTCAACGACAAGTTCGCCTTCGAGGCCAAGAAGATCCAGCCGGCACTCCGCGAGGCAAAAAGCTGGGAAGCCACCATCGCGGCGATGAGTGCCGACGACCTGGAAATGCTGCAAATGCAGATGGGGCCGGATACCGCGCGCCTGAAGCCCGAGCATTTCATCGCCCACCTGTGGGGCCGCCAGAACGCCCCAGAATTCGCCAAGCTGTTCGACGACACCCTGCGCGACATCGCCATCAGCAACAACGACATCTTCGCCGTCAAAACCGATGGCGGCGCCAAGATCACCCTGTTTGACCGGGTCAGCGAATTCA
This sequence comes from Pseudomonadota bacterium, assembly GCA_018261905.1. Classification (GTDB taxonomy): domain Bacteria; phylum Pseudomonadota; class Gammaproteobacteria; order Burkholderiales; family Rhodocyclaceae; genus Azonexus. The sequence goes on along the minus strand of JAGTRU010000044.1, from coordinate 19,010 downwards.
TCACCGATCCGTCAAAGCGCGACGCCTTTTGCCGCGCCATCATCAACAAGCTGGGCGACTTCAGCTTCGAGCGCATCTTCAACGAAAAATACGATTTCTACGCCGCGCTTTTTGAATACCTGATCAAGGACTACAACAAGGACAGCGGCGGCAAATATGCCGAGTACTACACCCCGCACGCCGTCGCCAAGATCATGGCCGCCATTCTCGTGCCGGTAGCTGTGCGCGGCAAAATCAGCAATGTGAGCTGCTACGACCCCTCGGCCGGTTCCGGCACGCTGCTGATGAACATCGCCCACGCCATCGGCGAACAGCGCTGCAGCATCTACTCGCAGGACATTTCGCAAAAGTCATCCAGCCTGCTGCGCCTGAACCTGATCCTGAACAACCTGGTGCACTCCATCCCCAACGTCATCCAGGGCAACACCATGCTCCACCCCTATCACCGGGAAGCCCAGGGGCATGCGCTCAAGAAGTTCGACTACATCGTCAGCAACCCACCGTTCAAGATGGATTTCAGCGATTTCCGCAATGAACTGGACAGCAAGGAACACCGCGAACGCTTTTTTGCCGGGGTGCCCAATATCCCGAAGCAGGCCGTGGACAAAATGGCCATCTACCAGCTCTTCCTACAGCACATCATTTATTCCTTGAAGCCCGGCGGCAAAGCGGCCGTGGTCGTGCCCACCGGTTTCATCACCGCACAAAGCGGCATCGACAAAGGCATTCGTCAGCATCTGGTGGACAACAAAATGCTCGCCGGCGTCGTCTCCATGCCCAGCAACATCTTCGCCACCACCGGCACCAATGTCTCCATTGTGTTTATCGATGCCGCCAATAAAGCCGACGTGGTCCTGATCGACGCATCGGGCCTTGGCACCAAGGTCAAGGACGGCAAGAACCAGAAAACCCTGCTCTCCGAAGCTGAAGAAGACCGCATCATCGTCACCTTCAATGGAAAAGAGGCCGTGGAGGATTTCTCGGTGGTGGTCAGTTACGCCGACATCGCCGCGAAGAATTATTCCCTGAGCGCCGGACAGTATTTCGACGTAAAGATCGAATATAGCGACCTGACACCAGCGCAGTTTGCTGAAAAGATGAAGGGTTTTACTGACCGATTGGACGAGCTATTCAACGAATCGGCGGGACTTGAGCGGGAGATCAAAAAACAGTTGGCAGGGTTACGGTATGAGTGAACTGGCTCGTCATAAGTTTGCGGACTTATATGAAATGGCATCAGGCATTTCATCAAAACCAGAGCAGGCAGGTCATGGTGCCCCCTTCTTGTCGTTTTCAACTGTCTTCAATAACTATTTTTTGCCAAGTACGCTCACTGATCGGATGGACACTTCCGAACTCGAACAAAAAAAATATTCGATCAATGAAGGCGATATTTTCTTGACTCGAACAAGTGAAGTGATTGATGAGCTTGGCATGAGTTCGGTTGCGTTAAAAAGTTACCCCCGAGCCACATATAGTGGCTTTCTGAAAAGACTAAGGCCCATCAAAGAGAGAATTACATACCCAAAATTTATGGCGTTTTACCTGAGAAGCCCTTTGTTCAGGAAAACGATGACAAACAACGCGGTGTTGACGTTGCGGGCAAGCCTGAACGAAGAAATTTTCTCTTATTTGGATTTGCTTCTTCCTGATTACGATGAGCAAGTCAAAGCCGGAGATTTGCTATTCCTATTGAGTCAAAAAATCGACTGCAATAACCGCATCAACGCCGAGCTGGAGGCGATGGCCAAGACGCTGTACGACTACTGGTTCGTGCAGTTCGACTTCCCCGACGCGAACGGCAAACCCTACAAATCCTCCGGCGGCAAGATGGTCTACAACGCCACGCTGAAGCGGGAGATTCCGGTGGGGTGGGAGGCCAAATGTTTTGCTGAATTAGGAAGTTTCAAGAACGGAATCAATTACGACCCATCAGTTGGCGGTAGTTCCACGGCGCAAATCGTGAATGTCAGAAACGTTTCGGCCACCAGTATTTTCATAAAAGAGAATGATCTTGACGTTCTCAACCTCGACCAGAATGATATTGATAAACACTTGGTCACGAGTGATTCAATTCTCATAGCGCGAAGCGGCATACCTGGTGCGACCAGAATGATGGCACATTGCCCCCCGAATACGATTTACTGCGGTTTCATCATCTCCCTAAAAGTTGCCAATCCAGACGACAAACTTTTCCTCTTTTTCAGGCTGAAGCAGATTGAGCAATCGCTACTTTCGCAGTCGAGTGGGTCGATTCTGAAGAACGTAAGTCAAGACACGCTGAAAGAAATTCGCATTGCAATGCCCCCTGATGGGGTTAGATCAGTTATTGAAGCGTTCAATACAGCGCTCAATCCGATATTTGGGAAATTAAATTCCAACCATCAAGAAAACCAGAAACTCGTCCAGCTCCGCGACTGGCTCCTCCCCCTGCTGATGAACGGCCAGGTCACGTTAGCGTGAAGGGGACCCGCATGAACGATCAACCCAGCCTTCCGCAAACCCTGCTCGCCGCGCTGCGCGAGCTGATCGCACAGGGCCGCCAACGTGCCCTGCGGGCTGTGGACATGGTGCAGGTGCAGACCTGCTGGGAAATTGGCCGGCACATCGTCGAATTCGAACAAGGCGGCGAGCATCGTGCCGCCTACGGCAAAAAGCTGCTGTCCAGTCTGGCGGAAAACCTGACCCGCGAATTTGGCAAAGGCTTTGATGCCTCCAATTTGCGTTACATGCGGCTGTTTTATCAGGCCTTCCCGATGTGTGACGCACTGCGTCACGAATTGAGCTGGACCCACTACCGCACGCTATTGCGCGTCGAGAGCACCGATGCCCGGCAGTGGTACATGAACGAAGCCGCCACGCAAAACTGGAGTTCCCGCGCCTTGGAACGCCAGATCGGCACCTTGTATTACGAACGCCTGCTGCTGAGCGAAGACAAGCCGGCGGTTGCTGCCGAAGCCGATGCCAAGCTGGGCGCCCTGAAACAAGTACCGCGCGAATTCATCCGCGACCCGGTGATGCTCGAATTCCTCGGCTTCCCTGATAGCGGCAAGCTGCTGGAATCGACGCTGGAACAGGCCTTGATGGATAAGTTGCAGGCTTTTCTGCTGGAACTGGGCAAGGGCTTTGCCTTTGTCGCCCGCCAGCAACGCATCAGCACCGAGAGTAAGGATTTCTACATTGATCTGGTGTTCTACAACTACCTGCTCAAGTGCTTTGTGCTGATCGACCTGAAAACCCATGAGCTGACGCATCAGGATATCGGGCAGATGGACATGTATGTCCGCATGTACGACGACCTCAAACGCGGCCCGGATGACAACCCCACCGTCGGCATCCTGCTCTGCGAGCACAAGGATCATTCAGTGGTGCGCTACTCGGTGCTGCACGAGAGCGAGCAGTTGTTCGCCAGCAAATATCGTCTGATCCTGCCCAGCGAAGAAGAGCTGCGTTGCGAGATCGAACGCGAGCGGGCGATCCTGGACGAAACCCAAGAAACTGCACAGAACATTCCCGGAAAAGGGCTGGCATGAGCAAGAATGCACCGCCAAGAATTACCAGGTGCAGCACGGTCCATTGCCCGCTCCTCGGCAGCCGAAGGCGTTGGGTAAATGCCGGGACGAGATCGTACAGGGCACGCGAAGTCTTGCTCAAGATGAACATTACTTGAGGCTCCGAGAGTATTCACGGAGGCGAGGGATCTGAGGTTCTTTTGGCAGATACCATTAGCGATTCAATGGCAGGTAAGCGGTACATTGCGGTCGAAGTCTAGCCAGATAACCAAGGTCAGCTCAGGGCCGAGGACCGGCCGGTGTTGAGCGATTACGCAATGAAAAGAGGGAGCTAAATGCTCCCTCTTTCGATCCAAACTCGGTTTACGAATTTTTCGTTCGTACGGCTGCAAAAATTTACGACTTTACTATCCGATCTACGAGTTTTTATCCTGAAATAGCACAATTCAGCCAGCGAAGTTGCTTTCGGCGAAAGCCCAGTTCACCAGGTTGGCGAGGTAGGTCTCAACGAACTTCGGACGGGCGTTGCGATAGTCGATGTAGTAGGCGTGTTCCCAGACGTCGACGCAGAGCAGGGCCTTGTCGCCGGTGGTCAGCGGGGTGCCGGCGGCACCCATGTTGACGATGTCGACGGAGCCGTCGGCCTTCTTCACCAGCCAGGTCCAGCCGGAACCGAAGTTGCCGACGGCGGAGGTCTGGAAGGCGGTCTTGAAGGCGTCCAGCGAGCCCCACTTGGCGTTGATGGCATCGGCCAGCGCGCCCTTCGGAGCGCCGCCGCCGTTCGGGGTCAGGCAGTTCCAGAAAAAGGTGTGGTTCCAGACCTGGGCTGCGTTGTTGTACACGCCGCCAGCCGGAGCCTTCTTGACGATGGCTTCGAGGTCGAGGTTTTCGTATTCGGTGCCCTTGATCAGGTTGTTCAGATTGGTGACATAGGCCTGATGGTGCTTCGCGTAGTGGTAGTCAAAGGTCTCGGCCGACATGTGGGGGGCGAGGGCGTCTTTGGCGAAAGGCAGGGCGGGCAGTTGATGTTCCATTGATATTCTCCGTTATGTGTAAGGGGTAAAACAAAAATTCTAGTCAGCTTCGGGGGATGCCACAACCTGCTTGACGGCAACCTCGGCCGAACCCCGGGCGAAGCTGAGTTTGAGCGCATCGCCGGGGGTGATCTGTGCGGCATCGCGCACGGCCCGACCGTCGGGGCCGATGGCTATGGCATAGCCGCGGGCGAGCACCGCCTGCGGGTCCAGTTGCACTAGACCACTACTCAGCGCATTTAGTTTCCCGGTCAGTTGAGAAATTTTCCAGGTGGCCTGGCTGTGCAGCCGGTACTGCAGGTGGTTGAGCTGTTCGCCCTGCTTGGCCGGTTGCGGCCGGGCGGCGGCATGCCGCTGGCTGATGGCGGAAAGGCGCAGGCGACTGTTTTCGCTGTGCCGGACGAGCGCCTGCTGCAGGCGCCGGCCAAGTTGTTCGCAGGCCTGGCGCCGCTGGGCGAGGCGTTCGGCCGGATGGGTGAGGCGGCTGGCCAGCCAGTCGAGCTGTTGTTGCCGATCGGCCAGGGTGCGTTCGAGGCGGCAGGCGAGGTGGTTCTTGAGTTCGCTCAGGCGGGCGAGCAGGGCGTCGCGGTCGGGACTGAGTAGTTCGGCGGCGGCGGTCGGTGTCGGGGCGCGCTGGTCGGCGGCAAAGTCGGCGATGGTGAAATCGGTTTCGTGACCGACACCGGCCACCACCGGGATGGCCGAGGCACGGATGGCACGGGCCACAGCTTCTTCGTTGAAGGCCCAGAGGTCCTCAATGCTGCCGCCACCCCGGCAGAGGATGATGGCGTCGCAATCGCTGCTGGCGGCGGCCTTGAGCGCAGCGGCAATCTTCTCGCCGGCGCCTTCGCCCTGGACCGGTGTCGGAAACAGGCTGATGCGGATGTGCGGGGCGCGCCGTTGCAGGGTGCTCAGGACGTCGCGCAGGGCGGCGGCCTGCGGGCTGGTGACGATGGCCAGGTGGCGCGGAAAGGACGGCAGCGCCCGTTTGGCTTCGCTGGCAAAGAGGCCTTCGGCTTCCAGTTGCGCCTTGAGGCGCAGGAAACGCTCGAACAGGTCGCCCTGGCCGGCGCGGCGGATGGCTTCGACATTGAGCTGGAATTCGCCGCGCGGCTCGTAGAAGGAAATCAGGGCGCGGGCCTCGATCTTCTGGCCGTTTTCCAGGCGCCAGCCGAGCAGTTGGGCGCGGCTGCGCCACATCACGCAACGCACCTGGGCGCTGGCATCCTTGAGGGAAAAATAGATGTGGCCGGAGGCGGCGTAGGTCAGGTTGGAAATCTCGCCGCCGACCCAGGTCAGCGGGAAGTTGGCTTCGAGACAGTCGCGGACCAGGCGGTTGAGGCTGGACACGCTGAGTGTCGAACCGGGATTTATGGCGGGGGCTTCGATCATTTGTCGATTGTAACCCGCACAATTTTTTGTCGGTCAATGCTTGACAGCTATTGTTTTGCTTAAGTGTTTGAATTTTCGATATTTAAATAATGTGCCTCGTTTTTTGGCAGAGCAGGAAAAGTCCTTTGCCAGATAGGGTTTAGCGCAACTGATGACACCTCATTCACAGACTTATCCACAGCTTTTGGGGATAAGCCGCCAGAAGCCCGATTTTTAGGGCTTGCCCAGGCGGGAGGGGAGAGGCAAAATCCACGGTTAATTTTCCAACGAGGATTCCTCACGTGTTTGCAATTGTCCAGGCTGCCGGTTGGCCGATTTACCCTCTGCTGCTGGCCTCGATTATCTCCGTGGCGCTGATCATCGAGCGCGTGGTTGCCTTGCGCCGTTCCAAGGTGGTGCCGAATGGCTTGCTGAAACGCGCCATCGGTGAGTTCAAGCGCGGCGCCAACAATGACAAGCTGCTCGACGATCTGGATGCCCACTCGCCGCTCGGTCGCGTCTTGTCGGCTGGCTTGCGCAATGTCGGCGCGTCGCGTGAAGTGATGAAGGAGTCGATCGAGGAAGCCGGTTCGGCGGTGTCGCATGACCTGAACCGCTACCTGACGACGCTCGGCACCATTGCCTCGATCAGCCCGCTGATGGGCCTGTTCGGCACGGTGGTCGGGATGATCGAGATTTTCGGTTCGCAGTCGCCGACCGGCGCCAACCCGATGCAACTGGCGCACGGTATTTCCATCGCCCTCTACAACACCGGTTTCGGCCTGGTCATCGCCATTCCGAGCATGATCGCCTGGCGCCATTTCCGCGCCCTGGTCGACGGTTTCGTCGTCGAGATGGAGCAACAGGCGGTGCGCCTCGTCGAATACACGCACGGCGACCGGAAGTAAGCGATGAATTTTCAGCGCGGACGCGGCCGGGAAGAGCCGGAAATCAACCTGATCCCGATGATCGACGTGCTGCTGGTGATCATCATTTTCCTGATGTTGACCACCACCTACGCCAAGTTCTCCGGCCTCGAGATCAACCTGCCGACGGCCGATGCCAGCAAGCAACCCGATCAGCCGAACGAAATCGACGTGGCGGTGACGGCAACCGGCCAGATCCTGGTCAATAAGTCGCCCTTGCCCGGGGCCGACGTCAAGGGGATCGCCGAAGCCTTGCAGCGCGCGGCAGGACAGCGTACTGACCCGGTCATCGTGATCAATGCCGATGCCAAGGCGACGCACCAGAGCGTTATCGACGTGATGCAGGCGGCGCAGGGCGCCGGCTATCCGCACATCTCCTTCGCGACGCAATCGCCGCATTAATGCAGGCTTGGTTACAGCGTCAGTGGTTCGCACAGCGCCGGCTCTCGCCGGCGTTGTGGCTTTTGCTGCCCCTTTTTTTACCGCTGAATTGGCTGTTTGCCGGATTGGCGCGGCTGACCCGACTCCGGGCGCAACCGCAACGTCTGCCGGTGCCGGTCGTCGTCGTCGGCAACATCACCGTCGGCGGCGCCGGCAAGACGCCACTCACCATCCATCTCGCCACCGCCTTGCGCCAGCGCGGCTGGCGGCCGGGCATCGTCAGCCGCGGTTATGGCGGCGAAAATTCACAGCCACGGCCGGTCGAACGCGATTCCTCGCCCGCCGAGGTCGGCGACGAACCGATTCTGCTCGCCCGGCGCAGCGGCCTGCCGGTCTGGGTCGGCCGCGATCGGGCCGCCGCCGGGCGGGCCCTGCTGGCGGCGCAGCCGGAAGTGAATGTCTTGCTTTGCGACGATGGTTTGCAGCACTACCGGCTGGGCCGCGATGTCGAGCTGGCGGTCTTCGACGGGCGCGGCGCCGGCAACGGCTGGCGTCTGCCTCTCGGGCCGCTGCGCGAGCCGCTGGCACGTCTGGCCACGGTCGATGCGGTGATCTGCAATGGCTCGCCGGACAGCCGCCTGCCGCCGGTTGTGCCGCAGTTCGCCATGACTCTGCGGCCCAGTGACTTCTGGCGCCTGGACGACGCGCGACAGCGTTGCCCGGCGGCCGAGCTGGCCGGCAAAAAACTGTATGCCCTGGCCGGCATCGGCGATCCGGGCCGGTTTTTCCGGACGTTGCAGGGGCTTGGTCTGGCCTTTGAAGCCCACCCATTTCCCGATCATCACGCCTATGTCGCGGTGGATCTGGCCTTCGCCCGTGACGGCATCCTGCTGATGACCGAGAAGGATGCAGTAAAATGCGCCGGACTGACGGCCGGGGAAACCTGGGTCTTACCCGTCGAAGCCGAGCTGTCGCCGGCCCTAATTGATCTTGTTGTGGAGAAACTCCGTGGACGCCAGACTGCTTGATATCCTCGTCTGCCCGATTTGCAAGGGCAATCTTGAACACCGCAAAGCCGAAAAGGAACTGGTCTGCAGACCCTGCAAGCTGGCTTTCCCGATCCGCGACGACATCCCGATCATGCTCGAGGACGAAGCCCGGCAATTGCCCGTCGAGGACTGAGTGTGGCGGCCGTAGCTTTCAAGGTCGTCATTCCGGCCCGTTATGCCTCGACCCGGCTGCCGGCCAAGCCGCTGCTCGATCTCGGCGGCAAGCCGATGGTCGTGCGGGTGGCCGAGCAGGCCGCCTTGTCCGGGGCGGAGGAAATCTGGGTGGCCACCGATCACCCGGAAGTCTTTGCTGCTGCCCAGGCGCATGGTCTGAACGTCTTGATGACCCGCGCCGATCATCCGACTGGCACCGACCGTTTGGCCGAAGTCGTCGAACTGCGCGGCTGGGGCGGCGACACCCTGATCGTCAATGTCCAGGGCGACGAGCCGCTGATCGAACCGGAAGTCATCGCCCGAACCGCCCGCCAACTGGCGAGCAGCGGCGCCGCGATCGCCACGGTGGCGCATCCGATCGGCGAGGCGGTCGATTTCTTCAATCCCAACGTGGTCAAGGTGGTTTGCCGCGCCGATGGCGATGCCGCCTATTTTTCCCGGGCGCCGATTCCCTATGCGCGCGATCATTTCGCCAAAGAAGCCGGCGGCGAAAGCCTGCCGGCGAATTTTCCGGCCTTCCGTCACGTTGGCCTCTATGCCTACCGCGCCAGTTTCCTGCAGGCCTACGCCGGTCTGGCGGCAGCGCCAACCGAAAAATTCGAGTCGCTGGAGCAGTTGCGCGCCCTCTGGCACGGCTATCGAATCAGCGTCTTGCTGGTCGACGCAGCGCCGGCGCCAGGCGTCGATACGCCCGAAGATGCCGAGCGGATGCGGAAACTGTTTGACCGGGCGGGCAATAGCGAGTAATTTTTCGCCTTTAGAGAACGGCAGCAAGACAAGCCGATAACAAAAATACGTTTCACTATCTAGAACCCGAGGGACACTCCATGAAATTGATTCTGTTAGGCGCACCTGGCGCCGGCAAGGGTACGCAAGCCACCTTCATCTGCAAAGAATTTGGCATTCCGCAAATTTCCACCGGCGACATGCTGCGTGCCCAGGTCAAGGCGGGCACCGCCCTCGGCCTGGAAGCGAAAAAGCATATGGACGCCGGCGGCCTAGTACCGGACGCCGTCATCATCGGCATGGTCAAGGACCGCCTGACCCAGGCTGACTGCCAGAACGGTTACCTGTTCGACGGTTTTCCGCGCACCATTCCGCAAGCCGAGGCGATGAAGGAAGCCGGTGTCGCCCTTGACGTCGTGCTCGAAATCGACGTCCCGGACAGCGACATCATCGAACGCATGGCTGGCCGCCGGGCTCACCTGGCCTCCGGTCGTACCTACCACGTCAAATTCAACCCGCCCAAGGTTGAAGGCAAGGACGACGTGACCGGTGAAGACCTCGTGCAGCGCGACGACGACAAGGAAGAAACCGTCAAGAAACGCCTCGATATCTACCATTCGCAAACCAAGCCGCTGGTTGAGTTCTACAGCAAGTGGGCGGCGACGGGCGATGCCAAGGCACCGAAGGTCGCCAAGGTGGCCGGGGTGGGTTCGGTCGATACGATTACCAAGAGCGTTTTTGACGCTCTGAAATAAGGGAAAAGCATGACGGTAAAAAACGCCTTCTACGCACAGTCAGGGGGCGTAACCGCCGTCATCAACTCGACGGCGTGCGGCCTGATCCAGGAAGCACGCCGGCATCCCGAACGGATCGGGAAAGTCTATGCCGGTCGCGATGGCATCATCGGCGCATTGACCGAAGACCTCATCGATACCAGCCTCGAAACCGACGAGGCCATCGCCCGCCTGCGCTCGACGCCGGGTGGCGCTTTTGGTTCCTGCCGCTACAAGCTGAAAAGCCTGGAAGACCACCGCGCTCAGTACGAGCGCCTGATCGAGGTGTTCAAGGCGCACGACATCGGCTACTTCTTCTACAACGGCGGCAACGATTCCATGGATACCGCCTGGAAAGTCTCGCAGATCGCCGAGAAGCTCGGTTACCCGGTGGTTTGCGTTGGCGTGCCGAAAACCGTCGACAATGATTTGCCGCTCACCGACTGCTGTCCGGGTTTCGGTTCGGTCGCCAAGTATGTCGCCACCTCGATTCGCGAGGCCGGTTACGACGTCGCCTCGATGGCGCGTACCTCCACCAAGATTTTTGTCCTCGAAGTGATGGGCCGCCACGCCGGCTGGATTACCGCCGCCTGCGGCCTGGCCGCCGAAAACGCCGGCGAGCCGCCGCATATCCTGTTGTTCCCGGAAGTGCCGTTCGACCCGGAACGTTTCCTGAGGCGTGTCGATGAATGCGTCAAACAATACGGCTACTGCACGGTCGCCGTTTCGGAAGGGCTCGCGGATGCTGCCGGCAAGCTGATCGCCGATTCCGGGAGCAAGGACGCTTTCGGCCATTCGCAACTGGGTGGCGTCGGCCAGATCGTCGCGCAACTGATCAAGGACAAGCTCGGCTACAAATATCACTGGGCGCTCGCCGATTACCTGCAACGTTCGGCCCGCCACCTGGCCTCACGCACCGATGTCGAGCAGGCGCATGCGCTCGGCGTGGCCGCCGTGCAACTGGCGCTGCAGGGCAAGAATGCCGTGATGGCGACCATTGAGCGCCTAGCTGACGAACCGTACCGCTGGCAGATTGGCGAAGCGCCGCTCAAGGATGTCGCCAATGTCGAACGCAAAATGCCGGCCGAATTCATCTCGGCCGATGGCTTCCATATCACCGATGCTTGCCGGACCTACCTGCAGCCATTGATTGAAGGCGAGGAATCGCCGCCGTATCGCAAGGGTTTGCCGGACTATGTCCGTTTGCAGAATGTCTCTATCGAGAAAAAGCTGGGGGCGTTCACGATCTGATTTTTCGTTAGTCATGAAGAGGGGGAGTAAATGAGTACAGCGGCATTGTGGCTGGCGCTTGGTTGCGCCGTGTTAGCAGTCCTGTACGGCTGGATTTCCAGCCGACAGATCCTCGCGTTGCCAGCCGGCAACGAGCGCATGCAGGAAATTGCCAAGGCTATCCAGGAAGGGGCCGAGGCGTATCTGAGTCGACAATACAAAACGATTGCCATAGTCGGTGTCGTGCTCTTCGTGGTTATCGGCGTCATTCCCAAACTCGGTTGGCTGACTGCCTTCGGTTTCCTGATTGGTGCCGTGCTCTCCGGTGCTGCCGGTTTTATCGGCATGAACGTTTCTGTGCGCGCCAATGTGCGTACCGCTGAGGCAGCGCGTGGCGGCATTGCTGCCGCCCTCGATGTCGCCTTCAAGGGCGGCGCCATTACCGGCATGCTGGTGGTGGGTCTGGGTTTGCTCGGTGTGGCCGGCTACTTTGCCTTCCTCAAGTCGATCAATGCGCCGGATGCCGAATTGACGCATGTCATTGAACCGCTGGTCGGCCTGGCCTTCGGTTCCTCGCTGATTTCCATCTTCGCCCGTCTTGGTGGCGGCATCTTCACCAAGGGCGCTGACGTCGGCGCCGACCTGGTGGGTAAGGTCGAAGCCGGTATTCCCGAAGATGACCCGCGCAACCCGGCGGTGATCGCCGATAACGTCGGCGACAACGTCGGCGACTGCGCCGGCATGGCTGCCGACCTGTTCGAAACCTACGCCGTGACCGTGGTCGCGACCATGGTGCTGGCGGCGCTGACGATCAAGACGGCGACCGGCCTGGGTGAAGGTCTGGTGCTCTATCCGCTGGCTTTGGGCGGCGTTTCGATCATCGCTTCGATCATCGGCTGCTATTTCGTCAAGGCGACCGAGGGCGGCAAGATCATGTCGGCCCTTTATCGCGGCTTGGCGGTGGCCGGGGTGCTGGCCCTGGCGGCCTATTATCCGGTGACTTCCTGGCTGATCGGCGCCGGCGATGTCGCGGCCAAGATCACCACCGCCAGCATGTTCGGTTGCTGCGTCGTCGGTCTGGTACTGACCGCCGCCCTGGTCTGGATCACCGAGTACTACACCGGTACCGACTATGCGCCGGTGAAGCACGTTGCCGCCGCTTGCCAGACCGGGCACGCGACCAACATCATCGCTGGTATCGGTGTTTCGATGAAGGCTTGCGCACTGCCGGTGATTTCGGTCTGTGCCTCGATCTATGCCGCCTACGCGCTGGGAGGTCTGTTCGGCATCGCCATTGCCGCGACCTCCATGCTGTCGATGGCCGGTATCGTCGTGGCGCTCGACGCCTACGGCCCGATCACCGACAACGCCGGCGGTATTGCCGAAATGGCCGGTCTGCCGAAGGAAGTGCGTGACGTCACCGATCCGCTGGATGCCGTGGGCAATACCACCAAGGCGGTGACCAAGGGCTATGCCATCGGTTCCGCCGGTCTGGCCGCCCTGGTCCTCTTCGCCGACTACACCCACGCCCTGGGTCTGGACAAGACGACGGGCCTGCCCTTTACCTTCGATCTGTCGAACCACATGGTGATCATCGGCCTCTTCCTCGGCGGCCTGATTCCCTTCCTGTTCGCTGCCATGGCCATGGAAGCGGTCGGTCGTTCGGCCGGTGCCGTGGTCGTCGAAGTGCGTCGCCAGTTCAAGGAAATCCCCGGTATCATGGAAGGTACGGCCAAGCCGGACTATTCCCGCGCCGTGGATATGCTGACCGTGGCGGCGATCAAGGAAATGATGATCCCGTCCATCCTGCCGGTGGCCGTGCCGATTGTTGTTGGTCTGATTCTTGGCCCGGTGGCGCTCGGTGGTCTGCTGGTCGGTACCATCGTGACCGGCTTGTTTGTCGCCATTTCGATGACGACGGGCGGTGGTGCTTGGGATAATGCCAAGAAATACATCGAAGATGGTCATTTTGGCGGAAAAGGCTCGGATGCGCACAAAGCTGCGGTGACCGGCGATACGGTTGGCGATCCCTACAAGGATACGGCTGGTCCGGCGGTCAATCCGCTGATCAAGATCATCAATCTGGTGGCGCTGCTGATCGTTCCGTTGATGGTATAAATTGCTTGAGTTTTTCAAAAAAGGCGGTTTCGGCCGCCTTTTTACATTTCTTTAATCTCGAAAATTTTGTCTAATATAAAATCATAAAAAAACTGCCTGGGAGGGCCATGAGCGCGGATTCTGGAGTTTCTACTGAGCCAGGCAAGGCGGGGGCGCGGGAAGACCTGCTGCATCACGATCCGTTGCTGGACTGCCTGGTTGAGCTGACCCGTTTCCATGGTCGGCCGAGTACCCGTGCCGCGCTGATTTCCGGTCTTCCCTTGGAGAAAGGTTCGCTGACGCCCGGCTTGTTTGCCCGGGCGGCCAGTCGGGCCGGCCTGTCGGCCAAATTGGTGCGGCGTAGCCTGGAACGGATCGATGCGGCCCTGCTGCCCGCCGTGCTGCTGACCGATGGCGAGGAAGCCTGCGTCCTGCTCGGCTGGGACGAAACCGGCGAGAATGCCCGGCTGTTGTTCCCGGAAACCAGTCAGGGCACCGTGCTGATGGCGCGCGAAGTGCTGGACGCCCGCTATACCGGCGTCGCCATTTTCGCCCGGCCGCATTTCCGTTTTGACAAGCGCACACCGCAGGTCGGCGAGGTCAAGTTGCGCCACTGGTTCTGGGGGGCGATGGCGGGGCAGTGGTTGGTCTATCGCGATGTTCTCGGGGCGGCGCTGCTGATCAACGTCATGGCGCTGGCCATGCCGCTGTTTTCGATGAATGTCTATGACCGCGTGGTCCCCAATCGGGCGGTCGAAACCCTGTGGGTCCTGGCCCTCGGCGTCGTCCTGCTGATCGGCGTCGATTTCGCGCTGAAACTGCTGCGCGGCTATTTCATCGATCTGGCCAGTGCCCGGATCGACATGCAATTGTCGGCGACGATCATGGAGCGGGTCCTTGGCGTGCGCATGGAAGCGCGCCCGGCGGCGGTCGGCGCCTTCGCCTCGAATCTGCGTTCCTTTGAAACCGTGCGTGACTTCATCGCCTCGGCAACGGTGACGGCCTTCATCGATCTGCCCTTCGCGCTGATTTTTATCGTGGTCATCGCGATCATTGCCTGGCAACTGATCATTCCCGTTTTTCTGGCCATCATTTTCGTGGTGATCTACGCCTACATCATTCAGCACAAGATGCACGATCTGTCGGAAACGACCTATCGCGCCGGGGCCTTGCGCAATGCGACGCTGATCGAGAGCCTGTCGGCCCTGGAAACCATCAAGACGCAGGGCGCCGAGAGCGTCATGCAGTCGAAGTGGGAAAAGTCGGTGGCCTTTGTCGCCCGCGTCAATAACCAGATGCGCTTCCTCTCGGCGGCAGCCACCAATGGCGCGCTCGAGGTGCAGCAACTGGTCAATGTCGTGGTCATCATCGGCGGCGTCTATCTGATCGCCGACGGCAAGCTCACCATGGGCGGCCTGATCGCCTGCACCATGCTGTCGTCGCGGGCGGTGGCGCCGCTCGGCCAGATGGTCGGCCTGTTGATGCAGTACCACAATGCCAAGGTTTCGCTGACCTCGCTCGACCAGGTCATGGAGAAGCCGGTGGAACGGCCGGCCGACGCGGCTTTCGTGCATCGGCCCCATCTCAAGGGCAATATCGAATTCCACGATGTCCAGTTCAATTATCCGGGGTGTTCGGTGGCGGCCTTGAAGGGTTTGTCCTGCAAATTCGCCGCCAGCGACAAGGTGGTGGTCATCGGCCGCATCGGTTCCGGCAAGACGACGCTGCAAAAGCTGCTGCTCGGCTTGTACCAGCCGACCGGCGGGGCGGTGAGTATCGACGGGGTCGATGTCCGGCAACTCGATCCGGCCGATTTGCGGCGCAATATCGGTTACGTTTCGCAGGATGTCACCTTGCTCTACGGCACGCTGCGCGACAACATCACCATCGGCGCGCCCTATGCCGACGATGCGGCGGTCATGGCGGCGGCCGAAGCGGCCGGTTTGACCGAGTTCGTCAATCGTCACCCGGACGGTTTCGACATGATGATCGGCGAACGCGGCGATTCGCTGTCCGGCGGTCAGCGGCAGGGCGTGGCGATCGCCCGCGCCTTCCTGATGGATCCGCCGATCCTGTTGCTCGACGAACCGACCAGTTCGATGGACTTCTCGTCCGAGCAGCAATTCAAACAGCGCCTCAAAGTCATGGCGGCGCACAAGACGGTGATCATCGTCACCCATCGCAATAGCCTGCTTGATCTGGCGACCCGTGTCATCGTCGTCGATGACGGCCGGGTGGTGGCCGATGGGCCGCGCGATCAGGTGATCCAGGCGCTGCAAAGCGGGCGCATCGGGAAAGCGTCATGAGCCGCCTGAAAAACATGCTGACCGGACTGCACGCCTGGCTGGAACGGGTGGCGCAGAAAAATGCGCCCTATGTCGAAAGGGTCCTGGGGCGCCTGCCCAGTCGCGAAGATGTCGAGGTTGTCGATTTCGCCACCGATGCCGACCTCGCCATGCTGCGCCAGGAACCGCTGCGGGCCCGCATGGTGCTGCGCGTGATCGGCATCGTGATGGTGCTTTTCGTCGTCTGGGCGGCGATTGCCCAACTCGACGAAGTGACGCGGGGCGACGGCAAGGTGATTCCCTCCAAGCAGTTGCAGGTCTTGCAAAGCATCGACGGCGGCCTGGTCTCGGAAATCCTCGTCCGTGAAGGCGATATCGTCCAGCCCAACCAGTTGCTGATCAAGATCGACGAAACCCGCTTTGCCTCCTCGGTCAGCGAGAATCGGGCGCAATATCTCAGCCTGCTGGCCAAGTCGGCCCGCCTGAAGGCGATGACCGACGGCAAGCCGTTCGTGCCGCCGCCCGAGGTGGTCAAGGAAGATCCGGAAATCGTCGCTCAGGAACAGCAGTATTACGAAGCCAAGCGCAGTGAGATGGCGGCCGCCATCTCGATTGCCCGCCAGCAGCTATCGCAGCGCCAGCAGGAGCTGAATGAGGCGCAGGCCCGGCGGACGCAGGCTTCTCAGGGGTATGACCTGACCTCGAAAGAGCTCGCGGTGACCAAGCCGTTGATCAATTCCGGGGCGGTTTCGGAAGTCGAGTTGCTGCGTCTGGAGCGCGACGTCTCGCGTTATCGCGGCGAACGCGACCAAGCTTCGGCCCAGATTACCCGCGTCCAGGCCTCAATCAATGAGGCGCAGCGAAAAATCGAGGAGGTCGAGCTAACATTCCGCAATGATGCCGGCAAGGAATTGTCGGAAATCACCGGCAAGTTGAACGGTCTGGCCGAAGGCAGCGTGGCGCTGTCGGACCGGGTCAAGCAGTCTTCCATCCGTTCGCCGGTCAAGGGGACGGTCAAGCGCCTGATGATCAATACCGTGGGCGGCGTGGTGCAGGCCGGCAAGGACATGATTGAAATCGTCCCGCTGGAAGACGCCCTGTTGCTCGAGGCCAAGGTGTTGCCGCGCGATATCGCCTTCCTGCGTCCCGGTCAGCCGGTCATGGTCAAATTTACCGCCTATGATTTTTCCATCTATGGCGGGCTGGAGGGAACGCTGGAAAATATCGGGGCGGATACCGTCACCGACGATAAAGGCAATGCTTTCTATATGATACGGGTGCGCACCAACAAGCCGGGCTTTAGTGATGCCAATTTGCCGATTATTCCTGGTATGGTGGCTGAGGTCGATGTTTTGACCGGCAAAAAGAGCGTCCTCGCCTATCTTCTTAAACCTGTCTTGCGCGCCAAGAGCGTGGCCCTAACGGAACGTTGATGCAACACTGGATTATCGATCTCGAGACCAGCCCCTTGCCCTCCTGGCTGGAAGCAATGCCCAATGCCCAAATGTTTCGGCGCGACCAACTGGCCAATATTCCGGCGGAAAAGCAGGGGACGTTGTGGTGTCGGCAGCGCTCCGGCGAGGACGTCAATTCTGTTCTGGCGTCGGTCATCGCGCATGCCCGGGGGAATCCGCTGGTGGTTCTCAGCGACGAGCCGGATGAAAGTTTGGTGATGCAGGCCCTGTCGGCCGGGGCGGCCGGTTGCTGCAATACCAATGCGGCCCCGGAAGTGCTCAGGCAGGTCGCCATGGTGGTCAGCAACGGCGGTTTGTGGGTTGGTCAGTCGCTGCTCCAGCGACTGGTCGGCAGTACCTCGCGAATCCTCGGCGAAAATGCCCCGCGGCCGCCGCGCGACAACTGGTCGGCGCTGCTTTCCGAGCGCGAGGCGCAGGTTGCCCGCATGGTCGCCGGCGGCGCCAGCAATAAAGAAATCGCGAACCGTCTCGTGATTACCGAAAGAACGGTCAAGGCACATCTGACGGCGGTCTTCGAAAAGCTGAGTTTGCGCGATCGACTGCAGCTCTCGCTCCGGATCAACGGCTTAAACCTCTGATTTTCAGCGCGAACTCGTTCGCGTTGCGGTTCGAACTGTACTTTGGTTCAATTGTTTTGGCCGCTTGAGCTCCCTACACTGCCAGCATCAAAAACCGTGTCTGGAGTATTACCGTGGCCCAATCCCAAGTCATCGCCAAAGTCTCGTCCATCAACGGTGAAGCTTTTGCCCGCGACAGCGCCGGCAAACTGCGTCGCCTGAAGGTCGGTGATGTCGTTCGGGAAGGGGAGAGCGTGGTTGCTGCCGATGGCGGGCAGGTTCTTCTGACCCTGGCCGATGGCCGGGAAATTCAGGTGCGACCGGGCGAAGTCGCCAAGCTGGATGCCGAAGTCGGTGCCCTCGACAAGCCCGATGTGACCGACAGTGCGGTCGCCGATTACGTCAAAGGCCTGGAAAAAGTTGCCCGGGTGCTGGCGACCGGGGGCGATCTCGATTCCGTGCTCGAAGAAGATGCGCCAGCGGCCGGCGCGGTAGCGGGGGGCAGTGAAGGGCATACGTTCATCGAGCTCCTGCGCATCATTGAAGCCGTTGATCCCTTGTCCTTTCAGTTTGCCACGACCAACGATCGCGTCTTGGGGGCGATTGACGCGCTGGCCGTCGTTCCTGCATCGGATGTCGCGATCTCCGTGCTTGCTCCGGACAATACCAACGATAACACCCCGACCATTTCCGGCAAGACGCTTCTCGTCTCCGGTAGCACCATCGTTCTGACGATTACCGACAGCGCGGGTGTGGTGCAAACCGTGACCACGGCGGTGAAGGGGGATGGCAGTTTCAGCGTCGATGTTCCGCAGCAACTGGCCGATGGTAGCTATACGGTAGTTGCCAAGGGCAGCGATGCTGCGGGCAACACAGGAACCGCCAGCGATAACGGTTCGGTCGATAGCACGGTGCCAGCCCTGTCGGCGCAGTTGGATCCGCTTTCCGACAGTGGCGTTATCGGGGATGGTGTGACCGATGACCATACCCCGACGATCAGCGGCACGGGCGAACCGGGCAACAGGATCGACGTGACGATACCGGGAACCAACGAACACCTGACGACAACGGTCGGGGCCGATGGCCAATGGACGGTAACGCCGACCCTGGCGATCCCGGATGGCGCGCTGACGATCCCGGTGGTCGAAACCGATCCGGTCGGCAACACGACCAGCACGACGGTACCGGTGACCATCGATACGACGGCCGGCGCCGCGCCGACGGTAAGCATCACGACCGATGCCAACAACGATGGTTTCCTCAACCGTAGCGAAATCGGCAGCAGCACGAGCGTTGCCGTGCGCGTCGGTCTGCCGGGCGGAGCCCGGGTTGGCGACACGCTGACCCTGAGCGATGGCACGACGGTGCAGACGCACGTCCTGACGGCGGCCGATCTTGGCGCCGGAAGCTATCTGACCAG
>JAGTRU010000043.1 GCA_018261905.1 Pseudomonadota bacterium | reverse complement strand
TCAACCTTCGGTCGTGCGCCGCAAGCGCACCCATGGCTTCCTGGTTCGTATGCGCACCAAGGGTGGCCGTGCAGTTATTGCTGCTCGCCGCGCCAAGGGCCGCACACGCCTGGCTGTATAAACCGGACGTTCGGCGAGGTGGAACAAACCTTCGCCAGACGCTATCGCCTGACAAAAACGGATGAGTTCTCATCCGTTTTTGGTTTCAGGAAGGCAATTCGCGGCAAGCTGCTGATGCTGCACTACCAACCGCGCGCTGCCGGCATGACGGAAGCACGGCTCGGGCTGGTGGTCGGCAAAAAATTGCTCAAGCGATCAGTTGACCGTAACCGAGTCAAACGTATCATCCGGGAACAATTCCGGTTTCAGCGAGCAACTCTGCCCGCCTGCGATCTGGTGGTTCGCCTGGCCGTCAAGCCGGGACCGCTCGATGGCCAGGCTCTGGCCAGTGATTTTCTCGCCCTGCTGGATAAACTGCGGCGGCCTCGGCCAAGGCGGGAAGAATGATGAAGCGCCTGCTGGTTGGACTGATACATGTCTATCAGTATGCGATCAGTCCCTTTCTGGGACGACGCTGCCGCTATTTCCCTAGCTGTTCGGAATATGCGGTGGAGGCAGTACAGAAACATGGTGCCATCAAGGGTGGCTGGCTCGGCGTCAAACGTCTTTGCCGCTGTCATCCCTGGCATCCCGGTGGGTACGATCCGGTACCCTGATTTGAAAAATGCTTGATTACGTAGGCAGTTCATGGACACTCGACGCCTGATTCTGGTTTTGATCTTCACCTTCTCCAGCTTCATGCTGTGGGAAAACTGGCAGAAGTACAACCAGCCGACGCCGGCAGCAGGAGCTGTGGCAACGAATCCGGCCGGCAATGCCGCGCCGAAGCCCTCGGCTGCCTTGCAGGCCGCCCTTCCGGCCGGCGGTGCAGCGGCCGTCGCCGCGGCTGCCAGTACCGTTTCGACGGCGGAAACCTATACCGTCAGTACCGACCTGCTCAAGGCGACCATTTCGGCGCAAGGCGGTGATCTGGTCGAACTTGAACTGCTCAAGTACAAGGCTCATGACGACAAGGAAAAGATCTTCCAGTTGTTCGAGACCAATCACCAATATGCCGCCCAAAGCGGCCTGATTGGCGATGGTTTGCCGTCGCACCGCTCGCTGTTCAAGCGGGTCGATGGTGCTACGACACTGGCCGACGGTGCCGACGAGTTGAAGGTTCGCCTGGAAACGGTTACCGCCAATGGCATCAAGGTCGCCAAGATCCTGACCTTCAAGCGCGCTTCCTACGTCATCGATGTTGCCTGGGAAATCACCAACGGCAGCGACAAGCCGCTGGCGCCGCACGCCTACTTCCAGTTGCAGCGCGATGACGTCAGCCCCTCCGGCGAAACCAAGATGGTGTCGACCTTTACCGGTCCGGCCGTCTACACCGACGCCGACAAGTACCAGAAGATCAGTTTCGACGATATCGCCGCCAACAAGGCGAAGTTCGCCAAGACGGCCGATAACGGCTGGCTGGCCATGGTCCAGCATTATTTCGTCTCGGCGCTGATCCCCAAGGACAAAACGCAGCATGAGTATTACATGCGCAAACTGGAAGGCGCCGATGTCTTCCAGGCCGGCTTGATCGTGCCGGTCGCCGAAATTGCGCCGGGCGCCAAGGGTGAAGCGTCGCTCAGCCTCTATGCCGGTCCGCAGGAACAGAGCGCGCTCAAGCAGGTGGCCGCCGGTCTCGACCTGGTCGTCGATTACGGCTGGCTGACCGTCGTTGCCGCACCCATTTTCTGGGCCCTGGAAGCCATTCACGCCCTGGTCGGCAACTGGGGCTGGGCGATTGTCGTGCTGACCATCATCATCAAGGCCATATTCTTCCCGCTCTCCGCCGCTTCCTACAAGTCGATGGCCAAGATGCGCATCCTGACGCCGCGCCTGACGCAGTTGAAGGAACGTTTTGGCGACGACAAGGCGCGCCTGAACCAGGAAATGATGAAGATGTACCAGACCGAAAAGGTCAATCCGCTGGGCGGCTGCCTGCCCATCGTGGTGCAGATTCCGGTTTTCATTTCGCTTTACTGGGTGCTGCTCGGTGCCGTCGAAATGCGCGATGCGCCGTGGGTGCTGTGGATTCATGACCTGGCTTCGGCCGACCCGTACTACATCCTGCCGGTGATCATGATGGTTTCGATGTTCGTCCAGACCAAACTCAACCCGACGCCGCCGGATCCGATCCAGGCCAAGGTGATGATGGCCATGCCGCTGATCTTCGGCGTCATGTTCTTCTGGTTCCCGGCCGGCCTGGTGCTCTACTGGGTGGTCAACAACGTGCTGTCCATCGCCCAGCAGTGGCAGATCACCCGGATGATGGAAGCGGGTGGCAAAGCCGCCAATGACTCCAAGGCCTGAAAACAGGCCTGAAACGATAGCTGCCATCGCCACGGCCCCCGGTCGTGGCGGTGTGGGCGTCATCCGCGTCTCGGGCAGCAACTTGCTGCCCTTTGCTTTGGCCCTGAGCGGCAAGACCCCGCAAGCCCGTTACGCTACCCTGACCGACTTCAAGGCGGCCGATGGCACGGCTATCGACAGCGGCCTGCTGCTCTACTTTCCGAACCCGCATTCCTTTACCGGCGAAGACGTTCTCGAACTGCAGGGCCACGGCGGCCCGGTGGTGATGCAGATGCTACTCGCCCGCTGCCTCGATCTCGGCGCCCGCCTGGCCGAGCCAGGTGAATTCAGCCGCCGCGCCTTCCTCAATGGCAAGCTCGATCTGGCCCAGGCGGAAGCGGTTGCCGACCTGATCGACGCCGCCACGGCGAGCGCTGCCCGCTCGGCGGTGCGTTCCCTGCAGGGCGAGTTTTCCAAAGCCATCCACGGCCTGACCGACGAGCTGATCAATCTGCGCATGCTGGTCGAGGCAACGCTGGATTTCCCCGAGGAAGACATCGATTTTCTGAAAGCGGCCAATGCCTTTGGTCGCCTGGAAAACCTGCAACTCCGACTGGCCCAGATTTTCGACCGGGCCGGTCAGGGCAAACTGCTGCAATCGGGCCTCCACGTCGTGCTGGCGGGCCAACCGAACGTCGGCAAGTCCTCCCTGCTCAACCGACTGGCCGGCGACGACCTGGCCATCGTCACGCCGATTGCCGGCACAACGCGCGATGCGCTGCGCTCGAGTATCCAGATCGAAGGCATCCCGCTGCACATCATCGATACCGCCGGCCTGCGCGAGACCGACGACGAGGTCGAGAAAATCGGCATCGAACGCAGTTGGCGCGAGATCGAACGAGCCGATGTCGTCCTGCTGCTAGTTGATGCCCGCCTGGGCGTCGGCGAGGCCGACCGGGAAATTCTCAAGCGTCTGCCGACGGGCCTGCAGCGCATCACCATCCACAACAAGATCGATCTCGCCGGCAGCCCCCCCGAACGCCATGCCGAAGATCAGACAACGGCCATTTCGCTGTCCGCCCGCTCCGGCGAAGGCATCGAATTGCTGCGCCGCGAACTGTTGCAGATCGCTGGCTGGCATCAGACGGAAGATGTCTTTATCGCCCGCGAACGCCATCTGCGGGCCCTGGCGCTGGCCCGGGATCATCTCGCCCTGGCCCGCCAGGTGGTCGAAGGTGCCCTACCAGCCCTCGAGTTATTCGCCGAAGAACTGCGCCTGAGCCAACAGGCGCTCGGTGAAATTACCGGCGAATTTACCGCCGACGACCTGCTCGGCGTCATATTCAGCCGCTTTTGCATCGGCAAATAGGGCACTCACCTGGCCTTTTCGGGCCGCAATCAGAGGTGAAAAACAAACTCAATCGAGCCTGTTGATAAGTCTGTGGGGAAGCTGTACGGCGATTGTGGGCTATTGCTGGGTAACGCGCTTTCCGAAAAACTATCCAGAATCCATCCACAGGCAAGAAGCAGCTTTGTTCAGAGCTTGATTAGTTATCCAAATCGCTGATAAAAATCGAATTTTTTCACTTATCCACAGACTTGTTGTCGATATAGTCTTCTTAGTAGCTTTATATATAGTTCTTATTAAAGACTATAAAACCCGGCTTCCAGCCGGCTTCCCGGGGTTTTCTAGTAGCGTTCGTTCTCCAGACGATTACGTCGAACGATGGCATCGGCAATTTCCCGACTGATCACGTCGGCATTGGGCAGGTGGTTGGGACGGAAAATGATCAGCGGAATGCCAAGACTTGCCAGTGCTGCCTGCTTTTCATCTTCGGCGGTGGTTTCCCCACCCGGCGTCGGCCAGGCCAGTTCGATGGCGGCGACAATCGCGAAGTCGCTGCCGCAAACGACAAAATCGACACCCCGGCTGGCCATTCCGCGTAAACGCTGGACGTCGAGCCGGCCGCGTAACTGCGCGAGCTGAGCAACGCCGACCTGGGCAAAAATCCGCATATTGGGCATGGCTTCGAGCAGGCGCAGGTAAAGTTCCTGTTCGGCGTCATTGAGCAGGCGATATTGGCGCTTCGGGCGTTCGAGCAGACGGGTCTGCGGATCGAGCGGCAGATGCTGCTGTTGCCAGCCTGTTTTTTTGGGAGCCCTGATTGGCCGATCTTCGGATTGAAAACTCTCGCTGTCCGAACGATTTTTCAGCCACAAAGCGATACCACCGGCGACGCCGGTGGCCAACAATCCAATTGTCAATGCATCCATACGTTGTATAGTCCGCCAGTCTTTTCCCGAAGATAATAATGGCATGAAATGCCGCAATTTAGCTCGGGAAGCTTATGTTTTCGTGGTAGTGCACTGAATAAATATGAATTTTGCTGATTCCGGGTTGCTGTTCCTGATTCTGGCTGCCTTTTTGGCCGGAGGGGTGGATGCCGTGGTCGGTGGCGGCGGCCTGATCCAGATCCCGGCTTTATTCATGGCGTATCCGGGGCAATCGGCGGCGACCCTGTTCGGGACCAACAAGTGCGCTTCCATCGTCGGTACCTTGAATGCCAGTTGGCGTTATGCCCGTCGGGTAAACATGCCGTGGCGAACGATATTGCCGGCGGCCCTGGCGGCTTTTGCCTTTTCCTACCTGGGGGCAGCCGTCGTCGCCTGGCTGCCGAAAGATGCGGTACGGCCGCTGATTCTCCTCCTCCTCATCGGTGCCGCGGCCTATACGCTGAGCCGCAAGGATTTCGGGCAACTACATCAGCCAGCCCATGCCGGCTGTCGCGAACTGGTCTATGCGCTGCTGCTCGGCGGTTTGATCGGCTTCTACGATGGTTTCTTCGGGCCGGGAACCGGAAGTTTTCTGATTTTTCTGTTCGTTCGATTTTTTGGTTTCGATTTTCTGCATGCTTCGGCCAGTGCCAAAGTGGTCAATGTGGCGACCAATCTGGCGGCGCTCATCTATTTTCTGCCGCACGGCTTTGTCCTACCCTGGCTGGCGCTGCTCATGGCCCTGGCCAATGTCAGCGGTTCGCTGTTGGGGAGCTGGCTGGCCTTGAAACACGGTAGCGCTTTTATCCGCCGGGTTTTTCTGTGGGTCGTCGGGATGCTGATCATAAAATTCGCCTGGGATACCTTCGCAGCATGGTAATTCGGCGATTTGAACTCTTCCTCGCGGGGTTTTTCTAATAGAATCCCGGCACTTCGTCCGAGGAAGAGTTCATGCGCGTCACGCTCGTTCATCCCGCCGGCTTCAATTTTGTCCCCGGACAGCCCGATTTCTCGGTCCTGGCCAATCGCATGCCGCCGATCGGCATCATGCAGTTGGCTTCCTGGCTGGAAAAATTCGGGCACAGCGCGCAATTGCACGATTGCCTGGGACCCTATGCGCCCCCGACCATCGCCGAGAATGCCGAAATCGTGCTGGCCACCGATCCGGAAATGGTCGGTTTTTCGGCGACGACTTCCGGTTTCATGGATGCCGTCGAAATGGCGGCCTATATCCGCCAACGCCGGCCGGAATTGAAGATCGTTTTCGGCAATGTCCATGTTTCCTCGCTCGGCGCTCCGATCCTCGAGCATTTCCCGGAAATCGACTACCTGGTGATCGGCGAAGGCGAAGGTGCCCTGCTCGACCTGGCTGATGGCAAAGCGCTGGCCGAGATCGGCAACCTGATCTATCGCAATGCCGAGGGCAAGATTGTCGTCAATCCGCGGCGCGATCGCATTCTCGATCTCGACGAACTGCCCTTCCCGGCCTACGAGAAGCTGGCCGGTTTCCCGCATGCCTATCACCTGCCGCTGTTCGCCTACGAAAAGCGCTACGGGGCGACGATGATCACCTCGCGCGGCTGTCCCTACACCTGTTCCTTCTGTGACCGCACGGTGTTCGAACGCCTGTACAAGACCAATTCGGCGCAATACACCTACGATCACATGAAGTACCTGCGGGACAACTTCGGGGTCTATCACATCAACATGTACGACGACCTGTTCACGGCCAAGAAACAGCGCGTCATGGACCTCTGCCAGTTGTTGATCGAGAAGCCGCTCGGCGTCCAGTTCAACTGTGCCATCCGTACCGGCCACACCTCCGACGAGATGCTCCACAAACTCAAGCAGGCCGGCGCGCTGATGGTCTCAATGGGCGTCGAATCGGCCGATCCGGCGATGATGGAACGGCACAAGGCCGGCGTCACGCTCGCCGCGGTACGCGATACGGTGCGCCAGATCCACGCCGCCGGGCTGCGCGCCAAGGGCCTGTTCATTTTCGGCATGCCGGGCGAGACGCCGGAAACGGTGAAAACGACCAGTGACTTTATTCTCTCGCTCGAACTCGACGAGATGAATATGACCAAGTTCAGCCCCTTGCACGGGGCGCCGATCTGGGAAGAGTGTGTATCCGGCAGCGCCGGTGACTTCATCGAGGACTGGCGCCTGATGAATTGCCTGAATTTCGTCTTCCTGCCGCATGGCTTCAAGTCGCGCGAGGAGATGGACGCGCTCTACAACTGGCATGTCAAACGCTTTTACGACAGCCAGGGCTATCGTCGGCGCTTTGCCAAACGCTTGTGGCAGCATCGCTGGAGCCTCTGGCATGTCGTCAAGCACTTGCCGGAAACCATCGCTGCCGCCCGCTATTTCGGCGCCAACAAGGAGCAACTGGAAAAAGCCAAGCGTCAGTTCAAGTTGCATCCGCGCCAGCCGGTCGGCCTCAAACCCTTCCTGAGCGAGGATCTGCTGGTCGATAACCTGGTGTCGATGTCGCCGCTCAAGCTGTCGCGGCGCCAGGCCCTGAAAGCGATTGTGCCGCCGGCCGATGCCGCTGCCATCGCTGGCCGGCCGGAGCCGGTAAGGGTCGCGGTATAATTGCCGGCCACTTCGCAAGAGGATACGGAGGGTAGCTCGATGACAAGCACGCATACTTTCCGACTTTATTGCGCTCTCCCGCTCGCCGTGGCCGTGTTGCTCCTTGGCTGCGGCGGCAATCCCGGCGAAATGAGGCGGGACGACGGCAAAGCGGCGATGGCGGCGAAAAAGCCCGAAACCTACCTTCGTCTCGGCTACGCCTGCTGCAACCTGCATTACGAAGGCGACTGGATCAACGATGCCAATCTGGCGCAGCTCCCTTTCATTGCCGCCGGGACGCCGATCAAGGTAAAGAAGATCGACGGCTATCGGGCCTATGTCGATATCGATGGCAAACCGATGCGTCTGGGCCTGGATTACGGCCGCAGCGAGGAAACAATTGAACAATGGGTGAACAAGCTGGTCGTGCTGGAAGATCCAAAAGCGAAAATTGCCCGCTTTGCCCCGGCGACACGGAAAGCGATCGAAGCCGGCAAATTGCTGCGCGGCATGACCAAGGAGCAGGTCGTCATGGCCGTCGGCCACCCGCAAAGCAATGAAAACCCGCGCCTCGACGCGCCCTACTGGCGCTACTGGTGGTCGAGCTTCGGCCCTTATTACGTCTATTGGTCGAAAGGCACGCTAAGCAAGATTGACGGCCATTCGGAAACCGTTGGCTACATGACCTATAAAGGCAAATAAACTTGGCCACCACAGAGATATTTCGGGGGAATGGTTTGATGGAACAGCAAACGAATAACGTGGTGCGTCAGCAATGCGACGTCCTGGTCATCGGCGGCGGTCCGGCCGGGACGACGGTGGCGCCGTTTTTGGCGGAAAAGGGTTACAAGGTGGTGGTGCTGGAAAAGTCGCGCCACCCGCGGTTTCATATCGGCGAATCCCTGCTGCCGGCCAATCTGCCGCTTTTCGAGCGCATGGGCATCGCCGAACAGGTCAAGGCCATCGGCATGGTCAAACCGGGTGCCGAATTCGTCTCGCCACACCATGACATGCCGCAGTGCTTCGAATTCGCCGATGCCTGGGACAAGTCGATCCCTTACGCCTACCAGGTCAAGCGCGACGAATTCGACACCATCCTGATCCGCAACGCCGAGAAAAAAGGCGTCGAGGTACACGAAAACTGCAAGGCGAAGAAGGTCGATTTCCTGCCCGACAATACGGCAGTGATCCGCGCCCAGCACGACGACGGCCAGGAATTCGAATGGCAGGCCCGCTTCGTGGTCGATGCTTCCGGGCGCGACACCTTCCTGGCCAACCGTTTCCAGATCAAGCACCGCAACCCCAAGCACAACAGTTCGGCGATCTACGGCCACTTCACCGGCGCCAAGCGCCACGAAGGGCAGGCGGCCGGCAACATCACCATTTTCTGGTTCGAGCATGGCTGGTTCTGGTTCATCCCGATGATGAACGACACCACCAGCATCGGCATGGTGACCTGGCCGTACTACATGAAGACCATCGGCCAGCGCAACATCGAGCAGTTCCTGATGGACGGCATCGCCATGTGTCCGGCGCTGGCCGAGCGTCTGAAAGAGGCGAAACTGGTCAACAAGGTCGAGGCGACGGGCAACTTCTCCTATGTTTCCGAGCGTAACCATGGCGCCAACTACCTGCTGCTCGGCGACGCCTACGCCTTCATCGATCCGGTCTTCTCGTCGGGCGTGCTACTGGCCATGAACAGCGGCCTGCTCGGCGCCGAGGCGATCGATACCTGCCTGCAAAAGCCGGCCCAGGCGGCGGCCGCCCTGAAGCGTTTCGACGCGCTGATGAAGCACGGCCCGAAGGAATTCTCGTGGTTCATCTACCGCGTGACCAACCCGATCATGCGCGACTTCTTCATGTATCCGAAGAACATTTTCCGCGTCAAGGAAGCGTTGCTGTCGGTGCTGGCCGGCGATATTTTCGGCAAGACGCCAATCTGGCGCTCGATCTTCATGTTCAAGGTGCTTTACTACATCGCCAACATCCTGCAACCGAAGCGCGCTTACCTGGGCTGGAAACGTCGGCATTTCAACATTCGTCCGGTTGAAGTCCCGGCCGTTTATAACGCCTAGTGAATCTGCAGTTTCTTTCCGCCGCCATTCCGGCGCTGCCGCCAGCCGAATCCGGCCGGGACGGGCAGGTGTTGGGCGGGGCCAGGCTCGGTGCGTTGGCGGCCTCGGGCGGGCCGGAGTGGCCGTGGCAGGGTATTGCCGCGCCGCTCCTCGGTGGCCGGCACGATGCCGTGGAAGAAATCTGGCGAAGTGATCTTCCGTGCACGGCCGGCGAGTTCGAAGGCATTGCCTGGCGGCGGGCCGGTAGTCTGCTGTATGGCGTGATCGAACTGGCGGAAGACGGCTTTGCGGCTGCGCCGACGGCCACTCCCTTGCATATGGCGAGTCGGGAAGCCTACCGGCGGATTTTCCGTTTGCTGGCCAGCCAGGGGCTGCCGCAGCTATGGCGGGTGTGGAATTATCTCGGCCAGATCAATCAGGAATCGCATGGACTGGAGCGTTATCGCCAGTTCAACATCGGTCGCCAGGAAGCCTTTCTCGAATTTGCCCGGCAGGCCACCGGCAATGTGCCGGCGGCCTGTGCCATTGGTCTGGCCGGCGGCCCGTTGTCGATCGCCTTCCTGGCCGGGGCGCAGGCCGCGGTGCCGGTCGAGAATCCGCGCCAGGTCAGCGCCTACAACTATCCGCCGGAATATGGTCCGCGCAGTCCGACGTTTTCGCGGGCGGCGCTGGTTTATCCGCCCGGCCAGGAAATTCTCTTCGTCTCCGGAACGGCCAGTATCGTCGGGCACCAGACCGTGCATTTGGGCGATGTCGCCGGGCAATGCCGGGAATCGATGGTCAATATCGCGGCCGTCGTCGATGCCGCCAACCGTCTGTGTCGTTCGCCGGCCTATTGCTTGAATGAATTGTCCTACCGGGTCTATCTCCGCCATGCGGCGGATTTCCCGGAAATCCGGGAAATTCTGGCTGAACTGACTGGTGGCGAAGCCGGGATCGTCTATCTGCAGGCCGATATTTGCCGGCATGACCTGTTGCTGGAAATCGAGGCGATGGCCTCACATACCTTGGGGGTTGCTTGATGCGCCATATCGTTTACACCTGTTGTTCGCTGCTTGGCGCGCTCTGCCTGGCAACGCCGGCCGTTCAGGCGGCCGAAGAGCGGCCGCTGTGGGAAATCGGGGCCGGCGTTGCCGCCCTCAGTTTCCCGGCCTATCGCGGTTCGGACCAGAGCAACAATTTCCTCATGCCGGCACCGCTATTCACCTATCACGGCGATTTCCTCAAGGCCGACCGGCAGGGGATCCGGGGTAGTTTTTTCGACTCCGACCGACTCGATCTGACCGTCAGCCTGGCCCTTTCGGCGCCGGCCAGCAGCAAGGACATCGCGGCGCGTAGCGGTATGCCGGACCTGAAGGGAACCTTCGAAATAGGGCCGGAAATGGATGTGACTTTCTGGCGTTCCGAAAACCGCGCCCGCTTCGTCAAGCTGCTGTTGCCGTTACGCACGGCGGTGACGCTGGAGGGCTCGCCCCGGGATATCGGCTGGGTTTTCCATCCCAAGCTGAACATCGACATCACCGACCTGCCCGGCCTGCCGGGCTGGAATCTCGGTACCCTGGCCGGCCCACTGTTCGGCGACCAGCGGCAGCATGCCTACTATTACACCGTCGCCCCCCAATATGCGACGGCGGCGCGGCCGGCTTACGAGGCCAAGTCCGGTTATGCCGGCATGCAGTATCTGCTTGCCCTGTCGAAGCGCTTCCCCTCCTACTGGGTGGGCGGCTTCGTGCGCTACGACAACCTGAGCGGTGCCGTTTTCGAGAATAGTCCGCTGGTTCGCCAGAATGACTATATTGCGGCGGGCTTCGCCATTACCTGGATCCTCGGCGAGTCGTCGCGCCGCGTGCTGGTGAATGACTGATCGGCAAGCGGCGGGCAATGCGCTCTGGGCGGCCTACGAATATCTCGCCATGCTCGTCGGCCTGAGTGCGCTGGCCCTGCTCTGTCTGGCTTGGTTGCCCTTTGCCCTGCTGCTTGACCCGCTACTGCCCCGGCGGATTGGCCAGCCCTTCGGGCGGGCCATGATCAGCGCCGGTTTCCGGGCGTTTCTGCACCTCCTCTCCCGCCTTTGTGCCTGCCGTTTCGATCTCGCCGCGCTTGATGCCCTGCGCGGTGAAGGGGCGTTGATCCTGGCCGCCAATCACCCTTCCCTGCTTGATGCGGTGCTGGTCGTTTCGCGTTTGCCCAACGCCGTCTGCGTGATGAAGGCGACGCTGATGGACAACATCCTGTTTGGCGCCGCCGCCCGCCTGGCCCGTTACATCTGCAACAGCCCGCCGCTCGAAATGGTCCTCGGGGCGCGCGAAGAGTTGCGGGCGGGGGCCCATCTGCTGATCTTCCCGGAAGGGACGCGCACCACCCATTTCCCGCTCGAGGCCTGCTCGCCAAGTACGGCGCTGATCGCTGGGCGGAGCGGCGTTGCCGTACAGACACTATTGATCGAGTTTTCCACTCCCTATCTGGGCAAGGTCTGGCCGCTCTTCCGCCGGCCCCAATTGCCTTTGCATTGCCGGATTCGCCTCGGCCGCCGTTTTCCGCCGACGACCGATATCGACGCATTTACCCGCGAACTGGAAAGCTATTTCCGCCGGGAACTGAGCGCCGGCGCCAACCCCAATTCACCCGCTCCCCATGCCGCCTGAAACTTCCGCCAGCCATCTCGTCATCATTCCCAGTTACAACCCCGGTCCCAAGGTGCTCGACACCGTGCGCGCCGCCCTCGCCCAGTGGTCGCCGGTGTGGGTGGTGGTCGATGGCAGCAGCGACGGCAGTCCGGCGTTATTGCAGGAACTGGCGGCGACCAACGCGGCCTTGCGGGTGATCGTGCTGCCGGAAAATCGCGGCAAGGGCGCGGCGGTGCTCGAAGGCATCAGCCAGGCCGGCGCCGCCGGCTTCACCCATGCCTTGACCATGGATGCCGACGGCCAGCATCCGGCCGAACTGATTCCCGCCTTCATGGCCGCCTCGCAGCGTGAACCGGGCAAGATGGTGCTCGGCAAGCCGGTGTTCGCTGCCGATGCCCCGGCCCTGCGCGTCAATGGCCGCAAGGTGTCGAACGGCTGGGCCAACCTGGAAACCCTGTGGCTGGGCATCGGCGATTCTCTGTACGGTTTTCGCGTCTATCCGATTGCGCCGCTGCAGCGCATCATGTTGTGCAACCGCTTCATGCGCCGTTTCGATTTCGATCCGGAAGCCGTGGTCCGCCTGTGCTGGGCCGGTGTCCGGCCGCTCAACATCGACGCGCCGGTGCGCTATTTCCGGGCCGATGAAGGCGGCGTCTCGCATTTTCGCTATTTGCGCGACAACACGCTGCTCACCTGGATGCATACCCGGCTGTTCCTCGGTTTCCTGGTCCGCCTGCCGCTGCTGATCGTGCGTCGCCTTTCCTGACTTTTTGTATTGACCGCCATGAATACCACCGAAGTTTTCCTGATCGCGATGACCATCATTTTTACGGTCCCGTATCTGATCTGGCGGCTCGGCCGCACCGAGTATTACGCGCCGCTGGTGGTGGTCCAGATCATCACCGGCATACTGCTCGGGCCCGGCGTGCTCGGTCGCGTAGCACCGGATTACTACGCTTTCGTATTCACGCCGGCGGTGATCCAGTCGCTGAACGGCATCGCCTGGTGGGCGGTGATGCTGTTCGTCTGCATCGCCGGCATCGAGCTCGATCTGCGCAAAGCCTGGGCGCATCGCCGGGAAAGCGGCATCACGGCCGGCCTGGCGCTCGGCACGCCGTTGTTGTTCGGCTGTCTGGCGGCCCTGGTGCTGTTGTTGTCGGACGGCTGGATGGGGCCGCGGGCGCTGACCTGGCAATTCGTCCTCGGCGTCGGCATGGCCTGCGCGGTGACGGCGCTGCCGATCCTGATCCTGCTCATGGAAAAACTGGAAATCCTGCGCCAGCCCATCGGTCAGCGCATCCTGCGCTATGCCAGTGTGGACGACATCGCGATCTGGGGCGTGCTGGCGCTGATCCTCATGGACTGGGAGCGGGTCGGCCGGCAACTGGCTTTCCTGCTCGCCTTCGCGGTTGCCGGCTACGCTTTCCGCAAACTGATGCTCTGGCTGGCTGAGCGCGACCGCTGGTATGTCGCGCTGATCTGGCTGGCCGTCTGTTCCTTCGGCGCCGACTGGTCGGGGCTGCATTTCATGGTCGGTGCCTTTTTGGCCGGGGCGGTGATGGAAGCCGAATGGTTCGATCAGGAAAAGATGGACCTGCTGCGCCACCATGTCCTGCTGGTTGTCATGCCGGTCTTCTTCCTGAGTACCGGCCTGCGCACCAACTGGACGCTGGGCGGCGAGGCGGTGTTCGTCGCCGCCGGCCTGCTGCTGGTCGCCTCGATCAGCGGCAAATTGCTGGGCATTCAGATCGCCGGCCGGATCCTCAAGTGGCAGCCGGGCGAAGCCTCGATCATCGGCTGGCTGCTGCAAACCAAGGCGCTGATCATGATCATTTTCGTCAATATCCTGCTCGACAAGAAAATCATCACCAGCGAAGCGTTCACGGCGCTACTGCTGATGGCGGTGGTCAGCACCATGCTCACCGTGCCGCTGGTCGCGCCGAAGTTGGCGCGCCTGCGGGAAATCGTTTTCCGGACGAATTGACAGATCTGATTGCCCCGCCTTCGCATCCTGTGGTTACCGCGGATTCAAAGGCGACGGCTTGGCGGCCAATGAAATTTCAGTTGACGTCCACCAGGCGGTAGGTGGTCTTTCTTGCACTGCTGGTATTTTCGATCATGACAACCACGCCGTAATTCTGGAGCAGGAGCCACTTGGAGCGACTTTGGACGGTGTTGTTGTTGCGCTGTTGGCATTCGATCTCGGTCGCCTGTCCTGGCAGGCTCTTGTGGAACTCACTGGCCGCGACGACACGTTTGGTTGTGCATGTCTTCTGGCTGGATAGGAAATTGGCGATCTGGATATCGGATCCCGAGGTGTAGTCGACGGCGAAGTCCTTGTTGATGCCGGCTGGCAGGGCATCAAATCGCGTTGCATCCTTGAGTTCGTAGACCGGGCCGGTCACAGCGCCACGCAGGGGAACGGTTTGCCAACGAAGGTCGACGAGGCCCTTGTAAGTCAGACTGTAGATCAGCGCATACGAGATCTCGTTATTTGACAGTTCGTTCATGGTCTGGATGATGCCGTTACCGTTGTCCACTAGCGTCATTACCGATTTCCAGGCTTCCTTCTTGCCATCGGACAGTTCTGAACTGGCCTCGGTTGTGATGATCAGCTTGCCGAATTTGGCGTCTTTTCCTTCGGCGGGAATTTTCTTTGAGACGGATGGAGCCAGCGTCTGCGGCGAAAAATTCTTGACCAGATGGCCGGTCTTGTCAGCAGTCACATCCTTTACCGCAGTGATGGAGGTGCACGCTGAAAGCAGGCATACGGTGATAGCGGAAAGAACATTCGCAGCGTTGATTACCCTGGTCGACATAATTACTTCCTTGTTGGTAAGAACAATATGTGAAACACGTATTACTGCCAGCGACAGAGCGAATGACGTTTATCCGATGTGGCAGCACCTGCAGCGGGATTTTAAGGTGGTACAGCCCGAAGTCAATTGCGTGGCATAGCTGCTTTGGATAATTCCGGTCCGCCGCTCGACAACATGGCCGGCGATTTGATTGCTGCGTGGGCTGCCGGGGAATGAGGAGCGCCGTCCGGACGGTGGCAAATCGAGCCTTGTCCGGCCGCTGAAGCCGGGGGGCGAATCCGGAAAGCGTCAGCCCTTCGGCCAGAGGATCATCTGCGTGCAGCGAAAGAGCGCCAGCTTCTTGCCGCTGGCTTCGTCGCTGACCACGGCATCCCAGACCTGGGTGGTCTTGCCCAGATGCTGGGCGGTGGCGATGCAGCTGATGCTGCCTTCGCGCACCGTCGCCAGGTGGTTGCTTTTCAGTTCGATGGTGGTGAAGGACTGCGCCCCGGCCGGCAGATGGGCGATGGTGCCGTAGCCGCAACTGGTGTCGGCGAGCGCGACGATACTGGCGGCGTGCAGGAATTCGTTGGGCGCGACGTGCAGTTTCTTGACCGGCATGCGGGCGTGCAGCGTGCCCTGGGCGAGGCTGACCACTTCGATGCCGAGATAGCCGGGCAGGTATTCGTCGCCGCGGCGATTGAGGATTTCCGGGGTGATTTCCGGGCGGAGCTGGCGCATGGCTTTCCTTTCTTGGTATTTCAGGCGGCAACCGGTTTCAATATCGGTGCTTCGCGGATCGGCAGGTTGATGATGGCGGCGGCCGCAGCGAGTGCCATGTCGGCGTACCACATCCAGGTGTAATCGCCGTAGCGGCTGATCGCCAGGCCGCCCAGCCAGGCGCCGAGGAAGCCGCCGATCTGGTGCGACAGCAGGGTCAGGCCGAACAAGGTTGCCAGGTAACGGATGCCGAACAGCTTGCCGACGATGGCGGCGGTCGGCGGCACGGTGGCCAGCCAGGTGAAGCCGAGGCCGGCGGCGAAAATGTAGAAGGTCCATTCGTTGCGCGGCGCCACCAGATAGGCGGCAATGAGCAGGGCGCGCGAGCCGTACATGGTGGCCAGGACGTATTTGCTGCGGTATTTGGCGACGCAGGAACCGGCATAGAGGCTGCCGAAAATATTGGCCAGGCCGATGATCGCCAGCGACCAGCTGGCGACGGCGGGCGGCAAGCCACAGAGATTGACTTCGCCCGGCAGATGGGTGACCAGGAAGGCGATATGGAAACCGCAGGTGAAGAAGCCGGCGTGCAGCAGCAGGTAGCTGCGATCGCCCATCGCCTCGCGCACGGCATGGCCGATGCCGCGGTCTGCCGTCGCATGTTGCACCGCGACCGGCTGGCCGCTGGTCAGCTTGCCGACCAGCGGCAGCGCCGCCAGGGTCATCACCGCCAGGGCCCACATCGCGTTCATCCAGCCGAGGCCCTGAATCAGCTTTTGCAGCACCGGGGCGAAGACGAACTGGCCGAAGGAGCCGCCGGCATTGATGACGCCGGAGGCCGTGCCGCGCGCCTCGAGCGGCAGGCGCTGGGCGGCGGCGCCAATCAGCACCGAAAAACTGCCGGCGCCCGAACCGATCGCCGAAAACAGGCCGAGCGAGACGATCAGGCCGAAACCCGAATGCATGAAGGGGGTCACCGCACTGCCCAGGGCCATCAGCAGGATGCCGGCGATCAGTACGGCGCGCGGCCCGTAGCGGTCGGCGACGGCACCGGCGATCGGCTGGATGGCGCCCCAGGTGAATTGGCCGACGGCCAGGGCCAGGCTGATGCTGGCGATGCCCAGGCCGGTCGAGGCGTCGAGCGGCGCGATGAACAGCCCCAGCGACTGGCGGCCGCCCATGGTGATGGCCAGGATGCCGGCGGCGGCCAGTGTCGTGAGCAGGACTTCGGGTTTGCTGAGGGTGCGGAACATGAACGGCTTTCGCGAAAGGCAGCCCGTGACCGGGCGGGGAATTAGATGCCATACTATATCGATAGAAATGCAGACAAATAGAGCAATTTGAGCAGCAATCAGTCAACGGAAAATTGACAAATGTCCTGGTTGAAAAGTTGGGCGAGTTTCGTGAAAGTCGTCGAATCCGGCAGCATGGCGGCCGCCGCCCGCCGCCTGGACTGTACGCGGGCGCAAATCAGCAAGCAGGTCGGCGAACTGGAGCAGGCCTTCGGCGTGCGGCTGTTCGAAAGGACGACGCGCCGGCTGAGTCTGACGCCGTCCGGCGAAGTCTTCTACCAGCATGCGCTGGCCGCGCTGGAAGCCGTCGAAAGCACCGAACTGGCGGTGCGCAACCTCGGCGACCTGCCGCGCGGTACCTTGCGCATCAGCGCTTCCCTGAGCTTTGGCCGGCTTTACGTGGCGCCATTGTTGCCGCGCCTCGCCGCCACCTATCCGCATCTGCGCTGCGAGCTGGTATTGACCGACCAGATGGTCGATCTGGTCGAGGAAAAAATCGATCTGGCGCTGCGTCTGACCAAGGCGCCGCCGGAAGAGGCGGTCGCCCGCAAGCTGGTATTCCTGAAACGGGTGATCTGCGCTGCACCGGCCTATCTGGCGGCGCACGGCGAACCCAAGTCGCCGCCGGAACTCGCCGAACATCAGTGTTTCGACTACGGCGTGGTCAATGGCGGGGTTGCCGAATGGCGGCTGACCGACCGCCACGGCGAGGAACTCAGCGTGCCGGTCAGCGGCCGCTTCCAGTTCAATAACGTCGATTGCATCATGCAGGCCGTGCTCGACGGGCACGGCATCGCCATTCTGCCGACCTATCTGTGTGCCGCCGAACTGGCGCGCGGTGACTTGCGGGTAATTCTTGCCGACTACGAGCCGCGCAGCAATTTTGGCCAGTACCTCTACGCCTGTTATACCCCGAGCCGGGTTCGCCTGCCCAAGGTCCGGGTCTTTCTCGACGAACTGGAGCGGCTGTTTACGCCCTTGCCGCCCTGGGAGCGTTAGTTCAGATCATCCCGCCGTTGATCGAGATGACCTGGCCGGAGATGTAGGCGGCCTGGGGAGAAGCCAGGAAGGCGACGAGATCGGCGACTTCCTCCGGCTGGCCGGCGCGTTGCATGGGCACCAGTTTCTTGATGGTCTCGGCATCGAAACTGCCTTCGATCATCCCGGTGGCGATGATGCCCGGCGCCACGGCATTGACCGTGATGCCGCGACTGGCCAGTTCGAGCGCCAGCGACTTGCTGGCGGCGTGCAGGGCGCCCTTGGCGGCCGAGTAATTCACCTGGCCGCGGTTGCCGGTCAGGCCGGCGATTGAGGAAATGGTGATGATGCGGCCCCAGCGGGTACGGATCATCGGCAGGCTGAGCGGCTGGGTGACGTTGAAAAAACCGTTCAGCGAGACGTCGAGCACGCTGTCCCACTGCTCGCCCGACATGCCGGGGAACACCGCGTCGGCGTGGATGCCGGCGTTGTTGACCAGGATCTGGATCGGCCCGGCTTCGAGCAAGCTGGCCAGCGCCGCTGCTGCTGCCGCCCGGTCGGTGACGTCGAAACTGACGGCTTCGGCGCTGCCGCCGGCGGCGACGATCTCGGCGACGAGCGCCGCGGCTTTGGTCAGGCCGCGATTGGCATGGACGATGACGTGATGGCCGTCAGCCGCCAGGCGCCGGCAGATCGCCGCGCCGATGCCGCCGCTGCCGCCGGTAACCAGGGCGCGTTTCATGGTTTTGCTTCCTTCAGGGCTGCGGCATCGAGCACGACGGCAGCGCGGCCTTCGAGCAGGCAGCGGCCGGCGTGCTGCAGCGAAAACTGGTAGAGGATGTTGTTGCCGTCGCCGGACTGGCGTTCGGCGTGCACCGTCAGTTCGCCGGGCAGGTCGTCGAGGCGGGCGACATAGAGCTGGACGCCGCGCACGCTGGTCAGGTAACCCTGGCGCGGGGCATCGCTGGCCTGGGCGAGCAGCGCGCCATGCACGGCCATCGCCTGGGCGGCGTATTCGATGCCGTTGGCGGCACCCAGGCGCCCTTCGGCGCGCAAGGGATTGGCCGGGTCGGTATGGCTGATGGCGCGACAGCAAATGGCGCTGGCCGACCAGTCGCTTACCGCATCGAGCAGGCACATGCTGCCCTGATGCGGGATGCGGGCGGCGATCCAGGCGTGGTCTAGCACGGCTGCAGTTCGACGGCGAGTTGCATGGGTGGCAGGTAATCGAGACAGACCGGGCCGAACTCGCCGCGCACCAGTTTCTGCAGCAGGGGCAAGGCGCGCAGCGCCGGAATGCTGGTGCGCAGGGCTTCCAGTTCGCTATCGGCCAGCCTGTCGGCCGCCGCCGTGCTTGGGCTGACGGTGATCTGGGCCTGCGAACGGGCGGTTTGGGTCGGCGTCAGGAGCAGCGCCACGCCGCCGCAATCCGGCGTATTGCGCTTGCTGTGCAGCGGTTCCGGGTATTCGCTGTCGTAGGCGATGAGCAGCGTCGGCTGCTGGTCGACGACCACCTGGCCGAGGGCGTCGAGCAGACCGGCGCCGAAGCTCGCATCGTAGCCGCAGATGACCTGGCAGGGCGCCATCGACTTGGTGGCGATGCCCCAATAGCCGGCGGCGGCGTTATGCACCGAATTGTGGAAACGGGTCGGCGAAATCTGCCGGTCGGCCGAGGCCAGTTGCTCGCAGAGGGCGTGGCAGTTGTGGCCGTCGGCCCCGGAATTGGCGAATACCGCGGCCAGCTGGCTGACATCGGCGGCCGCCTCGGCCGCTGCTTCGAGGCCGATGGCCAGGGTCAGCTTGACGACGCGGCTGGCGCGCCGGCGCTCGGCAGCGGGCAGGATGGACGGGGCGGGCAGCACAGCCGGGGCGGCGTCATACGCCGTTTCGCCGCGCAAGACGGCGCGGGCGGTCGGCCAGTCGGGCAGGCCGGGCGCCAGAAAGCCGATGCCTTCGATCCAGGCGGTGAGCGGAATGGCGTTCATGCGGCGACTCCGAAAATGAGGCTGCAGTTGCTGCCGCCGAAGCCGAAGGAATTGCTGAGCGCGTGGCGGACCCGGCCATCCCGGCTGCGCAGCAGGTAGTCGAGGGCGAAGGCCGGATCGAGATTTTCGGTCTGCGGGCTGCCCGGCAACAGATCGTGGCCCAGCGCCAGGGCGCAAATCACCGCCTCGACGGCGCCGGCGGCACCCAGGGTATGACCGGTGGCGCCCTTGGTCGAACTGCACGCCACCCGGTCGCCGAACAGCGCGGCAACCGCCTTGCCTTCGGCGGCATCGTTGGCCGGCGTGGCGGTGCCGTGCAGGTTGATGTAATCGATCTCGGCCGGGTTCAGCTTGGCCGAGCGCAGCGCGGCCTGCATCGCCAGGCGGGCGCCGAGGCCTTCCGGATGCGGCGAGGACATGTGGTAGGCATCGCTCGTTTCGCCGCTGCCCAGGAGCAGCAGCGCACCGGCCGGCAAGCTGGCCGGGGTGCGTTCAAGCAGCGCGAAGGCGGCCCCTTCGCCGACCGAGATGCCGTCGCGCGCCACGTCGTAGGGCCGGCAGGGCAAGGGTGAGGTCAGTTGCAAGGAGGCGAAGCCGTAGAGCGTGGTCAGGCACAGCGAATCGACGCCGCCGACAATCGCCGCGTCGATGCTGCCGAGCGCCAGTTGGCGGGCGGCGGCGGCAAACACCTTGGCGCTCGACGAACAGGCGGTGGAAACGGCGATCGCCGGACCTTCCAGGCCGAAATAGTCGCGCGTGAATTCGGCCACCGAAAAGGAATTGTGGGTGCAGCGGTAGATGAAATCGTCGGGTAACGCACCGCTGACCGGGTCGCGCCGCCGGTAGGCGAGCTCGGTTTGCAGGATGCCGGCGGTGCTGGTACCGAGGAAAATGCCGACCCGGGTCTTGCCGTAGCGGGCGATGGCTTGTCGCACATGTTCGGCGAAGCCATCGGCTTCCAGGCCGAGCTGGGCCAGGCGGTTGTTGCGGCAATCGTAGCGGCGCAGGGAATCCGGCAGTTGCTGGTCATCGACGCCGGCCACTTCGCCGATCCAGGTGGCGAGATCGACCGTTTCGAAGGCGCAGGGAGCGAGGCCGCTACGACCTTGGCGCAGGCTGGCCAGGGTGGCGTCGAGACCGCAGCCGAGGCAGGTGGTGGCGGTATAACTGGAAAGGAGCAGCGGGGTCACGATGGGCCTCGTAGTCGGTAGCCCGCCATTTTAGCCCAGGGGGCCTAAAGAATATAAGGAATGAACATCCGGGTTCGCTCCTTGTAACTGGCATATTGGTCCCCGAAATATTGCAGGCATTCCCGCTCATCGGCTTTCGCGGTGAGCAACAAAAAGTAGGTGGCGAGCGTCGCGATAAAACTGCCGAGCAGCGTCGGATTCTGGAAATAGGCGCCCCAGGCGAGCGCGATCAGCGAGGTGTACATCGGATGACG
This sequence comes from Pseudomonadota bacterium, assembly GCA_018261905.1. Lineage (GTDB taxonomy): Bacteria > Pseudomonadota > Gammaproteobacteria > Burkholderiales > Rhodocyclaceae > Azonexus. The sequence goes on along the minus strand of JAGTRU010000043.1, from coordinate 15,836 downwards.
GATGTATTTGAAAACGCCGCTGCTGACCAGGGCGGTGGTTCTTTCGAAGCCGTAGAGGGCCGGATCGTCGCGTTGTTGGCCGGCCTTGCCCTGGCGGCGCAGGCCGAACAGGCCGAGGAGGGCGAGCAGGATGCTGAGCAGCATCAGGACCCAGGACACCGTCTGGTGCGGCGAAGTGGCGTCTTCGCCCCAGGGGCCGTGATTGAGGACGAGCAGCAGGAGGATCGCCTCCCAGGCAAAATAGCGGTAGAAACCATGGGATTTCGCGGCGCGCAGGGCCTTTCGCGAGAACCAAGTGAGCAGTGCCGTACCGGCCAGGAAAGCGAGAATTTCGTTCATCGGGAATCCTTATATGAAGGGACGCGACAGATCAGCATGATGTTGGCGAAGGGTTTGCCTTCGTTCATGGGCATGGTTTGCACCTGGAAGCCGAGATTTTTCAGCAATTCGATCCATTCGGCCAGTCGGCGGCAGTACAGGGTCGGCAGCCGGTGACCGCGAACGAAGGTGACGGCATGGTCAACCCAGTTGCAGAGGTGGTAAGGCAGGCCGGCCCCGGCATCGCCGACCCGGGTCAGGAACAGGCCGCCAGCCGGCAGGGCCCGGCGAATGCGTTCGAGCACATCGCGCTGGCGAGCGTGGTCGATGTAATGCAGGGCGTCGAGTATGGTGATGACGTCGGCCTCGCCGAAATCGACCTGGCACATGTCGCCCTGGCGGATATCGACCAGCGGGTGGTTGGCGCCGAAGGCGCGGGCGGCCCGTTCGACGTCCTTGTGCATCAGCTCGTAGCCGCGCAGGCTGAGCGGTTTCGGTGCCGCGGCCCAGCCGCTCGGCCAGTGACCCCGCTCATACATCTGGCGGGCGGCGAGCAGCCAGCCGAAGAGGCTGCCCTGACCGCAGCCGAGATCGAGAAAGCGGGCTTCGGCCGGAAAAATTCCCTGTTTCAGCAGCTCGCGGAAAATGCAGTCGGACGACAGCTTGCCGCGCGCATAGTGGTAAGCGAAACGACCGCCGGCCCGAAAGGGGCGGCTGGCGTCGTCGAGCAGGCCGGGCAGAAAGCGGCTGGCCGGCCGGCGGTCGGGGGGCGGCGAACCAAGCGACGGGGAGGATGAGTTCATCTTAGGGCGGCAGTCAGCGTGACGGGGGTGAGGTGGGCTGCCGCGATGCTCTGCAACAAGCCGGGCAGGACCGCGACGATGACCGGTTCGCCGCGCTTGGTGCGGGCGGCATTGCCATCGTGCAGGAGGAGGATGTCGCCGGCCGCCAGGTCGCGCTGCAGGCGTTGCAGAACGACTTCCGGATCGCCTTGCCGGGTGTCGAAAGCGCGCCGCGTCCAGGTGGCCAGGTGGAGGTCGAGCCCGGCCAGGACGGGCTCGAGGAAGGGGTTGCGGAGGCCGGCGGTGGGCCGGAAGAACTGTGGCGGCCGACCGCAGATGTCGCCCAGCGTAGCCTGGCCGGCGGCGACGTCGGCCCGCATGCGGCGCGGCCCGAAGGTGGCGAAGGTCTTGGCATGCGATTCGCTGTGATTTTCGACGCTATGACCGCGAGCGACGATTTCCCGGCAGAGTTCGGGATATTGCCGGGCGCGCTGGCCGATGCAGAAAAAACTGGCTTTGGCGCCGGCCACATCAAGCAGATCAAGGACGCGCGGGGTGACTTCCGGGTCCGGGCCGTCATCGATGGTGAGGGCGATTTCCCGCCGCTGGACGGCGGCGGCCGGCAGGCGGGTGAGATTCGGACCGAGCCACGCGCTGCGCGGCAACAGGCTACCCAGACAAAGAATCAGCTGGTTGGCCAGCAGCGCCGCGGCGGCCCACGGCCAGGCGCTCGGCAGCAGAAGCAGGGCGAGGGCCGCCGCGCCGTGGGTAAGGACGGAAAGCTGAATGGTCAGGGTGGGTTTCCAGGGGCGCGGCATCGGCATCAGGCGGAGAAATAGTCCTGCTCCAGAAAATGCTTCCATAATAACCGCCAAACCGGCCATTCGTGTCCGCCCGGGATGATGTAGCGGTCGGCCGGCGGGAAGCAGTCGGCGATGCGCTGCATGCCGGAGGCAAAGCGGTCTTCGCTACCGTAGCCGACGAAGACCGGGAAAGCCGGCGGCGGGTGTTGCAACCACCGCCACATGCGGAATTCCGGATCGCCCAGTTGGGCGGCCGTGGCCTGCCAGTCAGCCAGACCACCGGCGGCGTCGATGGCGTTGGTGGTCTGGCGACTACCCGGATAGGGGGCGAGCAGACAGAGGCCATCGACGCCACCCGGTGTGTCGGCGGTGTGGCACAGGGCAAGCAGGCCGCCCAGCGAAATGCCGCCCAGCCAGATCTTTTTGTAGCCCTGGCGGCGGGCGGGTTCGAGGATTTCGGCCTGCAGGGCGGGTAAGGCGCGGCCGCCGGAAATGGCTTGCAGGTCCAGGTCGACGGCGATCAGATCGAGCTCCGGCCGGGTTTCGGCGGCGGCGCTGAAAAAGCCGGCGGCGACGAAATCCTCCGGCTTCATGTAGGCGCCGGGCAGCAGAAGCAGCAGGTTGGGCGCCCCACTTACCTGATCATGGGTGCGCAGCCGCGAGCTCATCGGTCGCTGCCACGGGGCACGAAGATGGCCGACAACAACAAGGCGAGAATGGCGCCGGGGCCGACGGTCACGCCGACGGCGTGGAGCACCGGCACGGTCGACAAGGCGAGCGTGCCGAAGCCGATGGCCGTGGTCAGGTTGGCGATCAGCATCGAGGCCAGGGTCGACGGGTCGAGCCCCTGCTGGCTGCCCGCCTGGTCGAAGAAGAGGGCGTAATTGGAGCTGACGGCGACGATCAGCAGCATGCCGATGAGGTGCAACAGGTGCAGGCGTTCGCCGAGTAGATGCAGGCCGGCGATGACGATCAACACGGCGAGGACCAGCGGCAGGAGCACGGCGCCAAGACGGCGCAGCGACCGCAGGGTGACGCCGAGCAGCGCGACGATGGCGACGAAACCGGCCAGCGAGAGGAGCATGGCTTCGTGCAGGTAGTCGTTGTAGAGCTTGTTGAACTCGCCCTTCATGTCGATGAACAGGGCGCTCGAGCTGCCCAGGGCGGCGCGCAGCCCGGCCGCCGCGATCGGCTGCTCGCCGGGTTGCAGCGGCAGCAGGGCGCTCCAGCCGGTAGCGTGGTGCAGCAGCAGGGCGTCGACGGCCAAGGCCAGACTGGTGCCGTCCAGGGTCTGGCGATCAAGCGCCGGCAGTTGGCGGGCGTTCGCCACATCGGCCAGGAACGGGCCGAGCTTCTGCTCGGCGAGTGGCAAATCGCTCAGGGCCTCATGCAGCCGCCGCCGTAGCTCGGCGTCTTGCGGCAGGCTGGCGCGGCGGGCAGCCTGGGTGGCCTGACTGGGCAGGAAGCGGCTCGGACTAGCGTAGCTGGCGAGCTCACCGCTGGCGACCAGACGATCGAGTTGGGCTGCGGTCTTCTCGGCTTGCTGCAAGGCCGTTTCGCGGTCGGCGGCGCTGACCACCAGCAGGTAGCCGGCATCCGGGGTCGCCAGGTCGGCATGCAAGGCCTGGTCGAGGGCCTGGTCGGCCTGGCTGACCGGATTCAAGGCCGATAATTCCGGGCTCCACAGCATGTTGCGTTGGCTAAAGAGGATGACGGCGGCGGCCAGGGCCAGACCGAGGACCGGCCAGCGCAGGCCGGGCATGGCGCCGAGGATTTTTTGCAGTTGGCGGCCGAGCGGCGCCAGATCGCGCATGCGGGTTTCCGGGCCGGCCATGTGTGGCAGCGCGAAACGGGTGACGATGGCGGCGGTCAGGACGCCGCTCAGCGAATAGAGGCCGAGCTGGGCAAGGCCGGGAAAACCCGAGAAGAGCAGCGCCCCGAAGCCGCACACCGAGGTCAGTACGCCGAGCCGGACGGTCGGCCAGAAGCGTTGGCGCCAGGCGGCCAGACCGTTGTTGCCGGACTGCACGAAATAGTAGATGGAGTAATCGACGGCTTCGCCGATCAGCGCAGCGCCGAAACCGACGGTAATGCCGAAGACCGTGCCGTAAGCCAGGCTGACCACGACGACGCCGGCCAGGGCTCCGGAAACCACCGGCAGCAGGCCGAGGGTGAGCAGGCGGAAGGAACGATAGACGAAGAGCAGGACGCCGATGATGGCCAGGCTGCTGATCAGCGACAGGCGACCGACCTCGTCCTTGATCAGGGCGCGCGAATTGACGGCAAACAGGCCGGGGCCGGAGACCAGCAATTGTGTGGCGTGCAGGCCGGTCGCCTGACGGCTGGCGGCAAATTGTTGGCGGATGGCGTTGATCGCCGCTTCCTGGCCGTCGGTGTCGGCGCCGGCGGCCCGCGTCTGGACCAGCAGCATGGCCCGCTCGCCGGCGCGCGAGACCCAGACCCCGTTACTGCTGTTGGGTTGGGCGCCGCCGTTGAGCTGGCTGAGCAATTCGAACAACTCGCCGGTCGGGTCGGCCGGCAGCAGGGTTTTCAACATCATGCCGGCCGGCGAGGCCAGGCGGTCGATGCTGTCGCCGATCGCCGCGCGCAGGCCGGCGCTGCTGAAACGCTCGGCGCTGACGCCGGGACTGAGCAGGTAGCGGTATTTGAACAGGTAGTCGCGGTCGGCCTGCTGGCCGCCGGCCTCGCCATTCTGCACGGAGACGAAGGCCGGCTGGTCGAGCAGCCGCTGCCGCAGGTCGCGCGACAAGGCGGCGCGCTGCCGGGAATCGCCACCTTCGATGGCGACCACCAGGAGGCGGGAGACGACGCCCTCCTTTAATTGGTCGACCAACACCTGTTGCTCGGGGGTCGGATGCGACGGCAGGAAAAAGGACATGTCGGCCGTGAACCGGCTGTTCCAGACAATCGCGGCCCCGGCCAGCATGGCCAGCAGCCAGAGCAGGAAGGTGCGGCCGGCCTGGCTCATTTGGGCTCGCTGGGTTCGAGGCTGAGCAGCGAGCGATCGCCGTCGGCCTGCAGGTATTCGATGCTGCGGATCTGGTTTTTGCTGCCGCTGACGACAATGCGCAGGACGAGCGCCGAAATTTTCTGGTCGCTGGGTAACAAGGTGAGCACCCACTTATCAGCGTTTCCCGACAAATGAAGGAGGTAGTTTTTCTCCAGGGCGGCGCGATTGCCGGACAAGGTACCGCGGATGCTGTCGATGAAGGCGAGCGCTTCCGGCTGATTGCTCAGATTGATGCTCAGCTTCTGTTTTTCCCGCTCGATGCTGAGCAGGTCCTTGTCGAGGCGCAGGATTTCCGGCTTCGGGGTCAGGGTGCGTTTTTCCAGCTGGTCCGGCGCCGTGTAGGTCATTTCGCCGGTCGACACGACCGGCTTGTCGAGCAGGGCGATATATTTCTTTTCGACGAATTTGGCCTTGCCGCCCTTGTGTTTGGCCAGGTCGTCCATCAACTGCCCGACATCGAAGGCGGCCAGGGCGGGGAGCGCCAGCAGGCAGAGAAGCAACGCGCTGCAAAGTTGTTTGATCATTTTTTCTGCCAGAAATCGAAGAAATTGAACCAGTTGTAGGGGGCCTGCCGGCAATAGTGGCTAAGCCGCTCGACATAGCGCTGCTGGGCGGCGCGCATTGCCGCATCCCGCTCGGCGCGCGGCACGGTGGAAAAATCGGCGAGCGGCTCGAAATGAATCTGGTAACGATTGCCGCCCAGATACAGCCCGGCCATGAAGAATACCGGGCGCTGCAACATCGCCGCCATGCGGAAGGGACCGACCGGGAAGGGCGCCAGCTCGCCGAGGAATTCATAGTCCAGCGTGGCATCGTTGCCCAGGCCACGATCGGCCAGGATGCCGATGAGGTAGCCCTGATCCAGTTTGTCGCGGGCCTGCAGCATCGAATCCATGCGGCCGAGCGGGACGATGTCCTCGCTCACCGCCGGATTGATCGCGGCCAGCGTGGCGTTGATCTTGCGGGCGTTTTCTTCGTACATCAGGACCGCCACCTTGAGCCCTGCCCTGCCCCGCCCCAGGGCGCGCAGCACTTCGAAGCTGCCGAGATGGGCGCCGATCAACAAGGCGCCGGGATGTCGTTCGAGCGAGGCATGCAGGGCTTCGGCCCCGATCACTTCAATGTCGAACAGATCGAAGCGGTCGTTGAGCAGGTAGATGCGGTCATGGATGGTGCTGGCGAAACTGAAGACATGGCGAAAACCGTCCGACCACTCGGCCCAGCGGCCCAGTGCCCGGTGCAGGTAAGCGCGGCTGAAACGTCGGGCCCGCGGCGCGAACAGCACGTAGTAGCCGGCAATGCCGTAGAGCACCAGACGGCCGATGGTGCGGCCGAAGGTCAGGGAAATCCAGACCATCAACTTGAGAATGGCGAGATTGCTTTTTTCCTGCTGCCGCAACCAGTCGGCGCCGGCCGGTTTGGCCCGGTTCATGGCGGGCTCGGCGTCAGGCTGCCGGAGGCGATCTGCCGCGTCGCGCCGCGCACGCTGAAGGCGATGCTGCCGCTGGCCTGGAGCTCCAGGGAAAAAACCAGCGTTTCGCCGGGGCCGACCGGGCTGAAAAACTTGGCATTGCCGATCCGCCAGGCGCCGACCGGGCGGCCAAGCTCGTCCTCGGCGAAGCGCAGGGCACGATCGAGCAGGACGACGCCGGGGACGATCGGCGTGCCGGGGAAATGACCGGCGAAGGCCGCATGGTCGAGCGGTACCGGCCAGTGATACTCAGTGGCAGGCATGGCCGTTCCGTTCGCTGTAAAGCGTTTGCAATTGCTCGCGCGGCAGTTTGCCGGTGGCGTTGCGTGGCAGCCGATCGACAAAAATCAGCGGCCGCGGCAGGAAAATCGAATCGACCCGCTGGCGTAACGCCGCCAGCAGTTCCCGGCGGTTCAGGCCGGGGGCGACGACGAAGGCGGCCAGCCGGGTAATGCCGTCCGGTGTTTCCTCGTCGGGCTGAAAAAAGGCCCCATCGGTAACGCCGGGGATGGCCGCAACCTGGTGGTTGAGGTAGGCGAGCGAGGTGCGTTTGCCGGCGATATTGATCAAATCGGCATGTCGGCCGTGCAGCAGGAAATGCTCGGCGTCCAGCCGTTCGATGACGTCCGACAATACCACCCGGCCCTCGACATGACCGCCAAAGACGGTGCTCTGGCCGTCTCCTTGTTCCAGGTGGATAGCGTCGAGCAATTTCCAGGTCAAGTCGGCCGTCGTTCGCCGGCTGGCGATCTGGCCGGTTTCGGTGCACCCGTAGATTTCGTAGAGCGGTGCCGCCAAGCGCTTTTCCGCCTCCCTGGCCAGTCCGCTGGAGAGGGGGGCGGTGGCCGAAAGCAGCAGGTCGACGGCGGGCAAGTCGAGGCCGGCGGCGAGCAGCGCCGAGAGGTGGAAGGGGGTCGTCACCAAGAGCCGGGGCGCCGGTACGGCTTGCAGGGCAGCGACGATATCCTGGGCGTAGAACGGCTTGCCCGACCAGAACGGCGTGTTGCCGTGCAAGGCCAGCAGGATGGTCGATTCGAAGCCGTACATGTGCTGGGCGGGCACCGTGCCGACCGCGCAGTGGCCGGCCGAGCCGAGGTGGTGGGCGGCGGCTCGGCCATTTTTGACCAGCGAACGCCAGGATTTGCCATGCGGCGTCGGCTGCCCGCTCGTGCCGGAGGTATACACCCGGACCGCCGGATGGTCCGCCGGAATGTGCGGAATCGCCGTCACCCGCTGGGGATCGGCGTCGCTCAGTTCGGGGAAATTGAGGCGCGGCAGGTCGAGGCTGTCGAAATTGCTGTCGCACAGGCACAGCACATCCGGGCAGTCGAGCTTGACCTGGCGCAGGGTTTCGGCCGACTGCGACGAGGGTTGCAGGCTGGTTTTGCCGCGCAGCAGGCCGCCGGCAAGACCGACCGCGAAATGATAGCGATCCTGGCAGACATTGAGCAAATGCCGATTGGGTGGCAAGCGGTCAGCCAGTGCCTGAGCATCGGCGAGGAAATCGCGGACGCGCCGCGGACCGCTCGGCCGGTAGGCGAAGATTTCGTCGAGACTGGCATGGCCGAGCAGCGGCAGCGTGCTCATTGCGGCTTCCGTCGGCGTAGCGAGGCGCGATAGCCGCGGATGGTATCGGCCATACTGGAGCGGTCGTCGGCCGCCAGAACGCGGTAGCGGATCAGGTGTTCGCCGGCGAACATCAGGGCGAGCAGCGGCAGGCTGAGCAGATTGGCAAAGATCGACCAGGCGGCTGGCGAGGCCAGTCCGAAGAGCAGGCTCGAGATGGCCGCGTTGAGCAGGAAAAAGCTTGTCCAGGCGACGGTTACCTGACGGGTGTAGCGGGTCTTGGCCGGGGAAATCTGGCCGTCATGGGCCAGTTTGGCAAAGTGGGTGACCAGGGCTTCGCCGCCGCCCAGTAGGGTGCGCCCGAAGAGCGCGGCGAGGGCCAGATTGGTACCCAGATGCTGGAGGTAATAAAGCAGCGCAATATTCTGGCGCAGTACCGGCCAGCTCAATGCCAGCCCGGCCAGGAGGGCGATGCCGCCCAGGGCAATGGCCCAGGCGTGGCCGACGCGCCAAAGCAAAATGATGAGCAGGGCGAGGATCGGTACGATGGTCAGGGCGACGGAAAAATCGGAGTGGGCATTGCCGGCACTCCCGTAATGGGCGAGCAGCGCCCAGGCAACAATCAGCCCGCCAACTGCCAGCCCGCGCAGAATGGCAGCGGGGGTCAGTCCCTTCATTTTGTGCGCTGGGCGCCAATATGGCTGGCCAGGGTACGTAAGGACGAGAAAATGCGGATGTTGTCCTCGTTATCCGAGCGCAGTTGGAAGCCGTAGCGTTTCGAAATGACCAGCGCCAGTTCCAGGATATCGATCGAGTCGAGGCCCAGGCCATCGCCGAACAAGGGGGCATCCGGCTCGATTTCGGCGGCAGTCAGTTCGAGGTTGAGGGCGCTGATGATCAGCTCGGCGACTTCCGGCAACAGGGCGGCGACGGTTTCCGGGGAAATATCTTGGGACATGGCGGGGTTTCCGTAATTAAGAGCGGACGGCACGGAACGCGAGTACCGCATTGCTGCCGCCGAAAGCGAAGGAATTGGAGAGTGCGGCACGGAGCGGCTGGTGATGCCGGGCGCTGCTGACGTGATCGACACCGAAGCAGGCCGGATCGGGCTGGCCGAGGTGGGCAGTGGGCGGAATGGCCTGCTCGCGCAGGGCGAGCACCGTGACGATGGCTTCCACGGCACCGGCCGCCCCGAGCTGGTGGCCGTGCATCGATTTGGTGGCGCTGACCGGCAGGCGGCCGGCCCGTTCGCCGAAAACCCCTTTGAGGGCGGCGATTTCGACCGGATCGCCTTCGGCGGTGGCGGTGCCGTGGGCGTTGACGTAATCAATTTGCTCGGCGAGCAGGCCGGCATCGGCCAACGCCATGTTGAGGGCGCGGATCTGGCCGGTGGCGTCCGGGCGAACCAGGTGGCTGTGATCGCAAGTCGTGCCATAGCCGACCATTTCGCCGTGGATACGGGCACCGCGGGCCAGGGCATGTTCCCAGTCCTCGAGCACCAGCGCCGCCCCACCCTCGCCCAGGACCAGGCCGCGGCGCTCGGCGCTGAACGGCCGGCAGGCCTGCGCCGAGGTCGTGGCATCGCCGCCGGCCATGACGCGGAGCGCTTCCCAGGCACGGGCGACGCCGTAGGCCTGCGGGGCGTCGGAGCCGCCGGTCAGCATCACCGGTGCCTCGCCGTTGCGCACGCGGCGGAAGGCTTCGCCGATGGCAATGGCCGATGAGGCGCAGGCGACGGTGTGGCTCATGCTGACCCCACCGAGGCCGAGCTGGATGGAGATATGGGCGTTGGCGGCGTTATTCATGCCGAGAATGACGGAGAGCGGCGAGACGCGTTCGCGGCCCTTGATCCACAGTTCCTTGTAGCCTTTCTCGTAGGCCAGCGTGCCCCCCAGCGCTGTGCCCCAGGATACACCCCACTGCTCGCGGTCCTCCGCTGACGGCGCCCGGGCCAGTCCGGCATCGGCCCAGGCGGCGAGCGCGGCGGCCGTGCCGAGTTGGGCGAAACGGTCCATGGTTCCGGCCAGCGGGCGGCCGAGGACGGCGTCGACATCGAAGTTTGGGCAGCTAACAAAGGGAATGTTCAGCGGTCGGGGAATATCGTCGGTATGCAGGAAGCGCACGGCCGATTCGGCGGCCAGCAGTCGGGCGAAGAAATCCGCCAGATCACCACCATACGGACTGACCATGCCGAGGCCAGTGATCGCTACCCGCCGCCGCTTCATATCAGTCTTGGTCGCTGCGTAGGCGGTCCATCAGCTCAGCCATGTCGCCGACGGTTTTGGGGCTTTTCAGGTCTTTGGTGAGGGTGATGCCGAAACGGTCCTCGAACTCGAACATCAATTCGAGCATCATTAGCGAATCCACGCCCAAGGTATTGAGGGGGGCCTCAGGAATAGCCCGTTCGGGCGTTACGCCGAGACGGTTCTGAAGAAATTCGCGAATTAGGCCAAGGGAATTCATAGTGGGCAGCATTTTAGCCCAAGGCCTTATTTTTACAAAAATTTGCCCGATTTCGGTCGGTCACGATTATTCAATTTGCTGCAGAATCTGCAGGAAAGCGTCGGCATCCTGGAAACCGACGACGCGAGTGCCTTGGCGCTCGCGTCCAAGGCGGTCGAAAAAGATAATGCCGGGGGGGCCGAAAAGTCCGAAACGGGCCAGTAAAGCTTTGTCTTGCGCTGTATTTGCCGTGACATCGGCCTGCAACAGCTTGAATCCCGCTAATTTGCTGCGCACCTGTCGATCGGCGAAGGTGAAACGCTCCATTTCCTTGCAGGAAACACACCAGTCGGCATAAAAATCGAGCATGACCGGCTGTCCGGCGGCCCCGATGGTGGCTTCGAGCTCCGCCAGCGAGGCGACCCTGGTGAAAGGGAGCGGCTTTTCTTCGGCCGCCACCGCCTGACCGCGCCAGCCGGCCAGCGGTTGCAACGGGTCGCGATTGCCGGCCAGGGCGCCGATCAGCAGCATGGCACCGGTCAGCAACATGACGATGCCGATGCCTTTCCAGAAACGCTGCCAGCCGCGGGCCTGTGGTGGCAAGGGGTCGAGGGCGTGGAGGTAGATGGCGGGGATGATCAGCAGTATCGCCCACGCCAGCATCTGGGCGATGGCCGGGATGACCGGCGAGAGCAGCCAGAGGGCGGTGGCCAGCAGCAAAACGCCGAAGCCCTTCTTGACCGCTTCCATCCAGGCGCCGGCCTTGGGCAGCAGGGTGCCGGCCGAGAGGCCGACGATGAGCAGCGGTACGCCCATGCCGAGCGCCATCACGAAGAGCGCTGTGCCGCCGAGCACGGCATTGCCGGTCTGGCCGATGTAGAGCAAGGCACCGGCCAGAGGGGCGGCGACGCAGGGCCCGACGATCAGCGCCGACAGCGCCCCCATCAGGAAAACGCCAATGCCGCGGCCGCCCTGCAGGTGGCCGGATTCCTCGGAAAGCTTGCTCTGTAGCGCGCTCGGCAACTGCAGTTCGTAAAAGCCGAACATCGACAGGGAAAGGATGACGAAAACCAGCGCAAAGCTGCCCAGCACCCACGGACTCTGCAAGGCCGCGGCGAGCAGGGTGCCGGTCAGGCCGGCGGCGATGCCGGCCGCCGCATAAGTGATCGCCATGCCGAGCACATAGGTCAAGGAAAGCAGGAAACCGCGGGCGTGGGAAATCTTGTGGCCCTGGCCGGCGATGATGCCGGAGAGGATGGGAATCATCGGGAAAACGCAGGGGGTCAGCGACAAACCGAGGCCGGCCAGGAAGAAAAAGGCGAGATTGACCCAGAAACCGGAGTTTTTCAGGGTCGCGGCAATTTTGCCGCTGGCATCGCCATCAACCACTGGTGGGCTGGCCGGTTGGCTCGCCGGGTCGGGCAAGTCGACGCGGAGTATCTGACTTTGCGGCGGATAGCAGACCCCGGCATCGGCACAACCCTGGGCGGTGAGCTTGAGTTGCAAGGCAAGCGGGCCGGATGCGCTAGCCCCGGCCGGGACTTCCTTCAAGGCCCGGTCGACCGGCAGGCGAATGACGACGCTCCTGTAATACACCTCGACCTTGCCGAAATTCTCGTCGGTCTTCTCTTTGCCCTTGGGAAAGCTGGCCGGACCGAGGCTGGCCGTTTCGCCTTCGACGGCGAAGCGGAACTTGTCGCGATACAGGTAATAACCTTTGGCAATTTCGTAGCTGACTTCGATGGTCTGCCCGTCGAGTGCCCGCAGCGATGGCTTGAAGGCGACCGCCGGGTCGAGAAATTCCTGGGCCTGGGCAAGGGAGAACAACAAAGAGAAGAGGACGAACAGGATGCGCATCATGATTTGACTGTTTCTGCCTGCACCCAGTTCAGGTAGGCCGGTAAACCGCGCTCGACGGGTAGCGCGATGATTTCGGGTATTTCATACGGATGCCGCTCGCCGATCGCTGTTTCCAGCGCCGCATAATTGGCGGCGGTCGTCTTGATCAACAGCGGAATTTCGGTAGCGGATTCGACGCCGCCCTGCCAGCGATAGATCGATTGCACCCGCGGCAGAATGTTGACGCAGGCCGCCAAGCCGGTCTCGACCACGGCCAGCGCGATAGCGTTGGCGCTGGTCTCGTCGGGGCAGTTGGTCAGCACGAGCAGGGTCGACATCGGCTGATTCTACTTGAGAAGACGGCGCCGGGTCAGGCGCAGGGCGATGCGGGAGGCGATGCCGGCCGTGGCGAGCAGGATCAGGATATGGCTCAGGGCTGCCGGCGGGACCTCGCCGGCGAGCAGCGGCCGGACCAAGGCGACGCCCTGGGCCAGCGGCAATATGCCGCCGAGGCTGGCCAGCCAGGCCGGCAACTGGTCGGTCGGGAAAAATACGCCGGAAATCAGCGTCATCGGGGTGATGAACAGCGTGAAGTAATACATGAAAAAATCGTAGGACGGCGCCAGCGCATTCCAGATCAAGCCGAGCGCGGCGAAGGCCAGGCCGGTCAGGACGATGGCCGGCAAGGCCCAGAGCAGCATCGGGCCATGGGTCAGGCCGAGGACGGTGATGACCAGCAGGATCGCCGCCCCGGAAAACAGCGACTTGGTCGCCGCCCAGAACAGTTCGCCGGTGACGACATCGCTCAGGCCGAGCGGTGTGTTGAGTATGGCGTCCCAGGTTTTCTGCACATGCATCCGCGAAAAGGACGAATACAAGGCCTCGAAAGTCGCCGCGTTCATGGTCGAGGCGCAGACCGTACCGGCGGCCAGGAAGGCGATATAGGACTGACCGTCGACCGTCGGCAACATTGTGCCCAGACCGTAACCGAGGCCCAGCATGTAGATCAGCGGATCGGCCAGGTGACCGAGAATGGACGGCAGGGCAAGCTTGCGCCAGACAAGGAAATTGCGCTGCCAGACCGGAAACCAGCGAAAGCATTGCGAACCGAGAAACATGCAGGCGCCCCTGGGGCTGAAAATTGATGGCCTATTTTACTGTGAAGTCGGCGGTACCGTTTTGCGGCGCACCATCACTGCCCACCGCGCCCGCGCTTTGCACCAGCTTTACGCATCAGGCGCCCAGCCCCCTCTCCGGGAAAACCGGCAAGCCATTGTTTTATCGGAGATATCTAATTTGACTACATGCCGGGCATGATTTTCGCTGCTTGCCATCGCACCCCTACCCCAACACGGCATGGCGCGAGACAGCGTCGCTTAGGACGGAGAACGCTTGATGGATGAAAAACTAGAAAAGGCCCAGTTGATGGCTCGTTTCAAACTGATGGTCAAGCGCTCGCTGAGCCAGTCGGTTGATCTCGAACGCCTGGATCGCGAGCCGGCCTACGCCCGGGAGCGCTTGGCCGAAATCGAAGAAGCCGCCCTCGACGAGGAATTGCTTGTCTTGCTCCTGCGTCTGCGTGACCTGCTGCTCCCGGCGCCGCTCCCCGACCTGCCGGCCGCCTTGCCGCCGGCGGTCGAGGCGGTGACGGCGATGCCCAAGGAAACCCGCAATTACAAGATGGGCGCCCGCGCCTGGTAGGAGGCATTGGCCAGGCCGGGTTGATGGCAAAATGCGGGCATGCAGCCGTCCTGTCCGTCGATCATTCTATCTACCCTTAACGCCAGATATATCCATGCCGCACTGGGCTTGCGCTATCTGCTGGCCAACATGGCCCGGCATGGCGGTGCCGCGTTGAGGGCGGCCAGCGTGTTGCGCGAATTCACCATCAAGCGCCCGCCGCAGGAAATCGCCGACGCCCTGCTGGCCGAACTGGGCGACGCGCCGGACGGCATTCCGCAGATCATCGGTTTCGGTATCTATATATGGAATGTCGAAGCGAGTACCGAGGTCGTGCGCCTGTTGAAACGGGCCCGCCCCACCCTGATAATCGTCCTTGGCGGTCCGGAAGTCAGCCACGAATGGGAAGTCCAGGAAATCGTCGGCGACGCCGACTACCTGATTACCGGCTGGGGCGATGTCAGTTTTCCCAAACTCTGCCGCACCCTGTGGCATGGCGCACGGCCCGGGCACAAAGTGATCACCGGGGAGCAGCCGTCACTTGCCCTGATTGCCCTCCCCTACGCCGAATACAGCGCCGCCGACCTGGCCCATCGGCTGCTTTACGTCGAAGCCTCTCGTGGCTGCCCGTTCAAGTGCGAGTTCTGTTTGAGTGCGCTCGATCAGACCGCCTGGGCGTTCGATCTGCCGCGCATCCTGGCGGCGCTTGCTGGCCTGCATCGACGCGGAGCCCGCCATTTCAAGTTCGTCGATCGCACCTTCAACCTGAGAATCGACAACTCGCTGCGTATCCTGGAGTTTTTCCTTGAGCGCCTGACACCCGATCTCTCCCTGCATTTCGAAGTCATTCCGGATCATCTGCCGGAGCGCCTGAAAGCAATGATCGCCCGTTTTCCTCCCGGTGTGCTGCAACTCGAAGTCGGTATCCAGACCTTCAACCCGGAAGTCCAGCAAGCTATTTCACGCCGCCAAGACAACCCCAGGAGTGCCGCCAATCTCGACTGGCTGATCGAACACAGCCATGCCCACCTGCATGTCGACCTGATCTTCGGCTTGCCCGGCGAAACCCTGGCCAGCTTCGCCGAAGGCTTCGATCGCCTGTATGCCCAGCGGCCGCATGAAATCCAGCTTGGCCTCCTGAAACGCCTGCGCGGTACGCCGCTGGCTCGCCGTAGCGAAGAGTTCGGTATGGTCTACGATGCCCTGCCACCCTACTCCGTGCGGCAAACGGCGGTGCTTGATGTGCCGACCATTCAGCGCTTCACGCGGTTGGCGCGCTATTGGGACCTGCTCGCCAATTCGGCTCGCTTCCCGCACACCTTGTCCTTACTGTTGTCACCCCCCTCGCCGTTCGCGGCGTTCAGCGCGGTGGCCGATTGGCTCTGGCAAAAGACCGGAAAAACCAGCGCTCTGACCCCGGAAATCCTGATCGATGCCCTGTTCGACTACCTGACCCAAGTACTCGGGCGGCAAGCTGACGTGGTTCGCCCCATTTTGTTGGCGGACTACCTGAACAGCGGAGCTCGTGCCAATCCGACCTGTCTGCAAGGGCTGCTGGCTCAGCGTGAAAGTCCCCTGCCCGGCAAGGCGAGAGCGTTGGCTCTGCGCCAGGCGCGGCACGGCAGTACGAGTGGCTATGGCACCGGTTCGTCGTTGTGATGCGGGGAACGGACCGCCCGTCCAGGCATGCCAAGCAGGTTTTGGCGTGTTCCTGAATTGCAAGCCGGCATTCGCGAATGCAAGTTTTTCGAAATAGTTGTTGACGGCCATCCTCGTAATCTAGATAATTCGCCCCCTTCGCTGCAGACGAATCAAACGAGACGGCGCAGCGAGGTAAGTAGTTCTTTAACAATTTGAACAATCGATAGGTGTGGGTGCCTTGATACGCAGTGACTTCGGTCACA
>JAGTRU010000042.1 GCA_018261905.1 Pseudomonadota bacterium | reverse complement strand
ATTGCAGAATCACTTCCCTCAATGGCGAGGGGGTGAAGGTGCAGAATATGTCGTGCGGCTCAGTCAGGCGACTCCTCCGCGTAGCGGCTTCGTCCAACACTGCGGTCAAGGCCGCTCCCTCCGGTCGCTGGACGCTGCGCGATAAAGCGTCGCGCAGCGCCCCTTACCTACAACGTTGGGGCTCATGAGATAACCTATGCCGAATACCAATCTAGAACAACGCTCCTTCCCATTCACCAAGCTCCGATTCACGATTGAAGGCAATCGGGAGCTTGTGGTGGAGCACAGCACACCCTTCCGCTCCACTCGGCAAGCACTCCCGTTACATCTGATTGATCCTTCTCCGATCCATCACCGCAGCATTCCTTTCGGGTGGGTTGTCATCACACTCGTATCTTTGCTCCTTACGGTCAGCGCTCTCTATGCAGGCTGGAGAGGTGAAGGTCCCGGCGAGCTATTTGGCGTTCTCTTACTGACAGGCATATTTTTGGCGTGCCTATACAACACGATTAGGCTTTCAAGCAACGCGCTGCACTTCCGCAACGTCAATACAGCAGCCGTTATGCTCACCTTATTTAGAAGCAAGCCTTCGAGCGCAGAGGTAGATGCGTTTGTAGAAAAACTTCGTAATCAGATTCAATCGTTCCGAACCCCTGCGAGCGCGTCAACCGAAGAAGTCGTCGCCCTTTACGTGAAACACCTCGACTACCTACTTCAAAACGACGTGCTTCATCGGTCCGAATACGATGCGGCGATGCAACGTTTGAATGAAAGAGCTAGCAATAGAAAGGTATTCGAGCTTGTTCGTTGAACTGAGCCCCAACCCATCAATCGAGCGGACCTCGCGCATAAAGCCGCGCGAGGCCCCTCATTTCAGACGTTGGGCGTCACAAGCAGGTTGAGCGCGAATGAACCGGCCAAGATCGATACGTGAATTTCTAGGGGACCTGGATTACTTGATGGGTTGTTGCCATTTGGCGAATCGTGGAGATGAAGAGGCGATAAGCGAAATCATTTCGTCGGTCTCATTCGTCAAGCAGCTACTTATGGCGTCGAAACGAGGGCTAGAGAAGTTGCAGCTATTCCAAGAAGCTTCCGACTTAATCCATAACGTC
Source organism: Pseudomonadota bacterium (assembly GCA_018261905.1). Lineage (GTDB taxonomy): Bacteria > Pseudomonadota > Gammaproteobacteria > Burkholderiales > Rhodocyclaceae > Azonexus. The sequence continues at coordinate 36,013 of JAGTRU010000042.1, read as the reverse complement.
GAGGTACTCGTGGGGCGAGAGCAGTATTTCGACGCAGACCATCAAGTATTGGCGTTTGCTCGCATGCTTGCGGAGGTCTCAGGGGAGAATGATCGCCTTCGCAAAATGTATGGTGGGCACAAGACCAATCCCAATGTTCACTGAGCACCTGACGCCCAATCGGGTAAGGGCCGGCTTCTAACCGGCCCTCCCCACACCACCCACCGTGCGGGTCCGCAGTGGGCGGTTCAACGAGATGGCTCGCTCGACTAAGACGTGTAGCCCTGTGCCTTGCACCATAGCTGCTTGATGCTCGGCACGCCCTGGCGCTGAAGCCAGTCATTGTTCAACGCTTGCTGCATGGCCGGTGTACGTGCCATGTGCCAGTAGCTCTTGCTGCTGACGCCATGCTGGATTGCCGTCTTCAGGCTGATGCCCAAGGCCAGCAGGTGGCTGATCTTCGTGCGCGGCCAGCGCCATTGTTTCCAATAGCACATCCGGATGCGTCTTCTCAGCCACTCGTCCAGTTCCGGGATCGGCCTGTAGTACTCGCTGATGCCGAAGTATCCCAGCCAGCCCCGCACGTACTGTCCCAGTTTGTGCAGCCGATATTCCATCGACACTCCCCAGCTTCTGCCGGTGAGCTCCTTCACCCGGTGCTTGAATGCCGCCAGCTTCTTTTCCAGCCACCGGATCTTGCCCCGATTGATGGTGAAGCCCAGAAAGCCGCAGTCGCTCATTTTCGCAACCTTGCTTTTGGCCGGGTTGAGTTTGAGCTTCAGTCGTCCTTCCAGGTAGCGCGTCAAACTTTGCATGACGCGTTCTCCTGCCCGCTGGCTTTTGACCAGGATGACCATGTCGTCGGCGTAACGGGCGAAGCGGTGGCCGCGCCCTTCGAGTTCGTGGTCAAGTTCGTTGAGCAGGATGTTCGCCAGGAGCGGCGACAAAGGCCCGTTTTGGGGCGTGCCGATGGCGCTGGGCTCGATGTGCTCACCGACCAGCACACCAGCGCGCAGGTAGCGTCCGATCAGGGAAAGCAACGCTTTGTCGCGGATCGTTCGCCCGAGTATCTTCATCAACACGTCGTGATTGACGGTATCCCCCAAGGGGACTTCCTGCGGGGCGTCAAAGAATTTGGCGAGATCGATATCCACGGCGATGGCGTAGCCGTCCTTGACGTGCGCTTGTACCTGCTTGATCGCTTGGTGTGCGTTGCGGCCTGGTCGAAAGCCGAAGCTCGATTCCGAGAAGCCCGGTTCGAAGATCGGCGTGAGCACTTGGGCAATGGCTTGCTGGATGACCCGGTCCATGACGGTCGGGATGCCCAGCAGCCGCTTGCCGCCGTCGTCCTTGGGGATTTCCACCCGGCGGACGGTAGCGCCCGGTTTCGAGTTGGCGGCGGATGTCTCCCCAGTGCGCCCGCAGGTGGGCGGGAAAGTCTTCTATGGCGATGCCGTCTATGCCCGGCGCGCCTTTGTTGGCTTTCACGCGTTTCCATGCACTGCGCAGGTTGTCGCTGGTGAGTGCCGCTGCCAGTAACTCGTTTGTTTCCACTTCGTTTCGTCTCGTCTTGTTTCAAGGCTCGGTGCGGCTGGGTCGCCGGCTTGCCTTCCCCGTCTGGGGATACTGCGGCTTCGCCGAGATCATGCCGCCTGCTCCTTGTGGTTCGTTGTTTGGTCCTTCGCCAGGTCTCAACCTGCCTGGCTACTATGATCGCTGCTGACTACTGCCGGATCACGACGGGAATTCCTTCCCGACGCGCTATGCCGCGTTCCCGTTCGTTGCCTGTTCGCTCGCTTGCGGCCGGCAACTCGCCGCAGCGCCTGGGCCTTGATATTCCAGTTCGGCCCCGCCGGATTCCACGGTTCCGCGTCGCATCGCTACGTCCGGCAGATCTCCCCAGGTAAGAACGCGATGTTTCGGTGCACAAGCGCCGCATTTACCGTAGGCGCCGTACCGATGGGCTTCGCTGTCATGTGCCAGCTCGCCTCGGCCCCCTCAGCCTTCTATGCGATTTCTCCCCCACGAGGGGCGACCGAGGTGTCCGTCGCCTCGCACGTTTGCACTCCGGCGTCCCGGCCATTCGCAGAGCTCATGGCGTTCAGGCGGGTGAAAGCGAAGCAGTTCGCTTTCACAAACCCCGCCTTCACCCTCCAGACAAGCCCTCACAAGCTTGCCCTTGCCTTCGGCTAGTGGTTATCATCAATCCAATATGTCGAATCAATTCCGGTACTCCCACAGGGGACTTCCACCCCATTACATCGCGCCCATGCTGGGCGCACACCCATCATTCCACCGGACCTGCGCGAAAAGCCGCGCAGTCCGGTGAATTCAAACGTTAGGCATACCATGAGATCAACCATATTGCTCCTCCTGTCTTTATTCATAACTAGTTGCTCAACTCTCCCGGAAAAAATTGCTGAGCCGCCAAAATACATGAGTGAGCCAACGCCCACTTACCCAATATTATCTAGGCGTTACGGTGAAGAGGGAAAAGTAATATTGAAAGTAAAAGTCTTGGCTAATGGAAGTGTTGGCGATGCAAGTATCCAAACAAGCTCCACCTTCCCTCGGCTTGATATGGCAGCACTTGAATGCTTAAAGGCGTCAAAGTTTGTTCCCGCGAAAACAACACATGGGAACTTTGTTGATAGCTGGGTTTTATTACCTATTTCATTCAAACTCGGTGACTTCCGCGTGCCTAACACTGCGGTCAAGGCCGCTCCCTCCGGTCGCTGGACGCTGGACGCTGCGCGATAAAGCGCCGCGCAGCGCCCCTTACCTACAACGTTAGAACGCTCCGTCCTTTATGGTGCTCAAGCTTCTCTCGCTTCTTTTTAGCAGCGCGCTGGTTTCACCAGTCCGGCTCGGCGTGGGTTGCTTTCGGCAGGCTTCTTCCGTGTTTTATTGGCCCAGTTCGACCGGTGTCTCGTTGCTGCGGCCAACCCGGCTTTTTGGCCATTTTTGTCATGCCGTTCGGGTTTCTCCGTTATCCTTTCGGCTGTCCTTGCCTTCCCTTTGGTGTCTCGGCTGCATGCCTCATTCATTCCCGTCGGCTGTTCCGGCAAACCGTTCTAACCATTATTCGAGTGGAACTGCGCGATAACCGCACAGACTGTTCAATTCAGGCGTTGAGCGTCTGCACTCGACGGTGCTACCGACAATCAAAGTCTCTTTTTTGAGCGGGCCGTGGAGGGCAGGTTGTGGCCGGGTTGCGGCAGTGAGGTCATCAATTTGCTCGCCGAATACCGGCCACTCAACTTGATCACCGGGCGCCCCAGCAGCGAAAATTGAAATGTAACCCCGACTGGCAGGTTGTGGCCGAACAGGGACCAATCAGGCAGGCCCCAAACAGCATCCCGCATTGCACAACAAAAATTACGAATTACCGACGCCCGAAAAAACCAGCGGCGATTCACCGGCCGGTTGCGCCGTGGCGCGCGCCCGCAACTGGCCGCAGCCGCCGTCGATGTCCTGCCCGGCGGAATTGCGCAGCCGGGTCAGGATGCCGCGCTGGTGGAGCTGGCCGGCCATTTGGGCGGCCCGCTCGTCGCTTGGCCGGTTGAAGCCGAGGCCTTCGTTGGCGTTGTAGGGGATGAAATTCATCATCGCGTATTTGCCGGCGAGCAGGCGGGCGATGCCCTCGACTTCCTCGTCGCTGTCGTTGATACCCTCAAGCAGGGTCCATTGATACTGGATCGGGTAGCCGGTGGCGCGGGCGTAGACTTCCCCAAGCTCGACCAGTTCCGCCGGGTCGAGGCGCGGTGCCTTCGGCAGCAGGCGGGCCCGCAAGTCGGCCCGGGTGGTGTGCAGGGACAGGGCCAGCGCCGGCTTGACCAGGCCCTGCGGCAAACGTTCGAAGACGCGCCGATCGCCGACCGTCGAGAACACCAGGTTCTTGTGCCCGATACCGCCCGCCGTACCGAGCAGCTCGATGGCTTCCAGCACGTTGTCGAGATTGTGCGCCGGCTCGCCCATGCCCATGAAGACGACCCGTTTGACCGGCCGCATCCGCCGGGCGAGGACTACCTGGGCGACGATTTCGGCACTGCCCAGCTGACGCAGCAGGCCGTCCCGGCCGGTCATGCAGAACAGGCAGCCGACCGCGCAACCGACCTGGGTCGACACACAAAGGCCGTCGCGCCGCAGCAGCACGCTTTCCACCGTCTGGCCGTCGGCCAGTTCAACCAGCAGGCGCGCCGAACCGTCTTCGCCGGGGTGTTCAGAGCGCAACCGGACCAGCCCATCCAACTCGGCGAGCAGGGCCGGCAGGGCGTCGCGCAGCGGCAAAGGAAGAAAATTTTCGGCCCGCTGGCGCCGGGTGTCGAGCCCGACGAGCTGGGTCCAGGCGCGCAGCACGCGATCTTGGTGACAGGTTTTGGCGCCGAGGGACTGCAGGCGTTGGCGGAGTTGTTGGAGACGCATAGGGGGCGAATGTTAACACCAGCCGATTCCGCAACGATCACTCTCTGATTTTTGCTGGCTAGCGGGGCCTGGCGCGGAATGTCATCGGCCGTTCATGGGTATGAAATATCACCTGACTAAGGTAGGCGTCCGCCATTGCCAAAGGTATTCGTCGCACATGAGCAAATTGCGTATCGAGACGCTGGACACCTCCAGCCAGGCGCTTGTCGAAGCCGCGGTAACCCTCCTCGTCAATGCTTTCGCCAAACCCGACTACTACGGCCCGCAACGTCTGCACGACGAAATCCAGACGCTGACCGGCCTGTTTTACCGGCAGTTTTTTGTCGCGCAAAAAGACGGGAAAATCATTGGCATCGGCGGCGTTAAAGGGGCCGAATGGGCGAGCCGGACCCATCTCCTTTATCTTTCGGCGGTTGCCCCCGAGCACCGCGGCCAGGGCATCGGCCGCGCCTTGTTGAAAGCCCGCCTCGACTGGATTGAAGACAACTTCCCGGCCGGACGCATCCTGGTCTCGAGCGCCAAGGCCAAGCGCTTTCGCGATCTGGGCTTCACCCTGATCCCGAAGAGCGGCGTCGACGGCCGCTTCCTGATGATTCGTCGCTTCTAGGAAAGCCTGCCCGGTCACGAAATTGTCATCATCCAGCAACATAATGCGCTGAATCCATTCCGCTTTCCCGCCCCGTGCCCCTTTCCCTCCCTCATTACTATCAGGCTTGTTTGCGACGCCTGAGCAAAAACGACTGGCGGGTTCTGTTGGTGGGCTGCGTCGGCCTCAGCCTGGCCCTGGTCGCACTGGCCTGGTGGGTCACCTGGCAACGCCTGGATGCGGAAAAGACCATGCTGAGCAAGAGCGCACAGATTCAGCAGGAAAACCTGGCGGCCATCATTTCCGAAAATCTGTCCCAAGTTCTCGACCGCGGCCAGTTGATGTCGATTGCCGCCAATGAATGGTTCGAAGGCAAGCCCGGCGCGGCGACCAATCGCCTGTCGGCAATGCGCGCCGCGGACAAGGCCTTCCTGCGCATTGCCCTGTACGACCGGGCTTTGCGCCGGGTCTACAGCTCCTCGCCGGCCAGCGACTCGTCAACGTTGCAGCAGGCCCTGCTCGTGGCCAGCCGTGAGCTACCCGGCCCCTGGCCCGACGGCCTGCGCGTTGCGCCGCTACCGGAATCCGACGAGCAGTCCTGGCAGGTACCGCTGCTCTTTCCGGTCCTCGGCAACGACAACCGGGCGCACGGCATCCTGCTCGTCGTACTCGATCTCGGCTATTTTCTCGACTTCTACCAGCGCATCGACATCGGGCGCTCCGGCATCATCCAGATTATCAAGACCGACGGCGAAGACATTGCCGAAGTCCGCCAGGCAGGGCTGGTCTACAACCGCCGGGAGCAGCAGCCCCGGCTGCTGACGGGCGGCGCCCGGCAAGGCTCGATCACCGGTTCGCTGCTGCCGGAAAACGGCATCTATTTGTCCAGCTTCCGGCAACTGGGCCATCATCCCTTCATTGTCGCGGTCAGCCGCGATATCGGGGAGACGCTGGCGGCGCACAACAGCAGCCGCGCACGGTTCCTGGAGGTGCTGCTGGTGCTGACCAGCATCATCGGCTTGGCGACCTATCTCGTGGCGCGCAGTATCCGCCACCAGGGCAAACTGTATTCGGAACTGGCCACGGCCGATGGTGAAAAACTCCGTTTGATCGACCAACTGGAAGAAGAAAAGCACCGCGCCTGCCAGCTCGCGGCCCACGACCACCTGACCAAATTGCCCAACCGGCGGATGTTCCACGAGCTGGTGGTCAGTCACCTGTCGCAAGCCAAACGCAGCCGCAAGCATTACGCCCTGCTCTATCTCGACCTCGACCGTTTCAAGTACATCAACGACACCCTCGGCCACCACGTCGGCGACCTGCTGCTACAAGCCGTCTCCAAGCGGCTGTGCGCGGCGCTGCGCGAATCGGATGTGGTGGCCCGCCTGGGCGGCGACGAATTCGCCATCCTGCTCACCGGCCTGGAAAGCATCGAGGATTCGGCGACCATCGCCGCCAAGGTCGTCGAGCAGATCAATCGCCCGTTCGACAATCTCGACGGCAATGACATCCTGGTCAGCACCAGTGTCGGCATCGCCATCTTCCCGCGTGACGGTCATGATTTCGACACCCTCTGCCGCCATGCCGATGCGGCAATGTACGAGTCAAAACGCGGCGGCCGGGGCCGGTACACGTTTTACGATCCCGACCTCAACCCGGCCGGGGAGAAGCTATTCAATCTGGAGCAACGCCTGCCCAAGGCCATCGCCAACAATGAGCTGGTACTGCATTTCCAGCCCAAGGTCAGGCTTTCCGACTATCGCATCGTCGGTTTCGAAGCGCTGGTGCGCTGGCAGCATCCCGAGTTCGGCCTGATTTACCCGAACGACTTCATTCCCCTGGCCGAGCACGCCGGATTCATCGTCGATCTGGGCGACTGGGTGGCGGCCGCCTGTTGTCGCGAATTGGCTAGCTGGCAAGCCGCGGGCCTCGACATCGTACCGATCGCTTGCAACGTTTCGGCCAAACAACTACTCGACCAGGATTTACCCAAGCGCTTTGCCGGCTTCCTCGCCACCTACGGCGTCGCGGCGCGCTACCTCGAAATCGAGATCACCGAGAGCAGTCTGCTCGAATCGATCGAGATTGCCGGTTCGGTCCTGCGCCAGCTCGAAATTCTGGGAATCAGCATCGCCCTGGACGACTTCGGCAATGGTTTTTCAAACCTTGGCCATATTCGCAATCTGCCCATCCATTGCCTGAAGATCGATCGCGGCTTTATCAGCGGCATCCGCAACAACCCTGACGACGCGGTCATTGTCGACTCGATCATCACCCTCGCCCACAACCTGCGCATGCGGGTGATTGCCGAAGGCATCGAACTGCTCGATCAATTGGTGCATTTGAAAACGGCCGGCTGCGATGAAGTCCAAGGCTACTTCCTGAGCCGCCCGGTGCCCGGCGAAACCGCCCGGCAACTCCTGATCCGCGCAACCCTGGCGCCAACATGAAAAAAATTCTCGTCTATCTCTGCCTTTGCCTGCTGGTCGCGCCGATCCAGGCCAAGGCGGCCTGTGACGATCCGCATCCCTTGCGTTTCGCGCTGACCCCTTTCAAAAACCCGGAAGCCCTGCTGGCCCAATACCGGCCGCTCATTCAGCAGTTGGAAAAAGCCCTCGAGCGACGCGTCGAGATCGTCTCCACGACCTCCTACGGCACCGCCATCGAGGGTCTGCTGGCCGACGGCGTCGATCTTGCCGAACTCGGCCCGGCGTCCTACGCCATTGCCATGAACCGGGGGGCGAAGATTTCCGCCTTCGCGACATTTTCGTTTCGCCAGGGGCCAAACACCGACTCCGCCTCGACCTATCGCTCTCTGCTCATCGTCCGTCGCGACAAGGGATTCGACACGCTCGCCGGCCTGCGCGACAGCACCCTGGCGCTGACCGACCCGGCCAGCACCTCGGGCGCCGTCCTGCCCCGGCGGGCGATCGGCCAGTTGACCGGGGTTCCCCTCGAAACGTATTTCAAGCGCGTCATTTTCGCCGGCTCCCACGACCGGGCCATCGAAGCCGTGCAAAAAAAACTGGTCGACGCCGCCTTCGTCTCCACCACCCGGTTGGACGAAGCCTTGCGCCAGGGTAAGGCGCAGCCTGACGACTTTCTCGTCCTGTGGCGGTCGCCGCCCGTCCCCTACGATCCGTTTGTCCTACGCGAGCGCCTCTGCCCGGCCCTGGCGAACAAAATAAAACAGGTCTTCCTGGGCGATAGCGCGGCGCTCGCAGGCATGTTCAAGGAACTCGACATCAACGGCTTTGTCGCCAGTTCGGACGAGCGTTACCGGGAAATCCGCACGCTGTTTTCCAGCCCGCCCTAGCCCCAGGAGTCGATGTCCAGCGCGTGACAAAGCCGGGCCGCCATCTCCTGCGGCGTCCGGGCGATCACTTCGGCGGGAATGCTGAAATCGTCGGTCAACCGGCGGTAATCCTCGAAACCGTAGGCAACCACCAGCGGATGCAGCCCGGCCTCGATGGCCGCGCTGTAGTCGCGAAATTCGTCGCCGCAGGCATGGGCGCGAGCCGGATTGATGCCGAGGCCGGCGCGCACGGCCCGGAACTGTCCGCTCTTGCTTTCGCCGAGCGGGATGCAGTGCAGGAAATCCAGCGCCTCGGGATCGATGCCGTGGCGCTGCAGCACGATGCGCAGGGTGGCCGCCGGTTCGATGGTGATGTTGCGCGAGACGATGCCGACCCTGACATCGGGCGCCGCGATCAGTTTCTGCAACAGCGCCGCGGCGCCGGGAAACAGGCGGGCCTCGCTGCGGTAGGTCTCGGTCAGGGTGTGCTTGAATTGCCGGCGGTTGTCCTTGTCGAACTGCCGGCGCAGGTTCTTGGGGAATTCGCGCAGCCCGCCCAGGTATTTCAGCAACTTGCGCCGGCGCTGGAAGCGTTCGAGATCGCCGATGTCCATCTGGTGGCGCGAGAACGAAAGCTCGACGGCGGGAAAAGCGTCGATCAGCGTGCCGTCGGCATCGAAAATCACCAGGCGGTCGCGATTTTCATACATGCCGGGCCACCCCCTTTCAGTCGCCCGTCGCCGGCGGGCGCTCGCCGACAAACAGGTAATACGGCGCCTGCACACCCGGCAGGTAGGGAACGGTGGCGCGCCGTTCGGCGCAGAAGTGCACCGTGAAGTGCCGGCGCAATTGCGTCAGGTGCTCGCCGGAAAGATGCACGCCGTCGTGGCCGAACCATTTCCGCCAGAACCAGTTCCCGAGCCGGCTGCCGCTGGCCGGCAAGTGGAAATCGACGACCCCCAGGCGACCGCCGGGCTTGAGCATGGCGTAGGCGTTGTCGATGACTTCCGCCCACTGCGGAATCATCGTCAGGGCGTAGGAAACGAAGACGAAATCGACCGGCTGCGCCGGCCGCCAGTGCGTCGCGTCGGCCTCGATGACCTGCACCGTCGGCCATTCGGCCGCCCGCCGCCGGGCCACGGCGAGCAGCGCCGGGCAGAGATCGATCATGCTCAAGGAGGCCAGTTGCCCGACCGTCCCGCCGATGAATTCGAGGCTGCTGCCGGTGCCGCAGCCCAGTTCGACGACCTTGCTGCCCGGCGCGATGGCCAGGCGTGCCAGCATTTCCTGGCGGCCGTGCAGCAGGCCGGCGCGAAAGGCATCATAGCGCTCCGCCTGCGGCGCGTAGAAGGCCTGCAGGCGCTCGGCCATGCGGCCTTGCCGCGGCTGGCCGCGGAGCATCCGCCACAGGGTGCGGAGGTCGGCCGCCAGGTCAGCGGCCGGCATCGGAGCGCAGTTCGGCGATCAGGAAACCGGGGTAGGTATGTACCCGGTCTTCGGCTTGCAGGCGGGCGGCCAGCTCGGTTTCGTAATTGAGTTGCTCGGCGAGCGGCCGATGCCCCGGCCCGGCCCGCACCCAGTCGAGGAAAGGCGGGTTGGCGTGGGCACTGCGCAGGAGCAGGCGGGCGCCCGGCGCGGCGCGTTCGAAGATGGCGTTCCACTCTTCATTGAGGGCGGCCGGGTAATAGCTGCTCATCCAGTCCATGTGATCGAGCATGACGAAACGCGTGATCGGCTCGTCGCCGCCCTGCAGGAATTCGGTGACGGTGCAGGAATGCGGCTCGATGCAGTCGGCCAGACCGCCCTGGAGGGCGAGGAAATTCTCTTCCTGGAGGTAACTCGGGCAACAGTCGCGGGTATAGCTGCCGGTCAGATAGACGCGCCAGAAATAGTTGTCGTGCACCGGCAGTTCGCGGAACACGTACTCGATGGCGGCGCGGATGAAGCCGGCGACGCCGCCCGGATGCTGGCCCTGGACCAGGCGCCGCTGTGGATGCGGCACACCGAGCAGGCTCATGGTCAGCTGACGACCGAGCACCCAGTTGATGACCGGCGTCCACAACTCGCTGGCAATGCGTTCATCGTAGATCTTGCGCTGTTCTTCCAGGCTGCCGGCGGCGAACAGTTCGGCAATGCGCCCGGCCAATTCGGGACGCAGGCGGAAATAGGTGCGGAAACCGCGCGCGACGAAGCCGGCCAGACCGTGAAAATAGAAACTGCCGTGCGGACTGACGAACCACTGGTAGCGGCGATCCCAGTAGTGTCGCGCAAAATCGGACAACTCGCCGCGTAGCTGCTGGCGGTAGAGGTGGCGGAAATTGATATGGAAGCCCTTGCCGAAAATGGCGAAGAAGTCCTCGAAACCGAGCTTGCGGATGGCCGCCAGCTTGAGTTCGAGCAGCGCGTTCTGGCGCGGATTGGCATCGACGGCATAGATCCTGGCCGGCCCCTGCAAGGCGTAGTCGAGCGCGTTGCAGCCGGCGCTGGTGATCACCAGCACGGTATCCCGCGGCCCCAGGTGCAGGGCCTGGCAATCGACGGCCGGATCCTCCCAGCAGGTGTTGTACACCAGCGAGCGCGAGTAAAGCGCCGAGAAAACCTTCTGGTCGAGGCGATCCTTGAGGGTCAGATGGGTGGCGGGGACGGTCAGGTTCAGCGGTAGCGGAGCGTTCATCGGAGCATTGGCCGGGAAGAAGAATGCCAGAAAATAGGCGCCCCGCATTACGACCAGATGACAATCCATCCGATGCCAGCCGGGGGGCGGGAAAACTTTCTGCATCCCGGCTCCTGACGCGCTTTCGACATTGGAGCGTCACAAGCCTGTCAAGAATGGCCAGCACAATGGCGCCCACCCTATGACTTTAGCACTAGTCGCTCACCGCCATCGCGCTCGAGCACAGGCCAATCCGGGTATCACAAACTTCTTGGGAGCAGGCCATGAGCGTCCGCGATCGAATCATCATGTTGGTAGTGCTAACGCTTGTAGCGCTGGCATCCATTGGCGGTTACGCCATTCTGCAGTCGCACTGGAACGCCTCCGAGGTCAAGGTCGTGACCGAAGGCGTCGTGCCCAGCGCGCTGGCCACCGCCGACATGGTGGCGCAACTGAAGGATGTGCAGATCTCCACCATGGCCGTCGTGACGTCGCCCGATGCCAACCTGGCCCGCCAGGCCAACGACAAGCTATCGGCACAGAAAGGCGCGCTCCAGCAAAGCCTCGAACTTCAGTTGCGGCAGGCCAGCAGCGACACCCAGCGCGGCCTGGTCGAGCAGGCCATGGAAAGCCTGGCCAATTATTTCGCGGCCATCGACGACACCGCCAAGCTCAAGCTGGCCGGCCAGCAAACCCTGGCCGAAGCCAACCTGTTCGCCACCGTCGGCCAGTACCAGAGCGAACTGGAGGTCATCGTCGAGACCCTGCGGATCGAGAAGAACCGCACCAAGGATAGCGCCATCGACGCGCTGAACCGCAGCCTGACGCAGACCGTTTCGGCCATCTCGGTAGTCAGCCTGGCGGCCATTCTCGGCCTGAGTTTCCTCGGCCTGCTGCTCTACCGCCAGGTGATTCTCCCGATCACCCACATGCAGGAAATGATGAGCGAAATCGCCACCCACCAGGATTTCACCCATCGCCTGCCGGTCGGCAGCAACGATGAAATCGGCCGGTCGATCGTCGCCTTCAACACCATGATCGAGAAGATCCAGGAAAGCTCGGCGCAGTTAAAGCAAAAGACCAACGACATCCAGACCATGCTGCAAAACATGCCGCAGGGGATTTTGACCATTGCCGAAGGCAACCGGGTGCATCCGGAATACTCGGCCTTCCTCGAAAGCATTTTCGAGTGCTCGGACATTGCCGGGCGCGACGTCATGGAGCTGGTGTTCGCCAACACCAACCTCGGGGCCGACAGCCTGGCCCAGATCGAGGCGGCCGGCGGCGCCTGCATCGGCGAAGACGTCATGAATTTCGAATTCAACGCGCACCTGCTCGTCGGCGAGATCGAGAAAACCATGCCGGACGGCCGCATCAAGATACTCGACCTGAACTGGTCGCCGATCACCGACGAGGCCGACATCACCGTCCGCCTGCTGCTCTGCGTGCGCGACGTGACCGAACTGCGCCAACTGGCGGCCGAAGCCAACGAGCAGAAACGCGAACTGGAAATCATCGGCGAAATCCTCGCGGTCAGCCAGGAGAAGTTCCACGAGTTCGTTGCCAGCGCCCTCAAGTTCATCGACGAAAACGAACTGGTCATTCGTGCTTGCCCGAAATCGCAGCCCGAGGCCATCGCCAAGCTCTTCCGCAACATGCACACGATCAAGGGCAATGCCCGTACCTACGGCCTGCGCCACCTGACCAACATCGTCCATAGCGCCGAACAGACCTATGCCGAACTGCGCAAGGAGCGGCCGGGCATCGCCTGGGACCAGGCCTTGCTGCTCGACGAACTGGCCGGCGTGCGCGCCGCCGTGGAACGTTACGCCAAGGTCAACGACGTCAGCCTCGGGCGCAAGGGGCCGGGTCGGCGCGGCAATGTCGATCGCTACCTGATGGTCGAACGCGAACAGATCCGGAAAACCCTGCATCGCCTGGAAACGGTCAATACCAGCAACCTGCACGAACTGATCGCCACCCGCGATGCCGTGCGCAACGTCCTGCGCCGCCTCGGCACCGAACCGATCAGCCAGGTCCTGGCCGGCGTCTTCGACTCGACGCCAGCGCTGGCCAAGGAACTCGGCAAGATTCCGCCGGTCGTCATCGTCGAGGACAACGGTTACTTCGTGCATACCCAGGTCAGCGGCATGCTGAAAAACATCTTCATGCACCTGGTCAGGAATTCCGTCGATCACGGCCTGGAAACGCCGGACGAACGCCTGGCGCAAGGCAAGCTGGCGGCGGGGACGATCCAGTTGCAGATGGGCGTCGCCGACGGCATGCTCGAAATCATGCTCAGCGACGACGGGCGCGGCCTGGCCCTGCAACGTATCCGGCAGATCGCCGAGGACAAGGGCCTGATCGAGACCGGCGAGCTGCTGAGCGATGAAGAAATTGCCCGCTTGATCTTCCGGCCCGGCTTCTCGACGGCGGAAACGGTCACCGAAGTCTCCGGCCGCGGTGTCGGCATGGATGCCGTGCAGGATTTCGTCAAACGTGAAAACGGCCGCATCGACATCGTCTTTACCGACCAGGCAGTGGGCGCCGAATTCCGTCAGTTCGAGACCATTGTCTATCTGCCGGAGAGCTGCGCGGTGTTCGCCGAAGAGAGCGACATCGACGACGACCTCGAAGAAGCCGAACTCGACGACCAGGCGATCGATGCCGGCGATTTGCGCGCCGTCAGCTAAGACACTCGCCAAGCCAAAAACAGGGAATTCGATGCAAAACGAAAAACAACTGGTCAGCAAGGTCCTGGTCCTCGACGAAGACCGGACGCACGCCGACAGCCTCAAGGCCTTCTGCGAGGAATGCGCGCTGATCGGCATCCGGCCGCAGCAGGGCGGCACCGCCAATGTCATGGCGATCCTCAAATCGAATGTCGATCTCGGCGGCATCCTGCTTTACGAGAACTATGGCGGCCAGGCCGCCACGGGACTGCAACTGGCCCGGGAGATTCACGCCCGGCGACCGGAATTGCCGATCTTCCTGCGCCGCGATTCGGTGTCCAGCGTTGCCGGCTTTGCCGAGAAGGACGCGGCGATGTTCCGTTGCGCCTACACGCTGGCCGACCTGCAGCAACTGCGGGCGACCCTCGACTCGTCGATTTTCAGCCGCATCTACCCCAACGACCTGGTGCGCGGCATCACCGAGATGACCCGCGCCTCGCTGGCGACGCTGTTCCGCAACTGCGAGGTCGATGTCGAAACGCCTTATCTGGTCAAGGACCGCATCATCTACGGCGAAGTGTTCACCCTGGTGGCCATCGAAAGCAACTGGTGCCGCGGCTACATGATGCTGCAGGCGGCCGAGGAAGCCGTTCTCGGCCTGCTCCGCCGCGAGCCGGGCAAGGGCGAAGAAAACATCACCTTCCGCGACCTCAACAGCGTGCTCGGCGAAGCGACCAACCTGATTTGGGGCTCCTTCAAGAACCGCTATGCCGGCCAGCTGGAGAACAAGGATGCCACCCAGCTCACCCAGGTGCCGATCATCATCAACCATCAGCGGCGCTATATCTCCTTCGGCTCCGAAGATGCCCAGTTGTGCCTGAAATATACCCTGCGCCAGAAAGACTGCCCGGATGCCTTGCCGGTGCCGATCTTTCAGCGCTTCGTTTTCAACCTGAACTGGTCGCCGGACGAATTCAAAGAAAACCCGTCGGTTGAATCCCTCGTCGACTCCGGCGAGCTGGAACTTTTTTAACCCTGTTATCCAAGAGAAAGATAAACCATGGCCCAAGTACTTGTCGTCGATGATTCAAGCACCGTGCGCAATGAAGTTTGTGATTTTTTGAAGGCCAACGGCCTGCAGGTCGCCTCTGCCGTCGATGGCAAGGACGGCCTGGACAAGCTGAAGAGCGACCCGGCGATCAAGCTGGTGGTCAGCGACGTCAATATGCCGAACATGGACGGCCTGACCATGGCCGAGAAAATCCGCGGCGACCTGAAGAACAACGCCGTGAACATCATCATGCTGACCACCGAAAACAGTCCATCGATGAAGGAGCGCGGCAAAGCCGCCGGGATCAAGGGCTGGATCGTCAAGCCCTTCAACGGCGCCGCCGTCATCGGCTCGTTGAAGAAGCTCGTCGCCTGATTGCACCGCCTTATTTCCATCACTCGGAACCGGGCCGCAGCGCTGCCCGAACCGATCGTTCGCCGCCCCATCCCGGAGCCGGCTGCCGGCCCCTGCCGGCATTCACCTCCGGCCGCGATTCCGGGCGAAAGACCAACATGTCATTAAGCAATTTATTTTTTCTCGCCGCCGGACTGCTGCTGGGGCTGGCCTTCGGCGCCTTCCGGGTGGCCCGGCTGAAGAAAACCGGGCAGAAAAAACTTGCCGAGCAAGCCGCCACCATCGCCGAACTGGCCGAACGCCAACCGCCCGACGCGGTGGCAAACGCTCTTGCCGAAGTCCATGGCGAAGCCGAAATGCTACGCCACGAGTTAACCCGGCAAGCCGTTACGCATCAGGACGCCTTGGTCACGAGCGCAGGGCAAGCAGCCAGCGAGCACGCTGAAAATGTCGCGCGCCTGCACGATGCGCATGCCGCTCAATTCGCCGAGCTGCGCCGGACGCTGGGCCAGGAAATCGCACTCCTCAACCGTGACGTCGAAGCCCTGCTCGGCATCGTCAACACCATCGAGCGCTGGCATGACGAAATGCAGATCATCCTGGCCAACAACAGCGAGCAGAAAAAGCAGAACCACGAATTCGCCAGCATCAACAAGAAGGTCGTGATGCTCGCCCTCAACGCCTCGATCGAAGCGGCCCGGGCCGGCGAAGTCGGCCGCGGTTTCGGCGTCGTCGCCGATGGCGTCCGGGATCTGGCGATGACCTCGAACCAGTTGGCCGTGGACTTCAAACAAAACCTCGACCGTAACGACCTGGTAACCACCGCCACCTTCCAGGATATCCAGGCCAGCGGCAACATGATCCGCACCGCCGTCTTCGGGCTGCGGCAGACGGCCGACAAGATCAATTCGGCGCTGACCGGGGCCGGGTCCGCCGGATGATTACCGCCCAAGCGATTGCCGCCATCGACTGGCTGTTCGAGACCTCGGTCGCCGAGCATTGCCGCGACGGCGAACTGCCCCCCTGCCAGATCACCGTCCGGCATGATGTCCCGCCCCCGGCCGAGGCCCGTGATCGCCATCTCGTGGCGCTCAATATCTCGTCCTACCAGTTTCGCATCGCCGCGCTTTTCGATTTCGCTACCGATCGCGAATCCGTCGCCTATCTCTCCCGGCTTTCCCGTTGCGGCGAGCAGGCGCTCGCCGGGCAGGCCTTGCTCGATGCCTATGCCGAATTCGTCAATATGATCTGCGGCGCAGTCAACCGCGGGTTGCATGGCGCTTTCCTGCACACCGGCATGTCCACCCCGAATGTTCTGGATAACTCCTGCCTGCGTTACCTCGCCATCCTCCGGCCGGCCCACCTCAGCCTGCTCGAGGTCGTCGTCAGCGAGACGGTACGTTTCTCGCTGACCCTGTGCATCTGCCTGGCGCCGCAAGCGACGCTCGATTTCGCGCTCGAACGCACGACACTGGCCGAGACATCTTCCGGCGAACTGGAATTATTCTGAGTTTTCCCGATGCGGGCGTTAGCCGACGGCGCAAATTTTGCAGGTTCTGCCGTGCTTCAAGCATTTCAGCAAGGTAGCAAACAACATCGCCGGACTGACCGGCTTGGTGATGAAATCGTCCATCCCCGCGGCCTGGCAACGGGCCCAGTCTTCGGCAAAGGCATTGGCCGTAAAGGCGATGATCGGAACCCGGAGCCCATTGCCCATGGCCCGAATTTTCCGGGTCGCTTCGAGGCCGTTCATGCCGGGCATTTGCATGTCCATCAGGATCAGGTCGTAGTCGTGGCGACGGGCCTGCTCGACCGCCTGTAGACCATCCTCGGCGATATCAACGGTCCGGAAAATATCGCTGAGCAATTCCTGCGTGACTTCGCGGTTGATCATTTCATCCTCGACCAGCAACAGCCGCTTGTCGCGGTAGGCATCGGCCAGCATGGCGGCGGCGGAGTCCGCATCTGCCGCCCCGGGGTCACTCGACAACGGCTCACCCTTTTTGACGCGCGCGGTAAACCAGAAACAGCTACCGCCCCCCAATCGGCTCTCGACCCCAATCGCGCCCCCCATCAGCCCGGCCAAGCGCTTGCTGATCGCCAAGCCGAGCCCGGTACCGCCGTACTTGCGGGTCATCGAGCCATCGCCCTGTTCAAATGCGGCAAACAGGCGTCTTTGCTCCTCGGCCGAAATGCCGATACCGGTATCCTCAACCTCAAAACGGAGAGACAGCGCCGTTTCGCTTTCCTCGAAGGCCGAAATACGGATCGTGACCAAGCCCACCGCGGTGAATTTGACGGCATTGGCCGCCAGATTCAATAGTGTCTGGCCAAGACGCAGCGGGTCGCCGAGCAGCCGGACATGGCCAAGTTCGGGCAGCATTTCGATGGTGAACCCCAGTCCTTTCTCCATGGCTTTTGGTTCGATCAGGCTGCACAGGTTTTCCAGAACGTCATTGAGCGCAAAGGGAATTTCTTCGAGGACCAGATGCTCTGCTTCAATTTTCGAAATATCGAGGATGTCGTTGATGATGGCGAGCAGGTGGCGGGAGGCCTTGACGGCTTTCGTCAGACGGTCCTTCTGGCCGGAATCCGTGGCGCGCCGCAAGGCCAGTTCGGTCATCCCCATGATGCCGTTGATCGGCGTCCGAAGTTCGTGGCTCATATTGGCCAGGAAGATCGTTTTGGCGCGATTGGCCGCTTCGGCTTCCTCCTTTGCCAGGACCAGCGCCGCGGTGCGAACTTCGACCATTTCCGACAGGTGCTTGCGGTGTTTTCGCAGCTCCTCTGCGCTCCGCCGCTCAAGCAGCAGCAGCGTCGACAGCACTTCGCCGGAAAAGCCGATACCGACCAGTTGCCCGCCGCGGGCGACGATGAAACTCTCGGAAATCACATACGGGCAGCCGTTTTTCAACAGCAAGCCGGCCACGTCGTGAATCCTTGTATCGGCCTCGATGACCAGGGGATCATGGTCCATCATCTTGGTACAACGCTTCTTGCTGAACAGCTCCCAGTGAAGGTGGCCGGCCATCAGCCCCATGAAGCGCTCGCGGTTGATCAAACCGACGATCTGCCCTGCGTCGACGACCGGCAGACTCTGCAGCGACGGATGCGCATCGAAGATGGCAAATACGTCGCTATTCCTGGTCTCGGCATCGATACATCGCGTCTGGCGGGAAAGCTGCGCCGCCGTGGTGATCGCCCGACCGGGGTCAGACAGTTCATCGCTCGTCTGCCAAGGGGACAACTGGGTATCCATGATCGCCTTCCGAATTCCGTCGCTGAGGACTTTAGCCAGTCCGGGTGACACCGATTTGACAAGGTCGCTTCAGGCGCTCGCCATGGGCATGAGCAGTTTGTCGGTCGCCCGCAGGCGCTCGGCCAACACCCGCAAAACCTGGATGGCGAAATACGGCGTTTGTTGGACCAGATACTGGAAACGCTGCTCATCGATGGCGACGAATTGGCAATCGGTCTGGGCGATGACGCTGGCCGAGCGGCGGCCCGGGGCAAGCAAATCCATCTCACCGACGATGCTGCCGTGGGCCAGCCTCTCGAGGATTCGCCCGGCGACCACGACGTCGGCACGGCCGGCGATCAGCACGAACATACGCTGCCCGGCATCACCCTCGGCGAATAGCGACGTCCCGGCTTTGATCAAGACGATATCCGGATTCTGCGAAAAAAGATCGAAAAAGACCATGTTTGACGTCCAAGGTTAGGGAACATCTACCGTATAACATGCTGTCTTGTTCGTCTTGTGACAAGGAAAAGTCGCCCCGGTGACGGGGCTTTTCCCGGTCTGCTCAAGACCTGCCCAGGCCGGACCGGCTGGAATTTTGCACCGGAAAGCTCGGCCCGCCCCGGGGCATTACTTGGCCGGCCGACCGGTCTTGATCCGTTCGACCGTATCCAGCGCTTTCAGCAGATCGTTTTCCGACAGCGCCGCCAGCGCCGTCAACCCGGCCCGCAGCAATTCGCTTTTCTTGACATCGCGACCGGCGCTCAAGGCGCGCTGCTTCAGATCGCCGATCAGGGCGTAATCGTTGGCCGGAAAGGTAAAGCTGTCGCGCACCAGCTTGGCCTTTTTCGGCGCCACCTTCTTTGCCTTGCTTTCCTTGACCACTTTGGCCGGCTTGGCGACCTTTGGCGTGGCCGGTTCTTTCGGCGCCGGAGTAACGGCGGCTTTGACCTTGACGGTCACTGGCGTATCTTTACCCGCTACCGCCTTGGCCGGTGCAGCCTTGGCCGCAACCGGTTTGACGGCGGGCTTGGCGACCGGCTTCTTGGCCGCGGCGGGCGGCGTTGTTTCGACCGGGGCGGGCGTCGGCAGCGGCGTTTTCGCCTCGACAGCGGGGGCTTCGACGGGGGTGGAGGCGGCCATCTGGGCAGGCGCAGTTGGTTTTTTGCTCATGATATTTCCTTTCCGAGAGTGATAAACGATGTAAACTATATAAACACTTTATACGGATACTCCGACAAAGACAAAGACTATGCGCAAGATCATGGTGGCAAATCCCAAAGGGGGCTGCGGCAAATCGACCGTCGCCGTTCATCTCGCGACGTGGTTTGCGCGGAGCGACGAGGTGGTTTACCTGGGCGACCTGGATCGTCAGCAATCCAGCCGGCGGTGGCTGGATGGGCGTCCAAATTCGGCCACGACGATCCGCCATTGGCAGACCGCCGACGAGGCTTTTGCTCCGCCACCGGGCGATTGCAATGTCGCCATCCTCGACACGCCGGCCGGGCTGCATGGCAAGCCGCTGAAAGCGCTGTTGCGGGAAGTCGATCGCGTCGTCGTTCCCGTCTCGCCCTCCCGCTTCGACATGCTGGCGAGCCAGGAATTTTTTGCCGAACTGGCTGAAACCAAGGCCGTGCGCAAGGAGCGCGTCGGCATTGCGATCATCGGCATGCGGGTCGATGGCCGCACCCAGGCATCAAAGCAGCTCGTCGAGTTTCTGCAGCAGTTCGATCTGCCATTGCTCACCTGCATACGCCATGCTCAGCGCTATGTCATCGCCATCGACACCGGCCTCACCCTGTTCGACTCGCACGCCGCCCCCGGGGCCGATGGCGAGCAGTGGCAACCCCTGCTCGACTGGCTGGTATCCCGCCGCTGAGACGGTCGGCAGTACGCCCCGGCGAATCGACAAAAACCGACCGAGTTGGGTGCAAGCGGGATGTCATGCCCAAGCGACATAGAGCACGCGGAGCGGCTTCATCCTCCGGAAAATCGCTGTCCGCCTCGGCTTCCCTCGCTACTCCCCGCCGAACCTACGCCGTCGGCCTTTTTGTTGTTTAGCAGATGGCTCGGGCGACCAAAGCCGGCATGCCGTCCGCCAGCCCTGGCTATTCAATGACCGGGCCAACGGCCCGGCGCCGCGGCAGACAAATTAGTCCTTAACAGATTGCCTGCGGAGCGGCTACAGTAGGCCGGACATCGCCCGCTACCAGATCCTCCCGTCGTCTTCAACTCGACGTATTGTCATATTCGCCGCCTAGACTGGAAGTTATCGACCATGCTGAATACCCGCTCATCCAACCTTGCCACGCTCAACCTCGCCCTGCAGGGCGGCGGCGCCCATGGCGCCTTTACCTGGGGTGTCCTCGACGCCCTGCTCGAAGACGGCCGTTTCGCCTTCGAGGGTGTCAGCGGCACCAGCGCCGGGGCGATGAATGCCGCCTGCCTGGCCCAGGGCCTGATGGCCGGCGGCCGCGACGGCGCCCGGGCGGCACTGGCCGATTTCTGGACAGCCGTGGCGAAGAGCTCGCCCTTCGATCAAGGCACTACCGCCGCGCCCCTCTCGCCGGCCCTGAAGATGATGTTGCAATGGACTGAACACCTGTCGCCGGAACAGCTCAACCCGCTTGACCTCAACCCGCTACGCGACATCATCAGCCGGCAGATCGACTTCGCGCGCCTGCGCCGGCAGTGCCCGGTCAAACTGTTCATCGCCGCGACCCATGCCAACTCCGGCAAGTTGCGCATTTTCAAGAATCACGAAATGTCGGTGGACGCCTTGCTCGCCTCGGCCTGTCTGCCGACCATCCACCGGACCGTGGTCATCGACGGCGAACCTTACTGGGATGGCGGCTATAGCGCCAATCCGGCGGTTTTCCCACTCTTTTACGAATGTCGCTCGTCCGACATCCTGCTCATCCTGCTCACCCCGCTGCGTTACAGCGAGACGCCGGAATCGGCGCAGGATATTCGCCTGCGTCTGCGCGAACTGGCCTTCAATTCGACCTTCCTGCGCGAAATGCGGATGTATGCCCACCTCCGCGAACAGGTCGGCGACTCCTGGCTACCCAAGTGGCTGCCGCTCAACCGTTTCGAACAACGCATCAGCCGCCTGCGTTTTCACGCGATCAGCGCCGACGCCCTGCTCGGCGCCCTGCCGGCGGAAAGCAAGCTGACCGTTGATCTGGCGTTCTTCGAAGCCCTCCGCGACGATGGCCGGGAACATGCGCGGGCCTGGCTGGCCGAGCGCGGCGCGGCGGTCGGCCGGCAATCGACGCTCGACCTGGCCAAGCTCTTTTACTGACGCCGGGGCCCTCAGTTCAGTTGGCGCGACGGTTCGCCGCTGGCGGAACGGCGCCGCTCGATAAAAATACTGCCGCCCAGTACCGTCTCGCTGTCCTGGCTTTTCGCCTTTTTCTTGGCCTGCTTCTTGGCCGCCGAGGCAGCCGCCGCCACCTCCCGGTGCGACTCGTAGTCGCCGGCGGCGACGCGCACGGCGCCGATGGAAAGGGTCGGCAAGGGGTGAAAGGCAAATTCGCCGCGCCGGTTCTCCGCCATGTAGCCGCCGTGCGCCCTTTCCTCCTGGCTAAGCAGGCCATCGACGGCCTCGGCGAAACTGCGCACCAGTTGCCAGCAGCGCAACTCCCAGTCGGCGCTCTGGAAGACCACGAAAAAGTCGTCGCCGCCGATATGGCCGACGAAATCCTGGCGCTCATCGGCCGCTTCGCAGACCAGGCGACCGAGCGACTGGATGACGTCGTCGCCGCGCCGGTAACCGAAGGTATCGTTGTAGGGCTTGAAATTGTCGATATCGACATAGGCCGCGACGAAACCGCTACCGGCCGCCAGCATGCGGTCGATGTGCTCGTTGATCGGGACGTTGCCCGGCAACTGGGTGAGCGGATTGGCATAGCGGGCGGCGCTGATCTGCATTTCGGTAATCGTCGCCATCAGGTCGTGGCTGCTGCCCACCCCGAGATACTTGCCGTCGCCGGTGACGATAAAGCCGTCGAACAGATAATGTTTCGGGGCCAGCGCCAGCATCAGCGCCAGTTCCTGGATAGTGGCATGCTGATCGACGACGAGCGGCGCATGATCCATGAACATGTCGCAGTTCTTGCGGCCGTAGAGTTCCTTGTGGAAGGGCCGGGCAAAGCGGTCGATCATGCTGTGCCGGTTGATCAGGCCGAGCGGCTGCCCATCTTGCACGACCGGCAGGACATCGAGATTGGGGTCGGCTTCGAAACGGGCAATTGCCCGGGCGTTGTTGGCATCGAGCGGCAGCGGCTCGATCGCCCGCAACAGCGTCCGGGCCGTCGGCATCTTGCCCAGACCGCCGGCCATCGGCGACAGGGAGAGGCGTTCCTGGCCGAGCGCCGTGACCACGCCGGCCGGCAACTGACGGACCGGATCGATTTCCGGGCGGGCGATGAAATAGCCCTGGCCGCAGGCGATGCCCATATCGCGAATACAGTTGAAATCCTCGGCCCGTTCGATGCCCTCGGCGACCAGCGAAGCATTGCAGATTTCGGCCAGATCCTGCATGGCGCGGACGAAATGGTATTTGATCCGGTCGTCGGCGATGCCGAGCACGAAATGCTTGTCGATCTTGACGAACTCGGGACGCAGTTCGGACCACATGCGCAGGTTGGCGAAGCCTTCGCCGAGATCGTCGATGGCGATCTGGAAGCCGCGCCCGCGATAGTGCACCAAGGCGTCCAGGATGCCGGGCATGTCGGTGATCTGCTGGTTTTCG
The DNA here is from genome assembly GCA_018261905.1 of Pseudomonadota bacterium. Taxonomy (GTDB): domain Bacteria; phylum Pseudomonadota; class Gammaproteobacteria; order Burkholderiales; family Rhodocyclaceae; genus Azonexus. Next base: position 13,001 of record JAGTRU010000042.1, on the reverse strand, counting down.
GTCAGTTCGATGACGATACGGTTGGGCGGGATGCCGAGTTCGGCCAGCAAGGCCCGGGTATGGCCGTTCATCAATTTTTCGTTGAGCAGACAGCCCGGCGTCACGTTGAGAAACAGCCGCCCGGCCAAACGCAGGCCGGCGAAAGCGCGCAGGCTGGCCTCGCGGCAGACATGCTCGAGTTCGAGCGCCAGGCCGGCCCGCTTGGCGGCGGCGAACAATTGATCGGGACGGTGCAGCGCACTGCCTTGTGGACCACGTATCAGCGATTCGTAACCGAGGATGGCGCGTGCCCGGAAATCGATGATCGGCTGAAAAACCGGATAAAGCAGCCCCTCGGCCATGATCCGGCGCAATTCGGCGGCTTCATCATCCATCAGCACTATCATCAGTTTCATCTCACGTGAACAGGATGATCAGTTTAGGAAGCGCATATTGCAGTCCGATGACAGAAAACCAATCGGCCAGCGCCGCGGGCGACCGATATTTCTTGTCATGGCCGTGCAATATGGGCCTATGATGATTGACGCCATGATTTACTGCGCGATGAGGTTGCGATGACGGAAATGCTGTTCTGCTACTGCTGCCGGGTGCACCACCCGAAAGATCAGATGCGCCTTTTCCCGACCAAGCTTGGCGACCGCTGGCGCTGCATCCGCAGCATCGAGGCCGCCGCCAGCGAAAGCCGGACGCGCGATGCCTTCGGCCGCCAGCAGACCGAGATCAACCGCGAAGCGGCCCGCCATGCCGCCGAACGCCTCAGTCTGCTGCGCCCGGAACGTTGCGTCTAGGCGGCTGGCGAGCAGCCGGCCAGCTTTAGCAACAGCGACCGGGTCGGCCCACGGGCCACCGCCCGGCGGCTCGTTCACGGCTTCACCCCTGGCAGTGGAAAAGCCCACCAGCCCATGCTTTTGGCTTATCCGCCGGGGGCAAATGTGAGTAGAATCGATGGCATAAATTCCGTCGGGAGAAACTCTCATGACCATCCGTCGCAAACTACAAATCCTCACCTGGGTCACCATCATCGGGCTGGGGATCGCACTGTTCGCCACCATCCGCGGGCTGAACGCCATGCACGAAGCGGAAACCGCCGCCCAACGCCGGGAAAGCTACTCGCTACTGCTGGTCGAGATCAAGGCCAGCGCCCTCTCCACCATCATGCTCGAGCCGACCGCCAAGGAAACCGAGCTCATTTTTGCCGAGGCCGAAAAAAATATCGCCAGCCTGTCCGAGAAAATACTCGGCGTCATCAAACGGCCGGCCATCCGCGACGAGTTGAAGCAGGTTTTTGCCAAGTGGACGCAATATGACCAGGACTCGCGACAACTGATCAAGCTCGCCGCCAGCGATGCCAAGGCGGCCAGCGCCAAACTGGCGCCGCTCTACAACGGCCAGTTCAAACCCTTCCAGGCGGCCCTCGAAAAATTCGTCGGCGACCGGCTGGTCGATGCGGAAGACGCCCGCGCCGACGCCCAACGCATTGCCGGGCGCGTCTATTGGACCATCGTGCTGCTGTTGATCGCCGTTGCCGTAACCAATATCAGCCTTGTCCTGCTACTCTCCAGCAGCCTGCAGAACAGCCTGCGCGGCATCCTGGAAAAAATCGCCGACCTCCGCCGGGGCGATCTGCGAGCCCGCCTGCCCGCCGCCGGCAACGACGAACTGGGCCAGATTGCCGGCAGCGTCAATGATTTTGTCGGCGAGATGCAGACCATCATCCAGGGCGTGCATGGCACCTCCGGCGAAGTCTCCCGCTCCGCCTCGCAACTCGCCGGCAGCGCCCGGCAGGTGGCCAGCAGTTCGGCCGCCCAGTCCGACTCGGCCGCCGCCACCGCCGCCGCCATCGAACAAATGAGCGTCAGTGTCGCCTCGATCGCCGAGACCAGCGGCGAAGTGCGCAAGCTCTCCAATGCCAGCCGGCAAGATGCCCAGCAGGGCGAGCAGAGCATTGCCGAACTGCAGCGCGAGATTGGCGCCGTGCAGGCGGCGGTCGATGGCATCGCCAGTCATGTCCGGGAATTCGTCAGCAGCACCAATGCGATTACCGGCATGACCCAGCAGATTCGCGAAATTGCCGACCAGACCAACCTGCTGGCGCTCAATGCGGCGATCGAAGCGGCCCGCGCCGGGGAACAGGGGCGCGGCTTTGCGGTGGTCGCCGACGAGGTGCGCCAACTCGCCGAACGGGCTTCCGGCTCGGCCGGAGAAATTACCCGGGTCACGGCCGAACTGCGCGACAAGTCGGCGCTGGTCGACCAGTCGGTCGAAGGCGGCCTGCACTCCCTGGCCGCCAGCCTGGAATTCGTCAAGGGGCTGGCGACAGTCCTCGCCCACACCGGCAACTCGGTGCAGAAGACCAGCGCCGGCGTGGACGATGTCACCGCCTCGGTACACGAACAAAAAGAAGCGAGCGCCGAGATCGCCCGCAATGTCGAACTGATCGCCCAGATGGCCGAAAACAACCGGGCGACCAGCCAGGAGAGTTCGGAAGCTTCGGTGCACCTGGAACAACTGGCGGTTTCGCTGAATCGCCTGGTCGATCACTTCAAGGTTTAGGCCGGCGGCGACGTACCGACTTCCCCGCTTCATGTGTTTGCAACATTAGCTGGCGATAGTTACAGCACCACATGAAATTCCGGAGATACGCATGGACAAGAACTGCCGCAGCGACGTCGCCGCCTTTCCCGAGCTCTTCACTGGCATGGAGCAATTCATCGAAGAACTGGCGGCCGGTTTGCGCCGCACTGGCTTCCGCCTAGCCGTCCTGGCCATCCCGGGCTGCGCCCTACTGCTCTTCGCGCTGCACAAGGCGGCCTGAAAAAAAGAATCCCGCCGCGGCGGGATTCGCTTCCGGGCTCGGCCAAACGAGCTGGATCAGGCGGCCGGCGGCACGTAACCCTGGATGCTGTCGGCGCCGTCGCCGAAGAAATGTTTTTCGACCTGTTCCGACAGGTACTTGCGATGCCGTGCATCGACCAGGTTCAGACGATTTTCGTTGATCAGCATGGTCTGCATCTTGATCCATTGCTGCCAGGCTTCCTTCGAAACGTTTTCAAAAATGCGCTGGCCGAGCGCCCCCGGATAGGGCGGAAAATCCAGACCTTCAGCCTCGCGGCCGAGTTTGATGCAATTGACGGTACGTGCCATGGGTAACTCCGTGGAGGATTGATGGGCGAATTATAAGGTCTTGAACAGTACCTTTGAACGCCGCTGATAGTTGTACATGTCGCGTTTCTTGGCCGGCAGGTCGTCCACCGTGCCGAGCTTGAAGCCGCGTTCGACAAACCAGTGTTCAGTGCGCGTGGTCAACACGAACAGGCGCTTGACGCCTTGCCGCTTGGCGCGCTTCTCGATGCGTTCCATCAGTTGCTCGCCGTAACCCCATTCGCGATGATCGGGATTGACCGCTAGGCAAGCCAGTTCGGCATCCTCTTCGGAATGGCGGTAGAGGGCCGCGCAGCCGACGATGATATTGTCGTGCAGCATGATCGAGAAGTGCTCGATTTCGCGCTCCAGCAGCTCGCGCGGCCGGTGCACCAGGATGCCTTCTTCTTCCATCGGCTCGATCAGGGCGATCAGCGCCGCAATATCGTCCGGTCTGGCCTCGCGGATATTTTCCAGCGATTCGCGCGTCACCACGGTACCGACGCCATCGTGGGTGAACAGCTCGCGCAGCAGTGCGCCGTCCTGTTCGTAACCGATCAGGTGCACCCGGCCGACCCCGGTGCGGGTCGCCCGCACCGAGCAGGGCAGATAACGGCGAATATCCGGCGACAGCCATTCGCCGGTACTCAGCAGGTCGGCCACCTCATCGGCGGTCATGGCATCGATCAACTCGCCGGCCTGGTCCGTCACGCCGCGGCTGTCGGTGAGGTAGACCAGCTTGTCGGCGCGGATGCCGACGGCGACGGCTTCCGCCGCCTCCTCCATCTGCAGGTTGAAAATCTCGCCGGTCGGCGACGGCCCTTCGCAATTGAGCAGCACAATGTTGCCCAGCCCGAGCTGGGCGTTGATGCCTTCGGCGTCGACCTTGCGCACCTTACCGGCATACTGCATGTCGATACCGTCGAGCACGCCGATCGGCTGGCCGGTAATGAAATTGCCGCCGATGACGCGAATCCGGCTGTTGGCCATCGGCGTGTTCGGCAAGCCCTGTGAGAGCATCGCCTCGATTTCGAGATAGACGCTGCCCACCGCGTCGAGCACGCAATCGAGCGCCGCCGCATCGGTCACCCGATAGCCGCGGTGGTATTGCGATTCCAGGTTCTTCTCGAGCAGTTCTTCCTCGATCTGCGGTCGCGCCCCATGCACCAGCACCAGGCGGATGCCCAGGCTGACCAGCAGATTGACGTCGTAGGCCAGGGTCTTGGCAAACTCGCTGGCCACCGCCTTGCCGCCGAAGGCAATGACGAAGGTCTTGCCGCGAAAAGCATTGATATAGGGCGTCACCGCCCGGAACCAGGAGACGAAATGCTCGTCGTAGGGGGTATCACTCATTGCTGGCGTATTTTCCGTTATCGTCCTTGAGGGCGTTTTCCAGGCGCTCGCACAGGGTCTTCAGCACCTTGACCCGGGCATAGTTCTTGTCGTTGGCTTCGACCAGGGTCCACGGTGCCAGCCCGGTCGAGGTCCGGTCAACCATGTCGCAGACCGCCGAGACGTAATCGTCCCATTTTTCGCGGTTGCGCCAGTCCTCGTCGGTGATCTTGAAGCGCTTGAACTCGGTGTCCTGGCGTTCCTTGAAGCGGCGTAGCTGCTCCTCGGCGCTGATCTGCAGCCAGAACTTGACGACGATCGCCCCGGCATCGACCATCTGGTGCTCGAAATCATTGATCTCGGCATAGGCGCGCAGCCAGTCGGCCTCGGAACAAAAGCCCTCGACCCGCTCGACGAGCACGCGGCCGTACCACGAGCGGTCGAAAATCGCCGCCCGCCCGAGGCGCGGCAGATGCCGCCAGAAACGCCAGAGATAGGGCTGCGCCCGTTCTTCCTCGGTCGGCGCGGCAATCGGCACGATCTGGTATTGCCGGGCGTCCATGGCGGCGCCGATGCGGCGGATGGTGCCGCCCTTGCCGGCCGCGTCCGAACCTTCGAAAACCAGCACCAGCGAGCGTTTGCCGACAAAGCGCGGATCCCGCACCAGTTCGGATAGTTTCGACTGATACTTGGCCAACTGGCTTTCATAGTCCTTCTTGGCCAGCTTGAGATCGAGATCCAGCTCGCTGAGCACGTTCTTCTGGTCGATCGCATGCACGATCGGCGGCGCCACCGGCACCTGCTGCCGGCCTTCCTGCTGCAGGCGGCGTTTCATGGCATCGAGCACGATCCGGCCGACGGTCAGCGAACGGTATTCGTCGTCAGTGCCCTCGACGATGATCCACGGCGCGTGCGCCGTGTTGGAGACGCGCAGCACGTGGCCGGCGACTTCCTGCAGCTTGTCGTAGGTCTTCAGGCGATCGTAGCTTTCCTTGGTCACCCGCCAGGCGGTGCGCGGGTCTTTTTCCAGGGCTTTCAGCCGCGTTTTCTGACCATCCTTGGAAAGGTGGAACCAGAATTTCAGGACCAGCGCCCCTTCATTGACCAGCATCGCCTCGAAACGGTTGATGTCGTCGAGCTGTTCGTCCATCTCGGAACGCCGCATCTTGCCGGTGATGCGATCGGTGATCGGTTGCGAATACCACGAACCGGCGAAGATGCCGACCTTGCCCTTGGGCGGCAGGGCGCGCCAGTAGCGCCACATGTAGGGGCGGGCGCGCTCCTCGTCGGTCGGGGAGGAAAAGGCCAGGGTCGAAATATGACGCGGATCCATCCACGAATAGAGCAGGTTGATGGTTTCGCCCTTGCCGCTGCCGTCGACGCCGCTGATCAGGATGATGACCGGGAATTCCTTTTTCTGCAGCATGTCGTACTGGACGTCGAGCAACTCGGCGCGCAGCTTTGGCACTTCCTTCTTGAACGTTTCCTTGTCGATCTTGTGACCGAGTTCTGCTGATTCGAACATGTCTAGCCCTCCCTGAAGTCGCCCCACAAAGCCTGCATGGCGGCCAATGCCGCCAGCGCCGCCGTCTCCGTGCGCAGCACGCGCGGCCCCAGGCGGACCGCCTGGAAACCGGCTTGCCTGGCTGCGATGATTTCCTGCGGATCGAGCCCCCCTTCGGCGCCGATCAGCATCTGCACATTTTTCGCCGGCACCAGATCGGCCAGCGCGAATTCCGCGTCGGGCGCCAGGATCAGCCGCAAACCGTCGCCAGCCGGGCGGGCCAGCCAGTTTTCCAACTTTTCCAGCGGTGCCACCAGCGGTACCTGATTGCGTCCGCATTGCTCGCAGGCCGAGGCGGCGACACCCTGCCAGTGGGCGACGCGTTTACCGGCGCGATCGCCGACCAGCTTGGTGACACTGCGCCGGCTATCGACCGGGACAATCTCGGCAACCCCCAACTCGACCGCCTTCTGGATGGTGAAATCCATCTTCTCGCCGGCCTGCACGGCCTGGATCAGGGTCACTGCCAGCTTTGACTCGTGCTCGATATCCTGCCAGGCGCCGAGCGAAGCGACGACGCGGTCCTTTTCGATGCGTTCGATGCAGGCTTCGTATTGCCCGCCGCGACCGTCGAAGAGCACGACGGAGGCGCCCGGCGGCAGGCGCAGCACGCGCACGGCATGGCGCGCCACGGGTGCGGGCAGATCAATGTGCGCCCCCGGCGAGAGGGCTTCGCGGCAGTAAAAACGAGGTAGATTCATCAATGCTATTATGGGCGAAAATGCGCTTCTGGAGGGCAATCATGGCTGCTTTGAATCCCCCTGTGTGTGATTTTGGCCGGCCGGCCATAGATTTCGATTTGCCCGACAGCGACGGTCGGCGCCACACGCTGGCCAGTTGTCGCGGCCCGAACGGCCTGCTGGTGATGTTCATCTGCAATCACTGCCCTTACGTCCAGGCGATCATCGACCGCCTGCTCCGCGACTGCCGCGCACTGGCCGAACTGGGCATCGGCTGCGTCGCCATCATGAGCAACGATGTCGCCGCCTACCCGGAAGACGCGCCGGACAACATGCAGCGCTGGGCGCAGGAACTCGGCTTTCCTTTCCCCTACCTTTATGACGAGAGCCAGGCCGTGGCCCGCGCCTATGGTGCCGTGTGCACGCCGGACTTTTTTGGCTACAACGCCGGGCTCGAACTGCAATACCGCGGCCGGCTCGATGCCTCTGGCCGCAACCCAGGCCCGGCCGACGCCCACCGTGAACTGTTCGCAGCCCTGCGCCAAATCGCCACAACAGGCAAGGGCCCGGCCGAACAAATCGCCTCGATCGGCTGTTCGATCAAGTGGAAGCCGTCATAAAGCCCTCTTCCCGAATCGCCCGCCAAGGTGCTGGAAGCCCTGCGGCGCTTGGGCTATGATCGTCCTTTAACCAAAAACCCAGCCCCGAGTGGATTTCAACGAGACCGCCCTGCCCAGTGCCAGCGAATCCCGACGTCGGCACGCCTATCTGGAAGCAGTCATCGCCAATCTGCCGCAGGGCATCAGCGTCTTCGACGAAAATCTCTGTCTGCGCGTCTGGAATCCCGGTTTTCTCGACGTCCTCGAACTGCCGCCGGCCGCCGTTTATGACGGCGTGCATTTTTCCGAACTGATCCGGATTACCGCCAGCCGCGGTGAATACGGCCCGGGCGAGATCGAAGAACAGGTCGCCCGCCTGACCGCCAAAGCTCGCCAGTTCAAGGCCCACCGTTTCGAGCGCCTGCGGCCGAGCGGCCGCACCCACCTGGTCGACGGCGAACCGTTGTATATCGGCGGCGAACTGGCCGGTTTCATCACCACCTACACCGACATCACCGAACACAAGGCCGCCGAAAACAGTTTGCGCCAGCAGCACGACCTGCTGCAGACGGTCATCGAAAGCATTCCCAGCGCCCTCAGCCTGTTCGACCAGGACGGCCTACTCGCCCTGCACAACCAGGCCTTCCGCCGCCTGCTCGACCTGCCGCAGACCCTGTTCGACGATACCCCGGTGACCATGGAAAAGATTTTCCGTTTCAATGCCGGGCGCGGCGAATACGGTCTCGGCGATCCGGAAGACATCGTCCGCACCCTGCTTTGCCGCAGCGACAAACACTTGCCGCACCACATCGAACGGACCCGGCCGAACGGCCAGACCCTCGACATCCGAGGCGTCCCGCTCCCCGATGGCGGCCTGGTCACCGTCTATACCGACATCAGCGAGCGGCGGGCGAGTGCCGAGCGCGACCAGCTGGCGCAAAAAGTCTTCCTCCACACGCCGACCGGCATCATCTTCACCGACGAGGCCCACCGCATCCTGTCGATCAATCCGGCAACCAGCCAGATGACCGGCTACGATCCGGTCGAACTGCTCGGTCACACGGTATTCGGCCTGATCGAGGCCAGCCCCGACCTGACTCCGGAATCCTTCCAGGAAAACACCGCGACCAGTGGCTCCTGGTATAGCGAACTGGAAATCAGCCAGAAATCCGGCGAGCACTTTCCGGCCGGCATTCGCGTCAGTCGCGTCGATGATCCGCAAAGCGGCCTACCGGCCCATTACATCTGGATCCTGGCCGACATCACCGAGCGCCGCGAAGCCGAAGAACGCATGCGCCACATCGCCCAGCACGATGCGCTGACCGGCTTGCCGAACCGTCTGGCGCTGCTCATGCGCCTCGCCCAGTTGCTGCCGGAAGCCCGGCGCCACGAATGGAACGTGGCGATCATGTTCATCGACCTCGACCGCTTCAAGATCATCAACGACACCCTCGGCCACCAGGTCGGCGACGAATTGCTGCGCGAGGTGGCCTGCCGCCTGGACAATGTCGTGCGCGAAACCGACTTCGTCGCCCGCTTGGGCGGCGACGAGTTCGTCGTCATCCTGCCCGGCATTTCAGCCCCCTCCGATGCCGCCATCGTCGCCGGCAAGATCATCGCCGCGCTGTCCACCCAGATCCAGGCCGAAGGCCACGAACTGCATACCAGCCCGTCGATCGGCATCAGCATCTTTCCCGACGACGGACCGGACGGCGACACTATCCTGAAAAACGCCGACACCGCGATGTACCACGCCAAAGCAGCGGGCCGCAACAATTACCAGTTTTTCGCCGCCGAGATGAATCGGGCCTCGGCCGAGCGCCTCGATATCGAGCGCAAATTGCGCCATGCCATTGCCCGCAACGAGCTGGCGCTGTGCTTCCAGCCGCAATTCAAGGCCGACAGTTCGGCGCCGACCGGCGTCGAAGCGCTGATCCGCTGGCATCACCCAACGGACGGCATGATCTCGCCTGACCGCTTCATTCCGGTCGCCGAGGAAACCGGGATCATCGTCGAGATTGGCGAATGGGTGCTGCTCAATGCCTGCCGCGAGATGAAACACTGGATCGACGCCGGCCTCACTCCCTTGCGCATGGCCGTCAATGTTTCGGCCCGCCAATTGCGCCGCCGCGACTTTTGCGAAACGGTGGCCGGTGCCCTGGCCGAATCCGGCCTGGCGCCCGAGTTGCTGGAGCTGGAAATCACCGAGAGTTCGGTCATGGAAAACCCGGAAGAGGCCGTGCAGATCCTGCAACGCCTCGGCCGCATGGGCATTTCGCTGGCCATCGACGATTTCGGCACGGGCTATTCGTCGCTCGCCTACCTCAAGCTGTTCCCGATCGATCACCTGAAAATCGACCGCTCCTTCGTCGCCGACATCGAACACGATCTCAACGACCGGGCCATCGCCCTCGGCACCATCGCCCTGGCCCACTCGCTCGGCCTCAACGTCATTGCCGAGGGCGTCGAAACCGCGGATCAGCTCGAACTGCTGCGCAGCAACGGCTGCGACGAAATCCAGGGCTACCTGTTCAGCAAGCCGCTCAACAGCGCCGCCGCCTTCGCCTTCCTGCACGCTTACTGCCGGCCGGAGTAAAATCGCCTCCCTTTTTATTGCATCTGGAGTCGACATGGTTCAGCGCACACTGGCCCGCTACCTCACCGAGGAACAACGCGACAAGGGCGTCATCACCGCCGATCTGAAATTCCTGATCGAAATCGTCTCGCGGGCCTGCCAGGCCATTTCCATCGCCATCGGCAAGGGCGGTCTGGGCGGCGTACTGGGTGAAGCCGGCAGCGACAACGTGCAGGGCGAAGCGCAGAAGAAGCTCGACGTGCTGTCCAACGACATCCTGCTCGACGCCAACGAATGGGGCGGCCATCTCGCCGCCATGGCCTCCGAGGAAATGGACCTGCCGCACCTCGTGCCGCACCGCTTCCCGAAGGGCGAATACCTGCTGACCTTCGACCCGCTCGACGGCTCCTCCAACATCGACGTCAATGTCTCGATCGGCACCATTTTCTCGGTGCTCAAATGCCCGGAAAATGCCGACCTGAGCACCCCGGCCGCCGCCGAAGCCGCCTTCCTGCAACCGGGCACCGCCCAGGTCGCCGCCGGTTACGCGGTCTATGGCCCGACCACCCTGCTCGTCCTGACCGTCGGCGATGGCGTCGCCGTGTTCACCCTGGATCGCGAACAGGGCATCTTCATCCTGACCCAGGAAAAGGTGCAGATTCCGGCCGACACCAAGGAGTTCGCCATCAACATGGCCAACCAGCGCTTCTGGGAAGCGCCGGTCCAGCGCTATGTCAGCGAAATGCAGGCCGGCACGAGCGGTCCGCTCGGCAAGGACTACAACATGCGTTGGGTCGCCTCGATGGTGGCCGATGTGCATCGCATCATGACGCGCGGCGGCATTTTCATGTACCCGCTCGACAGCAAGATGCAGGACAAGGGCGGCAAGCTGCGCCTGATGTACGAAGCCAACCCGATGGCCATGCTGGTCGAGCAGGCGGGCGGCGCCGCCACGACCGGTCGCCAGCGTATTCTCGACATCCAGCCGGAAAAGCTGCACCAGCGCGTGCCGGTCATTCTCGGTTCGAAAAACGAGGTGGAACGGGTCACCGGCTATCACAGCGCCTGATTTGCTGTAAATTGATTCATCTTAATCAGGGGAGGAATTCAGCAATGCAAACACGCATTCTCGTTTTAGCCATGGCCGCGGCATTCGCCGCCGGTTGTGTCAGCAACGAAAGCAAAACGGATTCCTCGCCAGCCGCCGCACCAGCCACCACCTCGACGGCGACGGCAGCTCCGGTGCCGGTCGCCGGCAAACCGGAATGCCCGCCGGAAGCGACGGGAAAAAAGAAGAAGACGGCCAAGACCAAGACCGACAAATCGAAAACCGCCGCCATCGATTGCGAACCGGCCAAGCCGAAGAGCACGGCCAGCTCGAGCCAGGTTGCCGAGCCAGCGCCGGCAACCACCCCGGCTCCCGCTTCCGCCAAGGAAGCGGCAAAGCCCACCGAGGCCGGCAAGCCACGGATGATGAAATCGCGCGACGGCACCTTCGAGGGCGAGGTTTATGGCAACCCGCCGGCCAACAGCAAATGGGCCAAATTGCAGATCGGCATGGAACAACCGGAAGTTGAGCGCATCCTCGGCGGCAGCAGCAACGACGTGCGCACCATGCCGACCGGCAAGGCCTTCATCCCCTTCTATTTCGGCACCGACCGTTACCGCTACGAAGTGGTCTATCACGGCCAGGGCAGTGTTTCCTACACCGGCGGTAGCTGGGGTGGCGGGCGCGGCATCCTGATGATGATCAACTACGATCCGAAGATGTAAGGCGGCGTTTCCGGCACACCGAAAGCGGCCGGAAACGCAACAACCCTACCCAACGGGGGCCTTTTCCCGGATAATTTAAGCTTTTCAGCAGGCTGGGTTTCCGGATCATGAGCGTCAGCAATCTCCCCAAGTTCTCCCCCCTGACCGGCGCCATCCGCGCGCTGGCCATGGATGCCGTGCAGCAGGCCAATTCCGGCCACCCCGGTGCACCGATGGGCATGGCGGAAATTGCAGAAGTGCTGTGGCGCCGCCACCTGCGCCACAACCCGGCCAACCCGCAGTGGCCCGACCGCGACCGTTTTGTGATGTCGAACGGCCATGGCTCGATGCTGGTCTATGCCCTGCTCCACCTGACCGGCTACGACCTGTCGATTGACGACCTGAAGAATTTCCGCCAGTTGCACTCGAAGACCCCGGGCCACCCCGAATTCGGCTACACCCCCGGCGTCGAAACCACCACCGGCCCGCTCGGCCAGGGCATCAGCAATGCCGTCGGCTTCGCGCTCGCCGAAAAAGTGCTGGCCGCCGAATTCAACAAGCCCGGTCACGAAATCGTCGATCACCACACCTATGTTTTCCTCGGCGACGGCTGCCTGATGGAAGGCGTCTCGCACGAAGCCTGTTCGCTGGCCGGCACGCTCGGCCTGGGCAAGCTGATCGCCTTCTGGGACGACAACGGCATCTCGATCGACGGTCACGTCGAAGGCTGGTTCACCGACAACACGCCGGGCCGTTTCGCCGCCTACGGCTGGCATGTCATCCCGAATGTCGATGGCCATGACTCCGCCGCCGTCGAAGCCGCCCTGCTTGCCGCCCAGGCGGTGACCGACCAACCCAGCCTGATCTGTTGCAAGACGACGATCGGTGCCGGCGCGCCGCACAAGCAGGGCAGCCACGACTGCCACGGCGCGCCGCTCGGCAAGGACGAAATCGCCGCCGCCCGCGAATATATCGGCTGGCAGCACCCGGCCTTTGAAATCCCGGCCGACATCTACGCCGCCTGGAACCGCAAGGAAACTGGCGCCGCGCTGGAAAACGGCTGGAACAGCCGCTTCGCCGCCTACCGCGCGGCTTTCCCGGCCGAAGCCGACGAGTTCGAGCGCCGCGTCATGAAACGCGAACTGCCCGCCAACTGGGCCGCCACCAAGGCCGCCTACCTCGCCACCTGCCGCGAGAAAGCCGAGAACATCGCCAGCCGCAAGGCTTCGCAGAACGCCATCGCGGCGCTGGTCCCGGCGGTGCCGGAAATCTTCGGCGGCTCGGCCGACCTGGCCGGCTCCAACCTGACCTTCGTCAAGGGCAGCAAGGGCGTCACCAAGACCGAAGGCGGCAACTAC
>JAGTRU010000041.1 GCA_018261905.1 Pseudomonadota bacterium | reverse complement strand
AGCCAGCGGATGGTGTTGATGTCGAGGTTGTTGGTCGGTTCGTCGAGCAGCAGGATGTCCGGATTGGCGAACAGCGCCTGGCAGAGCAGCACGCGCAGCTTCCAACCGGGGGCCACTTCGCTCATCGGGCCGTTGTGCTGTTCGGTCGGGATGCCGACCCCGAGCAGCAGTTCGCCGGCCCGCGACTCGGCGGTATAGCCGTCCATCTCGCCGAATTGATGCTCAAGATCGGCGGCCTTCATGTAATCGTCTTCCGTCGCTTCCGGATTGGCGTAGATGGCATCACGCTCGCTCATGCAGGCCCACATCTCCTCGTGGCCCATGAGCACGACATCGAGCACGCGCATGTCTTCGTAAGCAAACTGGTCCTGCTTCAGGTAGGCCATGCGCTCGTGCTTTTCCTTCGAGACATTGCCGGCCGAGGGCTCGAGCGCTCCACACAGGATTTTCATGAAGGTCGATTTGCCCGCCCCATTGGCGCCGATCAGGCCATAACGATAGCCCTCGCCGAATTTGACATTGACGTTTTCGAACAGGGGCTTGGCCCCGAACTGCATGGTGATATTGGCAGCGACAAGCACGGCGATTCCAATCTGCTTCAAAGCGGTAAAACGAAGGGGCGAATTTTACCCGTTTTCAAGGGCTTGGCCGCGTCGGCGGGGTCCAAAATTGTGCACTGCGGTGTAAGATTTGCGGCCACAATAAAAACCCCGGACTAAGAGACCGCCCCTATGGTTCCTCACCTGACAACCGCCCTCACCGGCCCCCTGCGTGAACTCGAACGCAAGTTCCTGGAAAGCAGCACGCAAATCGAACATTGGCTGCGCGGCCAGTGGCAGGAACACACGCCGCCCTTCTACTCGTCCTGCGACCTGCGCAATTCCGGCTTCAAGCTGGCCCCGGTCGATACCAATCTGTTCCCCGGCGGCTTCAACAACCTGAACCCGGCTTTTCTGCCGCTCTGCGTCCAGGCGACGATGGTCGCCATCGAGAAAATCTGTCCGAATGCGCACAACCTGCTGCTCATTCCGGAAAACCACACGCGCAACCAGTTCTACCTGCAAAACGTTGCGCAACTGGTCACCATCCTGCGCCAGACCGGCCTCAACGTCCGCCTCGGCTCGCTGCTGCCGGACATCACCGCGCCAACCCGGATCGAACTGCCGAACGGCCAGAGCCTGCTCCTCGAACCGCTGCTCCGCACGCCGCACCGGCTCGGCCTGGAGGGCTTCGACCCCTGCGCCATCCTGCTCAACAACGACCTCTCGGCCGGCATCCCGGAAATCCTGCAGAACCTCCACGAGCAGTTCGTGCTGCCGCCGCTGCATGCCGGTTGGGCGGTGCGCCGCAAGTCCAATCACTTCGCCGCCTACGACCAGGTGGCCAACGACTTCGCCAAGGAAATCGGCATCGACCCGTGGCGCATCAACCCGGCCTTCTCGGTCTGCCGCAGCGTCAATTTCCACGAGCGCCAGGGCGAGGAATGCCTGGCCGCCAATGTTGCCGCGGTGCTCGACATCGTCCGGGAGAAGTACAGGGAATACGAGATCGACGAAACCCCCTACGTCGTCGTCAAGGCCGATGCCGGCACCTACGGCATGGGGGTCATGACGGTGCGCGATGCCGACGAGGTGATCGCCCTCAACCGCAAGCAGCGCAACAAGATGAGCGTCGGCAAGGAAGGCCTGGAGGTTAGCGAAGTGCTCATCCAGGAAGGCGTGCATTCCTTCGAGACGCTCAACGAGGCGGTCGCCGAGCCGGTCATCTACATGATCGACCGTTACGTCGTCGGCGGCTTCTACCGGGTGCACACCGGGCGCGGCAAGGACGAGAACCTCAACGCGCCGGGCATGCATTTCGAGCCACTGGCTTTCGAAACCGGCTGCAACCTGCCCGACTACCGCTGCGACAATCCGGATTCCGCCCCCAACCGCTTCTACGCCTACGGCGTCGTCGGGCGCCTGGCCTGCCTGGCGGCAGCCGTCGAGCTCGAGCGCACGGCCCCGGAAAATGGCTGAGCGCCGGTGACCCAACAACTGCATTTCGAAAAGCACCTGCTCGGCGGCAGCGCCCGTTCGCTGAAACTGGCTTTCGTGGTCGACCCGCTCGACCATCTGAAAGCCTGGAAGGATTCTTCGATCGCCATGATGCGCGCCGCCGAAACGCACGGCCACGAGGTCTTCGCCATCGATGCGGCGAGCCTCGGCTGGCGACACCCGGACCCCGGCCACCACATCGGCGGCGTTTTCGGCGAAGCCACCCACCTCCACCTGCGCCCGGACGACCACGACTGGTACCGCGAAACGCAGCGTGAATGGCAGCCGCTGAAAGCCTTCGATGCGGTGATCATGCGCAAGGACCCGCCCTTCGATTTCGAGTACGTCACCGCCACCTGGCTGCTCGAACGGGCCGAAGCCGACGGCGTCCGGGTCTTCAACCGGCCGCGGGCGCTGCGCGACCATTCCGAAAAGCTGGCCATCACCGAGTTCAACCAATTCACCCCGGCCACCCTGGTCGCCCGCGATCTCAACCAGTTGCAGCATTTCATCGACGAACAACGCGACGTCATCCTCAAGCCGCTCGACGGCATGGGCGGCAGCCAGATTTTCCGCGTGCACCGCAACGACCCGAACCGCAACGTCATCCTCGAAACCCTGACGCACGAGGGAGCGCGCACGATCATGGCGCAGCGCTACCTGCCGGAGATCAGCCAGGGCGACAAACGCATCCTGGTCATTGCCGGCCAGCCGGTGCCCTGGTGCCTGGCGCGCATCCCCAAGGCCGGCGAGACGCGCGGCAACCTGGCGGCCGGCGGCACCGGCGTTGCCCAGGAACTCACGGCGCGCGACCGGGAAATCGCCGAAACCCTCGGCCCCATTCTCTTCAAGCGAGGTCTGCTGCTGGTCGGCCTCGACGTCATCGGCACGCACCTCACCGAAATCAATGTCACCAGCCCGACCTGCATGGTCGAAATCCGCCAGCAGACGGGCTTTGATGCGGCCGGCGCCTTCATCACGGCGGTCGAACACGCATGCGGCATCTCCTGATTCTTCTTTCCCTGTTGTACCTCGCGGCCTGCGGCCGCACTCCCTTGCAGGAACAACAGGCCTACGTGTTCGGCACGCGCGTCGAAGTCATCGTCGTCAGCCCCGAAGCCGAACAAGGCCGCCAGGCGATTGCCGCCGTGCTGCGCGAATTCGACCGCCT
The DNA here is from genome assembly GCA_018261905.1 of Pseudomonadota bacterium. Taxonomy (GTDB): domain Bacteria; phylum Pseudomonadota; class Gammaproteobacteria; order Burkholderiales; family Rhodocyclaceae; genus Azonexus. The sequence continues at coordinate 33,952 of JAGTRU010000041.1, read as the reverse complement.
GCACCGCGCTTACCACGCCTGGCAACCGTCGGAACTGACCGCCCTCAACGAGGCCATCGCGGCCGGCCAGCCGCTCACCGTGACGCCCGAACTGGCCGCCTTCGTCAGCGAAGCGCAGCAGCTCAGCGCCCAGGGCGATTACCTGTTCGATCCGGGCATCGGCGAACTGATCAAGCTGTGGGGCTTCCAGGCCGACGAATTCAAGGCCGAACTGCCGCCGGCCGCCGCGATCAAGGCCTGGCTGGCGAACAAGCCGTCGCTTGCCGACCTCGTCATCGACGGCACTACGATCAGCAGCCGCAACCGCCATGTCGCCCTCGATTTTGGCGGCTACCTGAAAGGCGTCGCCCTCGACCGCGCCGCCGCCATCCTCCGTGCCCAAGGCATCAACAACGCGCTGATCAACATCGGCGGCAATGTCATGGCGCTCGGCAGCAAGGAAGGCAAGAAGTGGCGGGTCGGCATCCAGCACCCCCGCCAGCCCGGCCCGCTGGCCACCGTTGCCCTCGAGGATGGCGAAGCGATCGGCACCTCCGGCGACTACCAGCGTTTCTTCGAAGTCGATGGCAAGCGCTATCCCCACCTGCTCGACCCGCGTAGCGGCTACCCGGCCGATCACACCGAAGCCGTCACCGTCCTGCTTCCGGCCGGACCGAAGTCGGGCACGCTGTCCGATGCCAGCTCGAAACCCATTTTCGTCGCCGGCGCCGAGCATTGGCGCAAAATGGCGCAAAAAATGGGCGTCGGTCTGGTCCTGCGGGTCGACAGCCAAGGCCGGATTTTCATTACCGAGGCCTTGCGCCAGCGCCTCGAATTCATCGGCAGCGCCCCGGAATTCACGGTCGTTCCCTGAGCCGCCTTGAGTCACCGCCGGAAGCTGTATATTCTCCTGTCAGTTTGCCGGCATAACGCGGCCCGAGGGTAACCAGCAATCGCCTAGCGCAGGGAGAGAGGATGTTCCGGGGCTTCTCGTTCGAAAAAGCGGGTTTCGCCAACAGTCTGGTCCTGCGCATCGGGCTGCTGGTCCTGCTTTCGCTGGCCTCCTTCACTTTCGGTCTGTATCAACTGATCGGCCGGCCGACCGTGGACCGTCTGGCCGAAACCCAGATGCGCCTGGCCGGCGAGCAGATCGAAGCGCGCTTCGACCGGCTGCTGCAAAGCGTCGAGGCCACCTTGCGCAGCAGCCAGGCCTGGGGCCACAACGGCGACATCGACAGCGCCGAGTTGCAGCGCTTCAACGAGTTCTTCTTTCCCATCCTGGCGAATCACGGCGAGATCACCTCGGTCATCCTGGCCCACCAATCCGGGCGGGAATTCCTGCTCCTGCTCGGCGACGATGGGCGCTGGATCAACCGCATTTCCAACCCCGCCGCCTGGGGCCAGCAGACTTACTGGATCACCTGGAGCGCCGAACGGCAAATCGAGAAAATCGAAGTCCGCCAACGCGACTACGACGCCCGCCAGCGCCCCTGGTTCATCGGCGCCATGGGGCTGCCCCATGAGCAGAGCATCCACTGGACCGATCCCTACATTTTCTTCACCACCCGGGAACCCGGCATCACCGCCTCGATGCGCTGGACCGACAGCCACGGCGAAACCTATGTCATCGGCCACGACGTCCGGCTCAGCGAAATCGCCGCCTTCACCACCGGCCTGAGCCTGGCCTCGCGCGGCAAGGCCGCCCTGTTCCAGGAAGACGGCAAACTCATCGCGCCGCCGCGCGATCCGCGCTTCACCGACCGCCAATCGATCAACCAGGCCCTGCTGAAAACCGCCGAGCAACTCGGCCTCAGCGAATTCAGCCAGGCCTACCGTCTGTGGCAGAGCGATCCGGGCCGCCGTGAGCGGCTGGCCGCCTTCTCCGCCAACGACGAACGCTGGCTCGGCCTGTTCCGGCGTTTCGACGGTTACAGCCCGGGCATCTGGTTCGGCGTGATCGCCCCGGAAAGCGACTTTGTCCCGGTTTCCGGGCGTGATGCCGCCCTGCTCGGCTTGATCGCGCTCATCGCACTGGCCCTCGGCATGCTCGTCGCGATTCGCATCGCCCGCGGTTTCGGCGCACCGCTCGCCGCCCTGACCGCCGAGAGCGAACGCATCGGCCGCCTGGAACTGGCCGAACCGGTCAGCACCGCAGCCCCGTGGCGCGAAGTCAGGCAACTCGGCACGGCGCTGGAAAGCATGCGGCAGCAACTGCAGGACGCCCAGCAGGCAATGCAGAACAGCAACACCGACCTGGAACAAACGGTCGCCCTGCGCACCCATGCGCTGTGGGAGAGCCAGGAAATACTGAAGAAGCGGGAAGCCTTCTTCCGCGCCATTTTCGACAATGCGGCGGTCGGCATCGTCAGCCTGACACCGGATCGCCAGCCGAAACTGGTCAACCGGGCCTTCGCCGAATTCATCGATCAACCGATCGACACCCTGCTCCAGCAGCCCGACACGGTGGTTCTGCCGGCCCATGAAGAAACGCGCCTGCACCAGGCGCTGCAGGAAATCGCCGAAGGCCGGCTGGAAAACCTGCGCAGCGAGGTCGAATTCGTCGACCGGCAGGGTCAGCCCCGCTGGGGCGACGTGCAGATCGCCGCCGTGCGCAATGGCAGCGGCAGTCTCGACTCATTGCTGGTGACCATTCTCGATATTTCCGAGCGGCGCGCCATCGAAGCCGAATTGATCCGCCAGTTCGCCTTGCTGCAAGCCCTGCTCGACACCATCCCCAATCCCATTTTCTACAAGGGGGCCGATAGCCGCTTCCTCGGCTGCAACGGGGCCTACGAGGCGTTTTTCGGCGTCGCGCGGGGCGATTTCATCGGCCGCCGCGTACTCGATCTCGACTATCTGCCGGAACAGGCGCGGCGCGCCTACCAGGCCGAAGACGAAGCGGTCATCGCCGAAGGCGGCCGCATCTCGCGGGAAGTTGCCATGCCCGGAGCCGACGGCCAGATGCACGACACCCTCTATTCGGTGACCGCCTTTCAGAGCGCCGACGGCGCACCGGGCGGCCTGATCGGCGTCATCGTTGATATCACCCCCCTGAAACAGGCCAAGCGCGAAGCCGAACGGGCCCGCCTGGCCGCCGAACAGGCGGCGGCGGCCAAGGCCGATTTCCTGGCCAACATGAGCCACGAAATCCGCACCCCGATGAATGCCATCATCGGCATGACCCACCTGGCGCTGCAAACCGAACTCAGCGCCCGCCAGAAAAATTATCTGAGCAAGGTCGACAATGCCGCCAAGGGCCTACTCGGCATCATCAACGACATTCTCGACCTGTCGAAAATCGAAGCCGGAAAAATGCTCGTCGAGCGCACCGCTTTCCGGCTCGACGACTGCCTGCAAAATCTCGCCGCCGTCTGCCTGCAGAAAGCCAGCGAGCGCGGCCTGGAACTGCTCTTCGACATCGCCCCGGAGGTGCCGGATGCCCTGCTCGGCGATCCGCTGCGCCTCAACCAGGTGCTGCTCAACCTGCTCGGCAATGCCATCAAATTTACCGAACAAGGCGAAATCACCCTGGCGGTCAGCGTCACGGCGATGAGCGCCGAATCGGTCGAACTGCATTTCGCGGTCAGCGATACTGGCATCGGCATGTCCGCAGAACAACAGCAGCAACTCTTCACCGCCTTCAGCCAGGCCGACAGCTCGACCACCCGGAAATACGGCGGGACCGGGCTCGGCCTGTCGATCAGCAAACGCATCGTCGAAATGCTCGGCGGCCGGATCGGCGTCAGCAGCACGCCGGGCTTCGGCAGCCGCTTCCACTTCACGCTCCGCTTCGAGCTCGCCGCCGGGCCCGCCGAGTCGCCGTCCCGCCTGGGACTGCCGGAGCAACTGAACACCCTGATCATCGACGACAGCCCCGGCGCCCGGCAGATTTTCCGCCACCAGCTACTCGCCCTCGGTCTGCCCGGCCATGCCGTCGCCAGCGGCCCGGAAGGCCTGGCCGAGATAGCGCGCGCCAATGCCGCCGGCGAACCCTACCAGTTGCTGATCATCGACTGGAAAATGCCCGGCATGGACGGCATCGAAACCCTGCAGCATCTGCAGCCGAGCGGCGCCCTGCCGGGGGGACCGAAAATCATCATGTGCACCGCCTTCGATCCGGACGAATTGCGCACCACGCTTGGCGAACTGAGCGTGGACGGCATCCTCGGCAAGCCGGTAACGCCCTCCTCGCTCTTCGATTGCATCATTGAAACCATGCGGGCCGACGTCGCGGGCCACTCGTCCGCCGGCCGGCAAGCAGTGCCCAGCCCGGTACGCTTCAATGGCCAGCGCGTCCTGCTGGTCGAAGACAACGAGGTCAATCGCGAACTGGCCGAAGAAATGCTGACTGCCGTCGGCCTCACCGTCGAAACGGCGGCCAACGGCCAGCAGGCCGTCGAAGCGGTGCGCCGGAAATCCTACGACCTGCTGCTGATGGACTGCCAGATGCCGGTCATGGACGGCTACCAGGCGACCCGGCAGATTCGCGCCGAGCCCTGCGGCGCCCGCCTGCCGATCGTCGCCATGACAGCCAACGCCCTGGCCGCCGATCGCCAACGCTGCCTGGACGCCGGCATGGACGACCACATCCCCAAGCCGATCGACGTCAGCGTGCTCTACGGCACCCTGGCCCGCTGGCTGCCGGAAGGCCGAGCGCAACCAACGACGGAAAAAGCGGCGCCCCCGGCCAGCCCGCTGGTCGGCGCCAGCAGCCCGCCCATCCTCGACGAAAATGGGGCGCTCAGCCGCCTGGGCGGCAACCGCGCCCTGCTCGAACGTCTCCTGCTGCGTTTTTACGAAAACCAGGCCGACATCGTCGACCGCCTGCGGGCCGCCCAACGGGCCGGCGATTTTGCCGAACTGCGCCTGGCGGCCCATACCCTGCGCGGCCTGGCCGGCAATATCGGCGCCGAGCAACTGGTCGGCGAAGTGCGCCAACTGGAACTGGCCCTCAAGGAAAACGCCGCCCAACCGGGCTCCGAAATCGAACAGGCGATCCAGGCGGTTGCCGCTGCCTTGCAACCGGTCCTCGAACTGGCCGGCCAAACCGCTCGCCGACCGCCGGCCGTCGGCCGACCGCCGCTGCCGGATGGGGCGCACCGCCAGCACGCCCTGCGCCAACTGCAATCGCACCTGGAACAAGCCGATGCCGCCGCCCTTTGTCAATTCGCCGAAATCGACCCATGGCTGCAGCAACTGGCGGCGCCTTTGCACCTCGAGCAACTGCGCAAAAATATCGAACATTACGAATTTGAAAATGCCGGGGAAACCCTGCGTAAAATTGCCGATGAAATATCCATCGACCTGAGTTCGGAGTAGTCATGCCCCCTCTGCTTCCCAAACAAAGCATTCTCGTCGTCGACGACACCCCGGAAAACATCGACCTGCTCAGCGAACTGCTCAAGGACGAATACCGGGTCCGGGTCGCCACCAGCGGCGAACGGGCACTGAAAATCGCCTATTCCGACGAGCCGCCCGACCTCATCCTGCTCGACATCATGATGCCCGGCCTCTCCGGCCTGGAAATCTGTCGCCGCTTGAAGGCCAATCCGGACCGCCGGCGCATCCCGGTGATTTTCGTCACCGCCATGAGCAGCGTCGAGGACGAACAGCGCGGCCTCGAACTGGGCGCCGTCGATTACATCACCAAGCCGATCAGCCCGCCCATCGTCAAGGCCCGTGTCCGCACCCATCTCGCCCTCTACGACCAGAGCCGCGAACTGGAACGCATGGTCGACCACCGTACCCAGGAATTGCTGAAAACGCGCCAGCAGATCATCCGCCGCCTCGGCCGGGCCGCCGAATTCAAGGACAACGAAACCGGCAACCACGTCCTGCGCATGAGCCATTACGCCCGCCTCATCGCCAGCGCCCATGGTCTGGGCGAAGAAAGCGCCAATACCATTTTCAACACGGCACCGATGCACGATATCGGCAAGATCGGCATTCCCGATTCCATCCTGCTCAAACCGGGCAAGCTCGATGCCGAGGAATGGAAAATCATGCACCAGCACCCGATCATGGGGGCCGAAATCATCGGCAAACATGACAACGAACTGCTTGAAACGGCGCGCATCATCGCCCTTTGCCACCACGAAAAATGGGATGGCAGCGGTTACCCGCAAGGCCTGAAAGGCGGGGATATTCCGCTCGAAGGACGCATCGTCGCCATCGCCGACGTTTTCGACGCCCTGGTTTCCCAGCGTCCGTACAAGCCGGCCTTCCCGATCGACGAGTCGCTCAATATCATGGCGGCCTCCACCGGCCGGCATTTCGACCCCGCCCTGATGCAGGCCTTCAAAGCGGCCTTGCCGGAGATCCTGCGGGTCAAGGAAATCTACGCCGACGAATTCGGGGCGCTGACCGACGTCGAATTCAAGATCAAGGAAATCGATGCCCATCGGGATGCGCCGCAGGGTTACCCCGACATCCTGAGCAGCCCGAAGGACTGAAGCCCAGTCCGCCGGAAGTGGCCGGTGCCGGTCGGACGATCGATTTCCGACGCTCGCCGGAAGGCCGGGGCACCTATTCGACGGCGCGCGAATCGAGAAGCAGGGTGAGCGGCCCGTCATTGACCAGGCTGACCTCCATGGCGGCGCCAAAAACCCCGGTCGGCACCGGCTTGCCCAACGCCGCCGCCAGTCTTTCGACCAAGCGCTCGAACAGCGGCTGCGCCACCGGCCCCGGCGCCGCCCGGCTCCACGACGGCCGGCTGCCCTTCTTGAACGAGGCATAGAGGGTGAATTGCGAAACCGCCAAGAGCTCGCCGCCGACCTCTTGGAGAGTCAGGTTCATCACCCCTTGCGGGTCGGCAAAAAGGCGCGCGCGCAGAATCTTGCCGACCATCCAGTCGATATCCGCCACGCCGTCCGCCGCCTCGAAACCGGCCAGCAGCAGCAAGCCGTGGCCAATCTGGCCGGTAATTTGCGCATCGACCGTAACCGCCGCCTGACGCACCCGCTGCACCACTACCCGCATGCCTTACTCCCCGGAATGAAAAGCGCCCAGGGTAGCGCATCGGCCTTCCGCCAGCGCACCCCTGGGCCGACCCAATGGGTGCTACACCGACCGCTGGCAAGCCATGGGCGAATCCGCAAGCGGCATTGTTGCGGGGATCGAGCCGCCCAGCGCGCTATCGCCCAACGCCGGGCTCCGGCAACCAACCGGCGACAGTCACAGATTGGATTCGATAAAGTCCGCCAGTTGCGACTTGGAAAGCGCGCCAACCTTGGTCGCGACGACTTCGCCGCCCTTGAACAGCATCAGGGTGGGGATGCCGCGCACGCCGTACTGGCTGGGCACTAGCTGGTTGTCGTCGACGTTGATCTTGGCGATATGCAACTGCTCGGCAAAACTCTCGGCCGCTTCATCGAGGGCCGGGGCGATCATCTTGCAGGGGCCGCACCATTCGGCCCAGTAATCGACCAGAACCGGCTTGGCCGACTGCAATACTTCGGCATTGAAGGTGGTATCGGTAACGTGCTTGATGGCGGTGCTCATTTTCTTCCTTCCATGACTGACGGGGATGGCCCCAAACAAGCCGGCTCGACGAACCGGAACGGCCACAGTCTATTGTTCGCTATTCAGCCGTTCAATAGCCATAATGCGAATTTATTATTCAATTTCCTGAACAATGAACAAACTCCAGGCCATGGAAGTTTTCGTCCGCGTCGTCGAAACCGGCGGCATCACCCGCGCCGCCGACAGCCTGCGCCTGCCCAAGGCGACAACGACGACGCTGATCCAGAAGCTGGAAGCGGTGCTCGGCGTCAAGCTGCTCAACCGCACGACGCGCCAGGTCAGTGTCACCCCCGACGGCGCCGCCTACTATGAGCGCTGCGTCGCCATCCTGGCCGCCGTCCGCGACACCGAGGAATCGCTCGCCCAACGCCATGCCACGCCGGGCGGCCGTTTGCGGGTCAATGTCCCGACCCTGATGGCACGCTCGGTGATCGTCCCGGCGCTGCCCTCCTTCTTCGCCCGCTACCCGGCTATCGAACTGGAACTCGGCTGCAGCGAACGACGCGCCGACCTGATCGAAGAAGGCATCGACTGCGCCGTATGGACCGGGGAACTCGAGGATTCCAGCCTGGTCGCCCGCCGCGTCGGCCAGCTCTACTTTGCCACCTGCGCCGCCCCGGCCTACCTCGAGGCGCACGGCCAGCCCCGGCATCCGGACGAGCTGGCGCGCCACCGCTGCATCAACCACTTCCTGCCGCGCACCGGCAAGATCTTCGACTGGGTCTTCGCCAAGAAGGGCGTCCGCATCCAGACCTCGCTCAGCGGCCACATCGCCCTCGACGACGAGAACAGCTATGTGGCGGCAGCCGAAGCCGGGCTCGGCATCGCCCAGATTCCCGCTTTCGTGCTCAAGGAAGCCCTTGAGCGCGGCAGCCTGGAACTCGTCCTCGGCGACTGGTTCCCCGAACCGGTGCCGCTCAACGTGGTGTATCCGCAAAACCGTCACCTCTCGAGCAAGATCCGCGTCTTTGTCGACTGGATCGGCGAGCTGTTCGCCGAACACGACGGCATTCAGCTCCGGTCCACCCTGCATCGCCCGTGAATTAGCCGGAACCGACCGCCCCGCAGGCGCTCTGACCAGTCTCTTTCGCCCCCTCCGAGACCATGACCGCAGCCGCCGTGACCGCCGTAAGTGCCGCCGAATCGATCCCGCGCGGCGCCTGGGAGAAATTGAGTCCGCCCGGACACCCATTTCTCAATGCCGATTTTTTCGCCATTCTCGAGCGCCACGCCAGCGCCGGCCCAGCCTGCGGCTGGCAGGCCCGGCACTGGCTGGCCGGGGCCGGCGGGGAGAATGGGCAGGGCATCGTGCCGAGCTATATCAAGAGCAACTCGCATGGCGACTTTATTGGCGACTGGTCGTGGGCCAGCGCCTACCAGCAACTGGGCAAGCCGTATTACCCGAAGCTGTTGAGCGCCCTGCCCCACACCCCGGCCGGCGGCCCCCGGCTGCTGGTCGGGGCCGGCGACGAAAGCGGGGCGACCCGCCGATGCCTGATCGAAACGATCAAGGATTGGGTGGCGAGCAATCGCCTTTCTTCATGGCATGTCGCCCTGCCCGCCGCCGATGAAGTCGAAATCCTCGCCGCCCACGGCCTGCTGGTCAGCCACGACGTGCAATTTCATTGGCACGACCGCGACTACGGCGATTTCGACGGTTTCCTCGGCGCCTTCCCAGCGGAGAAGCGGCGCAAGGTCAAAGCCGAACGTCGCCGGGTCGCCGACAGTGGACTGCAGATCGAAGTTCGCCACGGCGACGAAATCGCCGCCGAAGAATGGCCGACCCTGCACCGCCTGTATGCCTCGACCTTCGACAAATACGGCAACTACGCCGCCTTCTCCGCCGCCTGCCTAGCCGAGCTGGCGACCACGCTGGGCCGCCGGATGGTGCTATTCATCGCCCGCGACGGCGGCCGGCCGGTTGCCGTCTCGATCTGTTTCCGCAGCGCCGACACCCTGTATGGCCGCTACTGGGGGAGCAGCAGCGCCCAACACAGCCTGCATTTCGAACTCTGCTTCTACCAGGGCATCGCCTATTGCCTGCGCCACGGCCTCAAGACCTTCGAGCCCGGGGCCGGCGGCGAACACAAGGTGGCGCGCGGCTTCGCGCCGACCATCGTGCGCTCCTGCCACTGGATCGAAGACCGGCGCATGCGCCAACTGCTCGGGCAATATCTCGAACGCCATCACCAGGCGATCCTGACCTACGCCGCAGAAACCGCCAGCCACTTGCCTTTTCGCAAAACGGGAGAGCTCACGACAAGCTAGCGCTCAACCGGTCGCCACGCTGCTCCGCCGCAGGCTGCCCAGAAACAGGGGAATAAAGCCGATGAGTAAGCCGCCGACCCCGAGGATGTTGGTAATCGTGTCGAAGGTCGGAATACTGTAGAGCGCGATGAATACCATGAACAGCGCCGCCAGCAAGGGCCACAACACATAGGAAACGGCGCTGTAGAGGCTGCCCCGCAACTGCGCCCGGTAGTGCCAGGCGCAGGCGAAGCCGGCCAGGCTCATGTAAAAACAAATCTGGAAGCCGATGGCCAGGATCGAGCTTTCGAGAATTGTCTTGACCGATGGCATATACGACGAGGCGAACAACAGCAACACGCCCAGCAACCAGATCACCGCCGTCGCCACCCACGGCGTTTGCCACTCGCGGTGGATCTTGGCATAGCGCGGATGCAGCATTTCGTCGCGGGCCATGGCAAACATGCTGCGACTGAATTGCAGAATCTGCGTTTCGATGGTGCCGACGGTGCTCAGGATGGTAGACAGCACCGCCAGGTAATTCCAGGGTGCGGGAAACAGCTTGTTGGCGATGGCGTAGAGCACATTGGTGTTGGCCCGGGCGATTTCCTCGTCGCTCAGCACGATCAGCACGACGATCATCATGATGATGAAAAACAGGATCAGGTTGACCATCGCCCAGAACGCCCCCCGACTGGCCGAGTGCGGCTGACCGCCGTCGCCCGTCTTGCTCTCCTCGCTGAGATTCATCGTGACATCCCAACCCCAGTAGAAAAATATCGCGGTCAGGGCGCCGGTGGCGAACAACTGCGGCGTGAATGAAAAGGGGGAAAACCAGATGATCGACGGGGTGTGCGCCGGCCGACCGCCATACTGGACAAATGCCGCGATGATCAGGGCAAAGACGACCAGCGTTTCAATCCCGGTGAGGATCAATTGCGCATAGCTCGCATGCTTGATGCCCTTGGTCACGACGATGGTTACCAAAGTCAGCCAGATGGCGGCAACGCTGGTTACCCAGACGGTGTTTTCGACCAGTTCCGGGGCAATCAGCACCAGCGTCGAGGTGGCGGCCGGGATGGTCGCCGAGACCATGAAAAAAATCGATGCGACGAGCAGCCCCCAGCCGGTAAAGAAGCCCCAGGTCCGCCCGAAAACATGCCCGACCCAGGCGTAGGCAGCGCCCGCGTGCGGCGTGATCTCGCTCAGGTGGAAGAAGGCCAGCATGATGCCGAACATGATCAGGCCGCAATAGAGAATGCTGCCCACCGAGAGAACGCCGACCGAAGCGACGATTGCCGCCGTCGTAACGGCAACGCTGAAGGCCGGCGCCGTGCCGGCAATGCCCATGATGGCCGACTCGAAGGCCCCGAGAGATTCCTTGGCTAATTCCCCGCTTGCTGACACGGCATACCCTTGATCGTATGAGCTGAATCAAAAGCCGAGATGATATCTCTGCCTTCCCGATTTCCATCGTTCCCGATCGCGCCCAACCTAGCCGAGCAGTTCCTTGATGAACGGCAAAGCATGCCGGGCAGCGCGCGCCCCCTCGGAAATGGCGATCTCGGCCCGGTGAAAATCGAGTGCCGCAATGCCCGGCAGTTTCGGACGAATGATCGCGTCAGCCGGCTCGCCGGCCAAACGGCTTTGGCTGATGCGGACCTGCATGATATTGAGGCTGGTGCTCACCACGTCGAGCATCGACGGCATATTGGCCTCGCCGCCCAGCCAGGCCGACGGCCGGAGCTTGGCGAGCAGGGCATTGAACTTGCCGTTGTTTGCCGGCACCTCGCTCGACTGGGCGGCACTGGCGATCCGTTGCCGTTGGCCGAGCAAATCCCAGTTGAGATCGACGGCGATGACGATATCGGCCCCCATCGCCCGGCACAAGGAAACCGGCACCGGATTGACCAGGCCGCCATCGACCAGCAACTGCCCTTCCCGCCACACCGGCCGAAACAGCCCGGGCAAGGCCAGCGAGGCGCGCACGGCATCGACCACCGGCCCCTCGCGCAGCCATATCTCGCGCCCGTTGGCCAGGTCGGTCGCGACGCAGGCGAAGGATTTCGCCAACTGCTCGATACCCTGATCATCCAACTGCTGGCGCAGGAAGCCGACCAGCTTGCTGCCTTCAATCAGCCCGCCACCCATTTTCAGGTCGAGCAAGCCGACCACCCCCTGCCAATTCAGTTCTTTTACCCAAAGCTCCAGGCTATCCAGTTTCCCGGCCGCATAGACCGCCCCGACCAGCGAACCGATCGAGGTACCGCAGACGATTTCGGGTGAAATGCCGGCCTCTTCGAGAACCCTGATCACGCCGATATGTGACCAGCCTCTGGCCGAACCGCTACCCAAGGCAAGACCGATACGGGGATGCCGATTTTTCAAGGCTGGGCTCCTCTAGGAAGTGACTGCTAACTGTACATCCGGCCCCCGCTTACGACCCCGATTATTCGCCGAAAAATCCCGGAACCATTCTTTCAGCAAGCGACCCGAGGCAGGTAGCCAAATCACTCGATTTGACAACTGGCCCGCGGCTGCGTGGGATGTCTCGCGTATTATCTGGAACACTGTCGGTACCGCCAATTTCCTGGTGGCAAACGAAGATCGGATCGCCCAATCCCGTCGTCTGCTTAACCACCCAAACGAATCGACCAAGACTCATGGAAACCCATCTCACCGATATAGCCCATGTCATCCAGCTTTCTGTCGCACCGGTATTCCTCCTCACCGCGATCTCGACATTGATTGGGGCAATGAATACCCGCCTCGGCCGAATCGTCGACCGACGTCGGGTGGTGACCGAGAGGCAGAGCAGCGGCAAGAGCTCCATGGCGGATAACGAGGAACTATTGCTCTTGGCAAAGCGCCGCCACCTCATCTACCTGGCCATCTTGTTCGCCGTAATTGCCGCCCTGCTGGTTTGCCTTGTCGTCGCCGGCGCCTTTCTGGGCGCCCTGGTCGCGGTCGACCTGGCGCGGCTGGTCGCCGGATTCTTCATCCTGGCCATGGGCTCGATGATTGCCGCCCTGACCCTGCTGCTGCGGGAAATCTATCTGGCGGTCAGTACAGGCTCTCGCTGAGCCGGCCGACGGCCGTTTTAACCTTGAAACCTCAGTTGGACGCGGCTGTTGGTGCGTTTGGGCGGGATGGCCGGCGCGAAGCGACGACGCGGCAGGCTCATGCCTGCAAGAAGGAGCGACAAAGCCGGGCGCCCGACCAGACGTGCCAGCGACCGCGTAGCGCTCTCACCTTTTGGGTGAACCACCTCGAAGACACAAAAGTCAGTGCCCATGCGGCTTGCCTGAGATGGATAAGCGGCCAACTGAGGTTTCAAGGTTTAATCCAGGACAGGCAAGAGAACGGCAGAGTGTCAGTATTCCCAGGACGAACCCTCGCGTGCTCTTTTCCCTTCGAGCGACCAAACAAGCGAGTTGTGTCAAGACTGCCCAGCTTGTTCCCCACCGCTCTCGGATGCAGAGTCTTCGAAGCGCAACGAGTCGTTGATCCCGGCCTTCCAGACTTGCAGCATTTTGCCGCCGATGTTGGCGAACTCCGACCGCTCACGCATGTGCGCCCGCATACTTTGAGCCGCGCACAGACAGTTGATCGATGTCCTTGAGCACGCCCGGATCCGCTACCGGGCAGAGCTGCAGGTCGGCCGGGTGAGCCTCGAGAATGGCCTTGCCGCCTTGATCGCCGGTCAGGGCGAGCAAATCGGCAAGGTAGTTGCTGGCAAAGCCGACCGGGTGGCCGGATTTTCCCTGATAGCTGGGCCGGGCGAGATGGGCACCGTTTTGCAGTGCCGCCACTACGGCCTGGTAGCTGGCCGCTTCGATGAAGGGCATGTCGGCCAGGGCAAGCAGCCAGCCGTCAGCGTCGGCGCTGGCGGCGATGCCGCGGCTCAGACTATGGCCCATGCCCTGCTCCGCCGCGTCGCAAACGACGGTTTCCAGCCCTTCTGCCGCGAACAGGGCGGCCAGTGCGTCATCTCCCGGGCGAATGACGACAATGCTGCGCCGGCAGGCTTTCGCCAGGCGCCGGGCCGCGGCAAGCGCCATCGGGGTGCCGTCGGCCAGCCGGTGCAGGCGCTTGTCGGCACCGAAGCGCCGGCTGCTGCCCGCCGCCAGCAAAATGCCGACAATCTGCTTCATGCGACGCGGCAGGCGTAGGGATCGGCGACTGACGCGGCCGACCGCGAATTCTGCCCGTTTTTGACAGCCGTCATTTCGGCCAGGATGGAGACGGCGATTTCCGGCGGCGTGCGGCTGCCGATGGGCAGGCCGACCGGGCCGTGCAGGCGGTCGACCTCGGCCTGCGAGAGATCGAAATACTGCAGCAGCCGGGCGCGGCGTTTGCTGTTGTTGGCGTGCGAACCGAGTGCGCCAACGTAGAAGGCCGGCGACTTGAGCGCTTCGAGCAACGCCATGTCGTCGAGCTTGGGGTCGTGGGTCAGCGCCACCACCGCGCTGCGCGGGTCAAGGCCGAGTTCGGTCACCGCATCGTCGGGCATCGCGGCAATGCGCTCGGTGCCGGGGACATCCCAGCCGTCGGCATATTCGCTGCGCGGATCGCAGATGTAGACGCGATAGCCGAGGGCCTGCGCCATGCTTGCCAGATAGCGCGAAATCTGCCCGGCGCCGATGATCAGCAAGCGCCAGGCCGGGCCGTGCAGGGTGACCAGCGTTTCGCCGTCCCACTGCTGGCTGTCGCCGGCACTGCCGCCTTCGAGAGTGACCGCACCGCTGGCCAGCGCGACCCGCCGCTGCACCAGCTGGCCGGTGCCGATGCGCTGGGCGAGCTGGTCGAGCAAGTCGGCATCGGGCGCCGGTTCGAGCACCAGTTCCAGCGTGCCGCCGCAGGGCAGGCCGAAGCGATGCGCCTCGTCGGCCGTCACGCCGTAGCGCAACAGGCGCGGCGTTGTGTTGCCAAATTCGCCGGTGAACTCGCCACCCGCCGCCCGGCGGATCAGGTCATCCTCGATGCAGCCACCGGAGACCGAGCCCTGCACCTGCCCGTCGTCACGCAGGATCATCCAGGCGCCCGGCGGGCGTGGGGCGGAACCCCAGGTCCGGGCAACGGTGATCAGCGCGAAGCGATGCCCGGCCGCCGCCCATTTGCGGGCGGCGTCGAGAACCTGCGTGTCCAGATTGTCCATGTCAGGCCACCAGCTCGGCAGTATTGAACGGCATCCTGTGCAGGAACTTGCCGGTGGCGGCGGCGATGGCGTTGGCCACGGCCGGCGCCAGCGGCGGCACACCGGGTTCGCCGATGCCGGTCGGGGCGCCCGTCGACGGCACGATATGAACCTCGATCTTCGGCATTTCGGCTATGCGCAGCGGCGGATAAGTATCGAAATTACCTTGCTCGACACGCCCGCCCTTGAGCGTGATTTCGCCGTGCAAGGCAGCCGAGAGCGCGAAGCCGACGGCCCCTTCGACCTGCGAGCGAATATTGTCCGGATTGATCGCCGTGCCGCAATCCACCGCGCACACCACGCGGTCGACCTTGATCGAGCCGTCCTTCTTGACCGTCACTTCGGCCACCTGGGCGACGAAGGATTTGAAGGATTCATGCACCGCCACGCCGCGCCCACGCCGCTCGCCGGCCGCCGCCTTGAGCGGCGTTCCCCAGTTGGCTTTGTCGGCCGCCAGCTTGAGTACGCCGGCGTGTTTGGGGTGCTCGGTCAGCAATTCGAGGCGCAGGGCCACCGGGTCCTTGCCCATCGCTGCCGCCACCTGGTCGAGGAAAACCTCGGTCGAGTAGGCCGTGTGCGAAGAACCGACCGAGCGCCACCAGAGCACCGGCACGCCGATATCGGTCGGCGTGTGCAGATCGACCAGCAGGTTGGGAATCGCATACGGCAGATTGGATGCGCCTTCGACCGACACATGGTCGATGCCATCCTTGACCAGCATGGCTTCGAAAGGCGAGCCTGCGATGATCGACTGGCCGACCAGCCGGTGATGCCAGCCGACCAGCTGGCCGCTGCCATCGAGCGCCGCTTCCAGCGCGTGGTGGAAGAGCGGCCGGTAATAGCCGCCGCGCATGTCGTCTTCGCGCAGCCAGACCAGCTTGACCGGCGCGCGCCCGTTGATCGCCTTGACGATGTGCGCCGCCTCCAGCACGTAATCCGACTGGGTGCAGGCCCGCCGCCCAAAGCTGCCGCCGGCGTAGAGCATGTTGAGCTTGACCTGCTCCGGCTTGAGGCCGAACAGCGCGGCGACCCGACCCTGGTCGACGGTCTGGAACTGCTCGCCATTCCACACCTCGCAGCTATCAGCCTTGAGGTGGACGACGCAGTTCATCGGCTCCATCGCGGCATGGGCGAGATAGGGGAAATCGAAAGAAGCGCTGACCACCTTGGCGGCGCCAGCAAAGGTCTTTGCCGTGTCGCCCTTGTTCGCGGCAACCAGGCCGGGCTTTTTGGCCATTTCCTTGTATTTGACCAGAATTTCATCGCTGCCCAGCTTGAAAGCCTTGCTGTCGTCCCAGGTCACCGACAGCGCATCGCGCCCTTTCTTGGCGCTCCAGGTATCGCTGGCCAGCACGGCAACGCCCTGCGGAATCTGCACGACATCGACGACGCCCTTGATCGCCTTGGCCTTGCTCGCATCGAAGGACTGCACCGTGGCGCCGAACTGCGGCGGATGGGCGACCACGGCGACCAGCATGCCGGGCAGGAAAACGTCCTGCGTGAATTGCGCCGTGCCGTTGGTCTTGGCCGCGCTGTCCTTGCGCTTGGCCTGCTTGCCGATCAGACGGAATTCCTTGGGGTCTTTCAGTTTGACTTCGGTCGGCACGGCTTCATTGGCGGCATCGAGCGCCAGTTCGCCAAAACTCGCTTTACGGCCGCTGCCGGCATGGCTGACCACGCCGTCGCGCACGACAATCTCCGCCGCGCCAACCTGCCAGCGCTTGGCGGCGGCCGAAACCAGCATGGCCCGCCCGCTCGCCCCGGCCTTCCGCATCTGATCCCAGGAATTGGCCATCGCCGTGCTGCCGCCGGTACCCTGGGCCGGGCCCCAGAAGGTGTTGTTGTAGCGCTTGGCATCGGCTGCGGCACCTTCGACGCGCACCTGCGCCCAGTCGGCATCGAGCTCGTCGGCCAGGATGGTGGCCAGACCGGTGTAGGTGCCCTGCCCCATTTCGAGGTGCTTAGACATCACGGTCACGCTGTTGTCGGCGCCGATGCGCAAAAAGGCATTCGGCTCGAAGCTCGCCGGGCTGGCCGCGACGACGCCGGATTTTCCGGCGGCCCCGGCAGCCATCACCGGCAGGCAAAAGCCCAGCGTCAGGCCGGCGCTGCCTTGCAGGAAACGGCGGCGGCTGAGGTTTTCAATGATGATTTCGCTCATGTTCAGACTCCTCAGGCCAAAGCTTTGGCGGCTTCGTGGATGGCAGCGCGGATGCGCACGTAAGTCGCGCAGCGGCACAGGTTGCCGGCCATGGCGGTATCGATATCGGCATCGCTCGGCTTGCGGTTCTGGCTGAGCAGCGCCACGGCGCTCATGATCTGGCCGGACTGGCAGTAGCCGCACTGCACGACATCGAGCTTGCGCCAGGCTTCCTGGACAACCTTGCCGACGCGCTCGGCATCGACCGTCTCGATGGTCCTGATCTTGTGGCCAACGACCGCCGAAACCGGCGTTGAACAGGCGCGCACCGGCTTGCCATCGACATGCACGGTACAGGCGCCGCACAGCCCCTGGCCGCAGCCATATTTCGTCCCGGTCATCTGCAAGCTATCGCGCAGCGCCCAGAGCAGCGGCGTATCGGGCGCCACATCGAGTTGGTGCACCTTGCCGTTAATAGTCAGTTTGATCATCTGCGAGCTCCTCGTAAAAAGGGAACAAGGGCAAACCGGATCGCCCTGTTGGTCGGAATAGTGTCGGCGAGAGGCGGGCTGAACCGATAACCCAATCGTGCAGACTTATTGCCTGATCCTCCAAAACCGGCCCGCCGCATCTCGTCGGCCAGGCGCAAAACGGCTACTCTCCCAACCATGGATACAGCCGTTCAGACCCTGCCCCCGCCCGATGATTCCGTGGCCCCGGAAAATGTCGTTTTTGCGGGCCAGCGCGCTGAACTCGCCGCGATCATTCGCCGCCATTGCCGCGCCGACGGCGTCGTCGACACGGCCATCGCCAGCCTCAAGCTTTTCCGTGGATCGACCACCGAAGTGCCGACCTGCACCATCGTCGCCTCGGTCTTCGCGATGATGGCCCAGGGCGCCAAGCGCATCACGGTGGGCGAGGAGACCTACGATTACGATGCCAGCCAATACCTCATTTCGTCGGTCGATCTGCCGATGTTTGCGCGCATCACCCGGGCCTCGATTGCCGAGCCCTACCTCGGCCTGGGGCTCGCCATCGACCCGCTGAAGATCAACGAACTGACCGCCGCCATGCCCAAGAATCGGGCCCAGGAAACCGTCGACCGCGGCATTGCCGTCGGCCTGCTCAGCATCGACATCCAGAACACCGCGCTGCGCCTCGCCCGCTTGCTCGATACGCCAGCCGACATCCCGGTGCTCGCCCCGATCATCGAGCGTGAACTGCTCTACCGCCTGCTCGCCGGCCCGCTCGGTTCACGCCTGCGCCAGGCCGCCGCCAGTGGCAGCCACAGCCACCAGATCGTGCGCACCATCGACTGGCTCAAAAGCAACCTCGACCAGCCGCTCAGCATCGAACGCCTAGCCAGCCTGGCCAACATGAGCCGCTCGTCGCTGCACCATCATTTCAAGGCGCTGACCGCCATGACGCCGCTGCAATACCAGAAGCAACTACGTCTGCAGGAAGCCCGCCGCCTGATGCTGGTCAGCGATACCGATGCCGCCTCCGCCGCGCATCACGTCGGTTACGAAAGCCCGTCGCAATTCAACCGCGAATATCGCCGCATGTTCGGCACCCCGCCGGGTCGGGACATTGCCCAGCTCCGCAACAGCCAGCAGTTGGTCTGAGAGGCTGTTCGCGAACGCGCAATTCAAGCCTCCTTTCACGGCGTGACATTGTATTAACGATTGCTTTAATATCATGGACATCGTTTAAAGAATCTTTTCATACCATGCGCCGCACCGGCATTTACGCCACTTCCACTACGTTGGGCGAAGCTGTTCAGGCATTTGTTCCGCTTCCGTTGCCGCCGAGCGATCCGCTATTGGCACCTGCATGCTTCGAGGCTGGCAATAGGGCGGCGGAGCTGGCTTTGGCGCGCCTGTCCGGGGTGTCGGGGCTGGTGCCTTCAGTGGATTGGCTGCTCTATAGCGCCGTCCGTAAGGAAGCTTTGCTGACTTCCCAGATCGAGGGCACGCAGGCGACACTGGTCGATCTGTTCGACGAAGAGGCCGGATTTGCCATCGGCAATACTGACGATGTCGAAGAGGTAAGCAATTACCTGCGGGCATTCCGGCTGGTGCAGGACAATCTGCGCGATCCGGCAGGGCTGCCGATCAGCGTGCGCCTGTTGTGCGATGCCCACCGTTTGCTGCTCAACGGCGTTCGCGGCAACGGCAAGCAGCCCGGCGAATTGCGTCGTTCGCAAAACTGGATTGGCGGTACGCGGCCCGGCAACGCCGCGTATGTACCGCCGCCAGCGGAGCGGGTGGCGGAATTGCTGGCCGATGTCGAGCGCTTCATTCACGACGACTCGGCCCCGACCTTGCCGCCGCTGGTGAAGATTGCGCTGGTTCATGCCCAATTTGAAACCATCCACCCGTTTCTCGATGGCAATGGCCGTATCGGGCGCTTGTTGATTGCCGCGCTGATGGAGCATTGGCGCCTATTGCCCGAACCGCTGATGTATCTCAGCGGTTACCTGAAGCAGCACCAATCAGCGTATTACCAGCAGTTGTCTGCCATCCGCACGCAAGGCGATTGGGAAGGCTGGGTCCGCTTCTTCCTGGAGGGCGTCGCGGCGGCAGCCAGCGAGGCCGAGCGCAGCATTGTCGCCATTGCCAGCCTGATCGCTGCCGACCGCCGCCGATTGCTGGCTTCGCCCAAGGCTGGCCCGGCAAGTTACCGCCTGTTCGAAGCGCTACCAATGATGCCGCGATTTACCGTCGAACTAGCTCGCCAGGCGCTCAACACCAGCTTTCCGACGGCCAACGCAGCGGTCAAGCTGTTGGAGGATCTGGGCGTTGTCAGTGAACTGACCGGCCAGAAGAAAAACCGCAGCTACAGTTATCAGGCTTACATCGAGTTGATGACGCGTTGAAACGGGGCTGCCGCCTCCGCCGCCCATCACGTCGGCTACGAAAGCCCGTCGCAATTCAGCCGCGAATATCGCCGCATGTTCGGCACCCCGCCGGGCCGGGACATCGCCCAGCTCCGCAATAGCCAGCAGTTGGTCTGAGGCCGGATCAGGCCGACCGGGAATGGCGTTCCTGAAGGATCATTTTCCTGACGCCACGAAAATGATCAGCCAGGCGCCCAGCCCACTCAGCGCGCGCTCAGATCAGCCCGTTTGACCTTGAACGTCAGGCGGCGCTCGCCGCGCTGGATCACCAGACGCACGACGGAACCCAGCGCGCCGCGGATCGCGGCGATGGTCTGCTGCGGGTTCAGCTTGGTCACCTGCTGGTCATCGACCTGCAGGATGCGGTCACCCACCTGAATGCGCGCCTTGACAGCCGGACTGCCGGGGATCACCTCGCGCACGACCACCACGCCGGCCTCCGGAAAATCCAGCCCCATGCCGACGCCACCCGGCCCCGGCGGCGGGGGCAGCAGCCCCGTCTCGACGATGCGCTTGCCCTGCACGCGCAACCACTTGCCCTGGCCGTCCTGCGTGCCGATATAGCCATCCGCCCGGCCCTCCAGCCGATCGAAGACGAAGTCCGTGAGCGCCTGGCCGTCCGTGTCGAGCACCGCCCATTTGCCCTGCCGTTCAGCCTTCAGCACGCCTTCGCCATAGCCATCGGTAAGCACCGAATCGACCGCGAGATGGTCATAAGCCGGCTCGATCAGCACTTGGGGCGTGGCGAAATCCAGGTAGCCCCAGCGCTCCCCCTTGCGCACCACCACGGTGGGTTCATCTCCGTTGTTGGAAATGCGCTCCATCGCATCGTATTCGAGCGGCACGACGACCTTGCCCTGTTCATCCGTAAAGCCCCAGCGCAGCGCGTCGCCGACCCGGCGCGCCACCTTGAAGCGGCCAGTTTGTTCGTGATGCTCGACGGCGGCATAGACCGGCGCCAGAATCTCGCGCCCGTGCTCATCGAGCACGCCGAACAGCCGCTCCCCCTCAGCCCCTTGCGGCGCCTGGGCAACGAGAACAAAGCGTTGCCCAAGGCGCTCGGCCCAGGCGTAGGACTTGGGCACCAGCCCCGCCACCAGCGCATCCATCGCCTTGTCGTCCACCGGCGGCGGCTCACTCACCGGCCGAATCGTGCGGACCGGCTGCGCCAGGACCGCATCAAGATTCAGATCGGCAATCGGCTCGCCCTTTGAACCATCCCAATTCGACTGACGCGCCGCCTGCCAGCTGTGGCTGGACTTGTCACGCGAGAGGAAACGGATCGTCGCGCCGCTGCGCACCGCCAGGAAATCCAGCGCATACACCGAGATCTCATCGGTGCCCGCCGGGGCGCTCCAGTCGCCTTCCGGTAATGACACGCAGACCATGCGGCGCGGCTCGGCTTCAACCTGCAGCCGCACCACCCGCAGGTCGGTCGGCCCGACCAGCGCCCAGAGCCTCGCCCCCAGCAGGCCGAAGACGCGCCGACCTTCGGCCTGCGGACAATCCAGGGGCAGCGTGACATTGCTGTCCGGATCAGCCGTCAGACGAGCCTTCAACTGACCATCGGCACGCAAGGTCGCGCCGGGCTCGGTCGAGTACTCGCCGTTAACCATGTCCTGCACCCGCCAACCCGACTCCAGCGCTAGCGGATCGACGCGCGAGGACTTGGCTTCCTCATCGTAAAAATCGATCTGCTGGTCGCGAACGACGGCGATAACGTGCTCATTGCCCAGCACCCGCCGCGCATCGTTTGGCAGCGCCAAGGCCTGCCAGCTACGGCAACGCCGCCAGCCAGAGTCGGCTGCCTCCAGACAATGCAAGCGCCCATCACGCACCACACCGATGCGCTGCCTGGGTAGCGGACCGAAAGTCTCGGCGGGCAAATCAGCCGCTTGCGCCGGCAAAGGCAGGACCAGCGACACGCAAAGCGCCGCGCCAAAAGCCTTGGCAGCGCGGGCGACAAGGGGGAAATCAGAAAATTTAATCATCATTTTTCGAGTATCCCTAGGTGTTGCCCCGGGCGTCAAGCGGGAAATGCCAATATGGGCAACGAGCCGTGCCATTTGCATCAAGCAGTTGATCGGCCTTTGCTGACGTTGAGACACCTGCCGTGCAACGTCAGCAATGCGGCTGGTTGCTGCCGGTGGCATGCTACTAGCTTCAATTGAGCAAGGATAAGCGCCCAAGCCGGGGCTCCAGTTGATGGAGCAGCGCATATTCTTGTTCGTCGGCTTGGGCCGGTAGGGAAATCTGGCGGCGGGAGGCTTCAATTGCCTGGCTGAGCGCCGCTTGTTCGGATGCGTCCAATGTCACTCCGCGAATCAGACGCCCGATAAAATCTTTGCGCGGAGGCCCTTTTTGGCTGCGCTCTAGTGCCGAGATGTAGCTGGCTTCATAGCCAAGCAAATGAGCAAGCTCGACCTGCCGCAAGCCGCGGGCACGTCGAAGCGTTCGCAAATAAGTTGAAAACGGGCTCATTGTTAATGCATGGGCATAGGTATTTTGGCTCAAGGATAGAGCCAAGAACGCCCGGCATCAACAGCATAAAAATCCAATAAATCATATTGAATCAGCAAGTTAATATGTTTTGCCACTGCAAAGTATGCTAACTTGCTGAACAATTATATGTCGCCAAATTAAATGGAAAAATTTGTAGGTGCTTGTTCAGCCCACCTAAGTAGATCAAGCGCTACCCAACGGGTAGAACCTAGATAACTTACATCTGTTGCCACCCTTTGATTGCCCTGAGTAGGCCGTGATGCCAAGGTAAGCTTACAATGAATTTAGCATTGAAACCTACTCGTTGGAAATGAATGAGTTTGAATTCAGCAATATGCGCCAAACAGAAAAAACACTTCATCGCCATCCTAGGCCAAGCCAGCTTAATACATAAAAATTATTTTTCAAATCCAATCAGTCTCAGTTCATACATTTTTCTGAGCTTGGTCAGATAATCATGATAGAAAAAACAAACTACATTGCAAACACGCTGGATGATCTTATGCAAGAAATTCTGTGTGAATTATTGAAAGATCAGGATTTTATTACTGCTACACGATCAGATGAGCTAGGTGATTTCACAGAAATTGTTGGAGCATCCTTAGTATTAACGAATCCAAGGGCTCGACTGAGTAGAAGCGAAAGTAAGGGGAAGCTATTCAGCGCATTGGGCGAATTTTTCTGGTATATGTCAGGAACAAACGCCCTAGATTTTATTGATTACTATATACCTAATGTTTATAAAAAAGAGGCTGATAATGATGTAGTACATAGTGGGTATGGCGATCGCCTATTTAGTCGATTTGGGATAAATCAGCTAGAAAATATTATTGAGAAGCTGAAAACTAACCCTACATCACGTAAAGCTGTGATTCAAATATTTTCAGCATTAGATCTTCAATATCGATCCGTCCCTTGTACTTGTACATTGCAATTTCTCTTGCGTAATCAGCGTCTCCATCTCTTGGTTAACATGAGGTCAAACGATGCATATTTAGGTCTTCCTCACGATGTTTTTGCGTTTACCATGATCCAAGAGATTGTTGCCCGAAGCCTTGGCGTAGACATCGGTATTTATAAGCATTTCGTTGGAAGTTTACATCTGTATAAAATACATCATTCGAACGCTGAAAAATATCTGAATGAAGGCTGGCAGAACGATATCTCCATGGACCCCATGCCAATAGGCGACCCGTGGCCTGTATTAGAGATCGTTCAGGATATTGAGCGGCAACTCCGGGCTAATTCAAAAGCCGACCTCACTAATATTGACATCCATGAATATTGGAGAGATATCTGCTTAATTCTTACTATCTGGAGGAAAATCAAAGAAAAAGATTATAAGGAATGTGATCAGTTAAAAAACAAATTAGTAAGTAAGTTCTACAACACCTTTATTGACACCAGAATATCCGCATAAAAGGCAGAAAAATGGCAACACAAAGACATAATCTGCAGGAAATCAATAAATTTCAAGCTAATCTTGCTGCTTTTCAGCAACTACACTATCCATTACCAGGTATTGGTGCAGCACTAGATCGCTTAGTATTTATTAAACAATTGATCGATAGTGTCCGGCGAGTCAACTATGTTAAATCAATCGAATCTAGGCCTATCAGTCCTCAGCGAGCAGATCCGCATAGTGATGTATTTGACCCAATACGGGCTGCCTTGCTCCATAAAAGCTCAGGAAATTTTGATGAGGCATGCTGGCTCGTCTTTTTAGCAACGCACTTCGGCGTGCATATAAAATCTAAATGGCGTTATGTGCAGGAAGTGTACGGAAAATTAGGAGCACAACCATATTGGTCTTGGAATCAAGTATCGATAAACCCTACCAATTTTCGCAATTGGCTTCGGACAAATGAGGCCCATATTAGCCGGGGGACTGACCGCGGCTTCGGTGGACATCGGCCCTACACAAGCTTGAGTGCAGACAAACCAAATGGTACAGGCGCTGCAGTTGAGAGCTATGTTAGTTGGGTAACTAAGCATGGGAATCACCAAGGATTAATAACCAATGCACTCAATGCTTGTTCCGGTAACAACAAGGGGGCATTTGATTACCTATACCGCTCAATGACTGAGGTAAGGTCGTTCGGACGACTAGCCCGATTTGACTATCTCACGATGCTAGCAAAAACAGGCTTGGCTCCGATCACTCCCCCGCATACCTATTTACAAGGAGCCACAGGCCCCATTCGAGGGGCAAGGCTCATGCTACAAGGAAGCATGGCAACCGAGCTAAGCACCCATGAACTTGAGAGTCGATTAATCGCCCTAGGAGATAGTCTAGGCGTAGATATGCAGGTAGTTGAAGATGCACTGTGCAATTGGCAAAAACACCCATCAAGGTACGTTTTATTTCGAGGCTAACTAATACCAGGGCTCAATCTAGCTACTGATTGAGCAAATCACAGTCTTAGGCGCAATCTTCAACAAGCCATCGAGGCGTTCCGCTAGGATGTCTCGGTAAGCATCATCTCGAAAACATGCACCTGATGCGGCGAATCGGAATCAATGCCCAAGATAAGAGGCAGACCAGAAGCATCTGCATTTCTGCTCACATGGCAGGACTTCTACTCAAGAACAAGACTCAAATCCCGAGTACTAGCTGAGGCACTCAAGAGCACTCAATAGCTCTTCTGCTGCCTTACGATGTCTTGGAGACTGGGCGGCAAACAACTCTAAGCGGGCACCAAGGGCGCCCTCTAGCGGAGAAGGTTCAATATCAACTATTTGCAAAAATACTCTATATTTTTGCAAATTTTCAGAGTTTGTCTTGAAATCACCCTTCTCAAATCGAGAAAGCTGCCCGCAGTTAATCTGCACGCAACTCTCAGCCTCCTTAAGCGTCATGCCAAGGGCTTTTCTGCGTGATTTAAGCGCATTAGCGAGATGATAGATAGTCTCTTCGGACTTGAATTTTTCGGCCATTTTGCATAATATTATGCAAATTTTGCAATTTGTGAAAGTTTACCGTGGCTGTTTATGTCGATAATGTTCGAATTGCGTGGAGGGGACAGCTATGGTGCCACCTCGTAGCGGACTCGATAGAGGAACTACATCAGTTTGCCCATATGCTTGGGCTGCGGAGGAAATGGTTCCAGCAATCCGCCTCGTACCCACACTATGATGTTACGGTGCAGGTTCGAGAGCTAGCAATTGAGCTTGGCGCGTTATTAGGTAGTCGGAAACAAATTATTGGCTGTGCTCGCAGGATGAAAGACGAACTACATGTGCAGAGTCGCAAAGTGCCAGAACAGTTACAGCTTTTCTGCTAACCAAAGCTAGTGAGAGAGAAAGCATGGGCACATTGGAAATACTCGAAGTATTGGTGCAGCGCCTAGATGGCCCTCATCTCCGCGAGCTAAAGGTTATCCCTTGGGCCGCACCGATTCTATCGTTTGGTAACCTATATCAAGCTAGAGTAGCCACCCTTGGTCTCAACCCAAGCAACCGCGAATTTGTCGACGTCTCGGGAACTGAACTGAATGGGCACCATCGGCGCTTCCACTCTCTCAGTTCTCTGGGGTTAACGCGTTGGTCCGACGCAAAGCTCGAGCACCTTAAGAAGATCCAAGATTCCTGCAATCATTACTTTGCTGGAAATCCCTACGATGGTTGGTTTCAGGCCTTAAACAAACTAATTGTGGGAGCTAACGCGTCTTACTATGGGATTTTCGCAGATGCCTGCCACCTTGATTTGGTACCCTATGCCACTCACTGCAAGTGGGTCGAATTGAGTACTAGCCAGCGATCCGCTCTGATAAAGAACTCAGGTGACGCACTCGGCTTGCTGCTCAGGGAATCCGCGGTGGAAGTACTAATCGTCAATGGGCAGTCCGTAATTGAACATCTTCAAACCGTTACAGGCTGCTCCTTTGTCCGCGAGGTAATTCCAGAATGGACATTACCAAGGCGACAAGGCGACGGGGTTCGTGGATACGCCTATACCGGGAAAATTTGTCAAATTTCAGGCATTGGACTAGGCAGAGAAATATCTGTGCTTGGTTATAGTCACAATATTCAAAGCAGCTTTGGAGTTACAAGCAAGGTTAAGGAATCGATACAAGAATGGATTGGCCACTGTGCCGGTGAAGTCTATTGCTGACGCATCCCCTCTTTCTCGTATTCACATTCACCGAATCCTAACTCCAAGAGTACCGGACCTTTAAGTTGTTTAGCTGTCTAGCCGATAAAATTTCAAGATGCTGCAATTGTCCTACGACAATACCTGGCGAAATTCCGATCTCCCGAGCAAACCGCATTACCGCTCTTCCATCTACAGGCAAGGCTCGCATAGCAGATTGATGTTCCATAGGGACTAATGTGTTTGAAGAGAAGCTATTTGCTTCCTCTTCTTCATTCCCAGAACAAAAATCGCTTCCTTCGAGAAACAACGCACTGGTATCGTGCAAAATCAAATGACCTGCTTCATGGAAAAACGTGAACCAGAAATGATCATCAGAGAGATACCTAAAACTGAGCATCACTAGTGCTTTGTTAGGTGCGATGAATCGAGTTGCACCGCTAGCACGACATCCTGCAGGTGCTTTCGCAATCACCACGGCCACTCCACATTCGGCGCATATGCTTTCTAATTGCGGAATAAACTTCGAGGGATCCTTTGTACGTGTTAACGCCCTTATGTAAGGCAAAGCCTCACTAAAGCGCTTCCGATCCCATTCCTCACACTCAATATTCGCAGCATCAATTTCGCCCTTTCTCAGCCAAGCCAACACAGCCCCTTCTGCTGAAGTAAATGCTGTCGACGTCCGAAACGCTGCTAACCGAGTAGCCCCTTCATATCTCTCGTACCATTCTGTCACGGTTGGAACATCGAAATATTCTAGGCAGGCATTTATCTTGTCCCTTATATCCTGAGCTTGGCGTAGCCATCCATAACGGGTCATATCAGCGACAGGTATTTCCTTAACCCACTTTTCGCTAACGGATTGCCTCGAAAGAGATTCACGAAATTGTCGCTCTCTGGCGAGCCAGAAATCAGAAGTTGCCCCCAATACCTGAGAGAGGCTACTTGCAATCTCCTGCGTAATTGGAATCGATCCCTCCAGCAATCGATTTGTATAGGAACTAGGACAACCAAGTTCGCGCGCAAGATCGTCAATCGATCTTCCCTGATCCTCGAGAAAGTCACTGATTGTTGCGCCGGGAGGTGACGCCCACTCCGGTAGAAAATTGGTTGTCTCAATCATTGCTGTTCTCCAACCTAAGAATCTTGACACGTTTGGTTTGCGCCCAATCAACCTCACCAGTATCGAATACACGCATCTTTAGGTGCCCTGACTCAAAGTACATTTGCCAGCCATCAATCAAATTCACCACAATTTGAGTTCGACAATCCGGATGCGGACGAGGGTTCCCCGGCAATCCAAACAAATCAGAAGCCGTAGGTGCTGCAGCAAGATCCGCTAAGCGCCGTTTCAACTTCTCGGCAACCCGAGTACCGAGTTCCTGTACGGCACTAAACTCATTCAAGCACAAAGCTCGGAGTTCGCGCTCAGCAAACGCCAGTTCCAAGGTTTCGAGTCCTTATTGCAGCAGATCTTTGATGGAGTAGGAACGATGGCAACGTCCTAAATGCGTAGATTGTATATCCGACTAAGGGCGTGCTGCGGAGGGAAAAATAAATAATTCACAATCAATGAATTACAACTGCCTGATAACGCATTCCGCTTGCTAGTAAAGCATCAGGAAACTATCCAGTCGTGCTTGATGCTGGTCTTTCGAGAAATCACCAACCCACCTCGACTTCGGGTAACGATGATGAGATCAATAAACGGCAAAAAAAGCCACCTTAATAAGATGGCTTTCATTGCACTTCGATTCCCACGAAATCTAGACTTTTAGGAAAAATCTAGACAATCGCGGGATCCTACAACGCGCTAGATATCAATCCGCGCATTCAGCGCATTGCTCTCAATGAACGCCCTTCTCGGCTCGACATCCTCGCCCATCAGGGTTGTGAAGATCTCGTCGGCGGCAATTGCGTCGTCGATCTGCACGCGTAGCAGGCGGCGGACTTTCGGGTCCATGGTGGTTTCCCAGAGCTGGTCGGGGTTCATTTCGCCGAGACCTTTGTAGCGCTGCTTGCTGATGCCGCGTTCGACGTCGGCGAGCAGCCACTTCATGGCGTCGCCGAAGTTGGTGACGGGCTGCTTCTTTTCGCCGCGGGCCATGAAGGCGCCAGCGCCGAAGAGGTCGGCCAGGGTTTCGGCGGTGCGGCGCAGTTGCGTGAAGTCGCCGGACATCAGCAGGTCGTCGTCGATCAGGCCGACCTTGAGGTTGCCGTGGTGCATCTTTTCGACGCGCAGGGTCCAGCGTTCCTGGATGTCGTCGTAGCGCGGCACAACGCGGATCTTGCCGGCCAGATGGCTGGTCAGCAGTTCGGCACTGGCCTGGGCACCGGCTTCGCTGGCGAGGTCGAGCTTGAGGTTGTGCTGGACCAGGGCCTTGAGAACGAGCGGGTCGACGAGGTGGGAAACGCGCTCGATGACGGCTTCGGTGAGCAGCCAGGAGCGGGCCAGGGCTTCGAGGGCCGGGCCGGCGACCGGCTCGGCACCGGCGCGCGGCGTCAGGCTGGCTTCGTCCATGGCCATGCGCAGCAGGAACTGGTGGTAATCCTGATCGTCCTTGAGGTAGCGCTCGGTCTTGCCGTGCTTGACCTTGTAGAGCGGCGGCTGGGCGATGTAGACGTAACCACGTTCGATCAGTTCCGGCATCTGGCGGTAGAGCAGCGTGAGCAGCAGGGTCCGGATGTGGGCGCCGTCCACGTCCGCGTCGGTCATGATGATGATGCGGTGGTAGCGCAGCTTTTCGATCTTGAATTCGTCTTTGCCGATGCCGGTGCCGAGTGCCGTGATGAAGGTGACGATCTGCTCGCTGGAAATCAGCTTTTCGAAGCGGGCTTTTTCGACGTTCAGGACCTTGCCGCGCAGCGGCAGAATGGCCTGGAACTTGCGGTCGCGGCCCTGCTTGGCGGAGCCGCCGGCGGAATCGCCCTCGACCACGTAAATTTCGCAGAGGGCGGGATCCTTTTCCTGGCAGTCGGCCAGTTTGCCGGGCAGGCCGATACCGTCGAGCACACCCTTGCGGCGCGTCAGTTCGCGGGCGCGGCGGGCGGCTTCACGGGCGCGGGAAGCTTCAACGATCTTGCCGGTGATGATCTTGGCGTCGGCCGGGCGTTCGAGCAGGAAGTCGGCGAGCTTCTGGGCGACGACTTCTTCGACGGCCGGGCGGGCTTCGCTGGACACCAGCTTCATCTTGGTCTGCGAGGCGAACTTGGGGTCGGGCATCTTGACCGACAGCACGCAGGCCAGGCCTTCGCGCATGTCGTCACCGGCGATTTCGACCTTGGCCTTCTTGGCAATTTCGTGTTCGTCGATGTATTTGTTGATGACCCGCGTCATCGCGGCGCGCAGGCCGGTCAGGTGGGTGCCGCCGTCGGATTGCGGAATGTTGTTGGTGAAGCAGAGCACCTGTTCCTGGTAGGAATCGTTCCATTGCATGGCGACTTCGACGCCGATGGTGACGCCGGTATCGCCAACCTTGGCTTCGCCGGCCGAGGTGAAGATGGTCGGATGCAGAATGGTCTTGGTGCGATTGATGTACTCGACAAAGCTCTTGACGCCACCGGAAAAGGCAAAATCCTCTTCCTTGCCGGTACGCTGGTCGATCAGGCGGATGCGCACGCCGTTGTTGAGGAAGGACAGCTCACGCAGGCGCTTGGCGAGAATTTCGTAATGGAACTCGATGTGCTCGAAGATTTCCTCGTCGGCCAGGAAGTGCACTTCCGTCCCGCGCTTGTCGGTTTCGCCAACCACTTTGAGCGGCGAAATTTCAACGCCGTCGCGCACTTCGACGATGCGATCGACGGCATGGCCGCGGCAGAATTCCATGGTGTGCTTATGGCCGTCGCGGCGGATGGTCAGCTTCAGCCACTTCGACAGCGCATTGACACAGGACACGCCGACGCCGTGCAGGCCACCGGACACCTTGTAGGAATTCTGGTTGAACTTGCCGCCGGCGTGCAATTCGGTCAGGGCGATTTCGGCGGCCGAACGTTTCGGCTCGTGCTTGTCGTCCATCTTGACGCCGACCGGGATGCCCCGGCCGTTGTCGGTGACGCTGATCGAATTGTCGAGGTGGATGGTGACGACGATATCGTCACAATGCCCGGCCAATGCTTCGTCAATCGAATTATCCACAACCTCGAACACTAGGTGGTGCAGGCCGGTGCCATCGGAGGTATCGCCGATGTACATGCCCGGACGCTTGCGGACGGCTTCCAGGCCTTCCAGGATCTGGATGCTGGATTCACCGTAGGCCGGCGAGCCTTCCTGCGGATCGTTGATTGGCGTGTTCTCTTCGCTCATTGCTTGTGTTCCACGTGAAACTGGTCTTTAGGTACAGAAATCAAATACGCATCGGCATGACGACATACTTGAATCGCTCATTGCCCGGTACGGTAATCAGCGCGCTGGAATTGGCATCGTTGAAACTCCACTGGATTTCTTCGGTGTGCACGTTGTTCAGCACATCCAGCAGATAGCCGACATTGAAGCCGACATCGATGACATCGCCGCTGTACTGCACTTCGATTTCTTCCTGAGCTTCTTCCTGCTCGGCATTGGCGGCAATCAATTTCAGGCTATTGTCGCCCAGAACGACGCGCACCCCACGGAATTTTTCATTAGTCAGGATGGCGGCGCGGTTCATGGCCTGCATCAGAATCTGCCGACCGACGGTCATGTGATTCTTCAGGGTGGCCGGCACGACGCGCTCGTAATCGGGGAACTTGCCATCGATCAGCTTCGAAACGAGGACCACCGAACCGAAGGCGAAACGCACCTGGTTGGAGGCCAGCGTGATGTTCAGCGGCTCGTCGCTATCGACCAGCAGGCGGTTGAGTTCGAGCACGGTCTTGCGCGGCAGGATGATTTCCTGGCGCGGCAGATCGGCTTCGATCTCGACGCTGGCGTAGGCCAGACGGTGACCGTCGGTGGCCACGGCGCGCAGTTCCTTGCCTTCGACCAGCAGCAGCAGGCCGTTCAGGTAGTAACGGACATCCTGCGCTGCCATGCTGAACTGGGTCTTGCCGAGCAGGGCGCGGAAAGCCTTTTGGGTGATGCTGAATTGCTTGGTCTCGCCTTCCGTCATGGTCATCCGCGGGAAATCGTCGGCCGGCAGGGTCTGCAGGTTGAAACGGCTCTTGCCGCCCTTGATCTGCAGCCGCTTGTCTTCCAGGCTCAGGGTGATTTCCGTGGTATCCGGCAGCGAACGCAGGATTTCCTGCAGTTTGCGGGCGCCGACGGTGACCGCACCGTCGCCGTCGCCACCGGCTCCGTCGGTGGCCGTGGTGATCTGGATTTCGATGTCGGTCGCCAACAGGGTGAGACGATCCCCCTTCTTTTCCAACAGC
Source organism: Pseudomonadota bacterium (assembly GCA_018261905.1). Classification (GTDB taxonomy): domain Bacteria; phylum Pseudomonadota; class Gammaproteobacteria; order Burkholderiales; family Rhodocyclaceae; genus Azonexus. Next base: position 2,022 of record JAGTRU010000041.1, on the reverse strand, counting down.
ACGTTGGAAAGGATAGGCAGGGTATGACGCCTTTCAACGATCCCCGATACGGACTGCAAAGGGGCTAAAAGCGTGTCTCTATGGGTTTTAATAAGAACCATAAATTAAATTCCTAAGTAGACTATATCGGGAACTACTCTGTGGATAACCAAAAAAATAAACTTGTAAATCAAACTGTTGCAGCAACTTTTAGGCTCTGCAGAAAGCTCTGAATTGCCTGTGGATGAATTCTGGACAATTTTCCCATAAACCGGATATCCCCGGATCATCCACAAAGCATGGACAGCTTGCCAACAGCTTTACCAACAGCCTTATCCTTTCAATACCTGCAGCAATACATGCAGGTCGTGATTGAGTTCGCTGTCCTTGAGGCGCAATGAATCGATGGTCTTGACGGCATGAATGACCGTGGTGTGGTCGCGGCCACCGAAAGCATCGCCGATTTCCGGGAAGCTGTGCGAGGTGACTTCGCGACATAACCACATGGCGACCTGGCGCGGCCGGGCAATGGCCCGCGTGCGTTTTTTCGAGAAGAGGTCGGCGACCTTGATCTTGTAATAGTCGGCAATGGTCTTCTGGATATTGTCCATGCCGACGTTGCGCACCGAACCGATGAGATCCTTGAGCGCTTCCTTGGCTAGGTCCAGGGCAATGATGCGACCGTGGAACGAAGAATAGGCGAGGACCTTCTTGAGGGCGCCTTCGAGCTCGCGGACGTTGGAGCGCAGATGCTTGGCAATGAAGAAGGCGACTTCGTCGTCGAGCTGCAGACCTTCCGCCTCGGCCTTCTTCTTCAGGATGGCGACGCGCATTTCCAGTTCCGGCGGCTCGATCTGCACCGTCAGACCCCAGTCGAAGCGGGTCACCAGACGGTCGTCGAGGCCGTTGATATCCTTGGGATAGGTATCGCAGGTAATGATGATCTGCTTGCGGGCTTCAATCAGCGCGTTGAACAGGAAGAAAAATTCCTCCTGCGAGCGGTTCTTGCCGTTGAAGAACTGCACGTCGTCGAGCAGCAGCACATCGAGCGTCCGGTACATGCGCTTGAAGGTGTCGAAAGACTTTTGCTGATAGGCGCGCACGACGTCGGAGTAGTAATCCTCGGCGTGCACATAACGGACGATCTTTTCCGGGTTTTCGGCGAGGATGGTATTGCCGATGGCGTGAATCAGGTGAGTCTTGCCGAGGCCGGCGCCGCCATAGATGAACAGCGGGTTGTAGGCGCCCCCCGGGTTGTTGGCCACCTGCACGGCGGCAGCGCGCGCCAGGTCGTTGGCCTTGCCGACCACCAGGTTGTCGAAGGTGAAGGCGGAAAAAAGCCGGGATTTCTCGTAATTGCCGCTCTTGGCCCGCGGCTTTTCGGCGCTAGGGCTGCCGCTGCTCGTCGTCTCGGCTGCTCCGCTGCTGCCGGTCATCCGGTTTTCGGCACGGGCCGCGGTCGCTTTGCTGTTGTCGATGACCAGGGCAATGGTCGTCGGCACCGAGAAAAAACTGCGGCTATATTCTTCGATGCGCGTCAGATAACGATCGCGAACCCATTTCATGATGAAACCGTTGGGTGCAATCAGACGCAAGCCGTCTTGCGGCGTATTTTCCCCGTCCAGCCGCAACGGCTTGATCCAGGTATTGAATTGCTGTGCGGGCAATTCCTGCTCAAAGCGGAGCAAACAGGATTCCCAGAAACCGGCCATTGATATTGATACCCTCACCGAGCAGGCGCTCGACTGTCACCTGCGGTATTAACCACATGATTTATTTGGTAATTATTTAACAAAATAGGCGGCCATGGGGCCGCCGTAAGATGCTGGATTCTACCCTTCATACACAAGGTTATCCACAGCTTTTGCAAATAATTGATCTTGACAGAGTGGGGGTAAACAAGGTGTAATCATGCGTTTTTCTAAGCACATCAAGGGATTACCAAATGAAACGCACGTATCAACCTTCGGTCGTGCGCCGCAAGCGCACCCATGGCTTCCTGGTTCGTATGCGCACCAAGGGTGGCCGTGCAGTTATTGCTGC
>JAGTRU010000040.1 GCA_018261905.1 Pseudomonadota bacterium | reverse complement strand
CCCTGGGTTTTAGAACACCGGCGGCTGTCTTCTTCGAAGATTGCGTAAAGCAAAATGCCAACATCCCAACCGGTGTTGCACTTGATGTTTGAGACCGCCTAGCCAAAGAAAAGGCGACCCCAGGGTCGCCTTCTTTTTGCTTACTTTTTGGCTACGCCGAAATCTGGCCTGCTAGGCCAGATTTTCTTGGCGAACAAGAAAGCGCAGCTTCCGCGCAGCGAAAAAGTGAGACGCCCCGCAAGGGCGGAACCTGCCCTTCAACAAGCTCGGCACTGATTTCAAGCTGGAGCAGTAAAGCAGACTGCGCTAATCGGTCGCCAGCCACGCGACCGCTCCAACGACGCCCTCCGGCAGGAGCAACCCCCTGATTCGGCAGTGAGCCAGCAAGGCCTGCCGTTCCGGCGACCATTCCGCCAGGCCATCCCCCAGACATTTCAAGCCTGCCTCCAGCCCCACCCAGGCATTGGCAAAAGCCTGCCGTTGCGCTTCCCCCGGCAGGCCGGCGAGTGTCCGGGCGACCTCATTCCCCAGATAGTCCATCGCCATGCGCTGCAGTTCAGCATCTTTCATTGCCAGATCGTCCACCCGCAGCAGATCAACGCCGACGGCGCCGTTGAGGTGGATGGCAACCAGCGATCGGCCCGCCGCATGACTCACCGATAGTCCGATCTGGCGTTCCCGGCCGGCCAGGCGTAGCGGCTGTCCGGGCTGCGAGAGCAGGGGCACGGTTGCCGGTGCGCAGTCGAGTAGCGGTGCCAGCATTTCGCGTAAGGCGCTGCGGACTAGTTGGCGGGCGAGGTCGCGATTCTGGGTGAATGGCGTCGTCAGCCAGAACACCAGCAAGCCGTTTTCCGGTGTCGGTAAGGAGCCCGCTCCCGTCCATTGCGGAACAACGATTGGCGGGCTGTTCATCGGCCGCTCAGCGCCTGGCCGGTGCGGCCGGGCAGCCGTGCCAGTAGGAATTGGCCGGAATGCTTTCGCCTTTCATGACCAGGGTCAGCGGCCCGAGTTTGACGTTGTCGCCGACCACGGCGCTGTAGAGCACCGAGCTGCGGGCGCCCAGCGTCACCTGGCGGCCGATGCGCACATGGTCGATTTTCATGATGCGGTTCTCGAAGAGGTGGGTCTGCGGGCAGGCCAGGGCATTGAGTTCGCTGTAGTCGCCGATATGCACGCAGTCGAATTCGTCGAGATCAGTGGTGTCGAGATAGACGCCGCGGCCGATGCGGCTGCCCAGCAGATTGAAGGCCAGCGGTAGCCAGGGGGTGCCGCGCAGGTAGCGCATGAAATTGGGGATGGTGAAGCCGACATAGAGGCTGGTGATGCCTTCCGACAACCAGACGAACGGCGTCCACATCGGCTGGGCGAGCGTGTCGTAGCGGCGGATCAGCAGCCATTTGAGCAGGGCGACCAGGAGCAGTGCCCCAACGCCGTAGAGCAGGCCGGCGATGTTCAGGTACCAGGCGACCGCCGCCCAGTGGCCGGCGCCGGCCAGCGGCATGACGTGGAGCACCATGGTGTAGCCGACGGCGATCACCGCGGCATGCGGCGTGATGATGCGATAGCTTTCTACCAGGGTGCGCCCGAGGCGGCGCATTTTCGACGGGCGGAAGGTCAGCTCTTCCGGGTAGCCAGTCGTTTCCTCGCGAGCCGGCAGGTTGATCGCCGGCGAGCCGAGCCAGGTGTCGCCGGGGCGCATCTGATCGTTGGCCGGGGTGCGCGAGTGCACGCCGATCAGCACGTTCTCCGGCAGGATGGTGCCGTCCGGGACGAAGGCGCCGTTGCCGACGAAGCTGCGGCGCGAGATCACGGTGGCGCGCAGGGTCATCCAGCCGCCGTCGATTTCCTCGTCGCCAAGCATCACGGCATCGGCGATGAAGGTTTCGTCGCCCAAGGTCAGCAGGTCGGGAATCAGGCCCTGGGCTGTCGAGATTTCGGCATCGCGCCCGACCTTGGCGCCCAGCAGGCGATACCAGAAGGGGGCGAAGACCGTGGCATAGACGCCGTGCAGGATATTGAGGCTGGATTCCTGGATCTGGTTGACCAGCCAGCGGCTGCAGTAGGCGTTGCTATGTACCGGCCAGCTCCCTTCCTGGACGCGGGGCAGCAATGTCCAGCGCAGGGCCGCTGAAATCAGGACGGTGCACACGATAAGCACCGCCGTGGCCGGGAAGGCGAGGATGAAATACTTGATCAGCTGGAAGGGAATGTTGTTGCTTTGCATCCAGCCATAGCTCTCGTCGATCGAGTCGATGAGGATGAAGCTGGGAAAGACCGGGATGAAAAAGATGGTGGCGGTGGCCAGGGTACCGAAGACAAAGAACAGTCCCTCGCGGGCCAGCCGGGTTTCCGACACGGCCGGCCGCGGGCGCACCGCTTCGCGCTCGAAAGGGCCGGTATCGCGCGCCGGCGAGCCGCTCCACAGTCGCCCGGCGGGAATCGCCTGGCCATCGCTCAAGGCCGACTGGCCATCGAGGTGGCTGTAGGCGCCAAGGCGGGTATTGCCTTCGAGCACGGAATAGGAGCCGATGCAGGCTTCCTCGGCCAGATCGATGCGGCCGACGATGAATTCGCCGCGTTCGACGCGCACGTTTTCCAGATTGACGGCATTGCCGATGCTGACGCCGTCGCCGATCTCGATCAGGTCGTGGGCCCGGGCGGTGACCGAGCCGATGCTTACGTCGCGGCCGATGCGGGCGCCCAGGAGGCGCAGCCACCAGATCAGCAGGGGAGAGCCGCTGAGCATGTAGACCGGCGCCCCTTCGATCAGGCGGTCGGCAATCCACCAGCGGAAATAAGTCATGCCCCACAGCGGATAGCGGCCCGGCTGCAGGCGGCCGACGACCAGCCACTTGCCGGCGGCGGCGATGGCAAATTCGATGCTGGTGGCGAGCAGGAAGACGCCGACCGAGACGGCGACAGCCCGCGCTGTCGAATCGCCGGGATCGCCGGTAAAGAAGTGGTAGGTGAAGAAGGGGGCCAGCCACTGCGCCATGCGCAGGACGACCAGCAGCGGCACGATCAAGGCCTGGGCGGCGCCGCACGTCCAGCGCTTGATGGATGACGGCGGGGGCCACAGGAGGTCGGCCGGTGCGGCAATTTCCTGCGTTTCGGCCAGCACTTCGGCGAGGCGGCCGATGCTGCGGTGCTGGTAGATGTCGCGCACCGTGAAACTGGCGAAGCGCGGGTGGGTGCGGATGGCCGAAGCGAGGCGGGCGGCAAACAGCGAATGGCCGCCGAGATCGGAGAAGAAGTCGGCAGCGCGACGGATGGCCTGGCCGGGGAAGAGTTTGGCCAGTTCACCGAACAGGACTTCCTCGGCCGGCGTTTCCGGCAATTCGGAAGCGGCCGGCTGGCCGGCGGCGAGTTCGAGCGGGCGGTCGCGCAGCGCCTTGCGGTCGATCTTGCCCGAGGTCAGGCGGGGCATTTCCGGCAAGCACTCGATATGCACCGGCACCATGTAGGGCGGCAGGGTTTCGGCCAGCGCTGTGCGCAGTACGCTGGCGCTTGGCGTCAGTTCTTCATCGCCGACGATGTAGGCGACCAGCCGTTCGATGCCGTCATCCTGGCGCAGCAGCACGGCAGCCGTGCCGATGCCGTGGTGGGCCGCGAGCGCTGCCTCGATTTCGCCCAGTTCGACGCGAAAGCCGCGGATCTTGACCTGGTCGTCGGTGCGGCCGAGGCAGTGGACGCGGCCGTCGGCATCGATGCGGGCGAGGTCGCCGGTGCGGTAAAGCCGGCTATCCTGGGCGCCGCTCGCCCACGGGTTGGCGAGAAATTTCTCGGCGGTCAGCTCCGGCCGGCCGAGATAGCCGGCGGCGACGCCGGGGCCGCTGATGCACAATTCGCCGGTCTCACCTCGCGGCAGCAGGCGCAGGCCGTTTTCGACGGCGGCATCGATGACCAGCAGGTTGTAATTGGGCAACGGCCGGCCGATGGTCACCGGCTCGCCGGCCTGCAGTTCGGCCAGGCTGGCCGAGACGGTGGCCTCGGTCGGGCCGTAGGTGTTGAACACCTGGCGGCCGGGTCGCGCCCAGCGGGCGACCAGCGCCTCCGGGCAGGCTTCGCCGCCGAGGTTGATCAGGCGCAGGTTCGGGATGTCCCGCGAAAACAGCGCGAGCAGCGTCGGCACGGCGTGCAGCACGCTGATCTGCTGCTCGATCAGGGCGAGCGGCAGGGCGTCCGGGTCGGCAGTGACTTCGCGCGGCGCGATCCACAGCGTGGCGCCGACCAGGTAGCTGATCCAGATTTCCTCGAAGGACATGTCGAAGGCGACCGAGAACCCCTGGTAGACGCGGTCGTCCTCGCGGATGCCGAGGACGGCGTTTTCACTGCGCAGGAAATGGCAGATGGCGCCCTGATTGATCTGGATGCCCTTCGGCTTGCCGGTCGAGCCGGAGGTGTAGATGACGTAGGCCGGGTCTTCCGGCGCAACGTTCTGGCGGCGCGGCCCGGGCATCTCCAGCGCCGCGCTCAGGGCTTCGCCGGTCCACACCGGGCAGGCCAGATCGCAGAGCAGTTCTTCGTTGCCGGCACAACTGAGGAGGCCGCTGGCCTGGGCGTCTTCCAGGCAGACCTGGATGCGCTCGACCGGCGTGTCGGCGTCGAAGGGCAGCCAGGCGGCGCCGGTCTTGGCGATGCCCAGTTGCATGACCAGCAGGTCGATGCCGCGCGACAGCCAGAGGCCGACGATCTGGCCGGCGCCGACGCCGGCGGCGATCAGGCGGGTGGCGACGCGCTCGGCCAGTTCATCGAGCTCGCCGTAACTGAGCCGGCGGGTGCCGTGCACCAGGGCTGTTTGTTGCGGAATGCGCCGGGCGGTGGCTTCGAACAGATCGGCCAGGATTTCGTGGCGGGTCAATTCGGGCCGCGCCGGGCCACGCAGCAGGCTGGGGCAGGACGCGGCGACTTCGGTCAGGGATGATGGTGTCAAGACGGCAGTCGGAGGGTGGGGAAATGCAGAAAAACCGGGAAGCCCGCGGGTCCGGCCTGATTTCTCGATAAACTAAAAATCTTAGCGCAGCGGCGCAAAGGAGCGGATAAGAGCGTGAAAACAGCTACGTGCCTTTGATTTCCTCAGCATCGCTGCGTCTCTGCGGTTCAATTGCGTTTTCTAGAAGATAACAGCAGGCTTCTGCTTCAACAGGCGGCCGATTATAGCGCTTGCCTCCTGGATTCCCGTGCTTTCAGGCAACGCCGGTGCTTCCTTTCGCCAGAGATCTTGCAGCTTTTCATGGACGTTGCCGCTGATCAGATCATCGGCCCTGATTTCATGACATTTTGCATTGTGCTGCAACCACTCGATCAGGCATTCCTGTTCCGGCCAGTTGTCGCGCCGTTGATAGAGAACCGGTGTGCCGTTGCAGGCGGCTTCGGTAAATGTACCGTAGCCGGGTTTGGTGATAATGGCATCGACCGAGCAGAGCAGATCGGTAAAGCCCAGGCCGAAACTTTCGAAAGCTATTGCGTCCGGGTGGCGGCATTGCCAGTCGGCGCCGACCAGCCAGCGGATGCCGGGCAGGCGCGGCCAGTTTTCCACCGGCAGGCGGTGCGCGATGCCGCCCATGGCGATCAGTACGGCGCGCTCGCCATGCCGCCCGAGATCGCGTCGGCGGCCGCGGGCGGCGATGGCGCCGATGGGGTGCAGGTTGTTCAGGGTCGGCATGGCCATGCCGGGGGTGATGCGCAAAAAAGCCTTGGCCGAGCGATAGGCGGCCAGCATGTCGGCATGGATCGCGGCGGCCCAGCGTTCTTGCCCAAAAAAATGGTGAAAGAGATCGGCCCAGTTCAGCGAACAGAGGCTGACCGAGGGAATGCCGGCCATGGCCGCCCCGGCCAGCGGCAGGTAGCTGACGCTGGTCAGCACCAGATCGGGGGCGAGCCGGGTGAGGAAATCGGCTTCGCCGTGCACCCGGCGTTCCCAGTTGCTGTGGGCGGCCCGGTAGGCGGTGGCGCTGAACGCATGGTTGATGCGCGTCGCATCAAGCATCGCGAAGCCGAAATCGCTGGCCGCGGCGATCAGTTCGAACGGGGCGTTCAGGCGCTCGCGCAGCTTGTCGGCGGGCAGGCCGCTACGGATGGTGAGGCGCAGATCCGGCTGCGATTCGCCCAGGGCATTGAGCACCGGCGCGGTAATCGCCAGATGCCCGAAACCGTGGCTGGAGATGTCGACGAAGAGATGCAAGTCAGCGGTTCTTGAAACTCGGTTTGCGCTTTTCGGCAAAGGCGTTCATGCCTTCTTTCTGGTCTTCCAGGGCGAAACTGGCGTGGAAGACGCGGCGCTCGAAGAGTAGGCCTTCGTTGAGCGGGGATTCGAAGGCACGATTGACCGCTTCCTTGATCATCATGATCACCGGCAGCGAATAGCCGGCGATGGTCTGGGCGGCCTTCAGTGTCTCTTCCAAGAGTTGCTCGGCGGGAATGATGCGGGCGACGAGGCCGCTTTTCTCGGCTTCGACGGCATCCATCAGGCGGCCGGTCAGGCACATGTCCATCGCCTTGGCTTTGCCGATGGCACGCGGCAGGCGCTGCGTGCCGCCGGCGCCGGGCAGGGTGCCGATCTTGACTTCCGGCTGGCCGAATTTGGCATTGTCGGCGGCGTAGATCATGTCGCACATCATCGCGAACTCGCAGCCGCCGCCCAGGGCGTAGCCGGCGACGGCGGCAATCACCGGCTTGCGCGCCGTCTTGATGCGTTCCCAGCGGGCGGTGATGAAGTCGGTCTGGTAAGCATGCATGTAATCGAAGCTTTTCATGACCCCGATATCGGCGCCGGCGGCAAAAGCCTTGTCGTTGCCGGTGAGGACAAGGCAGCCGATCGCGGGATCGGCTTCGAAAGCGTCAATTGCCGCGGCGATGCCTTCGACCACGGCGTCGTTCAGCGCATTCATCGCGTCCGGTCGATTGATACGGATCAGGCCGACCTTGCCGTGGATTTCGCTGAGCACTGCTGTTGTCATGTGTTTTCTCCTGAATGTGAGGGCAGATGGCATATTAACAGGTGCCGCGCCTTTGCTTTGTCGGTCGGCTGACAGTCTTGCCGGGCGCGATGCTGATAATCTGCGGCCCTGCGTGTACAAAAACAATGGAGACGATATGACCCAAGCCATCGCCAGCCAGCAGCTCTGGCAACCCAATCCGCAAACCGCTGCTGCCACCGCCCTGGCCAGGTTCATGCAGGCCACGGGCCAGGCCGGCTATGGCGATCTCTGGCAATGGTCGGTCGATCAGCCGGAAATTTTTTGGTCGCAGCTCTGGGATTTTTGCGGTGTACTCGGGACCAAGGGCGAGACGGTTCTCGTCAATGGCGAGCGGATGCCCGGCGCCCGCTGGTTTCCCGAGGCGCGGCTGAATTACGCCGAAAATCTGTTGTCGCGGCGCGATGCCGGCCCCGCCCTGGTTTTTCGGGGCGAGGACAAGGTCGAACGGCGCTTGAGCCGGGCCGAGTTATATGCCGAGGTGGCCCGTTTCCAGCATTTCCTGATCGCCGCCGGGGTTGGCGAAGGCGACCGGGTGGCCGGCTATCTGCCGAATCTGCCGGAAACCCTGATTGCCATGCTGGCGACCACGGCGCTCGGCGCCATCTGGTCCTCGGCCTCGCCGGATTTTGGCGTGCAGGGCGTGCTCGACCGTTTCGGGCAGATCGAGCCCAAGGTCTTGCTCTGCGTCGATGGCTATTGGTACAACGGCAAGGCCGTCGATTGTCTGGCCAAGAATGCCGAAGTCGTGGCGCGGATGCCGTCGCTGCTCCGGGTTGTCGTCGTGCCCTATCTGAATGTCCGGCCGGATCTTTCGGGAATTGCCAAGGCGACCGGCTGGAGCGACATTGCCGCGGTCGCTACTGCGCCGGCCGTGATTTTCCGCCGGCTTCCCTTCGCGCATCCGCTGTTCATCATGTTTTCGAGCGGCACGACGGGCGTCCCGAAATGCATTGTGCACAGCCATGGCGGCGTGCTCTTGCAGCATCTGAAAGAACATCAGTTGCACAGCGATGTGCGGCCCGGCGACCGCCTGTTCTATTTCACCACCTGTGGCTGGATGATGTGGAACTGGCTGGTTTCCGGCCTGGCTGGCGGCGCCACCCTGCTGCTTTACGATGGCTCGCCCTTTGCGGCCGGCGGCGCGGCGCTCTTCGACTACGCGGCGGAAGAAAAAATGACCCATTTCGGGACCTCCGCCAAGTTCATCGATGCCGCCGCCAAGTTGGGCCTGCGCCCGGGCCGGACGCACGACCTGGGCGCCTTGCGCGTCATCTTCTCGACCGGCAGTCCGCTGTCGCCGGAAGGTTTTGACTGGGTCTATCGCGAAATTAAGCAAGACATCCTGCTCGCCTCGATTTCCGGCGGTACCGACATCGTTTCCTGTTTCGTCCTGGGCAATCCGCTATTGCCCGTCTGGCGTGGCGAAATCCAGTGCCGGGGGCTGGGCATGGCGGTCGATGTCTTCGACGACGAAGGTCGGCCGGTGCGTTCGACAAAGGGCGAACTGGTGTGCACCAAAGCTTTCCCGGCGATGCCGGTCGGCTTCTGGAACGATCCCGACGGCAGTAAATATCGGGCCGCCTATTTCGAGCGCTTCGCCAATATCTGGTGTCACGGCGATTTTTCCGAATTGACGGCGCACGATGGCATCATCATCTACGGCCGCTCCGATGCGACGCTGAACCCGGGCGGCGTGCGCATCGGCACCGCCGAGATCTATCGCCAGGTCGAACAGTTGCCGGAAATTATTGAGTCGCTGGTGATCGGCCAGGAGTGGCCGCCGGGCCGCAACGACGACGTGCGGGTGGTGCTTTTCGTCAAGTTACAGGACGGTCTGCTGCTTGATGCCGGACTGATCGAGCGGGTCAAACAACAGATCAGGAATAACACGACGCCGCGCCATGTGCCGGCAAAAGTTGTCCAGGTCCGGGATATTCCGCGCACCAAGTCGGGCAAGATCGTCGAACTGGCCGTGCGCAATGTCGTGCATGATCGACCGGTGAAAAACAGCGAAGCCCTGGCCAACCCGGAAGCCCTGGAATATTTCCGGGCGCGTGGCGAACTGGCCGACGAGTAGCCGCCGATAGATCAGGCGCCGCCGGGCAAAATGCGACGAAGCAGCGTCACCACGTAGCGCGGCGCGGCCCGCAGGCCGTCCCGGGCCTGGCCGGCGAGCCAGCCGAGGGTGCCGGTCAGGCGCTGGCTGGCGGCCGGACTTTCGATCCAGCGATAGAACAGGGTGGCGGCCAGGATGCTGGCCGCCCAGGCCAGCCCCAGGCTGAGCAGGGCGGCGCCGGTCGAGGCCGGCGCGAAGCGGGTGTACAGGGCGTTGGCGATCAGCAGAACCGGGAAATGCACCAGGAACACCGAATAGGAAATCTGGCCGAGGAAGGCCAGCGGGCGGAAATTCGGCCAGCTTTCGAGCCATCCGCTACGCCGCCCGAAGCCGAGCAGCAGGGCGACGCCCAGGGCGAGCGCGATGCGCAGGCGGAAATCGACGACCAGGGCAGCGATGGCGACTGTCGCGATGACGCCGAGCCAGGCCGACATCTGGCGGCGCTCCGAGGCCCACCAGGCGGCAGCACCGAGGCCGTAGGAGCCGAAGAAGTAGATTGCCCAGTTGTCCCAACTGGCATCGCGGTTGAACCAGAACAGCGAGAGGCTGGCGACGCCGAGCACCAGCGCCGGGGCGACGATGCGCAGGCGACCGGACCAGAGCAGGATGGCCATCAGTGCAAAAAGCTGGAAATCGATGGCGATGTACCAGACGCCGGCCGACAGCGCGTCGAAGCCGAGCAGACCGTGGAGCAGGAAGGCGTGGGCCAACCATTGCCGGAGGGTGGCGCGGTCGGGAATGGCTTCGTCGTCCATCCACTGGTCGGCAATCGCCGCGCCGACGATGGCCAGGGCAATGGCGGCCAGGTAGGGCACAACCAGGCGCAGGTAACGTTTCCAGATCAACGGCAGCGGCGAAACGGTCAGCGCCTGACCTTCCCGCGACAAGCCGCGGGCGGCGAGGAAACCGGCGATGACCAGGAAAACCTGCACGGCCATCCGGCCATAGTCGTAGAACCAGCCGAAAACTGCCGGGAAGGCCTCGTTTACCGTGGCGGCGAGCGGACCGTAGGAAGAAAAATGGGTGAGCAGGACGAGCATGGCCGCGATTGCCTTGAGGGCGTCGATTAACGGCATGCGCGGGGCTGGCTGGCTCACGGGGACGGCTTTTCTATCGTTGGCGGTGCGGCCGGAAGGTCTAGCACCTTGGGGAATTTGCTTCGTCTGCTCAGACATAACGCGCGACGAAGGAATCGGTGTACGGCGCCGGCAAATCAATCCACACCCGATGGCCGCTGCCGGGGGCGACGGTCATCGCTTCGCCGGCGGCGTTTTCCATGCGGGGCAGCGTCCAGCTCCGGTTGCCGGTCGGGTGCACGCACTCCAGGCGGTCGCCGACGGCAAAACGGTTCTTGACCTCGATTTCCATCAGGCCGCGGGCGCTGTCGAAACGCACGGCGTCGCCGACGTAGAGGCTGCGCTCGGATTCGGAATGGCCGCGCAGGTAATTCTGGTAATCGGCATCATGGTGGCGCTGGTAGAAACCGTCGGTGTAGCCCCGGTTGGCCAGGCCATCGAGTTCGCTCAACAGCTTCGGGTCGAGCGGCCTGCCGGCGACCGCATCGTCGATTGCCTGGCGGTAGGTCTGGCAGGTCCGGGCGACGTAATACGGGCTCTTGGTGCGCCCTTCGATTTTCAGCGAATCGATGCCGATGTCCACCAGGCGCTGGACGTGCTCGATGGCGCGGAGGTCCTTGGAATTCATGATGTAGGTGCCGTGCTCGTCTTCCTCGATCGGCATCAGTTCGCCGGGGCGCTGCTTTTCCTCGAGCAGGATTTCCTGTTCCGGGTTGGCGTAAAATGCCACGGGCTGAGCATCGGAAGTCGATACCTTGTAGTCCCAGCGGCAGGAATTGGTGCAACTGCCCTGGTTCGGGTCGCGGTGATTGAAATAGCCGGAAAGCAGGCAGCGCCCGGAATAGGCGATGCACAGCGCGCCGTGGACGAAGACTTCAAGCTCGATGTCCGGGCATTGCTGACGAATTTCGGCCACTTCGTCGAGCGACAGTTCGCGCGACAGGATGATGCGGCGCAGGCCCAGTTTTTTCCAGAAACGGACCGCTGCCCAATTGACGGTATTCGCCTGCACTGACAGATGAATGGCCTGTTCCGGCCAGCTTTCGCGCACCATGTCGATGAGTCCGGGGTCGGACATGATCAGCGCATCCGGCTTCAGTTCGATGACCGGCGCCATGTCGGCGAGGTAGGTGGCGAGCTTGGCATTGTGCGGGAAGATGTTGCTGACCACGAAAAACTGCTTGCCGCGGGCATGCGCCTCGTCGATTCCTTCTTTGAGCGCACCGATTGTGCCGAAGGCGTTGTTGCGGACGCGCAGACTGTAGCGCGGCTGGCCGGCATAGATCGCATCGGCGCCAAAATCGAAGGCGGTGCGCATCATCTCGAGGGAGCCAGCGGGAGCGAGGAGTTCGGGAGCTTTGGTCATAGTAGAATGCAGCGGAACCCAACATTTTAGCCGCTTATGACCGAAGAAATACTGATTAACTTCACGCCGCAGGAAACCCGCGTTGCCGTGATGCAACAAGGCGTCGTCCAGGAGCTGCATATCGAGCGCACGGCCAGCCGCGGTCTGGTCGGCAATGTCTACCTCGGTCGCGTCTGCCGGATTTTGCCCGGTATGCAGTCGGCGTTCATCGACGTCGGCCTCGAGCGCACAGCCTTCCTGCATGTGGCGGATATCTGGCAGCCCCGGGAAACGGCCACCGAGCGACCGATCGAGAAAATTTTGCACGACGGCCAGAGCATCCTGGTCCAGGTCGTCAAGGACCCGATCGGTACCAAGGGGGCGCGCCTGTCGACGCAGATTTCCATCGCCGGGCGCATGTTGGTTTATCTGCCGCAGGAAAAACATATCGGGATTTCGCAACGCATCGAAGCCGAAGCCGAGCGCGAGGCTTTGCGCGAAAAAATTACCGGCCTGGTGCCGGCCGACGAGCCGGGGGGCTTCATCGTGCGGACCATGGCGGAAAACGCCAGCGATCAGGAGTTCGCCACCGATATCGCCTACCTGCGCAAGACATGGTCGGATATCCGCGAAAAGGCCCGGTCTTTCGGGCCGCCGACCGTGCTCTATCAGGAACTTTCGCTCGGCCAGCGCGTGCTGCGCGATTTCGTGAATCCGGAGACGACCCGCATCGTCATCGACTCGCGGGAAAATTTCCAGAAATTAACCGCCTTCGCTCAGGAGTACACCCCGGCCGTGCAGCCGCTGCTCGACCATTACACCGGCCAGCGGCCGCTGTTCGACCTGTACGGCGTCGAAGAGGAGATCCAGAAGGCGCTGGCCCGCCGGGTCGATCTGAAGTCGGGCGGTTACTTGATCATCGACCAGACCGAGGCAATGACGACCATCGACGTCAATACCGGGGGGTTTGTCGGGGTCCGCAATTTCGACGATACCATTTTCAAGACCAATCTCGAGGCGGCGCTCACCATCGCCCGCCAGCTACGCTTGCGCAACCTGGGTGGCATCATCATCGTCGATTTTATCGACATGGAAAACGAAGAGCACAAGAAAGCCGTGCTCGACGAGTTCAACCGGGCTCTGGCCCACGATCACACCCGTCTGACGGTAAATGGGTTCACCGCACTGGGGCTGGTCGAAATGACCCGCAAGCGGACGCGCGAGTCGCTGGCCCACGTCCTTTGCCAGCCTTGCCCGACCTGTGGCGGGCGTGGCGAAGTCAAGACGGCGCGGACCGTGGCTTATGAAATTCTCCGCGAGCTGCTACGCGAGGCACGTCAGTTCAATGCCCGCGAATACCGCATCCTGGCGGGACCGGCCGTGGTTGACCTGTTCCTGGATGAAGAATCGCAGTCCCTGGCCATGCTTTCGGATTTCATCGAAAAGCCGGTTTCGCTGCAATCCGAGCCCAGCTATTCGCCGGAGCAGTACGACATTGTGTTGATGTGATGTTTCGTGGCGTCCCGCCACGTCTCACCCTGTTCTGCCGAAATTTGGTAGCTAGATAGGTAGCTGCTACACCAGAACAACCGGGGGGCACATGGCACGAGACAAAGGGCTGCTCTCGGACCTGCCGATCAGGCACTGGATCAAGGCGGGCACACCACTGGCCAACGCTGACGGCAATGGCCAGCCAGCCTGGTAACCGCCATGCGTGCCTCCGCTTCGACTTCCGGTATAAGGGCGCCGCCGATCTTGCCAAGACCCCGGGTTTCCCGGTACGCCACCATTGAGCTCTCGGGTACTCCTGTAACGGCAAAGGCGCCCGCCAAAAACGGGCGCCTTTGCCGTGATCAAAGCGGCGTGATGCCGTATTCCTCGTAAATCAGGTCGCGGGCTTTCTGGAATTCGCTCATCGAGAAGTCGTAACCGCTGTCCTTGATGAACTGCCAACTGGCCTCCTCGTCGTCACTGACGGCGTTGACCGCCTGGCGGAAAGGCTCGTCGGCGCGCATGCGCTCGATGTAGGTTTTGGCGGATTCGACGGACATCTGGAGGGCTCCTGGGTTAGTAATCGGTTTTGCCGAGGAAGGCGGCGCGCACCTTGCCGCCGAACAAGTTGATCAGGCTGACCAGCGCGAGCAGCAGCAGGATCAGGGCCGAGGCTTCCCGGTATTCGAAGAGGTGAAAGGCGGTGACGATTTCCAGGCCGAGACCGCCGGCGCCGACCACACCGAGCGTCGTCGCGGCGCGCAGGTTGTGCTCCCAGCGGTAGATCGTCACGTCGAGCAGGCGGGGCAGCAGTTGCGGCCAGATGGCGAAGCGGAAGACGCCGATGCGCCCGACGCCTTGGGCGTGCAGCGCATCGACCGGGCCGGGGTCGATGTGTTCGAGCAGTTCGGCGCAGAACTTGCCGAGCATGCCGGTCGAATGGCAGGACAGCGCCATGACGCCGGGCAGCGGCCCGAAGCCGAGGGCGGCCACGAAAATGACGCCCCAGACCAGGCCGGGAACCGAGCGCAGGGTGTTGAGAAAGAACAGGATGGGCTGGCCGAGCCAGCGCCAGCCGACGTTGCGCGCCGCCAGGGCACCGAGCGGCAGGGCCAGGGCGAGACCGATGACCGTGCCGGCAATGCTCATTGACAAGGTTTCCAGCAGTGGCCGGCCCCAGTTGCGCCAGCGGCTGAAGTCGGGCGGCATGGCATCGCCGGCCAGGGTCAGGATGGGGCGCAGGAAATCGTCGTAGCGCGCCGGGTCGAGCAGGCCGGCGTAGCTGAAGGCGGCGAAGACGATGACCGCCAGCAGCGCCATGACCGCGACCCGACGCCCGTGGCGCCGGCGGGCTTCGGCGAGGACGGGGGAGAATCTGCCAGAATCGGCGGTCATGGCGGCGAGGCTCATTTAGCGGGCGGCACGGCGTCCGGGTTGGCCTTGCGGATGGCTTCGATCCAGCCGCGCACGCGATCGACGTCGGCATCGACGCAGGGGATGAAGGCTTCTGCGCGGAAGACCTTGAGCGCTTCCGGATCATTCACATTGATGAAGGCCTTGCGGATTTCCTCCTTGAAGGCCGGATCGAGGCCGTCGCGGAAGGTCCACATGTATTCCGGGATGGCCGGCGATTCGGCCAGGACGCGCACCTTCTCGGCGTCGAGCTTGCCTTCCTTGAGCAGGCGGTTGTAGATCGGCATCGACAGGCCGCCGGCATCGACCTTCTTGTTGGCGACGGCCAGCGCCACCGCGTCGTGGGCGCCGAGCACCTGCAGCTTGTAGTCGCGACCGGAGGCGAGGCCGGCCTGTTCGAGCAACTGGGCACGCGGTACCCAGGTACCAGAAGTCGACGCCGGGTCGCCGAAGGCGATCTGCTTGCCCTTGAGGTCGGCCAGGGTCCTGGCCGGGCTGTCCTTGGGCACGATGATCACGGCCTGGAAGGTCGGGCCGACCTTTTCGTGCGACGGGCGGGCGAAGGGCTCAAGCTTCGTGCGCCGGCTTTGCAGGATGTAGGTGACCGGGCCGAGATAGGCGATGTCGAGGCGACCGAAGCGCAGCGCTTCGCCGGTCGCCGCGTAATTGGCGCCAACCATCAGTTCGACCGGGATGCCCAGGCGTTTTTCCAGGTAGAGGCGCAGCGGTTCGTTGAGGCGCATCACGGTGGGGGCCGATTCGCCCGGCAACAGGCCGATGACCAGTTTTTCGGGGCGGCCCTGGGCAAAGGATGAACTGGCAAGGCCGAGGAGGAGGGCGAAGAGCAGGAGATGACGACGGCAGATGGCAAGCATGGTGATTCCTTCGGAAATGTTGAAAAGACTGGAAAGCCTTGCCATCAGCGCAACATGCGTGCCAATCCGGGAAGCGGCCGGATTTTCGACATTCCTGTCCGATCGGTCGGTTTTGTTCACTTTCGTTCGCCGGAGGAGGCTTGCTACAGGTCTGTCATGCACGTTTGCGTACGCTCATCGACATTTCCGAACACCTCGGCCTGCGCCGCCGGATCGAAATCGCGGCTGTCGCCGTTGAAGCCGATACGCCCATCGACCAGCGCGACGATGCGGTCGGCGATATTCAGTGCGGTGTCGATCTGGTGCATGACGAGAACCACCGTCATGCCGCTGTCAGCGACCTGCTCGCGCAGCGTGTTGCCCATTTGCCGGATCAGCGACGGGTCGACCGAGGCGAAGGGTTCGTCGCCAAGGAGCAGGCTGGGTTGCCGGATCAGGGCGCGGGCCACGCCGACCCGCTGCTTTTCGCCGCCGCTCAGGCAATCGACGCGGGCATGCGCGCGGTGCAGCAGGCCGATGCGGTCGAGCGCGCCGGCCGCCAACTGGCGGAATTTCTCCGGCCAGGGCAGGGGAGACAGCGGATGACGCTGGTCGGCCAGGCCGAGCAGGACGTTGTCGAAGGCGCTCAGGCGGTCGATCAGCGCGTGGTTCTGGAAAATGGTGGCGGTGCGTTGCCGGTGGCGGCGCAGGTTTTCCGTGGAATCGAGCGCCCCGACGCCGTCCACCGTGATCGAGCCGCTGCCCGGCGTCAGCAGGCCGTTCAGGGCGCCGAGCAGGCTGGTCTTGCCGACGCCGGAGCGGCCGACGACGGCGGTGATGCGGCCGGCCGGGATGTTGAGCGAAATATCCTTGAGCACTTCGTGCTGGCCGCGGCGCAGGCTGACATGTTGCAGTTCGATCATTGTTCGTACTCC
Organism: Pseudomonadota bacterium; assembly: GCA_018261905.1. Classification (GTDB taxonomy): domain Bacteria; phylum Pseudomonadota; class Gammaproteobacteria; order Burkholderiales; family Rhodocyclaceae; genus Azonexus. The sequence goes on along the minus strand of JAGTRU010000040.1, from coordinate 21,607 downwards.
CTCGTGCTGCGTGTTTCATAGGTCAGGAATGCCGTGATCAGGCGATTGAGCACGGCCGAGGCCTCGCCGAACATCAGCTTGAACAGCGGGTCGTCGACCTTTTCGACATCGCGCATCAGGTGGTCGCGGGTATCGCGCAGGCGCTCGGCCATCTTGCGTACGTGGTGCAGCGGATCGGTGCTGGCTGGCGCGACTTCAGCCTCAGGCATGGCCGCCCTCGACCAACTGGTAGGCGGCATCCGGGACATGGGTGCCCATCGCCTTGCGCAGCCAGAGCGGCGGGCGCGGGCTGTTCATCATTTTCTGCAGGGCGCTGATCACTTCGTCGACATCCTTGCCCTGTTCCATCTTGACCGGGAAAACCTTGGCATCGTGCAGCTTGACCGCCGCCAGGTCGCTCAGGCCCTTGGTGAAAATGACGTGGCAGCCGCGCACCGCCTCGACGCGCGGCGTAACGCGGTCGCCGGTGGTGCCCTGGCTTTCGGTATCCATCATCCAGCAATCGCCGGTGGCTTTCTTGGTGCCCTTGCCGCCGCCGGGGGCTTCGGCCGGAGCCGCGCCGCCGGCGGAAAAGCGGGCGGAGTCGATGAACTCGGCCGATTCGTTGCTGACGTCGTAAAACAGGATTTGCTTGGCCAGCGCGAAGGCGACGTCCACGCGGGTCAGGCTGTTGGAGGTGATGGCGACTTTGATATGTCCGATTTCCGGCATGGCTGGCTCCTTGGGGTTGGGGCGGTGATTGGGTTGATGAGGGCAGGGTTCAGGTCATCGGCAGGCCGACGACCATCAGTTCGCGGCCGAAACGCATGCGGAAATGCGAAGGCAATTCATCATTGCCGTCGCGGACGCGCCAGCGCGGCAGCTCGGCGGTGGCCAGGCGGCCGTCCTTGAGGGCTTCGACCGGAATGATGTGCAGGCCCTCGGTGAGCGGCAGGAAGAAGTCGATGGGATAGCGCACCGGGTCGGTAAACGCGGCGCCGATTTCGAAACGGATGGCGTCGGTATCGAGCTCGTAGCGCGGATTGTCGCAATCGAGCCGGAAATGTCGGTTGAACCAGGGAAAGCGCGGCCGGTACTGGTAGAGGACGCGGTCCTCGTCGGCAAACTTGTGGATTTCCGCGACGATATCGGTGAAGTACTGGGTGAGAACCGCCTCGACATAGGCTTCGCCGTAGGGCTGGCGGAAGGCATCGAGGTAGTAGAAGACAAAGGATTCAAGCAACGTCAGGCCGACCGGCGTGATATTCAGCGCCAGCGCGCAACGTTTGAAAGTGCAGGCGGCGCGGACCAGGCCGTCGCGCGCTTCGAGCTTGCCCTGGGCGTGCGTCGCGGCAATGCGGAAAATGCGCAGGGTGCGAAAGACTTCGGCAACCAGCTTTTCAGTGGCCGTGCATTTGGGCAGGGCGAGGTACTTGGCCCAGGAGGTCTTGCCTTCGAACAGCTCGGCGTCGGCCGAATCGAGATGGCTTTCGAGCAGCATCAGTGCGTTGAGCGGGCCGAAGATGTCAGGCATGCCCTCGCTGCCGGCGGCAAGTGCCTGATTTTCGCGAAAAGCCAGCTTCTTGCGCTTGGTGTACAGCTCGATCTGCCGGTACTCGGGCAGATGCCAGTGCTGGCCGATGGCGCGCCGGCTGGTGGAGAGCATTTCCTGCAACAATTTCATCTTGCTTGCCTCTCGTGAGTTGCTGGTTACGAGCTATGTGTTGTCGGCCAGTAGTCGCTAGCCGCTAATGACTCGCGACTAACGACTAGCAGCTAACAACTACCGACTAACAGCTAGCCCCTCCTACCACGTGTTCAGGATCCACTCCTTGTTCCGGGTGTATTCCATGTGGGCGAAGATCGTATTGGCAATGGTTTCCGCCAGTTCCATGGCGCCCTTGTAGCCCATGGTCGGCTTGCGATACAGGCCGGCCCGGTCGAAGGTCGGGAAGCCGACGCGAACCATCGGGATATTGGCGTCGATGGCAACGTAACGGCCCTTGGAATGGCCCATGATCAGGTCGAGCTTGAGGCCCTTCTTGATGCGGGTTTCCAGTTCCCAGAGGTCGGCGTTATGGACGATCTCGATGTCGAAGTCGGCCGCCGCCTTGAGTTCGGCAATGCGCGGATCCTTCTTGTACTTGTTGCCCTGGTCGTCACCGATGAGCAGCAGGACCGGTTCGAGTTCGACTTCCATGCAGAACTTGGCGAGGCCGAAGACGAGGTCGGGATGCCCGAAGATCGCCACCTTCTTGTTGGCGAAGAACATGTGGGCGAGGTCGGCCAGCGCGTCGAGGGCGATGCCGCGCTCGCGGACCAGCGATTCCGGAATCGGCTTGCCGGTGATTTCGCTGATCTTGCGCAACATGGCATCGGTGTTGGCGATGCCGTAGGGCGTATCGACCGGGTAGTCGGGCACGCTGAACTGGTCGGCCAGCAGCTTGGTGGTCGAGCCACTTTCGTAACGGGCCAGCGACAGGGAACCGATCGCATTGGCGCTGTCCTCTATATCCTCGACCGTGGTCCGGCCGTGGGTTTCGATGGTCTTACCGGGCAGCATCGGCGAATCGAAGTCCTCGGTATCCATGAACACCGTCGCATCGACCTCCATTTTGCTCAGGTATTCCTTGAGCAGCATGACGTCGCCCGGATTGACCCAGCCCGGGAAGACGTTGAGCTTGCCGGTCGGCTCGCCCTTCTTGGCGATGGTCTTGACCATCGATTTCATGCATTCGGCGTAGCCGGAAACATGGCTGCCCTTGAAGCTCGGCGTATGCACCGGCGCCAGGTGGATGGTGCGGCCCGGGAAGGCTTCGGCCAGGGCGCGCTGGCACAGGCGGATGGTGCCTTCGATGTCGTCGCCGATGATCTCCGTCGAGCAGGTGGTGATGATCGGGATGACGCGCAGGTTGGGGTAGCGCTGGGCGAGCACCATGACGCCCTGTTCGACGCGCTTGACGCCGCCGAACACGGCCGAGTCTTCATGCAGCGAGGTCGAGGCGACGTCGAAGTTTTCCTTGAAATGCTGCGCGAACAGCAGGCGGACGAACATCGTGCAGCCCTGGCCGCCGTGCACCAGCGGGATGCAGTCCTTGACGCCGATGCCGGCATACTGGGCGCCGGCCGGCTGGCAGTCGTACATCGGGTTGATGATGCCGGCCCGCTCGCGGGGGACGAGCTTGACCTCGGCCGGCTTGTTTTCTGCTACTTCACAGTTACAGTCACTCATGATTTTTCCTTCCTTGCGGCGCGCCGCTCAGTAGAGGTGGTGCGTCAGTTCGCGGTTGGTGGACTTGGTGATCACGTTCTCCACCAAGCGAACTTTCAGGCCGTCCAGCACCTGGCGGATTTCCGCTTCGCTGGCTTGCTTGATCCACGGGAAGCTGGCCAGGCAGTCGCTGACCATGCTCTTGGCATCGGCGTAGTAGAGCTTGTCGGCCGGCGTCTTCAGGCTGGGTTCCTTGCCGGTGAACAGTTCGTAAGCCTTGCCCAGTACGCCGTCGATGTTTTCCTGACGGTCCCAGGTGCGGGAGAAAAACTGCCACAGGCAGCGCACCTGCACGTAGTCGAACAGGTCGTCGATCTTGTCTTCCATCATGCTGCCTCCCGAATTTTGACCGGCAGCGCAACCGGGTTGGCGTCGCGGATATCGACGCCGGCCAGGTGGCGCAGCGGGTTATAGACCGCGTTGTAGGTGTCGCGGGCCAGATTGACGAAGCCTTCGAAGCCCATGTACGGCCCGTTGTGATAGCCGTGGCCATTGACGTAGGGGATGTGCAGCTTCTTGATCAGTTCGCCGACGCGCGGGCCGGTGAACACCACGTCGGGCTTGACCAGGTCGAGGATTTCGAAGAATTCCAGCTCGTTGCCGTCATCGATGTAGTAGGTGCCTTCCTGGCCGCGGGCGATGACCTTTTCGAAGTCTTCCTCGTGACCGAACTTCGAGGACATGGCGACGACCTGGATGCCGAGATCGTCCTCGACCGACTTGGTCCAGTGCCAGAGGCGCGGGCCGCCGGTCCAGATGGCCATTTTCTTGCCCTGCAGGCGTTCCTTGTACCAGTCGAGCTTCGGCTTCCACTTGGTGTATTCGTCGGCGATCAGTGCCTCGCCCTTTTCCTCGATGCCGAAGAAGGCGCAGATCTTGCGAATGCCTTCGGCCATGTAGTTGAAGCCCCAGGAGTCGATATCCAGACGCGGAATGCCGTATTGCTTCTTCAGTTCGTTGGCGATGTAGCCGGACGAGCGGGCGCAGTTCACCACGTTGAGCTGGGCGCGGTGCATGCCGCGCAGCGCGTCGTAGGTGCCGTTGCCGGTGAAGTGGGCGATGACCTGGATACCGAGGCGGTCCCAGTAGGTCTGCAGCAGTTGCGTGTCGCCCTGGATGTTGAAGTCGCCGATGAAATTCATCGTGTATTCGCTGGTGATTTCCGGTTCCAGCGTGGCGACCTTTTCGTTGATCCAGCCGATGTTCAGGACGTGGTGGCCCTTCGATTGCGAGACGCCGGCAAAGCCCGGACATTCGACGGTGAACACGTCGACATCCGGCCGGTCCTTCATGACTTTCCTGGCCACGGCCTTGACGTCGTCGCCGATCAGCGCCGTCGGGCAAGTCGTATAGACGATCATCCGCTTGATTTCCGGCATTTCGTCGAAGGCTTCGTGCATGCTTTGTTCGAGGCGCTTTTCGCCGCCGAACACGACGTGGCTTTCCTTCATGTCGGTGGACCACACGTACTTCATGTTGAAATGGCCGTTGTCCGTCGGGTAGCGCTTGGTGTGCCAGGTGTCGTAGGCGCAGCCGAGCGGGCCGTGGATCATCTGGATGGTGTCCTTGAGGACGCCGCCGATAACGAGCTTGGCGCCGCAGAAGGCGCAGCCGCGTTCGGACAGCGTGCCGGGGATGGTCGGGGCGTTGGCGACGGGCAGGAACTCGGTCGAATCCTCGTTCGGGCCCTTGAGGTAAATGTGCTTCTGGCGCTCCGGAATATCCGAGTCGCACTTCAATAGAACCATTGGCATGTCGTATCTCCTAAAGTTGGTCCGTAAGGCGGCAAAACCACCGTTTGGGGACTTCCTGAAACATCGGTCGTCGGGATTCCTTATCGCAACGGCTGTGCCAGCACCCGGAAAAGACCTGAAAACGGCGCTTTTCAGGATCCGTAAAAGCCATGGAAACCCTTGCTGCATGCGGTATTCAGTAATTTGTGCGCGGCTGGATCGCGGCCCGCCGGGGAGGCTTTTCTCGCCTTTGCCGCGCCTGACTATCCGTTCGCGAAAGTACGTTTCTCCGGGGAAAGTTCTTTGCCGTGCGCTCCGCCGGGAGGCGAAAAACGGTGGTGGCGGGATGTCCGGTCGTCAGCGCGCCGGCGGCATGCCGCGCAGGTGTTCGCCGATGTCACGGCCGGTGCCGTTTCGTACGTTCCGGTCCGCCGTCTCCCGCGCCGAATGCCCGATTTGCCGGCGTTCTGGCCGTGCCGCGGGCATGGAACGGAGTTTGCTGAAATAGCGTCATCCGTCATCCGCCGCAGTGGTGACCCATCGGGATGTTTTCGAGATAGAAAAATGCCAGCCATGAAAACCATCAAATGCGGGCTCTTGCCCGGCGAATCGAAAGCCGTGGTCGAAAGACTCAACGAACCGCTGCGCGCCTATCTGCAGAATTGCCTGCGCCAGCCGGTGGAACTGGTCGTCGGCAGCAGCTACGTGGCGACCGGCGAAGCCCTGCGCTGCGGCGCCGTCGACCTGGCCTACCTGGGACCGGTGACCTACATATTGCAGAGCCGCAGTGCCGGCCTCGAACCTTTCGCCCGGCCGACGCACGGCGGCAGCATCGGCCCCACCTTTCGGGCGGTGATCATCGTGCCGGCCGACAGCCCGGTCGAAAATCTCGGCCAGCTACGCGGCCGCGAAATCGCCATGGGCGACCTGGTCTCCACCTCCGGCACCTGGGTTCCCCGGCACATGCTGCTCACCGCCGGGCTGACTTCCGAAACCGACTACTGGCGCCGCAACCTGGGCAGCCACGATGCCGTCGCCACGGCCGTCGCCGAGCGCCGGGTCGCCGCCGGCTCGCTTTCCCTGGCGATCTACCATCGCCTGCTCGCCGAAGGCAGTCTCGACGGCAGCCTGGTCCGCGTCCTGGCCGAATCGCCGCCGATCCCGGAATACATGTGGACCTTCCGCGAAGGCCTGCCCAGCGGCCTGCGCGAAGATTTGCGCCGCGCCTTCGTTAGTCTGCGCGACAGCGCCGCGCTCAACGCCTACCGGGCCGAAGCCTTCATTCCCGCCGTCGACGCCGACGTGGATCGGGTGCGTCACTGGATGGAGAACATTCTCCAGGCGAGGCTACAGCCCTCGTCGCTGGACGGGAGTGCCTATGCCGCGGCCAGGCACACGGAAAGCCTGCCGCCCCTGCTCGACGTCCGGCGGAAAACCACGGAAAAGGCTCCGGGCAGGTATTCTTGAAAGGGCTTGCCACTTCGGGCGCTTTCAACTTACATTTCTGCGCCATGCTGGCGGACCAGCCCGCACACCAGCCCGGAGATGAAGGATGTCAGGACCCCGTACCAGCCAGACCCATCCGCTGCAGATCGCCGAAGTGCGCATGAGCCCCGCGCATGGCCGCATCGGCATCACCTTCTGCCCCGGCAAGCAGGACAGCATGGCCAGCACCGGCGCCTGGGCGCGCGATCTGGCGACCGACATCGAAGCCATCGCCGCCTGGGGCGCCAAACTCGTCCTGAGCCTGGTCGAATCCCTCGAACTGCGCCAGCTCAAGGTGCCTGAACTCGGCGCCGAAGTCGAGCGCCAGGGCATGCAATGGCGGCACCTGCCCATCGCCGACTACTCGATCCCCGGCCAGCGCTTCGAGGAAGCCTGGCTGCGTGAAGGCCGCCACATCCGCCAACTACTGCGCGAGGGCAACGACGTGCTGGTACATTGCAAGGGCGGCCTCGGCCGCGCCGGCATGATCGCCGCACGGCTGCTGGTCGAACTCGGCATGCCGCCGGACGATGCCATCGCCGCCGTGCGCCGCGCCCGCCCCGGCGCCATCGAAACGCCCGCCCAACTCGGCCTGGTGCGCCGCACCGTCGTCCAGCCGGACGACGAATGATGGAAATTATCGACAGCGCCCGCCTGCACCAGGTCGGCAGCCGCCTGGGCAGCAACCCGGCCGGCATCTTCGAAGACGAACAAGGCCGGCGCTTCTACGTGAAATCGCTCGAATCGCCCGAATACGCCCGCAACGAATTCATCGCCGCCCGGCTTTACCAACTGGCCGGCGCGCCGACCCTGAACTACCTGCGCACCACGCAGGCCAACCAGGTCGCCACCGAGATGGTCCTCCTCGACAAGAAATACGTCGGCCAGCTCAGCCCGGAGGAACGTCGGCAGGCGCAACGCTGGTTCGGCGTGCACGCCTGGACCGCCAACTGGGACGCCGCCGGCTTCCAGGGCGACAATCAGGGCGTCGTCGCCGGCCGCGTGCTGACGCTGGACGTCGGCGGCGCCCTGGAGTTCCGCGCCATGGGCCACCCGAAAGGCAAGGCCTTCGGTAATCATGTTGGCGAACTCGACCGTCTGCGCGAGGACGCCGACAACCCCTACGCCGTCAAACTGTTCGGTGACATGGATGAAGCCGCGCTACAGGCGGCCATTCGGGTCGTCACCCGGATTCCTGACGCACTGATCCGCGAGGCCATCATTGGCGATGGTGGCAGCGTTGCGCTGGCCGACAAGATGATTGCGCGCAAGGGGGATATGGCGGGGAGGCTGAATAGCACGGAGGCGGGTAGGGCAATTGGGTTTTCAATTCAATCTGACGCCAATCAGTACCAACCCTGAAGCAAAGCTGGATTACGCTCATCCGGCACGCGCAACTTGCCAAGAAACACAAACGGTGCCATATTGGCACCATGTTGCAGTTTGTGCAATCCACGAAGGAAATGGTCGAGGTTTGATCATTCTCCGATACGACAGGGCGCATCAGCCCCTATATCTGCATATGCCTCCCGGAGGTACTGACTATGTCGCGCACGAGTGCGAATAACTTAGAGAAGGGCCGGATTACGGCCAGGGTTCCTTTGAACGTACAGGAAACAATCCAGCGAGCCGCCGAACTGACGGGCGTCCCCGTGAACGCGTACATCGTTCAGGTGGTGCATCAGCATGCTCAAGAATTCATCGACCGTCATGAAATGAAGAACATCGTCCTCTCCGAAAAGGACTCGGAGTGGTTTCTGGAGCAACTTGCCAAGCCGCGTTCGCCGAACGCAAAACTAAAGAAAGCGCTGGCCAAATACCGTGAGGCCGTTGATGTCAACGAAGATTCACCCACTCTCCACGTTGCCGAGGGCGCTTCTTGATGCCCGTTCGAGTTTCGATTGCGGCACGCCCGCGCTGAACCAATATCTGGCGCAAAAAGCCTCGCAACACGAGGCGAGGAATATCACCCGCACATGCTGCGGTGAAAGGGATGGTGCGCTGGCCGGCTATTATTCGCTGACCAACGCGACCGTCGATGTCAGTGCGCTCTCCCTCGAAGTCATCAAACAGTACAAGCTGCCGACTCACCTGCTGCCCGTGGTCCGTTTGGCTCGGCTGGCTGTCGATTCACGCTTCCAGGGCCAAGGCTTGGGTCAGATTCTGCTGGTCGATGCCATGGAAAAAGTGATTCGGGTGGCGGAGTTGTCGGGCTGTATCGGCCTGATTGTCGATGCCAAGGACGACAAAGCGGCCCGGTTCTACCTGGAATTCGGCTTCCGCCAGACGCCAGAAAACGGGTTGTTGCTGTTCATGCCACTGCCGGAAATTCAGAAACTGCTTCAAGACTAAGGCCGGGGTTTGGCTCGGATGGAGCATTGGGTCACGATTTTCGTTTTTTGAAACAGGCATAAAACCGGGTCTGTCCAGATTTGTCGGGGTGACCGCGATGCGCTAACAAGCTGACGTTCACAATTTTGCTAACTTCCGAAAACCGTTTGGGCGGGTCATTCGGAAACATTTACCAAATCCGTAGCGGGTCCGCTCGTCGTCTTGGCTGGCTTAGCCAAACGCTCATAAACCTAGCGGCCTAGCCCAAAACAGTTGATCTGCCTCGTCGAACTCACCGTCGATGCGCTGATTGATAAAGTTGGTCAAGCGCGACAACAAAATGTATTCCTCATTCTCAGCAAGACGGATTCGATTGCAGTTTCGAAGGCGGCTTCGCTGGTGAATTTCATACGGCGGCCTTCTCCGCCTCTCGCCATATGCCAGAAGCTGCGGTTTCTACCTCCAAGTACGACTTGGGCAGCAAAGGAGTGCGGGCAACCGCGCTCTCCTTTGACCATTCAACAGTATCACCCTGCTTATCTTTCCGCTTCAGCTTTGAGCCGCCGCCCAGTGACATGGAAAAGAGGTCTAGAAATCGCCTAGCACCAACTCCGGTAAAAGGCTCAAACGTGACGCGGTTTTTTTCAGACTGATTGTCGAGACTAGTTTTGAGCGAAATTGCCTCAGAATGCAGATCAAGTGCCCGGCTTTTCGGGTAAGGCTCGACATAAACAACTCGTTCTATCCCGGCATCAATAATGTGCTTGGCGCAGTTGTGACACGGAAACGTTGTGCAATATAACGAAGCGTTCATCGTCGAGACACCAATACGCGCGCAGGAAAGAATTGCCTCCATCTCGGCATGAACGACTCGACCGAACTCTGTCAGGTCGGATATTTTGCTCTGTCCAAGAACCGCTTCCAGCTCTTGTTTCTTGTCCTCACTTGAAAGCGAATGCTCAACCAATGCGCAGATAATCTCCTTAATAATTTCATTCTGAGCCGCCTTGTTTGAATCCTTTTCCCTTGTGTAGTCCTTCCCATCTTCGGCGTCATTGACCACGCCGGTTGCAGGGTCGACTTCCGCCCAATACTGACCACCGCCGAATCTAGGAGTGTCGTTGGCGCCGGTTGCAACGATCTGTTGACCACGAGCGATGATCGCCCCAACTTGCCTGGAGAGGTCGCTCGATCTAATCGACGAATTGAACGCCATGAACATGGCAAACTCGTCGAAAGTCGGACTCCTGAACGGGTTCGAAAAAAGTAGCTCCAGGAATCGCTGAATTGTGTTTTTTACTTGATCATCATTTTTCCCGAGGCTGATGAAGAAGTCCGACAGGTGGAACGTATCTCTGGTCCTCTGTCCATGATCAACCTTCTCATCTTCGTCGATGCGGATCAATTCGTCGGCTTGTGCCTGAGTTAGCGACTTGTCGTCGATAAGATAGGCATGCCTTCGCTTTTCATCGGCATGGATTCCGAACAAGTAGAAGCCATCACCATAAACCTTGCGCAAGAACTCGACTTCATCCGGATGTTTGAGTGAGTTGACAATGTATGCGGTCTTTTTTGGATCGCAGTTGCGCGACTCCCTAATCTTATGAGCTGCGCCAGCGGCAAGGATGGCGTTGTTTCTAGTCGTCTTTCGAAGATCATCGCCATGATTCATGTAGTGTTTTATGCGACCGTATTCACTTGGATTGCGGCTTGGCTTAGACAGAAGACTCGAAACGCGAATTTCCTCAACTGCATAACCGAAGCCTTTAAGTCGGTCCTTTAGCGGATCGAGAACATGCTTGTATTCTGTGCCAACGGCATTCACGATCCCAATGACCAGTTCGGTGTCTTTGAAGTTGCCGTGCAGATAGAGCTGTTCTGGCGATACCGCGTTATCGTCACTTGGTTTTTCCTCTGGAACTTGGGTTACAGCAAGCGAGATTTTTTCCTCGGGTTCGTCGTATTCCTCGGGATAGAGCAGATGGGGGATAGACGCTTGCAATTGCTCAAGTCCCGGACTTTTGCCTTGAAATTGCAGCGTACCGGTACTACTGAACCAATTAAGGAGGCCCCCATTTAGACGTAGTACCTTTTTGCTAGGCTGGTCTTCATGCCACTCACCGTTTAGCGATGAAAGCTTGCTTTTCAGCGAATCAAACGTGCCGGTGAATTTGAGGTTCATAGAGGTAGTTCCTTCAATGGGGTCTGGCCGGTGACGGCGGCTGTGATACGCGGCATGGCGTTCTTTTGCGAGGTCAATTGAGCGCCGAAGCCTCGATATGCAATATTTCCGAACCCTGTTGTTAGATATGCGTTAGCCTGATTATGAGGCGATCATGCTATCACGCTGAGATAGTTGCCATAGAGACAAAGGTCGCCTGAAATATCGCTGCTTCACGGCTAATCGGCAAGCAAGTACTCCGGCCAACGACTAGTAACAGGTGCACAGCAGACCAAGTGGTCGTAGAACATCACCGTCTGCTCAGGCCGATCAACGGCTCTTAGTAAAAAAGGCTGTTCGCCAGTCTTTGCCGTCGTTAAGCTGGTCGGTGCCGCGACGGCCATGTTCCAATCACTTCGACCTATGGAATTCCGCCACCAGAACCCTGGCCTTGAGCAGCATGATGTCTTTCAGCATGCGTATTTTCCGGCTGTGTTCCTGGTGTGCCAGGTCGTAGATCTGCTTTTTCAGCGTTTCATCGCAGCCTTCCGGAAAGCTCAGTGACCATTGCGTGAAATAGCTGTCGTAGCTGTCTATCGTCTTGATCAGTTCAAACCTGAGCTTCTCCCTGTTTTTTGCCGGGACGGATGCCAGTATCTCGTCGATGTCTCCATCGTAGTCGTGGTCTCGCCGATTGTTCGGAATGGGGAATTCGATGATCTGGGTCATGGGGCATTCACCTGTTTATTGCGAAATCGTTTCGAGCAGGACAGTGCGGGCTTTGCTGATGCGTACGAACTGTTCGTGGCTGCCGCCGACGTCGGGATGCGCTTTCTGGGCGAGCCGGCGGAATGCGGCATTGACCTGGCGGCGTTCGAGCTTGCCTTCTGCCGGCAGATTCAGCACTTCGCGATGTTCCCGCTCGTCGGCGGGTTGGCGCCTGGCCGGGTGTCTGCCCCGGTGGCCGTAAAAGTGCGCGAATTCCTCGTGCAGGCGCTCCTTGGCGGCGCGGCGCTGTTGCCTTGATTCGTGCTTCAAGGCCGCCTGGTCTTCCCGCCAGCGTTGGCGCGACATCACGATGCAGGCGGCAAAGGCGATCCGGCCGTGGGTTTCGAGTTCGTCGAGGCTGAATGGCCCGACCATGTCGAAGGGTTCGTCGAGCCAGGCCTGGCGGCCGTTGCTGCCGGTTTCGACGCGGCCGAGCGCAGCCGTGGTGACCAGACCGTGCCCGCCGTTCCAGATGACCCATTCATCGTCACCCGTCGAGGCATACGTGCTATGCATGCCTTGCCTTCCGGGCGCGGCGGTCGGCGCGTTGTCGCCGGGGAAATCCGGCTTGGATTGAAGGAAACATGACAGGAATCGCCCGTTTGGATGCTGATTCCAACGGGAATGCAAATAGCGCACCAAGAATTGCCGGCATCGGCCGGCTGCCGGATTTTGGCCCGTTTTGTACCGTCGACCGCTACGCCTTCCCGCAAGCTTCGATTCCACGGTAAAGGCTCAAGCTTCTTCGAGGCAGCCTTCGTCCATGGCGCAGGGCGCCCGCCAGTTCTCGTATTCCTTCGGGAAAACCATCCCGGCGTCGCGGGCTGGGCGGGTGAATACCTGGCGTAGGCGCGGGGCGCCGAGGTTGCCCAGGGGATCGAGTTCTTCGACCTTGGCGAGGGCGGCCAGCGATTCCTCCTGGCGGCCGAGGCGGGCCAGGTTGTAGGCGTAGGCGGTCAGTGATTGTAGCCAGAGGCGGGTGTAGGCGTGCCAGTGGCTGAAATCGGCCATCTCCGGGCCGACTTGCCGCCAGTCGGCGGGCAGCTTGAGGCGGCGGGAAAGCCAGTCGAGGCAGGCCAGGGCCCAGTCGGCGGCTTCCAACGAGCGGCGACGGTAGAAGTAGAAGCGGTAGGCAACGATGCGCACGCCCAGGGTGTCCGGTTCCTGGTCGATGATTTCGCGCACCAGGGCTTCGGCCTTGGCGCTGTCGGACCAGTGGGAAAAGATGGTTTTCAGCTTGTCGCGCGTTTCCGGCGTCAGGTTGTTGGCGAAGTGGAAAGGCTCGAAGCTGTAGATGCGGGCGCTGCTGGCCGCTGCCGTTCGGGTTTCAGGCATGTTCGCAAAGGGGTTCGGTGAAGAATGGGAAGGCGGGGCTGTCGGCGGCCAGGCCGCCGGGCTTGTACATCGGCCCCCCCTGGCGGTGGCTGGCGAGCAGGGCATGGGCTGGCGTCAGACGTTCTTCGAGCAGGGCTTCCAGCGGCGCCAGGGCGGCTGCGGCGGCCGGCTTGCCGGCCTGTTCGAGAGCGGCTTTGGCGTGCGCCAGCACCTGGCCGGCGACCCGGCTGATCTCGTTGTCGGCAAAGCCGGCCTGCGCGGCGCGCTGGTAGAGCGCGATGTCGATGTGTTCGCTGTGTTTGCCCAGTTGCTCGCCCAGTTCATCGCTGCGGCAGATGCCTTCGAGCAGGTGGCAGCAGGCGGCGAGCAGGGCGAACGAGGGCTGGGCGTCGAAGGCCTTGAATTCGATGCGCCCGGCCTCGACTGCCAGGCGGGCCGGATGGACGAGGCGGGAAGTTGGCGCCAGGCGGGCCAGCGCCGCGTCGTCGAGGAAGAGCTTGACGGTCGGGCGCCGCCCGGCGCGCTCGAAAGTGCGCTTGGAGCTGCCCGTCCAGCGCCGCCCGGCGTAGAACGGGCTGCTGAAGCTGAAGGGCAGGATGTAGGGCGCGTAATGGTTGAGCTTGCGGCTGGCCTGCAGGGCCTGTTCGGCTGTCCAGCCGGGCATCGAGAGATTGATGTCGGGGCCGTAGCTCAGGGTCGAGACCTGCGAGCCGTCGTAGGCGCGATGTGCCTGGCGCAATTGCTGTTCCCAGGGATTGAGCGGCGGCGTGAAATCGTAGCGCGGCCGTTCCGGGTTGAAGCCGACAATGCCCAGGCCCAGGCCGTTTTCCCCCAGCCGGACGGCGAGCTGGCTTTCGATTTCGAGCAGCTTGGCGAGCGCGTCGTCCACGCTGGTGGCAGGCGGCGTGCGGATTTCGACGCCTTTTACTTCGAGGGTGCGGAAACGCCCGTCGGCGTGGAAACGTTCGTCGCCTTCGAGATACCAGTAGCCGCGCTTGATGCCGAGATCGCCGGTGGCCAGGGTCGGGTCGTCGCAGCCCGGCTTGTCGGCCAGCACGGCGCTGATCCAGGGGAAGGGCAGGTTGCTGAAGTCGCGGATGCGCCCGGCTTCCGGGCCGGCGATGTCGACCATCAGGTATTCGAACTCGATGCCGCAGCGCATGACCTAGATCCAGCTCAGGTAGTCGAAGGGATTGGCCGGTTGCGGCGCTTCTTCGTCGGCGGCAGCCGGTGTGCCGAGATAGAGGAAGCCGACGATCTGCTCGCGTTCGACCAGGCCCAGTTCGCGGTGGAAGCCCTGGTCGTACATCATCCAGCCGGAGCGCCAGATGCCGCCGTAGCCGAGGCTGCGCGCGGCCAGTTGCAACATCAGCACGGTGCAGGCGGCGCACAGCAACTGGTCGGATTCCGGCACGATTTTGTCGCTGCGCGGCGTGGCGACCACGACAATGACCAGCGGCGCGCGCTGCGGCATGCCCGGTGCGCGGGCGACGATCTTCTCCGGCTTGCCGGCGGCTTTTGCCGCGCGCTGCATGGCCAGGCCAAGACGCTCCAGCCCGTCGCCGCGTGCCGCGAGAAAGCGGTAGGGGTGAAGGTGGCCAAAATCCGGTGTGCGCAGCGCCACCTGAAGCATCAGCGCGAGTTCCTCGTCACCCGGGCCGGGCCCCATCAATTGATGGCTGGAACGCCGGTTGAGCAGGAATTCGAGGGCCGCGTTGTGGTCTACCGGCGGAGCTTTTATTGCAGCCATGCGATGTCCTCTTCGATGCGTTGCCCGCGGCGCAGGCGGTCGCGGATGTCCATGACCACTTGGTCGACGGCTTCGATGCGCGCTAGGTTGTCACGTTCCCGCGCGCTGGTTTCGATGACCTCGGCGATGCCGCCGTTGCGGATTACCAGACGGCGGTTGCCGCGCAGCGCCAGGAGCGGATCGTGGGTCGAGATGAGGACGATCTTGTCGCCGCTGACCAGCAGTTCGAGCGCCCGCTTGCGGTCCACTCCGGCATTCTCGATCTCGTCGATGAGGACGACCGGCGAGGCGGAGAGCAGGGCGGCGTCGGCGATCATCAGGGCGCGCGTCTGGCCGCCGGAAAGCTGGGTGACCGAGACCTCGGGCGCGAACTTCTCGCCGGTCAGCTCGTTGGCGCAGGCAATGACGCGCTCGGCCATGGCTTCCGGCTCCGCCACCTGGCGGCACAGCGCGTGCATGGTGATGAAATCGCGTACCGCCAGATCGACGACGAAATTCATGTTCTGCGAGAGCTGGGCGACCAGCTTGCGGTCCAGCGCGTAGCGCCAGTCCTCGTCGGGGATTTGCTCATTGACCAGGATTTGTCGGCCGGTCGGCGTGTCGCCCTGGGCCAGGCATTCGATGTCGGCGAGCAGGCGGCTCTTGCCGGAACCGGTCGGGCCAACGATGCAGACGATTTCGCCGGCCTTCAGCGTCAGCCGGATATCTTCCGGCCGGCCGGCCTTGTCGCGCCCGCCGATCAGCGTCAGGCTGCTCACCCGGCGCAGGCTGTTTGCGGTCATGGTTTCGACCTGGGCGATCAGCCGGCCGACATGGGCGAGCATCTGTTCGCGGTCCATGCCGGCATCGAAGATGGCTTCGTCGGGCAGCAGGGCCAGCCAGTCGGTGAGAGGCTGATGGTCGTCGACAGCGGGCAGGCCGAGCGAAGCGAGGAAGTCGGCGACGCAGGGATGCGCGGCGAGCAGTGCGGCGAGGGGCGTGTCGGCGAGCCGGCTCATGCTGCCCCCGCCATGTCGGCAAACTGCATTTTCTTGACGTTGCCCCGTTGGTGGGTTTCGCCGATGGCCGTTTCGCCGACGCAATAGGGGCAGACGGCGGCTGGCATCGGGAAGCGCAGGCGACTGCCGGCCAGGGCTTCGGTGATCGGTGCCTTGCGGATTTCGCGCGCCAGGTCGGTGACGCCCTGGCCGGTGATGCCGTTGCAGAACAGGGCGCGGGCGCCGGGGTTGGCGAGGCGGACGTGGTAGGCGAAGACCTCGCGCTCGACCTGCGAGACGATGTCGCCCTTGGTGATGACCACGAGGTCGGCCAGGCGCAGCATCGGGCCGATTTTCTTCGGCGTGTGCACGCCGGCCAGCGCATCGACGACGCATACCGCCTGGACGCCACCGACATGTGGCGAGCAGCGGTTGCACAGGCCGGCGCTTTCGCTGATCAGGATGTCGATCTGCTGGCGCCGGCCCCAGGCCCAGCAGTCCTCGATATTGGAAACGAAATAGTGATCCGGGCAGAGCGCGCCGGAAAGTCCGGTGGCGACCGGGAAACCCTTCTGTTCGTAGAGTTTGTCGTCAGAAGTGGAGAGCGAATCGAACTTGGCGATGCCGACTTTCAGGCCGTCACGGCGCAGCAGTTCGCCGACGCGCAGGATGACCGAGGTCTTGCCGACCGAGGGCGAGCCGGCGACGGTGATCAGCTGCATGCGCGTTGCTCCGCGACGGCGTGGCGGGCATACCAGGCGGCGAAGAAGACTTCGGCGGCGAGCCGGTTGTCGGCTGCCATGTCGTTCTGCCGCACGTAATTCCAGCCCGGCCATTTGAGGCGGGCGCCGGCCGGAAAGGCGTCGGCCGTCTGCGGCCGGGTCGGCGGATAACAGTTGCGGCTCAGCACCTGGCCGAGTTCGGCGCCATCGACGTAAGCGATCAGCGGCTGCACGCGGTCTTCTTCGCCAGTCTTGACCAGGTAGCCGATGGGCATGGCCAGCGCGCCGTCGGCCGGCCAGACGACGCGGGTACGTTCGCGGCGCGGGCAGAGTTCGGCCTGCAACCAGGGCAGGATGGCGATGGCGCCGACATCGCGGCTGTTCGAGCCGGCCTGGGTGGCGGTGCGGATGTTGTGTTGCAGGTGGCGGACATTGGCGGCGAAGGCGGCCAGGCCGACGTCGCCGAATTCGCGGTGCAGGCAGAGTAGCAGGTAGCTGTTGAAATCCTGGTAGGCGCTCAGTTCGTTCGGCCGCCAGCCGCCGAAAACGATGTCGTCGGCCCACATCGGGTCGAGCAGGTCACTCCAGACCGACGGCGCCGGCCGGCCGCGCAGGCGCTTTTCATCGACCAGGAAGACGAAGGGAATCACCGCGAAAGTCCGGAAAATACCCTGCGGATCGTCCAGCCCTGCTGCCGCACAGGCCGGATGAGCCGGGCGCGGCGCGCGGCCGGCGCTCGGCGTGTAATGGGCGAGCAGTTCCGGCTTGAGGATGTCGTGATAGAAGGTGCTGACCAGCATGCCCGGCAACTGCTCGGGCGCAGCGGTGGTCAGCGCGTCGAACGGCCGGTACCACTCGGCGCCGCTCAGGAAACAGCAGTCGAGCGCCGCACCGCCGGCCGCCCGGTGCGCGGCGAGCGTCTTGTCCAGGCCGCTCTTGAACGGCCGGCGCAGCGGAATCGGCATGCGCCCGAGAAAATCGCGGCCGCCAGCGGTCGACCGCTCGGCAGCCTCCGTTTTCCGGATCAGGGAAAGCAAGGATTTGGAAATCGGCTGGTTCATGATTTTTTCCTGGCTGTGGTGGGCGAATTCGGGGCTGGCGGGGTATCTATCTGCAAGACGTGGGCCAGTTCCGGTTCGCCAGGGCTTTGGCCGAGAACCGGGGGGAGAAGCGGAGCGTCAGCGGCCATATCGAGGCCGGCTAAATGTTCCGGAGGGAACGTTTTGGCATTCGGCGGCTCCGCTGGCTTTGGACTTTTGCCTGTTTCTGTGCGAGCGGGCTTTTCCGAAAACAGGCAGATCAGGCCGTCCACCGCGCAGATACCGACTGCCAGAATGATCGGCAGGGCGACGAGCAGGCGCCGAAAAGCGACATCGCGGTCCATGTCAAAAGGCCAGACTGAGCGATAGCGGGAGGGCACGCGGTGCGCCGGGGTAAAGGATGGCTGACATATCGTTTCCTCGAAATGGACGGTTTTCCCATCTCTAAGGGCAAGGGGCGTGCCACGCGCCGATTGCCCGATAAAACTTACGGACGCGTACCAAACCGCAAAAATGTTCCGCGCCGTCACGAAAATGGTGGGCAGGAAAAGCGGCGAGTGTTCGCTGGCGTCAATGGCAAACGCGGTTTGTACATTTTTGTTCGGCAGCTTTCCTCGATGAAGCTGCCGGGTAAAATGCCATTGAAAAATATGCCATTTAATTTGCCGCGTTCAAACCTGCCACGCAATTGAATAGAGGGAGGAAAGCCCGATGAGCGATTTGCCCCTTGGCCTGACTTCGCCCCCAGCCGGTTATGCCGACTGGCTGGCCGATCTCAAGGACCGTATCCACGCCGCCCAGCAACGCGCCACGCTGGCGGTCAATCGCGAGCTGGTGTTGCTGTACTGGCAGATCGGGCGCGATATTCTGGCGCGGCAGGCCAGTCAGGGCTGGGGCGCCAAGGTGATCGAGCGGCTGGCGCAGGACTTGCGCGCGGCGTTCCCCGAGATGAAGGGCTTTTCGCCGCGCAATCTCAAGTACATGCGCGCTTTTGCCGAGGCGTGGCCGGATGGGGAATTTGTGCAAGAGGTGCTTGCACAATTGCCTTGGTATCATCAGTTGGCGCTGCTGGATAAACTACCCGACGCCGATAACCGTCGTTGGTATGCGGTCAAGGCCATCGAGCACAACTGGTCGCGCAACGTTCTGGTCATGCAGATCGAAACCCGCCTGCTCGAGCGTAGCGGCACGGCGGTCACCAATTTCGAGGCCTGCCTGCCCAAGCCGCAGTCCGACTTGGCCCGTGAATCCTTGAAAGACCCGTATCGGTTCGACTTTCTCGGCCTGACCGAGGAGGTTCAGGAGCGTGAGATTGAAAACGCCCTGGTGCAGCACGTCACCGAATTCCTGCTGGAGCTGGGCGCCGGCTTCGCCTTCGTCGGGCGGCAGGTGTTGCTCGACGTGGGCGGCGACGAATTCTTCATCGACTTGCTGTTCTACCACCTCAAACTGCGCTGCTATGTGGTGATCGAGCTCAAGGGCGGCAAGTTCAAGCCCGAGCACCTCGGCCAGTTGGGGTTTTACCTGACCGCCGTGGATCGCCAGGTCAAAAGCGAACATGACAACCCGAGCATCGGTCTCCTGCTCTGCAAGAGCAAAAACAAGATCGTCGCCGAATACGCCTTGGGCGACAGGAACCAGCCCATGAGCATTGCCGAGTTCAAATTGCTCGAATCCCTGCCGGTCGAACTACAGAACAGCCTGCCCAGTATTGAACAGATCGAGCGCGAACTGGCGGGATGCGACATGGCGATGGAAGATGACGCGCAATGACCGACCTATACCACTGCGGTCCAAAGGGCCGAGCAAGTAGGTTTTTCGCTCCCTATCGATGCAGCTTCCGAGCTGAGCTTGTCCAACAACCGGTTCAGATCGTGGCTCGCTTCCCGATCATTAGATATCGGAGCATGCCCTCAGGGCTTCAACGTCTGCCGACACGATAAGGGCTAAGTGCTTTGAAATCTTTTCAATTGGCCAGTCCCACCAGGCAATTCCCTCCAGCGCCGATACGGTCTCTTGGGAGAAGCGTTCCTTGATTGTCTTTGCCGGGTTGCCGCCGACTACGGCATAGGGAGCGACATCGGCAACGACTACGGAACGCGAGGAAATGATCGCTCCATTGCCGATTTTTACGCCGGGCATGATGAGACAGTCATACCCGATCCAGACGTCGTTTCCAACGATGGTGTCGCCTTTGTACGGAAGGTCTTCGGGCCGGGGCATGGCCTTTTCCCAGCCGTTGCCGAAAATCTGGAATGGGTAGGTGGAGATGCCGGAAATCTTGTGGTTTGCACCGTTCATGATGAACTTGACGCCACGGGCTATCGCGCAAAATTTTCCGATGACCAGACGGTCGCCGATGAACGGGAAGTGATAAAGGACATTGCGCTCGAAGTTCTCTGAATCTTCCGGATCGTCGTAGTAGGTGTAATCACCAATGACGATATTCGGGTTGGAAACGGTGTTCTTGATGAAGCACACCTGCGGGAAACCCGCCATCGGGTGCTTGTCTAGAGGATTTGGGCCGTTCAAGTTGCTTCCTTTTGAAATCTCTTGCGTCAGATCGCCGACGCTGTGCAGCTTAATCGCCAGGTGTCCGATTTGGCCGCAGGGGGGAAGAGGTGCCAGAGTGATTTGTCTTTCAATTCACACTGCCCCCTTTGATTATTCAAAAATCGTAATCACTCCGACCCATTTGGGCTGGTCCCCTTCCGTGCGGCCTACTCGACCACTGCCTGATACTCAAAAACATACAAGCCCTCTGGCAGCAGATCAGTGTTTTCAGTTGCTTTTATATGCAGATTGAAATCAAAGACGGTTCCTGTACCACCGCCCAACTTATACATGGGAATGCCTGGCGGCCCCTTGACCAGCGAAACTTCAAGGCGAGGTGGTTTTGCCATTTGTGGAGAAAAATGTCCGCTGCCCGTGAAGTTCCGAACAGGTCTACCAAGCATGACCGACAGTTCCCCGACGTTATTGGTGCTTGTGCTTATCGAGCAGGTTTGACTTGTCTTTCTTACGGCATTTCCTGCATAGCGGAGTTCACTAATCTCGGATATTTCGGCAACCGCTTTCTCGTTCTCCTTCTCACCCAACCGGTCCAGTGCGTAACTCAAGAATCTGTCGGTCTGATAAATGAGTGCCTTTTTTCCTGTCACTTCGTATGCTTCTTTTAGGAGCTCATAGCGCGGCCCAATTGTCTGACCACTAACGATTTCCCACCAGTCTTCCTTCTTTTCTGAGGTGACAATGATTACAGGTTTGGCTTGCGCTTTCGCGTGCTCAAGGACTTGACGCCAGAAGAAATAGTCTCCGTAAGATCGGTCACCGTCCTTGTCTTTATCCATGTAGCCGGGCGGGATCTTCTTGTTTTTTCGTTCCTCGGCTGTTTTGGCATGGATTTTCTTGTCTGCTTCTGAAAAATCATCGCCAATCGATTTTTCAAAAATTCCGTATAGCCTTTCAAGGATGGGGTCATCATCCAGGAAGTTTGGGTGTTTTTTGATCTCTTCTTCTATAGCCTTAGCTGCTTCGAAAAGTAAGCTGTCCGCACCCTTCGAGAGACTTTCGGGGATGGAGGACGGTACTAAGCGATTGCTTTTTAGGGCCTGCGTTACTTCTGTCGCCTTCGCTTTTAGCTTGTCAATTTCGTCCTGAGCTTCCTTGAAAGTTTTTCGTGACGAAAGGATGGATTTTTTTCTGTTTCGGAAAAACTCCTCCGCCGTCTGGGCGCTTAGCCACTTAACGCACTTAAGCTTCTCAATACTAGAGATCAAGCTGTCCCTTGTGCCTTCGTGATACCGATACAGATCAAGTAAAACGTTTGCATCGAGGGTCAGTATCCCCGCATCCCAAGCCTCGTTGACTTCATTTTGGGTAAGCGGGCTGTACCAAGAGAATTTATTCTTCATGAACGCTACCTCTGCGATTGGAAGCAAAAAAGGGGTCAGAGATCAATGGCACTACCTTAACGTTTCGTCATGAAATTTTTGCTGTTGTTTGATGAGCTCAGCCTTGAGGATATGGCGGGGTTGAGTGAGGAGTGAACATGG
>JAGTRU010000006.1 GCA_018261905.1 Pseudomonadota bacterium | reverse complement strand
CACGTCGTTTCCTGCGCCGCCGAACAGCGTGTCGGCGCCACTAACCCCACGGATCTCGTTATTGAGCCCGTTGCCCGTGCCTGTAAAGTTGCCGACACCAAAAAACGTCAGGTTTTCCACCTCCGCCCCCAGCGCATAGCTCGATAGCGTAGTCCGCACCAAGTCGATACCCGTGCCTTCAATCACCTGATCGGCAACGTCATCAACATCATACGTATCATCACCGTCATCTCCCACCATCGTGTCAGCGCCCGTACCGCCGTTCAGCACATCATTGCCCAGACCACCAAAGAGCAAGTCATCACCCGCCAAGCCGTTCAGCACATCATTCCCGGCCAAACCATCGAGAACATCCGCTCCCGCCGTACCATTCAGCGTATCCGGTCCGGCTGTCCCTGTAGCAACATCTCCCACCACATCCGTCACCGCCGAAACAATCTGTTCCAGCGTCCCCCCGGCATCCGTGTAACTTGCAACAAACCGTAGCTGCAAGCCAACCTGTGCCTGGAAGGGGGTGAAAGTCATGGCGGTGGCGCCGGCGATATTCGTGAAAACCGCTCCGTTTCTCACTTGCCACTGATGGGCGATGGGCGAGACGATTCCGTCCGGGTCGGTAAAGGCATCCGTCGCCGTGAGTTGCTGGCCTTCCGTCGGCGTCGTGTCGTTGATCGAGACGCCACCAACGGGTAGGTCATTGACACTATTTGGTGCCACCAGCGCAGTGCGTGCCGAAAGTGCAGTTTCGAGAACGCCATTCTGGTCTTCATAAACTCCCCGCACGCGCAGCGCCAGGCCTTCGAGATCGGCGGTTACGGTGAAGGTCGGGCCGCTGGCTGACTGATTGCCGATTCCGGTAACGACGATGATATCTTCGAACAAGCCCGATCCTGCCACCCGTTCAACCTGCCAGAAGTAGCCAATGGTCCCGGTGATGGCGCCACCGCTGGTGGTATTGTCCGCATCGCTGAGGCCGGCGGCCGACGCGCTCAACAGCGAACCGACTTCCGGCGTCGTGTCGCTGATCGCCAGCAAACCCACCGGGCCAGCATTCAAGCCGGTAACCAGCTCTGCCGCTTGGTCGTTGAACTGCAAGCGCTCGATATTGCGCAGCAGGTCGGCGCCGTCGATACCGGTGGCGCCAACGGGAATATGCGAGATCGCGATGAAGCCATCGCCGTCGATATCGGCGCCGACCACGCTGCCGAAGGCCCCTTCGATGTCGTAGTTGCCACGCAGGTCGGAGAACAGGGCCGTGTCGTAATTGAAGCCGCCACTTCCCGGCAGGACTTCACGCTGGATGACCAGTTGGCCGGCACTGTAGGTACCGTTCAACATCAGCGGGACCAAGGGGGCCATGCTGTCGAAAGTGGCGATCTGTGGGCCGCTGCCGTCGGCATTGGCATGCACGCTGATTCGCACATTGAGCCAGGCGTCGCCATCGATGAGGTCGTTGCCGCCACGGCCTTCGATGATATCGCTGCCGTCGCCGCCGAGGATGATGTTGCCGGCGCCAAAACTGTCGTCCGCCGTACCGGCCAGGCCATCATCGCCATTGCCGGCGCCGCCCACCAAGGCCCGCAGACCGCTGACCAGGTCGAAATTGGTCAGCACGCTGCCCCGGGCGCCGGAGAGCGCGATCTGGGCCGCATCGAAATCATCGCCGCGCAACAGGTCGCTATGCGCCGATCCCGACAGCCCCTCCACCGACGAGAAGCGGGCAACGATGCCGGCCGCCACGGGAAGCGGCCCGATGGCCAGGGCGCGGACGTTCATGTCCATGCTCACCCCGGCCGGATCGTCCTTGAAGGTGGTCCAGTCAAAACCGGAGGCCCCGAGGTACTTGTCACCGTTGTCGGCGCTGCCGACCATGATGTCGTCGCCGCCCTCGGCGTTCATGATGTCAGGGCCGCCGGTGCCGAGGAAGACGTCGTTGCCGATGATCAGGTCGCGGGCGAAGGGATCGAAGTTGTCGCCCGGATTGCCATCCAGGTTGCCGTGTTCGAGCCAGTCGTCGCCCTCGTTGCCCATGTCCTGTTCGTTGGCATCGGAACCGAGAATAAAGTCGTTGCCCGGGCCGCCGAAAGCTTCCGAGGCGTCTTGGCCGGTGACGATGAAGTCGTTGCCGAAACCGCCGAGGATCAGGTTGAGACCGTTGCCGCCCTGGATGACGTCGTTGCCGTCGTCACCCTGGATATTGTCGTTGCCGCCCAGGTCGGTGATGATGTCGTTACCGGCCCCGCCGCGCAGATTGTCGTTGCCGTAGCCGCCGTCCAGGCGGTCGTCGCCGCCGTCGCCCCAAAGCGTGTCGTCGTCGGAGTCGCCGGCGATCAGGGTATCGTTGCCGGCGGTGCCACCAAGAGTCACCGTTTCTGCCCCGGTGTAGCGCAGGTAATTGACCTCGACTCCCGGCGTCGTCGGATCGTCACGCATGACGAGTGGCACCAGCGGATTGCTGCCGAGCGGATCGGCGCTGGCGGCGAGATCGTCGGCGGTGCCCAGGATGCCGTCCGGGCCGGGGATGACGCTCTCGTTGTACTGGCGAGACTGGTCGGCCTCGAGAATCAGCGAAGTGAGGAAAATCAGACCCGGCAGGTGAGTGGCATCGGTATTGGCCATCACCAGCTTGGCGAATGAGTTGTTCTCCAGTTCGGTGACGAAATTGAGGCCGGCGGTGCGCTCCAGATAATAGAAACGGTCGCCGTTCTGCAGCTTCTCGAGCTGGTCTTCAAAGACGAAGTTGAAGGTCGAGCCGAGCATGCCGCCGAAGGGCATTTTCTCTTCGGCCAGGCCACCGACCCAGAAATCGACGTCGTCCAGACCGGTGGTGGTGACGCCGTTCGCACCGCTCGCCCAGGCGCCGGTACTCATCAGGAAGTCGCCCCGGTCGGCCGGCGCGGTGGCACCGCCGAGGACGATGGCGGTCGCCGCGGCCCGCTTGTCGGCCAGGGTCGTGGCCGTGGTGATATCGCTATGTGTGCCATAGGCGGCAATGAAGTTGATCAAGGATTCCGGGTGTTTGATGTGCTGCACGAAATCGGCCCAGCTCGTGTAGGGCGTCAGTTGGCTGTCACCGGTACCGGCATGGAACTCACGGCGCGCCGCGTTCAGCGAGGGGACGCCGACATCACGCCCGCGCGCCAGATTGAGTGCCGCCAGATCGAGCGGCAGGCCGACCAGGTTGTTGCGCAAGGCCTCGGTGACGAACTCGTCGATTTCGTTACCGACCTGCCGGGTCAGGCCGCGGACGATGGCGCCGGCCGCCATTTCCGGCGTCGGGCCGCTATCGGCAAAGGCCAGCGGATTGAGGAAGGCCTGGATCAGGCCGACTTCGCTGGAGACGAAGTTGGGATCGAGACGGTCGATCGTCTCGGTCAGCATCGAGTGACCGAAGCGATAAACGGTATGGGCGAACTCGGCGACGATGGAAGGATCGATCTCGCTCTGGTAGTTCTGGAAGCCGGGAATGAAGATGTCGATATTCGGCTGGATGGTGCGGGCAAACTCCTCGAACACCAGGTGCTGGTACTGCATTTCGGTACCGAACTTGGCCGCCTGGAACAGCCGTTCGCCGTTCCACACCAGGGTGGACAGATCGGCGGGCACCGCCGCTACCGGTGTCATCAGCCACTGGTTGAGGAAAGTCAGGTCGCCGCCGCCGGCGGTATCGAGAACGACCGACTTGGTGTGCTCGACCAGGCGGTTATGCTCCGAGTGGAAAATGTGATGCACCGTGGTCAGGCCGATGTTTTCATTGACCCGGCCGTCGCCGGCGATGTAGTGCGCATCGAGCAATTCGTCGTCGTAGAACCCTGCCGCCACGGCGCCCCCGGCAACGCTGTCGGCATCGGCCGTCTTGCCCGTCGGATCGGCATTGTGGGCAACGTCGATGAGGAACTGGTGGCCGGTGCGATAGGCGTTGGTCAGATCGATCGGAGCCAGCGGATTGCCTTCGACCAGCGTTTGTCCGTCATCGGCATCGCCGATGATGCCGTTCGTTCCCGGCGTGCGCATCACCACCTGCGGGAAGCCATTCGGTCCTTTGAGGAAGTTGCCGTAAGCATCAGTCGCCAGCAACGGCACATCGAATACGTCGGCATCGGTCAGATTGATGCCGAGGATGTCGCGTGCCTGGGCCTTGACCACGGCCCAGGTCGCCATGCCGCCGATTTCGACATCGTCGCCGGTGCCGAACTTGCCATCGGCCCCCAGGTCGCGATTGGTGATCAGTTTGCCGGTCGCCACCGGATCGCCGGCCGCGTTGAAAGCGTAGGCCCGCAGGAAGACCTGGTGCGAGGGATGAGAGCTGTAGGTTTGGTTCTGGTCGATGAAGGGCGACGTGGTGTTTTCCTGTTCGTGGATATCGTCGGCCGTGCCCAGGGTACCGTCCGGCCCGGGCAAATTGGTCGCCCGCGTCAAGACCATGAAATTGGTCGGGCTACCCACGACATACAGCGGATCGTCCGGCTGCAGCGGAATGAAGACCGCCCCGCTGCCGCCCTTGGTCACCAGGTCGAGGCCATGATCGAAGAACTGGCCGAAGAAGGTCATCCAGGCATTGAACGGCACGGTCAGGCCGGCATCGGCCGCGACATTGGGCAGGAAGAAGGTCTGGAAGGCGCTGCCGTCGGTGCGCGTGCCATCGACCAGGCCAGCCCCATCGGTCGCCGCGGCAGCGGCCACTGCCGCTGGGTTGTTGGCGGTCTGATCGACGATCAGGTTGCTGATGGTACGCGGCTGCGAGTCGGTAACCAGCCCATTCGTCTGCGTATATGAGGATCCTGCCTCGGCGGCGTTGAAATCGGGGGACAGCATGCGTGGGAAGACGTTATCGGCGGCACCGAACGCGGACTGGCCCGACGTCAGATTGTTCAGCGACCCGTCCACCGTCCGCAGGCCGGCGGCCATGCGGGGGCTGGCCATCAGGTCGAGGAGGTCTTCACCGCTGGCATTGCGTTCGGCGATTTTGATCTGGTCGAGAATGAACTGCAGGTCGGAACCGATGAAATGGACGCCGGGACTGACGATGCCTGACTGCGGACCATTCAGCAGCGTCGCCGGGCCGGGCGCCGGGATGCCGGCGGCAACCACCGCCGTCGCCGCGGAAAACACCGTTTCCTGGACCCCGTTGGCATCCTCGTAATGGGCTTTGACGCGCAGGGCAAAGCCCTCCAGATCCGGCGTTACCGTGAAGCTCTTGCCGATCGTGTTAGGCGCCCCGCGCGGCGTCAGTTGGAAGGCGATATCCTCGAACAGGCCCGAACCGGCATTGCGCTCGAATTGCCAGATATAAGTGACGCGGCCAGCAATGCCATCAGCATCGACAACCGTACCAAGAGAAGCGGTCAGCGTCTGGCCGACGGCCGGGGTAGCGGCGGACAGGGCCAATTGACCGGTCGGCTGGTTGTTCAGTCCCGGCGACAGGATCACCGCCTGATCGTTGAACTGCAGACGCTCGACATTGGTCAGGCGGTCCGTCCCGTCGGTGATCTGGACACCACCGCCCCCGCCGCCAGGAACGACAATGGTCGCGACGGTGGTTACCCCGTTAACATCGGTGGTGATGGTGTAATCGGCCAGATTGCCGGAATACACTGCGCTATCGAAGCCATTGTTGTCGTCGATGATTTCCCGCTGAATGACGAGTTGGCCGGGATTGTAGGTGCCGTTGAGCATGAACGGT
The DNA here is from genome assembly GCA_018261905.1 of Pseudomonadota bacterium. Taxonomy (GTDB): domain Bacteria; phylum Pseudomonadota; class Gammaproteobacteria; order Burkholderiales; family Rhodocyclaceae; genus Azonexus. The sequence continues at coordinate 275,259 of JAGTRU010000006.1, read as the reverse complement.
ACGAGAGGGGCCATGCTGTCGAAACTGGCGATCTCCGGGCCGCTGCCATCGGCGTTCTGGCGCACGCTGATGCGCACATTGAGCCAGCGGTCGCCATCGATGATGTCGTCGCCGCCGCGCCCTTCGATGATGTCGCTGCCGGCACCGCCAAGAATGATGTTGCCGGCGCCGAACGAATCGTCAGCCAGCGTCGCCGTACCATTGGTCGCGGCACTGCCGAGGAAGGCGCGCAGGCCGCTGATCAGATCGAGGTTGGTGAGCACGCTACCGGTAAAGCCGGCAGCCCGGATCTGGGCTGCGTCAACATCGTCGCCGCGCAGGATATCGGCATGCGACGAACCGGACAAGCCTTCGAGTTGGGCGTAGGTGGCTTCGAGATTGACCGGATTGAGGTTGAAGGCATTCTTGAAAAAGTCGGCAGTGATGCCGGCCTGGCTGTCCTTGTAAGTGACCCAGTCGAAACCGGACATGCCATCGTATTTGTCGTTGCCCTGGCTACCGACGACGATGTCGTCGCCGCCCTCGCCCAGCGCCTCGTCAAAGCCGCCATCGCCGAGGAAGACGTCATTGCCGATCACCGGGTCGAGCTTGAAGGGGTCGAAATTGTCGCCGGCGGCACCGTCCTGCAAGCCCAGTTCGAGCCAGTCGTCGCCCTCGTTGCCGTTCGGGAAGGCATTGAGTCGCGAACCGAGGATGAAGTCATTACCGGTACCGGCGAAGATATCCGAGGCATCTTCGCCGGTGACGATGAAGTCGCTGCCCGGACCGGCGATGATCAGATTGAGGCCGTTGCCGCCGTGGATGACATCGTTGCCGGCCTCGCCGTGGATGACGTCGTCGCCGCCGATATCGGTAATGATGTCGTCGCCGTCGCCGCCGAACAGGTTGTCGGCACCGTAGCCGCCGTCGATGCGGTCGTTGCCGCCATCGCCATAGACCGTATCGTCATCGGAATCGCCGGCAATCAGAATGTCGTCGCCGGCCGTACCGCCGAGTACTACGGTCAGATCACCGGTGTAATGCAGGTAGTTGCTGTCCGGCCCGACTGTCGCCGGGTTGTCGCGGATGACCAGCGGGGTCAGGAAATCGGAGCGCGCCGAGCCGGCACCGTGCGTGGACGGACCGGCCGGATCGGCACTGGCCGGCAGATCGTCGGCCGTGCCGAGGATGCCGTCGGCACCGACGACGACACTCGGGTTGTACTGCAAGGCCGGATTGACTTCGAGGGTCAGCGCCGGGGTCTGGAAAATCAGGGCCGGCAGATGGGTGGCATCGGTGTTGAGCATCACCAGGTTGGCGAAGGAGTTGTTCTCCAGCTCCTTGAGGAAATTGGCCCCGGCCAGGCGGTGCAGATAGTAGAAGCGGTCGCCGTCCTGCAGGGCTTCGAGCTGGGTTTCGAAGACAAAGTTGAAGGTCGACCCGAGCATGCCGCCGAACGGCATCTTTTCCTCGGCCAGGCCGCCGATCCACAGGTCGACGTCGTCGAGACCGGTCGTCGTCACGCCATTTGCACCACTCGCCCAGGTACCGGCACTGTGCAGGAAGTCGAGACGGTCAGCCGGGGCGCCGGTGCCGCCGAGAACAATGAGGGTCGCCGCCGCCCGTTTGTCGGCCAGCGTGGTCGCGCCGGTGATCGATGCATGCGTGCCGTAGGCAGCGATGAAATTGATCAGCGATTCCGGGTGCTTCATGTGCTGGACGAAATCGAACCAGCTGGAATAGGGCGTCAGCTGGCTGTCGCCGGTACCTTCAAAGAAGCTGCGGCGAGCCGCATTGAGCGTCGGGATGCCGGCTTCGCGGCCACGCGCCAGATTGATTGCGGCGAGATCGAGGGGCAGGCCGACCAGGTTGTTGCGCAGGGCCTCGGTGACGAACTCGTCGATTTCGTTGCCGACCTGGCGCGTCGTGCCGCGCACGATGGCGCCCGCCGCCTGCTCCGGGGTCAGACCGCCGGCGGTGAATTCAAGCGGATTGAGGAAGGCCTGGATCAGCCCGATCTCGCTCGACGCGAAATTGGGGTCCAGCCGATCGATCGTTTCGGTCAGCATCGAATGGCCGAAGCGGTACACCGTATGGGCGAACTCGGCAACGATCGCCGGGTTCACCGTCGCATTGAAGTCGATGAAGGCATTGATCTGCGGCTGGATCGAACGCGCGAATTCTTCGAATACCAGATGCTGGTACTGCATTTCGGTACCGAACTTGGCGGCCTGGAACAGGCGCTCGCCATCCCACTGCAGCGCGGCAATCGCCGCCGGGGCGGTGGGCACCGCAACGACGTCGACCACCAGCCATTCGTTGAGGAAGGCCACGGCTTCCGCCTGGCTGGCGCCATCGGCAAGCATTTTTGCGGCATCGCCGAGCGTGACATCCTTGGTATGTTCAACCAGGCGGTTGTGCTCGGAATGGAAAATGTGATGTACGGCGGTCAGGCCGATGTTCTCATTGACCCGGCCGTCGCCGGCAATGTAGTGCGCATCGAGCAACTCATTGTCATAGAAGCCGCTGGCCGGCGGCGGCCCACCGGCCACCAGGTCGGCGTCGGCCAGCAGGCCGGGGTTCGGCGTCGCGGCGTGCGCGATGTCGGCCAGGAAGGGATGGCCGGTACGCACGGCATCGGCCAGGCTGATCGGCGCCGCCGGATTGCCCTCGACCAGCACGTCGTCGCCCGTGCCGCCAACGCCGTCGGCGCCTTTCATGACGACCATCGGGAAACCGTTCGGGCCACGAATGAACATGCCATACTGGTCGGTCGCCAGCAGCGGCACATCGAAGACATCCGCATCCGTCAGGTTGATGCCGAGCAGATCGCGGGCCTGTGCCTTGACGACGGCCCAGGTCGCCATGCCGCCGAGTTCGGTATCGGCATTGGCATTGCTGCCACCAAACCGGCCATCCGCCCCGAGATCACGATTGACGATCAGCTTGCCGGTCGCCACCGGAGCGCCGGCCGCGTTGAATTCGTAGGCGCGCAGGAAGACCTGGTGCGAGGGATGCGAACTGTACGTCTGGTTCTGGTCGACAAATGGCGAGGTCTGGTTGACCGCGTCCTGAATATCGTCGGCTGTACCGAGAATGCCATCGGCTCCCGGCTGAACAGTGGTCCGCGTCACCGCCATGAAATTGGTCGGGCTGCCGGGCACGTAGAGCGGATCGTCCGGCTGCAGGGGAATGAACACGGTGCCATTGCCGCCCTTGTTCACCAGATCAAGGCCATGGTCGAAGAACTGGCCGAAGAAGGTCATCCACTGATTGAAAGGAACGGTCAAACCGACGTCGGCCGCAATATTCGGAATGTAAAACGTCTGGAAGGTCGAGCCATCGGCCCGCGTCCCGGAGACCAGCGCGGAACCGGCATTCGCCGCGGCGGCGGCGACCGCCGCCGGGTTGTTGGCGGACTGGTCGACAATCAGGTTGCTGATGATGCGCGGATCGGCATCGGCAACATTGGTCGCCAGGGCATAGTTGTTATTGGTGACCGGCCCGAAAGCGTCGCCGTCCTGATCGTTGAGATAACTGGCCGGAACCAGGCGCGGAAAAGCCAGATCGGCCGCCCCATAGAGATTCTGACCGGCCACCAGATTGTTGAAAGTGCCGTCGACGGTACGCAGGCCGAAGGCCAGTTCCGTATTCGGGATCAAGTTGATAAGGCTCTGCCCACTGGCGTGAGCTTCGGCGATACGAATCTGGGCAAGGATGAATTCCAGATCAGACTTGATATAGCTGGCCATGATTTTCTCCGTTCTCTATTAGGACTAAAGCTCTTGGGGTCGCCCCGCCGGCAATGCCTGCAGCCGTAGCAAACAGGTCGTGCCCAGTGCGTTTCGATTAGTTGAGTGCTCCAGTCGGATATAGCAACGGCCGTGCCAATGACATTGCCCACGCCGAAAATGCGCACAATACCCATTACCGGCTCCGCCCCCGGTCAGGCGGAAAGGTATCGATAGCGTCAGGAAAGGGTCAGGAAATCAATTGCGGCAGCGATAACTCGCCCAGACAAGGGCGAAGTGCAGCAATTACCCGGTAAATTCGACCGGCCGGAAGAAAAATTATTCGACTTGGCAATTCTCGCACGGGCACTCCATAGCGCGCCCCGGCCTGCGTTCCGGGGCGACGGCGAGGCCGAGCGCTGCGGCCGGGCGCCGAGAAAAGTCACAGATTTGGGTATACAGCCACAGGTCTGCGCCAGGCTTCGGGCGCGGCCAAGCGCTCAGTCCATTCCGTGGCGCAGGGCGTAACGCACCAGTTCCGCGTTGCCGCTCAGTTGCAACTTGTCGAGCAGCCGCCGACGATGCGTGCTGACGGTCTTGATGCTCAGGCCGAGACTTTCGGCCAGCGCCGTCAGGGATTCGCCGCGGGCGATGCCCCGCATGACCTCCCGCTCACGCGCGCTTAGCCGCCGCAACTCGGGATCGCCCAAGCCGCCTTCACCACGGGCCAGTTGCACGGCCAGCCCGGGGCCGAGGTAATTGTCACCGGCCACCACCCGGCGGATGGCCTGGCGCAACTCCGCGGGATCGCTATCCTTGCTGGCAAAGCCGGCGGCCCCGGCCGCCAGGCAGGCCAGCGCATGTTCGGCCTCGGGCGCGCCGCTGAACAACAAGACCGGCACCCCGGGCGCCTGCTGTTTGATCAGACGCAAGGTTCTGAGGCCCTCGGAATCGGGCATGAAGAGGTCGAGCAGGATGATATCGACGCGCCGTTCGCGCAGGTAGGTCAGCGCTTCCTGGCCGCTCGCCGCCTCGCCGACGACGGCGAACTCGACGCCATCGGCCAGCAGGTAGCGGAGCCCTTCGCGGACGACGGCGTGGTCATCGACTACCAGGATATCGATCATTACCCCTCGCTCCTGCCTTTGGTTAGCGGCTGGCACCAGCCTCGTCGGACATTCTACCCAGCACCGGCCGAACGATGCCAAGCGCAGCTTGGCGGCGGCTTGATAAAGCCCGGGAAAACGGATACAAACAAGCCGTCGGAACCGCCAGCCCCCTTTTCGCAGCAATCGACAGAGGCAGGTCCATGAGCGCAGAAATCCCCCCCCGAGCATTGGATGCGACCACTCGCCCGGACGTCAAATTCCCGAAGTGGCGTTACGTCTACTTCCTGCTCGCCGCTTTCGACCTGCTGACTGTATCGGCTGGTTTGTACCTGAACCACCAGATCATGGAAATCTACACCGGTTCGGTCGAAGAAAACCGGATCTGGGCCGATCGCGTCGCCGCCTACTCGCATCTCGGCGAACTGGCCGAACTGGTTAACACCCCGGGCAATAACGTCTTCGACTCGCGCAACGTGGCGCTTGAGTCACAACGCATGTATGCCGCCGTCGCGGCGTTCGACCACGACCTCGCCGAGCGTCGGCAGGAGCTGCAGGACAATCTCGAACCGGCCGTCGCCATTCCCCTGCTCGAACATTTCACCGCGATCGTCAGTGCCAAGACGGAAATGGTCGGCGAGGCCGAGCGCATCTTCGCCTATTTCCGCAGCAAACAGCCGGATCTGGCGGGCGAGCGCATGGCCACCATGGATCACAAGTACGCCAAGCTCAATGGGGCGCTGCTCGAATTGCGACGGGCGGTCGGCCAGATCCAGGAACAACATTTCAAGCAACAGACCACGGCGGCGGCGGAACTGCAGCAATTCGAGTACGTCATCGGCTTGTCGATCGTGCTGATGGTGGCCGGCGCCATGTTCTACGGCCACCGCCTGGCCCGCCAGATGCAACTCGACGCCGACGAGAAACAGCGCCACGTGACGCTGATCGAAGAAGCGGAGGCTCGGACGCGCAGCATTCTCGACACGGCGGCCGAAGGCATCCTGACCTTCGATGCGGCGGGCCGCATCGAGTCGTTTAACAAGGCCGCCGAGCGGATGTTCGGTTATCCCGACGGGGCGGCCGTCGGCTGCGACGTGCGCCGCCTGATCCCGGCTCTCGCCGCCCCCCTGGCGCCGCCCGCGGGCAGCGATGGCGAGCCGGCGGCGGGACAGTCCTTCGCCATCCCGGGCGGCGAAGGCAGCGGTCGGCGGCGCGACGGTAGCGATTTTCCGCTCGAACTGTCGGCTAGCCAGGTCGATGTCGGGCGGGCGCCGATCTACACCGCCATCGTGCGCGACATCAGCGAACGCCGTCAGGCCGGGGAAGCCTTGCGTATCGCCGCCGCGGCGCAGGAGGCCAGCCGCGCCAAGTCGCAATTCCTGGCCAACATGAGCCACGAGATCCGGACGCCGATGAATGGCGTCCTCGGCATGACCGAAATGCTGCTCGACACACGGCTGAGCGCGGCCCAGCGCCGCCTTGCCGAAACCGTCCATCGCTCCGGCGAAACACTGCTTGCCATCATCGACGACATTCTCGATCTCTCGAAAATCGAAGCCGGCAAACTCGAGTTCGAATCGGTCGATTTCAATCCGCGCGACCTGACCGAGGAAGTTGCCCAATTGATGGCCGAAAGCGCCGACAAGAAGGGACTCGAACTGCTTTGCCGGGTTGCCGACAACGTTCCCCCGGGCCTGCGCGGCGCGCCAAGCCGCCTGCGCCAGGTGCTGACCAACCTGATCGGCAATGCCATCAAATTTACCGAGCATGGCCAGGTGCTGGTCGACGTTTCCCTGGCCGCCAGCGGAATTGACCAGGCGGCACCGGGCAGCACGCTGCACTTTGCCGTCAAGGACACCGGCATCGGCATCCCGCACGCCGTCCAGGAACGCTTGTTCACGGCTTTTACCCAGGCCGACAACTCGACCACCCGGCGCTACGGCGGCACTGGCCTCGGACTCGCCATCTCGAAGGAACTGGTCGAGCGCATGGGCGGCCAGATCGGCGTGCACAGCAAAGCCGGACACGGTGCCGAGTTCTGGTTCACCGTACGCCTCGCCCCGCCGTCGACGCCCGCCGCCGCAACGCCGCCGGGCAGCGAATGGCTTGACGGCGGCCGGGCCCTGATCGTCGCCGGCAAATCGACCAGCCGCCGGACGCTCGAAAACTATCTGCGCGCCCTCGGCCTCCGGGTACGTTGCGTCGAGGCCGGCGACGAGGGCATCGACCTGCTGCGCCGCGCGGCCGGCACGCGGAACGGCTACCGGCTGGCCATTGTCGATGACCGCCTGGGCGCGCGCCAGGCCCTCGCCTTCGGCCGCGCCGTCCAGGCCGACAGCGGGCTCGCCGGCATGGCCCTGCTCCTGCTCGTGCCGGCCTCTACCCGGGAGATCGCGAAAGGCATGCGGGCGGCGGGCTTTCACACGCTGATCCAGCAACCGTTGCGCCAATCCGACTTGCGGCAAAAGATAGATGCAGCGATCGGCGCCCCCCATCCCGAAGCCGCCCCCGCCTCAACCAACGGGCCAACCACCCTGAACGGCGTGCGCGTCCTGCTGGCCGAAGACAACCCGGTGAACCAGGACGTCACGCGAACCATGCTCGAATCCCTGGACTGCGACGTCCACATCGTCAACAGCGGCGCCCAGGCCCTGACCGCACTGACCCAGGCCCGCTTCGACATCGTCCTGATGGATTGCCAGATGCCCGGCATGGACGGTTTCGCGACCACCGCGGAAATTCGCGCCCGCCGGCTAACGCGACCGCAACCGCCGACCGACCCGGCCAGCCCGCACCGCCTGCCGATCATCGCCCTCACCGCCAACGCCCTCAAGGGTGACCGGGAAGAGTGCCTGGCCGCTGGCATGGACGACTACCTGGCCAAGCCTTTCCGGCGTCAGGCACTGCGCCGTATTATCGAACGCTGGGTCGGTGCCCCGGCGGCGCCCCGCCCGCCCCTGGCCGCCGCGCCCGCAGCAGCAGCGGTCGAAACACTGGACCGCCGCCCCCTCGAGCAGATCTGCCGAAATCAGCCGGCCGGCGCGCCCAGTCCGATCGGCGGGCTGCTCGAGCGCTATTACGCCAATGCCGGTGAAATGATTGCGGCCCTTGGCCGCGCCGCCGCCCTGGCCGATACCGAGGCCCTGGCCCGGGCCGCCCATTCGCTGCGTTCCGGCAGCGCCATCCTCGGAGCGAGGAAACTGGCCGGCCTCTGCGGTGAAATCGAACGAGCCGCCCGGGCGGGAGAACTGCAGGACATCGCGCAACATATCGATGCCATTGAAAACGAATACGGCGCGGTGCGGACGGCGCTTGAGGCGCTGCGCTGACCGGCACTGGTCGCCGCTTGCGGCGCCCTTAGTCGGCGGGGCGCAGAATCCCGTATTTGGCAACCCGGTTGCGCAGAATATCGCGCGACAAACCGAGCAATCGCGCCGACTTGGATAAGTTCCAGTCGGTCTTGGCCAATGCCTTGCTGACCATTTCCCGCTCCAGGTCGGCAATCTTGGTGCCCCCCCAGGCCACCTCAGCAGCCTCGTCATCCACCATTTCTTCCTGGCGGCGGTCGTCGCGCAGCAATCCGGGACAAATCGCCAATTGGTCAGGCGTAATCCAGTCATCCGGCGCCAACAACACGGTTTGCTCCAACATGTTGCGCATTTCCCGGACATTGCCCGGCCATGAGTAGTTCAGCATCAATTGCTCGGCTTCGGCAGTAAAACGCAGTTGCGCTTTGCCATAGCGCCGGCCATGACTCTCCAGATAGAAGTTGGCCAGGCGCAGGATGTCGTCGCCGCCGTTACGCAACGGCGGCATGCTGAGGGTGACGACGCGCAGCCGGAAGTAGAGATCGCTGCGGAAGCGCCCCTCGCGCACCAATTTTTCCAGATCCCGATTGGTCGCACTGATGATGCGGATATTGACGCTCTGCTCGCGCACACTGCCGAGCCGCCGCACGCTCTTTTCCTCGAGCACCTTCAGCAGCTTGGCTTGGATCGAAAGGTCCACTTCACCGATTTCATCGAGGAACAGGGTACCGCCGTCGGCTGCTTCAACCAGGCCGATGCGCCGCTCCTTGGCATCGGTAAAGGAACCCCGCTCATGACCAAACAGTTCTGCTTCGAGCAGGTTGGGCGGCAGCGAGGCGCAATTGATCTCGACAAAAGGTCCCCTCCTCCGCACCCCGTCGAAGTGTACCGCCCGCGCCAGCAATTCCTTGCCGGTCCCGGTTTCACCGGTAATCAGGATGGCTGGCAGATCGTGGTCGTTGATCGCCTTTTCCGCCTCCAGCACATGTTGCAGGCGAGCCTTGGTGGCCAGCATGGCCGGTGATTCGCCTATGATCGCCGCCTGCGACTTGCCCACCACCAGGTCCGGCGAGGGGCGGCGCGCCAGCTCGGAAAGCGGCTTGTCGCGTTGCGCCTGAGCGAGGGCATTGTTCAAGACAACCTTGAGATGGGCCAGGGATATTGGTTTTGTCAGGTAGTCGAAGGCCCCGGCTTTCATCGCCCCGACCGCCACCTCGATGCCGCCTTCCCCGGTCATCATGATCGACTTGATGTGGGGAGCGATGGCATGGGCTCCGGAGATCAATTCAAGGCCACTTTTCCCGGGCAACTTGTGATCGGTCAAAATCATGTCGGGGTGAACGCTCTCAAGCTTCGTCAGGGCGTCCTCCGTGCTGTGCGCGACATGGGTTTGCCACTGGTTACGCGTCAGATAGACGCTGATGTTGTCGGCCAGTAGCTCGTCATCTTCGACGATAAGGATGGAGTTCATGATAGTCGCTCGCCTTTCTTCTGCAGGTTTTTGGAGCCGGCAGGGAGACAAGTCGGTTTGCCCCCCAAACCACAGACCTCTTGAGCACTATCGTATTGAAATATGAAATTCTGATATATACGCAGTAGCGGGTGAATAGGGTCAGATAAATCCGACGGCGTGGCGCCCATGGCCCTCTGGCCGGATTCCCCAATAGCGTGGCCACAACCGCAATTTTGGCTGCGGACCGAGCGACCGGCCGCCAAGCGGGATTCGTTTTTGCCGTGACGAGAGGGCGCGATAGCTGAGCTTGGGCTGACCCATGGCCGGACCTGACGACATCGGCCGGGTCGCGGGGAGGCCTCGTCCATGGAATTGGCATGCCTCGTGCTCCCCCTCTCGAGCCGATGGCCAGCCGCCGGGATTCCCGAGCAGGCCACATCTCGGGATCGACAACCTAACCGCCAGGAGCCAACGATCATGGACAATACCAAGGACAGCAGTTTTCTCCCCGGCCGCCGCAAAGCTTCCGGCGTCCGGGTTCTCGAACCGGGTGACGGGCTTGAACAGGCTGAACGACGAGCCTTTCTCCAGGCCCTGAGCAGCCACGGCATGACCCTGTCCGCCGCCTATTTGCTGAGCGGGACGAACGCTTTCGCGGCCGACGCCGCACTGAAGACCATGCCGATCAGCGAACGCCCGACGCCGACCCTGGCCGTCGGCCATATCGTGCGCGACTTTGCCGATGCCTATGTCGAGCTCGTTCGCCTGCTGCGCGAAGCCGCCGAAGTCGAACACGCGCTGATGGTCCAGTACCTGTACGGCGCCTTCTCGCTGAAGCCCGCCTACGCCGCCATCGCCGGCTATGGCAACCCGAATTCGCATGATCTGCTGGGCGTTGCCATCCAGGAGATGCAGCATCTCGGCCAGGTCAATGCGCTGCTGGTGGCGCTCGATGCTTCGCCGCACCTGGTCCGCCAGGATTTCCCCTACCAGCCGGACATCTACCCCTTCGAATTCAATCTCGAGCCGCTCACCCAGGCCGCCCTGGCCAAGTATGTCTATACCGAGGCCCCGGTCGCCGGGCTGACACGCAGCCAGAACGCGAGTCCGGCCGAACAGCAGTTCCTCGATCAACTGGATCGCGTCCTCGGTAGCAGCACCCGGCCCAATCATGTCGGCAGTCTGTACGACAGGATCATTCAGACCCTGCAGGAATACATCGGCAACACCCCCAAGCGGTCGGGACAAATGAAACCGTGGCTGGCCAAGCTCGAAGAGATCAAGCGCGAAGGCGAAGACAATCACTTCCAGTTTTTCAAGAGCCTTTTTCTCGGCACGCACGAAGGATTCAAGGGAATCAAAAATATCTGGTCGCTGTCCCCGGGCGACCCGGCCTACCCAAGCCTGCCGCTCGCCACCAATCCCAGCGCCTTCGTCGGCCACGCCCAGCAGATCAAGGACCCGCTGGCCCTCAGCCTGGCCTGGCTCGGCAACCTGCATTACTGGACCATCCTGCTGCTCACCGATCTCGCCTATGCCGATGCCGACCCCACCTATATCGACCTCGCCAAGCAACAGATGCTGGGCCCCTTCCTGTCACTGGCCCGCCACCTGCCGAGCCTCGGCGTCGGCATGCCCTGCGAACCCCTGAGTACCGGCTACGCTCCCTGTCGCACCACGGCAGCCCGCCTGCGCTTCATTTCCAGCATGGTCGGCGAATCCAACCAGTTGGCACACCAGCTCACCGCCCGCTTGCCGGCCGATTACCCACTCGCCGTCGGCGAGGCCATGCTCAGTACCTTGATCGAAAAACGGGCGCAGTACGCCTGAAGCCGCCCTCGGCGATCGGCTTGTGTATGCCGCGCCGGGGAGGTACATACTGTCGCTGTTTTCACGTTCTTCTCTACTCCGTTGCAACTCTGCGTTAAGGAATTTTTGATAATTGCCCATGCCTACTCCCGATCTCTCTGCCATTGCCAAGTGGCCCAATGTCCCCGCCTGTTACGACTGGTTGTCGCTCGACCGGCGGGGCGACTGGCGATTGCAGGGCGAGCGCGTCACGCACCGCGGCCTGATTGCCTTCATCAACCGCCAGTACGGGGTCGATGAAGCAGGCTGCTGGTTTCTGCAGAACGGACCGCAACGGGTGTTCGTCACCCTCGCCTGCACGCCCTGGATCTTCCGCCGCGCTGACGACGGCTTCGTCAGTCATACCGGCCAGCCGGCCGGTGCCGTGCGCGCGGTTTTTCTCGATGGCGAGGGCAGCCTGCTGCTCGACAGCGAACTCGGCATCGGCCTGCTCGATGACCGCGACCTGACGCAATTTCTCGCCGAATGCTGCGACAGTCATGGCCAGGCCGCCACTGAGACGGCCTTCATGGCCCTACTGGAAGACGGTAGCGCCGGCATTTTCTGGCACCACCTGCCGCTCGAAAAAATCGCCGCGGCCGACCTCCCCCGGCGTTACGGATTCAACCCGCAGCCCGCCGCCTGAGCCAGCCTGGCGCCTTTTTTGCTCGGTTTGAACAACGCCGCAATCGTCTGTGGCAAACCCGACAAGGCAGGTCTTGATGAACCCGCAACACCCCGCCGCCCGCTGGGCTGAACAGCATCTCACCGACCCCGTGCACATCGACTGCACGACCACCGTCATGCTCAAGATTCTCGACGGCAAGTGCAAGATGAACGAGGACGAAAAGGCCGTCATCGCCGTCCTCTACGATGCCGTCAAGGAACGTCCGGGCCGGCTTTTCGGCGACGACTACCACGCCTTGATCGCGCCAGCTCGGCAGGCGATGGACGAGGCCATGGCGATGTTCATCTACGAAAAACGCCTGCTCGCCGAAACCATGCTCGGTCGGCCGGTGATGAAAGCCTACAAGGCCTAGCTGCGCCAGCAGGGGATCCTGCAGGCAACGACCGGCGCTGGGGAATAAAACCGCCCGCCGTCAGCTCAAGCCGTTTTCCTGCCGCCAGGCAACGATTTCCGGCAGGCTTTCCGCCGCCTTGTCCATCAGCGCCGCATTGGCCTGCAACAACAACTTGCGTTGCCGGGCATCGAGACGCTGCGGGAAGACCGGCTGCAAACTGACGATCAAATCGCCGGCCGGCGTCTTTCCCCGCCCGGGATAGCCCTTGCCGAGCAGGCGCAGTTCACGGATTTCCGTCGCCCCGGCCTCGAGGCTGTGCTTGAGCCGGCCGAACAGCGAGGGCAATTCGATGTCGCCGCCGGCCAGCATGGCCAGTGCGCTGACCGGCATGCTGAAATGCAGGTTACGCTCGCGTAGCTGGTACAGCGGGTGGGCCTGAATGATGATGGTCAGGTAGAGGTCGCCGGGCAGTACATTCTGCCCGCCGGCCTCGCCCTGGCCGCTGAGGCGCAGTTCGTCGCCGGGCAGCATGCCGGGCGGCACGGTGATTTTCAGTTTGACCTCGGTCGTCTGGCGACCGCTACCACCGCAATCCCGGCAACTGCGCTCGGTGAAAAAGCCGCGTCCGCCGCAGTCGGCACAGGGCTGCAAGGTGCGCTGGCCATCGCGGACCCGACCGCTGCCATGGCAGGTGGCACAGAAAGTGGTCCGCGAAATGCCGGCCTCGCCGCTCCCCTGGCAGGTCGGACAGGGCTTGCCGCGCGCATAATGGACGTTCTTGCGGCAACCGGCGGCGGCTTCTTCGAGACTGAGTTCGAGGTTCAAGCGGATATCGGCCGCCTTGGCCGCCGCTTCTTCCGGTTCCGCCTCGTCGTGGGCGCCGCTGATGACCTCTTCCTTGCTGTCGAGTGCTGCCAACTGGTCATAGGCGGCACGAATTTCCTTGAAACGCTCGGTCGCCTCCGGATGGTCGTTGCGATCCGGGTGCCAGCGCATGGCCAGGCGGCGATAGGCGCGCTTCCATTCGGCCGGCCCGGCCGTGCGGGAAACCCCGAGAACGGTGTAGGGATTGTTTTTCATGCGTGATTCTCTGGACGACTGGCGACGACGGGCAAGAAAGCACCGATCAGGTCGGCGATCAGTTTGGCGGTCAGACCGAGTTGATCCCGGTCCGGATTGTATTCGGCAATTTCCAGCGCCCGCAGGCCGGGCATGCCGGCCAGGCGCTGCAACAGGGCGCGCAGTTCGGTGGCGCCCAGTCCATCCGGCTCCGGGCTGCCGACACCGGGCGCCAGTTGCGGATCGAGGGCATCGAGATCGAGGGTCACGCCGAAACCGGCCGCGGCGCCGGCGACGATGGCCAGCGCCTCGGCCCGGCAAGCGGCAAAGCCGCGGCGCCCAATCTCTTCCTGATCGATGATGCGCACGCCCCGCTCGGCGAGGAAGCTCCGTTCTTCCGGCTCGTAACTGCGCGCCCCCAACACCACGCAGTGCGCTGCGCTGAGCTGGGCGCCGGGCAGCCCGATATGGAGCAGGCGCTTGTCGCCCCGCCCCAGCAGGCAGGCCAGCGGCATGCCGTGAATGGCCCCGGAGTAGCTCGTTTCCGGCGTGTGGCTGTCGAGATGGGCGTCGATCCAGAGCATGCCGAGCGGTTCGCCGACCAAACGCGCGACGCCGCCCCAGGTACCGATGGCCACCGAATGGTCGCCGCCGATGACCAGCGGGAAGGCATTTTCGCTCAGCGCCAGACCGACCTCGGCGGCCAGTTGCCGGCACAGTTCGGCAATCCGCGACACCGGCGTAGCGCCTTCTCCGCCCCCGACAAACAGGGTTCGGCCCCAATCGAGCTGCGGATGATGTGCGATCTGGTGCCAGGCCTGGGACCGATGGAAAGCTACCGGACCATCGGCGCAACCGGCATCCTGGGCCCCGATCCCGCTGGCCGCACCGATGATCCGGAGGCGCCTATTCCTTTTCAGGGCAACAACGCTCATGCGGGGCGACGACAAGACAAAGCAAGGAAATAAACCATCACCAAAACCGGAACTCCATCATTCAGTCTAGAAAACGCAATTGAACCGCAGAGATGCGGAGACGCAGAGGAAAAGCAGAGACTTGCCGGGATTATTTGGCGCGCCTTCCGGCAAAACCCCATAAACGAAGCAAGCGGCTGCTCTCACGATCTTCTCTGCTCCTTTGCGACTCCGCGGTAAGGTTTCCGGGGTCGGCCAATACTTTATCTTATACAGCATCCCCGCCCAACCGGCTTGCCATCGCCAACGACAATATTCCATGGTGATATATCGACAACTGCGCTAGGATGAGACCCCCCGCATTTTCTCACGCCGCGCATGTCGCTCCCCATCCTGACCCGGCATCTGATCCAGACCAAGCTCACCGCTTACTGTGCCGGCAGGCTGCCGCCCGAGCGACGCGACAAGATCAGGCTGGAGATCGAATTCGACGGCGAAAGCGTCACCCTCAGCGAGTCGCGCCCCCACTTTCGGCAGGCCGGGGTATGGACCCGCCTGCCGGTGGCGCGTTTTCGTTTCAACCTGGCCTCCGGAACCTGGACCCTGTACCGCCCGAAACTCGGCCAGAGCGAGACCTGGCAGATTTACCCGGGCAAACCGGAGCGCGATCTGGACAAGCTGATCCGACTCCTCGACACGGACGAGAGCGGCGCTTTCTGGGGTTGATGTCGGCGCCGGCGGCTAAACCCTGATCACCACTTTCTGGTAGAGACCGCCGAAGGAAGTCGTCTTTTCGATAGCCGCCGGCGTCCATCCGGCGGGCAGAAACTCGGCAATTTCCTGGCGCCAGAGATCAAGGGCGAAGGGCTCGAGGGCATGCAGCACACCGCGCATCAGGTAGCGCAAGGGATGGCTCGCCACCGGTCGATGATAATCGACGATGACGATCCGCCCGCCCGGCCGGGTTACTCGCACCGCCTCGGCCAGGGTCGCCGCCCGGACGCCGGCCGGCTGTTCGTGAAGCAGGAAAAAGAGCACCGTCGAATCGAAGCTTGCCCCGGCAAAGCAGAGGGCGCTGGCATCCTGCAGACTGAGCCGCAATCGCGCATCGGCCGCCAGCTTGCGCCGCAGATTGGCGAGCTGAATGGGCGCCACATCGACAACATCGAGGCGCCCCGCCGTCCCCAGCTGGCTGACCAGGCGCCGAGTGAAATCGCCATAGACGCAGGCGATCTGCAGCACGTTTTGCGCGCTGCTCTGGCCCAATTCGGCCAACACCGCATCCCGCAAACGACCGTAATTGCCCCACAAAATCAGATTGACCAGCCATTCCCGCTCGAACAGGCGCACCGCCCACGGACTGAGGTAGGCCCACCAGTAGAATTTTTGCAAATAGTCGGGGATGCGCGGGCTTTCCCGAGAAGGTGGCGGGCGGTCAACGGCGTCGGCCCCGGTGGACGGCTCGGACGGTTCGCTCAGCAAGCCGCCCCCCCATCCAGCAAGCGGTCGCATTCGGCGAGCAAGGATTGGGCGAGCTCGGAGTGGTAGTTGGGATCGAGCGACTCCATCATCTCGTGGGCGGTATATAAGCCGGCCTCGCGCGACAAGGTAGCCGCGATCTGACGGGCCAGTTGATCGCTCAGGGCCGACAACTTTTTTCGTTCGCCCTGCGTCAGGCGGCGTTTCGAGCGGCTCAGCCAGTCCGCCGCCAGAGTCGCGCCCTGCGCCTCGCTCAGCCATTGGCCATGCTCGTAGAAAGCGGCAAGGCGCTCGGCCGCCAGGGCGAAGATCAAGGCCACCGCGATGCCGCGCTCGGTAATCGACGAACGCTCGGCGTTCTCATTGTTCATAGATCGTGCTCCATCGGCGGCTGTCGTGACTAGAATTCCCGACGTAGCTGTTCGGCGGGCGGCGCAACTCCCCGCACCACGACCAGGGGAAGAATAGCAATGGTCCGGCCATCCTGCGTGGCGACAATGAAACGCCAGTCGCCCGGCCGCGGGCTCTGGACCCAGGAATAACCGCGAAAGCCGCGCTCGCGGCCGCCCGTGCTCTGAAAACGGTTGCGATAGACCGGCCGCCAGCCACCGGCCTCGCGAATTTCCCAGCGATGCTCGAGCCCGGCCGTTACCCCCTTCGGCGCGAATACGGCAGAAATCCCATACAGCCTTTCGCCCTCCGTGACATGTACCGTCGCTGCCTGGTCGCGCCAGAATTGCCAGGACGGTACGCGTTCGACGTGCAAGGCATAACGCCCCTGCACCTGCTCCAAACCGTGGCCGACGGCGAGATCCTGCTTGACCAGCGGCACCGGCGCGATCATGTCGAACCCCCAGGCCAGCACCAGCAGCGCGCTGATCGCCCAGGCCGGCAGAATCCGCCCCGGCCGGCCCGGCGCCAGTTGCCACAAGACATGCGTCAGCCCGATGCCGGCGGCGGTGGAGACATAAAACCACCGCGGGTGCAGGCTGCCAATCACATGCGGCAAGGCAAAATTGAAGAGGAGCACGGCATTCAGCGCAAAGAGCGCCCACATCAGCGTAAACCGCTCGCCATAGCGCTTCCCGACAAATTCGTTGGCGACCAGCAGAACACCAAGCAGGGCGGCGGTCAGCCAGGTGCCGAGATGGCCCGAACTCTTGAAATAAAGGATGAACAAGGCGGAAAAAATCCCGCCGAAAAAGAACTGCAACAGCAGATACGGCGCCTGCCAGCGCAAGTCGACCAGGCGTCCGTGCCAGCCCTCGCCGGCCGGCGGCGCTACCGCTTTCCGGCGCTCGCGCCAGGCCAACCAGATGACCAGCCCAGCCGCGCCGAGCAAAAAACCGCTCAGGCGCCAGAGATCGAGCTCCCTGACGCGCTGGCCGATGGTCAGCGCGTCCCAGAGGAAGCCACCGAGAAAGGCGGCCACGGGATATAAGCGGCGAAGAAGATGCAAAACCCGGATCCTGATGACAAACCGGGCCGATCACCCGGTAGCGGCGACTCAGGCGACTTTGACCCCGGGTTTGCGGCCCGGTGCCGGACGCGGGAAATACCCCGCCAGCCGGCACTGAAAGCCCTCGACCGCTTGGCCATTGACAAAGCTGGTGACGCTGCAGCGGGAGATATCGCCCTGCGCCGACAACACGGACAGCGAGGCGCGGACATCGTCCAGCGCAATCCCGGTGGCCTCGGCAATTTCCAGATCAAGCAGTTGGCCGTGTTTTTTCAGGTGTTCGAAAACCGTCGTTGTGTGCATCTTGAATCCTTGTCGAAGGCGTCAACGGTAACAGAGACTCCACCGATTGCTGAAAAAATTACGCTCTGCGGGCCAAACCCGGAGTTAATCTCAGCGCGCCGATGGCAATCCCTGGCTGGCTACTTCTCGTCGCCCCCACTGCCGGTCGCCGCCTTGACTCCGGCCGCCGCCACATCGACCGTGGTGCCGACCACCGCAGCGCCGACCTTGACCGTCGTCGCCACCACCGTCACCGCCGCATCAGCCACGGCAACCACGGCACAGCCGGTGCTGAGCGCAGAAAGCAGCGAAATGAGAAGAATATTGCGCATCAGCGGTTCCCTGTCCTTTTCCATCGCCGCCGGCTCCTTTGACAGCCGTCGCGTAACGGGGCGGCTAGGATCACCGGGCCCGCCTCCTGGCGACGGGTTGATGAAAATGCCGGGTAGAAAAACAAAACGCCCCGAGGGGCGCATGTTTTCGTTGTTTCTGGCGGAGACGGAGGGATTCGAACCCTCGATGCAGGTTTTGCCCGCATGCTCCCTTAGCAGGGGAGTGCCTTCGACCTCTCGGCCACGTCTCCGAATCCATACTTCAACGAGGCGCGGATGATATAGCCTTCGCGCCCTTTGGTCAAACCTTACTGATCGAGACCGAAAGTACGGTGCAGCACGCGGACGGCCAGCTCCAGATATTTTTCGTCGAGAACGACGGAAATCTTGATCTCGGAGGTCGAGATCATCTGGATATTGATACCTTCGTCCGCCAAGGCCTTGAACATCTGGCTGGCGACACCGGGATGCGAGCGCATGCCGACGCCGACGGCGGAGACCTTGCAGATCTTGTTGTCGCCGACCACTTGGCGGGCCCCCAGTTCGCCCTTGACGGTATCGAGAATGGCCTGGGCCTTGGCGAATTCGCCGCGATTGACGGTGAAGGAGAAATCGGTCGTGCCGTCGTGGCCGACGTTCTGGATGATCATGTCGACGTCGATGTTGGCGGCGGCGATGGCGCCCAGGATCTGGTAGGCGATGCCCGGCTTGTCGGGAACGCCGAGCATGGTCAGCTTGGCTTCGTCGCGATTGAAAGCGATCCCGGAGATGATCGGTTGTTCCATGTTCTTGTCTTCCTCAACAGTGATCAGCGTGCCTTCCCCTTCGTCCTGGAAGCTGGACAGCACGCGCAGTTTGACCTTGTACTTGCCGGCGAATTCGACCGAGCGGATCTGCAGCACCTTGGAGCCCAGGCTGGCCATTTCCAGCATTTCCTCGAAAGTGATGGTGTCGAGCTTCTTGGCTTCCGGCACGACGCGCGGGTCGGTCGTGTAGACGCCATCGACGTCGGTGTAGATCTGGCACTCGTCGGCCTTCAGGGCAGCGGCCAGGGCGACGCCGGAGGTATCGGAACCGCCACGGCCGAGCGTCGTAATATTACCGTCGGCATCGACGCCCTGAAAACCGGCGACAACGACTACGTTGCCGGCTTCGAGATCACGCCGCATGTTGCCCTCGTCAATCGACAGGATGCGCGCCTTGGTGAAGGTGCTGTCGGTCAGGACCTTGACCTGGCCGCCGGTATAACTGCGCGCCTTGACGCCGAGTTCCTGCAGGGCCATGGCCAGCAGGCCGATGGTGACCTGTTCGCCGGTGGACATGATCATGTCCAGCTCGCGGGGATCCGGGTTGGCCTGAATTTCCTTGGCCAGGGCAATCAGCTTGTTGGTTTCGCCGCTCATCGCCGAGAGCACGACGACGACCTGGTTTCCCTGGGCCTGGAACTTGGCCACGCGCTTGGCGACATTCTTGATGCGCTCGGGATTGGCGACCGAAGTGCCACCGTATTTTTGAACAATCAACGCCATGGATTCATCCGGTTAAACGTTGGAAACATGAAAAAGAGGGCGGGATTTTACCCCACCCGGCGTTTTTTCTAAAGGAGAGGACGACTAGAGATCGGCCAGCGCCCGCAAGTGGGCGCCGACGCTGCGGGCCAGTGAGGTCATCACATAGCCGCCTTCGAGCATGGAAACGATGCGCTTGTTGCAAAGCTCGGCGGCCAGCTTTTTCATTTCCTGGGTACACCAGGCGAAATCCTTCTCGACCAGCTTGAGGCCGCCCATGTCGTCTTCGTAATGGCCATCGAAACCGGCCGAGATGAGGATCATCTGCGGCTTGAAATCGCGCAGCCGGGGCAGCCAGATCTGGTTCACCGCATCGCGGAACTCCTCGCCGCCACACCCCGCCGCTAGCGGGACGTTGCACATGTTGGCGGCCGGCTTGTCGGTACCGGCATAGGGATAGAAGGGATGCTGGAAAATGCTGCACATCAGCACCTTCTCGTCACCGGCAAAACAGTCTTCGGTGCCGTTGCCGTGGTGCACATCGAAATCGACGATGGCAACGCGTTCCAGGCCATGCACCTTGATGGCATGGCGGGCGGCGACGGCGATATTGTTGAAAAAGCAGAAACCCATCGGGGTCGTCCGCTCGGCATGGTGGCCGGGCGGGCGAACCGAGCAAAAGGCGTTTTCGCATTCGCCGCTCATCACCAGATCCACCGCCAGGCAACCGGCCCCCGCGGCGCGCAGGGCGGCCTGCCAGGTATGCGGGTTCATCGCGGTGTCCGGATCGAGGTGCACGACGCCCATTTCCGGCGAGGCGCGCTTGATGCGCTCGAGATGCGACGCCGGATGGACGCGCATCAATTGCTCGAAGGTGGCAAGCGGCGCATCGTGATAAACAAAGTAGGCATCGATCCCCTGTGCGATCAGGTGATCGTTGATGGCAGTAAGACGTTGCGGGCACTCCGGGTGATGCGAACCCATATCATGCAACTGGCAGTCGCGATGGGTAATAAAGGCAGTGGTTGTCACTTTTTATTCTCTCTTTGTCTCTGCGAACCGGCACGTACGGGTGGCGTACGTCGGGTTTCCATTATCGTCCCATTCCTCGCGCCGCTTCAAGCATTAGAATTCGTCATCATGACTTTTCGTCCGCCTGCCATGCCGGGAACAAAATCCGCCTTTTCCACCGCCCCTCACCCGCTCGACGCCGTACTGGCGCAAGCCGGCCAAATCATCCTCGGCAAGCCGACGGAAATCCGCCAGGCGATCGCCTGCCTGCTGGCCGGCGGCCACCTGTTGATCGAGGATTTGCCGGGCCTGGGCAAGACGACTTTGGCTCACGCGCTGGCTCGCCTGCTCGGCCTGCACTTTTCGCGGATCCAGTTCACCAGCGACCTGCTGCCGGCCGACATCACCGGCGTATCGATTTTCGAACGGGATAAAAGCGCATTCCGTTTCCTGCCCGGCCCGGTCTTCGCACAACTGGTGCTGGCCGACGAAATCAACCGCGCCACGCCGAAAACCCAGAGCGCCCTGCTCGAAGCCATGGAAGAAGGCCAAGTCACTGCGGAGGGGCAAACCCGCCCGCTGCCCACCCCGTTCTTCGTCATCGCCACGCAAAACCCGGCGCACCAAATCGGCACCTTCCCGCTCCCCGAATCACAACTCGACCGCTTCCTGATGCGCATCGAACTCGGCTACCCCGACCGGGCCGCCGAACGGGCCCTGCTCGCCGCTGGCGGCCAAGGCCACCATGCCGAACGGCTCAGCCCGCTGCTCGACGCGGCAGATCTGCCGGCCATGCAAGACGCGGTGGCCGGCGTCCATGCCGCCGGCCCGCTGATCGACTACGTTCAGGACTTGATCGAGGCCAGCCGCCACACCCCGGCTTTCCAGCACGGCCTGTCGCCGCGCGCCGGCCTCGCCCTGCTCGCCGCCGGCCGCGCCTGGGCCTGGCTGGACGGCCGCAGCATGGTCTTGCCCGACGATATCCAGGCCGTCCTCCCGGCCGTCGCCCGGCACCGCCTGCGGGCCGCCCAGGGCGGCGGTTACGCCAGCCGCGAGGAGATCGCCGCCCTGATCCGTAGTGTTGCCATCCCCTGAGCCATTGATGGGTCTTCTCAGCCGCCTGAAGCAGCGCCTGTTTCGCTGGCAGAGCGACGGCACGGGCGGCTTCCGGCTCGGCCAGCGACGCGTCTTCATCATCCCGACACGCGGCGGCCTGCTCTTCGCGCTGGCCCTGCTGGTAATGTTGATCGGCGCCATCAACTACACCCTGGCCCTCGGCCACGCCCTGGTCTTCCTGCTCG
This sequence comes from Pseudomonadota bacterium, assembly GCA_018261905.1. Lineage (GTDB taxonomy): Bacteria > Pseudomonadota > Gammaproteobacteria > Burkholderiales > Rhodocyclaceae > Azonexus. The sequence continues at coordinate 253,467 of JAGTRU010000006.1, read as the reverse complement.
CCGGCCTGGGCCTCACCGGCATGGTGCACACCTTTCGCAATCTGTATGGCCTGCTGATCACGCCCGGCCGCGTCGAAGCAGTATTTGCCGGCGAAACCGCCCACTTCCAGCTCCATCTCGGCAACGACCGGCGCGTTCCGCGCCTGGCGCTGGAGCTGACCACCGAGGCCGGTCCTGCGGTCGTCACCGACATCAACGAACAGGACAAAAGCACCGTCAGCGTGCCGCTCGCCGCCAGGCAACGCGGCTGGCTCGAACTCCCCAGGGTCCGCCTGGCATCGCGTTATCCGCTGGGCCTGTTCGTCGCCTGGAGCTATCTGCAGCCGGCGATGCGTTGCCTGGTTTATCCGCCACCGATCTTCTCCCCCCTACCCTTGCCACGGCCGATAGCGGCCAGCGGCGAACGTCGCGGCGACGCCGGCCAGGACGACTTTGCCGGCTTTCGCGAGCGGCAACCGGCCGACTCGCCCCGCCACGTCGCCTGGAAGGCAAGCGCCCGCCAGGGCAGCGAGCAGCCCCTGTTGATCAAGCAATTTGCCGGCGGGGCCGAAGTCGAACTGCAACTCGACTGGTCATCGACCGACCCCGCCCTGCCCGCCGAAAGCCGCCTGTCCCTGCTCGCCGGCTGGGTGCTAACGGCCGAAAGCCAAGCCATCAGCTACGGATTGCGCCTACCCGGCGAGCAGATCCCGATCGCCGGCGGCGCCGCCCAGCGCCACCGCTGCCTCGCCGCCCTGGCCTTGTTTCAGCCATGAGCACACCGGCCCGGGAAGCCCTCGAGCACAACGCGACGCCCTGGCTATTCGGCGTCGCGGCGCTGACCACGGCGCCGCACTTCCTGCACCAGCCCTACTGGCTGAGTGCCTTTGCCAGCCTCGTGCTGCTCTGGGGTTTCCGGCTCTGGCAGCGCGACCTCCGCCTGCCCGGCCGCTGGCTGATGATCCCGCTGGTCATCGTCGGCTGCGCCGGCATTCTTTTCGAATTCCGCACCCTGCTCGGGCGCGATGCCGGGGTCGCCATGCTGGTCATGTTCATGGCCATGAAACTGCTCGAACTGAAAAGCCGACGCGATGCCATGGTCGTCATCACGCTCGGCTATTTCCTGCTCCTCACCCATTATTTTTATTCGCAAAGCATCTTCACCGGCCTCTGGCTGTTGACCGCGACCTGGCTGATCACCGCCGCCCTCGTCCGCCTGCACGGCGGCCCGGCCAGCCGCTGGCGAGCCACCCTGCGTTATGCCGCCCAGCTCTGCCTGCAGGCGCTCCCCTTCATGCTTGCCCTGTACCTGCTTTTCCCGCGCATCAGCGGGCCGCTCTGGGGCCTGCCGCAGGATGCCCTGAGCGCCAAGACCGGCCTCTCGGAGCAGATGTCGCCCGGCAGTATCGCCAATCTGGTACAGAGCGGTGAAATCGCCTTTCGCGTCCATTTCGACGGCCCGCTACCGGCCAGCGACAAGCTCTACTGGCGCGGTCCGGTCATGGAGGATTTCGACGGCACGACCTGGCGCCAGGCAACCGCTCGCTCGGCGCCGGAACGCGTCGAGGCCCGCTCGCCGCCGATCACCTACCAGACCACGCTGGAAGCGCACAACCAGCGCTGGCTGCTGGCCCTCGACGCGCCGACGACGCTGCCGGCCGACACCTTCCTGAACAGCCGCATGACCGTCAACGCCCGCCAGCCGATCAGCCAACGCCAGCGCTTCCAGCTTGCCGCCAGCCTCGACTACCGCTTCAACCCCCAGGAAGCGCCAGCCGTCCTGCGCCGCAACCTCCTCCTGCCGAGCGGCCTCAATCCGCAGAGCGCACGCCTGGCCGCGACCTGGCGGGAGCGCGAAAAAACGCCGCTGGCGATCATCGAGCAGGCCCTCCGGCTGTTCGCCAGCCGCGATTTCGCCTACACCCTGCAAGCCCCCCTGCTCGGCACCGACGCCATCGACGACTTCCTTTTCCGCAGCCAGCGCGGTTTCTGCGAACACTATGCGGCCGCCTTCGTTGTGTTGATGCGTGGCGCTGGCATTCCGGCCCGCGTCGTCGGCGGCTACCAGGGCGGCGAACGCAACCCGCTCGACGGCTACCTGGTCGTTCGCCAGTCCGACGCCCATGCCTGGAGCGAAGTCTGGCTGGAGCAGCAGGGTTGGGTTCGCTACGACCCGACCGCCGTCGTCGCCCCCGCGCGCCTCGAAAGCGGCCTGAGCAATGCCCTGCCCTTTGCCGAACTGCCTCCGGCACTGGTCCGCCTGCGCTCCGACCTGATGCGCAACCTACGCCACCGCTGGGAGGCCATCAACAACGCCTGGAATCAGCAGGTCCTGGGTTACGATCCGCTACGCCAGCGCGAGTTGCTGGCCCGCCTCGGCTGGCCCGATGCCGATTGGGCCAAGCTGGCCGGCGCCCTGGCGGTGGCCTGCGCCGGCTTGCTCGCCGTGGTCACCGCCTGGACGCTCTACCAGCGCCCGGAGCACGATCCGGCCTTGCGCCTTTGGCATAAAGCCTTGCGACATCTGCACCGAAGACAAGTAAACTGCGCCCCCTGGGAAACGCCACGGGCTCTTGCCCGCCGCCTCGACTCCGAACGTCCGGAACTGGCAGCAGCTTTTGATCGTGTCGTCGAAGCTTATCTGCAGGCCCGCTACGGCAAAGTCCCCGGCGACCTGAAAACACTGCGCGAGCGCGTTGCGCAACTACCCTGACGGAGAAGAACTTGAAGCACACTCTTGGCGCCCTGCTGATCGCCGGGCTGACCACCCTGGCCAACGCTGCTCCCACCCCGCCGACTTTCGCCGACGAAACGGCAGTCATCGACTTTGCCCGCGACCTTGAACAACGGCACGGCCTGAACGCCAGCGAACTGCTCGGCGAATTTGCCCAGACCAGCCCCAATGCCCGGGTACTGCAACTGATCAAGCCGCCGGAATCGCCGCTGCAACGGTCCTGGGAACGCTACCGGCCGCGTTTCCTGAACAATCGGCGGATCGATGGCGGGGTCCGGTTCTGGCAGGAAAACCAGGTCGCATTGGCCCGCGCCCGGGCACTCTACGGCGTTCCCGAAGAAATCATCGTCGCCATCATCGGCGTCGAAACCGAGTACGGTCAGAACACCGGCGGTTTCCGCGTCCTCGAGGCCCTCGCCACGCTGGCCTTCCATTACCCGCCGCGAGCCGAGTTCTTCCGTACCGAACTTGAGCAATTCCTCCTCCTGGCCCGCGAAAACAATCTCGACCCGCTCGCGATCAAAGGCTCCTTTGCCGGCGCCATCGGCATCCCGCAATTCATGCCGGGCAGCCAGCGACGCTACGCGGTGGACTTTGACGGCGACCGCCGGGTCGATCTGGCCGGCAGCGTCGACGATGCCATCGGCAGCGTCGCTCATTTTCTCGAACAGCACGGCTGGCAAGCCGGTCAGCCGGTGGCCGTACCGGCACTGACGGCCGGCGAACCCGAGCCAGCGCTGCGCGAAGCCGGCATCCGCCCAAGCTGGAAAGTCGCCGAACTCAGGGAAAGGGGCGTCATCGGCGCCGCCGATCCGCAAGCCACGGTCGCCCTGATCGATCTGGTTTCGCCGGAACGGGCGACGGAATACTGGCTGGGTTTCGACAATTTTTACGTCATCACCCGCTACAACCGCTCCAGCTTCTACGCCATGTCGGTTTTCCAGCTCGCCGAGGAAATCCGCCAGCGCCTGCCACGCTAGCCCCGGCCGGCCTCGTGCCGGCAAGAAACCTTAGTGCAGAGGCGCAGAGAAGATCGCGAAAGCAGTGGCCCGCCTGGTTTATGGGGCTCACCCGGAAGGTCTGCCGAATTACCCGAGCCAGGCTTTGTTGTTCCTCAGCGACACGGTGTTCCGGCAGTTCAATGGGGTTTTCTGGGCTTACAGCACCGAGTCGCGCGATATATTGCCGCGTTTGATGATCTTGCGCATGCGGTCCAGGCCTTCCATCTGGATCTGCCGCACCCGCTCGCGGGTCAGGCCGAGGTCGCAGGCAATGGTGTCGAGAGTCGCGACATCCGCCCCGTTCAGGCCGTAGCGCCGCTCGATGACCTGGCGCTGGCGCTCGGTCAGTTGCGCCAACCAGGTGCCGAGCAGGCCATCGACCTCGCTCGACTGCAGCAAGGATTCCGGATCGGCGCCGCTATCGTCGGCGATGACCTCGACCATGGAATGATTGGGGTCGATATCGAGCGGCGCATCAAGGGAGGCGATGTGTTCGTTGAGCGAGAGGATGCGCCGAACATCGTCCACCGAGCGGTCGATCAGGGCGGCGACGCGCTCGACGGTAAGATCGCGCCGTTCGGCCGATTCCAGGTGGCGCATGGCGCGCAGGACGACGTTGATTTCCTTGACGACATGCACCGGCAGGCGAATGGTGCGCGACTGGTTCATGATGCCGCGCTCGATACTCTGCCGGATCCACCAGGTAGCATAGGTCGAGAAGCGAAATCCGCGCTCCGGGTCGAACTTCTCAAGGGCATGGATCAAGCCGAGATTGCCTTCCTCGATCAGGTCGAGCAGCGGAATCCCCCGGTTCAGGTAGTACTTGGCGATATTCACGACGAGCCGCAGGTTGTGCTCGATCATTTTCTGCCGGGCGGCGAAGTCGCCGGCCCTGACCTGGCGCGCCGTCGCCACCTCTTCCTCCGGCGTGAGCAGCGGTTTGGCGCCGATCTCGTTGAGATAGAGCTGGGTAACGTCCTCCAGCAACTCGATTTCCGGCGCCGCAGACTCCGTCTCGGCGAGGGGCAAGGAGTCTTCGGGTTGCCCCTCAAACTCCTCGTCGTCGAGGCCCTCCCCGGTCTGGCTCATCGTTTCGGCAAATACTGAGCCGGATCAACCGGCTTGCCTTGTTTGCGGATTTCAAAGTGCAACTTGACCGAGTCGGTATCGGTACTGCCCATTTCGGCGATTTTTTGCCCGCGTGTCACGGACTGGCCTTCCTTGACCAGAATTTTCCGGTTATGGGCATAGGCCGACAGGTAAGTGCCGTTGTGCTTGACGATCACCAGTTCGCCGTAGCCACGCAGCCCGGAGCCGGCATACACCACCTTGCCATCGCCGGCGGCAAGCACCGGATCGCCGGCCCGGCCCGAGAAGTCGAGCCCCTTGTTGCCGGAATCGCTGTAGGGTGCCACCACCTTGGCTGGCGACGGCCACAACCAGGGCACCTCTTCCGGACCGGCAGGCGGTGCCGGGGCGACCGTTTCCGGCTTGTTTTCAGACTTGCTCTCGGGGTGGCTCTCGGGAGTTTTCGGCGCTTCGGCCGTCTTGTTCAAACGGGCATACGCCTCGTCCGAATACGGCTCCTTACCCGCCTTGGGCTCCCGTTTGAGGTTGCCGTTCTGGGGAACGACGACAGCGGGTTGATCGAGCGAACGGGTTTCGACCCCGCCACCGATGGCAATCGGCTTGCTGACCGCACTCCCGTTGCCCTCCGGCGCCCCCGGCGCACTTAGCGTTCCCGGCGGGGCCACGATCAAGACCTGCCCTTCCTTGATCGCCGAGGGATTGGCCAAGTTGTTCCAAGTCGCAATATCCTTGTAGTCCTGACCAATTTCGAGCGCGATGCGGTACAGCGTATCGCCGCGCTTAACCGTGTAATAACCCGGCCCCGTCGGCGGCGCGACGACCGGCGCGGTACGCACGGCCGGCGTTGCCGCCCGGTCGACCGAGGGAGCCGGCGGCTGGGAAAAACAGCCGCCGAGCAACAAACCGGGCAGAATCAGGAAAAAAATTCGAATCATTGTGTTCCTGCGAGAAGCGGGACAAAACGGACGGCATCCAGCCGGGTCTCGGTATATCCCTGGGGCGTTCGTTCGATGAAGCTAAGATACTGCTCGGCGGTGCCGACTGGCAAGACCAGACGACCGCCGAGTGCCAACTGCTGAAGCAAGGCGGGCGGCACATGCAATCCAGCGGCGGCGACAATGATACTGTCAAAAGGCCCGGCTTCGGGCAAGCCCAACTGGCCATCGGCATGTTTCAGACGAACATTGAACTGCTGCAAGGTCCGCATATTGGCCTTGGCCTTCTCGAGCAAAGGCCCGAGACGCTCGACGGCGTAAACCTCGTTCGTCAATTGCGCCAGCACGGCCGCCTGGTAACCACAACCGGCCCCGACCTCCAGCGTCCGGCCGAGCGACGAACGGCCATTGAGCAACAATTCGATCATCCGCGCCACGACATAAGGCTGGGAAATCGTCTGCCCCATGCCGAGCGGCAATGCCGTGTCTTCATAGGCTCGGGAAGCCAACGCTTCCTCGACAAAAACATGGCGCGGCACCGCCGCCATGGCACTGAGCACCGCATCATTGCGAATACCCTTCTCACGCAAACGCTCGATCATGCGCGCCCGCGTCCGTTGCGAGGTCATGCCGATACCGTGCAGCTTGGTCAAAGTCATTGCATCCAGTGGCGAATGGACGGCATTTGTGCCGTATTGGTCAAATCGATCTGCAAGGGGGTAAGCGAAACCGCTCCCCGCTCAACGGCTTCAAAATCGGTCCCCGGTCCGGCATCTGCCGCCGCGCCGGCCGCCCCGACCCAATAAACCGTTTCATTGCGGGGCGAACGCATTTTAACAACCGGCTCCGCCTTATGCCGCCGCCCGAGGCGGGTCACTTCCATTCCCTGCAGTTGATCGTGGGGAATATCCGGCACATTGACATTGAGCAATACCGGCTCTTTCACCGGATTCCGAATGAATCGCTCGACCAATTGGCGCGCCACCCGCCCGGCAGTCGCGAAATTCTTTCCTTCGAAACTGGTCAGTGAAATTGCAATCGAGGGAATACCCAATAAAAATCCCTCGGTGGCAGCCGCCACCGTCCCGGAATAAATCGTATCGTCGCCCATATTGGCCCCGGCATTAATCCCGGAAACAATAATATCGGGCAACTCGTCCAGCATGCCGGTCACCGCCAGATGGACACAATCCGTCGGCGTACCGTTCACAAAATAAAAGCCGCTGGCCGCCTTTTTCAACAGCAAAGGCCGATCCAGCGTCAGTGAATTACTCGCCCCACTGCGATTCTGCTCCGGAGCGACGACCACTATTTCGCCAAGGCCGGCCAGGGCCTCCGCTAGCGCAGCCAGGCCGGGAGCGAAATAACCATCGTCGTTACTCAGCAGAATACGCATTTAACCAACCAGCAGGTTATCGAGACTGGCGCCATCATTGGCCAACCAGGCTTCAACCCATTTTGGCCGGCGACCACGCCCCGTCCATTCCAGCTCGACATTTTCCGGATGGCGGTATTTAACCTTGACCTTATTGCCGCTCGGCACTTTGACCTTGACTTCCTTGCCCAGCAAATCCTCGATGGCATAACCACGGGCTTTGGCAAAAGCCCGGACTTCATTCAGGATAGCCACTTTTTCCTGCGCTTCACGCCGCTTCAATTCGGCGGGAATTTGCTGCTGCAGGTCGCGTAGCTGGGAAACAGACAGATTAGACAATTCCATATTTACCTCCGCTAGTTAATTGGTGGCAACAATTTAATTTGTATTGATATATTTTTCAATATTTAAAAGTAAATAGTCGGCAACCATTACTAACGCGCCCGCCATCCTACTCCGCAAGCATTTCTTGGTAACTCGCAGAAACCACCGCCGCACAGGCGCCGGACTTACGTCGCCTTGGCGGTATATATCAGATCGACGATCCTCTCGTCGGGACGATAACCACTGACAACTTGCTGCAAGAGCATGCGAATGCGCAAATAATCATCCGCTTTGATCGCGTCAATCAAACCCTGCAAGAGTGCCGTCAGTTCATCCCATGACAAATACTCTTCTTCGGCCCGCATAATCATGGGATGATCCGTCGCCCCCACATCGTCACCGATCAGGAGCTCCTCGTATAACTTTTCACCCGGCCGAAGCCCGGTAAAAACGATATCGATATCCCCCTCCGGCTTATTCGCTGTCCGCCCAGAGAACCCAGAGAGACGGATCATCTTTTCGGCCAACTCGACAATTTTTACGGGTTGGCCCATATCCAGCACAAAAACATCGCCTCCGGCCCCCAAAGACCCCGCCTGAATAACCAGTTGCGCCGCCTCCGGAATGGTCATGAAGTAGCGGGTAATCTCCGGATGGGTCACCGTTACCGGCCCACCGCGCCGGATCTGCTCGCGAAACAGCGGAATCACCGACCCCGAGGAACCCAGCACATTGCCAAAGCGCACCATGGTAAAGCGCGTTCGATTCGGCTGCGGCCCCAGATGCTGCAGACGAAATAAACTCGGTATTGTCTCGCGGCTCAGTGCCTGCAGCACCATTTCGGCCATGCGTTTGGTACTACCCATGACGTTAGTGGGTCTTACCGCTTTATCCGTCGAAATCAGCACAAAGTTCTCAACGCCGGCGAGCACTGCCGCCTGAGCAGAGTACAAGGTGCCCATCGTATTGTTGAAGAACCCTTCGGCGATGTTATGTTCAACCATCGGCACATGCTTATAAGCCGCCGCGTGGTAGACCGTATTAACCCCCCAGGTCCGCATAACATCCAGCAGACGGCCACTATTTCGAACGGAGCCAAGGATTGGAAGTATTTCGGTAGCCCCATCCGCCAATTGGAGCCAACGGACCAACTCACTATGAATGCTATACAGGGCAAATTCCGAATGCTCAAACAATATCAGGACGCGCGGCCCACTGGTAACGATCTGGCGACACAACTCCGAACCGATCGACCCCCCGGCCCCCGTCACCATCACGACTTGATTGCGGATGCATCGCTCGAAGAGGGCGGCATCGGGGATTACCGGCTCGCGGCCAAGGAGGTCGGAGATATCCACCTCCTGCAAATCGGTTACCGTCACCCGACCGCTGGCCAAATCCATAAAACCGGGCACCGTGCGCACATGGAGCGGGAAGTGTTCAAATGCATCGAGAATCGCCCGACGCCGGGCGCGGCTTGCGGAAGGAACCGCCAGGAGCAACTCACGCGCCCCGCTTTCCTTGATCATTTGTTCGATCTGGTCTGGAGGATAAACCAGCAGGCCATCGATCAGCCGCCCCCACAGCCCTGGATCATCATCCATAAAAGCGACGGGGAGCATTTCGCGTCCTATCCGCAATGCCGTCAGCAATTGATGCCCGGCCGAGCCGGCCCCATAAATCGCCACTCGCGACTTACAGCCAGAGCCATTTCCATTCGCCTGATCCTCAGCATTCTCGGATGAAGGCAGCCACTCCCCCCGGAAGAACTGCCGCATCAGCAAACGCAGATTACTGACCATCAGCAAGCAAAGACACCAATACAGCACGGGCAAGGAGCGAGGTACAGCAACGTGCGGCAAGGGGTAGATAACGACGGCAACCAGTACTAGCGCCGACATACTGACGGCCTTTAGAACCGCGAGCAGCGCATGAGTGCCAACATAGCGCATGACCGCACGGTACAGGCCGAAATAGGCAAATAGCGGCACGGCAATCAATGGCACGAGAACGAACAACCAGCCATATTCACCGAAAGTTTCGGTAAAACCACTGTGCTCGCGTCTTACGACGTAGGCCAACCAGAGAGAAAACCAGATCAGGACAACGTCAGCAGCAACTTGCAGAACGAGCTTCGGCAACCGGGGCAGCCCGAGCAGGAAGCTACGTAGACGCTGTGGATTTAAAACACCTTCCGGCTTAAGTACTGGCTTATTTGATCTCTTCAGCATCTAGCTACTAATTCTTCTGCATAGGAATCACAAGCGGCGATAATACCATGCCGCCCCGGACACCTTCTCACAAAGCTAAGCGCCAGCCAACGGATAGAGAGCTCAAGCAGCCAGAGCGGGCCGCTCTGCTGGGGGTCTTGAAGTTTGCGCCGCGCCCTCCACAACAGAGCCAGACTCACACGGATTTGGCCGATACCCGACAACCCAACGCTGGAGAAATGTTCGCACCGCAAAGCGGTCACTTTTTTCAACCAACACGCCCAGTTGATCCAACGCAGGCCGTAAAACCGACCATTCGAAGCACTCCTCCTCGGCTCGCAAAATACGAGGATGCACGGTATCCCCTACCGCATCCCCGATGAGCAATTCTTCGTAAAGCTTCTCTCCGGGGCGCAAGCCGGTGATCTGTATCTCGACATCCCCATCCGGACTAGTTGCTGACTTAACTTTATGACCACTCAAACGAATCATTTTTTCTGCCAGATCGACGATACGTACCGGCTCTCCCATATCCAGCACGAACACCTCGCCACCGCTGGCCATCGCCCCGGCCTGAATCACCAACTGGACGGCTTCCGGGATGGTCATGAAGAAGCGGGTGATATCGACATGCGTCAGCGTCACCGGCCCGCCTTCGGCAATCTGGCGGCGGAACAGCGGTACAACGGAACCAGATGAGCCAAGCACATTGCCGAAACGCACCATGCTGAAGGTCGTTTTCGTCGAGCCCATGGCGCAGGCCTGTAACACCAGTTCAGCCAGTCGCTTGCTGGCCCCCATCACATTGGTCGGCCGCACTGCCTTGTCGGTGGAAATCAGCACAAAATGCCGAACCCCGGCCCGCTGCGCCACCTCGGCCACCACCTGGGTGCCAAACACATTATTGCGGATACCTTCAAAGGGATTTTCCTCGACCATCGGCACGTGCTTGTAGGCTGCCGCGTGATACACCGTGTCCGGTGCCATTTCATCGAACACGCGCTCAACCAGGCGGCGGTCCTGCACCGACCCCAGCACGGGCAGCAATTCGGTAGCCAGCCCTTCCCGCTCGCAGATTTGGCGCAATTCCATTTCAATCGTGTAAAGGGCAAATTCAGAATGCTCGAACAGCACCAGAAAACTGGCATTCTGCCGCAACACCTGACGGCATAGCTCGCTACCGATGGAGCCCCCGGCCCCGGTCACCAGTACCCGGCGCCCGGTAATACAGTGCCCAAGCAGATCCGGCATCGCCGGGACTTGGTCACGACCGAGCAAATCCTCGATCGACACCTCGACCAACTGATCCAGCCGCGCCCTGCCGGCCAAAATATCCTCCATGCTCGGCACGGTACGGACATGAAATGCCAGGCCTTCGAGGCGTTCAAGGATCGACCGTCGCTGACTAGGTCCCAGGTCGGGAATGGCCAGCAGAATTTCATCGACCCCCATGCGGTACAAAATGGCCTGGAGATCGTCGCGATAGGGATTGAGCACTTCAAGGGCGCCGATATTGCGCCCCTGCAAATGGGCATCACGATCCAGGAAAACAACCGGCAAGAAGTCCGTACCCAAGCGCAAGGTGGAGGCCAATTGCCGGCCCAATTCCGCTGCCCCATAGATCGCCACCCGCTTACCCTGGCGGAGCGAGCGCCGCCCGCCCAGCAGATAGGCGGCAATTACGCGACTGGAGGCCAACAGAGCGAACAGCAGCAAGCCGTAAATAATGAAAATGGAACGGGGAAAGAAGCCGGACGAAGCCAACGTTGCCAGAATCGCCACCACCAGAGAGGAAGTGGCGGTTGCCTTGATCAACTGGAAAACCCCCTGCTCACCCATGTGGCGCACGACGCCCCGATAGAGCCCGAGGAAACTGAACATGGGCAGAGACACCAGCACCAGCAATATGGACACTGGCATCAAGACAGCCAAATCCGCATACCACCCACTCAAGCGCAGGCAAAAAGCTAACCACAACGAAAGGGTGACAAGCACAGAATCAACCGTCACCATCAACAGCTTCTTGGCGACGGGCGGCATTCGCACCAAAACAGTCAGCATCAGATTCTTCCGGGATATGCGATTATCACTCTCCGGATATTACAACTATTTACATTCGGTTCTTACTTTTTAACGAATCTCCCCGTCGGCGGCCTGCGCCATTACCGCCTCGAGCACCGAACTGGTCTTCTCAATCTCTGCCTCGCTTAGTGTCGGATGTACCAGGAACATCAGCGAGGTTTCTCCCAGCGCCTTGGCTACCGGCAAGCGGGATACCGGGCGCCAACCGGTGTTATCGAAGGCTTTTTCCAAGTAAACCTCGGAGCATGAACCGGAGAAGCAAGGCACACCGGCGGCATTGATCTCGGCCATGATGCGGTCCCGATCCCAGCCCGGCCGCAAGGCCTCCGGACGGACAAAGGCGTAGAACTTGTACCAGGCATGCTCACAATCGACCGCTGGCAACGGCATGCGAAGGGCCGGCAAAGCGGCAACACTCCTGGCCAGTCGAAGGGCATTGGCGCTACGCCGGGCATGCCAGTCTGTCATGCGGGCTAGTTGAATGCGGCCAATCACCCCCTGCAACTCAGTCATTCGCCAATTGGTCCCAAACGACTCGTGCAACCAGCGGAAACCCGGCGGATGCTGCCGTTTGTATACCGCATCCCAAGACTTGCCGTGATCTTTGTATGACCAGGCCTTGTCCCACCAGTCGTGGCGATTAGTCGTCAACATGCCCCCCTCGCCACCCGTCGTCATGATCTTGTCTTGACAGAAGGACCAGGCACCAAAGTGGCCGATGGAACCGACCGAGCGCCCCTTGTACCGAGCACCATGTGCCTGTGCGCAATCCTCGATGACGTACAGGCCATTTTCTTCCGCCAAGGCCATGATGGGATCCATATCGCAAGGCCAACCAGCGAGATGCACGCAAACAATCGCCCGAGTACGCGGCGTCAGGACCGCGCGAATCGTTTCCACTGTGATGTTCTGCGAATCCGCGTCGACATCGGCAAATACCGGCACTGCGCCGGCCGTCACCACGCTGGAGGCCGAGGCCAGAAAAGTCCGCGACGTGACTACCACCTCGTCACCCGCACCGATGCCCAACACCTTCAGCGCCAGATCCAGCGCCAGAGTGCCATTGGCCAGGGCAATGGCGTAATCGCTATCGGCCCAGGCAGCGAATTCCTTCTCGAATTCTCGACATTCTGAACCGGTCCAGTAATTGACCTTGTTGGAAAGCAGGACGCGGGAAACCGCATCCGCTTCTTCCTGGGTGAAACTGGGCCAGGGGGAAAACGGGGTATTCAGCATGGTATGGAAGAATGAGATTTAAATGAATCGTCTGTAAAGAGGAAAAAAAGCATCGTCAGAACCTGCATTTCCCGTTGCACGCACTAAATCTTCATAGCGTTCCGCATCGAGAACCACCTTTTTGACGTAAAAGGGCATCGACAGACTGGAGAAGCCCTGCTTGAATTTGTAAAGTGCATCTTGTTTTGAACCAACCCCCCCTCCCAAAATCAAAAAACTACAACCAAGGCTGATCGCGACTTCATGAGCCTTTGCCAGAATGACTTTTGATGGGGCGAGTTTTTTAAACTCAGCAACCGAACCACTCAAATAATACTGCATTATTGAGCCTGTGATTATGAACAACGACGAGGCCATGAATTGATCGTTCAGCTTTGCACTAATAATAAGCACCTTGAAGTCTTCGGCGGCACAAAGATTTTCAAAATATTCCTTATTAAAAAAATAATAATTCGACGCCCCCAAACCCAACATGGCGCCCTGATAAATAGAAACGAATTTTTCGAGGGATTCGATACCATGGTCAACGACAACATCAACTCCCGCTTTGTAGGCTGCGGAAATTTCTCGCCTGTGGCTACCTCGGTAACTTGAAGTTACATTCTCAGTCTGTGAAACAGGAATGACAACAACATCACTCAAACGAACCCCTCTAGAGGTCTCGTTGGCGATGTCGCCGATAAATATAGGATGCATCCTAGAGAAAACCGCAACATTGTTCTCATCCTTCATTTTCGAAAGCATTAGATCAATGCAATCATCCGGAGCAGCTGATTTCGAAAAAATAGGGCCTGCATAGCCATATACGCTGGTCAAGTCACAAAGATCGGTGTCTGGTATTTTGCGACGAAGCAAAGGCCAGCACGCATGAACCGCTCCCTGATCGGAGCGAACCACAAATAGCACGGGTTCCCCCTCTTCATTCAGTTGGCTTAGCCTGTGAAAATCATGGGTATGAACAAAATCATATGATCCGATTTCGGATAAGACAGAAACCCAGTTTTCTCTGTCATACATCAAATCAACAATGAATGACATCAGGCATCCCAGTAGCCAGTCTTTTTGGCATGTTCAAAATAATCGGAAGCTGTAATACCAACGATGACTTTATCCCATCGCCGGCCCTTTCGGTAATACCACCCCTCTTTGACGCCCTCACGGCACCACCCACCCTTTTCGAGATAAAACTTCAAGGAGGGAATGTTGTATTCAATCATATCGCCGTCAAGTCGATTAAGCCCTACCTCCTCGAAGGCGTATCGCATCAAAGTCATCAAGGTATCAAGAGCATAACCAGTGCCTCTCAAGTCTTTATCGCCAATCAGCATGCCGTGAAAAGCAGTTCTATTCTGCCAATCAATGGAAACCAAGTTGGCTGTACCAATCAGCCCTAAGTCTGGTGCCTGGATAGCAAAGCGCTGGTTATCAGAGCTGAAGGAAAGTGAAGAAAACCATTTACGCTGGTCTTGCATCCCCACGGGAAAGTGCCATCCTCCAAGCATGGACTGAATGCTTGGGTCGTTGGACCATTTGTGCAGCAATGGCAGATCGTCTTCTTCAATGGCCCGCAGAACTATTTTCTTACCAAAAATATTCATCCATTATCTCCCAGGAATATTTTTACGAGTGAGGCAATTCGAACCATATCATCGACATCATAGCGGTGATCAATCGGTAAAAAAACTGCATCACTGATGAGCCTGGACTCAAACGCCCCTGCCCGTTGAACATTCGGCCAATACATTGGTGTCAGGACTCTCTGCCGATTAAGATATTGACGAAGATCAGTGGCCTTCTTGGTTATAAGCGGATAGCAAAGCGGTACAGATTCTTCCAAATCAAAAAACAAGTCGTTAACTGTTTTCAGGGAATCCAGCGTAAGGAAGTTTTCTCGACGCTTGCTTGCAAAGTATTCTAGGTCCATGGAGTGAATGAGAATGCGAGTGAAGCAAGACATCCTTCGCATTCCAACGGTTTCAAAATCGTGTTCCGATGCCAAATAGGCTTCTCGCGAAACTTCCGGCTCATCCGCGACCCTTTGCAGAAGGCACTGATATCTGGCGATGGAATCCTGGTTGGAGGAAGGAGAACAAGGTAAATCTCCTTTATAGAACATCGCCCCCCCATCGGGAACCGGAAGAAATTTTCTGGGCGAATATATGCTTGCCAAACAATCGAAATCTCGATCAAAAAACGCTTGAGAGCAGTCAACAATCACCTTTTCTCGCGAAAAGCGCTCAAGTTGCTGTTTGATTTTTGAAGAGCAAAGCCCGTAGTAATTGACCAACAAAATAAAATCATTTGGACCAATAGAGAAATCACCTACGGGCTGGAATTCGGCGTCAATATTATATCTTTTTATTGCTGTTCTTGATTGGCTTACTGCATCAATGACAGCGCCGCACACATAATACGGAATCCATACATACTCAGGGCGCAACTTCACAATCAGCGCATAAAGTGCCGACCTTGCCGATTCGTACTCATGATCCCATTTGATGCTGTTTTTATTCTCGCAAACAACTGCTGAGAAATGGGCTCCAATGGTTTTATTTTCAGTTGGTTCCATTGAAGGACTCCACCTCATCCTGCCCCTCAGCCTTTACGTCGGATTTCAAAAATACTTTTTTGACTGTCATAAATAATATTTTAGTGTCGAGCCACAGTGATCTGTTATCTACATACCAGACATCCAATTCGAATTTTTTTGACCAACTGATAGCATTTCTGCCATTAATCTGAGCCCACCCAGTAATACCTGGCCGCACTTCATGACGGCGCATTTGCGACGGCGAATACAGCGGCAGATATGCCATCGCCAACGGGCGGGGTCCCACCAGGCTCATATCGCCCTTGAGCACATTCCACAACTCGGGCAACTCGTCCAGGCTGGTAGAACGAAGCCAGCGGCCAAAAGGCGTGAGGCGCACCGCATCGGCCAGCAACTCCCCATCCGGGCAGCATTCGCTGGTCATACTGCGAAACTTCACCATCTTGAATGGCTTGCCGCGCATACCCGGTCGCACCTGGGTGAAAAACACCGGGCTACCCAACTCCCAGCGTACTTTGCGCACCAACAGATATAGTGGAACTGCCAGCACTAATAGGCCGAAGGTAGCCAGCACGACATCAAAAACTCGTTTCATTTTTTTAAAATTTATCGTTTTGAGATTTGAATAAAGCAGAAAATCGAGAAACACCAGCCTTCAACGATAATCTATCCGAATAAAACCTTCGGGAATTTTCAGCCATCAACTCCCTTTCAGAATCATCAAGCGCTATCATTCTCAGCACAGAATTCGCAATATCTTGCGGATTTTCAGACTCTGCTATAAAACCGCACCCCGCCTCCTTCACAAGATCAGCGGCATCACCATCGACAGCCATGATAATCGGCTTTCCCGCAGCCATATAAGCTTGCGTTTTGGACGGAATTGTTATACGAAAAAGAGGCTCTTTTCTTAGGTGAACGAGAAGCGCATCCGCTGCGGCGAGATACGCCCCGACCTCGGACATCGGTACCGGAGGCAGAAATACAACGTTCTCTATTTTTTTCTCGGATGCGATGTTTTTAAGGTGTTCTACTTCAAGACCTCCGCCCAGAAAAACAAAAGATACGTTCCTGGCTTTATTCATTAATAACTGCGCAGCCTCCAAAACAGATGTAAGAGCCTGCGCCCTCCCCATGTTTCCAGCGAAAAGAACTGTGAACTTTCCAACAGGAAATCCCGCAGGTGTTGCCTTTACCGCACCGCCAGAGATGGCATCCTCGACACACCAGTTGTAGATTACTTCTATTTTTTCTTGCGGCACTCCTCTTTGGATCAATAACTTCTTGAAGCCCGGTGAAAGCACAACGATTTTATCCATCTGCCGATATACATAGTCACAAACACTTGAAACTACGCGAAGCGCTTTCTCATTGGAAAACATTCCAGTTGCACGCAGAGTATCAGGCCACATATCCTGAATATCATAAACAACAGGAACTCTGCGAATAAATCTGATTAACGAAGCAGCCAGACCTACCGTTAAGGGCGGATGATACGCATAAATTAGATTTGGCCGTCTCGCAAAGAACAAGCCATAGACTAAGCTCGCACTTGCAAAACTTGCATAATTAATCACACGCCCTAAAGCACTGCGGTTGTGACTTGGATACAAAGGCAACCTTGTTATCCTAACTCCATCAACCACCTCTTTCTGAACAAGCTTTATTCGATAACCAGGATATATTTTTCCTCCGGGATAGTTAGGAAATCCAGTTACGATTTCCACATCAAATCCCTGATTGACCAATTCACGTGCAAAAACCAAGCCCTTCAGCGTCGGTTCTGGCTCGCACCATTGCGTCAGCAACAATATGCGCTTTGCCATCGTCAAATCAGTACTTCTTCCACACCACGCGATTCACGTAGTCCGTATAGCTATGAATAATCCTGACCACTTTCTCGGAAACGTTCGGCATGCTGTAGTCCGCCACCAGTCGCAGGTTTCGCGCTTCTCCGCGCAGTTGCGACTCAAGAATCGCCAGCCCCTGGCGCACGCGCTCCACTTCCAGCCCGACCATCATCACCGCCGCTTCTTCCATACCCTCAGGCCGTTCGTGGGCCTCGCGCAGGTTCAGTGCTGGGAAGTTGAGGATCGACGATTCCTCGTTGATCGTGCCGCTGTCCGAAAGCACGGCCTTGGCCGAAAGCTGCAGCTTCACATAGTCATGGAAGCCGAGCGGCTTGAGCAGGCGCACTTGCGGGTGAAATTTCGCACCGGTGGCATCGACGCGCTTTTGCGTGCGCGGATGGGTGGAAACGATCACCGGCAGGTCATGATCTTCAGCTACCGAGTTGAGCACAGCTACCAGTTTGGTGAAGGAACGTTCGGATTCGATATTCTCTTCGCGGTGCGCACTCACCACGAAATAGCCGCCTGCCTGCAATTCCAGGCGATCCAGGACATCGGAGGCTTCAATGTTCGGGCGGTAACGGTTCAAGACTTCGAACATCGGGCTACCGGTCTTGATCACCTGATCCGGCGGCAAGCCTTCGCGCAGCAGATAGTCGCGCGCAATGGTGCTGTAGGTCAGGTTGATGTCGGAAGTGTGGTCCACGATGCGGCGGTTGGTTTCTTCCGGCACGCGCTGGTCAAAGCAGCGATTTCCCGCTTCCATGTGGAAAATCGGAATCTTGCGCCGCTTGGCCGGGATCACCGACAAACAGCTATTGGTATCCCCCAGCACCAGCATCGCTTCGGGTTGTTCCTGACCGAGCACCTGATCCACCGCAATGATCAGGTTGCCGATGGTATGCGCGGCACCGCTGCTGCCGGTGGCGCTGTTCAGAAAATAGTCGGGCTTGCGCACTCCGAGGTCATCGAAAAAGACCTGATTCAACTCGTAGTCGTAATTTTGGCCGGTATGCACCAGCACATGTTCGCAATGTTCATCTAGCTGCGCCAAGACCCGCGACAGGCGAATGATTTCCGGGCGGGTACCCACCACGGTGACAATTTTCAGTTTTTTCATGATCAATCAATTCGGATAGGGAGCGCCGTGTTCACAGGGGACAGGCATAAGTATCAGGATGGGCATGATCAAAAATCTCATTGGCCCACAACATGACGATCAGCTCGTCATCACCAATATTGGTAATGTCGTGCGTCCAGCCGGGAACGGTCTCGACGATTTCGGCCTTGTCCCCAGCGGTGAACAACACGTGCGTCTCGCCGGTCTGCATCTGGCGGAATTTGAAGCGCGCCCGGCCCTTGATGACCAGGAACTTTTCTGTCTTGGTGTGGTGATAATGGCCGCCGCGGGTGATCCCTGGGTGCGCAGTGAAATAGGAGAACTGCCCGGAATCGAGAGTTTTCAGCATCTCGACAAAGACGCCGCGCGGGTCGCCGTGTTGTGGCACACTGTAGGCAAAGTCTTCCTTGGGCAGATAACTGACGTAGGTGGAGTACAAGGCCCGCACTAGCCCGCTGCCGACTCGTTCGGTGATCAGCGTATTACGGCTTTCCTTGAAGGTTTTGATCAACTGCGCCAACTCGCCCACCGTAGTGGAGTATTGGGGCGCCACATAGGCAAAGCCATCCGCCCCGACCATGGCATCGGCACCATCCATCAGTTGCATAAAGCGTTCGACCACGTCGTCCACGTAGACCAGCGTAACCGCGGCGGCCGGATCATTAACCTGAATCGGCAAATCACGGGCGATGTTGTGGCAGAAGGTGGCAACGGCCGAGTTGTAATTGGGCCGGCACCATTTACCGAATACATTGGGCAAACGGAAGATATGCACCGGAATGCCATGAGTGCCGGCAAGAACCAGTAACGCCTCTTCTGCAGAACGCTTGCTCTGGCCGTAGGGATTGGCCCGGTCGGCCTGGATCGACGAGGTATAAATGATCGGCACGGCCTTGCCCGTTGCAGCGACCAACGCGCCGACGGCTTGGCATAACGCTGCCGTCAGATCAGCATTGCCTGTGACGAATTCCTGTGGGTCCTGCGGGCGGTTAACCCCGGCGAGGTGGAACACGAAATCCACCCCTTCCAGCAACGCCGGCAGATCGGCAACGCTGTCCGTGCGATCAAAACAGATGACCTCAATATCGCGCCGCTCGGCAAGGAACAACTGCAGGTTCCTGCCAACGAACCCCGCCGCCCCCGTGATCAACACCTTCATGGGTTACTCCTCGGCAACCGCGTATTCGCCGCGGGCAATTTTCTGCATGAAATCCAGCATCAGCAGCAATTTTTTCATACCCTCGACATCGAGCCGGGTCGTGTTATGGGAGTTGTAATCCACTCCATGCGCGGTCTGGGTCAGGCGTTGCTCGCCCTGCTCCACATATTTCGCGTAATTCAGGTCACGGCCGTCCGGCGGCACGCGGAAATAATCGCCCATATCCTGGGCGCAGGCCATTTCCTCCCGGCCAAGCAGCGCCTCGTAAAGCTTTTCACCATGCCGGGTACCCATCACATTAATCGGATGATCCGGCTTGCCCATCAGTTCCAGAATGGCACGAGCCAGCACTTCAACCGTTGCAGCCGGGGCCTTCTGCACGAAGATGTCGCCATTGTTGCCATGTTCAAAGGCATACAGGACAAGATCAACCGCATCCGCCAGCGTCATCATGAAACGGGTCATCGTTGGATCGGTAATCGTGATCGGCTGACCATTACGAATCTGGTCAACAAACAACGGTATGACAGAACCGCGTGACGCCATCACATTCCCATAACGGGTGCCGCAAATTACCGTACCGGTACCTTCCAGATTGCGACTGGATGCCACCATGACCTTTTCCATCATTGCCTTGGAAATCCCCATGGCGTTGATCGGATAAACCGCCTTGTCAGTACTCAGGCAGACCACGCGCTTGACGCCGGCATCAACAGCCGCCGTCAAAACGTTTTCAGTGCCCAGAACATTGGTACGCACTGCCTGCATGGGATGAAACTCGCACGAGGGAACCTGCTTCAGCGCTGCAGCATGAAACACGTAATCAACCCCGCGCATGGCCTGGGCAACGCTATGCGGATCACGAACGTCACCGATATAGAACTTCAGCTTGGCGTTGTTGTAACGCTTACGCATGTCGTCCTGTTTCTTCTCATCGCGGCTGAAAATGCGGATTTCGGCGATATCACTTTGAATGAACCGTTTGAGTACAGCATTACCAAAAGAACCCGTCCCACCGGTAATCAAAAGTTTCTTTGTTGAAAAATTAAAACTCATTCGACAACTCCAAATCAGAGAAAAGTTTACGACTTTGTTCTACCGCTTCCTCGCTACCGATATTTTCGAGAGCCCAAGAACGTATATTTTTACGCCAAATATCGTAGTCTCCCCCGGAGATACTGTTACACTCTTCTATACAAGTAGCAAAATGCTCCGGTTGATCCAAAGGAATATCCCACCCCAGTTTTTTTTCCTTCAAATTACGCCAAGGCGTTGATGTGCTGATCAATACCGGCAAGCCACACCCCAAAGCCTCTGCAATTACATGCCCAAAATTCTCGCCCAAGGTAGGAAGATAAAACAAATCATAGGTCGCCAAAACTTCTGGCAACCTAACCGGATAAAGCATTCCAGAATAATTAAAAACAATATTAATCGGAAGTTCTTCAACTACATCTAGGCAATCCGCCCAATACGCTTTATCCTCTATTGGCCCATATACATCAAACACCAGAGGAATCTTTACTCGCTTTAGCATCTGGATTGCACCGCGAAGATTCTTCATCGGAGAAATACGAGAAACAAAAACCACACGTAATGGAGCGTCTTTTTTTCGAGGAGACAAATCAAGAACAGGAGGAGGACACGCAATATTAACCGCAATTCGGATACTAGCATTTTCACCAAAGACACGTCGAATATCTTCGGCATCATGCGCTGCCGACGCCTGCCATATCACATGACGATAAAAACCAAGAGTTTTAACAAAATTAATATAAAGCTTCTTTTTAAAAGACTTAAATGACAAAGCCTCCGTTGAAAATTCCCCACGAGGCCCAACAATAACCGAACGACCAGGCTTATTCAAAAGCCATATAAAAAACGGTATAATACTAAACCGAACAGAAAAAAAACTATTCAAATAAATCAAATCCCCTTCAAATTCATTAATTATTTTCCACACTCTAAAAATCCAGAACGATTTCGGCGAGATATAGAAAACTTTAGCACCAGTAGATCGACGCACTTGATCCATGCTTTCCGCAGGATAAGAGTCTTTATCGCCAAGATCGCGATCTAATGTAACCACGGAGAAGTTTATTTCTCCAGAGACTTTCTGAACCAAATTATAAATAGTTCGAATCGGCCCCCCTCCTTTAAACCCAGGGGGATAGAATCCTGTGAAACATAAAACTGAAAATGTGCGCTTAGCAACCTGTTCTTTTTGGCTATTTGGAAATTTTTCTCTCCCGCCACAATCCTCAATTTGTTTCACTTCGCTCCCTCATTTTGTGTTTTCGATTGATTCCAAGGAGCGAGAGGTCGCACACCACCACATTCGAGGTAAGAAAAAATTTCCATCAAATAATTTGCCCCATGCGTAGCTCCCAACGACGTAGCCCATTGAGCCAAATTCGAACGCGCGGCCTCTGTATAACGTCCTTTGGAGAGACATTGAGTCAGCAATGCAGCAAGAGCCTTTTGATCACCTCTCGGGAAAACCCCTCCCGTCTTGCTTGCCAACACAACCTCTGCCGCACCGCAATGATCGCTACAAATCGCAGGGGTACCCGCCATCAACGCTTCTGATACAACAGCCCCCCAACCATCGTGGCGACTTGGAAGAACCAAACAATCGGCCCACGCCATATGCGCATGAACCTCTTTCATCGTCTGGCGCCCCAACCACTCCAATTTTCGCCCCAAAAGACGCTCCCCTTTGGCTCGCAACTCATTTTCTAACGGACCTGAGCCAATAATCTGCAGCCTGAACTCAGGAAGCTCCTCCCCAAGCTCCCCCAGAGCATCTATCAATAGATCAAGGCGCTTTCGCGGGATAAATTGCCCCACAAACAAGAAACGGAATACACCATCTGGAAGAGGGGAAAGATGTTTATTAGCCCCCACTTCTTCCAAAAAATAGGTAAACGGGAATATCTGCTCGCTCGATACTCCGCGACCCGCCACCCATTGAGGAGTTTCCTTACCAATGGCCAAAATCCCGTGCAAATGCTTGCGTCGACGTGCAAATAAAGCACGGTACAGCAATCGCTTGGCGGCTCCCGCTAAGCCGGGATCATCCATCATCTCCATTACCACCCAAAACGAACAACCGCATCTCGCCAACTCTCGTTGGACAATACCAACCCCCCCATTGGCACGAATCCCCTGACATAAATGTGTTGCGTATTTAGGAGCTTTTGAAACTAGCGAAAAAACATCTGTGGAGTTGGCAACATAATGTAATTGAACTCCGGGTAATGGAGGAACCTTCCAGCCTTGTGCTTCGCGATCAACACTCATCGGCCGCTCAGCAACATACGTAACATGACACCCCTCCTTTACCAACGCCAATGCTAGAAGAGCCATATGAGGACTAACAATGCGTTGCCAAAACCAAATATCACGCATGAAACTAACCCACTTTCTCCGGCGATTTTCCACTACTAGCCCAAGTAATCAGAATCAGAGACAACATCCCCATGCCGCCTGCCGAAAATAGAGTAAATTCGCCAAAATTCATAAGCACCACCGTCATACACACCATCAGCGCGGGCAATCCCCCATTTCTCTCAGCACGCCGCAACATTATCCATAACCACCCCAGAACTCCTAAAAAACCAAATAAGCCAATTTCTTCCCAAATTGCTAAAAAGCCAACCCCCTTTTCAACGGGGGCCCCAGTCGGCAAACCGAAAACAGGATCGCGTTGTATATCCATAATTTCAGGATCAGAACTCATACCAAAACCGATTCCGCCATAAGGTCGCTTTTTAATATTTTCAATCATTCGTTCAATCAAAAATCCACGAGAGCTTTCATACGCACCAGCCAACGATGAATTCTCGCCCCCTTTTAATATGAAATTTTGAACATTAGCCACAAAAAAAGGCGCAAAAAACACCCCGCAAAAGACAACAAAAAACAGGAAAAACTTTACGCGACCACTCTGCAATCCCGGCAAAAATTCAGCAAACTTCCTTCTTCCAAAAAACAATCCAAATACAACCGAAGAAAAAATTGCCAACAAAAGCCCTAAGCCTGCTGTTCTGGCCATCGAAAGGAAAATCAAAACAACCGTAATAATGAAAAACAGAACAACAATCCAAGATGGTGATTTTTTAACAAAAACCCGACTTAACAACCAAGCCCCAAGTAATGCCATTGTTGCTCCAAATGCCTGAGGGTGATTGAGAACGCCTTGAAAACCCACCTCATTACGAAAATATCCAGACGCAGAGACTAGTAACGGAATGCTAACGAACATGATCCCAAGCAATCCGCCAAAAATCTGCTTTTCAACAAGTTCCCTATCGCGAACACAGAGCCCCTTCCAAGCGGAAAACAAGGTGACGAAAGCAGCTATCCAAGAAATTGCCTTCAATAGCGAAACATCCAAAACACGGCTAAATATTATTGAATGAAAAAGAACCCCCACTCCTCCTAACAAGGTTAAGAAGATAAAGCCATTAACTCTTATATCTTCCCTAGATCCAATTCCACTTCTAAAAAAAATAGAAATCATTGAACTTGCTAAAACAAAATACCTTCCAATACCAGCCATTGCAACCTCTGGTGAAATACCAGGATTAAGAAACGTAAACAGCCAAGATAAAGCGAGAGCTTGAATTATTTGGACCCGACCGAACAATGCGTAAATCGCCAAAATAAAATAGCTTGCATCTGCTGTCACGGATGAAACCATACGCATGAATATTAATAACGCGACAGGCAAAATTTGAGTAAAAAAAATTTTTTTACTAAACATCAAAAACCTTTTTATTTAAAAAAAACCCAAAGAACACACCCCACCGCATATCAACAGAAATAGAAAAATGTCTTTTTTCAAGCACCTTCAAAAACATAGCAAACAAAATCATCGACAATCTTTTCCCAATTATTATTTTTTTTAATCAACTCTCTTGCCGAAATACCCAACGCAACGCGATCACTCGGCGACATTTTCACAGCTCGATTTACAGCGACAGAAAATTCTTTAACTGAAAACTCATCAACGACACACATACAATCGAGATATTCTTTTTCCAAACCCGGAAAAAAATTTGACAAAACAGGAACCCCCGCCCCCATAAAATCAATCAACTTTGAGGGAAAAGAATAGGCAGAAGAAACACCATTAGGATCTCTAAGATTAACCAAAAAATCTGCTGCCGATATTCTTTGATTTAACAAAGACTTCGTCACTCTACCAAAATACCTCACCCTTTTATCCACAAGGGCGAGATCTTTTATTTTTTGTACAAATACACCATCACCGTAAAAATGAAATTCAAAGAAATCATCATGAACAGAGTTTAAATAATCAATTACCAACCCGATTCCATTTTCATCATTCAGGGTCCCCGCAACCAAAAAAACATTCGTATGAGAGACATTATTCGCCAATCGCCTTCCCGTACCAAAAACAGCAGCACCAACCTGAATTTTTAAATATCTATTTTTAATATTTTCACAACGAATAAATTCGTCATTCAAAACAATCAACCCCGTACACATTCTCAACAACAAAAAACCAAAACCAAAATAAATATTTAAAATTATTTTTTTTAGCCAACCAAAAAACTTTATGGACTGCCTATGATTATCATAAACAAAACAATAGTTTTTCGCATCAAAAACCGTCTTGTAGATCAAAATAACAAACAAATCCAAGGGATTATATCCAGTATTTAAAATAACTTTATCTTTCTTTTCTTCACCAGAATTTATTAAGCAGCGCATTAGAGCCCCCCCCCTAAAAAATCCTCGATACTTAATTTGTCTACAACCGACCCCCCCTATGAACTCAAGCGGAACATCAACATCGCCAACAGTAATCAAAAAAACCTCTCTCTTTTTCGACAACTCCAAAAAAAAGCCAAGTTCAAACAATTGACTAGAACTAGTTGTTTCTCTAGTTTTTAGTACCTTAGGCGACAATGAGCGAGAAATATAAATAATCATCCCTCCCTCGCATCTTCTAATACCTGCTTCAATTCTCTCAAAGACGGCCACAAGACAACAATAAAAATAACAACCACCGAGGATAATACACTTCCATAAACCCCAAAATTCTTCAAAAGAAACATCGACAAAGGAATATTAATAATCGCAGATAAAACATAGAAGATAGTTACTACTTTTATCCTACCAATTCCATTAAGAAGACTAATAATCGGCCATTGAAATGACATAACAAGGACCCACGCCCCCATTGATATCGGAACTAATGGATCAATAATCACATCTCTATTTGCCCAAAAAAGAATTATCTGCTTATAATAAAAAACAAAAGCCAACACAAAGGGCAAACTAATAAATATCGCCGCCCCTACATAAAACCTAACAACAGAGATCATCCATTTATAATTCTTTTTTACATAAGCCTCACCAAAACCCGGGCCAACATACGGAGCAACAATCAAATTTACAAAGTTTAAATAAACAAATATTTGCCACACCAAACTATAGTCAGCCGTTTGCTCCACCCCATAATAATGAGAAACCAAGATATTATCTTTTTGAAAAACAACCAGACTAGCAATTTGATTCAAAAAAAACAACCAACCAACACCAAAAACTTCTCCCCAGTAAAACTTGTCCGGAAAACCAGAAAAAGGACTCAACCCAGGAGAAATCTTAAAAAATAGATAGAAAGAGTTAATTACAAGAACAAAAAACTGAAAGCCACAATACAAAAGAATTAGCTGCTCCAAACCTCCATCCACCAAAACCCCAATAAATATACCGAGCGCACCCGCAACTCCCGAAAAAACTTGCCAAAAATTTGAAATACTTCCTTGATGAGTTGCCAGATAAATTCGCTGAACAATAGACAGAGGTAGGGACAAAAGGAAAATGGCTACAGCAAAACCAAGCGCATGCGAAGCCGCATCAACAACAGACTTATCTGGCGAATTAAAAATCAGAGAAAAATCAAAAAATCGCCAAAAAAAAGCAAAGCCCCCACCTAGACATATCGATAAAACAATTAAGCCAAAAAATGCTGTAGCCACATAACTTCTAGCTTTTTCGAAATCGCCTTCGCTGTTCGACTTGACAAGAAGAGGAACCAAGCTGTTTGCAATACCAAAATCAGATAAACCTAACCACGAAATTACACTAATGATCACTACCCACGAACCGTATGCCCCCCCTCCCAAATGAGCAATTACAATAGGCACTGTTAAAAAACTCACAAGAACACCGACCCCCTTGGAGAGCCCCCCTGTAACTACTCCATATAATATACTTCGACCTCTTTTACTCATCACAAATTGATTTTAAAACAAAGATCATAATAATTTCAAAACCTAAAAACCGTGAATCCTTGAGAAGCACAGAGATACCTATCGTAAAGAGATTTGATATCCCCCAAAACGGGTTTCTCTCCTCGACATAGTTCGCGCAATTCAGCCGGTAGAAGTTGCCGGAATTGTTTATGTCCAACGGCAATCACAAGGGAATCAACCGGCGAGGCAGCGTCTATCTCCCCTAATTCAATTCCGTATTCGTGCTTGACTTCGGCAGCATCAGCCCATGGATCGGTAACAACCACCTTCACTCCCCATAACTCCAGTTCGCGAACCAGATCGGCAACCTTGCTGTTCCGGATATCCGGGCAGTTTTCCTTGAAGGTGATCCCGAGCACACCAACTGTACTGCGTGCTACATCGATCCCATTGCGCAACATCAACTTGATGACATTACGTGCCGCATAGCGGGCCATGTTGTCATTGATGCGGCGCCCGGCCAGGATCACCTGCGGGTGATATCCCACCTCTTCTGCCTTGTGCGTGAGGTAATAAGGATCAACCCCAATACAGTGACCGCCCACCATACCGGGCCGGAAGGGGAGGAAATTCCATTTACTGCCAGCCGCCTCAAGTACTTCAAGCGTATCGATCTCCAAGCGATCAAAAATCACCGACAACTCGTTAACCAGGGCAATATTCAGGTCGCGTTGCGTGTTTTCGATGACCTTTGCTGCCTCGGCAACTTTCAGGCTGGTCGCGGGAAAAGTACCGGCGGTAATAATGCTGCCGTACAGAGCATCAACCGCCTTGGCTACCTCGGGCGTCGAACCGCTGGTAATCTTTTTGATTTTGGTCAAAGTATTGACCTTGTCGCCGGGATTGATGCGTTCAGGGCTGTAGCCGCAGAAGAAATCGACATTGAACTTCAGGCCGGAATGCCTTTCCAGCACCGGAACACAAACTTCTTCAGTACACCCTGGGTAAACAGTGGATTCGTAAATCACCACGGCGCCTTGCCGCAGTACCTTACCAACCGTTTCGCTAGCCTTGACCAGCGGCGTCAGGTCTGGTCGGTTCGCCTTGTCGATCGGAGTCGGCACCGTGACGATAAAGACTTGGCATTCCCGCAGATCTTCAAGATTGCTGCTGTAGCGCAATAAACGGGCCGCCCCAAGGTCGTGCTCCTCAACCTCCAATGTCGAATCCTTGCCGGACTCCAACTCGGCAATACGTGCCTTGCTGATATCAAAACCGATAACAGGCCGCTTCTTTCCAAACTCCACAGCCAACGGCAGACCAACATATCCGAGGCCAACGATGGCAATTTGAGCATTGTCCAGTGTAAACATGATTGGGTTTCTCTTCTGTTGATTACTCGATGATTAAGGATTCAGCACGATTCGTTGCCATAGCACGCCTGTCTGCTACTGTTTGGCGCGACATGACTGGATAAGAAAGGGGAGAAAGGAACGGCATCAGGTGTCGGCGACAGCACTGTGTCGTGCGCGACGAGGATTTGGATTTCTGGTCTTCAACTTTCCTCCCCGCGGCAACCATGGAAAGCACCTTGACTCGATCAGCACAACAATATTTTTTTGCATACTCATGAGTCATTGAAGCACGAGGGCTGATTCAAGGCCTGAGCAGCGTTCTCAGATTTGAGGGACTCGATCTCGGAGCGCAAACGCTCATACTCGACCATTTTCCGTTGTAAAAAACGGGCCGTGAGCGCACTTTTTTCGGCAATACCGGCGGGGGTCATCAGATAGGAATAGGCCAGCTTGTTGTTGCTTGCCTTGAAGTTCTGCAACTTGAGCAACCCCTTGTCCAACAAGGCATTGACGCAGAAATTGGTCTTGCCCAGGCTCACCCCCAGCGCACTTGCCAACTCACGCTGGGTTAAACAGGGGTTGTCCTGCAACAGGCGAAGAACGCGAAAGTGGATATCGTCTCGCTGCTCTTGGGCTCTAACCATCATGGATAGTCGTTCAAAAATGAACGCATTCTAACAGGATAATTTATGTGGGCAAGTGAATTTATCTTCAATGGGATATCGGCCCGCGGCGCAGACATGGCTCGTTAACTTTGGCAACATCTGGCAGCCAATACTGCTCACGTCTGTGTATAATCCGCACTCCCTAATTGTTTGCGCTAGCCAATGTTCAAGCACACTCTCACGGTATGCGTAGGCAATATCTGCCGTAGTCCAACCGCCGAAATACTGCTTCGCGAAACCTTGACTGGCCCTGGTTATTTGGTTTCCTCAGCCGGTATTGGCGCCTTGGTCGGCAAGCCGGTTGAAGCCACTGCGGCCAATGTTCTACGGGCGCACGGGCATGTCGTACATGAACATCAGGCACGCCAACTGAATCGGGCGATGTTGCATGAAGCTGATCTGGTACTAGCCATGGAGCGCCCCCACTTGGAGCATATGCTGCAGATTGCACCGGAGGCGCGTGGCAAGATTTTCCTGCTCGGCAAATGGCAGGCTGACCGCGCCGTACCCGACCCTTACCGCCAGGACGAAGCTGCCTTCGAGGCGGCCTACCAGATGATTGCCGAAGGCGTTGCCGCCTGGGCTTCCCGTATCCATCGATAACCACACCCGACACCGCATGCAAACCAACCCCGTAGTGACCCAAGAAGAGCAGCATGATGATATAGACCTGCTCGGTCTCGTAGGCCCCCTGATTGATCACAAATGGTTGATTGGTGGCGTCACGGCTGCATTCATGGTACTGAGCATTGCCTACAGCCTGTTGGCGACACCGATCTACAAAGCCAACGCCATGATCCAGGTCGAAAAAAAAAGCAGCGGCTTGGCTGGTTTGTCGGAAATGGCTGACGTACTTGGCAAAGAATCCAAGGCAGTAACCGAGATAGAGCTAATCAAGTCGCGCACGGTAATCGGCAAGGCAGTGGATCAACTCCAGCTTGATCTGATGGTACGCCCGCATTACTTCCCGATCATCGGCCGGACCATGGCACGTCGCTTTTCGCCGCGGACTCCAAACGAACTTGCTAGCCCTATGCTCGGAACGGGCTCTTATGCCTGGGGAGGGGAGCGCCTCCAAATCAAGGATCTGCAGTTACCGGACGAGTTGATGGGCACACAGCTAACTCTGACGACAGGCGAATCCGGTTCTTTTGCCTTGTATGACGAGGATGGCCAAGAATTGATGCGCGGCCAGACGGGCGCCGAAGCAGCTTCAAACGGCGTCCGCATACGGATCAGCGAGCTACATGCCAGACCAGGTACAGATTTTACGGTTCAGCGCCTAAAACGGCTCAACACGATATTGGAGTACCAGAACCAGTTACAGGTTACCGAACGAGGCAAGGACTCTGGCATTCTTAACCTTTCTCTTGACGGCCCAATCCCGGAAAAAATTGCTCAGGTACTGGACGAGATCAGTCGTCAATTCGTCCGCCAGAATATTGAGCGCACGTCGGCCGAAGCCGCCAGCAGCCTGGAATTTTTGCGTGAACAGCTACCTAACGTGCGTGCCGATCTGGAAAAATCGGAGAACGCCCTCAATACTTTCCAGCGCCAGGCCAAGTCGGTTGATGTCAGCGGCGAGACACAGGCGGTACTGCAGCAGTCGGTGGCCATTGAGACCAAGCTGACCGAACTCAAGTTCCAACAGGCGGAAATCGATCGCAAATTCACCCGCCAGCACCCCACCTACCAGGCCTTGCTGCGCCAGATCGATGAAGTCTCGCGCAAGCAGGGTGAAATTTCCGGCAACATCCGCAAGCTACCTGAAACTCAGCAGGAAATACTGCGCCTAACACGTGATCTCAAGGTCGGTACCGAGATATACACCCAGTTGCTCAACAAGGTGCAAGAACTGGACGTGGTGCGTGCCGGTACTGTTGGCAATGCGCGCATTATCGACAATGCCGCAGTGGATGTCCGTAGCCCGGTCGCCCCAAAGAAATCGCTTATCGTCGTCATCGCTACCCTGTTTGGCGCCCTGCTGGCTTCGGCCTTTGTTCTGGCGCGGCGCGCCCTGAACCGTGGCATCGAAAGCCCGGAAGAAATCGAGAAACTAGGCCTTCCAGTCTATGCAACTGTCCCGCTTAGCGAACAGCAAGGCAATTTTGAAGCCAGATTCAAGGAGGGAAAGAGCAAGGGCGAAGCCATTCCGTTACTGTCGGCTGCCCATCCCCACGACCTGGCGGTGGAAGCCTTGCGCAGCCTGCGCACCAGCCTGCATTTCGCAATGCTGGAAGCGACCAACAACCGCATCATGATTTCCGGCCCCAGCCCCGGCGTCGGAAAGTCCTTTGTTTCGTCCAACCTCGCCGCTATCATCGCCCAAGCAGGCCAGCGCGTGCTACTGGTCGATGCCGACTTGCGCAAGGGCCACTTGCACAAAATGTTCGCTATAGATGAAGACAACGGCCTATCAAATTTACTTGCACGCGACACCAGCTTCGAGCAGGCAGTACATAGCACCTCAACCCCTGGCCTGAGCGTAGTTGCCCGCGGCAAGATTCCACCCAATCCGTCTGAACTATTGATGCATCCGAATTTCGGTGCATTCCTGGAACAAGCCAGCGCAGCATTCGACCTTGTTATCGTTGATACACCGCCACTACTGGCCGTTACCGACGCTGCTATCGTCGGCCGCCTGGCAGGCACAACCTTGATCGTTACCCGCTTCGGGGTAAACCCGGCTCGCGAGGTTGACCTTACAGTACGACGTTTTGCCCAGAACGGGATTGAGGTCAAAGGCGCCATCTTTAACGGCATGGAAAAGCGCGCCACTGGTTACGGCGGCTATGGAAAGTACGGCGGCTATGGCTACTACCAGTACGAATACAAGCCAGACAAGTCGTAATTCCATATACTATCCGCATGCAATCGCGCTAATTTATTGCTAACAAATCAATGCGATTCCGCTACAATCGAGAAACCTCAACATCTCTATAGGAGTTTTCGCCATGAATAAACTTATCAGCCTCACTCTCGCCGCCTGGTGCTGGTGCTGGTGCTGGTGCTGGTGCTGGTGCTGGTGCTGGTGCTGGTGCTGGTGCTGGTGCTGGTGCTGGTGCTGGTGCTGGTGCTGGTGCTGCAGGCGGTCTGGCTGGCGCAGGCGCAGCCGGTGCTGCCGGACTGAGCACTGGCGCCATGGTTGGCATTGGCCTGGGCGCAGCAGCTCTGGGCGCCGCTGCAGCCGGAGGCGGCAGCGGTGGCACGAGCGGCACCACCGGCACCACCGGCACAAATTAATTTAGTTTTGGTATCTGTATTAGCAACCCGCGGCTCCCCCGCGGGTGTTTTTATTCGCCCTTAAAGAAGCTATCGACCGCTGCATGAAACTGCTTACCCCCCTCGCACTTGGCTTTGCCACTGTCTTTACCCTTGCCGGTTGCGCCTTTGCCCCTGGCCAACATATGGAGCGAGGAGGTTTGCTGGATAGCGGAAATGGCGAAAATAGCACGGTCGAGATTATTACTATTACCCCCAAGCTCCTGGCGGTACAGATGGCAAGCACCCCGACAGAGCAAATCCCTCTAAACCTAGTTGACTATAAGCCCGGCCCTTATCGCATCGGTGCGGGTGATGTATTGCAAGTTACTGTTTGGGAGCATCCGGAGCTCACCATTCCTTCCGGCACGCAGCAGCAAGCAGAAGCCAATGGTCGCATCGTGCAGGCTGACGGAACACTTTTCTATCCTTACGTTGGCAGCATTCAGGCGACAGGCAAGACCCTAACAGAATTGCGCGAATTCTTAACCCAGCGCCTAGCGCAGTGGATAGAAAAGCCCCAGGTCGACGTCGGGGTTATGCGCTTCAATAGTGGAAAAATAAGGGTTTCCGGCGCTTTTGTCGTAACAACAGAACAAGTAATTACTCAAACCCCCCTTAACCTGCTGGCGGCACTAGGGGCGGCCAATATCAAAACAGCGGAAGCCGACCTCACCGGCTTTACTCTTAAGCGTGATGGCCAGGACTATCATCTGGACCTTGACACCCTCAATCGTGGCACCAACCTATTGGGCTCGATTTACCTGAAGCCTGGCGACCAACTCAACCTTCCCTATAATGACCGCCGCAAGGCCTATGTAATGGGTGAAGTAACCCGCCCCTCCTCGATTGTTTTCAAGAACCGCAGCCTGACCCTGTCCGATGCCCTTGGCACAGCCGGGGGGATACGCCAGGAAACCGCCGATGGCAACGCCATCTATGTGATCCGCGGGGTACCGGATCTGGAAAAAAAACCGGTTCAGGTGTTTCAGCTTGAAGCCAAGTCACCAGCCGCCATGGCCCTCGCCTCACAATTCGAAGTACTCCCCCAAGATGTGGTTTTCGTCGGCCCCGCCGGGATCACCCGTTGGAACCGCTTCATCAGCCAGTTGCTGCCATCTGCTTCGCTTTTGCAGTCAGGCGTTTACACCGGTGTAAACGCGCGCTGATCGCAATGCTGAATTTTCGGCATGCCGCTTTAGCGCCATTGGTCGCCGTAATCGCCTTTGTCATATCTGGCTGCACGCCATCCATGCAGGCGGCTACCGAGACAGTTCGCGTCGCCATCAGCGGCACTCCACCAGTCACTTGGACACGGGCCCAAATGCAGGCCCTGCCCTACGCCCAATTGCGCCTGGATAGCAAGCTGGGCTCGGCTGTTCTGGTCCTGGGCAGAGTGGTCGATGGCCAGCGCTTCTGGGCTGCGCCAGGCGGCTATGTTCTGGTTGAGGCCGATGGTTTGGTAATGCGGGTTAGCGGCTTCGCGGATAGCTTGGAAAGCAGCCGTTTTATCGGCCACAACCCTTTCGCAACGGGCTTGCACCACCTGACCAGCGGAACCAAGACCGAACGTGTTGTCGACTGGATGCCTGGTAATCGTTACGGCGTGATTTTGCAGTCAAGTTTTTCGCAACTTGGCCGAGACCACATAGAAATCCTCGGTGAACAATTTGAAACGCTGTATATAGAAGAACAACTGCACGCCACAAATGCCAACTTTCAAGCCGTCAACCGCTATTGGGTTTCCCCGGTCGACGGCTACATCTTGAAGAGCGAACAACAGATTACCCCCTCGTTGCGCCTGAATCTGACCACCCTGCGCCGCTCACAACCGGGTACTGGGGCATGAGGCGATTTTTTAACTGTCGGGTGCTTATTTGCATTTCCCTCGCACTCTCTGTATCGAACTCGCCGATAGGCGCTGCGGAACTGGGAAATACCGCCGCAATACGCGTAAAGGTCGAGGGTCAGGTAATAAAGGCCGGCGTGTATTCCCTGCCACCCCACTCTCGTCTGGTCGACGCCGCTCTTTCTGGCGGCGTTCGCGCCGATGCATACCTGCCAGGGGCGACCTGGCTGCACCAGCCGGCGAAAGCTTCTCAACAAGAACTAAAAATCGGCCTGATCCACGATTTAACTGTATTTATCCGCAACGCCAAACTTGACAACTTGCCGGAAAGCGCCGCCCTTGGCCTGCGCCTGCGCAATCGAGTGGAGAGCATGCCGACGACCGGACGACTGGTCAATGCACTCGACCCAATTCGCCTCGAGTTGGATAGCAAGGCCAATCATTTGCTGGCTGATGGCGATGAGCTTTATTACCCGGCCCGGCCCGAGATCATCATTGTCCAGGGCGCCGTCACCCAAGATTGCGTTCTTCCCTTTGTCAGCCAAAAGGTGGCCGCCGATTATGCGCGCGCCTGTCCGCAACATGGCGAGGCGGAAACGGACTGGGTATACATCATCGAGCCGAACGGCAGTACCCGCTTGCATACCATTGCTGCCTGGAATGCAGAGAAAGCCCAAGCCCTGCTGCCCGGCAGCCAGTTGCTGGTGCCGCTACGCAGCCGTCCAGGGCAACCGACCGACGAGCTGAATACGGAATTGGCTCGCTTCTTAGCCACCCAAGTTCTACCAACCCAGGGCCAGCAACCATGAAGCGCCGGTTGATCGCCCTTGCCGTTTGCGCTGCCTGTAACGAATTGGCAGCAGCCACCGAGCCCAGCCAGGGAGATTTTGGTGGCGTCGGGCTGTTGCAAACGCCAACTGCCCGCATGGCCCCGGAAGGTTTTCTCAGCTTTAACGCCAACAAAGTCAAACCGTACACTCGTTTTAGTCTTTCTCTGCAACCATTTGATTGGTTCGAAGCCGTATATCGCTACACCTCAGTAAGTACAGTTCTATATGGCCCGAGTATCGCGGGAAATCAGAGCACCAAGGACAAGGCCTTCGATTTTAAGGTACGGCTAGCCAAGGAAAGCCACTGGCTACCAGAGGTGGCCCTCGGTGCTCGCGACATTGCTGGCACTGCATTGTTTTCCGGTGAATATCTGGTTGCCAACAAACGCATAAATGACTTCGACTTTAGTGTAGGTTTGGGTTGGGGCTACGTAGGAAAGCGTGGCGACATCGACAATCCGCTGGGCGTTCTATACCAAGGCTTCAAAACCAGACCGAGTGGCAAAACAGGCCAAGGCGGCCTAGTGGGCTTTAATACATTGTTTCGCGGGCCAGCCACCCTGTTTGGCGGTGTTCAGTGGCAAACCCCCTGGGCGCCACTGAAGCTCCAACTCGAATACGAAGGCAACAATTATCGCAACGATTATGGCGGCGCGTCTGTTAAGCAAGATTCCCCGCTGAATCTTGGCGCCACTTATCGGGTGAACGACTCGGTTGTACTGCATGCTGCCTGGGAACGGGGCAACACAGCGATGATCGGTATTACCCTGCAAGGTGATTTGAGCAGTCGCAAACCAGCCCCCCCCAAGGTTTCCGACCCAGCGGCCGAGCCAATGCGCCAGGAGCTTGCCCGCCCATCAATGGCAGCGAACTGGGCGGATGTCGCACAACGATTGGAAGGTAGCGCCGGCTATAAGGTTAGTCGCATCACCCAACGCGAACGCGAAGTGGTGGTTCACGGTGAACAAACGCGTTACTTCCACCCTGCGGTGGGCATTGGGCGTAGCGCCAGGGTGCTCGACAATAGTGCAGGCCCGGACATCGACTGGCTGACCGTTATAGATTCCCGGAATGGCTTACCAATAGCTGAAACCTCTGTCCGCCGAGCCACCTTCCATCGAGCCTTGAAAGAAGATGTCCCCCTTGAAGCGCTACATCGCACCACCGAAGTCGTAGAACCACTACCCAGATTAGAGACCACTCTATATCAAGCACCACCACCCGCCCCCTTCGACTGGGGGACAAATATCGGCTACAAGCAGAGCTTGGGTGGCCCAGACGGATTTGTACTGTATCAATTTAATGCGAACCTGGATGCGGAATACCACTTCACCCCCGGCACCTGGCTAAAGGGTATTGTTAGCGCCAATCTATTAAATAACTACGATAACTTTAAATACACCGCACCGAGCAATCTGCCCCGCGTCCGTACCTACATCCGCGAATACCTGACTTCATCGGATCTCACAATGCCCGTGCTGCAATTGACGCATGCCAAGCAGGTGCAGCCCGATCTCTACGGCATGCTTTACGGCGGTTATCTCGAAACCATGTATGCAGGCATCGGTGGCGAACTTCTCTACCGCCCGCTAAACAGCAATTTGGCATTTGGCGTGGACATAAACTACGTAAAGCAACGGGACTTCAAGCAGGATTTTGCACTGAGGGATTACAGTGTGATGACTGGTCACCTCAGCAGCTATTACCGCGGCATCCCCGGCGTCTTACTGACCACTAGCGCCGGGCGTTACCTGGCGGGTGACTACGGCCTCACCTTTGACGTGGCACGCGAATTCGACAACGGGGTGCGCTTCGGCGCCTGGGCCACCTTTACCAATGTTTCGAGCGCACAATTCGGAGAGGGCAGCTTCGACAAGGGTTTCTACATCTCGATCCCGTTTGACGAGATCACCACCCGCTCAACGCAGCGTCGTGCCAATTTCGTAATTTCCCCGCTAACCCGCGACGGCGGCGCCCGCCTGGCCCGCGAATCACGCCTGTATGACATCACAGAAGGCCGAAATCTGGACTTTTTCCACCAAAATTTCCAGCGGATTAAAGACTAACCATTTTTTTGGTCGCCGAGTTAGTCTTTACCAAGGCGGCCAATAAAATAGCCGAACACCAAGACGGTCGATCTTAGCGTTTGCCATTCCCACGCTGCCAATTTCAGATGCTCCATAGCGGTCCCCATTTTCAGGACTGCACTGCCAAGGACAATATTACGCCAGCAAGCGATTTTTTGAACTTTAACCCAAGCAAATAGGGCGCCGACAAAATTAAGCTCCCAACGGCGGTTTAAAGTCAGAAATCTCCCATCCTGTCCTCACCAAAACAAACGCCCCGCTGACGCGAGGCGTTTGTTTTGGTGAGATTGCAAGCAAAATCCATATTACACAGCCAGCCCTCTCGCCATAACAATTAGAACCTTCAGAAAATTTATTTTCTTACACAGAAATAGCCACCACTAGGAAATGGCTTACCATCAACACCGATAGCACCCGGATGGTAGCCAGTGGCTTTATGCTTAACGTCCGGAGTATCAAGAGTGGCGCAGACCGCCTGCCCCGAAGCAACGAGGTTTTCCGGTACCGGACCGAAAGCAGCCGGGTTATCCCATGTCGTTGATTTTTCGCCGACCACGAGGCGAGGAGGATTATCTGAAGGCTTATCGCTGGGGCCTATTGCACAACCAGCAATGCTAAACCCCACAACAGCGCACAGAAGTGTTGATTTGATCATTTTCATTGACATTGTCCTCGATAAATAGAAATAGCAGCACCAACAACGATGCCTTCGATGCGAAACATGTCTCCACGCAACAACATGTCACATGTAACGAGTTTACCGCATGGCGCAGAATGCATATCAACTATTTTT
Source organism: Pseudomonadota bacterium (assembly GCA_018261905.1). Lineage (GTDB taxonomy): Bacteria > Pseudomonadota > Gammaproteobacteria > Burkholderiales > Rhodocyclaceae > Azonexus. Next base: position 215,750 of record JAGTRU010000006.1, on the reverse strand, counting down.
GTTCAAAGGAATCATCCGAACGACCCATCAATCGACACCCAATAAAAAAAGCAAAAAGGCCAGTCCGAAGATTGGCCTTTTTGCTTGTTTCTATTGGTCGGGGCGGCGGGATTCGAACTCGCGACCCCTTGCACCCCATGCAAGTGCGCTACCAGGCTGCGCTACGCCCCGACAAGCCAATGATTATACCCGAAAACACCGAAAATTAAAGCCTCAACATCTCAATAACTGAAAGCAATTCGAGACGCAGACTATTGCTCATTTGCTGATTTTCCAGCTTTTCGACGGTAGGTGCTTCAACAACCCCAACTTCATCAAGTCGATTGCGTGCACCACTTATCGTAAACCCCTGATTATAAAGAAGCTCACGAATACGACGAACGAGCAAAACTTCATGATGCTGGTAGTAGCGACGATTGCCACGCCGCTTGACTGGCTTGAGTTGGTTGAATTCCTGCTCCCAATAACGCAGCACATGCGGTTTTACGCCGCACAACTCACTAACTTCACCGATCGTGAAGTAGCGCTTGGCCGGAATGGGCGGCAGCTCGTCGCTGCCTGAGGGTTTATGCCGGGGTTCCATCGAAGGCGAGCTCAACATCGGACTTCAGCTTCTGGCTGGCATGAAAAGTCACCACACGGCGTGCCGTGATGGGAATTTCCTGACCGGTTTTGGGGTTGCGCCCAGGGCGTTGGGGCTTGTCGCGCAACTGAAAATTGCCGAATCCGGAGAGCTTCACACCGTCACCGGTTTCCAGGGCATTGCGAATCTCTTCGAAAAAAGCCTCGACCATGTCTTTGGCCTCACGCTTGTTGAGGCCAACTTTTTCGAACAACAGGTCAGCGAGCTCGGCTTTGGTGAGCGTCATCGTTGTTTTTTCCATTAGGCACGCAGTTGAGCACTGAATGCCTGTTCAAGACAGGTCACCAGTTGCTGCATTGCAGCATCAACTTCCGAATCTAGCAAAGTGCGTTGAGTATCTTGCATAACTATACGGAATGCAAGGCTTTTCTTGTTTTCCGGGACTCCCTTGCCAACGTAAACATCGAACAATTGGACGTCTTTTACCAAGGGTGGCAACTGCGTTTTCAAACCATCAAGCAGGGTTTGCAGCGCCAATTGCAGATCGACCACGACAGCCAGATCGCGAATGACCGGCGGGAATTTGGAGACTTCGGCATACGCCGGAACCTGGACGGACTTGACCGCAGCGAAATCGACCTCGAAAAGGACCGGGGCTTGTGGCAGATCATATTTCTGAACCCACTCCGGATGCAGTTCGCCAACACAGCCAATATCTTGACCATTTAGCAGCACTCGGGCCGCGCGACCGGGGTGGAGCGCCGGATGGACCAGTTTTTCAAAGCGCAATTGAGCCGGCGCCAGCAAGGCTTCGAGATCGCCCTTTACATCGAAGAAATCTATCTTGCGCGTACCGCTCCCCCAACCTTCAGGCAAGGCGCTGCCGTAGGCCAGGCCCGCAAGCTGCCATGGCTGATGGAAGCCCGCGACCGGGCCACCTTGACTATCGCGGCGGAAGGTCCGTCCGGTTTCAAACAGGCGCACGCGGCTTTGCTTACGTTTCAGATTGGTCACCAGATTGGCGACCAGCCCGCCAAACAGGGTCGAGCGCATGACCGCCATCTGGCTGGCGATCGGGTTAGCCAGGCGAATCAAATCCTCACTGGCAGCGAAATCTGCCTCCCAGGCTTCTTCCACGAAAGCGTAATTGACCACCTCCTGGTAACCGCGATCAACCAGTAGCTGGCGGACACGCGCCGACGGGCGCTGGGCTTCCGGCTGCACCATCATTTCCAGCTTGCCCCGTGGCGCCGGGGCCGGGATGTTGTCGTAACCGTGCAGACGGGCGATCTCCTCAATCAGGTCTTCCTCGATTTCGATATCGAAGCGCCAGGTTGGCGGCGTCACCAGGAAACCGTCGCCTTCGCGAACAAAGGGCAGACCGAGGCCATTGAACAAGCCGGCGATCTGCTCAGCAGAAAAAGCCATGCCGATCACGCTGGATGCACGTGCCGTACGCAGGCGAACCGGATGGCGTGCCGGCATCTCGGCCTTCGCTTCAACCACCGGACCGGCGGCGCCGCCGCAGATTTCGATAATCAGTTGCGTAGCGCGCTCAATGGCGCGACGGGCGCCGCCGAAATCAACGCCACGCTCGAAGCGGTGGGAGGCATCGGAACCGAAGCCGTAACGACGGGCGCGACCGGCAATGGCTTTCGGCGCAAAGAAGGCTGACTCAAGGAAGAGCTCGCGGGTTTCCAGCGTGATACCGCTCTCCTCGCCGCCCATGATGCCGGCCATGGCCAGCGGCTTGACGTCGTCGGCAATAACCAGGATATCGGCATCGATAGCGATGGTTTGCTCGTTCAGCAGCAATAGCTTTTCTTCCGGCTTCGCCATGCGGGCATGCACGGCACCTTGCAGCTTGGTGTTGTCGAAGGCATGTAGCGGCTGACCGAGTTCGAGCATGACGTAATTGGTCACATCAACCAGCGCCGAAATCGAACGAATGTCACTGCGCTCCAGACGACGCTTCATCCATTCCGGTGTCGGTGCCTTGGCATCAACGTCCTTGATGATGCGACCACAATAGAGCGGGCAAGCAGCCGGCGCATCGAGGACGACAGCACGCTGATCGGCGATGGACGCCTTGACTTCCGGTACGTCGACCAACTTGGCCTGGGCACCGGCAATGGCCGCCACTTCGCGCGCCACACCGGTCAACGACAGGCAGTCGGCGCGATTCGGCGTCAGCTTCAGTTCAAACTGCTGGTCGTCGAGATCGAGATATTCGCGAATCGACTGACCGACCGGCGCGTCCGCAGGCAGCACCAGCAGGCCGGACGCCTCGCCGGCGATGCCGAGTTCCTTCGCCGAGCAGAGCATGCCGGAAGACTCGATGCCGCGCACCTTGGCGATCTTGATGGTGAAATCGCCCGGCAGCTTGGCGCCGGGCAAGGCACACGGAACGCGCAAACCAACGGCAACATTCGGTGCGCCGCAGACGATGGTCGTCGGCTCGCCGCGACCGGTATCGACCTTGCAGACATTCAAACGGTCGGCATCCGGATGTTTGACGACTTCCAGCACCTGGGCTACGACGACGTCGTTGAATTGGGGGGCGACTGGCTCCAGACCTTCAACTTCAAGGCCGGCGTCATTGACGCCGTAACGCAGCATGGTCAGGCGATCCTGACCGAAGCCGAAGGCGAAGCCGGTGTACTTTTCCGGATCGATGCCGGCAATGCGCAGCACATCCGGATGCACCATGCCGCAACCGGCGATTTCCAGCCAACGGCCTTCCAGCGGGCCGCTCATGAAAGCGACGTCGATTTCGGCGGAGGGCTCGGTAAACGGGAAGAAGGACGGGCGGAAGCGAACCTTGAGGTCATCAGTCTCGAAGAAGCTCCTCAGAAAATCGGCAATGACGCCCTTCAGATCGGCAAACGAAACGCCTTCACCTACCCACAGGCCTTCGACTTGGTTGAACATCGGCGAATGCGTCGCATCGGAATCGACACGATAGACGCGGCCCGGCGCGATGATGCGGATTTCCGGCATTTGTTCGAGCTGACCATAGCGCTCGACGTGCGCCTTCATGTAGCGCGCCTGAATCGGGCTGGTATGGGTGCGCAACAGCACCTTGTCGGCCACCGTGCCATCCGGATTCCGCAGGTAGAAAGTGTCGTGCATCGAACGCGCCGGGTGATCCTCGGGCGTGTTCATGGCCGTGAAATTGAAAAAATCTTCTTCGATTTCGGGGCCATCGGCCACATCGAAACCGATGGAACGGAACAGCGACTCGATGCGTTCCAGCGTGCGCGTCACCGGATGCAGGCCACCGCGCACTTCAGCGCGACCGGGCAGTGTCACATCCAACGCCTCTTCGGCCAGGCGCGCTTCCAGCGCTGCCTTGCGGATCGCTTCGCGACGCTCGTTGAGCGCAGCTTCAACGGCCGTCTTGGCGACATTGATCGCGGCACCGGCAGTTTTCTTCTCTTCCGGTGGCAACTTGCCGAGGCCTTTGAGAAGTTCGGTGATCTGCCCGCTCTTGCCGAGGAAACGGGCCTTTACCTGTTCCAGCGCATCCGGGTCAGCAATGGCAGCGAACGCCGTCCGGGCTTCGCTAACGATTTGATCGAGATTATCCATAAACTTCCACCAACAAAACCACCAACAAAACGCACGTTTCAGTGAAGGCTCATGTCGGCTTAGCCGACGTGAAGCCGCAAAGCGGCGGCCGAAACTAAAAAAGGAGGCTTGCGCCTCCTTTTTTTATTTACGCTTTCGCTCAGGCGCCGAGCTGTGCCTTGGCCTGATTGGCCAGAGCAGCAAAAGCCGGCTGATCGAAAACAGCCAGATCGGCCAGAACCTTGCGGTCGACTTCGATGTTGGCCTTCTTCAGACCGTTCATGAAGGTGCTGTACTTCATGCCCAGCTCGCGAGCTGCAGCATTGATACGGGCGATCCACAGGGCGCGGAACTGACGTTTGCGTTGACGACGGTCGCGGTACTGGTATTGACCGGCCTTCATCACCGCCTGTTTGGCGATGCGATATACGTTCTTGCGACGACCGCGGTAACCCTTGGCCTGAACGAGAATCTTCTTGTGACGCGCGCGCGCCGTTACACCACGTTTAACTCTAGGCATCTGCTATCTCCTTATGCGTAGGGCAGCATGGCGCGGACCGAAGCCGTATCGCGCGCGTTAACTTCAACCGAACCGCGCAGATGGCGTTTCACCTTGGTGGTCTTCTTGGTCAGAATGTGACGCTTGAAGGCTTGACCGCGCTTGATGCTGCCACCAGCGCGAACCGAGAAACGCTTTTTGGCGCCGCTCTTGGTCTTCATTTTGGGCATTTAGATGCTCCTTAATGTCATGCCATCAGGTGGTTCCCGGCGGAAACACTTGCATTACCCGAAAGCACTTCTTTTAGCTGCTAGTCGCTAGTTGTTAGCTGCTAGCAGGTACTACTAAATCTTCTTTTTGGCCGGGCCGATGATCATGATCATCTGGCGGCCTTCCATCTTCGGCATCTGCTCGACCTGGCCAACAGCCTCGAGGTCGGTCTTGATCCGTTCTAGCTGGCGCATACCGAATTCCTGATGCGCCATTTCGCGGCCCCGGAAGCGCAGGGTCACTTTGACCTTGTCTTCTTCTTCCAGGAAACGCGTCATGTTTCTGAGCTTGATCTGGTAATCGTTTTCGTCGGTACCCGGGCGCAGTTTGATTTCTTTGACTTGCACCTGCTTCTGTTTCAGCTTGGCCTCATGCGCACGCTTTTGTTCCTGGTACTTGAATTTGCCGTAATCCATCACACGACAAACCGGCGGCTTGGCCATCGGCGCGATCTCAACCAGATCGACCCCGGCTTCCTCTGCCAACTGCAATGCAGCACGGATACTCATGATCCCGAGCTGCTCACCGTCTACACCCTGGAGACGAATCTCCGGTACCGTAATTTCTTCGTTGAGGCGATGCGCCTTGTTCTGAGCTATGGTGAAACCTCCGAAAACATCAATAATTAAGCCGTGCCACTGCGCGCCGCAACCTCTTTCTGAAGTTGCCCGAGGCCACCAGTCCGTCCGCTTTTTCCTTATCGCCCACAACGAGCTGATAAGGCAGCCGGTTCAAGCTATGTTCCCGGATTTTATAGGTAATTTTCTCGTTGCGCAAATCCGCCTCGGCGCGGAAGCCCATCTGGTGTAGCTTTTGCGCGACTTCAGCAGCGTAATCCGCCTGTTTTTCGGAAATATTCAAGACCACCGCCTGGGTCGGCGCCAACCACAAAGGCAACGCACCGGAGAAGTTTTCGATCAGGATACCGATGAAACGCTCCAGCGAACCGAGAATGGCGCGATGCAACATGACCGGCACCTTGCGCGTATCGTCAGCCGCGACATATTCCGCGCCAAGGCGGCCCGGCATCGAGAAATCGACCTGCATGGTGCCGCACTGCCAGGAACGACCAATGGCATCCTTGATATGGAATTCGATTTTCGGGCCATAGAAGGCGCCCTCGCCCGGCAACTCCGTCCACTCCAGACCGGATGCGCGCAAACCACAGCGCAGCGCATCTTCCGCCTTGTCCCAGACCTCATCGGAGCCAACCCGACCTTCCGGACGCAAGGCCAACTTGACCGCCACATCGTTAAAGCCGAAATCGGCATAAACCTTCTTGACCAACGCGTTAAAGGCAGTCACTTCCGATTCGATCTGCTCTTCGGTACAGAAGATATGACCATCATCCTGAACAAAGCCACGCACCCGCATCAGACCATGCAGGGCGCCAGCCGGCTCATTGCGATGACAGGAGCCGAACTCGCCGTAACGTAGCGGCAATTCGCGATAGGAACGCAAATCGGCATTAAAAACCTGGATATGCCCCGGACAATTCATCGGCTTGACCGCGTAATCGCGATTTTCCGACGAGGTCGTAAACATATTGTCCTTGTAATGATCCCAGTGCCCGGATTTTTCCCACAAGGACTTGTCGAGAATCTGCGGGCAACGCACCTCCTGGTAGCCGTTGTTGCGATAGACGGCACGCATGTAGCCTTCGATTTCCTGCCAGATCGCCCAACCCTTGGGGTGCCAGAAAACCAGACCCGGCGCTTCGTCCTGCATGTGAAAGAGGTCGAACTGCTTACCCAGGCGGCGGTGGTCGCGCTTCTCGGCTTCTTCCAGCATATGCAGGTAGGCGTCGAGATCTTCTTTCTTGGCCCAGGCCGTGCCGTAGATGCGCTGCAACTGCTCGTTACGATGGTCACCGCGCCAATAGGCGCCAGCCACCTTCATCAACTTGAAGACCTTGAGTTTGGCCGTCGTCGGCACGTGCGGGCCACGGCAAAGATCAATGAAATCGCCTTCGCGATACAGCGAGACCTGTTGATCAGCCGGAATGGCACCAATCAACTCAGCCTTGTATTTTTCACCGAGATCAAGGAAGAACTTGACCGCATCATCGCGCGCCCAGACTTCGCGGCGAATCGGAACATCTTTCTTGACCAACTCGGCCATGCGTTTTTCGATGGCCAGCAGATCTTCCGGCGTAAACGGGCGCTTGTAGGCAAAGTCGTAATAGAAGCCGTTTTCGATCACCGGCCCAATCGTCACCTGCGCCTCGGGATACAACTCCTTGACCGCATAGGCCAACAAGTGAGCCGTCGAATGGCGAATCAGCTCGAGCCCTTCGGCGTCGCGCTCGGTAACAATGGCCAGATCGACATTTTCTTCAATGAGAAAAGAAGTATCGACCAAAACCCCATTGACCTTACCGCCCAGTGCAGCGCGGGCCAACCCGGCACCGATACTGGCGGCAACTTCGGTAATTGTTACCGACCGCTCAAAGGAGCGAATGGAACCATCTGGCAGTTTGATATCCGGCATGGCAGACCTCTAGGCGAAAAAAAAGTGCGGGAGTGAGCCGCACTTTCTCCGTCAGGAATTTTGGTAGGCGGTATTGGAATCGAACCAACGACCTCCACGATGTCAACGTGGCGCTCTAACCAACTGAGCTAACCGCCTAAGGAAGGGCCGCATTATAGACACTACAACACAGGTGTCAACAGGCTTTTCACAAAAAGCCGAGGAGCAAGTACACTCCCCGCTCAACAAAGGAGAATGCAATGAACAATGGCTGGATTGTTTTGGGCATTTGTCTGATCGTCGTTCTGGGGGCCGCCCTCCCCCTGATCAAGAGACGCCATGACGAACCGCCGCCCCCACCCAAGGAAACGCTGCACGACTGGCGCAACGAAAAATAAGGAAATACCGTGGAATCCCGCATCACCGAACTGGAAATCAAAATCAGCTACGCCGAAGACATGATCGACGAATTGAATCGCACCGTATATCGCCAACAACAACAGATCGACTTTCTGGCCAGGGAACTGAACACCCTCCGTCAGCAAGTGCAATCCGCCGCACCGGCAACGACGCGCAGCCTGCTTGATGAAATTCCGCCACATTACTAACGCCCCGTGATCCGCTCCGTCACCGTCATTTATCACGCCGACTGCCCCGATGGTTTCGCTGCCGCCTTCGCCGCCTGGAAACACTTTGGCGAGGCCGCGCGCTATCTCCCCATGCAGCACGGCGAAGACTGGAAAAAGCTCGGCCTGACCGGGCAGTCGGTGTATATCCTCGATTTTTCCTTTAGCCGCGAAACACTGGAAGAAATCGCCCGGCTGGCGCACGCCGTTACGCAAATTGACCACCACGCGACAGCCCGCGCCCCCTGGGCCAGCCAGTTGCAGACTGGCAGCGACGGTCTGGAAAGCTTCCGACACCCGGAATTGCCGCTCACCATCAACTTCAATCTGGAAAAATCCGGCGCTCGCCTGAGTTGGGAACACTTTTTCCCGTTGCTGTCACTGCCGCTACCGTTACGCCATGTCGAAGACATGGACATGTGGCGCTTTGCCCTGCCCGGCACCCGCGCATTCAGCCGGGCCCTGCACCTGCTGCCCTTCGACTTTGCCACCTGGGAACAATTGATCAGCGCCGCCAACACCACCGAGAGCCCGCGTTACCAGGCCATGCTGATCGAGGGCATGGCCATCGAGCAATTTTTCCGCCGCGAAGTCAACCGTTTGGCCGACAGCCAACTAGTCATGCCGGCCACTTTGCGCGGGGAAGCCATCGACCCGCTTCAGTCAATTCGCCACAATCAGCCTTTTGTCAGCGACGAATACCAGACCTGGCATACCGTGCGCGGCCTCGCCATCAACGCTGACAGCCTATTCGCTTCGGAACTGGGCAACCGCCTGGCCGAACGCTGTGGAACATTCGGGTTGATTTGGCAACTGGCCGCCGATGGCGAAATCAAAGTCTCGTTACGCGCCACCGGAAAAATCGATGTCGCGACCATCGCAGCCCGCTACGGCGGCGGTGGACACCCGAATGCGGCCGGTTTCCGGATGCCCGCCAGCCACTTTGGCGAAGAGATTCTCGGCCTAAGTTTGACGGAGAGAACAAACGCCGGGCACAAATAGCGATCGACGGCGCATAATGCATTAGCTCATCGGCAGACACCATCACAAGAGGACTCAAGATGCACACCACCGAAGTCCTCCTGCACCTGAAGAAGCACGGCCAGCTACTCGACTCCGAAATCGCCGAAACTCTTGGCCTTCCGCTCGCCGAGGTACGCCAGGCCCTGTCTGAACTTTCGGCACGCGGGGAAATATCCAAATGCAGCGTCACCAAATACAACCAGGGGGCGCCATTCGAAGGATGGCTCTGCCGTGCTCTGGGCTATTTCCCGCGCGCCGCCCCCGGCCGCAAACCGGGAAGCGGCAAGAGCTGATCTGTTGCCGCACCAACGGTCCGCTATGTGACCCGAACGGATCAGCCAGCACCAACACCGAAACCCTTCAACACCAAGCGACATCTCGCTTCTCAAGCCACCGCGCAGGCCATGAGCCGTTGGCACCAAGCGCAACACCAGGGCACCCCAAGAGGCCTCCTAACCGCTGGGAAAAAAATCCCACAAACCATTTGGCATCAGCGGTTTTATATCCTATTGTCACGCTTACCCCATCACGAAAGGCGTGCCATGAACCCGACCGTCACCAAGAGCGCCAACCCGCAGCATGACCACCTCCTGCAATATGCTCACACGGTTGCCGCAATGCACAAGACGCTGCAACGCATATTCGCCAACAAGAAGGCCATCGGCGAAAACCTGACGCGTACCGCAATGGCCTTGCGCACGATGTCGACAGCCCATGAACCGCAAGCAGGTCATCCAACTCGCCCCGACACAATGCCGCGCCGGCCTCTCACCGAGGCCAATCGCCAAGGCTAACCGGCTTCAATCAGGAGTTTTCACCCAACCCTTGCTTTCCATGCAGGCCAACATCCGGCGTACGCTTTCATTGGTCACCGCCCCCGACGAACCCGCGTAAACCCTGGCTTTGCATTGGTTCTGATCCCAGGATAGCTGCTCTGCACCGGCGCCTGGTTTTTCCCAGTGCCAAGCCGGGAACAACGCGCAACCACTAACCCCGACCAACACCCCGGCCAGCAAGCCGAACAAGACTTGCTTCACGGCGCCTCGACCGGCCGCTGCTCGTCCGACGAAAAGAGCTCTTCGACTTCTTCACCAAAACGCAGGACGACGAAGGCCCGCATAAACCAGACCAGAGAATTTTCCCGAAATATTTCCAGATGCGGCCAGAGTGGCCCCAGCCACTCTATCAAAACGCCCTCCAGCTCGTACCACTGATCGGCCAGAATGGGGCCAGCTTGCGACCAATCGATACTCGGCTGAAAGGGTTCGAGTTCGCCGGAGTCAGGATTCATGACACTGATCGACCCAGCGCCGCGCCCGTCCGCAACCGGTTTCAGCCCGGCGGATTTGGCCACCCAGAAATTCAGCAACGGAGCCTCCAAACTAAGTACTTTCATGCCGCCTCCTCGTCCAATCAATGCAGGAACAATCACCGAACCGGAGCCCATTTTGCTTCAGCCTGGGCTATTTTGCATTATATGGGCAGCCCGTCACGCCGATATCACCAGCCCGACCTTATCTTCGGCAAAGCTAGCCGGCAGACCGACGAAGACAAATAACGGGCAGAATTCGACGCTGAACGATCACCGCCAGACGTAGTGGCCAAACTCGGTTAGTGGGAGGAAGGGAGGAAGGGAGGACTCCAGCCCACTCAAACCCGCTCGTCGCAGGTATCATCGCGAGCATGACAAGAACAACTTGCCCCCCGAGATGCGAACTTGGTTTTAGAATCACAAAAATCCCGCCGGCGCGGAACTGATTCAAACAACAAAACCAAGCAATTGATTTTCTTACAAATAAAACCCAATGGTGCCCAGGAAGGGACTCGAACCCCCACACCTTTCGGCGCCAGAACCTAAATCTGGTGCGTCTACCAATTTCGCCACCTGGGCAGGCGGGGCGGATTCTAACATTCTCCAACGCCACTTCTCCAGAAAAGCAGCCTCATGTCGGTCGATCATTACGAAAATTTTCCCGTTGCCTCGTTGCTCATCCCGGCCAAACTGCGCCGACCGATCGAGATCATCTACCGCTTTGCGCGTAGCGCCGACGATATCGCCGACGAAGGCGACGCCTTGGCGACCGAGCGACTGGCCGCACTGGCGGCCTATCAGGCCGAACTCGATAATATCGCCGTCGGCAGGCCGCCACAGTCGCCGCTGTTTCGCGACTTGGCCGGAGTCATCGACCAGTATGCGCTGCCCGTCCAACTCTTCCGCGACCTGCTCGACGCCTTTGCGCAGGACGTCGTCAAAAAGCGCTACGCCGACTACCCGGAATTGCTCGATTACTGCCGCCGTTCGGCCAATCCGGTCGGGCGCCTGATGCTGCACCTGTTCGGGCGTACCGCGCCGGCCCAGCTAGAGCAATCCGACTGTATCTGCTCGGCACTGCAGTTGATCAATTTCTGGCAGGACGTCGCCATCGACTGGCAAAAGGACCGCGTGTACATTCCGCAAACCGACCTGCCGCGTTTCCGGGTCGGCGAAGCCGACATCGCCGCCGGCCGCTGGTCGGCCAACTGGGCGGCGCTGATGTATTTCCAGATTGACCGGGCCAGCGCCCTGATGCGCCGGGGCAGCCCGCTGGTCCATGCCCTGCCCGGTCGCCTCGGCTGGGAAATCCGCCTGACCATGCAGGGCGGCCTGCGCATTCTCGAACGCCTGCGCCGCGTACAAGGCGACGTTTTTCACCGCCGACCGAAACTCGGCCGCTGGGATTGGGCCGTTCTTGCCGCCCGTTCCCTTACAATGTGACCCCATGAATCCAGACCAATACTGCCAGGAGAAGTGCGCGGCCAGCGGCTCCTCTTTCTACTACAGCTTTCTGTTCCTGCCGCCGGAGCGCCGGCGTGCCATCATGGCGCTCTACGCCTTCTGCCGCGAAGTCGATGACGTGGTCGATGAATGCAACGACATTTCGCTGGCCTCGACCAAACTGACCTGGTGGCGCCAGGAGGTCGAACGCATCGCCGACGGCCAGCCGCAGCACCCGGTCGGATTGGCATTGAAAGGCGTCGGCGGCCAGTTCAACCTGCCCAAAGAGCAGTTGCTGGAAATCATCGACGGGATGGAGATGGACCTGCAGCAGTCGCGTTATCTCGATTTCAAGGGACTCTCGCTCTACTGCTACCGTGTCGCCAGCGTCGTCGGCCTGCTCGCCGCCGAGATTTTCGGCACCAAGGATCACCAGACCCAGAAATACGCGCACGATCTCGGCATGGCCTTCCAGCTCACCAACATCATCCGCGATGTCGGCGAAGATGCCCGGCGCGGCCGTATCTACATCCCGATGGATGAATTGAAGCAGTTCAACGTACCGGCCGCCGATATTTTGAATGCCAAGTATTCGGACAATTTCACCGCGCTCATGCAGTTCCAGACCGAACGTGCCGAAAAGTACTACCAGCAGGCCCTTGCCCAGTTGCCGGCAACTGATCGCAAAAGCCAGCGCCCCGGGCTGATCATGGCAGCGATTTACCGCACCCTGCTCGATGAAATCCGTCGCGAAAACTATCAGGTACTGCATCAACGAATCGCCCTGACCCCCGTCCGGAAAATCTGGATCGCCTGGAAAACCTGGGCCTTCGCGTGAAACCGCGATGAAAGTCGCCGTCATCGGAGGCGGCTGGGCCGGCATCGCCGCCGCCGTCGAATTGACGGCGAGCGGTATCGCCACCACCCTTTTTGAAGCCGGCCGCGTACTCGGCGGCCGCGCCCGCAGCATCACCGTTGCCGGCCAAGCACTGGACAACGGCCAGCACATCCTGCTCGGTGCCTATCGCGACTGCCTGGCCCTGATGCGCCGGGTCGGGGCCGATCCCGAGCAATTGCTGAGCCGCCACCCGTTGCGGATTATCGACAACGATGGCTTTGGCCTGGCGCTGCCGCATCTGCCCACCCCGTTCAATCTCGCCTGGGGCTTACTGACCGCCCGCGGTATTAGCCCCGGCGAAAAACTGCAAACCGCACTATGGATGGAAAGCCTCAAGAAACACTACTTTCGGCTGGCCAAGGACAGCACGGTAAGCGCCTGGCTGGACGCCGCCGGGCAGACCGGGAAACTGCGCCACCACCTGTGGGAACCGCTCTGCCTCGCCGCTCTGAACACCCCGGCCGAGCGCGCTTCAGCCCAGCTTTTCGCCAATGTGTTGCGCGACAGCCTGGGCAGCACGCGACGGCAAGACACCGATCTACTGTTGCCGCGCGCCCCACTCGGCGCCCTCCTGCCGGAACCCGCGGCACACTGGCTGGCCGCCAAGGGCGCCTGTTTGCGCCTGGGCAACCGGGTGACAAGGCTATCTCCGCTGGCCGACGCGATTGACGTGGATGGCGAACGCTTCACCGCCGCCATTCTCGCCACCGCACCGCAACACGCCGCCCGGCTCTGCTCCGGGTTAGCGGTCGGCAACTACGACTACGAACCGATCGCCACGGTCTATCTGCAATTTAGCCCAGGAACCGCCCTTGCCTTCCCGCTCATCAACCTGATCGGCCACTTCGGCCAATGGGTAGTCGATCGCAGCCAGGGTCTGCTGGCCTGTATTTTGAGCGGCCATGGCGACTGGGAAAAGTTGTCGGACGACGCATTGGCCCGCACCCTGCAAGAAGAGTTGAAAACCCGGGAAACCCCTCTCTGGCACAAGATAATCCGGGAAAAACGCGCCACCTTCTCGGCCCGCCCCGGGCTCCTCCGCGCCGCGAGCGATACGGCCCATCGCTCCCTGTTCCTGGCCGGCGACCATACCTGGAGCGACTACCCGGCGACCCTGGAAGGTGCCGTCCGGAGTGGCAGGCACGCCGCGCGTCGACTCATCACGACAAGGACATAACAAAAGACCGGCAAGCGGCAGCCCGCGGCGAATTGACTTAGAACCAGCGACCTGGCGCTATGACAATCAGCGTCATGGCGCTCTGGGCAAGCATCAAGGCGCTGGCACATGTTCCGGAAAAATCGGGTAGGATGCCCCGCATAGCCCACTGTCGCTTAGCCGGACCAAGCACCCCATGTTGAAATTCTTGCGTACCTTGTTGACCAAGAGCATACCGTCGACGGCGGAGGCCGACCCCTTCGAGCGCCTGAATGAAGTGGCCCCGCTGCGTAACGAAGAAATGACGGTTGCCGACGACCGTTCTTTCGTCTGCCGGGAGCCGATCCTCAATCGCGACGAACGGATTGCCGGCTACGAGTTCCTGCTGCATCAACGTCTGCAGGGCCGGCTGCAGGGCAAAGACCCGGCCTTACGGCGGGCCTACGATGACGCGCTGATCCGCAACCTGAGTCTGGCCGAAGTAGGAAGCCTGCTCGGTCATCGCCTCGCCTTCATCGGCATTTCTTCGCTATCCTTCGACAACCCGCAATTGCCCATGCTCCCCAGCGCCAATACGGTGTTGATGATCGATCCACTCGACGATTGCGGCAGCGAGGGTTTGCCGGACAAATTGCGAATGGCAAAAGACAAGGGCTTTCAGGTCGGCTACCGCCACCGCCCGGAAGTACCTGACGAAGCCATCCTCCCCTGGTGCGACTTCATCCAGATTTCGACGCCGACCTATAACGGTCTGGAAATTGCCGACTGGATCCGTCATCTGCGCAAGCAGGAGAGAGCCACCCCTGTATCGCTCATCGCTGCCGACATCGAGAGCTCCGACGATCTTCATGTCTGCTACCGGGCCGGCTTCGACTATTTTCACGGCCCCTTCGTCGTTCGCCGGGAACTCTGGCACCCACCACGTGGCACAGTAGATCGCAGCCACATCATGGAAGTCTTGAGCCTGCTGCGCAGCGGCGGCGAAAACACGGCAGTTGCCGAAAGCATTCGCCATGATCCGGTAATCACCTACAAGCTGTTGCGCTATATCAACTCGCCGGTCAACAGCCTGAGCACAAAGATCACCTCAATCGAGCAATGCCTGCTGATCCTTGGCCGGGAACGCTTTTATCGCTGGCTCTCGCTGCTCCTTTTCGACGTCCAGAAGGCGGGCTACATCGAACGCATGCTCACCGAGCAGGCCCTGATTCGCGCCCGTCTGATGGAACGCCTCGGACTGCGCGCCGGCAAGGCGGAAGTCGACCCCGACCTGCTCTTTCTCGCCGGACTTTTCTCGCTCCTCGACAAGCTGTTGGATCGGCCGATGGCGGAAATCCTGGCCGGCGTTTCCATGCCGCAAGCGGTTTGTGCCGCCCTGCTCCACAGCCGCGGCGCGCTGGCCAAATTCCTCCGTCTGGCCATTGCTTGCGAGGATGGCGTACCGGAGGAAATCGCTGCTGCCGCTGCCGCCTGCCGCCTCGAGGTCGGCGACGTCAATCAGGACTCGCTGGCCGCCTTGGTCTGGGCCACCGAGATCAGCCAACTCAACGACTGAGCGCGGCGCTCGAATTTACCCGCCGGCCGACGTCCGCTGTCGCCCCTTAGGCGGCCGGCCTAAGCTCATCTAAAACCTGCCCGGCCAGCACTTGCAGGCCGGCGGGGGACAGATCGGCCGTGACGAAGACCACCCCATGCTCGAGCTGGGCGAGATTGCGCTGCTGGGAACGGGCATAGAGAGGATCGTAATGATCGCGCAGCAGCTCGACGACCAGCGCGCGATATTCCCCGGCCCCGGCCAGGGTTTGCCAATGGAGAATGCGCTCCTTGCCCTGCATTTCCTTCAAGCGCTCAAGTTGCTCAGGCAAATGCCCCGGAGTGCACAGGTAGGCATAGTCTTCGAGTAAAAACTCGACCCGGGCCGGTAGGCTAGCCTCGATACGCAGACAGGGAGCATCGTGGATGGCCGTATTCAGGGCATCCGGCAAACGCAACGCGCCGATACGGCGACTTTCCGCTTCAACGAATACCGGCCGCTCCGGCTGCAAGCCGGCGAGTGCCGAATAGAGGCGGGTTTCGAACATTTTTTGCGATGGCTGCGCGACATCGGGCAGATTGCCGAGCACCGACCCCTTATGGGCGGCCAGCTCTTCTAGGTGCAGCACCTGCGCCCCGCGGGCCGCCAGCGCTTCTAGCAGGCGGCTCTTGCCGCTGCCGGTGGGGCCGGCAACGACCCGGAAATCGAATTGCCGGGGCAGGGTTTCGAGATTGACCAGGACATGGTGGCGCCAGGACTTGTAGCCGCCCTCCAGGCGCCGGGCCGACCAGCCGATTTCGCGCAGGATGTGGGTAAACGCGCCGCTCCGCTGACCGCCGCGCCAGCAGTAGATCAGCGGTTTCCAGGATTTCGAAAACTGACTCAGTTGCTCGTCGAGATGGCGGGCGATGTTGCGGGCGACCAGGGCGGCGCCGATTTTGCGGGCGGCGAAGGGTGAATCCTGCTTATAAAGGGTGCCGACCCGGATACGCTCCTCGTTGTCGAGGACCGGACAGTTGATGGCGCCGGGAACATGGTCTTCGGCAAACTCGGCGGGGGAACGGACATCAATGACGGTATCGAAGTCGGCAAGTTGTGATACGGTGGCGCGCGTGTAATCTGGCACTTTCAAGACTCAAAAACAGATAGCGTGAAAAGCGCCCATCTTAACGACATTACCCCACACATGAACGACAAAACACCTGCTGCCCCGATCAAACTCACCCAATTCAGCCACGGTGGCGGTTGCGGCTGCAAGATTGCGCCCGCCGTCCTCGCCCGCCTGCTCGCCGAATCGCCCTTGCGAACCCTGCCGGCCGATCTTCTGGTCGGCACCGACACCAGCGACGATGCCGCCGTCTATCGCCTCAACGATGAACAGGCCATCGTCGCCACCACCGACTTCTTTACGCCCATCGTCGACGACCCCTACGATTTCGGGCGCATCGCCGCGACCAACGCCTTATCCGACGTTTACGCCATGGGCGGCAAGCCACTGTTCGCGCTGGCCCTGGTCGGCATGCCGCTCGACAAGCTACCGGAAGAGGTCATCCGCAAGATTCTGGCCGGCGGCGAAGCGGTCTGCGCCGCGGCCGGCATTCCGATTGCCGGCGGTCACAGCATCGACGTGCTGGAACCCATCTACGGTCTGGTCGGCATCGGCGTCGTGCATCCTGCCCGCATCAAGCGCAACAGTTCGGCGCGGGCCGGCGACACGTTGATCCTCAGCAAGCCGCTGGGCATCGGCATGCTCTCGGCGGCCCTGAAAAAAGGCCTGCTCACGGATGACGGCTATCAGCAGATGCTGCGCTGGACCACCCTGCTCAACACGCCCGGTACCGCCCTTTCCGAACTGGCCGAGGTGCACGCCATCACCGACGTCACCGGATTCGGACTGGCCGGCCATCTGCTGGAAATCTGCCGCGGCTCTGGCCTCACCGCCGAGGTGAATTTCGCCGGTCTGCCGCTCATTGCCGAAGCCGTGACGCATGCCCGCAACGGCATCGCCACCGGCGCTTCGGGCCGCAACTGGGCGGCCTACGGCAAGGATGTGCAACTACCGGACAACTGCCCGGACTGGCAGCGCAATCTGCTGACCGACCCGCAGACCAGCGGCGGCCTGCTCATCGCCTGCGCCGAACAAAGCGCCGACGCCGTGCTGCGACTCCTGCACGCACAGGGCTTCGCCGAGGCCGCCGTCATCGGACAACTGACAAACGGCCCGGCCCAACTGACTATCGTCTGATCAGGTAACGGATGGTCGGTCCATCCTGCTGGATTTCGAGCACTTCATAGCCATGATTACGCGCATCCAGCGGGATGTTGTTGATCGACTGCGGGCAGTCGGAAACGACTTCCAGAATTTCCCCAGGTTTCAATTGCGGCATCGCTTCCAGGGTGGCCACAGCCGGATAGGGACAAGGTTCGCCGACCATGTCCAGGCGATAGTTCGGCACGTAAATCGGCTTGTTCATGCGGCCTCCCCGGCCAGTTGGTTGATTTTTGCCTTGGCGGCAAAGAAGCGCTTTTCCCACCACAGCACGGCCAGCATCGATAACGCCAGCAACAGATAGGTCACCATCAGGCCACCGGCCGGACCAAACACGTTAAGCAGATTGATTTTTGCGTAGTCGGTAGCGACCGCCGGCGCAATGTCGTCCCACCAGGCGGCAAGTACGGTAGCGCCGACGATATTGCCCAGCCCGACCCACCAGAAATGCACCTGGCCTTCGACGGCGCGGTACATCCAGCCGGTTTCGCAACCGCCGGCCAGGACGATGCCGAAACCGAACAGCAGCCCGCCGATGGCGGCATTCGGGCCGGCCCACAGAATTTTCGGCGGCACGCCGAGTTGCACGTAGCTGTACACGCCGATGGTGCTGACCGCCATGCCGATGATGATCGCCTTGGCCATCTGGGTGCGGCCGGTCAGCCACAGGTCACGGAAAGCCGAGGTAAAGCAGACCTGGGCGCGTTCGATGATCAGTCCGAAAGCCAGCCCGAACAAGCCGGCCAAACCGAGCTTCGGCGCCTCGAAGGTCTTGCCGAGCGCCCACAGCGCAAAGGCAATGAATACCAGCATGCCCAGCCGGAACCGGCGGGATGCCTGGCCGGCATGCTGGGTCAGCGGTTGCGCCGCGCTAACCTTCTGCAACACCACCGGGATGCGGAACAGCGGCAGCATCGTGAAACGGGCGCCGAACCACGAACCGGCCGCCGTCGCCAGGGCGAAGAACCAGGCGTGCAGCGAAAACTGCGGAATGCCGGTAAAGAAAGCCGCGAGATTGCAGCCCAGCGCCAAGCGCGCGCCGAAGCCGGCGATCAGGCCGCCCACGACAGCCTGGGCGATGCGGATGCGATGCTGCGGCAAGCGCAGTTTGACGTTATTCGCCCACAGCGCCGCCGCCAGGCAGCCGGCGAACATGCCGAGGATCATCACGCCATCCACCCGGTCGAGCGGTGTGCCGCTCAGGCCGATGATCTTGAAATAGCCCCAGGTTTCCGGGTGATAACCGGCGAACTGCAGCAGATGACCGCCCCAGCGCGTAAATTCGCCAGTCACCGCCCAGAAGGTGCCGGTGATGCCGAAATAGTAGGCGGAGAGCACGCCGGCCGCGATCACCGCCGGCACCGGCGCCCAGAAACGCACCAGATAGTTTTGCTTGAATTCTTGCCAATTCATGGCCGGGATTTCCTCGTTTTTGTCCGCTTCGAAATATTGCGCGGACAGCAAAAAACAAGCGGCACCTCGCGGTGCCGCTGCACGATGCCGGACAACAGCCCGGCCCAACGATTCAGAAAGTGATAACCTTGTCAGCCGCCAGCGTCGATTCCGCCAGTTCGATCAAGGTGCCGATGCTGGTACCGGGGATCAGCGGCAGTTCGCCCAGCCCGCGCGCCAGGGCACAGGTGCGGCAGAGCTTGATGACCACGCCCTGCGCCACCAGTTGCTCGACCATGCCCTGCAAGCCGTTACCGGCGCCATCGACCTGGTTGGGCAAACCGAGCACCGTCGCGTCGGACATCAGAAAAAGCGTCACCTCCGGCTTGGCGTCGTTGCCGGCCAGGGCCGTCGCCAGGCGCAAGGCGGAAAGACAGCGCTCGCTGCCATAGGGGGGCGCATGAAGGATGATCAGGATTTTTTGCATGATTTTTCCGTAATGATGGCGTTGTCGAGCACGGCAGCCAACAATGTTCAACAAAATACCCAGGCTGCTTTCGATATCCCGCATGATAACGGCAAAGGCGGCCAGCCGCAGCCCTTATGCCGACAGCTTGCCGCCCTGAATGTGCAGGGTCCGGCGACAGCGCGCCGCGATTGCCGGATCGTGCGTCACCAGGATCAAGGTCGTGCCCTGTTTGGCATTGAGGTCGAACATCAGGTCGATGATCTGCTGCCCAGTCGCCGCATCGAGATTGCCGGTCGGCTCGTCGGCCAGCACCAGGCGCGGCGATGGCGCGAAGGCGCGGGCCAGGGCGACGCGCTGCTGTTCGCCACCGGAAAGATGCTTCGGGTAGTGCTTGCCGCGCTGCTCCAGGCCGACCCGCCTCAGCCAATCGCCGGCCATCGCCGCGGCGCCCTTGGTCCCGGCCAGTTCAAGCGGCAGCATGACGTTTTCCAGAGCATTCAGCGAGGGCAGTAACTGGAAGGACTGGAAGACGAAACCGAGCAACTTGCCGCGCTGCCGGGCCCGCGCATCCTCGTCGAGCGAAGCCAGAGCCAGGCCATCGAGGCGAACTTCGCCAGTACTCGGCAGATCCAGGCCAGCCAGCAAACCCAGCAGGGTCGATTTACCGGAGCCGGAAGCGCCGACGATGGCCACCGTTTCAGCCGCCATGACCGAAAAGGAAATATCCTGCAAAATGGTCAGCGGCGTACCGCCATTGGCGACGGTTTTGCCCAATCCCACTACTTCAACGACTGGTTGTTCTGCCATGCGGCTCGCTCTCTTCCTGTTGGTCCTGCTTTTTTCCTCCGCCCCGGCACTGGCTGCGAAGACCATACTGGTGATGGGCGACTCGCTGTCGGCCGGTTACGGCATTCGTCCGGAACAGGCCTGGCCGTCGCTACTCGACAAGCGGCTGGCGGAAAAACGTCTCGATTATAGCGTTGCCAATCTGTCGATTTCCGGCGAGACCACGGCCGGCGGTCTTTCCCGCCTCGGCCCGGCGCTCAAGCGCTACCGGCCGGCGATCGTCATCATTGCGCTGGGCGCCAACGACGGCCTGCGTGGCCTGCCGCTGCCCCAGATCCGCGACAACCTGAACGCCATGGTCGATAGCGCACAGGCGAGCGGCGCCCGCGTCCTCCTCGCCGGCATGCGCGTACCGCCCAACTACGGGCTCTATGCCGAAGAATTCATCGCCAGTTATCGGCAGGTGGCACGGAGCAAAAAGACCGCCCTCCTCGATTTCCTGCTTGCCCCCGTCGCCTCGCGCCGCAACGCGTTTCAGGCCGACACCCTGCATCCAACGGCCGAAATGCAACCCTTCATCGCCGATCATGTCTGGCCGGCCTTGCTGCCCCTGCTCAAATAACCCGCTCGGCGACAATGGCCTGGCGCATGGCCGGCCAGGGCGTCGCCGTATAGCCTTCCGCGAAAGCCAGCTCGCGAAGCCCGGCCGTCTTGACGATTTGACGCAATTCGCCGGAACGCAGCAGAAATTCCGGGTTTGACGGTTTGCCGTAGGCTTCGTTACCGAGCATGAAGGTTTCGTAAATCAGCACGCCGCCAGCGGTGAGCTGCGCCAGCAAGGTTGGCAGATGCGGCCGCCAAAGATAATTGGTAATGACGATACCGGCAAAGCGTTCGCCGGCCAGCGGCCAGCTTGCCGCTTCCAGATCGAGCGCCTGGACGACGACGCCCGGTACCTCGCGCAGACCGGCCAAGGCTTCCTGATCGCGGTCGACGGCCAACACCTGGTAGCCCAGTCCGGCCAGCAGACGGCTATGCCGACCGCTGCCGCAGGCCAGATCGAGGACTGTGGCGGTTTGCGGAATCCGCTGGCAATAGCGTTCGACCCAGGGTGATGCAGGTATGATTTGAGGCATATCGTTGAAGGAGCCTGTTATGTCGGAAGTCGTTATCGTCGCTGAAAATGGACAAGGAAGATACCAGCAGGCCGTTCACCTCGGCCGCCACTCCCTGCTCGCCGATGAACCGCTCAGCGTCGGCGGGGCCGATGCCGGCCCGGCCCCCTTCGATTTCCTGATGGCCGGTCTGGGCGCCTGCACCTCGATGACCCTGCGCATGTATGCCGAGCGCAAGGGCTTGCCGCTGAGGGCCATCAGCGTCGCCCTCAGCCACCGCAAAATCGATATCGACGGCCAGTCACGCGACCTCATCACGCGGCAGATCACACTGAGCGGCGAGCTCTCCGCCGAGCAGCGCCAGCGCTTGCTGGAGATTGCCGGGAAATGCCCGGTACACCGCGCCCTATCGCAATCCATACGGCTCGAACAGAGCCTCGCGGAATAGCCTAAACCCCTTCCCGGCCAATGGTAATCGCCATCCATTTGTGCCAGAATCTTGCACCGCACAAAAACAAATTAACTAGGGGTTCGCCATGTTGGAACAGCATTATCTGACTTCGCTTTTCGAACCAAAATCAGTCGCCGTGATCGGCGCCTCCGACCGGGAAAACTCGGTGGGCAATGTCATTTTCAAGAACATTCTGAACTCGGGTTACAAGGGCAAGCTGTACGCCATCAACCCCAAGCACGAAACCGTGCAGGGCCAGCCGGCCTACAAATCGATCGAGGAAATCGGCGCCCGCGTCGAAATGGCGGTGATTGCCACCCGCCCGCAGACCGTGCCGCAATTGATCGAACAATGCGGGCGTAGCGGGGTGCGCAACGTCATCATCATCGCCTCCGGCTTTTCGGAAGCCGGCCATATCGGTGCTGCCCTCGAACGCAAGGTGCTGGAAATCGCCCGTTCCTACAACGTGCGCGTCCTCGGCCCCAACTGCCTGGGCATCATCCGCCCGGAACTCGGCCTGAATGCCACCTTCGCCAAGGTCTCCGCCAATCCGGGCAACCTGGCGCTGGTCTCGCAATCGGGCGCCATGTGCTCGGCCGTGCTCGACTGGGCCAAGGCCAACCAGGTCGGCTTCTCCTCGGTGATTTCGCTGGGCATGACGGCCGATGTCGATTTCGGCGAAATCCTCGATTACCTGATCTACGACAGCCGCACCCACTATATCCTGATGTACGTCGAAGGCATCCGCAACGCCCGCCGTTTCATGAGCGCCCTGCGTTCCGCCGCCCGCATCAAGCCGATCATCCTGTTGAAGGCCGGCCGCCACGAAGCCGGCGCCATGGCCACGGCGACCCACTCCGGCATGGCCGCCGTCTCCGACACCGTATTCGATGCCGCCGTGCGCCGCGCCGGCGTCGTTCGCGTCCAGAACGTCGGCCAGTTGTTCTACGCCGCCAAGGCCCTGGCTTCCAAGTTCCGGCCGCTCGGCAACCGTCTGGCCATCATCACCAACGGCGGCGGCCCCGGCGCTATGGCGGCCGACCGCGCCGGCGACATGGGCATTCCGCTGGCCGAGCTGTCCAGCGAAACGATGGCGATCCTCAACAAGTCGATGCCCAACACCTGGTCGCACAGCAATCCGATCGACATCGCCGGCGATGCGACGCCGGAACGTTATCGCGACGCCATCCTGGCCGTCACCCAGGACCCGAATGTCGACAGCACTCTGGTCATGCTCTCGCCGCAGGCGATGACCGACCCGATGGGGGTGGCCCAGGCCATCATCGAAGTCGCCGACAAGCTCAACCGTTCGATCATCTGTTGCTGGATGGGCGAGGAACAGGTGCGTGCGGCCCGCAAGCTGCTCGAAGAATCCGGCATCCCGGCCTTCCGCATGCCGGAAACGGCGATCGAACTGTTCCACCATATCTCCAAGTATTACCGTAACCAGAAACTGCTCTTGCAGACCCCGGAACCGACCCGCCAGCACGGCCGCCCCGAGGCCGAAGGGGCCAAGATGCTGATCGAGGCCCTGCTCGCCGAACGGCGCAAGGTGCTCTCGGAAATGGAATCGAAGGCCATCCTGCGCGCCTTCAAGGTGCCGGTCGCCCAGACCATGGTTGCCCGCACGGCAACCGAAGCCCTGTTGCTCGCCGAACAAATCGGTTTCCCGATCGCCATGAAGGTCGATTCGCCGGACCTGCCGCACAAGTCGGATGCCGGCGGCGTCCGTCTCAACATCGTCAATGCGCCGGCCGTCCGCAACGCCTACCATGACATTATCGACACGGTCAGCAAGCGCCATCCGACGGCCAAGATCAATGGCGTCTCGATCGAACCCTTCCTCTCCCGGCCGAACGGCCGCGAATTGATGATCGGCGTCTTCCGCGATCCGATTTTCGGGCCGGTCATCACCTTTGGCGCCGGCGGTTTCGACGTCGAAATTTTCAGTGACCGCTCGGTCGCCCTGCCGCCGCTCAACAAATTCCTCGCCAAGGACCTCATCGACTCAACGCGCGCCTCGAAAATCCTCGGTCAATTCCACAACATGCCGCCGGTCGACCGCGAAGCGATCAAGGAAGTCCTGCTCTGTATTTCCGAAATGGTCTGCGAGCTGCCGTGGATCATGGAACTCGACCTCAACCCGCTGATCGTCGACGAAAATGGCGCCATCGCCGCCGATGCCCGGATTGTCATTGATCACGCCGCCGGCGCCAGCGGCGACCGTTACGCCCACATGTCGATCTACCCCTACCCGGTGCATCTGATCCAGGAATGGCAGATGAACGACGGCAAGGTCGTCACCATCCGCCCGATCCGTCCGGAAGACGCCGAGCTGGAGCAGGAATTCGTCAAGCACATGTCCGACGAATCGCGCTACTACCGTTTCATGGACACCCTGCGCGAATTGACGCAGACCATGCTGGTCCGCTTCACGCAGATCGACTACGACCGCGAGATGGCCCTGGTGGCAACGCTGCCCGACGAGGATGGCAAGGAACACCAGATCGGCGTGGCGCGCTACGTTGTCAATCCGGACGGTGAATCGGTCGAGTTCGCCCTGGCGGTGGCCGACGACAGCCAGAAAAGCGGCGTCGGCCGCAAACTGATGTCGGCCTTGATCGACTGCGCCCGCGCCAAGGGCTATCGCGCCGTGGTCGGCGATGTGCTATCAACCAACAGCAAGATGTTCCGCCTGATGACCAGCCTCGGTTTCACCATCCACCCACACCCCGACGACACCGCCGTCAAGCGCGTCGTCAAGCCGCTGGTCGGCTGATCAGAAACCTTCTGGCAACAAAAAAGCCGGTCGCTGGACCGGCTTTTTTGTTGCCCCGGGAAAATCTACACTCGCTTATTCGCCGTAGAAATTGACGTCGTACGGATACGGCTTCTGGGCGACCTTGGCGGCGGCATTTCGTCCGCTGGTGTCGACATCCTGCTTCTTGTCCCACCACAAGGCGCGACCGGCCTTCTGATCTTCCACCCAGGCCGGGTTCTTTTCCAGTTGCTCGTTCATCCAAAGCGTGTGCGGCGACACGTAGCTCGTATTTACATCACCCATTTGACTGCATTCCTCAAGCTAATCAAGACAATGCCGCGATTCTAGCACGTCAGTGGAAAACGATGGGCCGGGCACTACCGGCGCAATAGTCATCGAGAAAGGCGTCGATGGTTTCCTCATCGCGTTCAGCTTCCGGAATCTCTTCGATCGCATGGCGAAAATGCCACGCCAGCGCCCCTTGCAGAAACAGCGTAGACAGACTTTCCTTGTCGAAAAGCTCGAAGCCCTGTTGGGCCGGATAAGCCAGCACCCAATAATGATCGCTGCTGTAGATGACGTCCATCACACACCTCCAATGAGAACTCCTACAACCCTATTTACGGGCAATAACGGTATTTCTCAAGAGCAGCACGGGCATTTAATTGCCGGCTTGGCTTGGCGACGCCCCTGCTTACTGAATGATGAAACTGGTGAAAAACACTTCCTTTACCCCTTTGGCGGGGGTTTGATGCAGCAAGTGATTGACCTCCTGAACGATATTCTCCATCAGGTCCTTCTTGCCCTTCAGGGTCAGCAGCGTCGAGGCATCCTCAGCGGACAGGAGAAGAATCAGGGCATGCTGGATTTTCGGCAGATAGACAGAAATTTCGTGCTCGATCTCGGGGCTGGCCGCATCGAAGACCATCTGCACCTGCAAATATTTTCCCCCGTTGGCGGGATCTCCCAGATTGGCAAGAAATTTAAGCGGCGCCGGTCCGGCCGCCCCGCCGCCATCGCTGGCCATGGTCAGCGGGCTCTGCAACAGAACGGCAAGCAGGAAGAAACGGATGAAATACTTGAAAGTCGGGAAACAGGGCGTCATGTTCGGAAGGGTCGGTTAGGCACGTAGCCCGAAGATGGCGGAAGCCACCCGGATGAATCAGGCCCCCGGATGATACCTCAGCGCACCCCGTGAATGCGGCGCAAGCGCTCGGTAAAACAGGAACGGGTCACCTCACCGGTCACCGCCGTTCGACCACAAATTCCAGCCGATTGCCCTGAAGGTCCACTCCGCCGCCCTTGAAAGAGCGGCACGAGAGCCCCTGCCAGACAAAAGCGATCTGCCGACCATCCGAACAGCGCAGCCTGCCCGCCCCACTTTCTCCGGCGCAACTGCCGGGATTTGGCGAACTGGTCGGCGCTTCGGCCTGACCGTCGCAAGCCAGGCGGCCGTCACTATCGGCCAAGGCGAAACGCCCGCCGCCACTATTGCCCGGATATCCCTTGCCGCGCAGTTCGCCCGGCACGTCGCTGAGACTGCCGCGCGCCTGATAGCCGAAGGCGCAGGCGGTCAACAACCAGGGACAGAGAAAGAAGAGTACGAATAAGCGTTTGTTCACGAGGCAGCGCCGGCATTTTCGGAGATAATTCCATTTTGACACCCATTTGATGTCCGACGTGAATCCACACCTCGCCCAACTCCAGCCCTACCCGTTTGAAAAGCTGCGCGCCCTGTTCGCCGGCATCACCCCCAACCCGCAGTACAAAGAGATCAAACTTTCCATCGGCGAACCGCAGCATCCGACGCCGGCCTTCATCATCGACGCCCTGGCCAACGGCCTGAAAGGCCTGGCCAATTACCCGACAACGCAAGGCATCCCGGCGCTGCGCCAGGCCATCGCCGCCTGGTGCGAACGGCGCTACGGTCTGGCGCTGAATGCCGAAACCGAGATCCTGCCGGTCAATGGTTCGCGCGAGGCGCTATTCTCCTTCGCGCAAACGGTGATTGATCCGAGTCGAGGCCACGTGCCGCTGGTCGTCAGCCCGAATCCGTTCTATCAGATCTACGAAGGCGCCGCCTATCTGGCCGGGGCCGAACCGCGCTTCCTGAACAACCTGCCGGACAATGATTTCGCCTACGACTACAGCCAGTTGAGCGAAGCCGAATGGGCCCGTGTCCAGCTCTTCTACGTCTGCTCGCCGGGCAACCCGACCGGCAAGGTGCTGTCGCTCGCCGCCTGGCAGACGCTGTTCGCGCTGTCCGACAAGTACGGCTTCATCATCGCTTCCGACGAGTGCTATTCGGAAATCTATTTCGACGAGGCCAATCCGCCGATCGGCGGCCTCCAAGCGGCCAAGCTGCTCGGTCGCTCGAATGAACGGCTGGTGATGTTCTCCAGCCTGTCCAAGCGTTCCAACGTACCGGGCATGCGCTCCGGTTTCGTCGCCGGTGATGCGAAAATTCTCAAGAAATTCCTCCTTTACCGCACCTACCACGGCTGCGCCATGGCGCCCCCGGTGCAGACCGCCTCGATTGCCGCCTGGAATGACGAGGCGCATGTGCTCGACAACCGCAACCAGTACCGCGAAAAATTCGCCGCCGTGACGCCGCTGATCGCCGAGGTGCTCGGCACCGGCATGCCGGACGCCAGTTTCTACCTGTGGGCGAAAACGGCGATCCCGGACACCGACTTCGCCCGCGGCCTGCTCGAACACTATAATGTCGTCGTTCTGCCCGGCAGTTTCCTCGCCCGCGAGGTGGGTGGCGTCAATCCAGGCGCCAATTTCATTCGCATTGCGCTGGTCGCTTCGCTGGATGAATGCCTTGAAGCGGCCAGCCGTATCCGTCAATTTACCCAACAACTTTAAAACCGAGAGAACCCTCCATGAGCCATCCGTTGCAAGCCACCATCGACGACCTCTGGGAACGCCGTACCGAGCTTTCCACCCAATCCACCGACGCCATCAAGATCATCGAATCGGTGATCGGCGACCTCGACAGCGGCAAACTGCGCGTCGCCGAGAAGATCAACGGCGAATGGGTCGTCAATCAGTGGGCCAAGAAGGCTGTGCTGCTGTCCTTCCGCACTCGCGACAACCGCGTCCAGAAGGCTGGCGACATCAACTTCTACGACAAGGTCGACACCAAGTTCCAGGGCTGGACCGAAGAACAATTCAAGGCCGGCGGCTTCCGCGTCGTGCCCGGCGCCTTCGCCCGCAAGGGTGCGTTCATCGCCAAGAACGCCGTGCTCATGCCGTCTTTTGTCAACATCGGCGCCTACGTCGATGAAGGCACCATGGTCGACACCTGGGTCACGGTCGGCAGCTGCGCGCAAATCGGCAAGAACGTGCACCTTTCCGGCGGCGTCGGCATCGGCGGCGTGCTTGAACCGATCCAGGCCGGCCCGGTCATCATCGAAGACAACTGCTTCATCGGCGCCCGTTCGGAAGTCGTCGAAGGCGTCGTCGTCGGCGAAAACTCGGTGATCTCGATGGGCGTCTACATCGGCCAAAGCACCCCGATCTACGACCGCGAAACCGGTGAAATCAGCTACGGCAAAATCCCGCCGGGCTCCGTCGTGATCAGTGGCAATCTGCCGAAAGATGGCGGCAAGTACAGCCTGTACGCTGCCATCATCGTCAAGAAGGTCGACGCGCAAACCCGCTCGAAGACCAGCATCAACGAACTGCTGCGCGCTTAAGCCACACCGGACCCGGAGGTCTTCAGATGATCCTCGACAAACTGTTCCAGCTGATGTCGGAAAAGCAGGCGTCGGATATTTTCATATCCGCCGGCGCGCCGATTCACATCAAGATCCAGGGCAACACCCTGCCGGTGAACCAGCAGGTCATGTTGCCCGACATGATCGAGAAGATCGCCTACGAACTGATGTCGCCGGAGCAGATTAAGACCTTCGAAGCCAGCTCGGAGATGAATCTGTCCTTTGGCGTGGCCCAGGTCGGCAACTTCCGGGTCAATATTTTCCGCCAGCGCGGCTCGGTGAGTATTGTCGTCCGCTTCATCCTCGGCAATATTCCGCAACTGGAAAATCTCGGCGTCCCGCCGGTGCTGGCCGAGATGATCATGGAAAAACGCGGCCTGATCCTGATCGTCGGCGCCACCGGCTCCGGCAAATCGACAACCATCGCGGCCATGCTCGATCATCGCAACGCCAACCGCAATGGTCACATCCTGACCATTGAGGACCCGATCGAGTTCCTTTTCAAGCACAAGCGCTCGATCGTCAACCAGCGCGAAATCGGCATGGATACCGCCGACTGGCAAACGGCCCTGAAGAACGCCATGCGCCAGGCACCGGACTGCATCCTGATCGGCGAAATCCGCGACAAGGAAACCATGCAGGCCGCCGTCGCCTATGCGCAGACCGGCCACCTCTGCCTGGCGACGCTGCACGCCAACAATTCCTACCACGCGTTGAACCGCATCATCAGCTTCTTCCCGCCGGAAAACCGCCCGGCGCTCTTCCTCGACCTCTCGGTCAGCCTGCGCGCCATCGTTTCCCAGCGCCTGGTCAAGAAGCCCGACGGCAAGCTGCTGCCGACCTGCGAAGTCATGCTCAATACCCGCCATATCGGCGAACTGATCGAACGCGGCGAAGTCCAGGCCATCAAGGATGCGATGGAACAAACGCTGACCCCGGGCTCGCAGACTTTCGAGCAGGATCTCTTCCGCCTTTACCGCGAAGGCACCATCACGCTCGACGAAGCCCTGGCCAATGCCGATTCGCCAACCAACCTGTCCTGGCTGATCAACAACTCGGAGATCAGTAGCAGCACGCCGGAAGAAGACAAGAAAGCCGAACTGGCGCTCGATTTCGACAGCACCAACTCGGGCGGCACTTCCTTCAAGGAATTCGCCCTCAGCCTGGCCGACGACGAAACTCCCTGATGACCGATCCCACTTTTGCCCTGGCCCGGCAAATCATCGCCCGGCCTTCCGTTACGCCGGACGACGCCGGCTGCATGGACATCATCGCCGCCCGCCTCGCCCCGCTCGGCTTTGCCCTCGAATACATCAACCGCAATGGCGTGACCAATCTCTGGGCGCGGCGCGGCACGACCGCACCGCTCTTCGTCTTCGCCGGCCACACCGATGTCGTGCCGACCGGTCCACTGGAAAAATGGACCAGCCCACCCTTCGCCCCGGAAATCCGCGACGGCGTGCTTTATGGCCGTGGCACCGCCGACATGAAATCCTCGGTCGCCGCCTCGGTGACCGCCGTCGAAGCCTTTCTCGCCGCCCATCCGGAGCATCCCGGTTCGCTCGCCTTCCTGCTCACCTCGGACGAGGAAGGCGATGCCAACGACGGCACCATCGCTGTCGTCGAAGCGCTGAAGGCGCGAGGCGAAACGCTCGATTTCTGCATCATCGGCGAACCGACCTCGGTCAACACGCTGGGCGACATGATCAAGAACGGCCGGCGCGGCTCGCTGTCCGGCACCCTTCAGGTCAAGGGCGTCCAGTGCCACATCGCCTACCCGGAAAAGGGCCGCAACCCGATCCACGAAGCCGCCCCCGCGCTGGCCGAACTGGCTGCGACACGCTGGGACGAAGGCAACGAGTATTTCCCGCCGACCACCTGGCAGGTCTCCAACATTCATGGCGGCACCGGCGCCACCAATGTCGTGCCGGGCAGCCTGGAAGTGAAATTCAATTTCCGCTTCTCGACGGCCAGCACGCCGGAAAGCCTGCAGCAACGGCTGGGCGCCATCCTGGAAAAGCACCGGCTCGATTACGAC
Source organism: Pseudomonadota bacterium (assembly GCA_018261905.1). Classification (GTDB taxonomy): domain Bacteria; phylum Pseudomonadota; class Gammaproteobacteria; order Burkholderiales; family Rhodocyclaceae; genus Azonexus. The sequence goes on along the minus strand of JAGTRU010000006.1, from coordinate 185,361 downwards.
ATCCAATGGACCCTCGGCGCCCGCCCCTTCCTGACCGGCCGCGGCCCGCTGGCCGACGCGGCAGCAACTGCCATCCGTGAAATCTGCGGCATCGAAACCGAACTATCGACCACCGGCGGCACCTCCGACGGCCGCTTCATCGCCGAAATCTGCCAGCAAATGCTGGAAATCGGCCCGGTCAACGCGACCAGCCACAAGATCGACGAATGTATCGAGGTGGTTTCGCTGCCGAAACTCTCGGCCATTTATGCCAGAATTCTTAAGCAGTTGTTAGTTACTAGTCATTAGTCGCTAGCAAACCCAAAAACCAGACGCCCCGCTAACAACTAACTACTACCGGCTAATAACTAGATGCCCGATCCCGCCGCCCGCAGCGAACTCACTACCATTCGCGACTTCATCCGTTACGCGGTCAGCCGCTTCAGCGCCGCGCAACTGTTTTTTGGCCACGGCAGCGACAACGCCTGGGACGAGGCGGTCTACCTGACGCTGCACACCCTGAGCCTGCCGCTCGACCGGCTTGAGCCCTTCCTCGACGCCAAGCTCCTGCCGCACGAACGCGACGCCCTGCTCGACATCTACCGCCGCCGCTGCGAGGAGCGCCTGCCGGCCGCCTACCTGACCAACGAAGCCTGGCTCGGCGAACACCGCTTCTACGTCGATGAGCGCACCATCGTGCCGCGTTCCTTCATCGCCGAACTGCTGCTCGAACAGCTTTCCCCCTGGATCGAAGACCCCTGGGCCATCCATGCCGCCCTCGACCTGTGCACCGGCTCCGGCTGCCTGGCCATCCTGACCGCCCTCGCCTTCCCGGAAGTCGCGGTCGATGCCGTCGATCTTTCCGAGGACGCGCTGGCCGTCGCCGAACGCAATGTCGGCGATTACCAGTTGCGTGACCGGATCAGTCTCATCCAGTCCGATGCCTTCACCAAGCTGGCCAGCAAACGCTACGACCTGATCATTTCCAACCCGCCCTACGTCAATGCCGAGTCGGTCGACGCCCTACCGCCGGAATACCTGCACGAACCGGAACTGGCGCTGGGCTCGGGCGAAGACGGCCTGGATTTCACGCGCATCATCCTGCGCGAAGCGAAAAAACATCTGACGGAGGACGGCATCCTCGTCGTCGAAATCGGCCACAACCGCGAGGCGCTCGAAGCGGCCTACCCCGAGCTGCCCTTCATCTGGCTCGATACCGAAGCCGGCGACGAATACGTCTTCCTGCTGCGCGCCGAAGACCTGCCGGACTAAGCCATCAACTTGAGCGACAAACTGTTTGCAATGCCCAGCCCGTTCGAGGTCGAAACGGGCACCGTGCTCATGCACGAACCGCCCTGGGCGCGGGAGGGTGAATTGCGCGCCCAGTTGCTCGACGAAAGCTACCCCAAGCCCTTCGTCATCGACGACGGCAAGTCGCGTTTCCTGTATTTCAACGTCCGCCTGATGCAGAGCGAGATGTCGCTGAAGGCCCCCAACGACCTGGCCATCCGCTATACGCAGAAGATGATGGCCTTCCTGCTCTTCCAGCCACGCCCCAAGCGCATCGTGCTGATCGGTCTGGGCGGCGGTTCGCTGATCAAGTTCTGCTACTACCGCCTGCCCGGCACGCAACTGACGGCCATCGAACTCGACCCCGAGGTCATCGCCTTCCGCGACAGTTTCCTGCTGCCGCCCGACGACGCCCGCCTGCAGGTGCTGCAGGCCGACGGCGCCGAATACCTGGAGAAAACGGAAAAAGGCATCGATGTGCTGCTCGTCGATGCTTTCGACAAGACCGGCTTCGCGCCCAGCCTGGCCAACCGCGAGTTTTTCGAGAATGCTTTTACCAAGCTCTCGGGCAACGGCGTCATGGTCATCAACCTGGCCGGCGAGAAAGAGACCTACGCCGGCTTGATCGGCGAAGCCATGCACGTTTTCGACGACCAGGTCATCGTCATCTCGGTGCCGGATGACGGCAACCATGTGCTCTACGCTTTCAAGGAACACTACTTCGAGCCGCGCTGGCGCTGGCTGCACAATTACGCCAAGGAACTGCGCGCCAAGTTCAGCCTCGATTTCCCGGCCTTCGTACAGAAGATGGAACGTTCCACCAAACTCGGCTTGGCCCGCCGCGAGGCTATCCGCCAGCGTTGAGAATCGCGCTGTTTCTCTTTTCTACGGTCGGTTGGCAAGAGGGAACTACATTGTTAGCGGCGGGCTGCTGCATACAAAACTCCACCTGATGACCGATAGACATAGCAGATCGCTTCCGGGCCCCTAGCAACACCCACCACCACAGTCGCCGACCGCTGCTGGTGCCGAACAATCAAACCGGCCGAAATGAGTGGACCGGTCGCCGCTGACCCTAAAATGCTTGGCGAAGCGGCTTTCACCGAGCATAGCCGCCGTGTTGCCGCAGACCAGCATCGGCTTGCCGGTAACGAAGGTGTGGTGGTCGTCGAGGGCGAACCGATGCGGATGATCGGGCGCGCTGCCGAGGTAGCAGGCCACCTGCCCATAGTCCTCGCAGAGGTCTTCCAGGCCGGCCAGTTTGAAGGCGCGAACCGTCGTCGAGTGGAATTCGATCATGCCGACCCTGGCTTCGATTTCGGGATTGTCGATGGCGCAGCGATACCGCGAAACGATGCGGTAGTCAGGCCAGCCGACCAAGCGCATCAGCCGACGAAAATCTTCGACATACATGGCACCGGCCAGGCATTCGCCGCGCAGCACCGGATCGTCGCGCAGTTCCCGCGGCACCCGCCGGCTGGCAAAAACATCTGAGAACAAGAGTTCGCCGCCCGGCTTAAGCACCCGGTGGATTTCCGCAAAGACGCGGTCCTTGGCCGGCGACAGATTGATGACGCAGTTGGAAATCACCACATCGACGGAATTGTCGGCGATATCGAGCGCCCCCAGGTCTTCGATGTAGCCCCGGCGAAAATCCACATTCGATGCGGGATAGCCGAAGCGCTGCGCCTGAGCCTGCCGGTGACGTTGCGCTACGAGCAGTTGCTCGTCGGTCATATCGACGCCGATGACTCTGCCCTTCGGTCCCACCAGGGCAGATACCAAGTAGGCGTCCCGCCCGGCACCGCAACCGAGGTCGAGGACGGTGCAGCCTTCCAGCACAGGGGGAATCGGTGAACCGCAACCATAGAAACGGTTGAGAATTTCCTCGTCGATCGTCGCCAGAATAGCCCGGTGGTTGGCGGGAATCGACTCGGTACAGCAGCACGCCTTGGTCTTCAAGTCCTTCGCTCCCTGAAGGGTTCTGCCGTAATAAGCCTTCACGTCGTCAAGACTGTTCGCTGCTTTCTTAATGATCGATCTCCTTCGGTTCGTATCAAGGAGGCAGCAACAAGTCCCACGCGACCCGAACTCCCTTGGATACAAGTATGCGCAGGGAGGCAAGATGCGACAAGGCAGCGGGCTAAATTGGCGTCACGTTGTCTCATTTCGTGACAGCACTTCCCGGACAATCTGTCCGCTCCATGGTGAAGGCAATCGGACCGTCAGCAATTGCCCGCTCGACAGTTCGAGTTTTCCGGGCCGAGAACGACCGGTTGTGGCGTATGATTGCCCGCCGGCATCCCGCGCGCCGAGGCTTTATCAGTTATCCACCACCTGCTATTTCTCGCCGGCCGCCTGCTCGGCACGCTGCTGCGTGGCCTGGTTGGCCTGATCGAGTTTCTGCTGGAACTGCTCCAGCGTTTTCTTGCCCTGTTCGATTTCCTGTTTCTTCAGCGCCGCGGCGGTCGCCGCCGTCCCGGCCGTTTCGACGCCACAGGCGGTAAGCGCCAGGATGGCGACTAGCAAAGTGGCTGTTTTCATCAGACTTTCTCCTTGTCGATCAAGCCGCAGCCGCCAGGATCGCCTGCAGCAGATGCCAGCAGCGCCCGACCGAGGCGATGTCTACCGCCTCGCCCGGCGCATGCGCGCCGCGGATGGTCGGGCCGAAAGAGACGATATCCAGGCCCGGATACTTGGCGCCGATGATGCCGCATTCCAGTCCGGCGTGGATCACCTGCACCGATGATTCGGCATTGAACTCGCTTTTATAAACCGCCTGGCACAGGGCGAGCAGCGGCGACTCCGGGTTCGGCGTCCAGCCCGGGTAATAACCGGTTTTTTCGACCGGCGTGCCGGACAAGGCGAACAGGCTGACGATCTCGTCAGCCAGCGCCGTGCTGCCGCTGTCCTGTAAAGAGCGCACCATAAAGTTGCAGCTACCCCCTTTCGGGTGCAGATCGACCATGCCGAGATTGTTCGAAGTCTCGACCACGCCCGGCACCTGCCGGCTCATTCGCCGGACGCCGTGCGGCGCGGCATGCAGCGAAGCGAGCCAGATATCCTGCTCGCGCGACGACATCAGCGAGGTCACTTCGCCCGACGCCACGTCGAGGGTCAGGGCGGCATCGACGCCGCGCAGTTCCTGGCGCAGCAGTTCCTGTTTGGCCAGCAGCAGGGCCGGCAGCTTCGGCAGCATGTCGGCCGGCAGGGCCACCGTCGCGAACGCCTCGCGCGGCAGCGCATTGCGCGCCGAGCCCCCCTGCAGCTCGGCCAGCCGCAGGGGCATATCGGGCGCCAGTTCGACCAGCACGCGGACCAGCAACTTGATGGCATTGCCGCGCTCCTCGTGAATATTCACCCCGGAGTGGCCGCCGCGCAGGCCGCGCAAACTGATCCGGCAAGGCTGCCAGCCGGTCGGTAGCGGTTCGGCCAGGCCCGGGCGTTCGACATTGACGTCGAGCCCGCCGGCGCAGCCAAGATAGAACTCGCCCCATTCCTCGGTATCCAGGTTCAGCATCAGCGAACCTTTGAGCAGACCTGCTTCCAGGCCGCGGGCACCGCCCATGCCGGCCTCTTCGTCGATGGTGAACAGCGCTTCGAGCGGACCATGCACCAGTTGCGCATCCTCCAGCGCCGCCAGTATCAAGGCCACGCCGATGCCGTTATCGGCACCCAGCGTCGTGCCTTCGGCGACCAGCCAGCCATCGCGCAATTGCGGGGTGATCGGGTCGCGGGAAAAATCGTGACTGGAATCGGTATTCTTCTGGCAGACCATGTCCAGATGTGCCTGCAGGATGACACCCGGCCGTTGCTCGCAGCCAGCCCTGGCCGGCTTGCGGATGATCAGGTTGCCGGCCGCATCCACCGTCGTCGCCAGACCGCGGCCTGCCGCCCAATCCCGCAGGGTGTCGCGCAAGACGGCTTCCTGCTTGGAGGCGCGCGGTATGGCGCAGAGCGTCGCAAAATGAGCCCACACAGCGGCCGGCTGCAGACCGGAAAATAGCGAAGACAAAAACATGGCAACCTCCCAAGCGAAAACCCCCGCGCGACTGATGGGGCTCGAACCCACGACAACCGGAATCACAATCCGGGACTCTACCAACTGAGCTACAGCCGCCGCTGAAGAAGGCGCGCATTGTACGAAGTTCCTTTGGTCGTGTCTAGCGTATTTCGCCAAATTCTTCTCGCACTCTGCCATTCAACCGGCCCGCATCTGCCATGATAGAATTGACAGCTTTATTTTTCGGCTCTGAAGTCACAAGGAATTCTCATGGAAGCAACCACTGCACAAGCCAACGAACTCGAACGCCGCGTCGATCTCTCCATCGCCATTGCCGATATCGAGAAGGAAATTGATCAGCGCCTGAAGCGCACCGGCAAAAACATCAAGATGCCGGGCTTCCGCCCGGGCAAGGTCCCCTTCAGCATCGTCAAGCAGCAATACGGCGACCAGGCGCGCCACGAAGTGCTGTCAGAACAACTCGACCGCGTCTTCGGCGAAGCCGTGACCGCGCAGAAGACCCGCGTTGCCGGTTACCCGCGGATCGAGCCGAAGACCTCGGAAAGCACCACCCACCTCGAATTCACCGCTATTTTCGAAACCTACCCGGAGTTCGTGCCGGGCGACATGGCCGCCGCTGAAATCGAGCGCCCGGTTCTCGAAGTCGGCGAAGCCGAAGTCAACAAGACCCTCGACATCTTGCGCAAGCAGCGCGTTTCCCACGCCGACACCGATCGTGCCGCCGCCAAGGAAGACCGCGTTGTCATCGATTTCCTCGGCAAGAAGGATGGCGTGCCGTTCGCTGGTGGCGAAGCCAAGGATTACCCCTTCGTGCTTGGCCAGGGCCAGATGCTGCCCGATTTCGAAAACGCCGTCGAAGGCGCCAAGGCCGGCGAATCCAAGACTTTCGACCTGGCTTTCCCGGCTGATTACCACGCCAAGGATCTGGCTGGCCAGACGGTCCAGTTCGATATCACCGTCAAGCAGGTGCAAGCCCCGGTGCTGCCGGAAATCGACGCCGAGTTCGCCACCAGCATGGGCATCGCCGACGGCGACGTGACCAAGATGCGGGCCGAGATCGAAGCCAACCTGAAGCGCGAAGTGAAGAACCGCATCGAAGGCAAGCTCAAGGACCAGGTCATGGAAGCCCTGCTCAAGGCCAACCCGATCACCGTCCCGACCTCCCTGGTCGATATGGAAATCCAGCGCCTGATGCAGGCAGCCAAGCAGGACATGGAACAGCGCGGCATGAAAACCAAGGATTTCCCGATCCAGTCGGAATGGTTTGCCGACCAGGCCAAGCGTCGCGTCACCCTTGGCCTGATCCTTGCTGAGGTAGTCAAGACGGAAAAGCTTCAGGCTAGCCCGGAACAGGTTCGCGCCATGGTCGAAGAAACCGCCCAGAGCTACGAGCATCCGGAAGAAGTCATCCGTTGGTACTACGCCCAGCCGCAGCGCCTGAACGAAGTTGAAGGCGTGGCGATCGAGAGCAACGTTGTGGCGTGGGTACTGGGTAAGGCCAAGGTAACCGACAAGGCTGCGGTTTTTGATGAATTGATGGGCCAGAAGCAGTAATCTGATCATCGTCACAAAAACGACAAACGTCTGAAACGCAACATAGAAGGGCTGACATGAATATCGACAACGCAAACAACTGGGAGCCGCAAGCACTGGGCCTCGTCCCGATGGTGGTGGAACAGAGCGGTCGCGGCGAGCGCGCCTACGACATCTACTCCCGCCTCCTCAAAGAACGGGTGATCTTTCTTGTCGGCCCGGTTAACGACTCCACCGCCAATCTGGTAGTCGCCCAATTGCTGTTCCTGGAAGCGGAAAATCCGGACAAGGACATTTATTTCTACATCAACTCGCCGGGTGGTTCGGTAACGGCCGGCATGTCGATCTACGACACCATGCAGTTCATCAAGCCGGACGTGTCGACGCTGTGTATCGGCCAGGCCGCCTCGATGGGCGCCTTCCTGCTCAACGCCGGCGCCAAGGGCAAGCGTTTCGCGCTACCCAATTCCCGCGTGATGATTCACCAACCGCTTGGTGGCTTCCAGGGCCAAGCTTCAGATATTGCCATCCACGCCAAGGAAATCCTCTCCATCCGCGATCGTTTGAACCGGATCATGGCCGAACACAGCGGCCAGCCGCTGGAACGGATCGAGAAGGATACCGATCGGGACAATTTCCTTTCGGCTGCCGAAGCGGCAGAATATGGTTTGATTGACAAGGTGCTAACCCGCCGCGATGCGGCTTGAGCGGAGAAATACAGATGTCTAAAGGCGGCCAGGAAAAACTGCTGTACTGCTCCTTCTGCGGCAAGAGCCAGCACGAAGTCAAAAAGCTCATCGCCGGTCCGTCGGTGTTCATCTGTGACGAGTGCATTGCACTCTGCAACGACATCATTCGTGACGAGTTGCCGGAAGAAGCGGCCAAGGCCGGTCGCTCCGACCTGCCGACACCGCGCGAGATCTGCTCGATCCTCGACCAGTACGTGATCGGCCAGGAAGTCGCCAAGCGCATCCTGTCGGTGGCGGTATACAACCACTACAAGCGCTTGCGCCACACCGCCGCGCACGCCGGCGATGTCGAACTGGCAAAGAGCAACATCCTGCTCGTCGGCCCGACCGGCTCGGGCAAGACGCTGCTCGCCCAGACCCTGGCCCGCCTGCTCAACGTCCCCTTCGTGATGGCCGATGCGACGACCCTGACCGAAGCCGGCTACGTCGGCGAAGACGTCGAGAACATCATCCAGAAACTGCTGCAGAAGTGCGATTACGACATCGAGAAGGCGCAGCAGGGCATCGTCTACATCGACGAAATCGACAAGATTTCGCGCAAGTCCGACAACCCGTCGATCACCCGCGACGTTTCCGGCGAAGGCGTGCAACAGGCGCTGTTGAAGCTGATCGAAGGCACCGTCGCGGCGATTCCGCCGCAGGGCGGGCGCAAGCATCCGAACCAGGATTTCGTCCAGGTGGACACCACCAATATCCTGTTCATTTGCGGCGGCGCTTTTGCCGGCCTGGAAAAGATCATTCTCAACCGCTCCGAACGCGGCGGCATCGGCTTCGGGGCCGAGGTCAAGAGCAAGGCCGACAAGAAGGCCATCGGCCAGGTCCTGCTTGACGCCGAGCCGGAAGATCTGATCAAGTTCGGTCTCATCCCCGAACTGATCGGCCGCCTGCCCGTCGTCGCAACCCTGCAGGAACTCGAAGAACCGGCCCTGATCCAGATCCTGACCGAACCCAAGAACGCCCTGATCAAGCAATACCAGAAGCTGTTCAGCATGGAAGAGGTCGAACTGGAAATTCGCCCCGGTGCCCTTTCCGCCATCGCCAAGAAGGCACTGGCCCGCAAGACCGGTGCCCGCGGCCTGCGCTCCATTCTCGAACACGCCCTGCTTGATACGATGTATGAACTCCCCGGTATGGAAAATGTCGAAAAAGTGGTAATCGATGAAAACACGATCACCAGCGACGCCCAGCCCCTGCTCATTTACGCTGATCAGCCCAAGGTTTCCGGCTCCAACTGAGCCGGGTCTTGAATTGCGGTTCCCCGCCCCCACTTGGGGGGCACATACCTATTTTTAAGGCATCGTAATGTCGAACCCCAACACGCTCCCGGAAACCGTCGAACTGCCGCTGCTGCCGCTGCGCGACGTCGTCGTTTTCCCGCACATGGTCATCCCGCTCTTCGTCGGGCGTCCGAAGTCGATCAAGGCCCTGGAAATGGCCATGGAAGGCAACAAGAACATTCTGCTGGTGGCCCAGAAATCGGCCGCCAAGGATGAACCGGAACCGGAAGACCTGTATCGCATCGGTTGCCTGGCCAACATCCTGCAAATGCTCAAACTGCCCGACGGCACCGTCAAGGTGCTGGTCGAAGGCACCCAGCGCGCCCGCGTCGAAGCCATCGAGGTGCAATCCTCGGTCTTCATGGCCACCGCTGCGCCGCTGCCGCAGGCCGCCGTCGAAGACCACGAGATCGAGGCGATGCGCCGCGCCGTGGTCGCCCAGTTCGACCAGTTCGTCAAACTGAACAAGAAGATCCCGCCGGAAGTGCTGTCTTCCATCGCCGGCATCGAGGACGCCGGTCGCCTGGCCGACACCATCGCCGCCCACCTGCCGCTCAAGCTCGAGCAGAAGCAGGAAGTGCTGGAGATGGAGAGCATCCGCGATCGTATCGATCGCCTGTTGTCGCAGCTCGAATCCGAAATCGACATCCTGCAGGTCGAAAAGCGCATCCGCGGCCGCGTCAAGCGCCAGATGGAAAAGAGCCAGCGCGAGTACTACCTCAACGAGCAAGTCAAGGCCATCCAGAAGGAACTCGGCGAAGGCGAAGAAGGTGCCGACCTCGAAGAACTGGACAAGAAGATCAAGGCCGCCGGCATGAGCAAGGAAGGCCTGGCCAAGGCGCAGGGCGAACTGAAGAAGCTGCGCCTGATGTCGCCGATGTCGGCCGAAGCCACCGTCGTGCGCAATTTCATCGAAACCCTGATCGGCCTGCCCTGGCGCAAGAAAACGCGGATCAGCAAGGATCTGCGCGAAGCCGAGAAGATTCTCGATCAGGATCACTACGGCCTGGACAAGGTCAAGGAACGTATCGTCGAATATCTCGCCGTGCAACAGCGCGTAGACAAGGTCAAGGCACCGATCCTCTGCCTGGTCGGCCCCCCGGGTGTCGGCAAGACCTCGCTCGGCCAGTCGATCGCCAAGGCGACCAACCGCAAGTTCGTGCGCATGGCGCTGGGCGGCGTCCGTGACGAAGCCGAAATCCGCGGCCACCGTCGCACCTACATCGGCTCCATGCCGGGCAAAATTCTCTCCAGCCTGACCAAGGTCGGCGTGCGTAACCCGCTCTTCCTGCTCGACGAAGTGGACAAGCTCGGCCAGGATTTCCGTGGCGACCCGTCGTCGGCCCTGCTCGAAGTGCTCGACCCGGAACAGAACCACACCTTCCAGGACCACTACGTCGAAGTCGATTTCGACCTGTCCGACGTCATGTTCGTGGCCACCGCCAACACCCTGAACATCCCGGCCGCCCTGCTCGACCGCATGGAAGTCATTCGCCTGTCCGGCTACACGGAAGACGAAAAGGTCAATATCGCCATGCGCTATCTGCTGCCCAAGCAGATCAAGAACAACGGCCTGAAGAAGACTGAAATCTCGGTGGCCGACAGCGCCATTCGTGACATCGTCCGCTACTACACCCGGGAAGCCGGCGTGCGGGCGCTCGAACGCGAAATCTCCAAGATCTGCCGCAAGGTCGTGCGCACCCTGGTGCTGAAGAAGCGGGATAGCCGCATCCTGGTCAACGCCAAGAATCTCGACAAGTTCCTCGGCGTCCAGCGCTACAGCTACGGCATGGCGGAAAAGGAAAACCAGGTCGGCCAGGTCACCGGTCTGGCCTGGACCGAAGTCGGCGGCGAACTGCTGACCATCGAATGCGCCAACATGCCGGGTAAGGGCAATATCCTGCGCACCGGCTCGCTCGGCGACGTCATGAAGGAATCCGTCGAAGCCGCCCGCTCCGTCGTGCGCGCCCGCTCACGGCGCCTGGGGATCAAGGACGAGGCCTTCGAGAAGACCGACATCCACATCCACGTGCCGGAAGGCGCCACGCCCAAGGACGGCCCCTCGGCGGGCATCGCCATGACCACGGCCCTGGTCTCGGCCTACACCGGCATCCCGGTCCGCTGCGACGTCTGCATGACCGGCGAGATCACGCTGCGCGGCGAAGTGCTGGCGATCGGCGGCCTCAAGGAAAAACTGCTGGCGGCGGTCCGCGGCGGCGTCAAGACGGCGCTGATCCCGTCCGAGAACGTCAAGGACCTGACCGAGATCCCCGACAACATCAAAAACAAGATCGAAATCGTTCCCGTCAAGTGGATCGACCAGGTGCTGGAACGCGCTCTGGAGCGCAATCCGGAGCCTCTTGCGGAACAAACCGAGCCAACTTCCGGGGTCGCCGCCGCGGCCGACAACGCCGCAGCCCAGACTTTGCTTACCCATTGATTTGAAAGGGAAGGCATGCCGCCCCCTTGGGACGGCATGCCCCGGGCCTTCGAAAGCCCTCCGGAATTCGGCGAGAATCCGCTTGACACAAGGATTTCGCCGGGGATATAAATCCGTCCTCACAAAATTTTCGTGATTCCAATCCATCCACCGAGGGACTCAAAATGAACAAAACCGAACTGATCGATCAGATCGCTGCTTCCGCTGATATTTCCAAAGCTGCAGCCGGTCGCGCGCTGGATGCCACCGTCGCCGCCGTCAAGGATGCCCTGAAAGCCGGCGACACGGTCAGCCTGATCGGCTTTGGCACTTTCTACGTCGGCGAACGCGCCGCCCGCACCGGCCGCAATCCGCGTACCGGCAAGACCCTGGAAATCAAGGCCGCCAAGTCGCCGAAGTTCCGCGCCGGCAAGGGCCTGAAAGACGCCATCAACTAAGCGCTTTACGGGTGCTTAGCTCAGTTGGTAGAGCGTCGCCCTTACAAGGCGAATGTCGGCGGTTCGACCCCGTCAGCACCCACCAGAAATCCTGATAAGGAAACCAGGAACCCCGCTCCCGTAGCGGGGTTTTTGCTGAAAGAGGCCGCCTGATGAACGCTCAGCAGAATATGCAAGACGACAAGACCGGCGAGATCCTCAAGGCCCAGCGTTTTCAGATGCTGGAAGACATCGCCAAGGAACTGGCCGGCGAAGTCGTCTTCCCCACCCATTTCGACGCCGTCCTCCGCCTGCGCAAGATCCTGCACGACCCGAACCAGCCCCTGAGCCGGATTGCCTCGGCAATTGCCATCGAACCGCTGATCTGCGCCAAGTTGCTGCATCTCGCCAATTCGGTGGCCTTCAATCCGGCCGCCCACGAAGTCGTCGATCTACAAGCCGCCATCGCCCGGCTCGGCCTCAACGTCGTGCGCAGCACGGCAATCAGCATCGTCATGACACAACTGTTGCGGGCCAAGGGCATGGCTGCCTTCAGCGACCTGACCGAGATGCTTTGGGATCACTCCCTGCGCACCGCAGCCGGGGCGCGCGTCATCGCCCGCCGGGCGACCCGGATCAACCCGGAAGAAGCCATGCTGGCCGGTCTGATTCACGACCTCGGGGCGTTCTACATGCTGTACCGGGCGACACAGTATGAAGAGTTGCGGCAGCGACCGGATAGTGTCAAATATCTGATCATCCAATGGCACGAGAGTATCGGCGTCTCCCTGCTCAATGCCCTTGGCCTGCCGGAGGAAATCGTCAAAGCCATCGAGGACCACGATCAGGTACGCCCGGCGCCCTCCCCGCTACGCAGCCTGAGAGACGTCGTATACATCGCCAACATGCTGGCCGGCGGACATTTCGAATGGACCATGCAGGGTAACCCGATGAGTCCGGAGGAACAGGAAGCCCTCGAAAATACCTACGCCGAACTCAAACCGGAAATCGACGCGCAATTGGCCGACATGCGCAACAGTTTCGCCTGAGCACCGCGCCTCACTCCTTGCGCCCGTGTCCGGTCCTGACCTGGGTGGAAGCGAGGACGCCGCGCAGGATGTTGACTTCGTCCCGTTCCAGACGCACCCGGCCGAACAGGCGACGCAGCTTGGGCAGCAGGCGACCCGGCTGTTCCGGATTGTAAAAACCGGTGGCCGTCATCACCGCCTCGAGATGGCCGTAGAGGCCTTCGACTTCGTCATTGGTGGCCGGCGGCGCAACAAAGGGGGTAACCCCGGGCGCGACGACCGGCGGCTTTTCGCCAAACGCCGCCATCCGGCACTCGTAACTGAGCACCTGCACGGCAGAACCGAGATTCAGGGAGCTAAAGTCCGGATTGGTCGGTATGGTCACCGCCGCCTGGCAATGGAAAATTTCCTCATTCGACAGACCGACCGTTTCATTGCCGAAGACCAGCGCCACTTCGCCCAGCCCGGCCTCGGCGAGCAGCCGGGCAACGGTTTCACGCGGCGCTCCGATGGCCGGCCCGAGGTCGCGCTGGCGGGCCGACAGGGCGACGGCAAATACCGTCCCGGCCAGGGCTTCGTCCAGCGTGGCAGTCACCGTCGCCGCCCGCAAGACATCGACGGCGCCGGTTGCCCGCGTATCCGCCTCGGCATCGGGAAACTGTTTCGGCGTGACCAGATAGAGGCGGGACAGCCCCATGGTCTTCATGGCCCGCGCCGCGGCGCCGATATTTCCGGGATGACTGGGCCGACAAAGGACAACTCTGACACGGGAAAGCAGGACTTCGGGGTTCATAGTGTAAAATTCGTTCTTTCAAATATATATCGGGTGGCTGCGGCCACCCGTTAGCTCTTTAAGCCCATGCATCCAGCCCTGAATATTGCCATCAAGGCGGCGCGTCGCGCCGGCCAGATCATCAATCGCGCCTCGAACGACGTCGACCTGCTGAAAGTTACGTCCAAGCAGCCCAACGATTTCGTCACCGAGGTCGACAAGGCGGCCGAAGCCGTGATTATCGAAACCCTGCGCGAGGCCTACCCCGGGTACGGCATTCTAGCAGAGGAGTCCGGCCAGTCCGCCGGCCAGGGCGGCGACAGCGAATACGAGTGGATCATCGATCCGCTCGACGGCACCACCAACTTCATCCACGGCCTGCCCCAGTACGCCGTTTCCATCGCCCTGGCCAAGGCCGGCGTCGTCGAGCAGGCGGTCATTTTCGACCCCAATCGCAACGAGCTGTTCACCGCCACCAGGGGCGCCGGGGCCTTCCTCAACGAACGCCGCATCCGCGTCTCCAAGCGTCTCAAACTGGCCGGCGCCCTGCTCGGCACCGGTTTTCCCTACCGCGAGTTCGACAAGATCGACACCTACATGGAAATCTTCAAGGAACTGACCATGAAGACGGCCGGCATGCGCCGCCCGGGTGCCGCCTCGCTCGATCTGGCCAACGTCGCCTGCGGCCGCTACGACGGTTTCTGGGAATTCGGCCTGGCCCCCTGGGACATCGCCGCCGGCAGCCTGCTCATCTCGGAAGCCGGCGGTCTGGTCAGCGACCTGCGCGGCGACAACAAGTACCTTGAAACCGGCAACCTGGTGGCCGGCACACCGAAAGTCTTCGCCCCGCTGCTCAAGCTGATCGAAGGCAAGCTGGCTGAATCCGTCCGCGGCTGATCCCCGCCGTCAGCCGTCGCGACCCAACAAGGGCGGTAGCGCAATGCGCTGCCGCCCTTGGCGTTTCTGCGCGGACCAGGCCTCGCCGCGCGGGAAACGATGCCGGCGAGTCAACTACGGCAACTTGACGGCATTGATATCGACTTTGCTACCTTTCTTGACGCCCAGGCCCAAGGTTTTCTGGAAGGAAACCTGGTGCCCCCGCGTTGTGATGTTGTCATCATGGACGGCAAAACCAAGGTGATAGATACCGCCCGCCTGCAAGGCCTTGTCATCGTTATTGGTCAGACCCAGCGGACGGATCAGCAGCATCGTCCACACTCCGTCCCGCCAACTGGCGATAGCATTGTTATCGGCGGCCGACCCCTTGGCATCGTCGCGACTGGTGAGGTAATCCGGGATCAGATCGCCCTCTTTCCAGCCGGCATTCGGATCAAAAGGCACGGCATTCTGTTCGCGGATCAGGAAATGATCGCCCTGACGCAGTTGCGCGGCTGAAATCGATTTGTAACCGACTTTCTTTTCATCCCACATGAATTTCGGCTGATGGGTCTTGGCATCGGCATTGCCGCTGAACATGTCCTTGCCGGCATCGCTCAAGCGAAACTCAAGGATGTAGCCATCGTCGGCCATGCCGACCGGGTAGCTGCGGTGCGCCCGCCACTGGAACAAATCGACGAAATAGCCGGCCGCCTTGAGTTTGGCAATCTCTTCAACGCTCTTCCCGCTCTTCCAGTCGGCGGGATTGCTACGCGAATCGGGCAGGTACTTCCGGACATCGCTCTTCTTGATCGCCGTGAGCAGCGGATTGGCCGTCACTTCTTCCTTGGTGAACTGTTTGGGCATGTCACGCTGGCCATCGTGACAGGTCAGCCAGCAGCCCTGCTTGTCAAAACCCGGCACCTTGCCGTCGTCGAGCATGATCGACAGGCGATCTTCGTAAATCCCGATTTCCTTGCCCGCCTGGACCGGCTTGTCGAGCTTTGGATAACCCCAGACCTTCCACTCCTTGCCATCGAAGCGCAGGTACTGGTGTTCGGTTCCCGGATAGGCGTTATCGGTTTTCCACTGGAAACGCAGATAGGCATTCTTTTCATCGTAAGCGGCCTGGACCTTCAGTTCCTTGTCACCGGACTTGCCCGCTATGGGGGTCGGCTCGAGACGGCCACCTTTGACGATCTTGGCGCCGATATCCTTTTCGGCGCCTTCCTCGTCATGGCATGAGGTACAGGCATCGCCCCGCTTGACCTCTTTGGCGGCATTTTTGTGTTCGTCGCTGCGCAACCATTCGTAAGTCGATTGGCCGGGGTAAAACAGGGAAACCTTGGTGACGGGGATCTTGTTCCAGTTTATTTTTGCCGGGTCGGCCGCAATGGCGGAAGCCATGCCAATTGCGACAAGGCTAAGAAACAATACGGATTTTTTCATGATGTCTCCTACGAATGAAATGATCCTGTTGTAGTGAGCCAGGCCTGGACAGCAGCCTGGCGAAACCACCCCGCCCGCCGCTCCGACCGGGACGAATCCCGGACCACGAGCCGACGGCGACGAGTTGGCGCTTTGACTATACGCTTGCCCGGCCAGTCGGCGCGGGAGAAGACACGACCGCCAGCGGCCAGACCTTGCGAGCGCGCCGCTGAGCCCGATCCTAGTGGGCTCTGGTCGCCGCCGGTTTCAGCCCGCCGCCTCGCCGGTTCCCGGCCAACCGCCGCCCAGGGCCCGAATCAGGACCACCGCCGCGCTCAGGCGCCGGTTATGGAGATCGAGAGCGCTACGCTCGGCGGTCAGCAAGGCGCTGTTGGCGACGATGACCTGCAGGCTGCTGGCGACGCCGGCCCGGTACTGGGCCTGGGTCAGTTCGGCGCTGACCCGGGCTGCCTTGACCGCGGCATCCTGGATTTTCGCCTCATCGGCCAGGATGCGCAGGGTGGACAGTTGATCTTCGACTTCCTGGAAGGCGGCCAGTACCGTCTGCCGATAGCTCGCCGTGCTCTGCTCCCAGACCGCCACGGCCTGGGCCTTTTGCGAACTGCGCAGGCCGGCGTCGAAGAGCGGCGCCACCAGCGACGGGCCGATCGACCAGAAGCGGGCCGGCGCCGTCAGGAGGTCGCTCAGTGCCGTCGAGCGCTGGCCGGCCGTGCCGGTCAGGCTGAGCACCGGGAAGAAGGCTGCCCGGGCGACGCCGACCTGGGCATTGGCCGCCGCCGCGCGGCGTTCGGCGGCGGCGATGTCGGGCCGTCGTTCAAGCAGCGTCGACGGGGCGCTGAGCGGCACCGTCGGCAGCGCCGGCACGAGATCGAAAATACTGGCATGGGTGGTGCCCGAACCGGGTTGCGCCACGTCGCCCGAGCCGCGCAACTGGGCGCGCAAGGCCGGGGCGCCGGCGGGCGGTGCCGGCAGCTTGAAATTGGCCGGCAATTCGCCGACCAGCACAGCGATGGCGTGTTCGAGCTGGGCCCGCTGCACGCCGGTTTCGACGGCCTGCGCCTGGGCGCTGCGCAATTGCGTTTCGGCCTGGGCCTGGTCGGCCCGGCTGGCAACACCGAAGCGGATGCGGTCGTTGGTAAGTTGCAGGTAGCGCTCGTAGTCGGCGACCGTCGCATCGAGCAGGTTGCGTTGCACTTCGACGATGCGCAGCGACAACAACGACTGCACCAACTGCGCCTGCAGGGCCAGGCGAACGCCGGCCAGGTCGGCGGCGCTGGCCTTGGCCGAGGCTTCGTTGGCGTCAACGGTAGCGCGCAGACGGCCCCAAAGGTCAATTTCCCAATTTGACGACAGGCTGATGCTGTTGGTCGTCGCCGTGTTGCTGGTCGTGCCGTTGTTGCGCGCCCGGGTCACCCCGGCATTGCCGCTCACCGCCGGGAACAGCCCGGCCGTCGCCTGATCGATGAGCGCCGCGGCCTGGTTGTAGCGCGCCTGCGACAGGGCCAGGCTGGCATTGGCCGATTCCAGCCGGCCGAGCAATTCCGGCAGCTCGGGCAGGTCGAAAATCTGCCAGGGCGCCTGCGGCAGCGCTTGCGTGGCGGCGACTTTCCACGGCAAGTCGGCCTGAACCGGCGCGACCGCCTCGTGGTAATCGCTCGACGTATCGAACTTGGGCAATAGATAGGGGGGAATCAGCGAACAGCCACCGAAAGCCAGGGAGAGACCCAGGATCGGTAACAGCGGGCGAAGGGAGCGGCGAATTTGCATCAAAGCCTCATGGGGAAAAAACTCAGGCCGCCGCCGGTCGCCAGTTGCGCCACTGGCGCAGCATGGCATGGCGGGCCCGGTCGAGCACCAGGTAGACCACCGGCGTGGTGTAGAGAGTCAAAATCTGGCTGAAAACGAGGCCGCCCATCACCGAAATTCCGAGCGGCTGGCGCAGCTCGGCGCCGTCGCCGGAGCCCAGGGCGAGCGGCAAGGCGCCGAACAGCGCGGCGATGGTGGTCATCATGATCGGCCGGAAACGCAGCAGACAGGCATGGTGGATGGCCTCGCGCGTATCCATGCCGAGGTCGCGCTCGGCGACCAGCGCCACATCGACCATCATGATGGCGTTTTTCTTGACGATGCCGATCAGCAGGATGACGCCAATCAGCGCGATGATGGTGAATTCCGTGCCGAAGGCGAGCAGCGCCAGCAGCGCCCCGACACCGGCCGACGGCAGGGTGGACAGGATGGTCAGCGGATGCATGGTGCTTTCATAGAGCATGCCGAGCACCAGGTAGATGGCGATCATCGCCGCCAGGATCAGCATCGGCTGCGAACTGAGGGCCGACTGGAAGGCCGAGGCGGTGCCCTGGAAACTGCCGCGCACGCTGTTCGGCACGCCGATGCGGGCGAACAAGGCATCGACGACTTCAGTCGCCTGACCGAGCGAGACGCCGGGCGCTAGATCGAAGGAAATGGTCGATGACGGGAAACCCGACTGGTGGCTGACCCCGAGCGGGGCATTGCCCGCCTCCCACCTGGCGATGGCCGACAAGGGCACACGCTGACCGGCCGCCCCGACCACCCAGATCTGGTCGAGGCCTTGCGGCGACTGCAAGTAGTCGGGCGCCGCCTCCATGACCACCTTGTACTGGTTGAGCGGCTGGAAAATGGTCGACACCTGACGCTGGCCGAAAGCGTCGTTCAGCGTCGCGGTCAGGGTCCGGATCGGGATGCCCAGTTGGGCAGCCGCCTCGCGGTCGATGATGATATTGGTCTGGATGCCCTTGTCCTGGAGATCGGTATTGACATCGACGATCTGCGGCAGATCGCGCAGGCCGTAACGGACTTTCGGCTCCCATTTGCGCAGATCCTCGAGGTCGTCGGCGAGCAGCGTGAATTGCCATTCCGAATCGGCTTGCCGGCCGCCGACCCGCACGTCCTGGGCCGGGAACATGTAGAGACTGGCGCCGGGCACATGGCTGAGCTTGGGTCGCAGCCGGTTGATGACCTCGGAAATCTTCGACGGCACGGCGAGTTTGTTGCGCTCGGCCAGCGGTTTCAGGGTGATGAACACCCGGGCGGAATTGGTCTGGCCGCCGCCGGTCACGGCGCTGACGCTGTCCACCGCCGGATCGGCCTTGATGATGTCGACCAATTGCGTGATCTTGCCGCGCATGCTTTGGAAGGAAGACGACTGGTCGCCCTGGATGCCGCCGACGATCAGGCCGGCGTCCTGGCGCGGCAGAAAGCCTTTCGGGATGACCAGGTAGAGCCAGATGTTGAGGCCGATGGTGGCGGCCAACAAACAAAGAATGATCGCCGGATGGCGCAAGGACCAGCCCAGCGAACGGCCGTAGGCAGCATGGCTGGCCGTTTGCAGGCGGGTGGCCAGCGCCCCCAGCCCGGCGGCGGCCCGGCGCACCGCTCCCGGCCGCTCTTGCGGCGGGCGGGGCGGCGCCGGCCGCCGGAGCAGGCGGGCGCACATCATCGGCGTAATGGTCAGCGAGACGAGCAGCGACACCAGGATGGCGGCGCTCAGGGTGATCGCGAATTCGCGGAACAGGCGGCCGACGATGCCGCCCATCATCAGCACCGGAATGAACACGGCGACCAGCGACAGGCTCATCGACAGGACGGTGAACGCCACTTCCTTGCTGCCCCTGAGCGCCGCCGTAAAGGGCGCTTCGCCGCCTTCGATGCGGCGGACGATGTTTTCCAGGACGACCACCGCATCGTCGACGACAAAGCCGGTGGCGACGGTCAGCGCCATCAGCGACAGGTTGTTCAGGGAAAATCCGCACAGCCACATCACCGCCAGCGTCCCGGCCAGCGACACCGGCACGGCGACCGCCGGAATCAGCGTGGCGCGGCCACTGCGCAGGAAGACGAAGACCACGGCGACGACCAGGCAGATCGAGAAGGCCAGGGCGCGCTCGACTTCGCGTAGCGAATTGCGGATCGTCGCCGTCCGCTCCATCATCACCTCGAGTTCGATGGCGGCGGGAATCGAGGCTTGCAGCAGGGGCAGGATCTGGCGCACATGATCGACGGCTTCCAGGATATTGGCGCCGGGCTGCCGGTTGATGATCAGCAGGATCGCCGGCTTGCCATTGACCGCCCCGGCATTGCGCACGTCCTGCACCGAATCGAGGACTTCGGCGACCTGTTCGAGGCGGATGGCGGCGGCATTCTTGTAGCCGACGATCAGCGAACGATAGTCGGCCGCCGTCTTGGCCTGGTCGTTGGCCTCGATCTGCCACTGGCGCTGGCCATCGGCAACGAAACCCTTGGGCCGGTTGGGATTGGCATTGACCAGGGCCTGCCGCACGTCTTCCAGGCCGAGCCCGAGTTGCGCCAGTTGCGGCAATTGCAGTTCGACGCGCACGGCCGGCAAGGCGCCGCCGCCGATGGTCACCTGCCCGACCCCTTCGACCTGCGCCAGGCGCTGCGCCAGCACGGTCGCCGCGGCATCGTACATCTGGCCCGGGGTCAAGCTGTCCGAGGTCAGGCTGAGGATCATGATCGGCGTATCGGCCGGATTCACCTTGCGATAGGTCGGATTGCTCGGCAACGAGGTCGGCAGCATGGCGCGCGAGGCATTGATCGCCGCCTGCACCTCGCGCGCTGCGCTGTCGATATTCTTGTCGAGCTCGAACTGCAGCGTGACGCGGGTGCTGCCCAGCGAGCTCGACGAAGTGATTTCCGAAACCCCGGCGATCCGCCCGAGCGCCCTTTCGAGCGGCGTCGCCACGGTGGCCGCCATGGTTTCCGGGCTCGCCCCGGGCAGGTTGGCACTCACCGAAATGGTCGGGAAATCGACTTGCGGCATCGGTGCCACCGGCAACAGGTTCATCGCCAGCGCGCCGGCCAGGAAGATGCCGATGGCCAGCAGCGTGGTCGCCACCGGCCGATGGATGAACATGCCGGGCAAGCTCATTCGCCGCCGGCCTCCGGGTTTTCCGCCGTTTCATGGGCGATGCTGCGGCCCTGGTTGCCCTTGCCGCCCAGGCGCCGGCCGAGTCGGTCGAAGGCGAGATAGATCACCGGCGTGGTAAACAAGGTCAGCACCTGGCTGACCAGCAAGCCGCCGACCATGGTCACGCCGAGCGGACTGCGCAGTTCGGCGCCGATACCGGACGACAGCATCAATGGCAAGGCGCCGAGCAAGGCGGCCAGGGTGGTCATCAGGATCGGCCGGAAGCGCAGCAGACAGGCCTGGCGGATCGCTTCTTCCGGCGGCAGGCCGTGCTCACGCTCGGCCTCCAGCGCGAAGTCGATCATCATGATGGCGTTTTTCTTGACGATGCCGATCAGCAAAATGATGCCGATGATCGAGATGACGTTGAGTTCGCCGCCGGTCAGCAGCAGCGCCAGCAAGGCGCCGATACCGGCCGAAGGCAGCGTGGACAGGATGGTCACCGGATGGATGGTGCTCTCGTAGAGCATGCCGAGCACGATGTACATGGTGACGACGGCGGCCAGGATCAGCCACAGTTCATTGGCCGCCTGCCCGCGGAAGGCCAGCGCCGCGCCTTGGTAGGCGGTCTGCATGGAGAGCGGCAGTTTCAGGTCGCGCAGCACGCCGTCGATGGCTTCCGTCGCCGCGCCGAGCGAAGCGCCCTTGGCCAGGTCGAAGGACAGCGTCACCGCCGGGAACTGTTCGAGATGGGCCAGCGACAACAGGCCGTTGCGCTCGACGATGCGTGCCACCGAACTTAGCGGCACCTGTTGCGCATTGCTTCCCGGCACCCACAGGCTGTCGAAGGCGGCCAGGCCGTTGGCCAGCTCCGGCTTCATTTCAAGCACCACGCGGTACTGGCTGCTCTGCGTGAAAATGGTCGAGATCAGGCGCTGGCCGAAAGCGTTGTACAGGGCATTGTCGATGGCGGTGACGCTGACCCCGAGGCGGGCCGCGGCGTCGCGGTCGATGTCGACATAGGCGACCAGGCCCTTGTCCTGCAAATCACTGGTGACATGTTCGAGTTGCGGCAGGGCGGTGAAGCGATCGACCAGCTTCGGCACCCATTCGGACAGATCGTCCTGGCTCGGCGACTGGACGGTGAATTGATACTGGGTACGGGCGATCCGGTCGTTGATGGTGAGATCCTGCATCGGCTGCAGCCACAGGCGGATGCCCGGCACGGCATCGGCTTTTGCCTGCAGGCGGTCGATCACCGGGGTCAGCGCGCCACGTTCGGCCTTCGATTTGAGGCCGACCTGGAGCCGACCGGAGTTGAGCGTCGCGTTGTTGCCATCGACGCCGACGAAGGCGGCCACCGAATCGACCGCCGGATCGGCCAGCAGCACCTCGGCCAGCTCGCGCTGGCGGCGCGACATTTCGGCGAAGGAGGCGGTCTGCGGCCCTTCCGTGATGCCCTGCAGGACACCGGTATCCTGCAGGGGAAAAAAGCCCTTGGGGACAACGATGTAGAGCAGTGCCGTCACTGCCAGCGTGGCGACGGCGACCAACAGCGTCGTCCGCTGGTGGCGCAGCACCACCAGCAACAGCCGGTCGTAGCCGGCAATGGTCCGGTCGATGAGATTGCCGGTGATCCGGAAGAAATGGCCGTGCTGGGCCGCCGGCACCCGTTTCAGCAGGCGGCCGCAGAGCATCGGCGTGAAGGTCAGCGAAACCACCGCCGAGATCAGGATGGCGACGGCCAGGGTGATCGAGAATTCGCGGAACAGCCGACCGACCATATCGCCCATGAACAACAGCGGTATCAGCACGGCAATCAGCGAGAAGGTCAGCGACAGGATGGTGAAGCCGATCTGCCGGGCGCCTTCGCGGGCCGCCGCCATCGGTTCCATGCCTTCCTCGATGTAGCGGGCGATGTTCTCGATCATCACGATGGCGTCGTCCACGACGAAGCCGGTGGCGATGGTCAGCGCCATCAGGGTCAGGTTGTTGATCGAGAAGCCGGCCAGCTTCATCACGGCAAAAGTGCCGATCAGTGAAAGCGGCACGGCCAGGCTGGGAATCAGCGTCGCGGTGCCGCTGCGCAGGAAAACGAAAATCACCGCGACGACCAGGATGATGGCCAGGAACAGGTCTTCGCGCACGGCATCGATCGAGGCGCGGATGGTCACCGTGCGGTCGGCGAGGATCGCCACATCGACCGCCGCCGGCAGGCTGGCCTGGAGTTTGGGCAGGAGGGCCTGGATATGGTCCACCGTCTCGATGACATTGGCCCCCGGCTGGCGCTGGATGTTGATGATGACGCCGGGCAACATGGCCGGCTGGTCGGTCCCTTCGATGAGCACGGCGCCCTCGCCCCGGCGCCCGGCCCAGGCGCCGAGACGATTGTTTTCGGCATCGTCGACGACCTCGGCGACATCGGCCAGGCGGATCGGCGCCCCCGAACGATAGGCGATGACCAGCCGGCGATATTCGTCGGCGCTGCGTAACTGGTCGTTGGCATCGATGGTCGAGGCGCGCGCCGGGCCGTCGAAACTGCCCTTCGGCGTGCTGACATTGGCGGCGCCGACCGCCGTGCGGATATCGTCGAGGCCGAGGCCGGCTTCCGCCAGGGCGCGCGGATTGACCCGCACGCGCACAGCCGGGCGCTGGCCGCCGGCCAAGGTCACCAGGCCGACACCGGGCACCTGGGAAATTTTCTGGGCGAGCCGGGTATCGGCCATGTCCTGCAGGCGGATCAGCGGCAACGAGGTCGACGTCAGGGCCAGCGTCAGGATCGGCGCATCGGCCGGATTGACCTTGTTGTACACCGGCGGCGCCGGCAAATCGGTGGGCAGCAGGCTGGCCGCCGCATTGATCGCCGCCTGTACCTGTTGCTCGGCGACATCGAGCGGCAGGCCGAGGGAAAAACGCAGGGTGATCACCGAGGCGCCGCCGGAATTCACCGAATACATCTGGTCGAGGCCCGGCATCTGGCCGAACTGCCGCTCCAGCGGCGCCGTCACGCTGGAGGTCATGACCTCCGGACTGGCGCCCGGATAGAGGGTCGACACCTGGATGGTCGGGAAATCGACCTGCGGCAGCGCCGACTGGGGCAGCAGCCGGTAGGCAACCAGGCCGACCAGCAGGATGGCCAGCATGAACAGCGAGGTGGCAACCGGCCGCTCGATGAAGGGGCGCGACAGGTTCATGGCTGCGGCCGTGCTCCAGCCGGCGCGGCGGGAGCTGCTGCGGCTGGCGTCGCCGGCGCCCCCGGCACCGCCGGGCCACCGTTTTCACCGCGTCGCCCACCGCGCCTGCCACCGCCCTTGCCCGGACCTTCCTTGACGGCCCGCGACTCGCGCGTCACCACTTCAACCTTGCCGCCTTCGCGCAGCCGGTCGAAACCGTCCACCGCCACCGACTCGCCGGCCGCCAACCCATGCAGCACCGGCACCCGCTCACCGTCCGCCGCGCCGACCTCGACCGGGCGCATGGCGACGCTCTTGTCCTCTTTCAGCAGCCAGACGAAATTGCCCTTGGCGCCGCGCTGCACGGCCGCCGACGGAATCACTACAGCGTCCTTCAATTCATTGACCACCAGCCGGACATTGACGAACTGGTTGGGAAACAGGGCGCCATCCTTGTTCGGAAAAATCGCCTTGACCTTGACCGTCCCGGTCGTCACATCGAGCTGGTTATCGACGGTGAGCAATTCGCCGGTGGCAAGCAGGACCTTGCCATCGCGATCCCAGGCTTCGACCGCCAGGCCGCTGCCGGTAGGATTACCGCCCCGCCCGGCCGGCGCCGGGATGATCTTCCCTTCGGCCAGCGCCGCTTGCCGATCGGGACGCTGGCGGCCGGCCGCTGCCAGGCCGGAATCTGCCGGCCGCTCCCGCCGGCCTTGCGGCGATGCCGCCGCTTCACCCGCCGCATGCTGACGCCCGGCAGCGCGCCCGGTCTCTCGCGGCGTCTGCATGCCGAGCCGGACCAGCAGTTTGCCGAGATCGGCTTCGGGAATCGGGAAGACCACCGTCACCGGCTGCACCTGGGTGACGACGACGATGCCGTTGGTGTCGGAGGAACGCACCAGGTTGCCCGGATCGACCTGGCGCAGGCCGGCCCGCCCGCTGGCCGGGGCGGTGATGCGGGTATAGGAAAGCTGCAGGCGGGCATTGTCGACGGCGCCCTGATCGCCCCTGACTGCCGCCTCGTACTGGCGCACCAGAGCGCGCTGGGTATCGAGTTGCTGCGACGGAATGGCATCGAGCTTGGCCAGCCCCTCGTAACGCGCCAGATCGGCCCGGGCGTTGGCAAGCAGGGCTTCGTCCTTGCCCATCTGACCGAGCACCTGGGTCAGCGCCACTTCGAAAGGCCGCGGATCGATTTCGGCCAGCAGATCGCCGGCCCGCACCGTCTGCCCTTCTTCGAAATTGATCCGGTTCAGCGTGCCGTCGACCCGCGAGCGCACGGTGACGACGGTGCGCGGAATCACCGTGCCGATCGCCGACAGGCGGACCGGGAAATCCGCCGTGCTCGCCGCCTCGACGACGATCGGGGTGGGCCGCCCCGCCCCGCCCGGCGCCCCCGGCCCCGACGGTTCGTCGACCGGGGCCGGGGAATTCACGAGATACCAGCCACCGGCCGCCACCAGAGCGCACGCGACCAGCAGCAAGCGGCGCCGGCGAAGCGAGGAAGCCGTCCGACGGGCCGTGATGGAGGGGGTGGCGGGCGGCGGCAAAGAAGAGGAATCTGACATGGTCACAGAATAGATCGGAACTGGAGGCGAAAAACTGTCAGCGGGCCGGGGAGTCATTTCCCCACCCCGAACCTCTGACAGTGCGAACACAAAATGGCGGCCGCGAGCGACTCCCGTCAGGCCGCCAGAACTAGCGGGCAGGACGGCGGCAAGCGGCGCACGGCAAATGGATGATGTGCATTTCTGTGGTCAAAATCAAATGTAAAAGGGGGGCAATAGCGGCGGAACCGGCTGATGTCAGCAAATCACATGCCACCACGGCAAGATCAAGGGCGATGGTAAAACTGCCGCCGGGCGGCGGGCAGCCTGATTTACATCATTTACATCATCTTAGCGGCCCTGATTTGGACAACGCCGGGCCGACCATGACCAGCCGCCCGGGATAATTCACCGGCAGCCTGACCGGGCGCCGCGCCGTTAGCTGCCCGCGGCGCAGCATGGCGGCGCCCATTTCTGCTGCCCGCGCAGCAGCCGAGCGAATACAACCGAGCACCAAGGGAGCCCGCCTCACCCCGCGGCGGCCAGGGACAAAACGCCCGCCGGACTCGGCGCGGACCGGGGGGAACGCTCGGCAAGGGTTGGCAGACGGTGCACAAAAGCGCGAATCGCCGGCTCGAAAAGATCGGCATCGATCAGGAAGCCATCGTGCCCATGCTCCGAATCGATGGACAACCATTGCGCCGCCGGCAGTCGGCCAGCCAATTCCTGCTGATCGGCCGGCACATACAATCCATCGCTGTTCAGCGATGCAATCAACACCGGTTGGCGAATCTGCTGCAGAACCGCCTCATACCCCGCCCGGCCGCGTCCCAGGTCGTGGCTGTCCATGGCATCGAGCAGGACGCGGTAGCTATTGGCGTCGAAACGTTCGACCAGGGCCTGGCCGTGATGGCGCAACCAACTCTTGACAGCAAAATCGTCGGCCACCTTAGCTGCGGCGGGCAACCCCTCGCCCGCGCAACGCCGCCCGAAACGCTCAACCAGCGACCGGTGGCTACGGTAGGTCAGCATGGCGATGGCGCGCGCCGCGGCCAGCCCGGCCACCGGCGGATCGGCCGGATCGTAATGGCCGGCGCAGTATTTCGGATCGGCGGCCAGCGCCAGGCGTTGCGCCTCGCTCCACGCCACGCACCACGGCGAATGTCGGCCGGCCGCCGCGATACTAACCACTGCCCCGACCCGCCGGTGATCAAGGACGGCCCACTCGAGAGCCTGCAGGCCGCCGAGCGAACCGCCGATGACAAAACGAATGTGGCGAATCGCCAAAGCGTCGGCCAGCGCCATTTGCGCCCGTACCTGATCGCGTATGGTCAGGCGGGGAAAGCGCGCCCCCCAGGGCCGGCCGTCGGGCGCCGGGCTGGTCGGCCCGGTGGTCCCGTAGCAACCGCCCAGCACGTTGGCACAGACGATGAAATCGCGCCCCGGATCAAGGCTGCACCCGGGCCCGAAGAAAGCCCCCCACCAGTCGTCGGCATCGGCCGAGCCGGTCAGGGCGTGGCAGACGATCACCGCGTTATCGGCCGCGGGCGACAGACGCCCCCAACTTCGGTAGGCGATCACCACCTCGGGCAGAACTTCGCCCGACTCCAGAGCAAACGGCTGATCAAGGACCAGCCGTTCGCTCTGCTCCGACAGGCGAAAACCCGTCATGCCGCCGCTTCGAGGGCGGAACGGCGCAAGGCATGAGCGAAATCGGCCTTGATGTCCTCGATATGCTCGATGCCGACCGAGACGCGAACCAGGTCGGGGCGCACGCCGGCCGCCTTCTGCTCGGCCTCGGAAAGCTGCTGGTGCGTCGTCGAGGCGGGGTTGATGACCAAGGTCTTGGCATCGCCGACATTGGCCAGGTGACTGGCCAGTTCGACATTGTCGATGAAGGTGCGGGCCGCGCTGGCACCGCCCTTGATACCAAAATTGAGTACCGCCCCGAAACCACGACGCAGATATTTCTTGGCCTTGGCATGATAGGGGCTAGCGGCCAGACCGTTGTATTCGACCCAGGCCACCTGCGGCTGCACTTGCAACCACAAGGCCAGTTCCAGCGCATTCTCGAGATGCCGCTCGAGACGTAGCGACAAGGTCTCGACCCCCTGCAGCAACTGGAAGGCGTTGAACGGCGAGAGGCTGGGCCCGATGTCGCGCAGACCTTCGACACGGGCCCGAATGGCCAGGGCAATATTGCCGAACGGGCCGCCGCTGCCGAACACGTCCCAGAACTTGAGGCCGTGGTAAGCCGGCGATGGTTCGGTAAACAACGGAAACTTGCCGTTGCCCCAGTTGAAGGTCCCGGCATCGACCAAAACGCCGCCGATCGAGGTGCCGTGACCGCCAATCCACTTGGTCGCCGAGGCGACGATGATGTCAGCCCCATGGTCGATCGGCCGGGCGATATAGCCGGCGGCGCCGAAGGTGTTATCGACAATCAGAGGAATGCCGGCCGCGTGGGCGATCTTGGCAATGGCCTCAAAATCGGGAATGGAAAAGCTCGGGTTGCCGATGACTTCGACGTAGATCGCCTTGGTCTTGTCGTCGATGGCCTGGCGGAAGGCTTCCGGCTGGTCGCCATCGACGAACTTGACGCCGATGCCGAGGCGCGGCAGCGTCACCTTGAACTGGTTGTAGGTGCCGCCGTAAAGAAAGCCGCTCGACACGATGTTGTCGCCGGCCTGGGCGATGGCGGTAATCGCCAGGAACTGCGCCGCCTGCCCGGAACTGGTGGCGACCGCCGCGACGCCACCTTCAAGCGCGGCGATGCGCTGCTCGAAGACATCCGTCGTCGGGTTCATGATGCGCGTGTAGATATTGCCGAATTCCTTGAGCGCGAAAAGGTTGGCGCCATGATCGGCGTTATTGAAGGTATACGACGTCGTCTGGTAGATCGGCACTGCCCGCGCATTGGTGCCCGGCGCCGGCTGCTGGCCGGCGTGCACCTGCAGCGTTTCGTAACGGTAATTGCGTTTGGCTTCGTGGTTATCGCTCACAGCGGTACTCCCTTGATTTGCGCCCGGCCCCGAGGCTTGCTTGCTGACCGAGGACCTGATCGAAGAAATCAGTTTGGCGATGAGACCCATGTTTTCCCCTTTCGCTTCACCCTGATTGACGAGCGCCTCTGGTGGTCGCTCAGGCAAACACGTTACCGAGGCGAAAAGGAATTGCGAACGACGAAAAAGGCAGCTTCTTATGCCGCCGGCCACTTATAAGCTAGTAAAGAATTCACCGCTTCGGCCAGCCGTTGTGCCATAGCAATGGCGACGACCTGCCGGGGAAGCCGCCGGCCTATGAGGATATAAGCTTTTCTTTGTTCCCAACAGACCTCGCCCTGGCTATGTTCCACCGGCCACATTGCCCCGCCGGAGAAGCCATGCCCATTGCCGAGCTGTTGAATTATTTCGCCGAGTCGACGCCATCCTCCAGCACCCCGGTCAGACACCTCCGCTACGACCAGCGCCAGGCCTCCGGCAATTTTCACGGCATGCATCTATCCAGCGTATTCCAACCACTGTTCGCCAGCGACACGCTGCGGGCCAGCGCCCATGAAGCATTGCTCCGCGTCGTTGATGATGCCGGTCGGCAGCTCTCGCCGGCCGCCGCCTTTGCCGTTCCAGAAGGCCCCGCCGAGGTGGTCTACTTCGACCGCCTGTGCCGCATTCTCCATGCCCTCAACTTCATTGCACAAGCCGATGCCACGGCCGAACTGTTTCTCAATGTCAGCGGTCGTCATCTGCTCAATGTCGGCAACGGCGGACACGGCGCAACCTTCGAACGCCTGCTCGGGCTGTGCGGCCTGAAGCCGCAACAGATCATCCTGGAAGTACTCGAAGCGCGCGTCGACAATATCGAACATCTCAACGAAGCCGTTCAGGCTTACCGCAAACGCGGCTACCGGGTCGCCATCGACGACTTCGGCTGCGAGCACTCGAATTTCGACCGCCTCTGGCGACTGACGCCGGACATCGTCAAGCTCGACCGCTCGCTGATCGTCCAGGGCACGACCAACTACCGTGCCCGGCGCATCCTGCCCAAGATCGTGGACATCATTCACGACCTCGGCGCCGAGGTCGTCTGCGAAGGCATAGAAAACGGCGCACAACACCGCCTGGCCATCGATGCCGGTGCCGATTTCCTGCAGGGGTATTACTATGCCAGACCATCACCCCGGCTCATCGAACAGGCCACGCCGCCGATCGCCAAAGGCGAGTTGTCATTTCCCTGGGCGACGCCGGCTCCGCTCTCGGCCAAGCCCATCATCCCGTAAGGAGAAAACCATGTTGATTGGCGTCCCGAAGGAAATCAAGAATCACGAATACCGCGTCGGCCTGACCCCGAGCAGCGTCCGCGAACTGGTCGGCCACGGCCATCGGGTCATCGTCGAGAAGCAGGCCGGCAGCGCCATCGGCCTCTCCGACGAGAAGTATCTCGCGGCCGGAGGCGAACTGGTCGACGACGCCGCCGAGGTCTTTGCCCGCGCCGAGCTAATCGTCAAGGTCAAGGAACCGCAGGCCGAGGAATGCCGTCGCCTGCGCCCCGCCCAGGTGCTGTTCACCTACCTCCACCTGGCACCCGACCCGCAGCAGACGCAACTGCTGCTCGCCGCCGGCGTCACCGCCATCGCCTACGAGACGGTCAGCGATGCCCGCGGCGGCTTGCCCTTACTGGCGCCAATGAGCGAGGTGGCGGGCCGGATGGCGATCCAGGCCGGCGCCGCCAGCCTGGAAAAAGCCCGCGGCGGCTCCGGCGTGCTGCTCGGCGGCGTGCCCGGCGTGGCGCCCGGCCAGGTGGTCATCCTCGGTGGCGGCGTGGTCGGCTACAACGCTGCGCTGATCGCCGTCGGCATCGGTGCCGGGGTCACCGTCATCGATCGCTCGCTCGACCGCCTGCGCTGGCTTGACGAACATTTCGGCAACCGCATCCGCACCCTGTACTCGACCGCTGACACTATCGAATCGAGCGTCCGCGACGCCGACCTGATCGTCGGCGCCGTGCTCGTTCCCGGGGCGACCGCGCCGCACCTGGTGAGCCGCCGCCAACTCAGGAACATCCGCCCCGGCTCGGTGCTGGTCGACGTTGCCATCGACCAGGGCGGCTGCTTCGAAACCAGCCGGCCGACCACCCATGCCGAGCCAACCTACATTGTCGACGACATCGTGCACTATTGCGTCGCCAACATGCCGGGCGGCGTTGCCCGCACTTCGACTTTCGCCCTCAACAACGCCACCCTGCCCTATGTGCTGGCCCTGGCCGACAAGGGCTATCGGCAGGCCCTGGCCGACGATCCGCATTTGCGTCGGGGCCTCAACGTCCACCGCGGGCGGATCACTTGCGCGCCCGTCGCCGAGGCCCAGAATCTTCCGTGGCTGAGCCCCGAAGACTCGCTAAAACCATGACGCAAGGCGGGCTGAACGCTGGCGCCGGCTCGAAAAAAGGGCCCGCGCCGGCCGAAATGCCGTACCCGGGAATGCCCGGACGTCCTATTCGATATGGATTCAGAGCGGCATGGATATAACAACAAAGTCCTTGCTCAATGGCGTTCGCCGTCCATAATTAGACCTGTGTTGCAACGCAGCAATTATGACGATGTAACGCACCCCCTAACCCGTTTTTGTTCTTATCCGGAGGTTTCCATGTCCACTCTTACCGCGACCGAGCAAATCATTGCCGCGCAGAAAAACGCATACGACGTCCTGCTTTCCATCGCCAACTCGTCCCTGAACAGCCTCGAGAAAATCAACACGCTCAATCTTTCCACCGCGCGTAGCGCCCTCGCCAGGCAGTTCGAAGGCATCTCCAGTCGCCTCGCCACCCAGGACTCGAGCAAGGCATTCACCCAACAGAACGCCCTGGCGCAGGCTCAATTCGCACAGGCCATCGCCTATGGGCGTGCGCTGTACGACATCTCGGCCGAAGCCCAGGAAGCATTCGTTGATTTACTGGAAAGCCGGCAAGCCGAACTGAGCCAGGAGATTTCCACGCTCCTCGACGGCTACGCCAAGTCTTCGAACAATAACGACCTCGCCATCGCCGCCGTCAAATCAGCAATTTCGGCCGCCAACTCGGCCTTGCAGAATGCCAACAAGGCAGCTCGCCAGGTTGCCGGCATCACCGGCGCCGGGGTCAGCGCCACCGTCGAGGCCATTGGTGCGGCCAACCAGAACCAGGGCACGAGCCGCAAGAAAGCGGCTTGATCGGCAAGTTTGGCAAGGCGCCAGGACGGGAAGGTCGAGGCGCCTTTTTCCTCCGGTGAATGTCAGCGTGGTGCGGCAACGACTCGGCACCGCCTTTGCCGGGCGACGCCGAAAACAATCCCGGCTACGACCCGGTGTCGCTTTGGGCACAACGACAAGCCTAAAAATCGTAACGCCGAGGCGCAAAGGAACAGAGAGATTGTTGTTTATGCCGGCATGGGCGGCGGGCGATGGGCGGCAGCGCCGCCAGCCTCGTAAGTCTGGAGAATGTGCAATTGCTCGTCACTGATCGATTCAAAACGCAGGCCGACCAGAAACTGCGGCCCGACCCGCCGAATTCGCATGACGCTGACAAACGCCTCGACCGGTGAGGCCAACTCGGGAGATTCGATGCGACAGATCCCCACCGCCCCGCTTGGTTTGGCGCCAAGCACGGCGACATCAAGCATGACGCCGACCCCACTGACCGAAATATCGGCCAGGGGAAATTCATAATTCTTTCCCCCCAAGGTCAGATGGACACGGCCTTTCAGGAAGGCCCGACGGGAGCGCCGACGTTCTCTCACGATCGACTCGCCTTATAAAAAATGATGATGTATTTTCCCACAGCCGCCGGGCAAAAACATTAGCCGGTTTGCCACGGCAGCAGCAGCGCCGCTCCAGCGGCCCAAAGCAGGGAACACGGGGGCGGCTGGGTTGGGGGAAAAATCCCGACCGGGCATAGACAGTTTCGACGGCCAGTCGCCGCCGAAAAGAGCATCTGCCGTACCGCTTATTTTTTCTCGGGATTTTCGTCGGGATTGTACTGAAAGCCGGTAAACATGTTCCGCGTCTGGCTCTGCATCTGGTCCTGCATGGACTGGAACATTTTCTTCGACTGATCCATGTAGGCCGTCATCATGTTCTGCATGGCGGGCTGCTGGAAATTCAGGAATTGTGCCCAGAAATCGGCCTGCAGATGCGTATTGTCACCCGGCCCGTAGACGGTACGGGATTGTTCCTGCAGCTTGCCCTGGAAATCGACGAAGGTTTTCATGTTGTTTTCCAGGTACTTGCCCAACATGCCCTGCATCGCACTGCCGTAGAAACGCACGAAGCCGGAGAGCAACTCGCTGGAGAACAGGGGCATGCCGCCGGTTTCTTCCTCGAGGATGATCTGCAGCAGAATACTGCGCGTCAGATCCTCGCCGGTCTTGGCATCGACCACCTTGAAAACTTCGAACTTGAGCACCAGTTCCTTGACATCGCCCAGCGTGATGTAAGCGCTCGTCTTGGTATCGTAAAGACGACGGTTGGGGTATTTCTTGATCAGGCGTACCGTTTCCGACATGCAGCCATCCTTGAACGATATTGTGTGCAGTGCAGCATTATAGCCAGAAAAACAGGCGCCCGGAGGCGCCTGCTTCTGTTGCCATGCGAAATTTCAGCAATATTTCATGCCTTATTCCGCAACATTGCATGCCGCTTACTGGTAGTACAAACCGCCATTGATGTTCAGCGTGGCGCCGGTGGTGAAGCCGGACAGTTCGTTGGCCAGGAAAGCGACGGCGAAGCCGATTTCTTCCGGCTTGGCCAGACGCTTCATCGGCACGGAGTCGACGATGGTCTTCAGGATGTCTTCGCGGATGGCGGTGACCATCTTGGTAGCGACATAGCCCGGAGCGATGACATTAACCGTCACGCCCTTGGTTGCCAGTTCGGCGGCCAGCGCCTTGGAGAAGCCGATGACGCCGGCCTTGGCGGCCGAGTAATTGGTCTGGCCGGCCTGCCCCTTGACGCCGTTGACCGAGGCGATATTGACGATACGACCCCAACCGCGTTCGGCCATCTTGGCGGAAACCTGCTTGGTGACGTTGAACAGCGAGGTCAGGTTGGTATTGATGACGGCATCCCAACCCTCCTTTTCCAGCTTGGCAAACATGCGGTCACGGGTGATACCGGCGTTGTTCACCAGGATGTCGATCGGGCCGGCCTTGGCTTCGGCTTCGGCAACCATGGCAGCCGAGGAAGCCAGATCGGAAACGTCACCGGCAACCAGGATGAAATCCTTGAAGCCGGCGGCTTCCTGTTCTTTCACCCACTCGTCCGGCTTGTCGAATTCCGGGTGGTAAGCGGCAACAACCTTGTGACCAGCCAGCGCCAGTTGTTGCGCGATGGCGGTTCCGAGACCGCCGAGGGCGCCGGTAACGAGAGCAACACGTTGTGTCATAGTTCTTCCTTCCTTGTTGATTTAGAGCGGGGTAAAAACTCAAGGTCAGTACATGTGCTGACCACCGTTGATGGAAATATTGGCACCGGTGACAAAGGCCGCTTCATCGGAAGCGAGATATGCCACCAGACCGGCAATTTCCTCAGGTTTGCCCAGTCGATTGACTGGGATCTGCGGCAAAATTTTCGAATCCAGAATTTCCTGCGGGATGGCGGTAACCATCTTGGTGCCAATATAACCCGGCGATATGGTATTTACTGTGACACCCTGCTTGGCCACTTCCAGTGCCAGGGCTTTGGTAAATCCATGCATGCCGGCTTTCGCCGCCGAGTAGTTGGTCTGCCCGAAAGCGCCCTTCTGCCCATTGACCGACGAGACGTTGATAACCCGCCCCCAGCGCCGCTCGATCATGCCATCCATGACCTGCTTGGTCATGTTGAAGACCGAATCGAGGTTGGTATGCATCACCGCATCCCAGTCCCCTTTGGTCATTTTCCGGAAGGTCATGTCGCGCGTGATGCCAGCATTATTGACCAGCACATCGACCGGCCCGACATCGGCCGTCACCGTCTCGACACAGGCCCGGGCCGACTCGAAATCGGTGACGTCGCACGGGTAGGCCTTGAAGCCATAGCCCATGTTGTGCATCGAATTCAGCCACTCCTGAACCTTGGGATTGCCCGGCGAATAGGTGGTCACCACCTTGTAGCCGAGCGCCGCCAACTTGATGCAGACGGCCTCGCCGAGACCGCCCATCCCACCTGTAACCAGTGCAACTCGCAGCATGTTTACCTCTCTCCTCCAGCCGTTTTAAACCGCGCGCTCCTTGACATAGCGTCCGGGTGCCGGTTCGATCGGCTTGTATTTGGCATTCCCCGGTTTGCGCGGTGCCCGCTGTTCTCCTGACAACGGTTTCAGCCAGGCCGCCCAGTCATTCCACCAACTACCCTTGTTTTCTTGGGCAGTGGCCAACCAGGCTTCGGCATCGTTTGTTAGATCATCGTTTAGCCAATAGCTGCGCTTGTTCTTGCTGGCCGGGTTGATGACGCCGGCAATGTGACCGGAGGCGCCGAGCACGAAACGTGACTTGCCGCCCAGCAGGCGCGTGCTTTGATAGGCCGAATGCCAGGGCACGATATGGTCTTCGCGGGTGGCCAGGATGTAGACCGGCATCTCCAGACGGCCAAGATCGACCTTGGTGCCACACATTTCCAGCTTGCCCGGCTGACACAGGCTGTTGTCGTTATACAGATTGCGCATGTACCAGCAGGCAAACGGCCCGGGCAGGCTGGTCGAATCGGAATTCCAGTAGAGCAGATCGAATGCCGGCGGCTTCTGACCCTTCAGGTAATTGCCGGCGACGTAATTCCAGACTAGGTCGTTGGCGCGCAGGAAGGAGAAAGTCGTCTGCAGGTCACGGGCCGGCAGCAGACCGCCCTGGCCGATCGTCGCCTCGCGGGCGGCGAGGCCCTGCTCGTCGATGAAGAGACCGATCTCGCCGGTATCGGAAAAATCAAGCAGCGTGGTGAGCAAGGTCAGCGAAGCGACGATATCTTCGCCCCGCGCCTTCAACACGGCCAGGGCCGAACTCAGGATGGTGCCACCGACACAGAAGCCGAGGGCATTGACCTGTTTGACCTTGGTGATTTCGCGCACGACGTGCAGCGCCGCAATCGGGCCGTGCTCGAGGTAGTCGTCCCAGGTCAGGTGGCCCTGCTCTTCCTTGGGATTGCGCCAGGAAACCAGGAACACCGTATTGCCCTGCTCGACCATGAAGCGGATCAGCGAGTTTTCCGGCTGCAAATCCATGATGTAAAACTTGTTGATGCAGGGCGGCACCACCAGCAGGGGGCGCGTCCCGACCTTGGGAGTCAACGGCGCGTACTGGATCAACTGCATCAGTTCATTTTCGAAGACCACCGCCCCTTCGCTGGTGGCGATGTTCTGGCCGACTTCGAAAACCGATTCGTCGGTCATCGAAATGCGGCCTTTTTCGAAATCCTGCAGCAGGTTGTTGATGCCGTCGGTAATGCTTTGCCCTTCGGTTGCCAGGGCGCGCTGGATAAATTCCGGGTTGGTCGCGGCGAAATTGGAGGGGGCCAGGGCATCGACCACCTGGCGCGCCAGGAAACGCACGCGATTTTTCGACTTTTCGTCTTCGGCCGGCATCAGCTCAGCGATTTCCTTGACGAACTTGCTATTGAGCAGATAGGCCTGATGCAGGAAATCGTAGATCGGGCTATCCCGCCACTCGGGTGCGGAAAAACGGCGATCCCCCGGTTCCGGCGCCACTTTGAAGCTTTCTTCCTTGCCCTGCTGCTTGGCCAGCACCGACTGCCAGAGCGACATCTGCTGATCCAGCAGTTGCTTTTGCAACGCGGTCAGCGCTTGCGGATCG
This sequence comes from Pseudomonadota bacterium, assembly GCA_018261905.1. Taxonomy (GTDB): domain Bacteria; phylum Pseudomonadota; class Gammaproteobacteria; order Burkholderiales; family Rhodocyclaceae; genus Azonexus. The sequence continues at coordinate 149,092 of JAGTRU010000006.1, read as the reverse complement.
ACAACCGGCGGCGTGGCGGTCTGGTTCCCGGCTTTGCTGAGAAACTCGGTGAACTGCTGCGCCATGTTTTGCCCGGCCTGCATGAATTGCATCGCAGAACCGAGAAATGCATCGTTGTTGTTCGATCCCTGTTGCGCCATGGGGGGTCTCTTTGAGTTATTTGGGGAGCTTGAGCTTCTGGATTCTCCATACCCACCCGAGCCCTGTCAATGTATTTGCATGCATAATAATGCGCATGTACATCATTGCCATTGGCTGGCTTTACGTCACGCTGCTTGTTGCTTTCAACGAGGCCAGCGTATTTGCCGGCATCATCTCCTTTTCGTTCTATGGGCTGCTGCCCTGCAGCCTGCTAATCTGGCTGAGCGGCAGCCGGGTCCGGCGGCAACGCCGCCGACACCAGGAGCTACTCGCCGACCAGGCGCTGCACGAGACCGATCGAGGCGATCCCGAGGCCAATCAGTAGCACTTGCTGGACGGTGGCTTTCAGCTCCGTCCGCTTGTGCAGTCCGGGAATCAGGTCGGCCACTGCGACGTAGATCATGCTCGCCGCGGCCAGGGCGAGCAGCGACGGAATCCATTCCTGCAAATCGGAGAGGGCGAAATAGGCGAGCATGGCGCCGAGCAAGGTGGCCAGGCTGGACAACAGGTTGAAAGCCAGCGCCCGCACCTTGCTGTAGCCGGAGTGCAGCAGAATCAGGTAATCACCGACCTCCTGCGGGATTTCGTGGGCGATGATGGCCAGTGCCGTGACGATCCCCAGTTGCGTGCTATCAAGAAAGGCAGCCGCGATCAGAATGCCATCGACAAAATTATGGAAGGTGTCGCCGACCAGGATGAGCAGCCCGGAACGCCCGTGATCGTTGGCCGGGGCGTGCGCATCATGGGCTTCGCAATGGTCGTGGTGACAGTGCCGCCAGAGCACCAGCTTCTCCAGCACAAAAAACACCATGATGCCGAACAGCACGGTCCCGGCCATCCGGTGCGGCGCGCCATGGGCCAGCGCTTCCGGCAAAATTTCGAGGAAGGCGGCGCCGAGCAGGGCCCCGATGGCATAGGAAATCAACATGCTGATGCGCTGCGTCCCGACAGCGACGCTCAGCGCGGCGGCAGCGAAGACGCTCAGAGCGCCTCCGGCCAGCGAGACAAAAATAATCCAGGAAAGAGTGCTCACGCCGTCATGAAGCCTTGGGAAAGGCGCGGATTATACGCCCTGGCGTAACACTCAGACCGTCCCCACCGGCCTCGCCGCGTCATCGCCGAGCAGATTGGGCGACTGCGCTTCGGCCAGCAGCCAGTTGCGAAAGGCGGCGGCCGAGCCGCGATCGGCAACCACCTTACGCATGACCAGGAAATAAGAATAGGGCGAGGGGACCGACATCTTGAAGGGCACCAGCAAACGGCCGGCCGCAACATCGGCCTCGACCAGCGGCTTCAAGGCCAGGGCCACGCCCTGCCCGTCGAGGGCGGCTTCCACCGCCAGCACGGCATTCGAGAAGCGCGGCCCACCTTCCGCGTCGACACCGCTGACCCCGGCGTGACTCAGCCATTCCCGCCAATTCGGCTGATGCTCTTGATCATCGATGGTTTCGTCGTGGATCAAGACATGCCGGCACAGGTCGGCCGGCGTCCGGAGCGGCCGCTCCGCCGTCGGCAGATGCGGGCTGCACACCGGCACACAATCGGGGGCGAGAATCTGCTCGACATGAAAACCCGGGTATTTCCCCGTGCCATAACGAATCGCCAGGGTGCTGCTGGCCACTCGCAGATCGGCGGCTTCATCGGCCAGGAAACGGGTTTCGCCGCGCCGATCGACGGCATCGCCACTGCTCGATAGACGCAGCTTGACCTCTGGATGCAGGGCGGCGAAACGCGGCAGACGCGGCACCAGCCAACGCGCCGCGAAAGACGGCGGGGCGGTAACCGTGAGCACGCCTTCACCGGGCTGCCGGGTGCAATCGACGGCGGCGGCAAAGCATTCGAAACCTTGGCGAACCTTGGGCAGCATGGCCGCCCCTTGCGGCGTGATTTCCAGAGCGCGGGTCAAGCGGCAAAACAACTGGACGCCGAGATAGTCTTCGAGCGCCTTGATTTGCTGACTGATCGCCGCCGGCGTCACATGCAATTCCTCGGCTGCCTTCTTGAAACTCAAATGGCGGCTGGCCGCCTCAAAGGCGCGCATGGCAGAAAGCGGAGGCAGACGATAGGTCATCGATAATTAAGTTTTTCTAAACCATGCAATCATAAATTGTCGTTTGTCGCACCGCAAGTTGCTCACTATTCTTCAATCCCAGCCGTTGATACGGCCATTTCGTCGATAGTGAAAGGAAATACCAGAATGAATCGCTCCCTGCTTGTTGCCGCTCTTCTCGCCGTTGCCCTCGCTGCTTGCAGCAAGAAGGAAGAAGCAACAACGGCCCAGCCCGCCCCGGCCGTTGTTCCGGCCCAGCCCGCTGCCGTCCAGCCCGCCGCGACCGATGCCGCGAAGCCCGCCGACAGCGCTACCCTGACCGCCCTGCCGCAGCCAGCCCCGGCCGCTGACAGCAAGCCCGCCAACTGATTTTCTGCAATCCAGAAGCGTAGCCCCAATAGTTAAGTTTTTTTTACCCGTCACGTAAAAAAATCTCGTTCGTTGGGTCGGGAACCTTTTGGTAAATTTGCGCACCGTCTCCTCCAGACCTTAATGCGCTTTGGATCTGGATTTGAGCCCGCCTTAGTGCGGGCTTTTTTTCGACCGGGTCAAACGGAGGCAATACCGACCCTCTTCAGGAGTAATCAAGTATATGTCCGGAGCTTCACGCATTCTTAACGCGGCCATGCGCAGCAAGATCATGTCGGCCGAAGAAGCCGCCGCCCTCATCCAGTCCGGCATGAATGTCGGGATGAGCGGTTTTACCGGTGCCGGCTATCCGAAGCTGGTGCCGACCGCGCTGGCCAAGCACATCATGGACTCGAACCTCAATGGCAAGAAGTTCAAGATCGGCGTCTGGACCGGCGCTTCGACCGCCCCCGAACTCGACGGGGCGCTGGCCATGGTGGACGGCATCGAGATGCGCCTGCCCTACCAGTCCGACCCAACCTGCCGCAAACGCATCAATGCCGGCGAAATGGAATACATCGACATTCACCTGTCGCACGTCGCCCAGTTCGTCTGGGGCGGTTTCCTCGGCAAGCTCGATGTCGCCGTCGTCGAAGTCGCCGGCATCCTGGAAGACGGCCGGCTGATTCCGTCGTCTTCGGTCGGCAACAACAAGACCTGGCTCGACCAGGCCGACAAGATCATCCTCGAAGTCAATTCCTGGCAGAACCCGGCCCTCGAGGGCATGCACGACATTTATTACGGCACCGCCCTGCCGCCGCACCGCAAGCCGATTCCGCTGCTGAAAACCGATGACCGCATCGGCTCCCCCTATTACACCATCGACCCGAACAAGGTCATCGCCGTCATTGAGACCAACAAGGCCGACCGCAATTCCGCCTTCTCGCCGCCGGACACCAATTCGCAACTGATCGCCGGCCACATTCTCGAATTCCTCCAGCATGAAGTGAAGAAGGGCCGTCTGCCGGCAAATCTGCTGCCGCTGCAATCGGGCGTCGGCAATGTTGCCAATGCGGTGATGGCCGGCCTGCAGGATGGCCCGTTCGAGAACCTGACGGCCTATACCGAAGTGCTGCAGGACGGCATGCTCGAGTTGATCAAGTCGGGCAAGCTGACCTGTGCTTCGGCCACCTCCTTCTCGCTGTCCCCGAACGCGCTGGTCGAACTGAATGCCGACCTGCAGCGCTTCAAGGACAGCATCATCCTGCGCCCGCAGGAAATCTCCAACCACCCGGAAGTGATCCGCCGCCTTGGCGTCATCTCGATGAACGGGCTGATCGAAGCTGACATCTACGGCAACGTCAATTCGACCCACATCATGGGCACCTCGATCATGAACGGTATCGGCGGTTCCGGCGACTTCGCCCGCAACGCCTTCATCTCCATCTTCATGACACCGTCGAGTGCGAAGAGCGGCAGCATTTCCTGCATCGTGCCGATGGTCTCGCACGTCGACCACACCGAGCACGACGTCCAGGTCATCGTCACCGAACAGGGTCTGGCCGACCTGCGCGGCCTGTCGCCGAAGCAGCGCGCCAAGGTGGTCATCGACAATTGTGCCCACCCGAACTTCAAGCCAGCCCTGCGCGAGTACTACGACCGCGCCCAGCGCTACTCGCCGGGCCGTCACACGCCGCACCTGCTCGACGAGGCCTACACCTTCCTGCCCAACTGGGTGGCCAACCAGGCCGCCCGCGACGCCTGGCGTGAAGACTCGTTGATCCAGGCCGACGCCTGGAAGAAGTAAGGCGGCAAGGGTTCCGGATACCCTCCGGGAACAGTTGTCCAGGCCGTGCCGACGCCCATCACGGGCGTCGGCACGGCTTTTCCGTTGAACGGAAATTTCCGCCACAAGTCGGCCCGCCCCCCGACATCCTGCTAATATCGAATCTGCATTTCTTCAACAGCAGACGATCACGTGCCCCTAAAAACAAGCCGTTCCGGGAAAAAGCGACGCTATCTGGCGCATCTCGCCAGCCTGGCCCTGGCCCTGGCCAGCAACGCCTGTCTTGCTGAAACCGATACCGACCTTTCACCTAAGCGCTTTCAACTAGGCGGCTTCGGCACCCTGGGCGCCGCCCGGACCTCCACCAATGAAGCCCGATTTTCCCGGGACCAGACCCAGCCCACCGGCATCGGCAAGAACCTCGACGGCAAACTTGATTCGCTGATCGGCATCCAGGCCAATTTCCGCGCCACCAACTCCCTGGAATTCGTCACACAGGCCATCAGCCGCTATGGTCCGCATGGTGACTTCCGCCCGGAAATTTCCTGGGCCTTCGGCAAATACTCCTTCGGCCCCGACAACCTCGTGCTGCGCGCCGGCCGGATGGGTCTCGAACTCTATATGCAGGCCGACTCGCGGCATGTCGGCTATTCCTATCTCACGGTCCGCCCGCCCGTCGATTTTTTTGGCGGACTGGCCTTCCACTACATCGACGGCATCGATCTGGTCGGCACCTTGCCGCTCGCCGATGGCGTCCTCAAGATCAAGGGCTTCGGCGGCCAGGCTGACGAACTGGCGCCCATCGAGCAAGGCAGCGCAATCCTCAGCCTGCGCGGCAATCCGATCTACGGCATTTATGCCGACTACCAGCAAGAGCATTGGCAATGGCGCGCCACCTATGCCCAGATGAGCTTCAAACACGATTTGCCGGCCCCGGTAGCGACGCTGCAAAACCTCCTCAACCAAACAACGGTGCCGAGCGCCATCGCGCTGGCCAAGTCGCTATCCCTGACCGACACCACGTCGCGCTTCTACTCGCTGGGGGCGGTCTACGACCGAGGCCCGCTACTGGTCCAGGCGATGCTGAGCCAGATCGATCATGAAAACCAGATATACCAGAACACCCAGGCCGGCTACCTGATCACCGGCTACCGGATTGGCCAATTCACGCCATTTGCCGCTTACTCGTGGAGCAAGTCCAAGACCAAGCAGCTTTCCAGCGGCCTGCCTGATGACAACGGTGGCCCCTTGTCGCAACTGAATGCCAGTCTGCTCGGCGCCCAGACCCGGGTCCATACCGACCAGCACACCTACACGCTGGGCAGCCGCTGGGATTTCCGGCAAAACATGGCGCTCAAGGCCCAGGTTGACTTCATCCGCGGCAAGCCCGAATCCGTGTTCCTTTATTCCAGCACCACCCCCAACTTCAACGGCAAGGTCAATGTCTTCAGCCTGACCCTCGATTTCGTCTTCTGAGCATGATGCAACGCGCCACCGTCCTCCTGCTCCTTGCGCTGCTGACCTTGACCGTACGCCCGGCCGCCGCCGATCTGGTGGTGGTCGCCGGCCCCAAAAGCGGCGTCGAGCGGCTGACGCAAAAGGAAGTGGTCTATCTGTTCATGGGGCGCTGGCGCCAGTTGCCCTCAGGCATTCCGGCCCTACCCATCGATCTCGCCATCGACAGTCCGGAACGGGCCGAGTTCTACCGCCGCCTGGTCAACAAGGAGCCGGCGGAAATCAAGGCCTACTGGTCACGTCTGGTCTTTTCCGGGGGGTCGCTGCCGCCTTACACGACCGAAGGCCGCGAGGGCTTGATCCGCCTCGTCAGCAACAACCCGGGCGCCATCGGCTACCTTGAGCGCAACCAGGTCGATAGCCGCCTGCGCATCGTTTTCGAGTTCCCGGCAACGCCTTAACTGGCCTCTTGTTCGGTGAGGAAAGCCGTCAATTGCAACTCAATGCGCTGCCAGACGGCCGCGATTTCGCTGCATAGCGCCGCCTGCTCGCTTTCTCCCGCCTTGGCGGCCGCCTCAAGATGGCCGAACAGATCGGCCAGATGCCCGGCCCCCATGCTGCGCGCCGAGGACTTGAAGCGATGACCGATCTGGCCCAGCGCCGGCAGGTCGCCCTGGCCGTGCGCGGCGAACATTTGCCCGATGCCGGTCCGGGTCGACTCGAGGAATATCTTGCACAGCCGCCCCATGCGCCGGGGATCGTTGCGGGCCAGCGAGGTCAGCGCCTCGATATCGACCTCTTCGCTCGCCAGCGCACTGGGCGCCGGCTGCGCCAACGCCTCGCCCGCCATTGCCGGGTCGACCGGGTGCAGCCATTTCAGCAAGATCCGGAAAAACTGGGCCGGCTCGACCGGTTTCGAGATGAAGTCGTTCATCCCGGCCTGCAAACACTCGTTGCGGTCCTCGGTCCGGGCATTGGCCGTCATCGCGATGATCGGTATCGCCTGCCACGGCGGGTTGGCGCGAATTCGCCGGGTCGCCTCGACGCCATCCATTTCCGGCATGCGCATATCCATCAGGACGCAATCGAAGTGTTCCCGCTGCAGCCAATCGATGGCTTCCCGGCCGTTGTTGGCGACCTCGATCAGGACGCCGTATTCTTCAAGCAGCTCGCGGGCGATTTGCTGATTCAGCAGATTGTCCTCGGCCAGCAGTATGCGCAAGCCGCTGATGCCGGCCGGCGCTGTTTCGAGCCCGGCAGCCGGCGGCAAGGCCGGCGCCGCCAGGTCGGCAGCGGCGATTTCGACATTGACCCAGGCCCAGAAGGTGCTGCCCTGCCCCAACACGCTATCCACCCCGACCTTGCCGCCCATCAGTTCGGCCAATTGCTTGCTGATCGCCAAGCCCAGGCCGCTGCCGCCAAACTTGCGAGCGACCGATAGATCGGCCTGCTCAAATGATTGGAACAGCCGCGCCATCTGTTCGCCACTCAAGCCGGGACCGGTATCTTCGACCTCGAAACGGATACGGCAGGACTTTTCGTTCTTGTCGAGCAGGCGAGCCCGCAGACTGACCGAACCTCTTTCGGTGAACTTGACCGCATTATTAACGTAATTGAGCAGGATCTGGCTGATGCGTATACCGTCACCGCAGAGCTGTCCGGGAATTTCCGGATCGATTTCGATCAGCAGGGACAAGCCTTTCTCTTCGGCCTTCAAGCCGGCGATCGTGCTGATCCGTTCGACCACCTCGTGCAACTTGAACTCCCCCGGCTCCAGACGCAATTTGCCGGCCTCGATCTTGGCGAAGTCGAGGATGTCATTGACCAGATTGAGCAGGTGGCGGGCCGCGCCACGAATCTTTTCCAGGTAATCCTTTTGTTTCGGCGTCAGGCTGGTTTTCAGCGCCAAATGGGCCATGCCGACCACGGCATTGATCGGCGTACGGATTTCGTGGCTCATCTGGGCCAGGAAATCGCCCTTCGCCCGACTGGCGCTTTCCGCCTGCGCCCGCGCCTGAGCCAGATGCCCGATCAAGTCGTTGATATCGGTCACCAAGCGGCCGATTTCCGTCGTCTCATGGCCGGCGGGGATGGGCAAACTGCCGCTCTGATCGTTGCTGATGCGGTGCAGTTGATCCGACATGCTCTTCATGGGCCAGACGATCCAGCGAAAAGCCGCATAAATGGCGGCCCCGATGATCGCCATAAACTGCAGAAAAAGGGCCGACCCGATGAACACCAGTTCCTCGCGATTCAGACGCCACAACTCGTCCGGGCTGGGTTCGATGAGTATCTCGCCGACCACGGTCTCGCTATCGAACGGCGAATAAATCGACCGCCGGATCGCCGTAGCGGGCGAACCGGCCGTCTTCAGCCGGCCCTGGGCGCGGGCAACATGGGCCAGTTCGCCGGACGGCGAGCGAATAACGACGCGCGAAACCACCGAGTTCTTGAGCAGACCGCTGGCGATATCCTTGGCCAGCACCTTGTCTTCGACAAAGCAGGCGGCGCTGGCGGTACTCGCCACCGTATCGAGCAGCGCCTGCAGGCGGAAGTCGATGTCTTCACGGGTTCGGTCGAAGGCCAGCGCCCCGATGATGGCTGCCGAAATAATTCCGGCCAGCAGCGTAAAGCCGATCACCGCCAAAGCACTACGAAAAGCGATGCCACGTCGCACAGGAAAGGTCATGATTTTTTCGCCCCTGAACTCCTCTGCATTCTGTCAGAAAATTCAGCCGGCGAAAGACGTATTTTTCATAATTGATGCCGCGCGAATTTCGCCAACCGCCAACCGCCGACGCGCCGGCCTGGCCGTTCCCGACGACGGCGGCGGCCGCTAGGCCAGCCAGATCAGGGTCGCCATCCGCCCGCCAACCCCGTCGCGCCGATACGAGAAAAAGCGCGCCGGGTCGCTCACTGTGCACCAACCGCCCCCGGTGATCGAAGCGACGCCGGCGGCTTGCAGGCGCTGGCGGGCCAGGGTATAGATATCGGCCAGCCATTTATCCCCGCCCCGGGCCTGGAAGGCGACGGCCGCCGTCGGCGCGGCGGTGACAAAAGCGGCGCGCACCTCCGCCCCCACCTCGAAGCACTGCGGACCGATAGCCGGCCCCAGCCAGGCCAGGATTTCCGAGGGCGGCACGGCCATTTTCCCGAGTGTGGCCTCGAGCACGCCAGCCAACAAACCACGCCAACCGGCATGGGCCGCCGCGACCACCGTCCCGGCCCGATCACAGAAAAGCACCGGCAGGCAATCGGCGGTCATGACCGCACAGACCCGGCCGCTCTGCCGGCTGTAGGCCGCATCGGCCGGCGTCGCGGTCGGCGGAATATCGGCCGCCGCCACCGCAATACCGTGCACCTGTTGCAACCACAGGGGTTCGGCCGGCAGGTGTCGGCGTAGCGCCGCCCGATTGGCGGCAACCCGGGTCGGATCGTCACCGACGTGATCCCCGAGGTTGAGACTAGCCCAGGGGGACGGACTGCAACCGCCGCTGCGCAAGGTCTGCAGCGCCCGGACAGAGGCCGGTGCCGGCCAGTCCGGAATCAGCAGATCAGCCATAGCGCAGCGTGTCGAGCAGATGGCGCATGTCTTCCGGCATCGGCACCTCCCACTGCACTTTCAGGCTGGTCAGCGGGTGCACCAGGCCCAGGCGGGTGGCGTGCAGCGCCTGGCGGGGAAAGGCCGGGAGCAGCGGGTTATTCTTGCCATAGACCTGGTCGCCGACCAGCGGGTGATTGATCGACGCCATGTGCACGCGGATCTGATGGGTTCGCCCGGTTTCCAGCGAACATTCGATGAAGGTGCAATAGGCGAAGTTTTCCATCACCCGGTACCAGGTCACGGCCGGCTTGCCGCCGCGATTCTCCGGCACTACCGCCATCTTGATGCGTTGCACCGGATGCCGGCCGATCGGCGAGTCGACACCACCATCCTTCTTCATGACGCCGGCCGCCACCGCTTGGTAATGACGATGGACGGTACGGGCCTGCAACTGGCGCACCAGATCGGTCTGTGCTTCGAGGGTCTTGGCGACGACCAGCAGGCCGCTGGTCTCCTTGTCCAGGCGATGCACGATGCCGGCCCGCGGAATCTGCTCGATGCCAGGCACGTGATGGAGCAGCGCATTCATCAGCGTACCGCTCCAGTTGCCGCTGCCCGGATGCACGACGAGGCCGGCCGGCTTGTTGACGACGAGCAAGGTTTCATCCTCGAAGACGATGTCGAGCGGGATGTCTTCCGGTTGCTCGGCCAGGCTGTGGGCATCGGTCGGTTCGGCAATCAGCAACAGTTCGCCGCCGAGCAGCTTGCGCTTCGGTTCGGCTTCGGGTTTGCCATCGACCTGCACGCAGCCGTCGCGCACCCAGCCCTGCAGGCGATTGCGCGAATGTTGCGGCAGGAGATCGGCCAGCACCTGGTCGAGACGGCGGCCATAGCTGGCGTCAGGAACCGTCAGGCGGAGCGGCTCAGTTCGGCTATAATCGCCGGAGTTTTCCATAGGATCGTTCATGATGCGAAGTTTAGCCGGATTCTCGCCATTCTCTGCCTTCTTCCGCCTGCTATTGGCACTTTTCGTTGTGACGCTGCTCTCCGCCTGCGGCACGATGGACCAGGGTCCCGACGAAACGGCCAACTGGTCGGCGAGCAAGCTGTATGGCGAAGCCAAGGATGCGCAAGCCGACGGCACCTGGGACAAGGCAGCCAAGTACCTGGAAAAACTCGAGTCGCGTTTCCCCTACGGCCGCTATGCCCAGCAGGCCCAACTGGAACTCGGCTACGTCTACTGGAAGTCGGGCGAAGCCGGCTCGGCGCTAGCCGCCTGCGATCGTTTCATCAAGCTCCACCCGAATCATCCGGCCGTCGATTACGTCTACTACCTGAAGGGCCTGATCAACTTCAATGAAGACCTCGGTTTCGCCGGTTACGTCAGCAGCCAGGACCCGACCGAGCGCGACCCCAAGGCCGCCCGCGAATCCTTCGATGCCTTGCGCGAACTGGTGAGCCGTTTCCCGAACAGCAAATACACGCCGGATGCCACCAAGCGCCTCAACTACCTGGTCAATGCCATGGCGTCCCAGGAAGTCCACGTCGCCCGTTATTACATCAAGCGCGGCGCCTACATCGCCGCCGCCAACCGCGCCCAGTTCGCCATCAAGACCTACCCCGACGCACCGGCCATCGAGGAAGCCCTCTTCATCCTGGTCACCGCCTACGACAAGCTGGGCATGAACGACTTGCGCGACGATGCCGACCGCGTCATGCACAAGAGTTTCCCGGACAGCCGCTATTACCGGGATGGCCTGGAACGCAAGGTGGCCTGGTGGAAACTGTGGTAATCAGCCACCCTGCTTGATCGCCAGAATGGCTTGATTGCGCAGGGTTCTGAGCAAGGACAATTCTTTTTCCGGGATCGTGATGCCGCCCGGATCGTCCCGGTCGGCGTAAATCAGCGCCACCGGGTTGGTCTTGATATTCAGCGGAAAGAGTACGAAAGAGTTGGCCGGCACGGCCTTGCGGTACCAATCCGGAATGCGCGCCGCGATTTTCGGATCATTGACATTGCTGATCAGGATATCGACCCCTTTCGAGGTCGCCGCATGAAAGATATCCGGCGCGAAAGTCAGCGAGAAACGGAAGGCGCGGGCTACTTCGATGGCATCCTGGCCAAAACCGAAGCGCCCCTGCATGCAGCCTGACTTGGGGTCGCGGATGCAGAGCACGACACGCTTGAAGCCCATCGCCCGATACATGGTCTCGAGAATGATGCGCAGGATGTCGTTGAGCTTGTAACCATCGACCAGGGTATTGCTGATGTCCTGGATGCCCGCCGTCATGATCGACTGGGCATCGACGAGCGGTTCGATATCGTCGGCCAGGCCCGCCATTTCGTCGTCGCCGTAGCCATTGTCGACATTGAGCGGCCCGTTGTCGCGCAAGACGGTGGCCGCCATCGCATCGCTCATCGCCAGGCGTTCGGTCATCGCCTCCGGTTGCTCGCCAGCGGCACTCCGGACGAATTCCTGCATCTGCTTGCCAAAGGTGGTTTGCTGCGTATTGAGGTGAATGATGCGGGCAAAATTGGCCACCTCGTCGACGGCGCGCTGCACCGTCTGTTGCACTTCCTGCTGTTTGAGCGGGATGGCCTCGGCGAAACGGGCCATGGCTTTCTTGACGTCGCGCTCGCGGTTCTCCGGTGCCGAATGGGCGATGACATCGCACAACTCGTTGGCAAAGGCCGACAGGACGCGCAAGCGCTCTTCCTGGTTGGTCGGTTTTTTGACGGCCCCGCCGGACTGCTTGCGCATGGTACTGACAATGAGCGGCGGGAAACCCCACTGCTTGGCGATGGCAATCCCCATCTCCTCGAAGGAAATACCCAGCACCTGAATGGCGGCGTTGTCTTCGCTGCAGTTTTTCTGGGCGACGATGCGGCGGACTTCATCCGACTCTTCGGGGAAATAGAATTGCGAAAGCAAGCGGCCGAGGCTGTGGAACAAGGCGCAGATAAACGTCTGCTCGAGGTCGCGCATCTGCGCCGTGGCACCGATATCCTTGGCCAGGATGCCGGCCAGATTGGCGCGCAGGAAGTCTTCCTTCAACTGGTTGGCGTTGGCCTTGTTCTGCATGTGCTCGAAAAGCAGCACGGTGGTGGCGATATTGCGCACCGCTTCGAAACCGAGCACGATCACCGCGCGCGACACGGTACTGATGCTGCCGCCCCCGGCCGGCCGGAAATAGGCCGAATTGACCAGGCGCAGCAACTTGTTGGTCAGCGCAAAATCCTTGAGGATCGAATTGGAAAGTTTGTTGATGCTTTCCGTCTCGCTGTTGGCGATCTTGTTGATGGTGCTGACCGATTCCGAAAGGGCCGGAAAATCGCTCTTGTGCCGCATGCGACGCAGCAGAAAATCGAGCGTCGCCTGTTTGCCGTTGCTGTTGCCACTGACCGCGACTTCCTCTTCCGGATCGGAATAATTGTCGAGCGCCTCGCCAAACTGGCTCGCCGTCTGGTAGCGCAAGGCCGGATCGCGGCTCAGGGCCTTGTATAAAACAGCGCTCAGCCGCTCGTCGACGGCGATACCGGTGGGCAGGCGAAAATTTTCATTGACGATGCGATGCATCACCTGGTCGAGGCTATTGCCGACCACCGCCCGCTGTCCGGCCAGCAGTTCGAAAAGAATCAGGCCGGCCGCGAAGACATCCGAACGCTCGCTGATTTCCCGCCGTTCGATATATTCCGGCGCCATGTACACCGGCGTGCCGGTCATTTCTTGGCTCGTATCCTGCGGATTGTCGAGACGGGCGGCAATGCCGAAATCCATCACCCGCGGCGTACCGTTTTCATCGAGCAGGATGTTCGATGGTTTCAAATCGCGGTGAATGATGCCCTGGGCGTGGGCATGCGCCACCGCGTCGAGAATCGGGCGCAGGATGGCAACCGCCTTGACCGGCGACAAGGCACCGCTGTCGCGCAAGAACTCGGCCAGGTTTTTGCCGGGCACATACTCGAAAACCAGATACAGGTCGCCGTCCTCCTCCCCCGCCTCGAAAATCGGCACGATATTGGCATGACGCAGCTTGCTGACCATCCGCGCCTCGCCCAGCAGAACCTTGTTCTGCTCGGGATCGGGCCGGCTGAAATGGACGGTCTTGATGGCGATTTCCCGTTGCAACTGCGGATCGAAGCCCAGATAGACGGTACTCTGGGCCCCCCGCCCAAGTTCGCCGCGCAATTCGAATCGACCTATTTTTTGGCTCATTGTTCTTCTATCCAGACCAGCGTCGGCACGCCATCGGCGCCGCCATAAACGATGGCATTCTGTCCGTAATTTTCAGCCAGCGCGCCGGCATCGGCGAGCGCGATATCAGTGACGAAACAGCTTTCCTCGACCGGCCATGCCGCATCGTCGGCCACGTTTTCCCCGGCATAGGGCTCGTAATTGCCTTCGATCAGCTCGCACTCCAGCTTCGCCTGTTGCTCGGCATTTCGCGCCGCAGGCGCCGGCCGGGCCCCGGGATTATAGGCGGTGAGCAACGCAAACGTCGAACTGCCGGCCGTCTCCAGCCAGCAACGAAGCACCTCGCAGGGCTGATCGAGGCGCAGATCGCAGACGCCAGCCGGCAAAAAGACCCGGTAGGTGGTCGCCCGGTAGAGTGTTTCCAATTCAGTCGTCTTCGCCATCGAGTTCCACCACGCCGATCAATTGTTCCGTCTCTGCCACCGGCAGCGCCTCTACTTCCTTGAGCCGGCGCGTTAGCTGGCGGCTGCGGGTTTCCGCCTTGCTGATGCTGTTACTGGCTTCATCAAGCTTTTTCTTGGTATGGGCCAGCGCCTCGCCAAACTTGCCGAACTCGGTCTTGACCGCGCCGAGCACGGCCCAGACTTCGGCTGAACGCTGTTCGATGGCCAGAGTCCGGAAACCCATTTGCAAACTGTTGAGCAGCGCCGCCAGGGTGGTCGGTCCGCTGAGGCTGACCCGGAAGTCGCGCTGCAGGGTCTCGGCCAGGCCGGGGCGGCGCAGCGCCTCGGCGTACAAACCTTCGAGCGGCAGGTAGAGTAGCGCAAAATCGGTGGTCTGCGGCGGCGCCACGTATTTTTCGTGAATACTTTTGGCTTCCGCCTTCAGGCGCATTTCGATGGCCCGCGCCGCTTCCTCGACCAGCGCCGGCTCGCCGCGCTCCTGGGCATCAAGCAGGCGCTGGTAATCCTCGATCGGGTACTTGGCATCGATCGGCAGCCAGACAACGGCGCCATCGCCGCGCCCGGGCAGACGAATGGCGAAATCGACCCGTTCGTTGCTGCCCGGCCGGGTCGCCACGTTGGCCGAGAACTGCTCGGCGGTCAGCAGTTGCTCGAGCAATGCCGAAAGCTGTACTTCGCCCCAGGTGCCGCGACTTTTGACATTGGTCAGGACCCGCTTGAGGTCGCCGACACCGGCCGCCAGGTTCTGCATTTCGCCAAGCCCGCGATGCACCTGCTCCAGGCGCTCGCTGACCAGCTTGAAGGATTCGCCCAGGCGCTGCTCCAGGGTGGCGTGCAGTTTCTCATCGACGGTTCGCCGCATCTCTTCCAGCTTGCCGGCATTGTCCGCCTGCATCGCCGCCAGACGGCCTTCGACCGTCTGCTTGAGGCGTTCGAAACGCTCGTCCAGACCGAGCGAAAAGCGGTTCAGTTCGCGGGCAAACGCTTCCAGGCGCTCGGCCTGCGCGCTGCCGAACTGCCCGATCTGGGTCGTTACCGTCTGACCGAGCAGGAGCGACGACTGCGCCCGCTCCTCGCGATCGCGAAAAGCCTCCTCGGCATCTTCGCGGCGACCGCGCGCCAACTCCTCGCGCAATTCGCGTTCGAGGCGGGCCAGGCCCTTTTCCAAGGCTTCCTGCGCGGCGCGAAATCGCTGCTCGTCCTCGGCTCGCCGGTTGCCGCGCAACAGCGCGGCGGCCTGCAGCAGGATGACCACGGCCACGCCGACCGCCGTAGCCAGCCCCAGGGGTTCACTCATCGAAATTTACCTTAGCGAGAAATCGACCCGATTGGCCTTGGCCTTATCATCGGCCCCGGTCTTCACCGGTAACAGGAAAATGCGTTCGACCGGCACCTTGCCGCTGTCCACCAGCCAGGACTGGACCGCGTCCGCCCGCCGTTCGGCGAGCCCCCTGACATCTTCGTCGGTGGCCGGGAAATTGGTCAGCAGCAGCTTTTCCATTTCCTCGATCGGCAAATCCTTCTGCATACCGACGAAATTGCGTGGCTTCGGGAATTTGGCTTCCTTGTAGGCGCGGGTCAGGTAAGTCGGGTACTCGCCGGGAAGGATTTCGATACTGTCCAACGACGCCCCTTCGCCGCTTTTCTTGATCAGGTCCTTGAGCTTCTCGGCCCGCATCGCCCGTTCGATGGCAACCCGCTTGATGCCCTCGCGGTCGACTTCCGGATCGGCTCGGCCGGTGATTTCGAGCTTCAGCGCAGCGCGCTCGGTGAGGGCCTTGGACAGGGCCTCCAGTTTCTTGCCGGCGGTCTCGTTGAGGGTGGCGCGGCCGGCAGCGAATTCGACATTGGAGAGTTCTTCGCCGTCGCCGAACATCGAGCCGAGCAGCGCAAACGGCGAAGTCACCGCTTTGACGAAGAGATTGACGATAACCTTGACAATCAGCCCGCCGATGGAGAATTCCGGATCGTCAAGCGAGCCCGAGATCGGCAGGTTGAGATCAATTTCGCCACGATTGTTCTTGAGTAGCGAAATCGCCAGATTGACCGGCATCTTGGTGGCAAACGAACTTTCCACCCGGTCACCAAAAGTAAACTGATCGATGAACAGTTTGTTGTCGGCACTGAGCAGATTGTTTTCCAGCTTATAGGCCAGGCTCAGCGACAGCTTGCCTTTCTCGATGTTGTAGCCGGCATATTTGCCCGCATAGGGCGAGAAGCCGACCAGGTCGACGCCCGTCACATCGGCCTTGATATCGAGGAAGGACTTGGCGGCCAAGGGATTGAGCTTGCCGGCGATATGCACCGGCGCCGAATTGGCATAACTGCCCCGCAGATCGAGGTCAGCGACGGTATTGGCGGCCGACGACAGCCCGCTGACACGGCCGCCGAGCTTGGTGACATTGACCGAGTAATTGGGCTTGACGAAGAAATCCGAGAAATTGACGGTGCCGTTCTGCAGCGTGATCTTGGCGATCTTGATCGGCATCGGCGGCTTGACCGGCTCCGGCACCTTGACCAGGGCTGTCTTGTTGGCCGCCGTCGGCGCCGGGCTCGGTGGCGGCGCCGTCACTGGCTTTTCGCCCCCCGGCGTCTTGACCAGATCCTGCAGATTGAGGCGCCCGGCCTGGCTGAGAATCAACTTCGAGTAGAAATCGGCCAGCGCGATCTCGCCGACATTGAGGCTCATCGGCTGCAAGCGGAAATCGACGGCACCCAGATAGAGTGACTTCCACTTCAGGAAATCGGCGCTATTGACCTTGTCCACCGCGAGAAAATCGCCGAGGGTCAGCGACCCCTTGTAGCCCCCCTTGAACCCATCCTTGTCGATCAGCGCTGTCAGTTCGCCCTGGTTCGAAACCTGGCCGCGGCTCAATGCGATATTCAGGAACTGGTTGAAATAGGGTTCCAGCGGCATCACCGGAATAGCCTGCGTGGCGATGGTCAACTGGGCATTGAGCGGCATGATCTGCAAGTTGCCATCGACCTTCAGACTGCCCTTTTTATTGATCAGCCCCTGCACGCTCAGGCGCCCCTTCTTGTTCGGTTCATTGCCGACATTTTCGGCATGCAGGCTGAAACCTTCCAGTTCCTGCCGCGCCGCCGGCCGGGTCGCCTGGTCCTCGAAGCGAAGGGCGAGATCCTCGATATTCAGCTTGGCGACGTTGCCGATCCACGCTCTCTCGTCCCTGGCCTTGGCATCGGTCGCCCGGATGGTCTTGAGGACCGGCGAACTGACCCATTCGATCTGGCCATCCTTGTTGCGTAACAGGCGGGCCCGGGTTTGAGTGTTGTTTACTTCGGCGATATCGATGCGATGCCGCGGCAGATCGACGCGCATTCCCTTGAGCTGCATTTTCTCGACCCGGAAGCGCTCGCCGAGATCGACCTGGTAAGCCACTTCGGCGATTTCGATCGGCGCCGCCAGGTGGCTGTCGACCTTGCCGACCCGGGCGTGCAGATCGCGCACCTGGCCGGCCACCGGAGTCAGATTGGAATCGTCCTGCCAGCGGAGCAATCCGTTGCTCAGCACGAATTCGCCGAGCGACCATTCGAGCGGCTGGCCGGCCGCAGGCGGCGGCGCCTGGCGGGCCGCCGGCCGGTTGATCGTATCGGCCAACCGCAGGACATTGAATTCACCCTGACGATTGACCACCAGGCTGAGATCCAGGCCATCGAGAGCAATCTGTTTGACGGCAATTTTCTGGTTGATCAGATCGGCGTTAGCCAGTTCAATATCGAGCCGCCGCCAGCCAAGCAGGCGCTGTCCCGAACTTTCGGTCAGTGCCAACCCGGAAACATGGGCCCGGCCGAGCACGCTCAACGAAAAAACCTGGTCGCTTACTTCCTTGAATACCACTTTCAGTTCCGAATCCAGGGTTCCGGCAGTCAGCCGGATCGGCAGGCCGGGCGGCAGATAAGGTTGCAGCCCGGCGAGATCGAAACGATCGATATCGAGGTCGAGTTCGCTTTCATGAGTGCCGGCAAAAGGCTTGCTGCGCCCCCGCAAGACCAACGGCGAGCCATTGAGCGAGGCGGAAAAACTCGGCTCGACCAGGATTTCGGCCTGATACGGCAGACTGGAGACGAAAGGCAAAGCCAGATTGATATCGCCGACGGTCTGCACCTTGCCCCGCGGCTGGTCGTCGAAGACGATCTTGCCGCCGATCAACTCGATATTGTTCACCGAGAAACGCGGCACGCCGCTATCCGGCTCTTCCTTCGGTTTCATCCACTCGTCAAGCAGATCGGAAATGTCGTAGCGACCGTCGGCCAAGCGCGTCACCGCAAGGCGCGGTCCCTGCAGGCGAGCACCGTCTACCACGACGGCGAACTTGAACAGCGAAGCGGTCGAAAGGTTGACCAAAAGCTCGTCAAAACCGACCACTTCCCGGCCCCCTGCGCTCTTCACCGAAAAGCCGCCAAGCCTTGCCGTGAGGGCAAAGGGATTGATGGCGATGGTTTCAATGCTGACTTCGCGATGCAACTCTTTGCTCAGTTGCGAAAGCAGAATGGATTTGAACAGGGGCGGCGCCGCCAGGAAACCGAACAGTCCGAACACCACCAGACCGGCCGCCAGCCATTTACCAAACCGGCGGCTACGCGGCGCCACCAACAATTGCTTGGCGCGCCCCGTCATCAACTTGATTTTTGTCTCGTTTGCCATGCTAATCTACCGTCAACTGGATTTAGGCTGAATTTAGCACAACGCACCTCTCGAGAACGCGGCAACAACTCATGAAATGGCTGAACGAATTCCTCAGCGAATTGCACAGTGAATTCCGCCTCATCCTGGCCCAATTCAAGCGCGGCGAAACCTGGCTCGCCCTCGGCCTGCTTGCCGGTTTCGGGCTGATCACCTATATCGTCGGTCGTTTCGCCTTCCGCACCGACTCCGTCCTGCGTTACCTGAACCAAACGGTTGGCTTCTGCCGCGAAATGACCAACGGACCGATCATTTTCCTGTTTTGCGGGATGATTTTTTTCATGCTGACGGCCGTCCTGACTTTCGGCGAATTTCAGCGCTATTTCGATTTCCGCGACCGGGGCGGACACTACGAGGCGCAACGGGCGCTGCTCAGCGGCATTATCTGGGGCGGCGTCTCACTCGGCATATCGCTCGCCGCGCTGCTGTTCTTCTACAACTATTGCGGCTAGACTGAAGCGCTTCGACAACCGCCGCGTCAACCAGGCCACCGCTTCCTCCGTCATGAAAATCCTCATTGTCGAAGACACCCGCACCAACCTGCTGATCATCACCCAGTATGTCCAGCGCTTCGGTTCCGTCGCCATCCAGGCGGAAACCGGGGCCCGGGCCATCGAGGTTTTCCAGTCCGAGCGCCCCGACATCGTCTTGCTCGACATCATCCTGCCCGACATGGACGGTTTCACCGTCGCCCAGCGCCTGCGCGGCCTGGAAGAAAACGGCGGGTGGACGCCGATCATCTTTCTCTCCTCGCTCAACAAGGACGAGGATATCGAGCGCGGCATCGCGGCCGGCGGCGACGATTACCTGGCCAAGCCGGTCAGCGAAGTGGTGCTCGGGGCCAAGATCCGCGCCATGCAGCGCATCATCCAGATGCGCACCTCGCTGGTCGTCCTCGCCCGCAAGCTCGATGTCGCCAATCGGGAACTCAAACGCCTGTCGGCCAGCGACGGTCTGACCGGGATTCCCAATCGCCGCCTGTTCGACGAATACATTTCCCGCGAGTGGCGACGAGCCCGCCGCGGCACCAACAGCATCGCCCTGATGATGTGCGACGTCGACCATTTCAAGCCCTACAACGACACCTACGGCCACCAGGCCGGCGACGACTGCCTGCGCCGGGTCGCCCACGCCATTCAGCAAACCATGGAACGGGCGGCGGATATCGTCGCCCGTTATGGCGGCGAAGAATTTGCCGTCGTCCTGCCGGAAACCCAGATCGGCGGCGCCCTCTTCCTGGCCGAAAAGATTCGGCACGCGGTTCATGAATTGCACATCCCGCATTCCGGCTCCGCCCAGGGCCGGGTCACGCTGAGCATCGGCATCGCCGCCACCATTCCCGGCCCGGATGCGGCCCAGGAAGAATTGATCGAAGCCGCCGACCGGGCGCTCTACCAGGCCAAACACGCCGGTCGCGACCGCGTCTGCCGGGCCGAAGCCACTTTCAGTCTTTGACATTGCCGGCATCGCCGTCTTAACGGGCGACGTCAACGTCGCCAAGCCGGAAGAGGCAGCGCGCCGCCGCCGAACGGCGGCTAGAAGTTGTTCCGCCAGGCGCGGAGCGCGGCGAAAATAGCGGTTTTTGAGCGATCGGGCGCCGCCTGTTGCAACGCAGCCGCAATTACCGCCGCTTCGCCACAGCGCAGGAAGGGATTGGTCGCCTTTTCTTCGGCCAGGGTGGACGGCACGCTGGGCAGGCCGGCGGCACGCCGGGCGGCCACCAGGGTGACCCGCGCCCGAAGATCCGGGTTATCGGGCTCGACGGCCAGCGCAAAGCGCAAATTCATCTCGGTATATTCGTGGGCACAGTACACCAGGGTCGGCTCGGGCAAGGCGGCAAGGCGGTCGAGCGACGCCGCCATCTGCGCCGGGCTGCCTTCGAACAGGCGACCGCACCCGGCACCGAACAGCGTATCGCCGCAGAACAACGCGCCCGGCGCCAGGTAGGCGAGATGGCCCAGGGTATGGCCGGGAACCGCCATGACGCGCACTGCCTGGCCCAACACTTCGATCGTTTCGCCGCCGCGCAAAGGCCGGCTGCAGCCTGTGATAGACTCGCTGGCAGGGGCAAAGACCTCGGCAGGCCAACGTTCGAGCAGGGCGGCGACACCGCCCTGATGGTCGGCATGGTGATGGGTGATGAGGATACTCTCCAGCCTCAAACCATCGGCTTCCAGCCGCGCCAGAACCGGTGCCGCGTCCCCCGGGTCAACCACGGCGGCGCGCTGCCCCAGGGTCAGCAGCCAGATGTAGTTATCCTTGAATGCGGGTATGAAAGAAATCGTGAACATGCCGGAACTATCGAGCCACGCCGACCAGATGTCAAATCCCGGTCTCGAGCGCTGGCTCGACTCGGCCCAGGGACGCTATATCCTGGACTGGGAACAGGCCAGGTTCGATGCCGCAGTGGCCGACATTTTCGGTTTCAACGCGCTGCAGATCGGTCTGCCGCAATTCGACTTCCTGCACGCCAACCGCATTCCGCTGCGCCAGAAAGCCGGCCCCGGCGGCGCCGTCGATACCGTCTGCCAGTTCGCCGCCCTGCCCTTCGCGGCACAGAGTGTCGACCTGGTCATCCTGCCGCACGTCCTCGAATTCAGTAACGATCCGCACCAGATCCTGCGCGAGATCGAACGCATCCTGATTCCCGAAGGCCAGGTCATCATCACCGGTTTCAACCCGATGTCGCTGTGGGGCGTCAAGAAATACCTCAAGCACAACGGGGCCTTTCCCTGGAATGGCAGCTACCTCTCGGCGCCGCGCCTGAAGGACTGGCTGAAACTGCTCGATTTCGAAGTCGACCGCGGCAGCTTCGGCTGTTACGCCCCGCCGCTCGAACAGCAGCGCTGGCTGCGCCGCCTGCAGTTCATGGAAAGCGCCGGTCAGCGCTGGTGGCATTTTTCCGGCGGCATCTATCTGCTGCGCGCCATCAAGCGCACCCATGGCCTGCGCCTGATCACCCCCAACTGGCGTAATAAAATGGTGCGCGGCAAGGCGCTGCGCCCGATTGCCCAAAAAGAATGCAACAAGGAAGGCCAATGAGTATTGAAGAAACCGTCGAAATTTTTACCGATGGCGCCTGCAAGGGCAATCCCGGCCCCGGCGGCTGGGGAGCCATCCTGCGGCAAGGCAAGCATGAGAAGGAATTGTGGGGCGGCGAACGGGAAACGACCAACAACCGCATGGAACTGACCGCCGCCATCCGCGCCCTGGAGGCCCTGAAACGGCCGGTCGGCGGCAGGATCTACACCGACTCGCAATATGTCCTGAAAGGCATCAACGAGTGGATTCACGGCTGGAAGCGCAACGGCTGGAAAACCGCCGACAAGAAGCCGGTGAAGAATGCCGACCTCTGGCAACGGCTCGATGTCCAGGTCAACCAGCACAAGCTGGAGTGGATCTGGGTCAAGGGCCATGCCGGCCACCCGGAAAACGAGCGGGCCGATGCCTTGGCCAATCGCGGAATTGAAGAGCTAGTTATTAGTCGCTAGTAGTTAGTTATTAGCAAAAACACTAAAAACTACCGACTAAAAACTACCGACTAATAACTAACAACTACCGACAAATAATGAGACAAATCGTCCTTGATACCGAAACCACCGGTCTCGACCCGCGTTCGGGCCATCGCATCATCGAAGTGGCCTGTATCGAACTGGTCAATCGCCGGCTGACCGGCCGCCATCTGCACAAGTACACCAACCCGGAACGCCAGATCGATGAAGGCGCCCAGGCGGTGCACGGCATTTCGCTGGAGTTTTTGGCCGACAAGCCGAAGTTCGCCGACATCGCCGATGAATTCCTCGAGTTCATCAACGGTGCCGAGCTGATCATCCACAACGCGCCCTTCGACATCGGCTTCCTCAACGCCGAGCTGCGTCGCCTCGACCGCGTGCCGGTCGAAACCGTCTGCAGCGGCGTCATCGACACCCTACGCATGGCCAAGGACCTGCATCCGGGCAAGCGCAACAGCCTCGATGCGCTGTGCGAACGCTACGAGATCGACAACTCGGGCCGCACCTTGCACGGCGCCCTGCTCGATACCGAGCTGCTGGCCGACGTTTTCCTGGCCATGACGCGCGGCCAGAACAGCCTGATGATCGAACCGGATGCCGAAGTGCGCCCGCAGCTCGACGCCAACGGCCTGGCCCGCGAACGCAAGCCGCTCATCGTGCGGCGCGCCGCGCCCGAGGAAATCGCCGAGCACGAACGCGTGCTGGCGGCCATCGACAAGGAGTCGAAAGGCGCCTGCGTCTGGCTGCCGAAGACCGAAACGCCCGCATGATCCCGCTTTCGCTGTTCATCTGGATCTGCCTGGAAACTTCCGCCTATCTGGCGGTTGCCCGCTATTTCCTGCATTTCGACTGGCCGGCGGCGAGCATTTTCGCGCTGGGCGGCCTGCTCGCCCTGCGCGCCAGCATGGTCGCGCGCACCTGGCGCTACGCCCGGCGTTTCGCCTCGCCGGCCCCGGCCCTGCCCGTCTCCGCCCGGGCCCGGCTGATCATCGAGGAATACCTCGCCTTCCTGTTCACCTTCCTGCTACTGACGCCCCTCGAGCGCCTGTGGATGCCGGCCGACCGGCTGCGCCCGGAGGCCCACCCGATCCTGCTGGTGCATGGCTACGGGGTCAGTCGCGGTTGCTGGTGGTCATTGCGTCGGCGCCTCGAAGCAGCCGGCCACACCGTCGCCACGCTGAGCATGGTGCCGGCCTACACCAGCATGGGCAAACTGGTGCCGCAACTCAAACAGCGCATCGAAGAAGTCTGCCAGGCGACCGGCGCCAAGCAACTGACCCTGGTCGCGCACAGCATGGGCGGTCTGGTCTGCCGCTCCTACCTGGCGCGCCACGGTATTGAAAAGGTCGCCAAGCTGATCACCCTGGCCACCCCGCATCAAGGCACGGAACTGGCGCGCATCGGCCTCGGCCGCAATGCCCGCGAAATGGAGCCCGATTCGCTGTGGCTGCGCGACATGGCGAGCGAAGCCGTCAAGGTGCCGGCCCTCAGCCTGCGCAATCCCTACGACAACTACGTGATGCCGCAGGACAACCAGCGCCTGCCCGGCGCCAAGGATGTCGAACTGCCGGCGGCCGGCCACGTCGCCATGCTCTACAAGCGCCAGATCGCCGACATCCTGCTCGCTGCCTGCCGTCACGAAGGAAAAAACAGATGACCATCGCCCCCGCTGCCCGCGCCCAAGCGCAAGACCTGCTCGCCTTCATCGACGCCAGCCCCAGCCCGTGGCACGCCGTGCTGACCTGCGAAAGCCGCCTGCAAGCGGCCGGCTTCGCCCGCCTCGAAGAAAGCGAACGCTGGGCGCTGACGCCGGGCGGCCGCTATTTCGTGGTGCGCGGCGGTTCCTCGATCATCGCCTTCATCGTCGGCAGCGAGCCGGCAACGGAAACCGGCCTGCGCCTGATCGGCGCCCATACCGACTCGCCCGGCCTGCGTCTCAAGCCGAAACCGGCCGAAGATAGCGCCGGCCTGGTCCGGCTCGGCGTCGAAGTCTATGGCGGGCCGATTCTCGCCACCTTCGCCGACCGCGACCTGTCGCTGGCCGGCCGCGTCAATGTGCGCACACCGGGAGGTTTCGCGACGCGCCTGGTGCACTTTTCCGAGCCGCTGCTGCGCCTGCCCAATCTCGCCATCCACATGAACCGCGAGGTCAATGAAAGCGGCCTGAAATTCAACAAGCAGACCGAACTGCCGCTACTGCTCGGCATTTCCGAATACGGCACGAAGGCCGAGGCACGATTCCGCCAGCCCATCGCCGAGCAGCTCGGCGTCGATCCCGCCGCCCT
Source organism: Pseudomonadota bacterium (assembly GCA_018261905.1). GTDB lineage: Bacteria > Pseudomonadota > Gammaproteobacteria > Burkholderiales > Rhodocyclaceae > Azonexus. Next base: position 124,606 of record JAGTRU010000006.1, on the reverse strand, counting down.
GCTGACCTGGGAACTCAACGCCTACGACACGCAAAAAGGCACGTTCTGGGGCGCCGACCGTGAATTCATCGCCGACAGCCAGCTCGACAACCTCGCCTCCTGCCATGCCGCGCTGAGCGCCCTGCTCGCCACGCCGGCGCCGGCCGCCACCTGCCTGTGCGCCTTTTTCGACCATGAGGAAGTGGGCAGCGAAAGCGCCACCGGGGCCGGTGGCAGCTTCGTCGCCGATGTCATCGCCCGACTGGCCGGCAGCGCCGGACTCGATGGCGAAGACCAGCGGCGGATGCTGGCCAAAAGCTTTTTCATCAGCGCCGACATGGCGCACGCCTGGCACCCGAACTTCCCCGCCGCCTACGAACCCTGCCACCGCGTGCTGGTCAATGGCGGGCCGGTGATCAAGAACAACGCCAACCAGCGCTACTGCACCGGCGCCGACACGGCGGCCCGCTTCATGGCCATCTGTGAAGAGGCTGGCGTGCCCTGCCAGCACTATGCGCATCGCACCGATCTCGGCTGCGGCAGCACCATCGGCCCGATCGTCGCTGCGCGCCTGGGCATCGCCAGCGTCGACGTCGGTTCGCCGATGTGGGCCATGCACAGCATCCGCGAAAGCGCCGGCGTGGCCGACCACGCCTACATGATCGCCGCCCTCGGCGCAGCCTTCGCCGACTGAGGTGAAGACCGGGGCCAGCGCATTTTCTCCGCCCGCGAGCGGAAGCCGTTACCCTAAGCCCGAGCAACGAGTCGCAGAAGAGAATTCGCAGGTTTAGTTAGCGAAGTCTCAGCGGTGGGCGGTTGCAACACGCTCCGTTGGTCGGATGCGCAGCATTTTCCAACTCGCCGGCTTCGAGGTATTTCCAGAAACGCCGTCTGAGCCCGTGCAGGCCTTCTTTGAATTTCATGCCCTCGGCGGCGGCGAACGCCTCGATTTGGGACAGGACGGTCTGTCGCAAATCGTATTCGATCAGCAGGCAACCGTTCTCCACGGCGACCTTGACCACGCCCATCATTTCGCCCAGGCGCTGGCAGACGCGCGAACCGTCCAACTCGCCGCGGTCCGCCAAGCGGAGCTTGCGTCTTTGCGGGATGGGCCGGATGTCGGCGAGGCGCTGAGCGCCCGTGTAGCTTGTACTCAAAGTCTTGGTCATGATGGCGCACCTTCAGCGATGGCAGCAAGCGGCGACGCTGCACTTTCGTCTGCCGCCGCACGCGTATTGAAATGACGGAAATTGGCCGAACACAGTTCGGCATCCAGTTCGAAATCGCGGGCCAGTCGTGCCGATGTATCCGAAGTCCGTTCGCCACGTCCAGCGGCGGCTTGGCCCAAGTTACAAAGGCCAGTTCTTTCTTGACGTTGAAAACCCACGTGCCGACGAAGATGTTCCCGTCCAGCAGGGCGGTCAAGGCACGGTGGTCTTCCCGGTTTGGGGGCGGACCGATGGCCCCGCGTCTCTGAAGGGCCGAAGGCGACGGATTTATTTTCCGTCGCGCGGATGGTAGTGTTTTTTCTTGTCCTTCGAAGCATCCTTCTTTGCCGGGGCAACGGCCGCCGGGGCTTGCTGCTCGATGCCGGTCTTCTCCTGCATATGCGAATGCGGCTTGACGGCCTTGGCTGCAGGCTCGGCCTTCATCTCTGCGGCGGGCGGCGCCTTGTCGGCCTCGGCGGCCAGGGCGCCAAGGGACAGCATGGTGACGGTTGCAAACAGAGCGGCGGAGAGCGCGGATTGCAGTTTCATGATCATTCTCCAGGGAAGCGGGGGAAATGTCCGGATCGCCGATGCTTTCCTGACAATGCGGAGTGTGCGTTTTTGCAACGGTCGCTTGGATGACTTGTTGATTACATTCTTGTCAGGAATCCGGAACTTCAAGCGCCGCGCAGGCGCAAGGCATTCCCGACGACGCTCAGCGACGAAAGGCTCATGGCCGCGGCGGCAATCATCGGGGAGAGCACCAGCCCGAAGGCCGGATAAAGTATGCCGGCCGCGATCGGCACGCCGAGGGCGTTGTAGAGGAAGGCAAAGGCCAGGTTCTGGCGCATGTTGCCGACGGTTGCGGCGGACAGCAGGCGGGCGCGGGCGATGCCGCGCAGGTCGCCCTTGACCAGCGTCACCTGGGCGCTGTTCATGGCGACATCGGTGCCGGTGCCCATGGCGATGCCGACATCCGCCTTGGCCAAAGCCGGGGCGTCGTTGATGCCGTCGCCGGCCATGGCGACGCCCCGTCCCTCGCGCTGCAGACGCTCGACCAGCGCCAGTTTGTCGGCCGGCTTGACTTCGCCGTGCACCTCGTCGATACCCAGCTTGGCGCCGACGGCTTGGGCCGTGGTCAGGCCGTCACCCGTCGCCATGACGATGCGCAAGCCCGCTTGCCGCAAGACCGTCAACGCTTCCGCGGTGCTCGCCTTGATCGGGTCGGAGACCACCAGCAAACCGAGGAGGTGGCCGTCGGCCGCCAGATACATGACGCTGGCGCCGTTCTGGCGCAGGCTTTCGGCATCCGTGCCAAGCGCGCCGAGATCGACCCCGTCCTGGGTCATCAGCGCACCGTTGCCGAGCGCCAGACGTTTGCCGCCGACCGTCCCGCGCACGCCGATGCCGGTTGCCGATTCGAACTGTTCGGCTTTGTCCAGGACCAGCCCACGCTCCCGGGCAGCGCGGACAATCGCGTCGGCCAACGGGTGTTCGCTGCCCTGGTCGAGGCTGGCGGCCAGGCGCAGCACCTCGTCCTCGGCGGTGCCCGGAACTGCCACGACGCGTTCGAAAGCCGGGCGGCCTTCGGTCAGCGTGCCGGTCTTGTCCACGATCAGGGTGTCCACGTCGCGCAGCCGCTCGATGGCTGCGGCGTCGCGGAACAGGATGCCCTGCGTCGCCGCCTTGCCGGTGGCGACCATGATCGACATCGGCGTAGCCAGGCCGAGGGCGCAGGGACAGGCGATGATCAGCACCGAGACGCCGTTGATCAGGCCGAAGACCCAGCCTTGTTCGCCGCCGAAGAATCCCCACGCGAAAAAGCTGATGACGGCAATGGAGACAACCACGATGACGAAATAGCCGGCCACCACATCCGCCAGCCGCTGCATCGGTGCCTTGGAACGCTGGGCCTGGGCGACCATCTGGACGATCTGGGCGAGCACGGTCTGGGAGCCGACCTTTTCCGAACGGATCACCAGGCTGCCGGAGGTTTTCATGGTGGCGCCGATCACCTTGTCGCCGGGGCGTTTCGTCACCGGCAGCGGCTCGCCGGTGAGCATCGCCTCGTCAATCGCACTGCTACCTTCCAGCACCGCGCCGTCTACCGGCACCTTCTCGCCGGGACGGACGCGCAGGGTATCGCCGACATGGACATCGGTCAGCGGCACATCCTCCTCCGTGCCATCGGGATTGATGCGTCGGGCGGTCTTTGGCGCGAGGCCGAGCAGCGACTTGATGGCGGCCGAGGTTTGCGCACGGGCGCGCAGTTCGAGCATCTGGCCGAGCAGGGTCAGGGAGATGATCACCGCCGCCGCCTCGAAATAGACACCGATGCGGCCGTGGGCGACGAAGGACTGGGGAAACAGCCCGGGGGCGAGCGCCGCCACGATGCTGTAAGCGAAAGCTGCGCCGGTACCGAGACTGATCAGTGTCCACATGTTGGGACTGCGATTGACCAGCGACTGCCAGCCGCGCACGAAGAACGGCACTCCGGCCCACAACACGATGGGCAGGCTGAGCAGTAGTTCGCCCCAGGTCCGTACGAGCGTCGGCAAAGCCTCGATCCGGTGCCCGGCCATCGCCAGGATGACGACGATGACGGTCAGCGGCAAACTGTTCCAGAAGCGGCGGCGGAAGTCGCGATATTCGCTGTTGTTATCCTCCTTCTCGAAGTCGGGCAACATCGGTTCGAGGGCCATGCCGCACTTGGGGCAGGTGCCGGGACCGATCTGCCGGATCTCCGGGTGCATCGGGCAGGTGTATTCGGCGCCGGGGACGGCGCTCTCCTCCTGCTTTGGCCCGAGATAGCGCGCCGCTTCCGCATCGAACTTGGTTTTGCACTTGGCGCTGCAAAAACGGTAGTGGATGCCGCCCAGATCGGTCGCGTGGGGGGATTCCGGCTTGACGGTCATGCCGCATACCGGATCGATGGAATCAGAAGCTTCGTGCGGATGCGCCGGATGTTCGCGTTCCATGAATATCTCCTAATTTTCGACACCGCGATTGAGTCGCCACTGCTTGACCAGGGCGTAGATCGCTGGGATCACGGCCAGTGTCAGCACCGTCGAGGAAATCATGCCGCCCACCATTGGTGCCGCGATGCGGCTCATCACTTCGGAACCGGTACCGGTGCCCCACATGATCGGCAGCAGGCCGGCCATGATCGCCACCACCGTCATCATCTTCGGCCGGACGCGCTCGACGGCGCCTTCCATCACCGCCGCGTAAAGGTCGGTCACGCCAGGTTCCCGACCTTCGGCACGGCACTGGGCCTTGACTGCCTCCCAGGCATGATCGAGGTAGATCAGCATGATCACGCCGGTTTCGGCCGCCACCCCGGCCAACGCGATAAAGCCCACGGCGACCGCCACCGACAGGTTGTAGCCGAGCAGCCACATCAGCCAGATGCCGCCGACCAGGGCGAAGGGCACCGAGAGCATGACGATCAGTGTTTCCGTGATGCGCTTGAAGTTGAGGTAGAGCAGCAGGAAGATGGTGAGGAGCGTCACCGGGATGACGATTTTCATCTTCTCGATGGCCCGCTCCATGTACTCGAACTGGCCGCTCCAGGTGACGTAATAGCCGGGCGGGAACTTGACCTGTGCGGCAACGGCTTTTTTCGCGTCGGCCACGTAGCCGCCGAGGTCGCGGTCGCGGATGTCGACGTAGATGTAGGCCGAGAGCAGGGCATTTTCGGTGCGGATGCTCGGCGCCCCCTTGGCAACGACCACCTTGGCCACTTGCCCGAGCGGAATCATCGCCCCGTCCATGGTCGGAATCAGCACCTCGCGGGCAATCTGCTGCGGATCGGAACGCAGCTCGCGGGGATAACGCACGGTCACGCCGAAGCGTTCGCGGCCCTCGACGGTGGTCGTCACCATCTCGCCACCGAGTGCCGTACCGATGATGTCCTGCAGGTCGCCGACGGCTAGTCCGTAGCGCGCCAGTTGCTCGCGGTCCGGCTCGATGTTGAGGTAGAAGCCGCCGGTGATGCGTTCGGCGAAGGCGCTGGTGGTGCCGGGCACGGACTTCACCACGGCTTCGATCTGCTTGGCCAGCGTTTCCATCTCCCCCAGGTCCTTGCCGAAGACCTTGATGCCGATCGGCGTGCGGATGCCGGTGGACAACATGTCGATGCGCGCCTTGATCGGCATTGTCCAGGCATTGGCCACACCGGGGAATTGCAGAGCCTTGTCCATTTCGGCGATCAGCTTGTCGGTGGTCAGGCCCGGCCGCCATTCGGATTCCGGCTTGAGGTTGATCACCGTCTCGAACATCTCGGTCGGCGCCGGGTCGGTCGCCGTGTTGGCGCGCCCCGCCTTGCCATAGACCGAGGTGACCTCGGGGAAACTCTTGATGATCTTGTTCTGCGTCTGCATCAGTTCGGCCGCCTTGGTGATCGACATGCCGGGCAACGAAGCCGGCATGTAGAGCAGCGAGCCCTCGTTAAGCGTCGGCATGAACTCCGAGCCGAGTTGGGAGGCCGGGTAGATCGAGACGCCCAAAGCCAGCAAGGCGGCGACGATGGTCAGCTTCTTCCAGCGCATCACCCAGGCGATGATCGGCCGGTAGATCCAGATCAGGAACCGGTTCACCGGGTTCTTCGCCTCCGGCATGATCTTGCCGCGGATGAACAGCAGCATCAGCACCGGCACCAGCGTTATCGAAAGCAGCGCCGCGCCGGCCATCGAGAAGGTCTTGGTGAAGGCGAGCGGCGAGAACAGCCGGCCTTCCTGGCCTTCCAGGCTGAACACCGGCAGGAAGGAGACGGTGATGATGAGCAGGGAAAAGAACAGCGCCGGCCCGACCTCTTTGCACGCAGCGAGCATGGCGTCGGCACGCTCGGCACTTGAGTGCTCTTCCGGCAGGCGCTCCAGATGCTTGTGGGCGTTCTCGATCATGACGATGGCCGCGTCGATCATGGCGCCGATGGCGATGGCGATGCCACCCAGGCTCATCAGGTTGGAATTCATGCCGAGCAGGCGCATGGCGATGAAGGAAATCAGGATGCCGACCGGCAGCATCAGGATGGCGACCAGGGCGCTGCGCAGGTGGAGCAGAAAGACGATACAGACCAGCGCGACGATGACGCTTTCTTCGGTCAGCGTCCGCTGCAGGGTGTCGATGGCGCGGTGGATCAGTTCGGAGCGGTCATAGACCGTCTCGATCGTCACGCCGGCCGGCAAACCCGGGCCGATTTCGGCGATCTTGGCCTTCAGGTTGTGGATCACTTCCAGCGCGTTCTGGCCGTAGCGGGCCATGGCGATCCCCGAGACCACTTCGCCTTCGCCATTGAGTTCGGTCAGGCCGCGCCGCTCGTCCGGCGCCAGTTCGACCCGGGCGATGTCGCGGATCAGCACCGGCGTGCCCTTGTCGCTTTTGACAACCAGTGTTTCGAGGTCGCCCTTGCCGCGCAGGTAACCCTTGCCGCGCACCATGTATTCGGTTTCCGCCATCTCGACGACGCGGCCGCCGACATCGCGGTTCGAGTCGCGGATGACCTGCGCCACTTTCATTAGCGGGATGCTGTAGGCGCGCAGCTTGACCGGGTCGACGGTCACCTGGTAGGTCTGCACGAAGCCGCCGATCGACGCCACCTCGGCCACGCCATGGGCCTTGGTCAACTGATAGCGCAGATACCAGTCCTGGATGGTACGCAGTTCGGCCAGCGTCTTGTCCTTGGCGAGCAGCGCGTACTGGTAAACCCAGCCGACCCCGGTGGCGTCCGGCCCGAGCGACGGCGTAACGCCCTTCGGCATGCGGCTGGAGGCGAAATTCAGGTATTCGAGGACGCGCGAACGCGCCCAGTAGATGTCCGTGCCATCCTCGAAAATGATGTACACGAAAGAGGCACCGAAGAAGGAGAAGCCGCGCACCACCTTCGATTTCGGCACCGACAGCAGGGCCGTGGTCAGCGGGTAGGTCACCTGGTCTTCGACCACCTGCGGTGCCTGGCCCGGATACTCGGTATAGACGATGACCTGGACGTCGGAGAGGTCGGGCAAGGCGTCGATCGGCGTGCGCAGCACGGCATAGATGCCGCCGATGGTCACGAACAGGGTGGCGAGCAGGACCAGGAAACGGTTCCGACCCGACCAGTCGATGATGTTGGCCAGCATGTTGGGTTTCCTTGGTCTCTCAGTGGCCGGCGGGCGAATTGGCCGCGGGCTTGACGGCGGTAATCACCCATTCGCCCGGCGCGCGCTCGACGAACTCGAAGGCGACCATCGCCCCGGGTTTCAGGTCTTTGCGCAGCGCGTCGTTGGCGACCATGAACTCCATGGTCATGGCCGGCCATTTGAGGCTGGCCACCGGACCGTGACTGATGCTCACCGTGCCGGTTTTGCTGTCGATTTCCTCGACCTTGCCTTCGGCCCGGTGTCCCGCGCCAGTGGCAGCGGGCTTGGCGCTACTTTCGGCCGGCGGCGTTTTGCCGCCGTGCGCGGCGTGACCGAAGCCGCTGACCGCCGCCTTGAGGTTGCTCTCGGCATCGATCAGGAAGTTGGCCGCAACGACGACGGGCTCGCCGTCCTTGACGCCGTCCAGTACCTCGACGTAATTGTCGCTGCGCGCCCCGAGTTTGACTTCGCGCGGCTCGTAGCGGCCCTCCCTGGCCTGGACCAGGACGATCTGCCGCGTGCCGCTGTCGATCACGGCGGAGACCGGCACGGTGACGACGGAAGTCTTGGCGGCGACGGGCAGTTCCACCTGGGCGAACATGCCCGGCTTGAGCAAGGCGCCCGGGTTGGCCAGTTCGATGCGAACCGGCACCGTGCGGGTGGCCGCCGTCAGGGTCGGATAGACGTAGGTGACCGCGCCGGCGAAAGTCTTGTCGGGATAGGCGCTGATTTTGACCTTGGCTTTGGCGCCCGACTTGACCAGTCCGATGTCCTGCTCGAAAACGTCGGCCACCACCCAGACGGCCGACAAATCGGCGATCTGGTAGAGCGCTTCGCCGGGCATGAAGCGCATGCCCTGAATGGCTTTCTTCTCGGTCACGATGCCGCTGACCGGCGAGCGGAAAGTCAGTGTCCGTTTGGTTTCGCCGGACTTGGCCAGGGCCTTGACCTGTTCTTCGGAGATGTCCCAGTTTTTCAGTCGGGCCAGGCTCGACTCGGCCAGTTGCCTCATCCCGGATTGCGCCTCGCCGCCGGCGCCGTTGAGCGAGCGCACGCCATCGGTGGCGATGGCATATTCGCGCTGGGCCGAGACCAGTTCCGGGCTATAGACCTCGAACAGCGGCTGCCCCTTGCCCACCGGCTGGCCGGTGGCGTTAACATGCAGGCGCTCGACATAGCCCTCAAACTTGGGCGCAATGGTGTAGGTGCGGCGCTCGTCGGGTTCGATGCGGCCTGCCGCGCGAACGATCTTGTCCAGCGCCCGTAGGCTGGCCGGCTCGGTCTTGACACCCAGTTTCTGCACTTTCTCGGTACTGATGCTGATCTGGTTCGCCGCGCCGGGTTCCTCTTCCTGCTCACCTTCATAGACCGGGATGTAATCCATACCCATCGGGTCTTTCTTCGGAACAGGGGAGGTGTCGGGCAAGCCCATCGGGTTGCGGTAGAAACGCAGTTTGCGCTCGGTCTTGGCCGGCGCCCCTGTGGTGGCGACGGGCTGCACTACGGCATCCGTCTGTCCAGTCGATTTGTGCCCGGCCCAGTAGCCGCCAGCACCCGCCAAAATCGCGACGACTGCTGCTGCCAACACGCCCTGTTTCATCCCACGGGGATTTCTTTCAGTCATAGTTCTTCTCCGAGGATGCGTTCGATTTCTGCCAGGCGTGCCTGGCCTTCGGCCTGCGCCCTGATCTGGTTTTGTCTGGCCTGGCGGATCTGGCGCTGGGCGTCGAGTAGCGTGGCGAAATCCACCTTGCCATTTTCGTAGCCGGCGAGCGCCGACTTGAAGGTCAGTTCGGCCTGGGGCAACAGGCTGTCCGTCGCCAGCGCTTCGGTTCGGCGGGCCGCATCAAGTCCGGCGAGGTTTTCGGAAAGATCGGCCAGCACCTGGTTGGCGGTCGCTGCGCGGCGCGAGCGGGCGACCGCCAGCATGGCTTCCGATTCGCGTTCCTGGGCGCGGCGCGTGCCCTGCTGCAAGGGGATGTTCATCTCGACCATCAGATCCCACTGTTTGACCGAATTCTGCATCTGGTTGGGAACGACGCCAAAGGTGAAGTCCGGGTAGCGGTTCTTGTAGGCCAGTTCACGACTCTTCTCGGCACTCCTGAGGCGCGAATCGTCAGCGGCCAGCAGGGGATTCCGCGCCCGTGCCCGCTCTTCCAGGGTGGTGTAATCCAGCTTCGCCGGTGCGGGAATCGGCCGCAGCTTCTCCGGCTCGGACAATGGCGCGTTGGCGGGCCGGGCCAGCAACACGTTCATACGCGAGTGCATGTGGTGGCGTTCGGTCTGCAGCGCGATCAGCTCATTGCGCATCGAGGTCTGCTCGACCTGCGCCCGGATCACGTCCTGCTGGGCGGCCAGGCCGCCGGCATAACGGGCCTGAGCGATTTTTTCCAGACGGGAGATCAGATCGAGGATTTCACGGGTCAGGCGCTCGTTCTGCGCCAGGAAATACTGCTGGGCATAGGTCGTCTTGATGCGCGCCGACACGTCGGCCCAGGTGCCCAGTGCCCGGCCGCGGGCGCTTTCGGCCTCCAGTTCGGCAATCTCGCGTTTGAGATCGCGCTTGCCAAACCAGGGAATGTCCTGCATCAAGGTGTAGCGGGTGCTGCCGACCCGGCTCGGTGAAAGGCTCGGGCTTTGCTCGCCGCCCTTGGTGATGTCCATCAACTCGGTGCGCAATTTGGGGTCGGGGAGCGCGCCGGCGGGCTCGATACGCTGCGCGGCCGCCTCCGCCTCCAGGCGCATGCCGGCGTATTCCGGGTTGCCGTCGCGGGCGATCGCCAACAGACCCGCCACGTCGGCGCCGGGCAATACGCTCTGGGCCTGTGCGGCAAAGCACCAGGCGCCAGCCATGGCGGCGAACAGGAGTTTTCTGGAACTTGCGGTGAACTTCATGGCGGGGTCCTGGGCTGATTTCCGGAAGCAACCGGCTAAGTTTTGTGAGGAGGTTATTGCGCCGCTTCCAGGCGGGTAATGGTCATCTTATCGTCAATGGCAAAGCGGATTTTCTGGCCTTCCTTGACCTTGTCGAGCCAGCCCGCATCCTTGACGTGAAAAGCCATGGTCATGCCCGGCATGCCATTGGGCAACGGGCCATGGGCGACGGTCAGTTTGCCGGCACTCTTGTCCACTTTCTTGACCAGACCATCGGTCAGCGCCGTATCGGCCGCGGCGGCGTGCATGGTGCCGTGCTCCATGTGTTCCATCTTGTCGGCGGCCAGGGCCGGTGCGGCAAGTCCGGCGGTGACGGCGATCAGGGTGAGCAGGTATTTCATGACGATTCTCCTTGGGGGTCAGTGTTTGGCGAAAACGGTGGTGCTGCCGTCGGCCTGGACGAGCAGCGTCTGATAAGGCACCGGGGTGGCGGTCTCCATGCCGGGAGAGCCCTGCGGCATGCCCGGGGCGGCCAGGCCGACGGCTTTGGGTTTTTCCTTGAGCAGGCGCTGGATATCGGCGGCCGGAACATGGCCCTCGATCAGGTAGCCGCCCACCCTGGCGGTATGGCAGGAGGCAACACGTTCGGGCATGCCCAGGCGCTTACGCGCCGCCGGGACGTCGTTCACGTTGTGGGCGTTCACTGTGAATCGGTTTTTTTGCAGGTGTTCGACCCATTTTTCGCAGCAGCCGCAGTAGGGACTCTTGAATACCTCGACCTCCGTCAAGGATTGCGCCCGGACAGAACCGGTGCCGACCAGCAGGGCCAGCAGCAACGGCAGGGGGCGAAGTCGCGAGAGTGGTTTCATGACGGGTTCCGGTTTGATTCGAATGTGGCAAGTTTGCCGGGGCGATCCCTACAGGAGGCTGACCTATGGATTACATTTCGGTAATCTTCCGCAGCCGGTCAATGGCCGTCTCCGCCGTGGTCGTGGGCGTGTGGTTTGGCCTCGTGATGGGGCTCGTGCTCGCCGGCCGGCGCCGTTTCCTGGCCGGCTCCGTGCCCGTCCATGCCGGCGTGGGAATGTCCGTCGCTCGCCTCGACCTGCCGGCGGTATTCTTCCGGGGAAAGGCTGGGCAGGGTCTTGATGAAGGCGGTGAGATCCCAGATCGACTCGTCTGCCATGCCGGCTTTCGACCAGGCCGCCATGCCCGAGGCCTTGAGGCCGTGTTTGATGATCCAGAAATGGCGGGCGTCCGTCGCGTTCGAATCGGCAACCGGCTGGGCAAGGTTCGGCGGCGTCGGATAGAGGCCCTTGCGGATTTCCGAGTTCTCGACGCCCGGCACCAGGTGGCAGCCCGCGCACATGGCATCGTAATTGCCGGCGCCGCGGCGGATTCGGCCGGCATCGGCCAGGTCGGTCGGCACCGCAATATCGGCGGTCCGGCGGGCGACCGACCGTTCCCGGGCCCATTCGATGAGGCGATGGAGGACCGGGCCATGCGGGCTGTCGGCCGCGAAGTCGGGAAAGCCCATCTGCGTCAGGGCGGCTGCCGCTACGATACCGAGGCTCAGCATGCCCAACGCGCCCAACAGGATTTTTCTCATGGAAGGTTTCCCGAATGTTGAATGGTGCAATTTTCTGGCATGCCGGGTAACGGGAAACTGACCGATGGATTACATTTCCGTAATCTGCGGGTCCGGCCCTCCGCGCTGGCGCAGAATGGCATGGATATGTGGTGGCAAGGAAAATGAACATGAAAATCCTGGTCGTCGAAGACGAACCGAAAACCGGCGATTACCTGCGGCAGGGCCTGAGCGAAGCCGGCTACGTCGTCGACCTGGGGCGCAACGGAGTGGACGGCCTGCACCTGGCCTTGACCGACGCCTACGACTTGGCGATTCTCGACGTGATGCTGCCCGGCCTCGACGGCTGGCAGGTGCTGCAAGGCATCCGCCGGGCCGGCAAGGAAATGCCGGTACTTTTCCTGACGGCGCGCGATGCCGTCGATGACCGGGTCAAGGGCCTGGAACTCGGCGCCGACGACTACCTGGTCAAGCCGTTCGCCTTTTCCGAACTGCTGGCCCGCGTCCGGACCCTGCTGCGGCGCGGCGGCAAGGCCAAGGAGGCCGATCGGCTCAATGCCGCCGACCTCGAACTCGACCTGCTGCGCCGGCGGGTGACGCGAGCCGGCAAGAAGATCGACCTGACGTCGAAAGAATTCGCCCTGCTCGAACTGCTGTTGCGCCGCCAGGGCGAGGTGCTGCCGCGCTCGCTGATCGCCTCCCAGGTCTGGGACATGAATTTCGACAGCGACACCAATGTCATCGAAGTCGCCGTTCGCCGCCTGCGGGCGAAAATGGATGACGGTTTCGAACCGAAGCTGATCCGTACCGTGCGCGGCATGGGCTACGTTCTGGAGACCGCCGAGTGCGGCTGATCGGCGGCAAGTCGCTGACCCTGCGCCTGACCCTGCTGTTTGCCGCGGTCTCGACCACCGTCTTGCTGCTCTTGGCACTCCAGGTCGGCTGGCTGGTCGAGCGCCATTTCGAAGAGCTCGACATGGAACTGCTTGACGGCAAACTCGAACTGCTCCGCCACACGCTGGAAAAAGCCCGCTCGCCGGCCGAACTGGAGGCGCTGCCCGAGCCGTTGGCGGATGCGCTGATCGGCCACCACGGGTTGACGGTGCTCGTCCGTCAGCCCGATGGTCGGGCCCTTTATGCCACGCCCGGCGCCCACTTCCCGCCCGAGTTGCTGAGCGCGGCCGGCGCCCGGGCGCCCCGGCCGAGCCAGTGGAGCGATCCGCAGCAGCGGCCCTATCGCGGCCTGGCCGTCCGCCTGGCGACTGGCATCGCCGGTGCGCCACCGGCCTTGGTGGCGGTGGCCACCGACCTCTCCCACCACGAACATTTCATGCACACCTTCACGGCCGCATTGTGGAAAATCGTCGGTCTGGCCGCCCTGCTCACCGGCTTTCTCGGCTGGTTGGCGGCCCGGCGCGGGCTGGCGCCGCTGCGCACGATCAGCCGCGGCGCGGCCGGTATTACCGCCGATCGTCTCGATCAGCGCCTGACCGTCGGCACCATTCCCGACGAACTGGCCGAGGTCGCCCAAACCCTCAATGAAATGCTGGCCCGCCTCGAAGAGTCGTTTCGCCGGCTTTCCGATTTTTCGTCCGACCTCGCCCACGAACTGCGCACCCCGGTCAGCAACCTGCTGACGCAAACCCAGGTGACCCTGGCCAAGACGCGGAGCTTGGCCGAATACCAGGACATCCTCGCTTCCAACGCCGAAGAATTCGAGCGCCTGTCGCGGACGATCGCCGACATGCTGTTCCTCGCCAAGTCGGATAACGAACTCGCCGTGCCGCATTGCGAGACGGTCGACCTGGCAGCCGAAATCGGCAGCCTGGCCGAGTTCTACGAGGCCGTGGTCGAGGAGAAAGGCATCACGCTGAACTGTACGGGAAGCGGCAGGGTGCCCGGCGACCGGCTGATGCTGCGCCGCGCCATCGGCAACCTGCTCTCCAACGCAGTCCGGCACACGCCGGAAAAGGGCCGGATTACCTTGCGCATCGCCGACGACCCTGCAAACGTCGTTCTCTCGGTAGAAAACAGCGGCCCAAGCATCGCCCCGGAACATCTGCCCCGCCTGTTCGACCGCTTCTATCGGGTGGACCCGTCGCGCCAACGGTTCGGCGAGGGGGCCGGCCTCGGCCTGGCCATCACGCGCTCGATCGCCCGCGCCCACGGCGGCGAAGTTGCCGTACGTTCGGCGAATGGCCTGACTACCTTCGAGCTCCGGCTTCCGGCCTGAGGCAGCCCGGGCGAGCAGCGACCACGCCGACTGGGGAATTGTCCTGAACCTCGGCGCAGGTTTGGCGGTCCACCGTGACGTGCCCCTCACCGGAAGCCCCCGAAACATGTCTCTCCCGCCTCCTGATTACATCCCCCTGCAAAATCTTGCGCAATCGCTCAGCGTCGCCCTGGGAGAACGGGACCATCACACCCGGGCCCATTCGGAACGGGTCATCCAGCTCTCGGCCGAGTTGGCCCGCCACCTCGACTTCACCCAGGAAGAACTCGACTTGCTGGCGCTCGGCGCGCAATTTCACGACATTGGCAAAATCGGCATTCCCGACCAGGTCCTGCACAAGGCCAGCCCCTTCGACGACGAGGAGTGGGAATGCATGAAGCAGCACACGCTGATCGGCGAGCGCATCATCCTGGCCATCGGCTGCCGGAAATCGACCGAAGTTGCCCACATGATCCGCCATCACCATGAGCGCTTCGACGGCTCGGGCTATCCCGACGGGCTGAGCGGCACGCAAATTCCCGTCTTCTCGCGCATCATCTCGCTGACCGACAGCTACGATGCGATTGCGACCAGCCGCCCCTACCATCCGCCGCGCCGGCACACGGCAATCATGGATATCCTGGCCAGCGAAGTCGGCATCAAGCACGACCCCGACCTGTTGTATGCCTTCGGCAAGGTCATAGAAAAATCGGAAATGCGCATCCGCGATCCGCATTAGGACGCTGCGACGAATTGTCGCAGGCTGCCGGGCGCGATAAACGGGGGCAAATCACGCATAATTCGCCCCATGTCTTTCATTTCCTGTGCCGCTGACGGTACCGAGCATTTCGCCAACCTGCGGCGTCTGGTGGCCAGTCGCTGGCTGGTGCTCGCCGCCACCATGCTGCTCGTCGCGCTGGCCCCCGGCCTGCTCGACATTCCGGTGCAGCAACCCCTGTTGCTAGCCATCATTGGCGTCGCCGGCTGCTTCAACGCGATTACCCACTGGCATCTGCAAAAAACCCAAGCGGCGACCGCCAACGAGTTTTTCAGCCAGTTGCTGGTCGACATCGTCGCCCTCAGCGCCCTGGTGTTTTTCAGCGGCGGCGCCACCAACCCGCTTATTTCGCTGCTCCTGCCGCTCGTTTCGATTGCCGCGCTGACCCTGCCCTGGCCCGGCGTACTGGGAATCGGCCTGGTCGCCGTTGGCGCCTACTCGCTCCTGATGTTTTTCTATATCCCGCTGCCGATGCCGGATGCCAGCCGCGCCACCCACCTGCATCTGGTCGGCATGTGGCTGACCTTCGTCGTTTCGGCGACGATGATCGCCTGGTTCATCGTCCGCATGACGCGGCTGATCCGCCAGCGCGACGCCGAACTCGCCGCCGCCCGCGAGCAGGCCCTGCGCGACGAACGGGTAATGGCCATGGGGACGCTGGCGGCCGGCGCCGCCCACGAACTGGGCACGCCCCTCGGCAGCATGGCGCTGCTCGCCGGTGAGTTGGCCCACGAGTTCGCCGAGCATCCGGCGCTGCCGGAAACGGCGCGCCAGGATATCGCCCAGCTCCGTCAGCAAATCGGCGTCTGCAAACAGATCATCACCGGCCTGTCGCGCCGGGCCGGGGCCGAACGCCTGGAAAACACCCCGCGCCAAGCGGCCGATCGCTGGCTCGCTGCCGTCCGCCTGCACTGGCATGCGGTTCGGCCGCAGACCGGCAGCCGACTGCTATGCACCAGCGACGGCCCGGCCCCGTCGATCACCGCCGACCCCCGGCTGGAACAGGCCGTCCTCAACCTTTTGAACAACGCGGCCAATGCCAGCGGGGCCAGTCCGCTCGAACTGCGCCTCAGTTGGTCGAGTCGCGACCTCTGCATCGACATTCGCGACCGCGGCCCCGGTTTTCCGGCCGCCGTCCTGAAAGGGGCCGGCCAGAGCAGCTTTCCGCCGCATGAACGGGGCAGCGGCATCGGCTTGATGCTGACCCGCAGCGCCATCGAACAACTGGGCGGCCGCCTCAGCCTGAGCAACCCGGAGACGGGCGGCGCCCTCGCCCGCATCGAAATTCCCCTGACTGCCCCATGAAAACATTGACCCTGATCATCGACGACGACCCGGCGTTCAATGCCATCCTGGTGCGCACCCTGGAACGCCGCGGCCACCATGCCCAGGGGGCGCTTGACCCGGCCGGCGCCCTGACCCTGGCCCGCCAACTGGCACCGCAACGCGTCGTCCTCGATCTCAACCTGAACGGCGCTTCCGGCCTGGCGCTGATCCCCGACCTGCTGGCCATCAACCCGGCGTGCCGGATCGTCGTCCTGACCGGCTATGCCAGCATCACCACCGCGGTCGACGCGATCAAACTGGGCGCCATCCAGTACCTGGCCAAGCCGGTCGAAATCGAAGCCATCCTCGGCGCTTTCGAGCCTGACGACGGGCCGGACCTCGATCTGCCGGCACCGGACGAGCCGCTCTCCGTCGACCGCCTGGAATGGGAGCATATCCAGCGTATTCTCAACGAAAACGACGGCAACATCTCGGCCACCGCCCGCGCCCTGAAAATGCATCGCCGCACCCTGCAGCGCAAACTGGGCAAACATCCGGTCAAGAACTGAAAAGGGCCGGATTGCTCCGGCCCTTGCAGGTCTCCCGGCGTCAGCGTGCTAGTGGTGCAGATGCTCCGTCGCCGGCATCGGCATCGGCCGTTGCACCGTGGCCTCGACCCTCTTGCTGCTGCCATCGTCGAAGCTCAGGGTGATCGGCACGACATCGCCTTCCTTGAGCGGCGCCTTGAGATCGATCAGCATGACATGCAGGCCGCCCGGCTGCAGTACGGCCTCACCCTTGGCCTTGACTTCGATGGCCGGCACCGGACGCATTTTCATGACGCCGCCTTCGTTCAAATGGGTGTGCAGCTCGGTCAAGCGGGAAGCCGAGTTATCGGCCTTGACCACCTTGATATCCTTCTCGCCCGTGTTGCGGATCACCATGAAGGCGCCGGTCGTCGGTGCGCTGGGCGGCGCCAGGCGGACGTAGGGTTTGTCCACGCTCACGTTGTCGGCCGCCGCGGCGAGCACGCCGGCCGAGAATAGCAGAGAGGCCGCCAACAGGGATAATCGTTTCATCGAATTGCACTCCTCAGGGTTGATTCAAATATTTGCGGATCGCCACCACCACCTGATCGGGCGGCGTGGCGTGGGCGATCTTGCCGACCAGCTTGCCGTCGGCGCCGACGATATAGGTATCGGACGAATGATCGACGACATAATTGCCGGTCGCCGTATCGAGCGGCTGCCGGGCGTAAAAGACACCGTAGCGGCGGGCGATTTCGGCCAGATTTTGCGGCGTGCCGGTGAGTCCGACGATGGCCGGATGGAAAAACTGGGCGTAGTCCTTGAGACGGGCCGGCGTGTCGCGTTGCGGATCGACCGAAACGAAGAGCATCGCCACCCGGCTCAGTTCCTCCGGCTTGAGCCGTTTCAAGCCCTCGGCCGTCGCCGCCAGCGAGGTCGGACAGACATCCGGACAATAGGTGTAGCCGAAATAGACGAGCACCACCTTACCGGCGTAGTCGCGCAGGGAAACCGGGCCGCCCGCCGACTCCAGGGTAAAGTCGCCGCCGGCCGCCAAGCCGGGAACCGGCAACGGCCGTTCGGGAATCTCCGGCTGCCAGAAAAGCGCCAGGGCCAGCACGAAGGCCGCGAGACTGGCGGCAATCGCCAGCAATAGACGTTCAGACATGACGGACGGCACCTCCCGGCAGGCGATAGGGAATGGCAATCCGCTGATTGCCGCTTTCGATCAGCACCGTCACCTGCCAATCCATCTGACCGGTGATGCAGACCGGCAGGCTGACTTCGGCAACGTAACGGCCACCGCCCTGGTCTTGCAGCAAGGGCCGGTTCAGCCCCATCTGCATGTCGATCCCGGCAAAATCGACCTCGACCCGCGCCGGCGTCAAACCGCTGACCGTCACCTGCACCTGAAAAGGCTTGACCATCGGCACCGGCCGCACGCTGCTCGACAACTCGACCCGCCCGCCCCCGGGCAAGTTCGCCGCGCAGGCCTGATGATTCAAATCGCAGGCAGCCTCCGGCTGCACCGTCAGATCGGCCTTGGGCAACAGGATCGGCGACAGCTTGTAGCCGACCACCACCACCAGCGCGATGAGCAGGATGCCTATCGCGTCAATCAGGATTTTCTTGTTCACCGAATATGACCGGCCTTTCGCCAGGAGTGCATGCAACAGGTTCGACATCTGCGGGCCGGTGGAATCAAAACAGTGCGCCATTTTCCACGACAGGCCGCTCCGCCCCCTGCGACAAATTGTCGCAAGCCGCGCCACGGGCGGCCAAATAGGGCGCCTTGAAGTTTAACTTCTTGTATATCATTCGGCGCATCGATGCGCCGCCTGCCACCGGAAGTCCATGAAAAAAATTTTCGCTGCCCTCCTTTTTGCCGCCCTCGGCGGCCTCGCCAAGGCCGACACCCCGGCCGCCTCGGCGCCGCTCTTCGCCGCCACGCTGAACGACCTCGACGACAAGCCGGTGGCGCTCGAACGCTACCGCGGCAAACCGCTGGTGGTCAATTTTTGGGCCCGCTGGTGCGCCCCCTGCCGCCAGGAAATGCCCGAACTGATCAGATTCCGGGCGGCGCAAAAAGGCAAGATCGAAGTCCTCGGCCTCGGCCTCGAAGATAAACCCGAGGCGGTCAGGGAGTTCGTCAAGGCCAACAACATCGATTACCCGATCTTCCTTACCAAGGAAAAAGGCATCCCCCTGATGCAGGCCCTCGGCAACAACATCGGCGGCCTCCCCTTCACGCTGTTCATCGACCGTAACGGCCAAGTCATCGAGAAAAAAGTCGGCATGATCAAGAAAGCCGACCTCGACGCGGCAACGCCGCTGCTCTTGAAGAACTGAGAATCGCCGGTGGCCGGCCCGAGCCGGCTGGGGTAACACCTCTCTCGTGGAGCGACTGGCTAGCGCGGACGTTTCCTCCCAGCACGACCAGGCGCGATATGTGCTTAAGGCATAGGCCACCCGCCTCCTGGTCCGCGCCGCGAACGCGGCAGGCGGGGTGACGACCCTACTTTCGACAGAAGTATTCGTACGCTTGCGAGGAGAGAAACGATGGTAGAAAAATTGGCAAAAATCTCTCGAGCCACCTTACTTGGTAAGCTTGGCGCGCTGCTGGCCCTGGCCACTGCCTGGGGGGCGGCATCGGCAGATGATCATGGCCAGCACCAGCATTTCGAGCAGGCGCCGGGTTACGTCCGCCAAGTAAGCTCCTATCAATTGCCGGAAACCGAACTGCGGCGCTCCGATGGGGCGAAGGTGAGCTTTCGGCAGGCGATCGACGACGGCAAACCGGTCGTCCTCAATTTCATCTATACGACCTGCACCGCGGTCTGCCCGATCATGAGCCAGAGCTTCGCCGAGTTTCGCCAGCGGCTCGGTGCCGAAGGCGAGCAACTGCACATGCTGTCGATCTCGATTGATCCCGAAGAGGATACTCCGGAGCGCCTGGCCGACTACGCCAGCCGATTTGCGGCGGGCAGCCAGTGGCAGTTCTATACCGGCAGCGGGCGCGCCAGCGTCATGCTGCAGAAAGCCTTTCAGGCCTATTTCGGCGACAAGATGCATCATCGTCCCATCGCTTTCATGCGTGCGGCACCCGGCCAGCCCTGGGTCCGTCTCGAAGGCTTCACAACCCCGGACGATCTGCTCAAGGAATATCGCCAGCTGGTCGCCCGCCGATGAGCCGCCGCAGGAATGGCCGGCTCGGCCGCTGGGCGGCGCTGGCCGCCCTGGCCCTGAGCGCGAGTATGGCCGACGCGCAGGCGAACAGCGACGGGCTCGACCCGGAGCGGCTCCGCCTCGGCCAGGCCCTCTACCTTGACGGTCGGCGCAGCAATGGGCAGCCGCTGCGCGCCCGGCGGGCCGGAGGGCTAAGTCTGGGCGGCGGCGAAGCCGCCTGTGTGAACTGCCATCGGCGGAGCGGTTTCGGCGGTGCGGAAGGACGCAGCTATATTCCGCCAATCAATGCGGCTTCGCTGTTGACAGCCAAACCGCCGGGCAGCGGCGCCTCGGCCGCCGGGCGACCGGCCTACACGATGCAAAGTCTGGGGCGCGCCCTACGCCAAGGCATCGATGCGGCCGGCCGGCGGCTGGATTTCCTGATGCCGCGCTATGACTTGAACGAAGCCGAGCTTGCTGCGCTATTTGCCTATCTGGCCCGCCTATCGACGCAAAGTTCGCCCGGCGTCACGGCGACGGTGGTCGATTTTGCCACCATCGTCGCACCGGGAATGGCTGCCCAGCACCGTCAGGCAATGCTCGATGTGCTGGCCGCCTGCTTTGCCGAGCACAATGCCGGACGCCCGGCGGAACGGGGGCGACGGCGCCTCGGACCGGAGATCGGTTTTGCCGGCCAGCGCGCCTGGCAGTTGCACGTCTGGGAGTTGCACGGCGCACCGGATACCTGGGAGCCCCAGCTTGCCGCGCATGCCCGCCGAACACCGGTGTTCGCCGTGCTCGGCGGACTGGGAAGCGGCCAATGGGGGCCGGTCCACAATTTTTGCGAAGCCAATGCCCTGCCCTGCCTGTTTCCCCACATCGAGGTTCCCGGCGCCGAGACGGCGGGTTTCTACAGCATGTACCTGCACAAGGGCATTCCACTGGAGGCGGCAATTATCGCCCACGACCTGGGCCGCGAGGGGCCTGCCGGGCAGCGCGTCATCCAGGTCCGGCGGGCCGGCGACGAGACGGCGCGGGCCGCGGCCGAGGCCCTGCGCAAACGGCTGTCGCGACACGCCATCGAGCTCGACGAGCGCGTCCTTGACGGCGCCGATGATGCCGCTTTTGCCGCCGCATTGGCCGAAATCCCGGCCACTACGGCACTGGTCCTCTGGTTACGCCCGCCCGACCTGAGACGGCTGGCCAGCCGCCAACCCGAAGCCGCAAAGCTCTATCTCTCGACCCTGCTGGCCGACCCGGAAAGCCTTGCATTGCCCGTTGCCTGGAAGGAACGGGCCCTGATCGCCTATCCTTACGAATTACCGGAAATGCGCACCAGACACACGGCGCAACTTGCCGCCTGGCTGCGGCGACACGCCTTGGCGCCCGTCGCCGAGACGCTCCAGGCCGATGCTTATCTGGCCTGTACGCTGCTCGCAACCGGGATGAATGAAATTACCGGCCACCTGCAGCCCGACTATCTGCTCGAACGTCTTGAGGTCGTCATCGAACGGACCGGGAGCAGCGGCCATTACCCGCGTCTGGCGCTCGGTGCCGGGCAACGTTTTGCTTCCAAGAACGGTTACCTGCTACGTTTTGCCGACCCGGCATCAACACGCCTGGTGCCGGTTGGCGAGCGCCTCGCCCCATAGTTTCCCGCCTTAAAAAAAGGGCATCGGCGAGGATGCCCGGGCCGCCCGCTACCGGGGGTTAGCGCTAACCTGTCTCAGGAGGGCAGCGGTCCGACATAGTACGGACGCATCATTTCATGATCTTCGTGCGACAGGATGTGGCAGTGGTACAAGAATTCGCCGCGCCGGGCAAAGCGGGCAATGACACGGGTCACCTCGCCGGGGAACATCTTGGCGGTATCTTTTTTGCCTCGCTCGGCCGCTTGCGGAATTCTCGGCCGTCCGAGCAAACGGATACTGTCGGCGTCCAGTCGTCCGCCCTCGGAACCATCGCTGTTGGTCTTGGGCGTGATCGTCCCGGTGAATTTTTGGCGGTTGAGGATGCGGAAATCGACCAAATGCATATGAATCGGGTGGGCGTCTGCCGTAGTGTTGTAGAACTCCCAGATTTCCGTGTCGCCGACTCCCGGATTTTCGCTAATCGGATCGTTGAAGACCAGGGTTCCGTCGAGCGTCGGCCGCGTCGGGTCAACGATGCCCGCCATCGTTTGCAGGCGCCCGCGGCTATCGGTGCCCTCGAAGAGCAGTATCTTGCGCGTCCGTTGCGCCGCGGCGGGCATCGCCACAGGACCGAGCAGCGGCCGCAGGAAAGGCGGCAGGGGGCGATCGGGAACCGCCGATTTCGCCAGGGAGACGCGGAAGGCCATGATCTGGCCCGTGCTATCGGGGTCCACCGGGTCGCCGTTCGGATAGGGGGCGTTGGCGCTATTGGTGATGACGATGGTCTGGCCATTCATCCGGGCGAAATCGATGATGATATCGGCCCGCTCCCCCGGAGCGACACTCAACATGGTGAGCGGCAACGGGGTGTTGAGCAGCCCGAGATCAGAGCCAATCTGGATGAACGGTGCGCCGTTCGACAGGCGCATGTCGTACACCCGCGAATCGGAGCCATTGATCACACGGAAACGATACTTGCGCGGCTCTACCGCTAGTAACGGCCAGGCGGCACCATTGACCAGGATCACGTCGCCAAACATTTCGGGCAGGTGGGTTGGATTGGGTGCCTCCGGATTCTCGCTATCTAGCGACGGATAGAACAGTTCGCCGCGAGCGGTGAACTGCCGGTCCTGAATCATCAGCGGCACCTCGTAGGGGTACTTCGGCAAACGCAGAAGTTCCTCGTTGGCATCGCGGATGAAATAGTGGCCGGCAAGGCCCATATAGACGTTGAGACGGGTCAGCCCGACGGCATGGTCGTGATACCAGAGGTGCGCAGCCTCCTGGCGATTGTCGTAGGTGTACAGCGGATTGAACAGTCGCCCGGTAATGGCGTTATCAGGCGTCGCCCAGGCGTCGGGCAGGCCATCGCTGAGGGCGGCCGTATCGCCGCCGTGCTGATGGGTAACCAGCGGCACCGGGCCGGTGTAGGGAACGTTCGCCGGATTCCCCCCGTTCAGCGGATCGGCCCAGTGCATGGTCTGATCGACCGGCACATCGGCCGGATAGCTCGTATTGCCAAGCCGGTTGGCGTAACGCACCTTGACCGACTGGCCCCGATTGAGCTCGAAGGTGTAGCCCGGATAGGCGGCCGGCTGGGTTGCCGTACCGTAACCCCAGACCGTGGTCTGCAGCGGAGATCCGCGCTGATCGACGAGCCCTGTCTGATGGACAAGCGGCTCGACCCGAATGTCGTAAAGCGGCAAATGGGAGCTTGGATCGATGCCCGCCGGGCGGAAGATATGGTCCGGCGCCAAGGGATTGGGCAACGGGGTAACAAACTTGGGCTGAGCGAGCGGGTCCAGCAAGTCCGGGGGAGCACTCTGGGCAAAGGCCTGCTTGATCAGCAACGGAATGGGCAGGACAAGACCGGCGCCAAGGCCCGCTGTCGCGCCAATAAAGGATCTTCTGGTCAGCATGTTGTTTTCTCCTTGGGGTTGCACAATGGCGTGCCGGCAGCATGGACGCATCATTCATGCCGGCCCTATCGGACAGGAGAAGACGCCCGAAGCCGGGCTCCGGGAGGAAACGTTTGAACTGAATCCAGAAACCGCAACTGAACCGCAGAGACGCAGAGCAAAAACAAACTGGGGAAAACCTAGCAAATCTGGGCACCCAAAAATGGGGGAGCACAACCTTCGCCAATACATTGCGCCGGGGTGCGATCGCATCGAAGACGCCCCCCGACGACAGACATCCGGGGGCTACGCCAAGCCCCCGCAGGATGCCGCCGATTCCCGCGCTACGCCGACCGCGAGCCGGGCGGGCGAGACCGCCGGGCGACAGAAGCTTGGTCGGTCCGGCAAAAGGCAGGCGAAAGTGCCGCCAAGCACTTTCGCCTGGGCGGCACAGCGGGCGATTTAGAACACCTCGTCGCCGATACCCGCCAGCGCGGCATCGCCGGCCCTGACCGTTTCGCCGTAGGAAACGGCCTGCGGCAGTAACTGGTCGGCATAGAAGCGGGCGGTGGCGATCTTGGCGCGGTAGAAGGCCTGGTCGCCCTCGCCTTTTTCCAGATAACCGGCCGCTGCCAGCGCCGCCTTGCCCATGAACCAGCCGCCGGTCACGGTGACGGCCAGGTGCAGGTAGGGCACGGCGGCGGTCAACACGCCGGACAGGCCGCTCTTGGCATTGGCCGCCAGCCATTCGGTGGCTTCCGTCCAGGCTTTGAGGGCGACGCCCAGGCGCTGGCCGATGGCCTGCAGTTCCGGCTTTCCGGAAGCGCCGAGCGCCTTGGCGGTGGCGTATACCTCGCCGAAGATGACTTTAGCCGTGGCACCCTGGTCGCGCATCAGTTTGCGGAACAGCAGGTCGTTGGCCTGGATGCCGGTCGTCCCTTCGTAGATCGTCGTGATCCGCGAGTCGCGCCAGTGCTGGGCGGCGCCGGTTTCTTCGATGAAGCCCATGCCGCCGTGGATCTGGATGCCGAGCGAGGTGACTTCGATGCCCATTTCGGTGCCGCCGCCCTTGACGATGGGGATCATGAATTCGGCGAGGTAAAGCTGGCGTTTTTTCTCGTCGGCATCGCTTGCCGCATGGGCGCGGTCGAGCAAGCCGGAGGTGTAGTAGGTCATGGCGCGATTGGCTTCGACGCGGCATTTCATGAGCATCAGCATGCGCCGGATGTCGGGGTGATGGTCGAGGGTGACCAGCGCCTCGCCGGTCAGCGCATCACGCCCCTGCTTTCTCTCGCGGGCAAAGGCCAGGGCCTGCTGGTAGGCGCGTTCGCCGAGCGCGATGCCTTGCAGGCCAACGCCGAGGCGGGCTTCGTTCATCATGATGAACATGTATTCGAGGCCGCGATTGGCTTCGCCGAGCAGGTAGGCGACCGCCCCGCCATTGTCGCCGTAGGCCATGACGCAGGTCGGGCTGGCGTGGATGCCGAGCTTGTGTTCGATGGAAACGCAGTGCGCGTCGTTGCGCGCCCCGAGCGAACCATCGGCATTGACCAGGAATTTCGGCACCAGGAACATCGAGATGCCCTTCACCCCCGCCGGTGCATCCGGCAGGCGAGCCAGCACGAGATGGACGATGTTGTCCGTCATGTCGTGGTCGCCATAGGTGATGAATATCTTTTGCCCGAAGACGCGGTAGGTACCATCGGCCTGCGGCTCGGCGCGTGAGCGGATCAGGGCGAGGTCGGAACCGGCCTGCGGCTCGGTCAGGTTCATCGTGCCGGTCCATTCGCCGGTGATCATCTTTTCCAGGTAGATGGCCTTGAGTTCGTCGCTGGCACAGGTGATCAAGGCCTCGACGGCGCCGGTGGTCAGCAAGGGGCCGAGCGAAAACGACAGGTTGGCCGAGCAGACCATTTCCTTGACGGCAATGCCCAGCGTGTCGGGCAGGCCCTGGCCACCAAAGTCGGCGGGCGAGGAAATGCCGTTCCAACCAGCCGCGCAGAACTGCTTGTAGGCTTCCTTCCAGCCGGTCGGCGTGGTCACGCCATTGGCCGTCAGCTTGCAGCCCTCCTTGTCGCCGATCCGGTTCAGCGGGGCAAGCACTTCGCCGGTAAACTTTGCTGCTTCCTCGAGAATGGCATCGGCCAGATCGGGCGTTGCTTCCTCGTAACCGGGAATGGCGCTCAATTCCCTGAAACCAGCCAGTTCGTCCATAACGAAACGCATGTCCTTGACGGGTGCGATGTAGTCGCTCATTTGCTTGTCTCCTTGTTAGTCGCTAGTCGGTAGTCATTAGTCGCTAGCGGTTTGATTTGGGGTTTTTGGGTTTTGCTAGCAACTAATAGCTAATAACTAACAACTGCTCTCTAGCGGCGCGATACTCCTCACGCATTCGCGCCACTAATTCGGCCGTCGCCAGCACCTCACCGATGGTGCCGACGCCCTGCCCGGCGCCCCAGATGTCCTTCCAGGCCTTGGCGCCGCGGCCTTCGACGGCGGCAGCGAAGTCCATGGCGGTCTTGTCCTTGTCCGGCAACCTGGCCGGGTCGAGGCCGGCGGCGACGATGCTCTTGCTCAGGTAATTGCCATGCACGCCGGTGAAGTACGGCGTGTACACCACGTCCTTGGCGGCGGAATCGACGATGGCCTGCTTGTAGGCGTCGACGGCATGCGCCTCATGGGTGGCAATGAAGCGCGTGCCGATATAGGCAAAGTCGGCGCCCATGGCCTGTGCCGCGAGAATGGCACTGCCGTTGGTAATCGCACCGGAAAGGGCAATCGGGCCATCGTAGAAGCGGCGGATTTCGCCGACCAGGGCAAACGGGCTCAAGGTCCCGGCATGGCCGCCGGCCCCGGCGCAGACCAGGATCAGGCCATCGACACCGGCTTCGAGCGCCTTTTCGGCATGACGCACGCTGATCACGTCATGAAAAACCTGGCCGCCGTAGGCATGCACATGCGGCACGATGGCGGTCGGTGCCGAGAGGCTGGTGATGATCAGCGGCACCTCGTGCTTCACGCACAAGGCCATGTCATGTTCGAGGCGCTCGTTGGAAGGATGGATGATCTGATTGACGGCGAACGGCGCCGCCTTCGGATCGCCGGCCAGTGCGCTCTTGATATGTAGCAGCCAGTCGTCGAGCAAGTCTTTCGGCCGGGCATTGAGGGCCGGGAAGGAACCAATCAGGCCGGCCTTGCACTGGGCAATGACCAGGTCCGGATTGGAGACGATGAACATCGGCGCACAGATGACCGGCAGGCTGAGGTTCTTGTTCAGGGAAGCGGGGATGGGCAATTCAAGCTCCTTCTTTGAGGGCACGGCGCAGGATCTTGCCGACATTGGTGCGCGGCAGGTCGTCGCGGAATTCGACGTGTTTCGGGACCTTGTAGCCGGTCAGCTGGCTGCGGCAGTGCTCGATGATCATGCGTTCGTTGAGTGCCGGGTCCTTGCGCACCACGAAGATCTTCACCGCCTCGCCGGAATGTTCGTCGGGCACGCCGATGGCGGCGACGAACATGACGCTGGGCAGCATGGCGACGACTTCCTCGACCTCGTTCGGATAGACGTTGAAGCCGGAGACCAGGATCATGTCCTTCTTGCGGTCGACCAGGAAAACAAAGCCTTTCTTGTCCACGTAGCCGACATCGCCGGTGCGCAGAAAACGATCCGGGTAAAAGACCTGCTCGGTTTCCTCCGGCCGCTGCCAGTAGCCCTTCATGACCTGCGGGCCGCGAATGCAGATTTCGCCGACCTGGCCCTGCGGCACCTCGATGCCGTAGTCGTCGCGGATCGAGACTTCGGTCGAGGAAATCGGCAGCCCGATCGAGCCGTTGAATTCGTGCATATCGAGCGGGTTGATGGTCGCCGCCGGCGAGGTTTCGGTCAGCCCGTAGGCTTGCAGCAAGGGCGAGCCGGTGACTTTCAGCCAGTGCTCGGCGACCGGCCCCTGCACCGCCATGCCGCCGCCCAGCGTGACGTTCATGGTCGAGAAATCCAGCGTCTCGAAGCCGGGATCGTTGAGCAGCGCGGCGAACAGCGTATTGACGCCGGTCACCACGGTGACCGGGTATTTACCCCATTCCTTGACGAAGCCGGGAATATCGCGCGGGTTGGCGATCAGCAGGTTCTTAGCGCCGATCATCAGGAAGGTCAGGCAGTTCGCGGTCAGCGCAAAGATGTGATAGAGCGGCAAGGCGGTGATGATGAATTCCTCGCCCTCGCGCACCACCGGCTTGATCCAGCTATAGGCTTGCGTGACGTTGGCGGCGATGTTGGCATGGGTCAGCATGGCGCCCTTGGAAACGCCGGTCGTGCCGCCCGTGTATTGCAGGAAGGCGATGTCGTCCTGAGTCAGCGGCACCGGCTGCCAGCCGTGGCTGCGTCCGGTGGCTAGCGCGCTGTTGAAGCCGATAGCACCGGGCAGTTTCCAGGCCGGCACCAGCTTCTTGACGTGGCGCACGACGAAATTGACGATGATGCCCTTGAGGCCGAGCATTTCGCCCATCGGCGTGACGATGACATGCTTGATCGCCGTGTGGGCGACGATCTGATCGAGCGTATGCGCGAAGTTTTCGACGATGACGATGGCCGTCGCCCCCGAATCCTTCAACTGGTGCTCCAGTTCGCGCGGCGTGTAGAGCGGATTGCAATTGACCACGACACAACCGGCGCGCAACGTGCCGAAAAGCGCCACGGGATATTGCAGCAGGTTGGGCATCATCAGCCCGACACGATCGCCCTTCTTCAGCCCCCTGGCCTGCAGCCAGCCGGCGAAGGCCTTGCTCTCCTCATCGAGTTGGCGATAGGTCATCGCCTTGTCCATGCTGATGTAGGCGACCTTGTCGGCGAAAGTCGTACAGGCCTTTTCAAACAGCGCGACGAGCGACGGGATGTGGTCGATGTCGATATTGGCCGGCACGCCATCCGGATAGCTTTGTAGCCAGATTTTTTCCATGATTGTCTCCTCCTCCGTTGCCTACCTAGGACCCGAGCAGCGCCTTCTTGAGCGAGGCGTCCACCGGGTTGTCGCCGAGCCAGACCTTGAGCAGCGCTTTCGTGAAGCCGGCGCCGGCCACCTTGCCACGCGCTTCCCCGTTCAGGCTGACCGCGACGCCGTCTGCGGAGAAGTCAATGCCGATGGTATCGCCCTCACGGACCTTGCCGATACCCTTCATGATAGCGCCCAGTTGATCGGCCTGCGTTTTCAGCTCGGCCAGTTCAGCCGGGCTGTGGTTGCTTTTCAGGCCATCGTCGAGCGCCGAGTTCAGCGAATCGGCATCAAGGTCGCGCATCAGGCGCATGACCATGCGGCGCGGCTGTGGACTGTCGTAGATCGCCGTCGGCGTTGTCGCTTTCTGGCCGACATAGAGCGCGCCGACGTAAACCTTGATGAACAATTTGCTGCGCAGGCCGGCGCCGTTGAGCACCAGCTCGCTGCTGCCGACACGAATTTTGTCGTCAACCCTGACCCCGGCCACTTCCGCGGCATGTACCCCGGGAATGGCCAACAATGCGGCAATGAGCGCTGCCTTCCGGACGCTTGCTGATGTAATCATGGTTTGTCTCCTCCACCGCTCTTTTGTCGGTAGTAATGTTTATCAGCGATGTAAACCGTGCGTTCCACTACGGTATGCACCGTGCCATGCCTGTCTTTCAATTCGACCTGATAGGTCCGCTCAAGCTCCGGATTCTTGGTCAGTTCGGCCCGGATTTCATCCACTTCCCCATCACTCAACACAAAATCGGCATACAGCGTCGAGAACCCGGGCTTGCGATACCGAATACTCGCCGCCTTGTCCCAGACGATGTAACCGTCGCCCAGCGCCGCCATCAGCATCATCGGATGCGCCCCGTCGGTGATCGCGAACAGCGAACCACCGTAGAGCGAGCCGACGATGTTCTTCGTCCGCCAGGTCAGCGGCAAACGAATGCGGATATGCCGCAAATCCTTGGCGACATGGACCACCCGCCCGCCGGTTCCACGAAAGGCCGGATGCAGGTTGAACCCCAGGCGCACCATGCGCGCCCGCCAGGTCGGCGACAACTTGGCGAGCCAGGCGGGTTTCATGAAGGGCATTCCGACGCAGAGACGCAGAGGCGCTGAGAAAGGCAAAGAAATGCTTTTTCCCTCCGCGTCTCTGCGCCTCCGCGTTTGAATGCAATTTCCGCCATCACATCCGCTCGATAATACCTGCGGCCCCCATGCCCGTGCCGATGCACATGGTCACCATGCCGTACTTGCCGCCGGTGCGCTTGAGGCCGTGCGCCACGGTGGCGATGCGGATGGCGCCGGTGGCACCGAGCGGGTGACCGAGCGCGATGGCGCCGCCGAGCGGATTGACCTTGGCCGGATTGATGCCGAGCTCCTGGATCACCGCCAGCGATTGCGCCGCAAAGGCTTCGTTGAGCTCGATCCAGTCGAGATCGTCCTGCTTGATGCCGACCTGGGCCAGCACCTTGGGAATCGCCGCAATCGGCCCGATGCCCATGATTTCCGGCGCCACGCCGCCAACCGCGTAACCGGCAAAGCGGGCCAGCGGCGTCAGCTTGTGTTCGCGCAGAATTCGTTCGGAAACCAGCATCACGGCACCGGCGCCGTCCGACATCTGCGAGGAATTGCCGGCCGTCACCGAACCACGGGCATGGAACACCGGCTTCAACTTGGCCAACTTGTCGAGGGCCGAATCCGGCCGCGGCCCTTCGTCGGTATCGGCAATCCGCTCGCGCACCACGATCTCGCCGGAAGCCAGGTCGGGCAGGCTTTCGCGGATGGGGTAGGGGGAAATCTCGGCCTTGAAGTACCCTGCCTCAATGGCCGCGCAGGCCCGACGGTGCGATTCGACGGCAAAGGCGTCCTGCGCCTCGCGACCGATCTGCCACTGCTTCGCCACCTTCTCGGCGGTCAGGCCCATGCCGTAGGCGATGCCGATATTTTCCTCATGCGCAAAAACGGCCGGGTTCATCGCCATCTTGTTGCCCATGATCTGCGGCATGATGGACATCGACTCGGTACCGGCGGCAATCATCACATCGGCTAGGCCGAGGCGAATCTGGTTGGCGGCATCGGCCACCGCCTGCACGCCGGAGGAGCAGAAACGGTTGATGGTGATGCCCGGCACAGTGATCGGCAGCCCGGCCAGCAACAGGCCGATGCGCGCGACGTTCATGCCCTGCTCGGCTTCCGGCATGGCGCAGCCGACAATGACATCGCCAATCAGCGCCGGATCAATGCCCGGCACCTGGGCGACCACCGAGCGGATGGCATGCGCCAGCATGTCGTCCGGCCGCACATTTTTGAACATGCCGTTCTTCTTGGCCACCGGCAGGCGCGTCGCGGCGACGATGTAGGCGTCTTGAATTTGTCTCATGTAAATTCCTTTTTAGCTGTTAGCTGTTAGGGGCTTGAGCTATTAGCAAAACCACTCGCAGCTCGATCCTAGGCAACTCGATCCTAATAACTAGTTGTTAGCTGTTAGGGGCTTGAGCTGTTAGCAAAACCCATTCGCAGCTCGATCCTAGGCAACTCGATCCTCGATCCTAGTTTCTAAGCGGTTTGCCGGTTTCCAGCATGTGCTTGATGCGGGCCTGGGTTTCGGGGGTTTTCAGGAGTTCGACGAAGAGGCGGCGCTCGACGGTGAGCAGCCATTCCTCGTCGACCCGGCTGCCGGTCTCGATCTCGCCGCCACACAGGGCGATGGCCGCCGATTTGGCGACCTGGTAGTCGTGGGCCGAAATCATGCCGCCCTCCTTCATGTTCACCAGCATCATCTCGAAAGTCGCGATGCCCGTCTTGCCGGCCACCGGGATACCTCGCGCCTTTTGCGGCGGCGCGTAGCCGGCGTCGGCCAGGGCACGCGCCTCCTTGATGGCGACGTAGAGCAACTCGTGGGCGTTGAACAGGATGCTGTCGGACGGCTTGGCAAAGCCGAAATCGACGACCTCGACGGCGCTCTTCGCGACCTTGGCCATGGCGATGGTCTGGAACACCGGCTGCAGGTAATTGAACACCTCGCCCGGCGTCGCCGACTGCGCGGCCCATTCGGCGGCCCGCACGGCGAATTCCTTGCAGCCGCCGCCGGCCGGGATCAGACCGACGCCCGCTTCGACCAGGCCAACATAGCTTTCCAGCGCCATGACGCGCTTCGCAGCATGCATGACGAATTCGCAGCCACCGCCCAGGGCCATGCCCTGCACCGCGGCCACGGTCGGCACCTGGGCATATTTCAGGGTTTGCGAGGCGCGCTGGAATTTCTCGACGGTCGCTTCCAGCACGTCGAACTGGCCGGCGGCAATGGCTTCGCTGACTTGCGCCAAATTGGCGCCGACGGCAAACGGCGCTTCATGCCAGAGCACGACGCCATCCAGCGTCTGTTCGGCCTGACGCACAGCGGCGATGACACCGTCCAGCACTTCGTTGCCAATAGTATGCATCTTCGATTTGATGGAAATGATGCCGATACCGGCATCGACCGCCGGCAAGGTCCACAGCCGGACACCATCGTTTTCATACAGCGTTTCACCCGATTTTTCCGGCGTCACGCCACCTTCGCCAAGCACGCGCTCGGGGAATAGCTGGCGCTGATAGACCGGCAGAGACGAGCGGGCGACATAGGCATTCCTGCTCGCCGAGTACGAACCCTGCGCCGTGTGCACGCCGGTACGACCGCTTTCCAGCGCCCAGGCCGGCAAGGCCACATTGCTCATGCTCTTGCCGGCCGCGATGTCGGCGGCAATCGCTTGCGCGATGTCACTCCAACCCGCTGCCTGCCAGGTTTCGAACGGCCCCTGCGCCCAGCCAAAGCCCCAGCGCATGGCGAAATCGAGGTCGCGGGCATTGTCGGCGACGTTTTCCAGCTGTACCGCGGCGTAATGGAAGATGTCGCGGAAAATGGCCCACAGGAACTGCGCCTGCGGATGCGACGAGGCGCGCAAGGCGGCGAATTTCTCGGCCGGATTGCGCATTTTCAGCATCGCGCCGACTTCCTCGGCAATCTCGCCGGCCGACGTGCGGTAATCCTGCGCCGCCAGGTCGAGCACCTGGATTTCCTTGCCCTGCTTGCGGAAAATGCCACAACGCGTCTTCTGGCCGAGCGCGCCCTGGCCGATCAGCGCCTGCAGCCAGGCCGGCGTTGTGAAGTAACTGTGCCACGGATCGTTGGGCAGCGTGTCCTGCATGGTCTTGACGACATGCGCCAGGGTATCGAGGCCGACGACATCGGCGGTGCGATAGGTGGCGCTCTTCGGCCGGCCGATTTTCGGGCCGGTCAGTGCATCGACTTCGTCGAAACCGAGGCCAAAAGCGGCGGTGTGGTGCATGACGGCGAGAATCGAGAAGACGCCGATGCGGTTGGCGACGAAGTTCGGCGTATCGAGCGCCCGGATGACACCCTTGCCGAGCCGCGAGGTCAGCCAGGTTTCCAGCGCATCGAGCGTCCCGGCATCGGTGCCCGGCGTGCCGATGATCTCGACCAGATGCATGTAGCGCGGCGGATTGAAGAAATGGATGCCGCAGAAGCGCGGCCGGACGGCTGCCGGCAAGCCCTCGGCGAGCGCCGCCATCGACAGGCCGGAAGTGTTGGAAGCGACGATGGTATGGGCCCCGAGATGCGGCGCGATCTTCGCGTAGAGGTCGTTCTTCCAGTCCATGCGCTCGGCGATGGCCTCGATGACCAGGTCGCACTCGGCGAGCAGCGGCAGGTGCTCGTCGTAATTGGCGGCGTCGATGAACTGCAGTTTGTCCTTGCTGGCCAACGGTGCCGGGTCCAACTTTTTCAGGCCGTCGAGGGCTTTCCTGACGATCCCGTTCTTGTCTCCATCCTTGGCCGGCAGGTCGAACAGCACGACCGGCACGTTGGCATTGGCGAGGTGCGCAGCGATCTGCGCCCCCATCACGCCGGCACCGAGCACCGCGGCTTTTTTCACGATCAGCTTTTTCAAGCGCTTCTCCTTTATGTCTCTTCTGGCGTTCTTGGAATAAAACGAACGTTTGAATTATAGGACAGCAACTTTTCCGGTCAACTGTTTTTTTAGAGCTTTTTTGCAGAACCGAAAGCCAGGCGCGGGTCGGCGCCTCAGGAGGCGAAATGCTGATGCACGCGCTGCTCGAGCAGGTGCCTCACCTGCTCCTCGCTACAGTCGACCAGAGCGCCATGAACCGCACCGGCCATTGGCCGGAAAACGGCCATCACGGCGGGATCGAAATGACTGCCGGTATCCCGCTCAAGGATGTCCATGGCTGCCGAAAAGGACATCGGCTCCTTGTAGGGACGCCGGGAACAGAGCGCGTCGAAGACATCGGCGACGGCAAAGATGCGCGCCGACAATGGAATCTCCTCGCCCTTCAACTGCCGCGGATAACCCTTGCCGTTCCATTTCTCGTGGTGCCCGGCGACCACGGCATTGGCGCCATCCAGCCAGCCCATCCCGGTAACGATCTGCTCACCGAGCTCGACGTGGGTACGCATGACGGCGAACTCTTCGTCGTCGAGCTTGCCCGGCTTGAGCAGGATGGCGTCGGGAATGCCGATTTTGCCGACATCGTGCAAAAAGCTGCCGGCGATCAGCGATTGCATGGCGTTATCGTCAAAACCCATTTGCTCGGCAATGCGGGCAGCCGTCAGGGCTACCCGGTAATTGTGGGCACCGGTATCGGAATCCCGTTTGGCAATCGCCCGGCCCAGCGCCTCCATCATCGAGATATGCGAGTCGAGCACCTCGCGCGTCTTGCGCTCGTTATCGGCCGACAGATGCACCACTACCGGGTAGATCACCGCACCACAAAGCAACGACGCCAGAGCGATCATCAAGGCCGTGGTCAGCGCGTTGGAGAGCATTTGCTCATGCTGCCACTCGGGCATGATGCGCACCCCCTCGAAATAACCGGTTATCGCCGAACGCGGATCTTCCCCCTGAAGCGGCACGAAGATCCGCATTACCCAGCGGCCATCCGGCAAACGATGACTGGCGTAGAAAGCCTTGGCATATTCGGGCACGGCATGGCCCGGCAGGATTTTCTCGATAGCCGCGCCATCTTTGGTCATCGCTTCGGCCAGTTTCTTTCCCTGCCGATCGTAAATTTCGGCGATATCGAACAGCCCGCCGGTGAAAGTCCGGGCGGCAAGCAGGGCTCGCGCTTCGGCCTGCGGCCCGGCTAGCTGGTTAACGTCGAAATGCTGCAACAGGCGTTTCGATTCCTCAATGGCCAGCGACACGGTGCCTTCCTCGGTATTTTCCCGGGTCACGTACCAGGCAATCGGGCTGGCAATCGCGGCCAGGACGACACTGATGGCTGCAATGCGCACGGCAGTACGGCGATTGAAGGTATTCATAACTCTCCCTTGCCTGCCTCTGAAGGACAGTCGGTATTATTTCGCACGAAGCTTAATTGATTCTGAAGAAAAGCGATCTTCCCCGCCCTGTTAAGGAAGACTTAATGCGGGGCCGATACACTTAGCGAAAATCCATTTCGGGCATGCTCATGACTATAGTTCATCGTTTGTTGGCAATCACACTCTGCTCACTGGTAGGACAGGCTACAGCCGGCGAAGCACTGGTTTTACAAGCCGCACAACTCAAGGCACTGGGCATCGAAACCCACGTCGTCGGCAGCGCCAGCGATAGCCGCGCCGGCACCTTGCCGGCCAAGGTGACGGTACCCAACGAGCAGATGCGAGTGGTTACCGCGCCGGTCGGCGGGATGATCGAAATGCTTGCCGTCGCCCCCGGTTCCAGCGTCCGGCGGGGCCAGGTGGTGGCCCACCTGGCCAGCCCACAGGCCCTCGAATTACAACGCGATGCGCTGCAATCGGGCAGTCAATCCTCCCTGCTGCAACAAAACCTGAAACGCGACGAACAGCTCTTCGCCGAAGGCCTGATCGCCGAGTCCCGCCTCCAGGCGACCCGTGCCGCCGCCGGCCAGGCCGCCGCGCAGGCCACGCAAAGCCAGCAGAGTCTAACCATGGCCGGCGTCGCCCGGGGCAAACTGGGTGGCTCGCTGGCCCTGACCTCACCGATCGACGGCATCGTCCTTGAACAGGGCGTGCAACTCGGCCAGCGCGTTGATGGCTCGGCCCTGATCTACCGGATCGCCAAGTTGTCGCCGCTGTGGCTGGAAATCCAGGCGCCGCTAGCCATGGCATCGGCTTTGCGCGAAGGGATGACGGTCAAGATTGCCGGCAGCGAAACGAGCGGCAAGCTGATCGCCGTCGGCCGCGCCGTCGACCCGGCCAGTCAGACCGTCCTGCTCAGGGCGATCGTCAGCAAGGGCGCCGAGACGCTGATCCCCGGCCAGGTCATTGAAGTGGAAGTTGCCGCTGGTCATGGCCCGCAGCAACGCCTGCCAGCCTCGGCCTTGATCCGCGAACAGGGCAAGACCCTGGTCTTCGTGCAGACGGCGAGCAGCGACAAGGGCGTCACTTTCGTCGAACGCCCGGTACGCGTCGTCAGCCAGGGCGGCGACAGCGTCACGGTCGATGGTGTGGCGGCCAACGAGCGGGTCGCCGTCAAGGGCCTGTCCGGCCTCAAGGCCATGCTGACCGGGGTCGGCAAATAATCATGCTCGCTGCCCTGATCCGCTTCTCCCTGACCCAGCGGCTGCTCATGCTGGTACTCACCGCCATGCTCATCGGCGCCGGCGTCCACGCCTTCATGGGACTGCCGATCGACGCCTTTCCGGATGTCTCGACGACCCAGGTCAAAATCATCCTGAAGGCACCGGGTATGACCCCGGAAGAGGTGGAAACCCGCCTCGCCGTGCCGGTCGAGCAGGAAATGCTCGGCATTCCGCACCAGCGCCTGCTGCGTTCCACCTCCAAGTACGCCCTGACCGACATCACCATCGATTTCGAGGACGGCACCGATATCTACTGGGCGCGCCAGCAGGTCGGCGAACGCCTGGGTTCGGCGATGGGCAACCTGCCGCCCGGCGTCACCGGCGGCATGGCGCCGATCACCACGCCGCTCGGCGAGATGTTCATGTTCACCATCGAGGGCGATCTCTCGTTGTCGGAAAAACGCGCCCTGCTCGATTGGGTGATCCGTCCGCAACTGCGCACCATTCCCGGGGTGGCTGACGTCAATAGCCTGGGCGGCGAAGTCCGCACCTTCGAGATCGTGCCGCAACCGCAGAGCCTGACGGCGCGCGGCCTGGCGCTCAAGGACCTGCAGGCCGTCCTGGAAACCAACAACCGCAACGACGGGGCCGGCCGCCTGGCCGATGGCGAGGAATCCCTGCTCGTCCGCGCCGAAGGCGCCATCCGCAATGCCGACGACGTACGGGCCATCGTCCTCCAGGCCAAGGATGGCAATGTCGTGCGCGTCAGCGACGTTGCCGAAGTCCGGCTCGGTGCTCTGACCCGCTATGGCGCGGTGACCAAGAGCGGCAAAGGCGAGGCGGTCGAAGGCCTGGTCCTCGGCCTGCGTGGCGCCAATGCCCAGAGCGTCGTCGCCGGCGTCAAGGCCAAGCTGGCGGAAATCGCCCCGAGCCTGCCGGCCGGCGTCACCATCGACGCCTTCTACGACCGCAGCAATCTCGTCGAACGCGCCGTCGGCACTGTCTCGAAAGCCCTGTTCGAAGCCATCATACTGGTCGTACTGCTGCTCCTCGCCTTCCTCGGCAACCTGCGCGCCGCCATCGTCGTCGCCCTGATGCTGCCGCTCTCGGCACTCGCCACCTTCATCCTGATGCAGATGGCCGGCCTCTCGGCCAACCTGATGAGCCTGGGCGGTCTGGCCATCGCCATCGGCATGTTGGTCGATGCGGCGGTGGTCGTCGTCGAAAATGTCGAAAGCCAGCTCGCCGACGCCCAGGACAACCTGCCGACCCTGCACCTGATTTTCCGGGCGACGGCGGAAGTCGCTGCCCCGGTGACTTCCGGCATCGTCATCATCATCATCGTTTTCCTGCCGCTGCTGACCCTACAGGGACTGGAAGGCAAGATGTTCGGCCCGGTGGCCCTGACCATTGTCTTCGCCCTGGCCTCGTCGCTACTGCTGTCGCTGACCGTGGTCCCGGTCATCGCCTCCTACCTGATCAAGCGCGGCGTCCATCACGAGCCGTGGCTGGTCAGGAAAACGGCGGCGCTCTACGACCGCATCCTGAACACCGCCCTGGCCCATAGCCGGACCTTCATGCTCGGCGCAACGATCGCCCTGGCCGCCGCGGCCGGTGCCTTCCTGCTGCTCGGCAAGAGTTTCATGCCGACCATGGACGAAGGCGACATGATCATGCAACTGGAAAAACTGCCCTCGATCGGTCTCGATCAGACCATGGCCATCGACAGCCGCGTCCAGCAGGCCATCCTGGCCAAGATTCCCGAGGTCAAGGACATCGTCGCCCGCGCCGGTTCCGACGAACTCGGCCTCGATCCGATGGGCCTCAACCAGACCGATACCTTCATGGTGCTGCAGCCGCGCGCTACCTGGCGCGTCCAGGACCCGGCCTGGCTGGCCGACCAGATGCGCCTCGTGATGGAAGACTTCCCCGGCGTCGGCTTCTCCTTCACGCAACCGATCGACATGCGCGTTTCCGAAATGCTGACCGGCGTCCGCGGCGACCTGGCGATCAAGATCTACGGCACCGATTTACCGACCCTGAACCGCCTGGCCAACGAGGTCGAAACAGCCATCAAGAAGGTACGCGGCGCCGAAGACACTTTCACGTTGAAGAACGACGGCGTGCAATACTTGAAGATCGGCGTCGACCGGCTGGCCGCCGGCCGTTTCGGCCTCAATGTGGACGACATTCAGAACGACCTGAAAGCGCTGCTCGAAGGCCGCAATGTCGGCACCGTCATCGAACAGGGGCGGCGCACCCCGGTCATCCTGCGCGGCCCGGCCACGCTGCGCAATTCGCCGGCCGATTTCTCGGCCCTGCGCTTGAGCCTGCCCGGCGGCGGCAGCGTGCCCTTGGATTCGGTCGCCAAGATCGAACGCATTGACGGCCCGGTCAAGGTCGACCGGGAAAATGCCCAGCGCTACGTCGTCGTCCAATCCAATGTCCGCGACCGCGACCTGGTCGGCTTCGTCGACGAAGCCAAGGCCGCCGTTGCCCGCGATATCAAACTGCCGCAAGGTTACCGCGTCGCCTGGGGCGGCCAGTTCGAGAACCAGCAGCGGGCCGCCGCCCGCCTGATGATCGTCGTCCCGGTCGCCTTGCTGCTGATCTTTTTCCTGCTTTTCTCGACCTTCGGCTCGGTGCGCCAGGCCATGCTGGTCCTTTCCAACGTGCCCTTTGCCATGATCGGCGGCATTTTCGGCCTGCTACTGACCGGGGAATACCTGTCGGTCCCGGCCTCGGTCGGCTTCATCGCCCTGCTCGGCATCGCCGTCCTCAACGGCGTGGTGATGGTGACCTATTTCAACCAGTTGCTGGCGCGCGGCCTACCGGTGGCCGAAGTGGTCGTCGAAGGGGCGAAACGCCGCCTGCGGCCGGTACTGATGACCGCCAATATCGCTGCCTTCGGCCTGGTGCCAATGCTCTTCGCCAGCGGTCCGGGCTCGGAAGTGCAACGCCCGCTGGCCATCGTGGTAATCGGCGGCCTGCTCACCTCGACTGCCCTGACCCTGGTCCTGCTGCCCATCCTGTTCCGCCGCTTCGGCGTTGCGCCTACCTTCAACCTAACGGAGAACAAGCATGGCTGATGTCCTGCTGACCCTGGTCATGCCCAACAATGTGGCCCAGCACGTCGAAGACCTGCTGCTCTCCCGCCCCGATCTCGTACCCGGTTTCACGGTCAACGCGGCGGAAGGCCACGGTTCGGTCATCCCGCTGATCGAGGATGCCGAACTGGTGGCCGGGCATGCGCCGCGGACCGTCATTCGCACCGTCGGCCCCGAGGCCGACAAGCGCGAAGTACTGGCCCTGATCAAACAAAAACTGCCCAACACCAACATCTTCTATTGGCTGGTGCCGGTCATCGACAAGGGACGCCTGTGAAACGAATCATCTGTCTTCTCGCCATCGGCCTGGGCGGCACCGGCTTCGCGGCCGAACCGACCCCCAACCTGCCGCCGGCCGAAATTGTCGCCCGCCTGGTGACCACCAACCCGACCGTGCAGGCCGCCGGCAGTCAGGTTCGCGCCGAGGAAGCGAATCGCACCCGCCTCGCAGCCGGGCACTACGAGTGGAGCCTGCGCCTCGGCGGCCAGCAACGCAGTACGGCACCGGCCAGCGGCATTAACGAACGCTACAACGAGTGGAATGCCGCTCTCGAACGCCCCCTGCGCCTGCCCGGCAAGAGTGGGCTCGACGCCCAGCTTGGCGCCGCTGGCGTTGCCCTGGCCGAAGTCGGGCATGGTGATGCCATGCATGAAACCAGCCGCAGCCTGCTCAAGGGCTGGTTCGTCTGGCTGCGCGAAAGCGCCAGCGTCGGGCAATGGAGCGAGCAGGTCGGTCTTCTCGACACGCAGGCGAAAGCCGTGCAGCGCCGCCAGCAACTGGGCGATGCGGCGCGCCTCGAAAGCATCCAGAGCGAAGCCGCCCTCGCCCAGGCCCAGGCCCAGTTGGCCCAGGCCCGGGTCCGCCAGCAGACAGCGGCCGAGGATTTGCGCCGGCGCTTCCCCGGCCTGCCGCTCAATGAACAGACGGAGATCGCCCAACCGACACCGATCACCGGCGATGCCAACGAATGGATCAGCGCCATGCTCGAACACAACCACGAGCTCGGCGTCGCCCGCGGCGAAGCGCTGCGGGCAAGGATCTTGGCCGGCCGCGCCGGGAGCGATCGGCTGCCCGACCCGACGGTCGGTGTGCAAGTCATGCGCGAACGCGGCGGCGAAGAAAAGGTACTCGGCGCCTACATCAGCATTCCGCTGCCCGGCGGCGCCCGCCGCGCCACGGCCGATGCCGCACTGGCCCAGGCCGATGCTTATGGCAGCCGGGAAGCGGCCATCACCCAGAAGATATCGGCCGAAGCGGCCGCCACCTACTACTCGGCCAGCGCCGCCCTCGCCACCTGGCAGGCCGGGCGCGCGGCCGCCGACCGTCTGCGGCAGGCCGCCGACCTTACCGCCCGCGCCTACCAACTGGGCGAAGGCAGCCTCAACGACCTGCTGACGGCCCGCCGGCTGGCCAATGAAGCCCAGCTTTCGTCGCGCCTGATGCAGCTCGAGGCCCTGGAATTGCGCTATCGCCTGCTCCTTGATGCGCATCAGTTATGGGCTTTCGATGCCGACGAACACGATACGCACTGAACAGCCTGTTAATCCCCGCTTAAGTTTCGGCTAATTTTGGCTTAAGACTCGCTCTCTAAACTCCTTCTCCATGTACTCAACAAGGAGAAGGACCATGAGAAGCTTATCCGCCCTGTGCCTGCTACTGATCAGCATTACCAGTCACGCCGAAACACCGCAACAGATTCGCCAGTCCTATGTCAGCGAAGCGGCCGCCGTGCAAGCCGGCTTCACCCCATCGGCCAAACGCGGCGAGGCATTTTTCCAGAAACAATTTGCCATCAACGACAAGATGCCGAGCTGCCTTAGCTGCCATACCGAGAAGCCGCTGAATGCCGGCCAGCACGCCATCACCGGCAAAACCATCCGCCCCATCGCGGTGGCGGCCAACGCCGAACGCTTCAGCGATCCGGCCAAGGTCGAAAAATGGTTCGGCCGCAATTGCAAGGAAGTTGTCGGGCGTAGCTGCTCGCCGGCGGAAAAGGCCGATTTCGTCGCCTACATGAGCGAGGTCCGCTGAGATGAAATCGCTCCTTCTCCTCACTCTGCTCGGCCTCGCACTACCGGCCTGGGCCGACCGTCTGCCCCTGCCGTCCGACACTCCGGCCAGTTTCAAGAGCGAATGCGGCAGTTGCCACCTGGCCTATCCGCCCGCCCTCCTCTCGGCAGCCGACTGGCGGCGCACGATGAACAGCCTGGGCGAGCACTTCGGCACGGAGGCCGAACCGGCCCCGGCCCAGAAGAAGGAAATCGCCGCCTTCCTCGAACGTCATGCCGGCCAGGGCGGCAAGCTGGGGAATGCCGGCGAACCGCCACGGATTAGCAAAACGGCGCGTTTTGTCCGCAAACATGACGAGATCCCGGCCCGCTTCTGGCACGACCCGCGCATCAAATCGGCGGCCAATTGCGAAGCCTGTCACACCCACGCGGCCGATGGCCGTTTCAGCGAACACGACATCGCCATTCCGGAATTGCGGGAGTAGAAGATGCAAAAAATTCTTGTCTGGGACTGGCCGGTTCGCCTCGGTCACTGGCTGATGGCCGGCGGCTTCATCACCGCCTGGCTAACTTCGGAAAGCGAAACCTGGCGCCTGGTCCACGTCGTTTCCGGCGCCACCGTGGTGGCCGTTGCCCTCTTCCGCCTGCCCTGGGGACTGATCGGTTCGCGCTATGCCAAATTTGTCGATTTCGTGCGCGGCCCGACCGCCGTCAAGGACTACCTGGCCAGCCTGCTCCGCCTCGAACCGGACCACCATGCCGGGCACAATCCGGCCGGCGGCTGGGCCATCATCCTGCTGCTCGGCCTCGCTATCCTGAGCGGCCTTTCCGGCTGGGCCATCTATAACGATCTGGGCGGCGAAGTCTTCGAAGAATTGCATGAAGGCCTGACCGGCGCCATGCTCGCCGTGGTCATCGTGCATCTGGCCGGCGTCGTCACCGGCAGTCTGCTGCACGGCGAAAACCTGGTGCGGGCAATGCTCACCGGCCACAAACAGGGCTCCCCGGAAGAAGCCATTCCCTCGGCCCGCCCGCTGGCAGCCGTCGTGCTGCTGGCCTGGATCGCCCTGGCCGGCTGGTTCATCGCAAGCTGATAGAATTCGGCCATGCGTATCCTGCTTGTCGAAGACGACCCCCAGCTTGGCGACGGCCTGACGGTAGGCCTGCGCCAGGCCGGCTTTGCCGTGGATTGGCTACGCGACGGCCAGGCCGCCGACAACGCCCTGCAGACCGAAAGTTTCGATTTTGTCGTGCTCGATCTCGGCCTACCCCGCCTGGCCGGCATGGACGTCCTGGTCCGCGCCCGGCGCCGGGAGCAGAACATGCCCATTCTCATCCTGACCGCCCGCGACGCCACCGGCGACAAGGTTTCCGGCCTTGATGCCGGAGCCGACGACTACCTGGTCAAACCGATCGATCTCGACGAACTGACCGCCCGCATCCGCGCCCTCAGTCGACGCAGTGCCGGACGTGCCGCGCCGCTGCTGATCCATGGCAACCTGGCGCTCGACCCGGCGGCGCATGAAGTGAGACAGGACGGTCAGGTGGTCGAACTTTCCAGTCGCGAGTTTTCGCTCTTGCAGATGCTCCTCGAAAGCGCCGGCCGAGTGCTCACCCGCAGCCAGCTCGAACAATCGCTCTATGGCTGGCGCGACGAACCGGACAGCAATGCCCTCGAAGTCCATATCCATCATCTGCGCAAAAAACTCGGCAGCGATCTGATCCGCACTCTACGCGGC
Organism: Pseudomonadota bacterium; assembly: GCA_018261905.1. GTDB lineage: Bacteria > Pseudomonadota > Gammaproteobacteria > Burkholderiales > Rhodocyclaceae > Azonexus. Next base: position 81,951 of record JAGTRU010000006.1, on the reverse strand, counting down.
GTCGGCTATACGATCGCCAAATGAGCACCGTCTGGTTCTCATTGCGCTATCGCCTGCTCGGCCTGCTGCTTGGCGGCGTTGCCGCCGCCTGGCTGGCGACCATGGTTTTCAGCTACATCGACACCCACCACGAAGTCGACGAGTTGTTCGACGCCCAGCTCGCCCAGGCGGCGCAGACTTTGCTCGCCCTGGCCGGCCATGATGAAGGCGACGACATTGAAGATCTCGGAGAGGCCGCCCACAAGTACCAGCGCCGCCTGCGCTTCCAGATCTGGCGGGCCGACGGCAAACTGTTGATGCGCTCGAACAACGCGCCGGAAAGCCCCTTGAGCGACGAACCGGGGTTCACCGAAACACGTGGCCAGGAGGGACACTGGCGGCATTTCAGCCTGTGGAACGGCGACCACAGCCTGCAGGTCCAGGTCAGCGAAAATCACCACATCCGCGACGAACTGATCGGCCATATCGCCTGGCGCCTGCTCGCCCCCGCCCTGCTCGGCCTGCCGCTGATCGGCCTCTGGGTCTGGCTGGCGACCCGCCAGGGGCTGGCCTCGCTCGACGGCGTCGCCCAACAGATCGCCAGTCGCGACCCAACCCAACTCCACGCGTTGTCACCGCGCAGTGCCCCGGAAGAAATCCGGCCCATGCTGGAAGCCCTCAACGACCTGTTCCGACGCGTCGAAACGACGCTTGAAACCGAACGTCGGTTCACTGCCGATGCCGCCCACGAATTGCGCACCCCGCTCGCCGCCCTGCAAACCCAACTTCAAGTTGCCATCCGGGCCCGTGACAACGCCGAGCGGGACCAGTCGCTGAACCAGTTGCAAAGCGGCCTGACCCGCGCCACCCACCTCATCGGGCAATTGCTCGAACTGGCCCGCCTCGATCCCGAATCCGGCCTGCCCGACCCGCAAACCGTCAATCTCGGCGCCATCGCCGAAGACGTCTGCGCCGAACTGGGCACCCTGATTCTCGACAAGAATCTCGACTTCGATTTCACCGCCGCCCCCGACTGCATCGTCACCGGCCAGGGCGAATGGCTGCGCGTGCTGATCCGCAACCTGGTGGACAATGCCATCCGCTACACCCCGAGCGGCGGCCAGATCAGGGTCAGCATCAAACGGGAAAACACCGGCTATCGTCTCAGCGTCAGCGACAGCGGCCCGGGCATCCCCGCCGCAGAACGCGAAGCCGTGCTGCGCCGCTTTCATCGCCTGAACCACGCCGACCAGCCAGGCAGCGGACTGGGTCTGGCCATTGTTACGCGCATTGCGGAACTGCATGGCACCCGTCTGGAGCTGACCGACACCTCCCCATCCGGCCTGACGGCAAGCATCAATCTGAAGTTGAAGACGTAAAAAAACCCCGCTTGCGCCAACCAGCGGGGTTATTAATCGCCGACGGCGGGTTTTTAGAATGCCATCGAATATTGGGCCCCAAAGATCCACACATCGCTGTCGTAGGTACCACGAACTGTCGTACCCGATGATGGCCCGGCATTGATCGTCGTATCCTTGACAATCAGGTAAGAGACCCCCAGATCCAAAGCCGAGCCCTTGTTCGGCTTCCACTGGGCACCGACGGAAACCCAGGTGCGATCATTATCGGGCAGGGAAACCAGGCGATGTTCCGCATCAGGAACCGGGGATTGATCATAGGCAAGACCGCCCTTCAGCTTCAGCGCACCATTCAATTGGTAGTTGGCGCCCACGGCAACGCGCCAGCTATCGTTGAACGCGGTATTCAGTGTTTGCACTGTCACCCCGGACGCCTTCTGCACGATATCGACCTTGGGGATGCTGCTCCAGCCGGTCCAGGACACATCGCCCAACAACTCCCATTGCGAGTTCAATTTGTGGCTCAAACTAAGGATTGCGGTATCCGGCAGCGTCAAATCCGCCTTCGCCGCGAAGGAAGTCACGCCGGCGACGGTCAGTGTGCCATCCAGCTTTTGCTTTACTTTGGAGCGATAAGACAAGCCCGCCTTGGTTGCCGGAGAAAGATTCAACAACACACCGACATTCCAGCCCCAGGAGTCGTCATCGGCTTTCAGCGTGGCGAGCGGCGCCAGCGGCGATGCGGCAGCACGCTTGACGTACTCGGCTTCCATCCGCGTCCAGTTGAGGCCGCCGCCAATCGATAGTAGATCATTGACCCGGTAGGCGATGGAGGGGTTGATGTTGTAGGTCTTGATGTCAAACTTGATCGACTGGGCGGCCCCCACCCAATTCTGGTCATATTCGGTCATCAGCCCAAACGGCGCGCCAAGACCGAGACCGACATAGAGATCCTTGTTCAGAGCCCAGGAAAGATAGGCATTGGGAAGAAAGGCCCAACTGCCGCCATCATTGCCATTTCCGGATAGTGTTCCGGCGGTTGAACCATTATTGGTAAAGTTGAAACTAGGGCGAACCGCGGTCAGGCCCAGCGAAACTTCACGATCCTGCAACTGCGTCATGCCGGCCGGATTATAGAAAATGGTGCTGGCATTCTCGGCAACGGCAGCCGAACCGGCGTAGGCATTGCCAATACCACTGGCATTCTGTTCCAACAACTGGAAGCCTGCCGCGCCGGCCGTTCCGGAAAAAGCAGCGGCGATCAACAACGGAATCAGACGCGGGGTGATAGCTTTGTTCATTGATTTGTCTCCTATTTTGTTTATATATCGGGAAAAAGCTCCCTGTACTGCTGCTGCAATTAAATCTCAAACAGACGTTTGAAATGGTGTTTTATTCAGCAAATTTCAAATAACCGTTGGAAATTAACAACACTTTACAAGCTTGCTTGTTGCATATTCAACGGCCCACCGGTAAAGGGGGCAAAACCCGTCCCGAAAATCACGCCGGCATCGGCGAGATCGGCATCGGCAACAATGCCTGCGGCCACCAATTGTTCGGCCCGCTCGATCAAGGGCTGGACCAGCCGCTCGGCCAGCCCGGCCGGAATAGCGTCGGCGGCCGGCTTGACCGCCTTGCCGTCGCGCCAGGCGTAGAAGCCCAGGCCAGACTTCTTGCCGAGTTGCCCCTGCGCCACCTTGCCCTGCAGGCATCGCGGCGCCTGGCTGGCGCCGGCCAACTGCTGCCCGGCCGCCATGGCGATATCGAGGCCGACCGTATCGGCCAGTTCGATCGGCCCCATCGGCATGCCGAAGGCGAGCATGGCGGCATCGACTGTGGCCGGCGTCAGACCTTCATCGACCGCCCGCATGGCGGCCAGCAGGTAGGGCGCCAGCACGGCATTGACCAGAAAGCCCGGGGCGCTCTTCACCGGCAGCGGCAGCTTGTCGATTTGCCGGACGAAGGCACAGGCCGCCTGCAGCATGGCCGGATCGGCGCCTTCGGCCTGTACCACCTCGACCAGGGGCATCATCGCCACCGGGTTGAAGAAATGGATGCCGACCAGGCGATCCGGACGATCAAGCACCGTGCGCAGGTCTTCGAGTTTCAGGCTGGAAGTGTTGGTGGCGAGCAGCGCACCAGGTTTCAGACGCGGCTCCACGGCCTTGAACAGGGCGTGCTTGGCGGCGACATCCTCGAAAATCGCCTCGATCACCACATCGGCATGCGCCACGCCGTCGCCGTTCACATCGGGAATCAGGCGATCGAAGGCCGCACGGGCGAGCAAGGGATCGCGCAGGCGGCGGGCGAACAGCTTTTGCGCCCGCTGCACGGCCGGCGCAATACGTTCCAGGCTCTGGTCCTGCAAAGTCACCGTCAGGCCGCGCAGCGCACACCAGGCGGCGATATCGCCGCCCATGCTGCCAGCGCCGATGACATGGACACGTCGCACCTTGACGGCCGACTCCTTGCCGAACCCCTTGAGCCGCTCCTGCAGGAAGAAGACGCGCACCAGATTGCGCGCCGTCGGCGAACTGATGATGCGCTCGATGATTTCCGGCGCCGCCAGCGCATTGCCGTGGTGGTGCTGCCAGATATCGATGATCGCGTAGGGCGCCGGGTAGTGTTCCTGCCGCGCCTTTTTCGCCACCTGTTTACGGGCACCGCTGGCGACGACCGCCTTCAGCGGCCCGTTGAGCAGACGTTGCAGCAGCGGCAACTTGCCTCGTGGCTGGCCGGAGAGCACCAGTTGCCGGGCCGCCTGCTCCATGACCCGGGGCGGCACCGCGTCGTCGGCCAGGCCCATTTTCTTCGCCCGCTGGGCATCGATGCTCTTGCCGGTCAGCATCATGTCGAACGCCGCCGTTGGCCCGACCCGTTGCGGTAGGCGCAACATGCCGCCCCAGCCGGGAAAGATGCCGAGCATGACTTCCGGCAGGGCCATTTTCGTCCCCGGCTCATCGACTGCCAGGATATAACGGCAAGCCAGCGACAGTTCCAGGCCACCGCCCATGCAGTGGCCGCGCACCAGCGACAGCGTCGGATACGGCACGGCGGCCAGGCGGTTGAACAGATCCCAGCCGCGGGCCACCAGGGCGCGGCTCTTCTCGGCAGTATCGAGCAGGGTGAATTCCTGGATATCGGCGCCGGCGATGAAGCCGGCGTCCTTGCCGGAACGGATGATCAGGCCCTTGGGCTGGTACAGGTCGAGCTGATCGAGGATCTGCGAAAACTCGACGAGCACCTCGGCCGACAGGATATTGGCTGATTCGCCGGCCTTGTCGAGGGTGGCGACGACGATGCCGCTGTCTTCCTTGACGAGATTCCAGTGTTTCATTGTGTGTTCTCCACCAGCATCGCTCCACCCAAACCACCGCCAATGCAGATGGTGGCGATACCGCGCCTACCCTTCTGGCGGCGCAATACATGCAGCAGATGCAGCACGATCCGGGCGCCGGAAGCACCGACCGGATGGCCGATGGCCACCGCCCCGCCATCGACATTCAGTTTTTCATCGGCCAGCGCGCCGAGCGCCCCGGGCAGCCCAAGTTCATCGCGGCAATAGCTATCCGACTTCCAGGCCGCCTGGCAGGCCAGCACCTGGGCGGCGAAGGCTTCGTTCAATTCCCAGCTATCGATGTCGTCGAGTCCCAAGCCATGGCGTTGCAGGATGGGCGTTGCCGCGTGTACCGGACCGAGCCCCATCAGCGCCGGATCGAGACCGGCCCACTGGCTGTCGACGATCTTGCCGAGCGGCTTCAGGTGCCACTTCTGCACGGCCTCTTCCGACGCCAGGATCAGCCAGGCGGCGCCGTCGGTGATTTGCGAACTGTTGGCCGCCGTGATGTTGCCGTATTTCTTGTCGAAGAAGGGTTTGAGCTTGGCCATGCCGCTCAAGCTGGCATCGGCCCGCACGCCATCGTCGCTTGCATAGATTTTGCCGGCGTCATCGACCAGCGGCACGATTTCGTCGAAGTGGCCGGCGGCCTGGGCGGCCAGCGCCCGTTGGTGGCTGCGCACGGCAAACGCATCCATTTGCTGCCGATCGATGCCGAATTTCCAGGCCAGATTCTCGGCCGTCTGCCCCATCAGCAAGCCGACGACCGGATCGGTAAGGCCTTTCATCAGGCCGATTACCGGCAAGAACAAGGCGGCCGGTTTGAGTTTGAGAAAGTGCCCGATTTTTTGACCGGCCGTGCGCAGGCCCATCATGCCGGCAAACCAGCGCACCATCGTCTCCGAATAGAGCAAGGGCGCCCGCGACAAGGCATCGACGCCGCCGGCCAGGATCAGCTCGGCGCGGCCGCACTGGATATTGGCGATGGCCGAATCGAGCGCCTGCATGCCGCTGGCGCAATTGCGCATCACCGTCCAGCCCGGCACCTTCTCGCCACAACCGAGGCGCAGCGCGACCATGCGGCCGATATTGGTTTCGTCCGGCGAAGCCGCCGCGCAACCGAGGATCAACTCGTCGAGATCGCTGGGCAGGAAGGGCTGGCGCAACAGCAAGGCGCGTCCAGCCTGGGTCGCCAGATCGGAGGCGGCGAACGGTCCCGGCCCTTTCTGCGCCTTGAGGAAAGGCGTCCGGGCGCCATCGACGACGTAGATGGTTTTCATCAGGCGGCCATCCGGTCGTCGGCCGGCTTGTTGGCGGTCGCCACGTTGTAGTCGAAGGGGAAATCATCGACCCGCACAACAATATCGCGCAGATGATTGCGCCGTTTCATGACGTCAAACTCGGCGGCATTGATGACGCCGGCCTCAAAGGCAACGCTGGCGATGTCGCGGACATTGGCCTGCGGATTGTTGTCGAAACGGCCATCCTTCTCGGCGGTGCGGATTTTTACCTCGATCGCTTCGGCTTCCAGGGTCGCGGCAAGGGCCAGTTCGATGGCGCCGACCGGCTCGTTTTCGCTGAGCGGCAGATAGCATTCGGCAGTCAGCCGGTCGCGGGTCGCCGACGGCGAAATCAGCGCCTTGGCCACCTGGTGGCCGACCGCGTCGGAAGGCACGACATAGGGATGGCCCCAGGGGAAGATGGCGCGTTGCAGGAAGGCGGCGATGAAGCGCACCGGGAAATTGGCGATGACGCCGTCAAAGGCCTGCTGCGCCTTGTACATGGCATCCCAGATCGCCCAGTGGGCGAGCGGCGCATCGGCGGCCTGCCGGCCTTCCGCCTGGTAACGTTTCAGGGTGCAGGAAATCAGGTACATCTGGGCGAGGATGTCGCCCAGTCGGGCCGACAGCTTTTCCCGGCGCTTGACGCTGCCACCGAGGACCAGCAGCGAGACATCCGCGATGAAGGCGAAAGCCGCCGAGAAGCGCGTCAATTGCTGGTAGTAACGCTTCATTTCCGGTGCCGTGTCGACATTCACCGGTGCGAAGTGCGAACCGGTCATGCCCAACCACAGGGCGCGCACTCCGTTCCGGAGGGTGAACCCGACATGGCCCCACAAGGCATTGTCGAAATCGGCCAGGCCCTGGCGCAGGTCCGGGTTTTGCGCCGCGCGCATTTCGGCCAGCAGATAGGGATGACAGCGGATGGCGCCCTGACCGAAGATGATCAGCGAGCGGGTCAGGATATTGGCGCCCTCGACGGTAATGCCGATCGGCACCTGCTGGTAGGCGCGACCGAGGAAATTGGAGGGGCCGAGGCAGATGCCCTTGCCGCCGATGACGTCCATGCCGTCATTGACCACCTGGCGGGCACGTTCGGTGACGTGGTATTTGGCGATGGCCGAGACCACCGACGGCTTCTCGCCGAGATCGACGGCGCCGGCCGTCATCTTGCGCGTCGCATCCATCATGTAGGTGTAGGCGCCGATGCGGGTCAGCGCCTCTTCGACGCCTTCGAACTTGCCAACCGCCATCTTGAACTGGCTGCGCACCCGGGCGTAAGCGCCGACGGCGCGCGCCGTCATCTGGGCCATGCCGGTGTTCGACGACGGCAGCGAAATCGAGCGCCCGGCCGCCAGGCACTCCATCAGCATGCGCCAGCCCTGCCCGGCCATCGCCGGACCGCCGATGATGAAATCGAGCGGCATGAAGACGTCCTTGCCGCGCGTCGGCCCGTTCATGAACATGGCGTTCAAGGGGAAATGGCGACGCCCGGTATCGACGCCGGGAACATCGTAAGGCACCAGCGCACAGGTAATGCCGATATGCTTCTTGTCGCCGAGCAGGCCGTCCGGGTCATAAAGGTGGAAGGCCAGCCCGAACACCGTGCATACCGGGGCCAGCGTGATGTAGCGCTTGTCCCAGCTGACCCGCATGCCGAGCACTTCCTTGCCCTGCCACAGCCCCTTGCAGACGACGCCGCTATCGGGAATCGAGGCCGCATCGGAACCGGCCCACGGGCTGGTCAGCGCGAAGGCCGGCACTTCGATACCCTTGGCCAGGCGTGGCAGGTAATGGTTTTTCTGTTCCTCGGTACCGTAATGCAGCAGCAGTTCGGCCGGACCGAGCGAATTCGGCACCATCACCGACACGGCAAGGGCCGAGGAGCGCGTCGACAGCTTGGTCACCACCTGCGAATGGGCATAGGCCGAGAACTCCAGGCCGCCGTACTTCTTCGGAATGATCATGCCGAGGAAGCCCTTGTCCTTGATGTAGCGCCAGGCTTCGTTGGGCAGGTCGTAGAGTTCGTGCGTCACCTGCCAGTCATCGACCAGACGGCAGGCTTCCGCGACTTCCCGATCGAGGAAAGATTGTTCGACCGCCGTTAGCTGCGGCTGCGGATAGCCGTGCAATTTGCGCCAGTCGGGCCGGCCGCGGAACAGTTCGCCCTCCCACCAGACGGTACCGGCTTCCAGGGCATCGCGCTCGGTATCCGACATTTGCGGCAGGACCTTGCGATAGGTGGAAAAAAGCGGCCGGCTGACCACCGCCCGGCGCCAGGGCCGAACCGTGATCAGCCCGACCAAAGCCGTCAGGACGGCGATTCCCAGCAGAGGGATGAGGCTGTTGAACATGCTGTTGTCTCCTTGTAGGTCTTTTTTTGGGTACGGCTTATTGCTTCGTGACTTCGTCCGGGAACTGCGGCAGCGGCGCCCTCAGGCCGCCGAGCAGGAAGGACATCAGACGCGGCACCAGACGATCGAGGCGATCGGTCGAGTCGGCATCCTCGATCTGCCAGTCGGTAACCAGGCGCAGCGCATCGGTCCCGGCAATGGCGTAGGAGGTGGCGCCGAGCATGAAATGAAAGCGCCAGACGATTTCCGCCTTGGGCACATCCGGCAAGGCCTTGAACAGCGCCTCCTTGTAGCGGTCGACCACCGAGGCATACTCGTGGGCGAGAAATGTGCGGATGAACTCGGAAGGATCGGTCAGGGTCCGCCCGAGCAGGCGCAGGAAGGTCACCCCACCGCGCTCGTCGTCATCGGCCATGCGCAACAGCGTGCCGAAAAAACCGTCGACAATCAGTGACGGCTTGAGCGGTTTGCCGGCCGCCTCGGTTTCCAGCGCATTCAACACCCGCATGCGCTCGTCGTTCAACCAGTCCAGGCGACGCCGAAACACCTCCTGCATCAGCGACTCCTTGGAGCCGAAGTGATAATTTACCGCCGCCAGATTGACACCGGCCTCGCCGGTAATCTGACGCATTGAGGTACCCTCGTAACCATGCGCCATGAAAAGATGCTCAGCCGCATCAAGAATGCGTTCGCGGGTATCAACGGTTCGTGCCTCTGCCATGGGTTCACCTGTTATTTATTGCGTGATTCATACGTTCGTTTTAATCATAGGGAAAAAAATAAGCACCTGCAAGTGCTTTCTCAAAACCATGGATTTCCGGGCAAGACGGGCGATCGCCAAAGCCGCCGGAGATTGTCGTCCCAGAGCCCTCTGCCAACGCATGATACGACCGTCTAGCGCGGCGCCGTCGCCTGAGCGACCGGCGCCATCGCCCGGCGCTCAACGGCCGTAAACATCCTCGAAACGGACGATATCGTCTTCACCCAAATAGCTGCCGGACTGCACTTCTATCATTTCCAGCGGCAACTTCCCCGGGTTTTCCAGGCGATGCAGGGTCCCCAACGGGATATAGGTGGACTGGTTTTCCGATACCAGCAGCGTTTCCTCGCCGCGCGTCACCTTGGCGGTGCCGGAGACGACCACCCAGTGCTCGGCACGGTGATGATGCATCTGCAGAGAAAGGGAGGCTCCCGGATTGACCACGATGTGCTTGACCTGGAAACGCTTGCCGAAATCGATGCTGTCGTACCAGCCCCAGGGCCGGAAAACCTTGCGGTGCGACGACGACTCGGTACGTTTGAGGGTTTTCAGTTGGCCGACCACCTCCTTGACCTTCTGAATTTCGCCGCGATTGGCCACCAGGATAGCATCCGGCGTCTCCACGATGACCACGTCCCGCAAGCCGACACAGGCCACCAGCCGGTCTTCGGCAATGACCAGGGTATTGTGGGTATCGACCGTCAGCACGTCGCCCGTCAGCACATTGCCGCCGGCATCCTTGTCACCGATTTCCCACAGCGCGCTCCACGCGCCGACGTCCGACCAGCGCGCCGCCAGCGGCACGACGACGACTTCGCCGGTATTGGCATCGAGGCGGGCCAGACGTTCCATGACGGCATAGTCGATCGAATCGGCCGGGCAATTGGCAAACGCCGTCTTCTCCGGACGCAGAAAATCGTGATCCTGTTGCCGCCCTTGATAGGCCAGGCGGCAGGCACTGGCGATATCCGGCCGACAGGCTTCCATCTTGGTCAGCCAGAGCGACGCCTTGATCACGAAAATGCCGCCATTCCACAGGTAGCCGCCGCTTGCCAGGTAGGCTTCGGCAGTCTCGGCATCCGGCTTTTCGACAAACTGTTCGACCACGCAGGCCCCATCGGCCAGCGCCTCGCCCTGCTTGATATAACCGTAACCGGTTTCCGCCGCCGTCGGCTGGATGCCGAAAGTGACCAGCTTGCCCTGTTCGGCCAGAGTGGCGCCCTGCCCGACCGCCAGGCGAAAGGCATCCTCGTCCTGGATCACGTGGTCGGCCGGCATGATCACCAGCACCGGATCAAGGCCATCCTCGAGGGCCGCCAGCGCGGCCAGGGTCAATGCCGGCGCCGTGTTGCGACCGCAGGGTTCGAGCAGCAGGGTGGGATGGTCAATGCCGACTTGGCGCAATTGTTCGGCGATCAGGAAGCGGTATTCCTCGTTGCCGACCAGGATTGGGGTCGCCAGCACATCACCGGCGGCCAGCGGGAAGCCGCCCAGGCGCAGGGCGGTGGCCTGCAGCATGGTGCGTTCGCCGTTCAAACACAGCAGTTGCTTCGGGTATTGCTCGCGGGACAGCGGCCAAAGACGGGTACCGGAACCACCACACAGGATGACGGGTTGAATGATCATAAAAGTTCCGTGCTTTCAAAGATTGAACAAGAACAGTGCCCCCCGGCGGCGACAGGCTTCCACCGGGCTGGCCGGATCGACGACATTTTCAACTTACTCGTTATGGTCGTAGGCCTTGAAACCGGCCATCTTGATCAGGGCGTCGCGTTTGGCGGCGCTGAAGTCGGCCTGGACCATTTCCTTGACCAGTTCCTGCAGCGAGGTGACCGGCTTCCAGCCCAGTTTGGCGTGTGCCTTGCTCGGGTCGCCGAGCAGGGTTTCGACTTCGGTCGGCCGGAAGTAGCGCGGGTCAACCTTGACGATGACGTCACCCGGCTTGACTTTGACTTCCTTGTTGGCGACGGCTTCAACGATAGCAACTTCCTGCTCTCCTTCGCCTTCAAAGCGAAGCTGAATGCCGAGTTCGCTGGCCGCAAATTCGACGAACTGGCGCACACTGTATTGCACGCCGGTAGCGATGACGAAATCCTCCGGCTGTTGCTGCTGCAGCATCAGCCACTGCATTTCGACGTAGTCGCGGGCGTGCCCCCAGTCGCGCAAGGCACTCATGTTGCCGAGATAAAGGCTGTCTTGCAGGCCGAGCGCAATTCGGGCAATGGCCCGGGTGATTTTGCGGGTAACGAAGGTTTCGCCACGCACCGGGCTTTCGTGATTGAACAGGATGCCGTTACAGGCATAGATGCCGTAGGCTTCGCGGTAATTCACCGTGATCCAGTAGGCATACAGCTTGGCCACGGCATACGGACTGCGCGGGTAGAAAGGCGTCGTTTCCTTCTGCGGGGTTTCCTGCACCAGACCGTAGAGTTCGCTGGTGCTGGCCTGGTAGAAGCGGGTCTTTTTTTCCAGTTTGAGAATACGGATGGCTTCGAGAATGCGCAAGGCGCCGATCCCGTCGGCATTGGCCGTGTATTCCGGCTCTTCAAAGCTGACCGCGACATGGGACTGGGCGGCCAGATTGTAGATCTCGTCCGGCTGCACCAACTGGATGATGCGAATCAAACTGGTCGAGTCGGTCAGGTCACCGTGATGCAGGATGAACTTGCGCCCGGTTTCGTGCGGATCCTGATAGAGGTGATCGATGCGATCGGTGTTGAACAGGCTGCTACGGCGCTTGATGCCATGCACTTCGTAGCCCTTGTTGAGCAGGAATTCGGCGAGGTAGGAGCCGTCCTGGCCAGTGACGCCGGTAATCAGGGCAACCTTCTTGGTTTCAACGGTCATTGTTGTTTTCCTTTACATGCAATTTCACGATTATTTGCCGGGTGGTCACCATAACGGCGATGGCGCCGGTGGCCTGAGCAGTCAAGTAGCCCCGAGCAAATAGGCGGCATAGGCTTTCTTCAGCCCTTGCTCGAGGTCGATCGCGGCTTTCCAACCGAGTTTTTCCAGGCGGCGACTATCCATCAGTTTTTTCGGCGTACCGTCCGGCTTGCTGCTGTCGAATTCAATAGCGCCGGTATAGCCCACCACGTCGGCAACGGTCCGGGCGGCCTGGCGAATGGTCAGGTCGCTGCCGTAACCGACATTGATATGGCTGAGCATGGGCCGGGTGACGGCGGCGTAGGTCGCCGGCGCGAGTTCCTGGACGAAAACGCTGGCAGCGGCCATGTCGTCAACGTAAAGGAATTCGCGGTACGGGGTACCGGTGCCCCACAGGGTGAGGGCCTTGGGACGGGCCAGCGGGCTGCCGAGAGTGATCGGCGCCGCGCCGTCGAGGCCGATCATGGTCTTGATGTCGGACGGGATCTCGCCATGACAGTGCTCGTCGGCGACTATTCCGGCAATATCGCCTTGGGACGCCAGCTTGGCCAGGTGGAACTTGCGGATCATGGCCGGCAGCACATGGCTGTTGGCCAGATGATAGTTGTCGCCGGGACCGTAGAGATTGGTCGGCATGACGCTGCGGTAATCGCGACCGTACTGACGGTTATAGCTTTCGCAAAGTTTGATGCCGGCAATCTTGGCAATGGCGTAGGGCTCGTTGGTCGCTTCCAGCGTCCCGGTCAGCAAGGCGTCTTCGGCCATCGGCTGCGGCACCGACTTGGGGTAGATGCAGCTCGATCCGAGGAACAACAGCTTTTGCACGCCATGGCTATGGGCAGCATGAATGATGTTGGCCTCGATCATCAGGTTTTCGTAGATGAACTGCGCCGGGTAAGTATTGTTGGCGTGGATGCCGCCCACCCGGGCGGCCGCCAGATAAACCTGATCGGGTTTTTCGGCGGCAAAAAAGGCATTTACCGCCGCCTGGTTGGTCAGATCGAGCTCGCCGTGCGTACGGGTAAGGATTGAACAATCGCCGCGTCCCTGGAGCTGACGGACGATGGCGGCGCCAACCATGCCGCGATGGCCGGCGACGTAGATTTTTGACGACTGCATGCAGAATTTTTCCCGGTGACCTTGCTGTGACGCTTTAGTGAAGCAATCGGTTTGAAGAATGCCGTGCCGATTTTCTCACATTCGCCAAGATTGCTTCAAAATCACTTTGCCGCCGGCAATAATTTCGCCCCATCGACGGGTCGCCCGGTGCGGCAAGCCCATGCCGTGCCGGTCAGCAACAAAGCATGGGACGCCAGTTTTCTTGGACGATGAACTGACGCAATTGTTGGCTATTCATCGGCCGCCCGAAAACGTAGCCCTGGGCGGTATCGCAGCGGGATTGGCGGAGGAACTCGATCTGCCTCTCAGTTTCAACGCCTTCGGCGACGGTGCGCATCCCGAGACGCTTGCCGAAGGCGATGAGGGCGGCCACAAGTTGGCGAATTTGCGGATTGGAATCGATCTCCCGGGTAAAGGAGCGATCGATCTTGATCGACGTCATCGGCAACTGGCTGATGAGACTGAAGGAACAGAATCCGGCACCGAAATCGTCCAGGGTAAACTTGCAACCGGACGAGGCCAGGCCGAAAAGGGTCTGCATCGCCGCCTCGTTGCCGCTCAGCGCATTTTCCGAGCATTCGAAGGTAATACGCTGGGTCGGCATGCCGGCCCGGACCAGGGTGTCGAGTAGATGGGAGACCGCATCCGGGGCGCAGAGCTGGCGGGCGGAAAGATCGATCACCAGGCCGAGATCGGCATAGTTTTCACTCAGCGCCAGGATTTCGCCGACCGCTTCGGCCAGGGCTTTTTGCCCGAGCTCCGGCATGATGCCGATTTCTTCGGCGATTTCGAGGAAACGCCCGGCTTCGAGCAAACCGAATTCCGGGTGGTGAAAACGGAGCAAGGCCTCGACATTTTCCAAGCCGCCGGTGACCAATGAAATCTCGGGAAGATAGTGCACCTGGTAGCGCCAATTCTTCAGGCCAGCGCGCAATTCCCGCTCCATCTCGAGACGCGTACAAGCCGTTTTCTGGGCTTCCGCCTCAAAAAAGCGAAAAACGCCGCGCCCCGCCGTTTTTGCTTCATAAAGTGCAGCATCGGCAGCGGCCAGCAGGGCTTCCGGCTCGCTGGCATCGCCCGGAAAGTTGGCGACCCCGATACTGGCCCCCAACTCGAGCCATTGGCCGGCCAGCCGAAACGGCTGTCGGAGCTCGGTAAGCAGCTTGTTGCAGACATTGCCGATCCCTTCCGGATGCTCGGTCAGTTCGACGATGACCACGAACTCGTCGCCGCCGCGACGGCTGACCGTGTCGTTCTGGCGCAGCGTAGACAGCAGGCGGGCGGCAACGATCTTGAGCGCCTCATCGCCGGCGGCATGGCCGTAGGTATCGTTGATTTCCTTGAAATGGTCGAGATCGACGTAAAGGACTGCCAGACTCTGACGGTAGCGCTTGGCGCGCACCAGGGCACGCTGCAGTCGATCATTGAACAAAACCCGGTTCGGCAGGCCGGTCAGGCTATCGAAATGGGCCAGACGACGAATGTATTCTTCTTCCTTCTTGCGGTCGGAGATGTCCGAAATCAGCCCAACGTAGCGCCGACCCCGCTGAAACTCGCCATCGACCGCGGCAATCGACAACCATTCGGAGAAAACGACGCCGTCCTTACGCCGATTGATGATTTCACCCGACCAGCGACCATGGCTGTTCAGCGCATCCCACATGGCGCGGTAAAACTCTGGCGGATGCTGACCGGCGGAGAGCAGCTTGGTCTTTTGGCCAATCACTTCGTCGGGACGGTAACCGGTAATTTCGGAAAATGCCGGATTGACCGCGACAATGCGCGACACCTCGTCAGTGACCAAAATCCCCTCGTTCGCCACCGCGAAGACCATGTGCCCCATTTTCAGGTCGAGTACGCGTTTACGGTCACGTAGAGCGCGGGCGATCAGATCGAGCAGCAAAACGGAATCAACCGGCTTGAAAATGTAGCCATCGACGCCGACGTCGATGGCCAGACGCAGATGTTCGGAAGCCGTGGAGGAAGAGATGACGATGATCGCGGCATCGGGGTCATCGGCCTTGATCAGCCGGCTCATGGCCAGGCCGTCGACTTCCGTGGTTTCGATTTCGGTCAGCGTGACGTCCGGCTGTTGCTTACGCCAGATCGCCAAACCCTCCTCCACGCTGTGCGCCATGAATATTTCGGCAACGTAGGGGCGGAGCATTTCCCGTACGTCCAGCCCGACCCGCCGGTCGCTTTCGACGATCAGAATGCGTGATCGGGCAAGGAATTGGAAATTTTGAGTAGACAAGGAAGTTGTCGACTAAGTATCAACAACGGCGCAGCGAAGCCCGCCTGCCACAGCCCGGCGGCCAAAGGCAAAGCGCGGCCGGAAGCCGTCGGGCAGCGATTGGATCGATGGCGAAAAACCGCCGCTCGGCATTTCCCTCATCAAGCCGGCGAGGAACTGCCAGAAATACAAGAATAAAACGAACAAATGAATAATCCCGAAATAAGGCGCCCTAGCGGACAGCTACAATGAACGAGAGCTTGGCTGCAAGCAGCGCCGAAAATACGACAAACGCATATTATAGCACGCGACAAAAATGCCAACCGCGTTATTCGGACTATTTCTGAATTACCTGGCCAAACAGAGGAGCAAACAAGCCGACGTGAAGCGCCGCGCCGGCTTCGGTCCAGCCAGTTTTGATAGGCGGCCGGCCAAGCCGGAATGTCGGCAAGGTCTTGAGCTGTGGCAATCTGGCCGGCACGGGGAAGGCTTGGACGATTTCGCTCAGGGGCACCGACGGATGAATTCGAGCACGTCTTCCGGCGGCAGCGGCCGACTGAACAGGTAGCCCTGGATCAGATCGCAGCCCTTTTGCCGCAAATAGTCGTACTGTTCCTGCGTCTCGACACCTTCCGCCACCAGTTTCAGGCCGAGGTTATGGGCCAGGCCGATGGTGGCATCGCAAATCACCGAACTATCCGGCCCCTGGCCGATTTCCTGGACGAAGGAACGATCCAGTTTCAGGTGATTGATCGGAAACATCCGGAGATAGCTGAGCGACGAGTAGCCGGTACCGAAATCGTCGATCGCCAGACTCACGCCCATGTCGTGCAGTTGATTGAGGATACGGACGGTTTCCGCCGGTTGCTGCATGGCAACCGATTCGGTGATTTCGAAAATCAGGGTCGCCGGTTCGAGGCTGAAAACTTCAATGGCGCCCTTGGCGAGAATGGGCAGATTGCCGTTGCGCAATTGCAGGGCCGAGATATTGATGGCCATTTTCAGGCCGCCCACGCCGGCCGCATTGAATTCGGCGAGTTGCCGGCAGGCCGTCCAGAAAACCCATTCACCGATCGGCTGGATGAGTCCGGTTTCTTCGGCGATGCCGATAAAACTGGCCGGCGGCACCATGCCCATTTCCGGATGCTGCCAGCGGACCAGCGCTTCGACCCCGCTCACCCGCCCGCTCGGCAAATCGATAATCGGTTGATAGTGCACGCAGAATTCCTCGCGGGCCAGCGCCTGGCGCAGGCTGTGCTCGATTTTCAGACGCTCCAGGGCGGCATCGTTCATGCGCGCATCGAAAAACTGGAAATTATTGCGACCGGCCGCCTTGGCATGGTACATCGCGGCATCGGCATTTTTCATCAACGCATCGCCATCCGCACCATCGCTCGGGAAAATGGCGATGCCGATGCTGGGCGTCGTGTACAGGTCGTACCCCTCGATCTGGTAAGCATCGCCGATATTGCGCACGAGCTTTTCGGCAATCACCGCGGCCGACGCCGAGCTTTCCATGCCGCTCAGCATGATGACGAATTCGTCGCCGCCCAGCCGCGCCACGACATCGCTGTCACGCACGCTGTCGCGCAGTCGCGCCGCCACTTCGATCAGCAACTTGTCGCCGATGTGGTGGCCGAGGGTGTCGTTGATGACCTTGAATCGATCGAGATCGATGAACAACAGGGCGACCTGCCCCCCTTCCCGGCGCGCCACGGCCAGGGCCTGATCGAGCCGCCCTTTCAGACTGAGGCGATTGAGCAAGCCGGTCAGCACGTCGTGATGCGCCATGTGCTGCAACTGGGCCTCGGCCGCCCGCTCGGACGAGATATCGGTGAAATGGGCGAGGTAATGGCTGATCGCCCCAGCCTGATCCCGCATCACCGATATCGACACCCATTTCGGGTAGGTCCCGCCATCCTTGCGGCGATCCCACATCTCCCCCTGCCACAAGCCCTTCTCGAGAACGGCTTTCCACATCTCTCGATACTCGGCCAGGGTGGTGCGCCCGGAAGACAGGAAACGCGGATTGCGCCCGATCGCCTCGGCCTCACTGTAGCCGGTCAGAGTGGTGAAGGCCGGATTTACCGTGACGATATTGTTGGCGCTGTCACTGATCAGGATCGCCTCGCCGCTGTAATGAAAGGCGCTGGCCAGCAACTGCAGGCGCGATTCCATCTGGTGCTGGCTGCTGATATCCTGCGTCGCCCCGAGCATGCTGAGCGGTCTACCGTCTTCGCCACAAACCAGTTCGCCATTCTCCATCACCTGCTTGATCCGGCCATCCGGCAACAGCAAGCGGTGCTGGTGCTGAAAACGCTGGCGCAGGCGGATGGCATCGCCGAGCACCCGGTCAACTTGGGCCCGATCGTCGGGATGGACCACGGCCAGGAAATCGTCGAAACAAAGATCCTTTTTCGCCGGATCGATCTCGAAAATTTCGAGCAATTCATCGGACCCCAGGATACGGCGACTATCCACCGCCATCTCCCAACTGCCCAGTTGGGCGATACGCTGGGCGGCCTTCAATTGTTCCTTGTTGCGCCGCAACTCCCGCAGCGCCGCCGACTCCCGTCCCTGGACCAGGAATAGACGAAAGAGCACGATGCCCAGACCGGAAAACAACAAAAGTCCGAGCCCGAGCGGCGCCGCCACGCGCCGACTCCAGGTGCTGCGCAGATCCGCCTCAGCCAACCCGGCCAGAATGTAAAACGGGTAATGCTCAAGGGCGCGGTGGGCATAAATACGGGGGACACCGTCAATCGGCGAAGCAAAGCTCAGCAAGCCCGGCGCGCGACCCGCCGCACCACTGGCCACTGGCTCCGGCAACGGCGGCAAAACCCTTTCACGGTCCCCACCGAGCGCCGGCACATGCAAGACCAGCCGATGGCTGTCGGCGCGCCGAACTTCCAGCGCCCCGCCGCTTCCCAGCTTCAAGGTATCGAATAGCAGGGTAAAGTGCTGCAACTGCAGGTGCACCAGCACCACACCGCGAAACGCCCCGCCCGGCGTGCGCATGGCACGCGCCGCGACGATCGTCGGATTGCCGTCCAGCCGCGAGATCAGCGGATCGGAAAAAACCATCCCGGCCCCGGCCTGATCGCGCAGCACAGCGAAGTACGGACGATCGGCAATATTCACCGCCGGCGTTACATTGAGCAAATTTCCCCGGCTGTCGCTGACGCGGAAACTGCCGACTTCCGGGAAGCCCAGGCGATAGTGTTCGAGGTCGCGCTGCAATGCCAGGTAGGCGGCGGGGGAGGCCGGACGATCGAGCAAAGCGTCGGGTACCCGCTCGGCCAATTGCAGCAAATCGGCATCGAGACGGCGCAGGGCCGCATCGAAACGGGCCTCGATCAGTTCGGCGCAATTGCTCACCGTCAGTTCGGCCTCGGCACGCGTCTCCCGGTACGCCGACCAGACGATATAACCGAGCAGCAGGAACCCGCCAATACCGAGCACGACCAGCGCCCGCCATAGCAGGCAACCGCTCCGCGTGTAGTTTTCTGGCGCCTGAGCCACTGAGCTGGGCATTTTTATCTCGTTGGTCCGCAGCCGGCGATTCTGCTCAAGCTGCCGGCAATATGCAAACGCCCTGGCCGGGATGGCGCGGCGCTTGCTGTTCATAGACGACAAACCGACAACCCACCGGGCAGCCGCTCTGGCGCTCGACGAGCAGTTTGCGCTCTTCGCTGAGCACCCGCCAGTCGGCGAGGGGAATACTTTCCGGGAACACAGTGTCGCCGGCAAACGGCATGTCGATCCGGGTCAGATAAAAGCGTTGGCAATACGGCCAGGCGGCCGCATAAACCGAGGCGCCACCGATAACGAAGACCGGTTTACCGGTCGCCAGAGCGGCCGCCAAGCCCTGCTCGACCGAATCGACGCGATGCGAACCGGGCCGTAGCGTCAGCTCGCCCCGCCGACTGAGGACGAAGCAATCTTCCGGCACCTGGGCCATCGACTCGTAGGTCAGGCGACCGACGAGCAGCGCCGCACCGGCCACCGTCGCTTCAAAATAAGCCAGCTCTTCGGGGATATCCCAAGGCAGCCAGCCGGCCAGGCCAAGCATGCCGTTGCTCGCCACCGCCCCGATCGCGGCGATCACGATTGGCTCGCCGCCCATTGCTGACGGGTCAGCGCCAACGAAATGGCCGGCGTGCCCTGCCCGTTATAGACATGCGGCTTGTGCATGGAAACCAAGGCCGAACTGACCATGGCAATGGCGAAAATGGCATCCATGACTTCGAGAATGCTGGACTCCAGGCATTCGCAATGCGGGTTCTGCTCCAGCTTGCGGATGGCCAGGAAAATCACCTCGTAATCGACCACCTGCCGGATGTCATGCGGGTCGCGAACCGCCGCCAACGGCGCCCAGGCCTCGGCATGCACGACCACCGCTTGCGGACCGTGTTTTTCCAGCGGATTGCAGCCGGTGCGTAACTGAATGGTGGCATCAACGGAAACACACCAATGGTTATCCAACAAAGAATGCTCCCTTCGATTCAGGCGAGAAAATGTCCTTGAAGCGCCGCGACGCCAGGGTTTCTAGATTGATTGCCTATTCGGCACAAAACAATACCAGACACCCAAAAATTTACGGGCGAAAAAAAACGCAGGCCAGCCGCTCCTGCGCTTCGCCCGCCATCCGCTTGCCGTTAGGGCGCCACAGTAGCCGCCCTAACTGACAGCGTTCTTACTGGGGCAACGGAGAGTGCCGCTGTCCACCGGCAAGCGTTGGCGATTATTTCGTCTACCTCAGGCCGTGACATTGATCAGGGTGCCGGTTTGCTGCCCCGCAGTATTGGTTACCGGCTTCGGCGCTTCTTGCGGCAGCTCGGCGGGTTGCGGCTCACTCTGAGGCGGCTTTTTTACCTGCTGCACGGACTCGGTCTGCGGCGGCGGCGCGACCGGCGCGCTGGGTTTGGTATAGGTATTAAGACTGGAAGTGACTGATTGGATGTCCATAATCGCATCTCCTGAAAACATCAAAACCAAAACCGCTGAACAATATTTAACAAATATATCAAGCGAATAATGGCCACAAAAAACTCATTCTTGGCCCCCGGAAGGCCCGGCCAATCCGACCTACAGCCCAGACAAAGCGGCCTTAGGCGCAAGCCAGCCAAGGCGTATGAAAGATCCGACTACCAGATCACAATACAACATTAACAACAATAGTTCCAGAAAAATATCAAATACAACAGCCCCTAATCCTGCCTCGCCACGTTCTCCTGTACCCAGCCAGGCAGCCCATGGGGAAGCGCTCAGCCGTATCTGCCGAACACCTGTCCAGTTGCGACAATACGCTGTTTCAGGCGGCCAGTTTCAGCAACGGCATTTGCCGAGGCGGGATATCGACGCTCTCCCGCAATTCCTTCCCTGGTTTGAAATGCGGCATACGCATGGCGGGCACCGCAACTTTCTGTCCGGTTTTCGGATTTCGCCCATTGCGGGGCGGACGGTAATTCAAACTGAAGACCCCGAAGCCGCGGATTTCGACCCGTCCGTTTTGGGCCAGCGTCGCAGCAATTGCATTGAGGATTTCCTTGACGGCGATATCGGCATCGGCATAAAGCAGCAAAGGAAATCGTTTGGCCAGAACGGCCGTCAGTTCTGAACGGGTCATGATGTTTGCGCTCCGACAGCGCAGGCAACAGCCGACAAAAGCCCACAGCAAAAATATGAAAAAAATATCATTTTAATTACTTATTCAGATCGCCTTTTACCAAGCGGCCGCCGTCCATGATCAAACAGCGACTTGAGCAAGGCAACATCCCGAACCTGCAGCAGGATTAGCCCGTTTTAAACCACAATGACTTTTGTATCATTTTTTGTGTTTATTTCAATTTAACAACAACCAGCCCCACAACGAGGCTTAGTCAGAGACAGCCATCTGACCGCCCCACGGACGGATTCGCACCGACTAGCTGGGCATTGAAGAGCTACAAGCCCTTAAACCCAGAAAAGGCAATTGCAGCGCAGAAACGCGGGGTCACTGCGATGAGATTAGCCGTGATTCAGCCGCGTCCCGACGGGACCAGGACAAATATGGAGAGCGCCGACGGGCCGCCGATCAACGCAGGCGCTGGGCAATCACGGCGATGGGCGCGGTGGCGCTGGCGATGCACTTATGCTCGGCATCGAACAGCGCGGCGCGGGCATTGACCATGCTGCGCCCGATTTTTTCCAGTTCGGCCTCGACGAACAGTTCGCCACGCAAGGCCGGACGGAAGTAATTGGTCGTCTGGGCCACGGTGGCCAGCGTGGTACCGACCGGCGTCTGCGAGAAAGCGGCGAAGATCATGCCGAAATCGAGCAGCGCCGAGACGATGCCGCCCTGGATCACGCCATTGCCCTGGGTAAATCCTTCGCCGACCGTGTAGCCGACATGGATGCGCCCGTCGCTGGCCGCGATGAGGCGCATGCCGAGAGCAATGGCCAGCGGATTGGTGTCGACCGCCAAGTCGTGCAAGCCGCCGTCGATTGCCCGGCGGACGAGCCGGCGCTCGGCGTGGTCGGAACCGTCGCTCATCGCTCAGCCCTGCAGCAGACCGTCGAGCAGGTTGATCATCTGATCGATTTCGCCTTCGCTGACATTGAGTGCCGGCATGAAGCGCAACAGGTTGGGGCGCGGCGAATTGAGCAGCAGCCCCTGCGGCGTCAGTTCATGGGCACGCTTGACGAGGTCTGGGCCGCGCTCGTCGGCGAGAACCAGGGCGCGCAACAGGCCGGAGCCGCGCTCGCCCTTGAGGCCGTGGCGGGCGCAGAGTTCAAGCAGCTTCTGCGACAGGTACTGGCCACGCGCTTCGACCGTGGCGAGAAAGCCCGGCGCCAGCAGCGCCTTGAGCACGGCCAGACCGACCGCCGTCATCAGCGGGTTGCCGTTGTAGGTGCCGCCCTGGTCACCCGGCTCGAAACAGCAGATCGCTTCGCGGGCGAGCAGCGCGGCGAGCGGCACCCCGCCGCCGATGCCCTTGGCCAGGGTCATGATGTCCGGCTCGATGCCGGCGTGCTGGTAGGCGAACAGCTTGCCGGTACGGCCCATTCCAGTCTGCACTTCATCGACGATGAGCAGGATGCCGCGCGCTTCGGTGAGCTCGCGCAGGGCCTTGAGAAAGTCGATGTCGGCGGCGATCACACCGCCTTCGCCCTGCACCGGCTCGAGCATGACGGCGACGGTTTTCGGCCCGATCAGGGCGTCGACCGCTGCGATGTCGTTATAGGCCGCCTTGTGGAAACCCGGCACCTGCGGCGCGTAGAGCGTGTCCCAGCCGGCCTTGCCGGAGGCCGACATGGTCGCCAGCGTGCGCCCGTGGAAGGAATGGTCGAAGGTGATGATCTCGTGCGCACCGCCCTTGTTGAGGCGGCCCCACTTGCGCGCCAGCTTGATGGCGCCTTCGTTGGCTTCGGCACCGGTATTGGCAAAGAAGACGCGGTCGAAGCAGGAATTGGCGGTGAGCAGGCTGGCCAGTTCGACCATCGGCCCGTTGTAGAAGGCCGGGCTCGGGTTGATCAGCCGACTGGCCTGCGCAGTCACGGCCGCGATGATTTCCGGCGGGCAGTGGCCGAGGCAATTGACCGCCCAGCCCTGAACGAAATCGAGATAGGCCTTGCCGGTGTGGTCATACAGCCAGGAACCCTCGCCCCGCTCGAAGACGAGCTCCGGACGGTTGGTGATGTACATCAGCGAGTCGGTGTTGGCAGATTGGTATTGCATCGTCAGTTTTCCGTAGCGGGGGACGTGAATGGTAAGGGCGTAATGTTACCGAATTACGCCATGCTGCGCCGCACCAGAAACGCCGGACGGCCTTTTGCCGGGATGACGGGATCAGGCCCGCGGCGGGCGCTGGCCGGCCTTCTTCCTGGCCGCCAGTGTCACCAGGAAAGGAAACTCGGCATCGGCCGACTGGACGATGCGGAACGCCGGCCCGACCGCGCGTGCCAGCCAGGCCACCAGCGCGTCGAGATTGACGGCTTCGCAGCGCAAATCGGCAGTGACGCTGCCCATGTCCTCGTACACCGGAAAATCCGAGCACCCCGCCGGCTTGATGTCCTGGCCGTAAATCGTACAACCATGCCCGGCCAGATCGTAGGCAGGACAGGGTTTGCTATGCACGTAGTAGAGCCCGTTAGCGGCCCGGATCTCCTCCGGGCCCTTGCCGGCAGCGAGTTGCCGGTCGAAGGTCTTGCGCGACTCGCCGAGTTTCCAGAAGGTCCGGATCTGCTTCCATTCCAGCTCAAGGACGAGCGCATCGAGACGGCAGCACGGCTTGGCGCACACGCTGCAATGCGGAATCACGGCGGCCGCCTGATAGGCATCGGCCGCAGCGGCGAGCTCGCTGGCGAGGGAACGGCGGGAGTCCTGATTGCTCATTGCGGGACAGACAGGAAAAACGTGGCGGCGGAAGAAAGAAGGATCACGGTCAACGGGGGTCAGGTAGTCGAAATGGAACGGCGCGCCCGGAACTTGCTCCAAGCTGCGCGCAGTATACGGCCAAAGTCACCGTACTTGCCGGCACAGGCCGGACTGCCGGCATACTGCCAATATATTTTGAGCGCACCACAATATCCGCGCCCGGCGTTCGTCTACCCAGGTATGGATACATCGCTTTCCCTGCCACCGCCCTACGAAAAGAGCCGCCTGATGGCCGAGCAGAACCGCCGCCTGACCGAAACCGTTGCCCGCGAAAGCGGGCGGCTGGGCAGCTTCATCCGGCAGCGCGTGCCCGATCCGGGCGAGGCGGAAGACATCCTGCAGGATGTCTTTTTCGAACTGGTCGAGGCCTGGCGCCTGCCGGAACCGATCGAACAGGTCGGCGCTTGGCTGTTCCGGGTGGCGCGCAATCGCATCATCGACCGCTTTCGCAAGCGGCGCGAGGAGCCTTTGCCGGCAGCCGGCATCGCGGATGCCGAGGATGACAGCGAGCATTGGCTCGAGAACGCCATGCCGGCCAGCGACGGTGGCCCCGAGGCGGCGCATTTGCGGCGCCTGTGGCTGGATGCCATTGCGGCCGGGCTCGAAGAACTGCCGGCCGGGCCGCGCGACGTATTCATCGCCCATGAACTCGATGGGCAGAGCTTCAAGGAAATGGCCGCGGCCAGCGGCACCTCCATCAACACCCTGCTCGGCTGGAAGCGGCAGGCCATCCTGCACCTGCGCGAACGCCTGCGCCCCCTTTACGACGAACAACCCTGAACGAGGAATCACCATGCACTGCTCTACTGAAAAATCCGGCTGCGTTTCACGCTGCCTCAAGATCGGCCTGATGGCGGTCGCCGGCATCGCTGCCGTCACCTGGGTCGTCATGCAATTGTGGAACTGCCTGCTGCCCGACCTGTTTCTCGGCGTCTCGCCGATCAGCTACTGGCAGGCGCTCGGCGTGCTGGCCCTCAGTCGTATCCTGTTCGGCGGTTTGCGCTGCGGCGGCCACGGCCATTGGCGCGAACGCCGCGAGCGCTGGGAAAAAATGACGCCGGAAGAACGGGCACAGCTCAAGAGCCGCTTCCGTAGCCGCTGGAGCGCTTGCTGCTCTTCGGACAAGAGCGAAGAAGCCACGCCCGCCGACGACAAACCCGCCGGCAAGGCCTGATCCAGACTGCGTGCACCGCCCGCCATCCGCCGGGCGGTGCACGCGCAAAAAAAGCCAAAAATCAAAACCGAAGCCCATGCCCGACAGCCCTACCCTGCCGCCCGCGGCAAGTGACCGCCCCGCCCTGCCCGGCCGCCTGCGCCGCGCCTTCTGGCGCTTTCTGCCCCTGATCGGCGGCCTGCATCTCTACATCGGCTGGCGTCTGCTGCCGCCACTCGATCTCGGTGCCGCCGGCCTGACGCTGGCCATCGCCGGGCTGACGATTTCCACCGGCCTGGTCCCGCTCGGTTTGTTCGCCCGTTTCGTCGTCGACCGCCAGGCGCTGGCCGACCGGCTCGGCTGGCTGGGCGGTCTGGCGATGGGGCTTTTCTCGTCAGTGCTGGTGTTGACCGTATTGCGCGACCTCGCCCGGCTGTTCGCCGACGCACCGGCGCTGGCCGCGCCGACGGCCGTCGGCGTGCTTGCCCTGGCCGGCCTGTTCACGCTGCTCGGCTATGTCAATGCGCGCCGTGTTGCCCGTGTCGTCCGGGTCGACATCCCGCTGGGCGGGCTCCCCGACGCACTAGCGGGATTCACCATCGTCCAGCTCAGCGACATCCACGTCGGGCCGACGATCAAGCGAAAATACGTCCAGGCCATCGTCGACCGCGTCAACCAGCTCGCTGCCGACATGGTCGTCATCACCGGCGACGTGGTCGATGGAACAGTCGAACAATTACGCGCCGATACCGCACCGCTCGGCCAGTTGCACAGCCGGCACGGTAGCTACGTGGTGAGCGGCAACCACGAGTTTTACTCCGGCGCCAAGGCGTGGCTGCGCGAATTCACACGCATCGGCTTGCACAGTCTGGAAAACCGCCACGTCGTCATCGAACACCGGGGCGCCCGCTTCATCCTGGCCGGAGTCAGCGATTATTCAGCAGCCGCCTTCGATCCGGCCCAGGCCAGCGACCCGGTCGCCGCACTCGCCGGCAGCCCGCCCGGCCTGCCGCGCATCCTGCTCGCCCACCAGCCCCGCTCGGCCAGCGCCGCCGCAGCCGCCGGTTTCGACCTGCAGCTCTCCGGCCATACGCACGGCGGCCAGTTCTGGCCGTGGAATCACTTCGTATCGCTGCAGCAACCCTTCACCGCCGGCCTGCACCGGCTCGGCCAGCTGACGGTCTACACCAGTCGCGGCACCGGCTACTGGGGACCGCCCAAGCGCTTCGGGGCGCATTCGGAAATCAGCGTGCTACGCTTGGTCAGGGGTTGAGCGGGGAACCCGGTCGTTGCAATTTGGAAAAGCGCAGGTCACCACCTGGATTTGGCCCGGGTTAAACCTTTTCAGGCGATTGGCATATAAATCACTACTAACTGTTAATTGACAGCTTGTCGGCCGAAGCGGTCGTAGTCACCATAAGCTCTCCCAGTCTGTTCTTAGCCGATAACCTGACACTCGTCGTCAGACATCTCAAATGTCTGCCACATTGAGGAAGATTCAATCGCCGAAACACTTTCGCACTGACTGCTCACCGCAAACGTTGGACTCGGCAATACTCCTATAAACCTTCGCCTTTCACGAGAAGGGCTTCGATGCGTCTCCGGACACAGAGATGACACCAGATATCTCCATGCCATCGGTAAGAAATAGCTTGGAGCGAATATCGGAGCGGCAGGCTTCCAAGAACGAGTTCGCAAGGGCGATACAATACTCGTGAACGCGTTCGAGGTTCAGGTTTTCCAAGAGCTTTCGACTCGTGTCAAGAGAAGATTTAGAGTCCAGGTGTGCAGCGAACTTGTTCCGAACCTCGCGCATTTCGGCCTCCAGTATGTGATCTCGATTGAACTGCGCGAGCACGGGAAGGCCTCTCATACTATCTTGCGCCCACAACGTAAGAAGAGATGGCTCCTTGGTATCATCGTATAGGCAATCGAGAATCGACGTAATGTCGATGATCGCAAGCAACCAGCCAAGCTCAAAAAGCAGATACTGCTGCTTACTTGTCCAATCCTGCCCCTTGAGGGTGAAATAAAAATCCGCTCTGATAAAGCGCAATGCGGCAGTGATCATGGCCCCCTTGTGCTGTGAACCTTCGCAAGGAAGAAGCGAGACAGCGTTCGGAATTGCCATACTTAACCGGGTCACGTTCATTTGTACGCGACTCATGTCAGTGCTCTGGTGCTCGTCGCTTAAGTCTAACGCTAACCGATCTATGCTCACTGCTA
This sequence comes from Pseudomonadota bacterium, assembly GCA_018261905.1. GTDB lineage: Bacteria > Pseudomonadota > Gammaproteobacteria > Burkholderiales > Rhodocyclaceae > Azonexus. The sequence goes on along the minus strand of JAGTRU010000006.1, from coordinate 54,847 downwards.
ATGGCGGATAAGCCTTTGCGAGTTGTAACCGAATTGCTGATACATCGCTTTGGAATACTCCGATCGTGGTGCTGTCGATCTCATTCCACCACGTTATCGTGTCCGCTAAGTCGAGTTCTTGCTGGTGGGCCGTAAGCTTGTCGCGGATTAAGTCGTACGTTGCATCGTAAGAGGCTCGAAGCGCCGAGATCCCGTTTTCAAGTTCCTTGATGCTTACCGCGTCCAGTTTGGAATTCCGGCGTGTTTCGTTCTTGATCCATCCCACTAATTTCAGCAAGTTGTCGATGCCGACAAAGTAATAGCGAAGCAGGGCGCGCTTGCTAAAGTCGCTCAAGGCGCTTTCCTTAACCTGATTCAGTAGATCAAGCTGATCGAAAATGTGATGAAGCTTCTGGAGTTCGTCATTCAAAACAGGCACGACATTCCCTCATTGGTTAACTTGTAAAAGTTACAACAGGATTAGGCATTCTTCATGCATCGACCATCAGCTAATGCTCGGAAATCAATATAGGGACCTAAGGTCAGTATCCAGCTACGCCAAATAGCTGTTGCGCCATGTTATGAGGACCTACCACATTGATCCCTGTTCCTCTATCTCTATTGCTGTGATGCAGTAGCAGGTCAATCGCTTCGTCAAGAACCTTCGTATCGTTTTCTTCTTGGAGGTGTCCTTGATACCAACGCATCGATAGGCCCGCTACTATGTCGGATAGCTGAATTCCAGTGCTCTCTGGTGAGGCTTTAAAGATCAGATCAGCCATTTTCTGGAAGTTGTAGTCAGAATATGGCATCTTGAACTTTGTGGGTTCCAACTTGATGCTTTCGGCTTGAAATTTGGCCTCAGCAATGATTTCATCAAAGTGAGCTTGCTCATCATGAAAGATGCGGCATTTTTCCAATTTTCCCACTAAATACAGATTAATGCGGGCATAGATGTTGGTGAAGGACGAGAAGTTCGGAAGCATCCAAACTTCTTGGTCACGCTTCCCGATGTCAGGGAGAGGCAAGAATCGTCTATGGGCTTTTTCCCCTTCTTGCTCGATCATGATATGGAAGTCGTCTTTGCTTTCTTCAACCTGAGAAGCAATACATTGAGCGACTTCGTGGGAATGTTGGCTAATACAGTCTTTGAGAAGATCGAAGTAGGCTCCAATCTTTTCATTTGATGGGTTGTTCATGCACTGAACGAACTCATAAATCACGTCGCTGGGGACTCGATAATATATGTAGTCCGCAAAGATGTTTTTCATCCAAACGGTATCTTGTGATTCCTCGGTGTTGAAGTATGGAGGCCAGATGAACCACTGGGTGATGCTCACGGCGAGTTGGTATTTCTTGTCTACAATTTCAACGAAAAACGGGAAATCGTTCCTTACCAACAAATCAACAGCGTCAAGAGCAAAATCAGGCTTGCGCTTCAGGATTTTGCTGAGTTTGAGTTCGGCGGCCTGAACATTGTGCTTCTTCCTTAGAGCGGCAAGCTCTTCAGTGAGGCTGCTCTCGTTGGCAATCCCTACTGCTGCCAAGCTAAAGACGACTTGTCCGCCGAAGTCTAGATCTGCACTGGTTCGTGCGAGATCTCCGGTGTTGCCACTCTCGTCTATGTAGAAATTCATACTCTCACAGTCATAGATGTATATTTGGTGACCACGTTTGGTCAACGTGCTGCTGATCTGCCGTTTAACGGCAGGTGACCAATGTATTGCCGACCGACAGCCAACAGCAAGTGAACGGCGGGAATGGCCGACCAACCGCCCCTAAACCAATCCCGCCAACGCCGCCTCCGCAAATTGCACGTCCTGCGCTTCGCTGCCGCCCGAGATGCCGATGGCGCCGACCAGCACGCCTTCGTGCTTGACCGGCAGGCCACCGCCGAAGCCGACGAAGCGCTCGCGCTGCAGCAGGCCGTGGCGCAGCATTTCCGAACCTTTGGCAAGGCGGGCATCCCATTTGGCAGTAGCCGGGCCGAAGCTGACCACGGTATAGGCCTTGTCGAGGGCGATGTCGATCGAGTGGAAGGGCGCACCGGGGTGGCGCTTGAAGACCAGCGGGTAGCCGGCGCGGTCGACCACCGCCACACACACTTTTACGCCGGCTTCGGCCGCAGCGGCCAGGGCCAGGTCGGCCAGTTCGTCGGCCGTACCCAGGCCGAGCGAAGCGATCATTTCGATATCCATCAGGTTTTCTCTCCATGGGCGGCCGACACCGTCGCCGCCAGGCGGGCGCGGCGGGTCAGCAGGAAGACGACAAAGCCGGCGAGGACGACGCCTTCGCCAAGCAGGGTGTTGCCGGCGCCGAGGCCGACCGCGACGAAGCCGGCGAGCAGGCCGCCGAGCGCGTCGAAGCCGAAACGGGCCGAGGTGAAGAAGGAAACGATGCGGCCGCGCAGGTGGTCGGGCGCCATGCTCTGCAGCAGCATGTTGATGCCGACATTGCACACCGAGATGCCGAAGCCGAGCCCGGCCATCGCCGCCAGCGCCAGCGGCAGGTGCGGCGTCAGGCCGAAGACGAGCAGCGCAACGGCAGCAATCGCGGTGCCGGCAACGACAGCGCTGATCAGGCCGGGCACCGTCTTGCGCGTGGCGAGAAAAATGGTCGAGGCAAAGGCGCCGCAGCCGGCGGCGCCCCACAGCCAGCCCAGGGTCGTCGCGTCGCCGGCAAAGACGTCGCGCGCGAAGACCGGCAGCAGCACGGCGTAGGCCGAGGCGGTCAAGTTGAGGCCAGTCAGCGTGATGATCAGCATGCGTACGGTCCACGTCTGCCAGGCATACAAAATGCCCTCTTTGAAGACCTGGCCGACCGAGCCACTCGCCTTGGCCGTCGCCTTGACCTCGATGCACAGCAGGCCGCCGATCAGTGCCAGGAAGGACAAGCCGTTGATCGCGAAACAGGCTGCTTCCGAGGTCAGGCCGACGAGCAGGCCGGCGATCGGCGGGCCGACGAAGCGGCCGGAATTGAACAGCATGGCGTTGAGCGCCAGCGCGTTGGGCAGGTCGTCGCGGCTGCCAACGAAGCCGCCGATCATCGACTGGCGCAGCGGCGTGTCGAAACTGTTGAGAATGCCCAGGGTCAACGACATGGCGACGATGAAGCCGGTCGTGATCAGGCCCGAGGCGGTCAGCCCCGCCAGTACGAAGGCCTGCAGCGCGAGCAGCGACTGGATGCGGAGCAGCCACTTCTTCTTGTCCTGCTTGTCGATCCAGGCACCGGCGAGCGGCCCGACGACGAGCTGCGGGATCAGCGCGCAGAAGGCGGTGACGCCGAGCAGCGCGGCCGAACCGGTCAAGCGGTAAACCAGCCAGGAAAGCGCCACCTGCTGGATCCACGAGCCGAGGATGGAAACCGCCTGGCCGAGGAAATACAGGCGGAAATTACGGTGCGCCAGGGCGCGCATGCCGGCGGGGAGAGCCATCAGATACTTGCTACCATCGCGGCACAGAGCGCCGCACCGCACAGATAAGTACCGAGCGCCCCGACAAAACGGGCCGGATTCGGTCGGCCAAGACTGGGCCAGGCCACCAGACCGACGACGATCAGGAAGCGGCAGACGGTGGCGGCGATGATCAGGTTGACCACCACACTGGACGGACCGCGCCAGCCGAAATAAAGAAAGATCACGGCAAGGAAGGGAGCGAACTCGGCGGTATTGGCATGCGCCCGGATCACCCGGTTGAGCAGCGAATTGCGCTCATCGGACGGTCCGGCGCCGACACCGCTGCGAAAGCGCAGGATGGAAACAGACAGGCCGAGCAGGAAAAGCAGGCCGCCGAGCGCGGCGGTGCAATAGAGGGCGACGGGATGCATGGGGCAGGACTCTTTGTTGTTTTGACGGGATCAGCGCGCCGCGCGCCGGAACAGCAGGTAGCCGGCGAGCGAGGCAGCGGCAGTCGCCAGGATGACCCAGGCCATCGGCCGGCCGCTGCCATCGTGATGATAACTGACCGCCGCACTCGCCAGCATCCCGAGGCCGAACTGGCTGGCGCCGAACAGTGCGGCCGCGGCACCGGCATTCTGCGGGTAGCGCGCCATCAGCAAACCGACGCAATTGGCGCCGAGCAGGCCGGTCATGCTGACCACGACGAAGAGGCCGCCGATGACCGCCGGCAACGCGTCATTCACGCCGGCCGCCACCCATAACAGCAAGGCGCCGACAAAACCCAGGCCGCTGCCGACACCGGCCATCACGGCCGGCCCCTTGGCCTTGACCAGGCGGCTGTTCACGTAATTGGCAGCGAAGATGCCGATCGCGTTGCTTGCAAAGAGCAGGCCGTAGGCAAAGGGCGAAAAACCGTGCAGCTCGATGAAATAGAAGGGGCTGGCCGTGATGTAGGCAAACATCGCGGCGAAGGACATGCCGCCGGCCAGCATCAGGCCGAGCGCCACAGGATCGACGAGCAGGCTGCCGTAGATGGCAAAAGCCCGACTCAGCGGCAGTTGACCGCGCTGGCTGGCGGGCAGGGTTTCCGGCAACTGCCACCAGACGACGAGCAGGCTGAGCACGCCCCAGAGCACGACGGCGGCGAAGGTACCGCGCCAGCCGAACTGGACGAGCAGCAGGCTGCCGAGCAGCGGCGCCAGCAGCGGCGCAATCGCCGTCACCATGGCCATCAGCGAGAGTTTGCGGATCGCTTCGGTCGGCGTGTACACGTCGCGCACCACGGCCCGCGCCAGCACCGAGGCCGCGCCACCGCCAAGCGCCTGGACGAAACGCGCCACAATCAATTGCTCGACCGCCGTCGCCAGCATGCAGGCCAGGCTGGCCGCGGCAAACAGCGCGATGCCGGAGAGCATCACCGTGCGCCGGCCGTAACGGTCGGAAAGCGGCCCGTAGAACAGCATGCCCAGCGAAAAGCCGGCGAGGAAGACGGTGATCGACAACTGCACGGCTTCGGCCGACGCCGCCAGACCGCTCGCGATGGCCGGCAGCGCCGGCAGGTAGAGGTCGATGGCAAGCGGCCCGAAGGCGACCAGCGCGCCGAGCAACAAAATAAAACGGCCCTCGCGGGCCGGATCGATAGCGGAATGGGTCATGGTTCGGAAATCAGTGAAACTGGGCGAAGCCTGGCGGAAAGCGCGGAATCTGCCCAAATTCGCCGGTCGACCGCTGGGGACGGTCGACGCGGGAAAAGAGGCAAATTCCGCAGAACATATTCCTTGGCTAGATCAATCGTGACGCGAAGACGAGCCGAAGACAGTGCGAATAGCACGGCAAGGCGAAGTCGACAAAGTCACGGTTGGTCTGGCCAAGGAATTACAGACCGCCGAGGGCCAGGTATTTGGTTTCCATATACTCGTCGAGACCATGGCTGGAGCCTTCGCGACCGACGCCGGACATCTTGACGCCACCGAACGGGGCAACTTCCGTCGAGATCAGGCCGGTATTGACGCCGACCATGCCGTATTCGAGCTGTTTCGAAACGCGCCAGACGCGGCCATGGTCCTTTGAGAAGAAATAGGCAGCCAGGCCGAATTCGGTGTCGTTGGCCATGTGGACCGCTTCAGCTTCGGTCTTGAAGCGGAACAGCGGCGCCACCGGCCCGAAGATTTCTTCCTTGGCCACCGCCATGCCGGCCGTCACGTCGGCCAGGATGGTCGGCTCGTACCAGGTGCGGCCAAGCGCGTGGCGCTTGCCGCCGGTCACGACGCGAGCGCCCTTGTCGACGGCATCCTTGACCAGTTCCTCGACCTTGTTGATCGCCGCATCGTCGATCAGCGGGCCTTGCGTGACGCCCTCTTCCGTACCGTGACCAACCTTGAGCGCGGCAACGGCGGTCGCCAGCTTGGCCGCGAAGGCATCATAGACACCATCCTGGACCAGGAAGCGGTTGGAGCAGACGCAGGTCTGGCCGGCGTTGCGGTATTTCGAAGCCAACGCGCCGGCCACCGCGGCATCGAGATCGGCATCGTCGAATACGATGAAAGGCGCGTTACCGCCCAGTTCCAGCGACATCTTCTTGACCGTGCCGGCGCACTGCTGCATCAGCAACTGACCGATCGGCGTCGAGCCGGTGAAAGTCAGCTTGCGGACGATAGTGCTGGCGGTCATCACGCCGCCGATGGCCGAAGCCTTGCCGGTCACGACACTGAACACGCCGGCCGGCACGCCGGCCCGCTCGGCCAGTTCGACCAGGGCGAGCGCGGAGAGCGGCGTCTGTTCGGCCGGCTTCAAGATGATGGTGCAGCCGGCAGCCAGCGCCGGGGCGACCTTGCGGGTGATCATCGCCGACGGGAAATTCCACGGCGTGATCGCGGCGCAGACACCGACCGGTTCCTTGGTCACCACGATCTGGCGGTCCTTGAACGGCGACGGAATGACTTCGCCGTAGGCGCGCTTGGCTTCCTCGGCGAACCACTCGATATAGGCGGCGGCATAGGCGATCTCGCCCTTCGCCTCGGCCAGCGGCTTGCCCTGCTCGGCGGTCATCAGCGCGGCGAGGTCGTCCTGATGGGTCATCAGCAGGTCGAACCAGCGGCGCAGGATGCGGCTACGTTCGGCGGCGGTGGTTTCGCGCCAGGTCTTGAGGGCTTCATCGGCAGCTGCGATGGCGCGCTCGGTCTCGGCGGCGCCGCAACGCGGGACGGTGGCGATGGTTTCGCCGGTGGCCGGGTTGGTGACGGGGAAAGTTTCGCCGGAGTCGGCGGGGGTCCAGGCGCCGTTGATGTAGCAGGCCTGGCGCAGCAGGGTGGGGTCTTTCAATGCCAGCATGAGGTGGGCTCCTTGGTTTGGTTTTGCGTTTTTTGAATGGTGGTGGTCTGGGGTCAGACCGGGGAATGTTGGTTGGCTTGGCCGGTGGTTATCGGCGGATGTTGTGCTTTTTTTGCGTGAGGGTTTCGCCCTTGCGGGGCGTCTTGCTTACGGAAGGTGTTGTTCTTGTTTGGCGTGGAGGTTCCGCCTTGCGGGGCGGGCTTTGCCTTGGTTTCGGCTACTGGAGAAAGTAGCCAAAGAAAAGGCGACCCCAGGCTACGCGGTCGGCTGCGCCGACTCCCCTGCGCTACTCGCTGCTGGCGGGGGCTGCGGAACTCGGCCCTCCGGGCCTCAGACAGTCCTCGCCCTTTTTCCGCCATCAGCTCCGTTGCTCGGCGCTCCACATGGGGACCCGGAAAGGCGTCGCCGCCGAACCGGTGAGAATGGTTTTTGGCTGTTTTTAGCGGTCGACCGCCAAAAAACACCCTTTTTGCTTTTTCCTGGGCAGAGCCGTTGTTCCGAGACGCTTTTCGGGTCCCCCTGAGAGGCGCTGAGCAACGCAGGACGGCCGGGGGCATTCGGCTTGCGTCTGTCTGAGCCGAGTAGCGCAAGGGACCGGGCAACGCCCGGCGCCGACCCGGGGGTCGCCTTTTCTTTGGCTACTTTCTTTTGGCGAAGCAAAAGAAAGTACGCCCGCGCCGCCAGCGCAGAACCCAGCGGATCAGCTAGCCCGCAAAGCATTTGCCGCAAAGAAAAGGCAAAAGCAGCCATCAGTACGCCGCCCCACCCTTCGCAACATCACCCTTCTTGAACTTGTCCGCCAGTGCAACGGCAGAATTCCGCAGCAAAAGCGCATCAACCCCCACCAGCAAAAAGCTCGCCCCAATCTCGCGATAAGCCTCCGCCGCAGCCGGATCAGCCGAGAACACCCCAGCCGCCTTGCCGGCCGCCGAGATCTTGCCGATCGCGGCAGCAACCGCCGCCTTGACGTCGGCGTGCCCCGGATTGCCGAGGTGGCCCATCGAAGCGGCGAGGTCGGACGGGCCGATAAAGACCGCGTCGACACCTTCAACGCGCAGGATATCGTCGAGCCCGGCCAGACCGGTTGTCGATTCGATCTGCACGATCAGGCACATTTCCTCGTCGGCATGCGCGAAGTAGCCTTCGACGCCGTTCCAGCGGGCGGCGCGGGCCATTGCCGTGCCGACGCCGCGGATGCCGTTGGGCGGATAGCGCATGGCGCGGACCAGCTTTTCGGCATCGGCGGCGGTTTCGACCATCGGCACCATCAACGTCTGCACGCCGCCGTCGAGCAATTGCTTGATGCGGGCGACGTCGTGGTCGACGGTGCGCACGACCGGCTTGACCGGGTACGGCGCCAGCGCCTGCAGCTGTTCGATGATGCTGCGCAGGTCGTTCGGACCATGCTCGCCATCGATCAGCAGCCAGTCGAAGCCGGTGGTGGCGACGATTTCGGCGGTGTAGGCGTTGGCCAGGCCGAGGAACAGGCCGATCTGCGTTTCGCGGGCGGCAAGCGCACGCTTGAAGGTATTGCGGGGCATCTGCACGGTCGACTCCTGATTTTCAGACAAAACGGCAGGTGATGTTGCCGAGGGGGCCGTAATCGACATGGAAGGTGTCGCCACGGCTGGCCGGCACCGGCCGCGTGAAGGAGCCGGCGAGGATGATCTGGCCCGGTTCGAGCGCCACGCCGTGCGGCGCGAAGCGCTTGGCCAGCCAGGAAATGCCGTTGGCCGGATGATTGAGCACGCCGGCGGCGACGCCGGTTTCCTCGATCACGCCGTTGCGGTAGAGCAGCGCCGAAACCCAGCGCAGGTCGATGTCCATCGGCTTGATCGGACGACCGCCCATGATGATGCCGGCGTTGGCGGCATTGTCGGAAATGGTGTCGAAGACCTTGCGCGGCCGCTTGCTTTCCGGGTCGATGCGCTGCGAGCGGGCATCGATCAGTTCGAGCGCCGGGATCACGTAGTCGGTGGCGGAGAGCACGTCGAGCATGCTGACGTTTTCGCCTTCGAGACGGTCTTTCAGGATGAAGGCCAGCTCGACCTCGATCATCGGCACGATGAAGCGGTCGACCGGGATTTCGCCGCCGTCGGCAAAGACCATGTCGTCGAGCAGCGTGCCGTAATCCGGCTCGTTGATCTGCGACGACATCTGCATGGCGCGCGAGGTCAGGCCGATCTTGTGGCCGACGATCTTGCGCCCTTCGGCGATTTTCATGTCGACCCAGGCCTTCTGGATCGCGTAGGCGTCGGGGATGGTGATTTCCGGATAATCCAGCGAAATCTGGCGGATCTGCTGGCGGGTCTTTTCGGCTTCGTGGAAGCGACGGGCAGTGGCTTCGATGATGTCCTGGCTAAGCATGGTCATTCCTCTTGGTGGGCTTAAGTCTTCTTGTAACGGGCGTGGATATTGTTCTGCTTCCAGGTCCCGGATTCGCTGAACTCGACGATTTCCATCGACAGGGCCAGCGTGCGCTTTGCGTAAATCGCGGCGAAGTGGTCGCAGATCATTGCGAACAGCTCGTCGCCGGCTTTCTTTTTGGCTTCTTCGCTGCGGCCGCCGCCGATTTTCAGCGTGACATGCACGAAGGCATCGTCCACCGTGCCGTCGGCCACACAGTAATCGTGCAGCCAGACGACGCGGGAACGGATGCCGCCGATCGGGAACACCCCACCCTGGTCAATCAACACCTGGTTGGCTTTTTTCAACAGGCTCTTGACGTCGGCTTCGGCCGCGTCGAGGTTGTCGGTGACTTCAAAGATCAGATGGGGCATTCCTTGCTCCTTTAAATGGTTATTGCGTCAGGAAACCGGCATTTCGGCGCCGATGCCGCGCGCGGCCAGCGGAATGCCGGCAACCGGCAGGCTGACGACGACCTGGCCGGTACCCGAACTTTCGAAATAGGGGCAGACGATCTCCGCCTTGCCTTCGTACTTGTCCCAGCCGAGCGCGCCGAACAGCATGGCGGTGTCGTGCATCTTGCCTTCGCCGGTGCAGTACTGCGCGTATTCGGGCAGCATGCGCAGGAAGGTGGCCCACTGGCCTTCTTCCCACAGTTGCAGGGCGCGCAGGTCGACCTGCTTGTTGAATTCGCGGCTGATCGTGTTGAAACCTTCCTCGACCAGGCGGTTTTCCCAGATCTGGTGCGACATCGAGCCGGAAGCGACGATGGCGACCTTGCAGTTGCTGCGGGCAACGGCCTTGGCCAGCGCTTCGCCGAGGATGCGCGACTCTTCGAGCGAGCCGAAGGTGCTCCAGCCGGCGATCGAAACCACCTTGATCTTGCCTTCCGGATTCATGTAGCGCATCGGCAGGATGGTGCCGTATTCGAGATCGAGCGAAGCAACCCGGTGCGCGCGTGTCTTGACGCCCATGGCGGTGGCTTCTTCGGCGATCAGGTCGCCCAGCTCCGGATTGCCCGGAAACTCGTAGGGCAGGTCCTGGATGAAATGCGGGAACTCGTGGCTGGTGTAATTGCCCTTGTGCACCGCATTGTTGTTGATGTGATAACCGGCATTGACCAGCCAGTGCGTGTCGAACACGATGAATGTGTCGACGCCGAGTTCGGCGGCGCGGCGGCCGATCTCGCGTTCGGCATCAATCGCAGCCTGGCGGCACCCATGCGCGGGTCCCGGCTGTTCGGAAATAAGCATCGACGGCACGTGCGTGCACTTGATGGCCATCAGAATTTCACCCATGAAACTGTCTCCCTGAATTTTGAAAAAGATGTTTTCTCTGTATGGGGATCAATATGGCTTTACGCTCTTATTGAATGGGGAACACGACGTTGATCTGGCCGGTGCCGGACGAACCGAAGTAAGGCGTGACGATTTCGGCCTTGCCCTGGTAATCCTCGGCACCGAGCACGCCGAGCAGCATCGCGGTGTCGTGCATCATGCCTTCGCCGTGACACTTGACCGCGTACTCCGGCAACATGCCGCAGAAGGTCTTCCAGTCGCCGTTCTTCCACAGTTCGATGACGTGGCGGTCGACGTTTTCCAGGAACGGATCCCAGACCTTGTGCATGAAGGCTTCCGACACGCCGTTCTGTGCGAAGCGGTGCGACAGCGAACCCGAGGCGAGCACGGCAACGTTGCCTTCGCTCTGCTCGATGGCGCGGCGCACGGCACGGCCCAACTCGATCGAGTCGGCCAGGTTATGCACGGTACACATCGCCGAGACCGAGATGACCTTGAACTGTTTGTCCTCGTTCATGTAGCGCATCGGCACCAGGGTGCCGTATTCCAGCGCCAGGCTGGTCGCGTCGTGGGCGCGGGTAAGCACGCCGGCCGAGGTCGCCGCCGCGGCGATGGCATGGCCGAGGGCCGGGTTGCCTTCGTACGAGAACGGCATGTTCTTGATGAAATGCGGCAGCTCGTTGGAGGTGTAGATGCCCTCCCAGCTCGGCGCGCAATTGATGTGGTAGCCGGCATTGACCAGCCAGTGCGTGTCGAAGACGACGATGGTGTCGACCTTCAGCTCGCGCATGCGGCGGGCGATTTCCTTGTGGCCATCGATGGCGGCCTGGCGGCAGCCCTTGTGCGGCCCGTCCATTTCGGACAGGTACATCGACGGTACGTGGGTGATCTTGGCGGCGAGGACGAGTTTGCCCATTTTGTTGTCTCCTTCAGTTTCTACCCCCTCCCCTTCAAGGGGAGGGTTGGGGTGGGGATGGGTCTCCAACACAACGAGAAACCCATCCCCCTCCCGGCCTCCCCCTTGAAGGGGGGAGGAGTGTTGTTTCAGACGCCCCAACGCGGGATGTGGTGGCTGCCATACGAGACGGCGATGTTCTTGGCTTCGCAGAACACGTCGTAGCTGTAGTGGTTGCCTTCACGACCGGTGCCAGAAGCCTTGGAACCGCCGAACGGCTGACGCAGGTCGCGCACGTTCTGGCTGTTGACGAAGGTCATGCCGGACTCGATGGCCTTGGCCAGACGAATGGCGCGGCCGGTGTTATTGGTCCACAGGTAGGACGACAGGCCGTAGATGGTGTCGTTGGCGATGCGCACGGCATCCTCTTCGGTCTTGAAGCGGATGATGCAGGGCACCGGCCCGAAGATTTCTTCCTGGGCGATGCGCATCTTGTTGTCGACATTGGCGAACACGGTCGGCTGGACCCAGAAACCGTTCTTGAACTTGTCGGCGACGACCGGCGTGCCGCCGCCGAAGACGACTTCGGCGCCTTCCTGCTTGCCGAGTTCGATGTAGTAATTGACCTTTTCCTGATGGCCCTTGGAAATCATCGGGCCGATCACGGTGTTCGGGTCCATCGGGTCGCCAACGACCAGGCGCGAGGCACGCGCCGCGAAATCGGCGACGAACTTGTCGTAGATGCCTTCCTGGACAATGATCCGCGAGCCGGCGGTGCAGCGTTCGCCGTTGTTCGAGAAGATCATGAAGATGGCGGCGTCGAGGGCGCGCTCGTAGTCGGCGTCGTCGAAGATGATGAACGGCGACTTGCCGCCCAGTTCCATCGAGAACTTCTTCAGGCCGGCGGCCTTGACGATGCGGTTGCCGGTAGCGGTCGAGCCGGTGAAGGAGATCGAGCGGACATCCGGGTGCGAGACCAGCGGTTCGCCGGCCTTGTCGCCGAAACCATGCACGACGTTGAAGACGCCGGCCGGGATGCCGGCTTCGAGGGCCAGTTCGCCGAGGCGGTTGGCGGTCAACGGCGACAATTCGGACATTTTCATCACCGCGGTGTTGCCGAAAGCCAGGCAGGGTGCCGTCTTCCAGGTCGCAGTCATGAACGGCACGTTCCACGGCGAGATCAGCGCGCAGACGCCAACCGGCTGCCACAGCGTGTAGTTGAGATGACCGGTGTCGGAGTCGTAGGTTTCGCCGTGCATGTGCTGGATCAGCTCGGCGAAGTAGTTGAAGTTGTCCGAGGCGCGCGGAATCAGCACGCGCTTGGTCTGGTTGGTGACCTGACCGCAGTCGGCGGTTTCCATGTCGGCGATCGGCTCGACATTGGCGGCGATCAGTTCGCCCAGCTTCCTGACCAGACGGGCGCGTTCCTTGACCGGCGTTGCCGCCCAGCCCGGGAAGGCCGCCTTGGCGGCAGCCACGGCGGCGTTGATTTCGTCGGTACCGCCGCTGGCGACGGTGTCGATGACTTCACCGGTCGCCGGGTTGATGGTTTCGAACGTTTCCTTGCTGTCGACCTTCTGGCCGTTGATGATGTGCTTGATCATGCTGTCCTCGCTTTTATGTTCTTCAGTTAGCGAAATAAGTCGCGTCGTCGACGATGCTGTTGACCAGGCAACAGACCCCTTCGACTTCGGTTTCGATGACATCGCCCGCCTTGACGTCGGCCAGGCCTTCCGGCGTGCCAGTCAGGATGACGTCGCCCGGATTCAGCGTCATGAAGGACGACAGGTATTCGATCAGCGTGGCGATGTCGAAAATCATGTCGGCCGTCGTGCCTTCCTGCGTCGTCTTGCCATTGACGCGGGTGGTCAGCTTGAGCGCCATCGGATTCGGCACGTCGGCGGCGTCGACCAGCCAGGGGCCGAGCGGCGTGCAGGCATCGCGGTTCTTGACGCGCAGGTTCGGGCGGTAATAGTTCTCAAGGTAGTCGCGGATGGCGTAGTCGTTGGCCACGGTGTAGCCGGCGACGATGTCCATGGCGTCAGCCTTGGCGACGTTCTTGCCGGTCTTGCCAATGACCACGGCCAGCTCGCACTCGTAGTGCATGTAGGTTGCGTCGGCCGGGCGGCGCGTCTGCGCCTTATGACCGGTGATCGTGTTCGGCCCCTTGAGGAAGACGAGCGGCACTTCCGGCGCCTTGAAGGCAAGTTCCTTGGCGTGGTCGGCGTAGTTCAGGCCGAGCGCGAAGACGGTACCGACTTCGACCGGCGGCAGCCACTGAAAATCGCCTTCCGCGAGCAGTCTACCGTCGGCCAGGCGGACCCGGCCATCGGCGGCTTCGGTGATCTGATGAACGGCGCCGTTGTAACTGATACGACCGTGCTTCATGCTTGTGCTCCTGCGATGGTGAAGCTCAGGCTGCCGACACCGTCGGCGCTGAGCGTGATCTTGCTGCCGGCCGCGGCTTGCGGCGCCTGGTAGCTGACACCGACGAGCAGCACGTCGCCCTGGCGCAGGCTCATGAACTCGGTGACATCAGCGAGCAGTTGGGCCGGCTGGCGGATCAGGCCAGCCAGCGAACGGGAGTCGACGACCTTGCCGTCAATTTCGGTGTTCAGGACCAGTTGACCGAGATCGACCAGCGGCTTGACCGAAGACAGCGGCAGCGAAGCATCGAAACACTTTTCGCGGATCGCCGGGCGGTAGTAGCTGGCGTGCGGCAGGCTCAGGTCAGCGGCGAGCACGATGCCGGCAACGGCGTCGAGTGCGTTTTCAGCCGTCAGGCGACCGGCGGCGCGGCCCATGACCAGACCGATGGTGGCGGCCACCTCGACCGTTTTGGCATCGCCCGGAAGGTTTACCGCTACGCCACAGGCTGCGCGGGTATTGGCCGGCTTGATGTAGAGGGCCGGGGCTTTCGGGGCGCCCTTGTAAGGCGCCTCTTCGAGCGAACCGATTTTTTGCACGGAGGCTGCGTCATTGAGAATGACGCCATATACCGTACCGCTGACTTGCTGTTTGATCATTGTTGCTAGCTCCAGTTAGCCGAGGTAATGCACGAGGCCGAGGGACACAATCGGGAAGAAGACCAGGGCGACGATACGGATGAAGTCGGAGGCCAGGAAGGGCATCACGCCCCAGGCGGTCTCGCTCATCGGCACATCCTTGGCGATCTTGTTGATGACGTAGAGGTTCATGCCGACCGGCGGATGGACCAGGCCGATTTCAACCACCATCAACGCCAGGATACCGAACCACACCGACTTGTCTTCCAAACCCATGCCGAAGAAATCGAGGCCCATCACCATCGGGTAGAAGATGGGAATGGTGAGCAGGATCATGGCCAGCGAATCCATCACACAGCCAAGCAGAATGTAGATGACCAGGATGGAGAACAGCACGACCAGCGGCGGCAGGCCGCTCGTCGCCACCCAGGTCGCCAGCTCGGTCGGCATTTGCGACAGGGCCAGGCTGGAGTTGAGCAGGTCGGCACCGATCAGCACCATGAAGATCATGCCGGTTGCGTGGGCGGTACCATAGACGCTCTGCAGGAAGTCCTTGCTGCGCATGCCGCCGGAAACCGCAGCGATGATGCCGCAGGCTGCTGCGCCAATCGAGGCGGCTTCGGTCGGGTTGGCCCAGCCGCCGTAGATGCCGACGATGACGACGAGGAAGACGCAAAGCACCGGAATGATGTTGATCTGGGCCTTGATCATTTCGGCGAACGGCACCTTGACGCCGGCCGGACCGGCTGACGGATCACGCCGGACAACGATGGCGATGACCAGGATGTAACCAAGGGCGGCCAGAACACCGGGCACGACGGCGGCAACAAACAGCTTGCCGATCGATTCCTGGGTCAGCACGGCGTAGATGACCAGCGGCACCGACGGCGGGATCATGATGCCCAGCGTGCCAGAAGCGGCCAGCGTGGCGGTGGACAGCTTGCCGGAGTAGCCGGCGGCCTTGAGTTCGGGCAGCGCCACCTGACCCATGGTCGCGGCGGTCGCCAGCGAGGAGCCGCAGATCGCGCCGAAAGCCGCACAGGCCGCCGTCGAAGCCATCGCCAGACCGCCGCGCCAGTGACCGATCAGGGTACCGGCCGCCTTGAACAGCGCCTTGGACAAGCCGCCATGCGTCGCGAACTGGCCCATCATGATGAACAAGGGGATGACCGCGAGGTCGTAGTTGGAAACCCGGGCATAGACCAGGTTGTTGAGGGTATACAGCAGGCCGGAAGTCTCACCGTGGTTCATCACCAGGTAAATCGCCGAGCCGGTGATGAACATCGCCATTGTGATGTGGATCCGGATGGCGAGCATGCCGAGCAGGCAGGCGAAGCCGATCAGGCCGATTGCGGTACCGCTCATTTGTGGGCTCCCGGAATGTTCTTGGTCGGATGAAAATGGGCGTAGGCCCGGTAGATGGCGCAGACCATCATCAGGAACAGGCCGGGCACGAGCAGCGCGGTCGGAATCCACAGCGGCAGCGAGACCAGGGTCGTCACTTCTTCCGATTCGTAAGTCGCAATCGCCGACAGGATGGTGCGCCAGACGAGAATGGCGGAGACGATGGCGAAGAGGACTTCGGCCACGCCATCGATCGGGCGCTTGAGTGAATCACGCATGTTCTCGGTGAAGAAATCGACCTTGATGTGCTCGCCAAGCAGCGTGCAGTACGGCAGGAAAGCCGTCGCCGCGACAGCCGTGCCGGCCTGCATCAGTTCGATATCGCCATTGACCGAGCCAAAACCGAGCTTGCGGCCAATGATCGACACCAGCGACATCGCGATCAGGGCGATGAACAGCATGCCGCCCGAAATCGCCATCGTCTTGCCCGCCAGGATCAGCCAGTGCTCTGCCCTGTCGTGCTCCACCAGATCGTGGGGTATCCCCATCGGATCATGCATGCTGTTCTCCTTGATCCTGTTTCGTCTTTGTTATTTGCTGGTGCCGGTCAGTTCGCGGGCCGAGGCAATCAGCTTCTTGCCGTCCAGTCCCTTCTCGCCAACCTGCTTCGCCCATTCGTCTTCAACGCTGGCGGTCGCCTGTTTCATGGCCGTGACCTGGGTCGCGCTCAGCGTCGTGATCTTGTTGCCCTGGGCAGCGATGCGCTTGCGGGTATCGGCCGCCACTTCGTCGAACATTGCACCAAACTTGCCGACCATGACTTCGCCGGTCGTCTTGTCGACAATGGCCTTGAGGTCAGCCGGCAGGCCGTCATACTTTGCCTTGTTCATCAACACGGCGAGCACGGTGGCGGTCGGATGCGCCACGCCGTTATCCGGTTGCAGATGGAACTTGGTGACTTCGGAAAGCTTGGTCGGATAGACCAGCTCCCAGGCACCGAGCGAACCATCGACGACACCCTTGGAAATTGCTTCCGTCACCTGGGCCGGCGGCATGGCCACCGGTTGACCACCCAGCGCAGCCAGGGTCTTGGCGCCGACGCGGGTCGAGGTACGCAGCTTCAAACCGGAAAAACCGGTCAGGCCGACGATCTGCTTGCTCGCCGTATGCACAGCCTGACCACCGTCAGTGTGGAATGCCAGCACCTTGTAGGCGGCAAATTCCTGCTGCGCATTTTGCTGGTAGTACTTCCACAGCGCCTTGGAGGAACTGGTCGAATCCTTGACCATGAACGGCAGTTCAAAAGCTTCGATGGCCGGGAAGCGGCCGGCCGAGTAACCCGGGCCGGTCCACACGATATCGGCGACGCCGTTCTTGACCTGGTCGGCGAGCTGGGCCGGCGTGCCGCCGAGCTGCATGGCCGGGTAGAACTGGCAGGCGATGCGGCCGTTCGACTGTTTCTTCATGTCGTCGCACCACGGCTGCAGCACCTTCTGCTGGGTCGGCGCGGCCGACGGCAGGAAGTGGGCGATCTTGAAGGTGACTTCCTGGGCCATGGCCGGCAGCGAAACAGCCAGCGCACCGAGAACTGCGAAGTTGCGATAGTTCATGTTCATCTCCTCTTTATTGGACACCGGGCCGCAGCCCATCTTCGTTAATATGTTAGCGATTAAATCACTACGATATTAGTGAGTCAATACTTGAGGGAATAATTTTTGGTCTTTTTTACGACTTTTTACTGGTGCACCGCAGCATCCATTGGCGGATGACGGAAGACCTGGAAACGCCGGCCGCGAAACTCGGTTTCGCTTTCCAGACAGGCCCCGACCGAAGCGGCAACACGGATCGACGCGGCATTGTCGCGGTCGATGAAGCTGATCGGCGGCAAGCCGGGAAAGGCCGAGGCAGCAAGGCGCTGCACGACACGCGCCGCCTCGCTGGCATAGCCCAGGCCGCGCGCAGCAGGATGCAGCGCCCACTTGATTTCGCGCTCGGGAAAGTCGACCGGATGCCAGAGGCCGACCGTGCCGAGCACGCGCCCGTCCGCCTTGGCTTCGAGCGCGTACGGGCCGTAGCCGCGCAGCAACCAGTGCCCGGCCAGGGTCGCAGTCAGGCGCCAGCTTTCGCCTTCGCTCAGGCTGCGGCCAAGCGTGTAGCGGGTGCTTTCGGGATCGGCGTAATGCGCGTGCATCGCCTGCCAGTCCTCTTCGCGGAACATGCGCAGGATCAGGCGCGCCGACTCGGCACGCTCGGGAATCAGGAAGGAGGTCATGATGGGAATTAAAAAAAGCCGGCCGCACAGGGCGGCCGGAAAACTCGCAGAGGAGAGAGAAAACGCAAAGCATGCCGGCCCGCAACGGGCGCCGGCTCAGGACTTCATGATCTTGAGGGTCTGGATCGAGGTGTATTCGGCGAGGCCGTGGCTGCCGAACTCGACGCCGATGCCGGACTGCTTGACGCCACCGAACGGCGCGTCCGGCTGCACGGCGCCGTGCTCGTTCACCCAGGCCGTGCCGCACTCCAGGCGCTGCGCCAGCTCGGCCGCGCGCACCAGGTCGGTGGACCAGATCGAGCCGCCCAGACCGTTCAGGCTCTGGTTGGCGCGGGCAATGACTTCATCGACATCGCTGTACTTGATGACCGGCAACAAGGGGCCGAACGGCTCTTCATCGACCAGGCGCGAACCGTCGCTCAGATCGGCGACGATGGTCGGCTCGTAGAAATAGCCCGGCCCGGCGCGACGCTTGCCGCCGCACAGGAAGCGGCCGCCACTGGCACGCGCGTCGGCGGCCAGCTCCTCGACCTTGGCCAGTTGCATCGCATTCTGGATCGGCCCGAGCTGGGTTTCCGGCAGCAGACCGTCGCCGACCACGGTCGACGTCGCAATACGGGCCAATTCCGCGCACATCTCTTCGTAGATGCTGGCATGCACGTAGAGGCGCTTGAGGCAGGCGCAGGTCTGACCATTGTTGTGGAAGGTGACGCCGAACAGCTTGGGTGCCACCGCCTTGACATTGACGTCAGGCAATACGATGCCGGCGTCGTTGCCGCCGAGTTCGAGGGTCAGGCGTTTCAGGTTGCCGGCGCCGGCCGCCATGATCTTGCGCCCGGTCGCCGTCGAGCCGGTAAAGACGATCTTGGCGATGCCGGGATGGCTGGCCATGGCCGGGCCGACGTCGGAGCCGGCGGCCCCGGTCACCAGATTGAGCACGCCGGGCGGCAGGATGGCATTGGCCAGTTCGACAAAGCGCGCCGTCGCCACCGGGCTCAGTTCGGATGGCTTGATGACCACGGTGTTGCCGGCGCGCAGGGCCGGGATGACGTGCCAGATGGCAATCATCAGCGGCCAGTTCCACGGCGTGATCGAGCCGACCACACCAAGCGGCTTGCGGTGAATCTCGACACGCGCTTCGGCGTTGTCCTGCAGGACTTCGACCGGCAGCGTCAGGTCGGCCGTAACGTGCGTCCAGGCAATCGAACCGCCGACTTCCATGCCGGCACCGACGCCGTTCAGGCCGGCGAGCGGCTTGCCGGTTTCCAGCGTGACCAGTTCCATGAGTTCGGGCATGTGCGCTTCGAGCGCCGCCCCCACGGCATGCAGCAGGGCCTGGCGCTCGGTATCCGGCGTCTTGCTCCAGCCGGAAAATGCCCGCTGCGCGGCGTCGACCGCTGCGTCCACGTGCGCGGCATTGCCGGCTGCCGCCTGGGCGAAAGCTTCACCGGTGGCCGGGTTGATGACGGGAAAGGTCGCCGCGGCAACCACCGGCTGACCATCGATCAGCATCGTGATGTTTTTCATGTTTGTCTCCTGATTATTATGTGTTGTTGCCGTGGTGCAGCGCCAGGCACCGCACCACGCTACTACCTGTTACCCGTTCAATGCTTGCCTTCGGCCAGTACGCCGCGCCGCGAGAAGCGGACCAGGCCGTTGCCGCTGCCGGCAACCAGCGCCGTCATCGACACACGATCATCGCGTTGCAGGCCGGTAAAACTAGCACCCGCATCACGACTCTCGATTTCCACGCCGTCCAGACCGACACCGACGACCCGCGCGCCGACTTCGAGCAGATTGGTCAGCGAGCTCTTGCTGCCGCTGTCGACGGCGTGCCAGGTCTTGCCGTCATCGCCGCTGCGATACAGCGAGCCGCGCAGGCCGCCGACCAGCAACGTGCCGTCGTGCAGCGCCAGACCGGTCCAGAACGAGCCCTTGTAGCCGGTGTTCAGGTATTGCCAGGTCTGGCCCTTGTCGTCGCTGCGCAGCACCGCGCCGCGCTCGGCGGCAACGAACAGGCTGCCCTTGGGCGAGGCGAAGGTCGCAAACAGGTTGCGGTCGGCCCGGCCGCCTTCCGGCGGCGCCGGCAGAGTGACTGTTTCCCAGCTCTTGCCGCCGTCACGGGTGCGCAGCACCAGCGACCACAACCCGACGGCAACGCCCTCTTCGGCATTGAAGAAATGCACGGCAAACAGCGGCCGGTCTTCCTGCGTGTCGAGACGCTGGATGCTCCAGGTCTCGCCACCGTCGGTGGTATGCACGATGGCACCCCAGTGGCCGACGGCCCAGCCATTTTTCTCGTCGGCAAAACTCACAGCGGTCAACGTCGAGGAAACAGGCATTTTGCTGGCCTGGCGGAAGTGCTTGCCGTCATCGTCGGAAAGCAGCGCAATGCCGTAGTCGCCGACCGCGACGATGCGCTTGCCGGCTGTGGTAGCGCCCAGCATCGGCGCCAGGGTGGCGCTGGCCGACTGGCGGGCCGGCTGCGCCTGCAGCGGGATAGCCGCGGCCGGCACCTGGGCCAGGGCCGGCAGACAGGCGGCAGCGAACAACAGGGCGACGAGCGGGCGACGGAAGTTGAAGGATTTGTTTTGCATGATGAACTCCGCTCAGTGACTGAAGATGCCCGGCGCGCGGACCGGCGTCTTGCGCGGGAAAAGTTTTTCCAGCCAGACCGCGAAGGCCGGCAGTGCCGTCATCGCCATGACCATGTTGACCATGAACATGAAGGCGAGCAGCTTGCCCATGTCGGCCTGGAACTTGAGATCCGAGAAGGCCCAGGTGGCGACACCGACGGCGAGCGTGATGGCGGTGAAGATGGTTGCCGTGCCGACTTCGAGGATAGAAAACTCAAGCGCCTTGACGATGCTCTGCCCGCCCGCCATGTGCAATTGCAGGCGGTTGTAGATGTAGAAGGCGTAATCGACGCCGATCCCGACCGCCAGCACCATGACCGGCAGGGTCGCGACGGTGAGGCCGATTTCCAGCTCCTTCATGAACCAGTAGCCAATGAAGGTGCCGACCGTGAGCGGCAGGCAGCAGGCAATCACGGCGCGGAAGTCGCGATAGACGAGCGCAACCAGGATGATGATCGCGGCGTAGACATAGAGCATCATCGGCATTTCGCTCTTCTCGACCTCGTCATTGACTGCGGCGAGCACGCCGGCATTGCCGGAGGCGAGACGAACGGTGACACCGTCGAGCTTGTTGCTGTCGCGGAAGGCCTTGACCTGGTCGATGACGCGGTTGATCGTGGTCGCCTTGTGGTCGGTCAGGAAGAGATGCACCGCGGTCATGCTGCAGTCCTTCTTCATGTAGCCGCGCATGCGGCCGATCTCGGTACTCAGCGCCGCGTAATTGCCCGGATCGATCGGGATCGCCCCCATCTTCGGATTGCCTTCGTTGTAGCCCTCGTTGAAGGTACGTAGCTGGCCGGCGTAGGAGCTGGCTGAAAGAACGCCTTCGACGTGCTGCATTTCCCAGACGAACTGGTCCTGGTAGATGCCGATCGCGACGTTCTCGCAGGACTCGGGCGCCGCTTCGAAAATCACCGTCAGCCAGTCGAGGCCGGTATCGTAGGACGTCGAGATGGACACGGCATCGCGGTTGAAGCGGGCTTCCGGACGCAGTTCCGGCGCGCCCGGCTGCAGCGTACCGATGACACGGTCGCTGCTCTGCCAGACGGCAATGCCGAAGATCGCCGTGGTGATCGCGATGACGATGGCGGCATTACGCGGTTCGGCAACGCGAGCCAGCGAACGCAGCCAGCGCGCGCGCTTGTCACGCTTGAGCATCGCCGTCTGCGCATATTCCTTGGTGAACTTGAAGTAGGACGCGGCAATCGGCAGCATCGCCAGGTTGGTCGTGATCTTGAAGAAGACGCCGAGCGAGGCGGTGATCGCCAGTTCGCGCACCATCGGGATCGGGATCATGACCAGGGTGATGAAGGAGACGAAGGCGGTGACCAGGGCCAGCACGCCCGGAATCAGCAGGCCGGAGAAGCTGGCACGTGCCGCTTCTTCAGTCGTCTTGCCGTGCGACAGCTCGCGTACGATGAAGTTGATCTGCTGCACGCCGTGCGAGACGCCGATCGCGAAGACCAGGAAAGGCACCAGCACGGCCAGCGGATCGAGGCCGAAGCCGAGCAGGCGCAGCGCGCCGAACTGCCAGACCAGCGAGGTCAGCGAACAGACCACGGGCAGCAGCGTGAAGCGGATCGAATGGCAGTACCAGTACACCGCGGCAGCGGTCAGCAGCAGCGCCACGGCACAGAATTCGAGCACCGCCGAGGCGCCGTTGGCGATGTCGCCGATCTGCTTGGCGAAGCCGATGATCTGCACCTCGAAGCCGGCATCCTCGTATTTGCCGCGCAATTCTTCGAGCAGCGCGTTGTAGGCAACGTAATCGATCTTGTTGCCGTCCTTGTCGAGTTCGGCCAGCTCGGCGACGATCATCGCACTCGTCTGGTCACGCGAGACCAGGGTGCCGACGAAACCGCCCTGCCCGGCCGAACGCTGGATACCGGCGATCAGTTCGGGGGTCAGTTGATCCGGCATCACGGTGCCGGGAATCAGCGGGTCGGCGCGAAAGCCTTCCTCGGTGATTTCATTGACGAAGCTGTTCGGCGTCCACAAGGACTGCACGCCGAGGCGATCGACGCCCGGCAGGTAGATCACCGCCTGGGTCACGTCGTAGAGGCGCTGCAAACCTTCCTGCGTCCAGATCGTGCCCTGCTTCGCCTTGACCACGACGTTGAGGCGATTGGCGCCGAGCACGTCGTTACGGTATTTCTGGAAGGTTTCGATGTATTCGTGGCCGGTCGGCATCTGCTTTTCGAAGCCGGCTTCCATGCGCAGCTGGAAGGCGAAGTAGCCCATGCCGGCGGTAAACACGGCGAGCCAGATCAGGAAAGGCGTCCGGAAGCGGAAGCAGAAATCTTCAAGGCCCTTGAGCAGCCGGGTCAGATGCCGGTCGACATCATTTACGCTGAAAAAATTGATCATGGCGAGCTGTTCCCTGCGGAGTGCTTGTTATTGGTTTGGGTCAAAAAATGGGGCCGACCCGCGGCCGGCCCCGTCCTGCATCAGAGATTGCGTGAAACGGTGATACCGAAGAAGTCGCGGTCGGCGTACGGCTGGTCGAAGACGCGCTTGCCGGCCCAGAACTTGGCGTAATTGACGCCGATCTGCCAGTTGGCCGGGTTCTGCACGAAATTGACCATGAAGTTGGCCGACTTGGCCCCTTCCATGAACAGCGCCGAGGAGTTCGGCGTACGACCGCTGACGGCGTGGAAGAAGTAGATTTCCGGAATGACCTGCCAGCCCTGAATCAGGTTGCCGTCATAGACCCAGCTGAAGTCGAGGTTGTAGCCGGCCGACAGCTTGTCGCCAACCGGTTCGGCGGTACCGCCGGCAAACTCCTGCCCCCAGCCCCAGACGCCGGCAGAAACCATCTCGCCGTTATAGAACTTCTTGAGCTTGGGGTAATAAGTCGCCACACCTTCGACCATCAGGGTGGCAGTCGAAGCACCGCCGAGCGCCTTGAGAATGCCGCCGTAATCCCCCGGCGTCATGCTCAGCATGCCGGTCAGGTGCCACTGGTACTTCTGCTCATCCACCCAGCAGCGGCCACCGGTACCAGCACACCCGGTCGGATTCGGATTGAGCGACACGGCGTCCTTCGGGCGGTAGGACAACTCGGTACCGATCGACCAGTCACCAACCGGCGCATTGGCCGAGATACCGAACATCTTGCGGTCTTCGGCAAAAACCCATTCCGGTCCGTTGGCAAAGCTCAACTGCGGCACCTTGTCATGGTAGGCCATGGCATAAACACCCAGACTCAGCTGCGTGTCAGCCGGTTGCCAGCGTACGGCCGCGCCGTACTGACCGGAATCCTTGGCGTTGCGCTTGGGCAGGCCATAAGCCGCATCGCCCTTGCCCAAACCATTGACCTGCGACCAGTAGCTGCCGGTCGGCGGGAAATAGCTGTCATTCCATTTCCCCTGCACATAGGCCTCGACATTGACGCCGTTGCCCAGACCGGTCGCAAAACTGACGATAGGCGCGGGCAGGAAGACCTCCTTCAACTGCGTACCGGGTTGCGACAGACGCATGATGTCCATCGAGTTTGTCTGGTTGATACCGCCCGGCAGGAACAGCGACTCACCCCAGCTAATCACCTGGTTACCGACGCGGACGCGGGCGCGCTGCTCGCCGATCGAAAACTCCTTGCTGACCCACAGGTCGAGCACCCGCGCCTTGAATTTCAGGTCGTCACGGGCTTCGTCGGAAAGCGACGTGGTGTAGCCATTTGGGCCGGTGGCCGCACTGACGTAGCCGGTCGTGTTGGAAGCCGAGAAATCCTTCAGCCAGCTGACCCGGCCCATGAATTTCCAGTCGTCGGGCAGCTTGACCAGCAGTTCGTGCGTACCCTTCAGATAGGTTGTGAAGGCATCCCCCTTCTTGTAGTTGATATTGCCCTGGTCACCAACGCCAGCAGCAGTCGTACAACCCGAAGGCGCACCGCTGCCGGTGGCGCCGCTGACCACCAGGTTACAGGCCGGGCTCTGGGCACGAATGCCCATGCCCATGCTGATCGTCGAGTCGAAACTGCCGGAAACGCTCTCGGTTTCGAAGGTGAAGGCCGAGGCGCTGCCGATGTAGCCGAGCAGTGCCGCGACGACGGTTTTCTTGAAAAGTCCGTGCATGGAAAATCCCCCGTTTTAAGGTGTCGACCGGATCAGCGATCGCTGATGGCGCGCAGGTTGTCCGCCGTGTAATAGCTTTCCTTGAGCTTCGGATCGTTGGCTTCGACGAACCACTTCATGTCCTTGCCGCCAGCCAGCGAGCTCTGGTCGACCAGGTAACGGTTGTCGATCAGGTTGTACTGGACGAAAGCCGGGTTATCGCAAGCACCGGTTTCATGCACCGGAATGACGAAGCCTTCGCGCAGCTTCCAGAGCTTGCCCTGGGCGTCGTAGTCCTCGGCAACCACCAGCGACCAGCTGTCTTCGTCAATGTAGAAGGTGCGCTTCGGTGCGACGTGACGCACGCCAGCCTTGACCGTGGCCTCGACCACCCAGACGCGGTGCGTTTCGTAACGGCGATGTGCCGGATCGACGCCGTTGTCCTTGGCGACCTCGTTGAACTTGACCTTCGGGTCATACATGCCAAAGGCGTTGTAGCCGATGATCAGTTCCTTCTTGCCAACCAGCTTCCAGTCGAAGCGCTCGATGGTGCCGTTGAACAGGCGCGGCTCATCCATCGTGTACTGGTTCTCGAAACCGAGTTGCGGCGCATCGTAGGCGTAGGTCGGCATGCGGCGCACGCGACGCTGGCCCGGGAAGTAGTAGAAGACGTCGTTGGTCTTGTCGAGGAAGTTGGTCACCGCCAGAGCCTGACCGGCCAGCGCGGTCGGCGACTTGTAGGTGAAGTAGGTGAAGTATTCGACCTGCGGGAAGGTCGACAAGGCGTTCGAGCCCTTCTTGCCCCACGGGAAGAAGTAGGTCTGCGTCGAGGTGGCGGCGATCCACTCGCTGGAGCCGGCACGCGGCGACAGCGCGGTATAGACGTTCGGGTATTCGTAACCGACGCCCATGTACTTCATCTTGGCGTTCCACATCACTTCCGTGCCGGTCTTCGGCAGCGGGAAGGGAATGCCGGGCACGGTGGCTTCCTTCAGGCTCCAGCCATCGGCGCCGATCTTGGCCGTGGTGGCGTTCTTCTTCGTGTTTTCCACGACGAAGTCAGGATTGCTGCAGGTCCGGCGCGACGGATAAACATCCATCTTGTAGCCCTTGTTCTGCTTGATCATCTGGACCTGGCCCGGCGACAACTGGGCGGCGTACTTGTCCACGTTGCTCGCATCGATGCTGTACAGCGGCTTGTCGTTGCTGTACTTCCAGAACTCGGCGCGGCTCTTGCCGTAAGACCAGCCGGCGGTCATCGCCTCACCCTGGAAGGCAGGGATGGAACCGTCCTTGTTGGCGCCCTTTTCCGCGCCGACCGCGGTCAATTCCTTGCCCAGCTTGGCCGCTTCGGCCTCGCTCGCGGCATACGCACTGCTACTGATCGCAAACAGCGCGGTCAGGATTGCGCCTACTTTTCGCATTTCAAACATTTGAACCTCCTGGTTGAGTAGTAGGCGCGACCCCCGCCGAGCCCGGACTGCTTATTGATGCCTTGAGTGTAGAAATTGCGGGCTCCTGCCCGTTATCAAAAATCGGCAACTTTTCTTGATCTGGATCAGAACGGCGCCTGGCTATTGGGTACAAGCACAGGCGCCGTGCCATCTACGCCAGGCGATAACTGGCGACGATTTCCTGCACCTGGCGGGCCAGCCCTTCGAGCTGCACGGCGGCATCGGAGGTGGCGGCCGCGGCGCGGTCGTTGTCCTGCGACATGTGGGCGATCTGCTCGATGCGCCCGGCAATTTCGCCGCTCGCCCGGCTTTGTTCCTGCAGCGCGGCATTGATGCCGGCAACCATGCCGGTGATCAGGGCGCTGCTGCTGCCGATCCGTTCGATCGCGCTGCTTGCGTTGCCGGCCCGGGCGACGCCGGCTTCGACCTGGCGCACCGCCTGCTGCATGGCGCCGGCAGTCTGCTGCGTGTTGAGATGCATGACTTCGATGGTCGCGTTGATCTTCTGCGTCGATGCGGCGGTACGCTCGGCCAGTTTCCTGACCTCGTCGGCGACCACCGCAAAGCCGCGCCCCTGCTCGCCGGCGCGCGCTGCCTCGATGGCGGCGTTGAGGGCGAGCAGATTGGTCTGTTCGGCAACCTCCTTGATCACCCCGACGACCAGCGCGATTTCCTGACTCTGCCGCTCAAGCTGGTCGATCATGCCGGCCGCGCC
The DNA here is from genome assembly GCA_018261905.1 of Pseudomonadota bacterium. GTDB lineage: Bacteria > Pseudomonadota > Gammaproteobacteria > Burkholderiales > Rhodocyclaceae > Azonexus. The sequence continues at coordinate 28,064 of JAGTRU010000006.1, read as the reverse complement.
ACGCACTGTGCAGGCAATGTCGCTGATGTCCTGGACCGTTTCCTGCATCGCCGCCTGCCCGTCGCGGGCAACCGCGGCCGACTCCAGGGCGAGGCGGTCGGCGCTATCGACCTGGCTGCCGACCTGGCCGATGCTGGCCGCCATCTGCTGCACATTGACCGCCATGTTGGAGGCGGCATCGGTCTGTGTCGCCGAGGCACGAGCGACCTGCCCGGCATGGGCGGCCAGATCGTCGGCGGCCTCGACGACTTCGGTGGCGCGGGCGGCAATCGCCTGCAGGTTGTCTTGCGTCTTGCCGGTCAGCGCATTCAGATCGCGCGCCAGCAGGCCCAGCTCGTCCTGACCGGTCAACGCGATGCGGGTCGTGAAATCCAGTTCGCTGGTAATCCGCGTCGTGGCGCGGTGAAAATTCGCCAGGCTGGCGTTGATCTTGCCGATCAGCGGCACGGCAGCAAGGAGCAGGACCACAATGCCAGCCAGGGTGATGACGCCCGCCGTATTGATGCCATGCGCGGCGGCATCGAGCGACTCCTTGCCGTACTCGGCCGAGAGCCGGTAGTTCAGTTCGAGGTGACGGCTGATCGCCAGGCTCGCCGCCGCACTGCGCGCCGCCCCCTGGCTGGCGAAGCGGGCCCGCGCCTGCGCCTTGTCGCGATGCGACAGGGCAAAGATCTCCTGCGCCAGCGCATAAAGCTCATCGACCGCCTGCCGGTCAGCCGCCAGATGCTGACGGTCGACATCGGACGCCGGATCGAGATAGTTCTCGTACTGCTTCAGGGCCGCTTCGATGCTCGCCCGGCCCTGCGCCGCACGCTGCTCGAGTTCGCCCATCGCTGCCGCGTCGGATTCGGCAAGGTGTTGCAGCAAGGCGATGCGGATGCCGGCCAGTTCGCGCTCGCTGTCGGTCAGCAACTTGATGCTGGGCACGGCGAGGTTGATGATGGCGCCGAGATTCTCGCCCAGGCCACTGGCGGCGCGGTAACCGGCGCCGCCGACAATGAGCAGGGAGAACAAGGAGAGCAGCGTGATCGCCCAGAGGCGTAGCTTGATGGTCATGCGGTCGACTTCCTGTGGGGAGGGAAATTGGCTGCCGTCGCATCCGGCGCATCAACTGCGCCCGACCGCGGCTGCTTCTTGCCGGGCTGGCTGCCCCGGCTGGCAAAAATTATCGCCAGCCGCAGGCCGCAGCCTTTATCGAAAATCGGCAACTTTTGTTGCCATAGCGAACGTCCGGCCAGTTGCCCGACTCAGCTCGCCCCACCCCCGCTCTTGAAAGGCCAGAAGCGGAAATACGCGGCCGCTACCACCATCGCCGGAAAGGTCACCGCCAGCATCGCCGACCCCAGCCAGAGCTCAAGCCGGTAGGCCGGCGCACCGGACGGCAGAGCCAGACCGGCGACCGCGACCAGTTGATAGATGAACAGCATGACCATGGCCAGGGCAATGCCGAGCAGGCAAAGGACCACGCCACGCCAGGGTTGCGCCAGACTGACCGCCGGCATGCCCTCGAACATGACGAGGATGATGAAGAAGCCGAAACTCAGGCTGACACAGACGCGGACCATGAAGACCACGAGATCCATGCCGGCATGCTCGACACAGAACAGCCAGAGCACGAGCGCCACGATGCCGACGAACAGCGCTGCCAGCAGGCCGCTGGCCGGCTGTCCGGCGAGGCGCGGACAGCGCCGGGCAATCAGGCTGACCGGCCAGAAATCAAAGAGGACCAGCGCCAGCATCGGCACCACCGCTGCAATGCTCGCCACCAGCGGTTGCCAGGCCATGAAAATGCCCTGCGGATCGAGGTCGACCGTATAGAACGGCGCCCCGGCCATGAAGCCGAAATTGAACAGAACGCGGTAGAGCAAGGTGGTCAGCGCATAGTCGGCCAGCAGCAAAAACAGACCAACCAGGCCCGGATGCCCGGACAGCGCGTTGAACGGCCAGCCCTGCAGCACGATGACGAGGAACAGCATGACCGGCACGGAAAAGATCAGGTACATGTTCACGAAAGGCACCGGCGGCGACATGGCGCCACCCACCGTGGCCCAGGCAATGCTGGCCACGACGCTGCCGATGGCAACATTGAGCGCCACGAAGGCGAGGCCGCGCCAGGGCTGCGGCAAGGCCGCCAGTTCCATCGGGTAATTGCCCTGCCAGACCAGGCTGATCACGATCTGGGCCGGCACCATCGCGACCAGCACCAGCGTTGCCCAGCCGGTCAGGAATTCGGGCGTCAGCGCGGCGCAGAGCAGCAAGGAAAACGTGATGACGGCAGCAGTTGCCAACGCGCCGGTAGACACGAAAACAGGATGGGAATTGGACATTGAACAAGTCTCCTGGAATGGTCTGGATCGCAAACTTCTTGCGCCAGCCAATTCGCTAATATGTTTGTAATTTGAATAAAAAAATGGCGGCAGCGCCGGCCGACGCTGCCGCCATGCAAAGGCGCGTTCAATCGCCCTTGCGTCCTGCCTCGATCAGGCCGACCAGCTTGACGCGCAGGCCGGGAATGTCTTCCGGCACACTGGCGCGATAAGCCTTCACGTCGGCCTCGGTATAGGGTTTGAAATCGGCCGGCACACTGCGCCCACCGATGTTCTTCATGACCCAGTTGAGCAGCTCGGCGGTATCGCCATCGCTGAGCGGCGTATGCAGCGTTCCCGGCACCTGCGACAGATAGGCGCGACCGCCCGGCACCTTGAGAAAATTGCCGACCTCGCCGCGCATGCTGGGAATTCCGTTGGCCGGCGAACCGGTGCCGTCGGCCTGGTGACAACCCATGCAATGCAGGCGGTAGTTTTTCTGCGCCGGATCGGCCTGGGCCGCGCCGGACGCGATCAAAGCGAACCCGGCAATCGCCAGGCAACGGGCAAGCAGAGTGGAGGCACGCATGTTTTTTTCCTTATTCCGACTCGGCCCGCCAGGCCTTGAGTTCCTTGCCAGAGGGCTTCTTTTCACGCATCTGCGCAAACTCGGCAGCCACGTAGGGCTGATGCCCGGGCTGCAGCTCGGCCGCGTTGTAGGTGGTCAGCACGTAATTGACGACCCCGGCCAGCTCCTCGTCGGAGAACTGCTGCCAGGACGGCATGATGCCGGTGTAGGTGATGCCCTTCGAGACCAGCTTGCCGGCCAGCCCGGAGATCAGCACACCGGGCACGTACTGACGCCCGGCCGGCATCGTGATGCGCTTGCCGAGCGTGCCGAGCAGAGGCGGCGCCAGGCCGACCGCACCGGCGCCATCCGGCTGGTGGCAGGACGCGCAGTTGGCGTCGTAGATCGCCTTGCCGTCGGCGGCAAAGGCGCCGCCAGCGGTCAACACCAGAAAAAGGGCAAAAATGCGCCGCAGCTTCATGACTGCCCCTCTTCCAGACCGACGATGACCGATACCGTGCAGTGATAGAGGCTGCTCTGGTTGGCCATGCACCAGTTGATGTCGTTATGCACGCCCAGGCGATAGCCCGGCCGTTCGCGGATGTTGGTGTTGCACTCGCAGCGGCCGCAGGTCGTCTTGCCGCAGCAGTCGTTGTAGCTGACCAGGTAGTCGCGGCCGTCGGCCGGGTTGCGGCAGGTGCCGACCCAGGACACGGCGGACGGCGTGGTGCCCGGCGGGCAGGTCGTCTTGGTGCCGCCGCAGCAGGTGCAGAGGAAGCCGTCGACGCTGCAATAGCGCCAGTAGTCGCAATCGGTATCGGTCGGTTCGGCCTTCTTCTTGCGAGAATCGTCGGCGGCGAGCGCCGAGGTGGTGCGGTCGAAAGGCAGCACCGGCAGCGTGAAGGCGCTGGCCACGAGAATCTTGCCGACGCCGGTCAGGAAGCTGCGGCGGCCGGTGTGCGATGCCACCTGGCGCGTGCCGCGCTCGGCAAAACGGTCGAGCAGTTTGAGGAAGTCCATGATTTACACCTTCTCCGGAGTCACGTCGCCGAGCAGCTGGCGGTCGATATGTTCCTGCACCGAGCCGACGCCGCTTTCATAGGCGGTAAGCAGGCTTTCGACCTGTTCGCGGGAATTGACCAGGCCCTTGGCGCGCACGAAGCCCTTGGCGTCGAGCAGCACGCAATACGGCAGCTTGGAAATCTTGTAGGCCATGCCGAGCGGCTGCGACAGCACGTAGGGGAAGTCGGCGAGCTGATGCTTGGCGTAGAAATCGACGTGCTCGGTACGGTCGCCGTCGGAGGCGAGCACCACGTCGAGCCAGCGGCTTTCACGCGCCTGCACCGAACGGATGATAGGCAGCAGCTTCTTGCATACCGGGCAGGTCGGCGACAGGAAGAAGACCAGCTTGCTCTTCTCGGCGCTACGGCCAATGGTCAGGCTGCGGCCCTCCCAGGTGGTGACTTCGACCGGCGGTGCGAGTTCGCCGACCTTGGGACCGGTGTCCATCATCAGCGCGCCCATCGGTGCGACGCGTTCGTAAAGGATGCCGATCTGGCGGGAGAGTGCGAGGACGCAGACGCCCAGCGCGATGACGACGGCCCACAGGATGGCCAGGGAAAGGACGATGGGGTCCATCATGATTGCAACTCCTTCAAGAGCGGTTGATTGGCAAGCAACTGGTTGGCGCTGGCGTAGATCGCCAGCCAGGCGAGGATGGTTCCGGCGACGCTGAAGTAATCGAGAACGTCGAGCTGGCGCGACCGTTCGTCGGCGGCAGCAAGGACGATCAGGCCGATCAGGCAGACATTGCGCCCGACCAGGCCCCACGAGATGCGCTGACCGCCGGTGCCGCAGCCGCACTCGATGCGATCGAGGCCGCGCAGCAGGTTGACCGCCACGCCGCCGGTGGCGGCGAGCATCACGGCCAGCGCCAGCCACATCGCGAAGGGTCGCGTCGTCTCGAAAACGAGGCCGATCCCGGCGACCAGCTCGGCAGCGGCAAACAGCGGCGCGAACAAGGCGGCAGCACGACTGCCGAGCAGGCGGTAGTTTTCGACGGCGTAGCGGAACAGCTCGAGATCGCGCAGCTTTTCGCTGGCACCGGCGATCAGCACGATGCCGACGGCAGCTGCCGCGGCATGCACGACCACCGGATCGAACAGGAAGAGACCTTCGTTCATGTCAGTTCACCTCCATAAAGACGGCGGTGTCGCCGACGCGCGGAATGGTGCGCAGCTTGGGATAGCCCTTCTTGCCGATGGCGCGTACGTCGATCTCGCCACGCTCGACATTGAGCGAGTAGAGGAAAGGCTCGGCGCCCTGGCTGGCGACGATGGACGAGGCCGTGTTCGACGGAATGCGCGCCGTGCGCTTCAGCGTGCCGAGGTCGAAGGCCCAGATTTCCTTGGACGGGAACTTGTGGCTGCCCTCCTCGCCCTTGTCGTGCATGTTCACGAACAGGGTGTTGCTGTTGCGATGCAGCGCCATGACCTGCATGCCGCCCGGTACCCAGGCTTCCTTGCGATCGCGCGCCGTGAGCAGCGACACCGGCGGCGTGAAAGTCGGCTTGTCGCCGGCCAGGCGGACCTTGTAGAGGTTGCCGTTGTAGGAGACGAAGTAACGCTCGTCGCCGACCACTTCCGGGTGGATGTAGATCGGATCCTTGTCCGGATCGAAGAAGGCTTCGCTGCGCTCGCGCGACACCGGCTGGCCGTTGTCGTCCAGCGTCACGGTAAGCAGGCGACCATCGCCGCAGATTGCCGAGAAACGATGCCCCTGCGCCCAGGTCTGGATCGACCAGCAACCCGGCGTCTGGATTTCGGACACGAACTTGCGCTGCTGCAGATCGACGACGGTGACCGAGGTCGCCGGCGTCGCATTCTGCACATAGAGGAAGCGCCCGTCAGCGCTCGGCGCGAGCAGGCTGCGGTAAGTCGCCGACTGCGCGCGATGCGCCGGGATGTCGATTTCAGCGAGCAGCGCAAAGGTCTGCGGATCGTGGATTTCGACCACATCGGCCCGTTGACCGCGATAGAGGCGCGTGTAGTAAGTGGTGGCGACGTAAATCGCCTTGCCGTCCGGCGCCACCGTGGTCAGCCCGCCGAAGCTGGTATTGACCATGCCGAGATAGCGCCCGGCCTTGCCATCGACAATGTGCAGGCGCCCGTCGACCATGTGGTGGAAGGCAAAATCGCTGACATAGAGGCGATTGCCATCCGGCGCAGACGCCTTCTCGACGCGCATTTCCTCTTCCGGCAGGGGGGCCGGCCGGCCATCCTGGGCACCGGCGAGGGGCGCTGCCAGACAGACTGGCAACATCAGCAGCCAGAGCCGCTTCCTGAGTTTTTTCATTTTCTGACCTCGATCGACTCGTTAGGGAGTGTGAGGTCAGTATCCGGCAGCCCCCGGGAGAGGCTGTATCAAGAATTGGCAAAAAGTACGGCACTTTCGCTCCGAGGAGGGCTGCACACCGGGACATAGAGGCAAAAAAAACGAACCACACCCCCCATTTGGGAGATGAACTTCTTGGCCACCTCTTATTAACCTAGTTCAACGCGGGGGTCATTCGACGCCTGGCCAACCTTTAGCGAGGAAAATTTACATGCAGCGAAAACGGGGGATATTGTTAAAGAAGAGCGTGCTGGCCCTGTCACTGCTACACATTGGCAGCAGCTACGCTTTTGAAATCGAGACAGGCAATCCCGATCTCAAGGTCCGCTGGGACAATACGATCAAATACAGCACAGCCTGGCGGACGCAAAACCCGGACCCGAGCCTGACATCGAGCATCAATCAGGATGACGGCGACCGCAACTTCAAGCGGGGACAGATCTCGAATCGCTGGGACCTGCTTTCCGAACTCGATGTTTCCTACGGCAATTTCGGCGCCCGGATCAGCGGTGCCGCCTGGCGCGACGAAGTCTATCTTGGTAGCAACGACAATCCTGGTTTCCCCAATGCGACCCCGAATCAAACCAGTGTCGGCGCCAACCAGTTCACTTCTGCAACCCGCCATATCCACGGCGAAAACGCCGAGCTGCTAGACGCATTCGTCTACGGCAAATTTGATATCGGCGAAAGCCGCCTCACGGCTCGCCTTGGCAAACACTCGCTGGTCTGGGGTGAAACCCTGTTTTTCGGAGCCAACGGTATCGCCGGGGGCATGATGCCGGTCGACGTCGTCAAGCTCCTGTCCGTTCCCAATACCCAGTTCAAAGAGGCCATCCGGCCTGTCCCCATGGCTTCCGGACAATGGCAACTGACACCGGACATTTCGCTCGCCGCCTATTACCAGTTCGACTGGCAAGCCAGCCGCCTGCCAGCCGCCGGCAGTTACTTTTCCGGCGTCGATAGTTCCCCGGCCGGAGCGGAACAATTGTGGATAGTCCCCCCGGGTGTCATCCCCCCTCTCCCCGACGGTTATGCGGCAGCCCGCGCCAATGACCTGAAAGCACGCGACTCGGGACAAGGCGGTCTGCAACTGCGCTTTCGTGACGAGGACACCGACTACGGTCTGTACCTGATTCGCTTCCACCAGAAGACGCATCAACTGATTCCAACCATGGGAACCAACGCCATCCTCGGCGTTGTGCCAACCAGCTATCGCCTGGTTTACCACGAAGGAATCACCGCTCTCGGCGCCAGCATGAGCCGCACCTTCGGCGCAGCCAATGTCGCCCTTGAAGTATCGATGCGACACAACCAGGATCTGGCAACCAGCGCCAGCGCCGTCGACACTTCCGCCCTGACAGGGAGCGCCGCCAACGACAATCGCGACAATCCGGCCTATGCCACGGGTAACACCGCCCATGCCAATCTGTCGGTGTTATGGGCGCCGCCGCCGAGCACACTATTCCCTGAATCCTCCTTTGTCGGGGAAATTGCCTGGAATCGGGTGTTGCATATCGAACGCAACGCCAACCTGATCGCCCCCAACGCCACGCGCGATGCGGTCGCCTTGCGCATGACCTTCGAACCGACCTATCGCCAGGTAGCATCAGGTGTCGATCTGAGCATCCCGATCGGTATTGGCTATGCCCCCAAAGGCTCGCGGTCCATGGCACTGGGTCCGGGCTCGTTCCCGAGCGATGGCGGCGGAGACGTCTCGGTAGGCCTCAATTTCACCTATCTCGGCAACTGGTACGCCAACCTCGCCTACACCCATTACTACGGCCAGAAATCGACCTTCCTGACGGCCAGTAACGAATACACCTACGCCCAGAACCTGAAAGACCGCGATTTCCTCGCGCTGTCGATTCGGCACAGCTTCTAATCATCCCCAAGGAGTCCCAACATGAAAATTATCGAAAGCCGGCGGCCGCTCGTGGCAACCAGCCTTCTGCTTGCCGCCCTGGCCGCCCAGGCAGGCGTCCCGACAGAAGAAGCAGCCCAGTTGAAAAGCACCCTGACCCCGATGGGTGCAGAGAAAGCAGGCAACAAGGATGGCAGCATCCCCGCCTGGAACGGCGGCATGACTACGCCATTCAACGGTTACAAAGCAGATGGATCCCCCCGCCCGGACGCTTTCGCCAATGAAAAGGCCCTTTACAGCATCACCGCCAAGAACATGGAGAACTACGCCGACAAGCTTACCGACGGCACCAAGGCGATGCTGAAAAAATACCCGGACTACCGCATTGATGTATTTCCGAGTCATCGCACCGCTGCCGCTCCGCAGTGGGTATATGAAAACACGTTCAAGAATGCCACTCGCGCCAAGCTGGTCCAGGGGTCCGCAGGGCCAATGCCTGAATCAGCCTATGGCGGCCCCCCCTTCCCGATTCCGAAATCCGGTGCAGAAGTCATCTGGAACCACGCATTGCGCTGGCAGGGCGAGTCGGTTCTATTTGGCGACAAGGGCGTATTGACCACAGCCGATGGCAGCAAAGTCATTCCTTCATGGATCAATCAACAGGCCCAGCAATACCCGTACTACTACAAGGAAGGAAACCCGGAAAGCTTCAAGGGTGAGTTCGCGCTTTTACAACTGATCAATAGCGGCCCCCCCAATCGCGCCGGCGAAGGATTCACCATCCGACTCAACATTAATGACGACAAGACTCAAGCCTGGGTTTATCTGCCCGGCCAACGTCGCGTTCGCAAACTTCCGAATCCATGTTGCGACACACCATCCCCCGCCAGCGCCGGTACCGTGATGATCGACGAAATCGGTGTTTTTTCGGGCCGGATCAGCCGTTTTGATTGGAAGCTGATCGGCAAGAAGGAAATCCTGGTTCCGTACAACACCAACAAGTCAATGCTGGCTGGCGACGCGCTTTATGCGGGCAAGAACTTCATGAGTCCGGATCACGTACGCTGGGAATTGCATCGGATGTGGGTCGTTGAAGCCACCCTGGCAGAAGGACAGCGCCACCCCGCCGTACGCAGCCGCTACTACATCGATGAAGACAGTTGGACGGCCATTCTGGGCGATCGCTGGGATGCCAAGGGGCAACTCTGGCATTCACTGTTTGCCCTGCCAATTCTGGCTCCGGACCTGCCGGGCGTCGAAACGTATACCGCTGGCTTCTACGACCTTATCTCCGGCACCTGGATGCTGATCGGCGAGATCGGCGACAAAGCCCAACTGCGCCCAGTCGCCCGCAAGCCGGATAGCCTGTTCACACCGGATGGGCTTGTCGCCGAAGGGGTCCGTTGATGGCATTGACTACCCGTTTCAGGCAACGGGTAGCGAGTGCGGCCTTGGCCGCACTCGCCATCCCCCCACTTGTCGGCACAGCCAAGGCTGAATCTTTGCTCCCGGTACTCGACCGTCCGGCCACGCCCAACGGTTTGGCCGAACAATCTGTCCTCTTGGCAGCGGCAAACGCCGGCGAGCGTCTAGTCGTGGTCGGCGAACGCGGGATCGTGCTTTTCTCCGACGACCACGGTCTGCATTGGCAGCAAGCCGTCGTGCCGGTCAGCGTTACGCTCACCACCGTGACCTTTGCAACGCCCACGTTGGGCTGGGCAGCCGGGCATGCGGGGGTGATCCTGCATACGCAGGACGGTGGCAAAACCTGGCAGAAACAGCTTGATGGGCACATCGCCCAACGACTGCTGCAAGCCGAATATGCCAGCGCGAAAAACGACACAGACCCTAAACGCGTCGCCCGCTCCGCCCAAGCCAAGGCTCTGGCGACGCCGGAAGCGGACAAGCCTTTCCTGGCCTTGCATTTCGTCGATCTCAATACCGGTTATGCCGTCGGCGCCTATGGCCTGCTCTTTCGAACCACGGATGGCGGCAAGCATTGGGATGCCTGGGTAACGCGAAGCGACAATCCGAAAGGACTGCATATTTATGCCGTCGCCAGCGATGGCAAACAGCTATTACTGGCCGGAGAGCAGGGCCTGTTACTACACGGCGATACAGATGGTCAGGCATTCACGGCAATCGACAGTGGTCTGCGCCGCAGCTTTTTCAGCGTGAGCCATGCCGCTGGACAATGGTGGCTGGCCGGCCTGCAAGGGAGCCTGCTGCACTCAGCTGATGGCAAGAAATTCGAATCCATTTCGGGACTGCCACCGATTTCCTGGGCAAGCATCCAAAAATCAGACAGGCAGTTACTCCTGACCAACCAAGCCGGTATGGCCTTTGTTCTTGATCCGGGAAGCAGCAAAACGCGTCAACTGCCTCTCGCCCCCGGCTTTCCCATCGCCACGGTATTCCCGAGTGGCGATGGCGGCCTGATCGGTATCGGCTTGCGGGGCGTCAAGCGTTTGCCCAGCACCACACCATGAAACGGATATCCAACGCACCATGAACGTTTCCGACCAGAATCTGGGCGAGCAGCCCGTCATCGCCTCACTCGCCGAATTTGATGCCGCGTCGGGGACGCGCACCGAACGGCTGATCTTCAACAACCGCAAACTCATACTTGTCATCTGTCTTTTCCTGACCGCAGTGTTTGGCTTGACTGCGACCCGGGTTCGGCTCAATGCCAATTTTGAGCACATGATCCCGACTGGGCACCCTTACATCGCGAATTACCTGCAGCACAAGAGCCAGCTATCCGGGTTGGGCAATTCACTGAGAATCGCGGTTGAGGCCGGCGAAAGAGGGATTTACGACAAAGCCTATCTCGACACCTTGCAGAAAATCAGCGACGAGGTTTTCCTGCTTCCCGGCGTAGACCGCCCATTCATGAAGTCCTTATGGACGCCTACCACGCGCTGGATGGGCGTCACTGAAGAAGGCCTGGATGGCGGACCGGTCATCGGCCCGACTTACGATGGGTCGCCACAGGCCTTGGCCGAAGTTCGGGCCAATGTCGAACGCTCGGGAGAAATTGGGCAAATTGTCGCGCTCGACGGAACATCCAGCATCATTTATGTGCCCTTGCTGTCGAAGGACCCGGCAACCGGCATGGCTCTCGATTACGCGAAGTTCTCGGCCGGCATCGAACAAATCCGCGACAAATATGCCGAGCAAGGTGTTCGCCTGCATATCACGGGTTTTGCCAAAGTCGTTGGCGACCTGATCGACGGCCTGCGTCAGATGTTGTTGTTCTTCGTCGCCGCCATTGCCATTGCAGCCGGCGTCCTCTACGCCTACACCCATTGCTGGCGCAGTACGGCCTTGGTTGTCTCTTGCTCGCTGGTCGCCGTCATCTGGCAACTGGGACTGTTGCCACTGCTCGGTTTCGAACTGGATCCCTATTCGGTATTGGTCCCCTTCCTGGTTTTCGCCATCGGCATGAGTCATGGCGCCCAGAAAATGAACGGCATCATGCAGGATATCGGCCGCGGCACGCATCGGGTGGTTGCCGCCCGTTACACGTTCCGCCGCCTCTTCCTGGCCGGGATGACCGCATTACTCTGCGATGCGGTCGGATTTGCCGTACTACTGGCAATCAAGATCCAGGTTATTCAGGATCTGGCCTTGATCGCCTCGATCGGGGTTGCAGTCCTGATTTTTACCAACTTGATCCTGCTGCCGGTACTACTCAGTTTTGTCGGGGTCAGCCCTAAAGCCGCACAACGCAGTCTGCGCGCCGAAGTTCTCTCCGCCGAGAATGGCGAGAAACACCCGTTCTGGGAGTTCCTCGATCTCTTCACGCAACGCCGCTGGGCCGCTGCTGCGGTTCTGGTTAGCCTGATCATCGCCGTCGGCGGCTATGTCACCAGCCTGCAATTAAAGGTAGGTGATCTTGATCCTGGTGCCCCTGAATTACGTGCCGACTCCCGCTACAACCGCGACAACGCCTTTATCGCCGCCCATTACACGGCCAGCAGCGACGTTTTTGCGATCATGGTCAAAACGCCGGACGCTGAGTGCTCGACTTACGACACGCTGATGCGCGTCGACGCACTCGAGCACATGCTGCGCCAGACCCCCGGCGTAGACTCGACGGTATCGCTGGCTGGTGTCAACCGCCTGCTGCTGACCGGCATGAACGAAGGCGACCTGCGCTGGTACGACCTGATCGACAACGCCGGAACGCTGAATGCCATCACGGCTGCGGGCCCCAAGCACGTCGTCAACGACAGCTGCAATCTGCTCACCGTCTACGCGTATTTGAAGGATCACAAGGCGGAAACGCTGTCACGGGTCGTCGCCGTCACCGAACGCTTTATTGCCGAAAACGCCACCCCGGAAGCCGAATTCAAGCTGGCCGCAGGCAATGCGGGCATCGAGGCCGCCACCAATATCGTTATCTCGCAAGCAAGTCGAGAGATGCTGTACTGGGTCTATGGGGCGGTGATCCTGCTCTGCCTGATCACATTCCGCTCCTGGCAAGCCGTACTGTGTGCGGTGCTGCCGCTGATGCTGACGTCCATACTTTGCGAAGCATTGATGGCGGTACTCGGCATGGGAATCAAGGTCGCCACACTCCCGGTCATTGCACTCGGTGTCGGGATCGGCGTTGATTACGCGCTTTACGTGATGAGCGTCCTGCTGGCCCGTATGCGACAGGGAGCCAGCCTCTCCGAAGCCTATTTCCAGGCTCTGCTGTTTACCGGCAAGGTGGTCATGCTGACCGGCGTCACGCTCGCCATCGGCGTCGCGACCTGGGCCTGGTCGCCGATCAAGTTCCAGGCCGACATGGGCATCCTGCTCGCCTTCATGTTCCTGTGGAACATGTTGGGCGCCCTGGTCCTGCTTCCAGCCCTCGCCCACTTCCTGATCCGTATGCCGGGCATCACCGCCCCCCCCGCCTCAACCAACTCATAAAGGAAACTCCATGCACTCACCAAAACTGCGCGTGCTGCTGGTCAGCCTCGCCCTGTGCTGGGGTGGCGCCAACGCCGCCCCGAATGCCGACCTGGTCTTGCGCAATGGCGCCATTTATACCGTCGAACCCGGAAAAACCTGGGTCGAAGCCGTTGCCGTCAAGGATGGCAAATATGTCGCTGTCGGCCGCAACGCGGATGTCACCAAATGGATTGGCAAAAATACTCAAGTCGTTGACCTGGCTGGGGCAATGGCCATGCCCGGCTTGAATGATGTTCACCAGCATCCTCTGGAGGGGGGCTACGAATCGCTTTATTCATGCAACATCCCGGCCAACGCTGCTTTTGAGGCCATGCTGGAACAAATCAAGCGCTGTGTGGAAAAAGCCGAGCCCGGCGACTGGATCGTCGGCGGTTCGTGGGGTAGCCAGCATATCGACCGTCTCGCCAGCCTGGAAGGTCTCAAGGCACTTGACGACGTTACCGCCGGCCACCCTACCTTCCTGCGAGACGACACTTATCACAATCGGTGGGTCAATTCCGAAGCCTTGCGTCGAGCCAATATCACCGCCACCACAGCCAATCCCGAAGGCGGCATCATTGTCAAAGATGCGAAAACAAATCAGCCGGTAGGTCTGGTCAAAGAGTTTGCAGCCTTTCACCCAATCGAAGCCCTGATTCCACCCCGTTCCAAAGAACGACTGCAAAAAGCTGCTGCCGCTGCAATTGCCATTAACAACGGTTTTGGCATCACCGGCATTCAAGACGCATTTAGCAGTGAAGGCTATCTGAAGGTATGGAACACACTGGATAGGGGAACCGGTGTCAATGCGTGGCTGATCGGCTCAATGCCAGCCATGCCCGCCCCGGACCCGACAGAGCGCTATGGGCAAGCACTGATTGATGCTCGTCATGAATTCCGCACAGAACACGTCCGCCCCGATTTTGCCAAACTGTTCCTGGATGGCGTACCGCCGGCACGTACATCTTTCTTCATCAAACCGTATCTGGAAGATGCCGCCCATGGCGCCCACTTCCACGGTGAAGCCAATTACAGCCAGAAGCAATTGACCGACATGCTGGCCAAACTCGACAAACAGGGAATTCCAGTAAAGATGCATGCCACAGGTGATGCCTCGGTACGTCTCGCACTCGACGCCATTGCCGAAGTGCGCGCTCGCAACGGCGCCCACGGCCCACGCCACCACATCGCCCACGCCAGCTTCGTTGCCCCGGAAGACATCGCTCGCTTCAAGCAGCTCAATGTCGTCGCAGACGAGTCGCCCATGCTGTGGTTCCCGACCGGACTGTGGTACGCCATCGTTGCTGCAATTGGCCAGGAACGCGCACTACACTTCTGGCCCATGAAAGATCTGCTGAAGTCAGGCGCTCTGCTAGCCGGCGGCTCGGACTGGCCGGCAGGTCAAGACACACCGAACCCTTGGATCGGTATCGAAGGGATGGTGACGCGGCGCAACCCAACCGGAGAAGTTCCCGGCGCGCTATGGCCGGAGCAGGCGATCAGCCTGAGCGAAGCGCTGCGCGCCTATACCCTGAGCAGCGCCAAAGCCATGGGCCTGGAAAAGACGACGGGCTCGATCAAGCCTGGCAAATCGGCAGATCTGATCGTCCTTGACCGTCACTTGTTCAAAATCCCAGCCGACCAGATCGATCAGGTAGCTGTGCAACGTACCTACTTCCAGGGGCGCCTGGTCTATGAACGGCCAGCACAAGCCAAGACGCCCTGAAAGCCCGCTCCTATTCCCGGTTCGATGGATTGCGTATCAACCGGAAATATCTAGTTTCAGAAATGCTGCCACTGCCTGCTCATCCCCTTATGGCATGAGCAGGTCAAAAACCGGCGCCGGAGCTTCCAAGTCCCATTTTGATTTAATTATCAAACACACAAAACCAATCAATACAAAACCAATTAACTCGCATCGAATCAGGACGCGACATTTTAAATATTTCCAATTTTTGATACCAAAAAAATCAAGCACCGTATCAAAATATTTCAACCGAACAGATTTGGATATTATTATGAAAAAAGCTTTTTTAATTATTATTTCAGCCATTTCGATTATTAACGTTTCTTACGCAAAAGATTCAAACGAAACATCGAATCCCAACGACAAAGCCGTGAAATGCACCAGCCAATGTAAAGACGGAGCCCAAAAACTCCCCCTCGACCATGGGCCACATGCCACGGTGACGCCCTGGGTAAATGCCCAGCGCAAACAAACTGAATCCAAGTAGAACAACTGTGGTTGCTTCACCCGCGATAATCTTCTCTCCTGATCATCGCGGTCCGGGCCGGCACTGTTTGTGCCAGTGCTGGCCCACCTTAAAAAACGACCTCGCCCGATCAAGGCAATGACTTCCATTAAACCTATTGCCAAACCCGAATTTCATTCAGAAATATTCAACCCCCGAGGCGAGCTTGTAGATCACATGAGACTGTTCGCCATAAATAATAGAAGCCATATTTTGTTACTGCTACGCCTATTAAAATCAGCCGCGTCCGCAAATACTGAAACGGATACCGTTGATCGCGTACTCAAATCGATGCGTAGTAATTTGGAAACACTCAGTATTTTGAGCGAAACATTGGCAACCTTGCTGGCGGAACAAAATCAATACTGATTTAAAAGCTCGCCCCGCCATTACGCTTACCCGGAAACCTCTGCATTTAATGCAGATCGCTCTGCTCGCTTAACAGACAGCACCAATCGACTGGCATTAACCGCCCCATCAATTCTGGCGTAGCGTCACAACTCAGCGCATTTAACGAAGACGGACGAATTGTGCAGCGAAGGCTTCGACTGAAGCCTTTCTTACCTTCCGTCGTCCAGCACCGCGGGAACAAACAGTCCACGCTGCATGACAAAGCGGGTCCATAAGGCCGAGGCCACACCGACCAGACCGAGCACGTAACCGGCAATCACCATGACCTCATGCGGACTACAGGAGATGACGTAAACCATGCCGGCGATACCGACAATCTGCGGTAGCGGGAACAATGGCGAGCGGAAGGGACGCCGCGCATTCGGATAGCGACGACGCAGAACAATCAAATTGATGTGCGCCACGATATAGGCGACCAACCACGAGGTTGAAGCAGCAATCACCAGATTCGTGATGGTTTCCGGTGAGCCTCCCATCAGCAGGATGGGAATGGAAAATGTGACAGCGATGGCAATAATCGCAGCAGATGGTGAATCGTACCGGGCGTGACGCCAGGCCAGGAAACCAAAAGCCTGGCCATTCAGCGCCATCCCCTCAAGCATTCTGGAAATGCCCGCCAGTACGGCATTGACCAAACCAATTGTCGCGGTAATCGCAGTCAGCAATAAAACGATGGCACCAACTCGCCCGAAAACCACTTTCGCATAATCCAGATGCGGAAAGCTGCTGTTAACCAGCACATCCTGCGGCAGCAGTGTCCGCGCTCCCAACGAGTAGAGGCCGAACAGTACCGCCAGGGCAGTAATGCCGAGAAGCATGGCGCGCGGAATAACTCGCTGTGAATTCTTGACCTCACCGATTATCGGACAGACGAACTCGGCGCCGACGAAACACCAGAAAAACAAGCCCACTACCATGCCAAAATCGGCCGCTGGCGCTTCTTGCGCCGATCGCCCGGCGGTACCAGGCACTTCGAGTGGTGCCAGCCAGAACAAGGCCAGTCCACTAAACAAAATCAGGCCCACCTTGAGGATGGCCGTGCTGTTTTGCAGTGCGGCAAACACGTCGGTTCCCCGAATATTGAGCACGGCCAGCACTGCAAGCAAGGTCAATGCAATGACCTTGGGTGGCAGGGCGATGCCTCCGATCTCTCGAACAACGCTGTCAAAGAGCATCAATTCGGCGGGAACACCAAAAACATTGACCACGACATAGCCGGAGAAGGTCGCCAGCAAGGCCGGGAAATTGCCGATCGCCACTTCGGTATAGGTGCTCAAGCCGCCACTGGAGGGCATCATCAGGGCGAGTTCCGAGAAGGTCAGGGCGTAGCTGATGGCCAGCAGATAGGCACACGCAAAGGCAATGCCGATCATCCACAGGGACTGCTGTCCGGCGACGCCAACCCCTTGCAGCACGCCGACCAGGGCCACCTGCGATACGGCAACGCCGACGATGACTGCGGCCAGGGTCGCGGCCCCCAGCGTTTTGCGCGTACTGCCCGGCCCGGCAGGCGCCTCTTGATGAGCATCCATTGACTCCCCCTTCTCTCGTTATTGGCGCAGGGTGGGTTGAATTACTGGCGGTTGATGATGATTCATCACGCTTCGGGCAATAATGCCCCGCCATCGACGATGATTGTTTGCCCCGTGATGTACGACGCTCCCGGCGAAGCGAGGAAGAGCATCGCAGCGGCGATATCCGCCGGCTCGCCAAGACGCCCGAGGGGAATGCCCTGACACAGGGCGGCCGTGACCTCTCCCCCGCCCAGGTTGTCCTGGGCCGGTGTCCGGATCATCCCCGGCTCGACTCCGTTCACCGTAATGCCATGCGCCGCCACCTCCAGCGCTGCCGCACGAATGAAGCCATTGACACCGGATTTCGAGGCGGCGTAATGGGCCAGACCGGGGTAAGCAACGCGCGGCCCGGTCACCGAGGAAGTGACCAGCATGCGCCCGCCCCCATTTTTCTTCATATACGGCAAGGCGGCCTGCAGCAGGCCGAAGGCAGCCCCGACGTTGATCGCGAAAGTCCTGGCGAGCAGCGCCGGAGTGATTTCCGCGAACGGCGTCAGCGGGAAAAAGGCCGCGTTATGAATGAGCACATCGACACCACCGTAAGCCGCCAGCGTTGCCGCGACAATCTCTCCCGGTGCCGCCGGCTCGCTGAGATCGGCACGCAGGGCCATGGCCTTGCCGCCCGCCGAGTTGATTTCCTCGGCAACGGCATTGGCGCCATCGCCATTGAGATCGGCAATGACGACAGAGGCACCATGGCTGGCGAAAGTCAGCGCGATCAGGCGGCCAATGCCGCTGGCGCCACCTGTCACGACAAGCGTTCGCCCGGAAAAATCGAGGCTGTTGCGATATTGACAAAGAGAGTTGCTCATGATTCGTCTGCCTTAACGGGTAAAAGCCAGCGTGGGAACGTCAACGATGGTAGCGCCGCCATCAGCCGTCAGGACGGCACCGGTAACGATGGAAGCGGCAGGGGAAGCCAGGAAGGCGCATACCTCGGCGATCTCGGCCGGATCGGCTGGACGGCGCAGGGGAACATCGCCGGTCACCAGCGCATAGGCTTCATCCAGCGAAATGCCGTGCTGCGCCATCAGCGGCTGCATTTCCTCGTCAGCCATGGGCGTACGCACCCAACCCGGACAAACGACGTTGGAACGCACACCCAGGGGGCCGTAATCGCGTGCCAGCGAACGGGACAAGCCGATCAGCGCATGCTTGAAGGTGGTATAGCCGCAGACCTGCGGCCCGGCGGCAAGCGCGGCGATGGAGGCGACGAAAACGATGGCACCGCGCTGCGCAAGCAGATGCGGCAAGGCGGCGCGAGCGCTGATGAAGGCCGTGTTGAGATTGGCATCAAAGGCCTTGCGCCAATCGTCAACCCCGGTTTCCGTACAGCTGCCTTGCCCATAGCCACCGGCATTGGCGATCAGGATATCGAGACGGCCATGGCGCTCGATCACCGTCGCCATGGCGCGCTGCATATCCGCCTCCTTGCTTGCGTCGGCAAACAGCGCAAAGCCGCCATGCCGGGCAGCAACCGTTTCGACCAGTTCGCGGCGCCGGCCAAGCACGCCGACCGTGGCCCCCTGCGCTGCGAGCTTACGGACGCAGGCTTCGCCGATGCCGGTGCCGCCACCGGTAACGACGGCAACCTTCCCGGCCAGCGGTTTAGCAGAAGAACTCATCGCGGCTTACTCTGCAGGAATGACCGAAATCACACGAGCCCGAGCGCCAACCGTGAAGTTGCGCAGCTTGCCGAAGTCGTTGCTCTCGTAACCGACGATCTTGCCGGTGGTTTTCAGGGCATTGAGGTCAACCATGACAATCCCCAGCGTCGGCACGATCTTCTCGCGCCAGGCAAAGAGGTAAAGATTCTCGTCGATCTTGAAATAGTGGCAGGCGTCGGTATCGGTCAGGCCTTTTTCGGAGCCTTCAATGCAGCGCCAGGTATAGAAACGCTCACTGAGGTAGATGTGCTCGTAGCGCTCGTGCGGGCTGTAGGTGTATTCGATGCGCTGACCGAGCAAGTCGCTGGTCGGCTCGACCAGTTGCCGGCCGTCATCGGCAGGCGCGTCGATACCGCCGCGCAGCACGCTCAATTTAACTGCCGTCAGCTCCTTGCCTTGCGCAATGCGGCTGAGGAAAGGCGTCATCGACTCATCCGCCGTCGGCAACTCACCGATCAGGGCGATGAAGCTGGCGCGCTTGAAATCGAGAACCAGGGTGACGCTGGTGGCGCGCTCGCCGCTCTTGATGAAGTCGACAAAATAGACATTCTCGCGCGGGCGGGTGGCCACGTATAGCTCGCTCCCCTGACGCGAGTCGCTTTCCCCTTCGATCATTCGCCAGTCGAGACGCTCGCCGCTGGCAAATTCATGTTCGATGACCCAGCCGTTCTCGAAGAAAAGACGGAGCTTCTTTCCAGCCAGATCCTGGACCGGCGGCAGGCAATTGTTATCGGGCAAGAATGCGTCGCCAAGGGCGCCGACCGGGATCCATTCAGAAGGGGAGTTGGTGTTTGTAGTCATGGTCTTTTCCAAAAAGAAGGCTGAGACCGCACTATCCACCAAGGCCGAAAGGGTGAAAATCGACCAGAAGTATGAGAGCCTGAACAAACTTCATCAGGAGATGCCAAATCCCTCGGCGAGACGCGCCGGGAAATTCGGATCAGAGAAAACATGGAAACAGAATTTGGCGATAAATCCTTGTCCGACCTCGGACAGGCCTTTGGCAGCAGTGCTGGCAGCGTGCTGGCGAGCACGGGCTGGGTCACGTATGTCGTCGGGCCGGAACTGAAAATCAAACATTTCCTGAGCAGCAACACGTCAAGCAACGAACAAAAGGACTACGAAGCGCATTTCGCCGGCCTTGACCCCCTGTCGCCGGCGCATTGCCTCGCCCAGGATCGCTGGGTTGCCACACTGCGCCAGATGCTGGCACCACAGAACCCGGAACATCAGGCTTATCAGACGCAATTCATGCAGCGCCACGGCATCGTCGACGCACTGGAAATATTCCTTAAATCCGATGCCGACATCATTCTCGGCTGTTCGCTGTTGCGCCATGGTGAGGCGCCCGAATTTTCGCGGCAGGACATCGAAAAAGCGGAGGCCTTGAGGACACTCGGCAATTTCGCCCTGTTCCGGACTTTTCCCCGGCGCCAGGCCAGCCTCGAGATGATTATCGAGCGTTTTCCGGCGTTGACCGCACGCGAGGCAACCATGGTTCAATTGGTCGCAGCCGGCCTGAGCAACAAGCAACTTTGCCGGGAACTGGATATCTCCCTGCCCACGGTAAAAACCCATCTCCTGAGCGTCTTCCGCAAGATGAACATCGGCAGTCGTACCGAACTGGCAGCCAAAGTCCTTACCTGAATCCCCTTGCATCCGATATCACCTCTCCGAGCGCTCCATTCCCCCGAGACGCTGCCAGCTGCAGAACCGGACTTTCGGCAGGCATTACCTCACCAAGGGATTGATCAGTCAGCCAAACGGACCTGCGCCGCAGCAGATGAGAGCACAAGGCGTACGAGTTCCGACTGGCGAGTAGCGCCAGTCTTGGCCAAGGCCTGTTTGAGCTGACCACGGACAGTACCCAGAGAAACCTGACGGTGGGCTGCGTACTGATCAAGTGAAAGTCCCCCAACCAGAGCACACACCAGGCTTGACTCTGCCGGAGTCAAGCCAAACAGCACACCCAAGGCTTCAACTGAAACCGGCATACCGGACGCCGGCGTAGTCAGGACGATCAGAACCGCATTTTCGGCTCCGCTAACACCGAGATTCGCCAGCGGCTGCAAAGCCAGATGAAGAACGTCCGGCGGCTGACCCAGAGCAAGATAACGCACTTTGTTGCCAGGTATGGTCGCAGCACCAAGCGCAGAGATCAGGCGCTCGCTATCCTGTATTTTTTGGCCACTCAACCTGCCCCCAAGCACACGCAAGGCATAATCCCCGGCCAGCAGACGCTCCGCACTCCCGTTCATCCAGCGGACCCGGCCGTTGCCATCGCAAACGAGCATACTGCAATGCAGGTGATCGAACTGGCGACGCAACTGGGTTTCAAGCCGGTTAGCTGCATCAAACTTGGCTGACAAGCGCATGGCCTGCTGCAAGTGCGGCGACAAGGCACCAAGTTGATCAAGCTGGCGCGAGGAAAAATCTCCTCCGTCACCGGGCGCCCGATGTAGTGCGATCGTGGCATAGGTATCCGCATCAATTTGCCAGAGTGTCCCGATGAAACGCCCGAGACCAAGCGAACCAAGTTGTTCACGCAATTGACGCAAGGCCAGGTCATCGTTGACGAACAGATCTTCGTCGCGCACCAATCTGTTCAAGCCGATAAACCCCCGCTTTGTGTCCAGCCGCGGATTGTTTTCCGAGGCAAGATGCACGCTGCGTGGAGCGAGATGCCTGCCCGTATGCGAATCCTGAGCCGACCAACGGGGAGCCAGACGCTTGCCATCAAAGCTGAATGACTGAACTACAGCCGAACGCGCCCCGGTCACCGTACATAACTGATCAAGCACATCAGACCAGCGTTCGGGCTCGCTTGGGCAGGCATAAAGATCAAACAGCAAGGCATCGGATAGCGGCCTGCCGGCATGACACTTGACCGAGGAGCATTTTGACGAAGCGGAAGATGCAATTTGCATGTCAATCATCCCGAAGGCTGAAAAAACCATTCCGGAATTGACCGATCAATTTCCGGAAAATTACTGGCCGGGCATATCGGGCCAAAAATCAGCACGCCGTTCAGGCGTTAAGACAGCGCTCCCGCGTCTGCGACGGCAGTTCGCCGAACAGGCGGCGATAATCCTGGGCCAGTTGCGACAAGTGCCAGAAGCCCCAGCGTGCCGCGACATCGCCGATGGACTCGCGGCCTGGGTCGCAGGCCTTGAGGGCGCGGCGGAAGCCGTTCAGGCGGATCGCCTTCAGGTAATGCTGCGGCGAGATGCTGAATACTTCCTGGATAGCGTTCTGCAGCGTGCGCCGCGTTACGCCGACTTCATCGCAGATGTCGGTAATGCTCAACGCCGACTCGGGATTGGCATCGAGAAAACTGCGCACCCGGCGCACGATGCGCTCGCGGTTCGGGCACAAGCCACGCGCCGATGTTTCGCGCCCGGCACTGACCGTCTCGCTCAACAGCGCGTAAAACTCTTCGGCCAACTGCTTCTGGTTGGAAGCAATCAGCAGACGCTCCGGCGACTCCTGGCTGGTTTCAAAGGCGCGCAGCAGGAAATCGGCCAGCGCTTCGGAATGACAGGGCTCGATGGTCTTCGCGCTATGCAGCAACTCATTCTCAAGCTCGCGAAAATTGACGCTGGGATCCTCGAGGTTGGCGCACAAGTCTTCCGGCGAGAAAACTGCGGCCACCAGATCGAAACGCTCCGGCGTGCGAATCTCGAACTCGGTATTCGGCTCAAGCAAGGCGGCCGAGCGCGGCCGCATGATTTCACCGCAGTGGTAGCCATGCTCGGCCAGGCCCATGACGGTACCGATCGCAAAGATGCCGCTCGGCGTGCAGCCCTTTTGCAGCAGCACGCGATTGCTGGTTTCACGCATCAACGTGAAGGCCGGCAGCTTGATTTCGTGGATGGACCCCTGAAAAAGCCCGGACGACAACTGGTCGTAACGCTGCCCCCAGCCGGCATAACCGAGCGCCGCCGCCTGCAGGTCGACATCGGCATTCTGGATGGCGCGGCAATGAACGACGCCACGAGCAGCGACTGATTCCATACCCAGGTTCATTTGCTTTCCTCCACGCCCATCGAATTCACCAATATCAAACTCGTTTATTAATGTACAACAAACTCACTAACATGTTCACGTAAACTCTGCGCCGACATGCAACGCGTGCTGCGTGCCTGCTCAGAAAAATCCGGATGATCTCTTCTAGCAAAAACCCGACCCGGGATTTACGCGAACAACAAAAAACCCGAATGGAATCATCGGATTCGCCGCGAAATCCGCGAAAAATATGGGGTTTACCGGTAGCGGGCGAATTGCGAAGAAAATTCGCTGGGCATTACACCGCAACGGCGACGGGCGAACAAAAGCACCAAAATGGGGGAAAGTGCACAAGGGACGCACCAAAGGCGTTGCGCACAAAATCCCGACCGGGTTGCCCGCCGGGATTAAATCAGCTGAAGATGCAGATTACCTCCCTAGGTACGAACAGGGCTGGCAGCAGCCGGCCACAACCAGTCATCCAAGAAATTGCTCCATAGCTGACGTTCGCATGGAGATTTTGCCCGAACCTTGCCATCTCGAAAAATGAGTGAGGCGTTGAAGTGCTCAAGTCTCAGGCAACGAATCCATCGGACTGCGTACTCCACGACCGCCAATTTTTAAAACATGGGTATAAATCATGGTCGTCGCCACATCCGCATGGCCGAGCAATTCCTGCACCGTACGGATGTCATAGCCGGCCTGTAGTAAGGTCGTTGCAAATGAGTGGCGCAGCGAATGAGGCGTTGCCGGCTTGGCAATACCGGTAAGTGTCAATGCACGCTTGAAGGCTCTTTGAAAAGTTTGGTCGTACATGTGATGCCGGCGCACAACACCCGAGCGCGGATCCACCGAATGGGTGTCCTGGGGAAATACCCAGAACCAATTCCATGATGTTCCAGCCCGAGGGTATTTGCGGTCGAGTGCATCGGGCATCGCCACACTACCACGTCCGGCTTCCTGGTCCGCACTCCACAACACCCGAGACCGCGACAATTGCTCTCGCAGAGCTGAAACAAGACGCTGCGGCAACATGACAGCCCTATCCTTTCCACCTTTTCCCTCGCGAACAATGATCGTGCCGTGATCGAAATCCAAATCTTTCACCCGGAGCTGCAAGCCCTCGTTGATCCGCATTCCAGTGCCATAGAGCAATTGGGCAAATAGGCGATGCTCCCCAGTCAGAATGCAGAAAATTTTGGCAACCTCCTCAGGCGACAGAACGGTGGGGAGTCGTGTTTTCGTGCGTGGCCGACCAATCTCCTTCATCCATGGTAAATCGGTACCGAGGACTTTGCCGAAAAAGAACAACAAAGCTGAAAGGGCTTGCTTGTGGGTTGATGCGGCCACATTTCGCGAATTGGCCAGCCAAGACAGAAACGCCTCTACCTCAGGACCGCCCATGGTTGCCGGATGCTGAAGACCGTGGAATCGGATGAACGTGCGTACCCAATAGACATACACCTCCTCCGTGCGTATGCTGTAATGCAAATAGCGAATGCGCTCGCGCAGTTGGTCGAGCACTTTCACAGATTTAAGAGGGGGCAACGGCACAGTGCTGCTTTTCACGATTATTTAATGCTGTATAAAAACACAGCATAGTTGTCAAAAATGCAGGCTACAAGTTGCTTTTAGTGCATCCTGTTGCGCCGAGTTAGGGAGCCGGCGCCGGAGTTATGCAGCAAAACTGTCTCCCGATAACAAAGTTGGGCCTCTCTTCCGTGAGTAATTTGTCGCCTTCGCATCTCCCACCATTCGTGGTCTCGCGCTCCCCTTCGCTCGTGGGTATCCGTTCTTCGTCGCCTGCCTTCACGTTGGGCACTCGGGCACTTCTGGCTGGCGTTTGCGGTTCGTGTTTTGCCGCGGTGGTTCTGTCGCACGGTAGTCGGTCGGTTCCTGTGGTGCCGTGTTCCGCTTCGGTTTCGGTGCGTGCGTTGGCTCCGCTGTCCTTCGCCTTCGGTCGTTCGCTATCGCGGGGTCGGTCGAGTGTCGTTCTTTCGCCTTGTCGCGCTTGGTCGGCCCGGCACTGTGGGTCGCCGCTTGGCGTCGGCCGTGCCCATTCCTGAAGTCGTGAACCTCAGCCGCAGGTGCCTCCTGCAGAGGTCCATGCAGTCCGCCTTTTCGGGTGCTCTTTCCGGGCCAGTGTCGGTCGCTGGTCCCGTTGCGCTGCCACCCGAGGCCCAACCTGGCGGTCGAGGGGACGGCCCAGAAGCTGCGCTTCTGGGTTCCCTCCCTTCGGTCGGCCGCCCCTCACCTCTACGTTAGGCCTTCGCCCACGGTGCATTGAAGTCATGAGCTACCCGCTTCTCTCTTGCCACCAGCCTCTCGGCGCGAACACGCACTGCGGGCTTGTGCGTGGGCAGCCTCGTCGTTCTTCGCTCTTGCCTCCTGTGCTTCCGGTTTTTCTGCGCGCGCCGTGCCACCCATTACTCCGTCTTCCTCTTGCGGTTTTTCGTGTCAGGTGCTTCGGGCGCCCGCACTGCTTGGCGCGCCGTGGCAACTCCGCTCAGCTTCCTTCGTTGTTTCCCGTCGGTCGCGCGGCCTTCATCTCCCTTCTGGCCTTCTCGGATGCCGTGCTCCGCTCGGCCAGCATTTCTGGGTCGCTCGCGCTTCGTTGGGCCAAAGATCTTCTTGCCGGGTTGCCCGCTCGCTTCGTCGCACCAGGGGTTTCCCTCTTGCCACCGTCTCGTGTTCTCTTCTGTTTTTTCTTCGGTCAAAGTCGGCGCCTAACCAAACGGTCGAGGGGACGCCGTGCCGGCCACGCAGCTTCGCATCGGGCGTCCGCGCGCGGCGCCCCTCACCTTGAACGTTAGGCGGCAAGGCAAATCCCATATGCGCTCTTACGACGGAATTGACTATCGATACAACAGCAATGACCCTGAAAAGGAAAATGCTATCGGGGTCATTGCAAACATCCTGGGCTTCCGGCCTTTGACAACCGATCTGGATTACTCCCTGAATTTCTATGCCGGAGGCTCAGGAATCGATGATCGCTTAGCCATTCGTTGCCTGTATGTTCAGTCAGATTGGCCTGCGATAGCCCAGACACTTCGCCTCAAGCGAGTTAGCGAAGTGGCTAGCGACCCCGATTGGGAAGAGGCGTTCCTGTGGCTGATAGATGCTGAAGGCATTGAAGGGGCGCTTGAAAATCACTGCGCCCGGTTCATCAACAATCAGAAGCTCAAATTCCAAGATGGGGCTGATGAACGCTGGGAAATCTTTTTCTCCAACGAAAGTGACGTGAATTCGTGGTGCGTTGTATGGTGCGACAGTGCCCACCTGAACTATCTGAGCTTCGATCAGGGGTGATCATGCACGTTACTCGGTATTGTGAATCCGCGCCGCCTAACACTGCGGTCAAGGCCGCTCCCTCCGGTCGCTGGACGCTGCGCGATAAAGCGCCGCGCAGCGCCCCTTACCTACAACGTTAGGCCTCAAGAGTCATGTCCACAACAGCACTACACGCTAACGCTTTTTACAAACAAGTCGCACGTGAGCAAGTTGTCTTCACGTTTATGGATGATGGTGGCTTTCTTGTCTTCCCAATTCACGGCAAAGAGGTTGTTCCTTTCTGGTCAAGCCGCTCTCGATTAGAGAAGGTCGCCACTGAACATCCAAAATATGCAACCTACCAACCTGAACAACTTCCTCTTGAAGAGTTTCTTCAAAAAACACTTGCTCTATTCGAGGAAGAGAACATCCAAGTCGGCGTAAATTGGGCCGGTGCTCGTTTAAGTGGTTATGACATATCTCCGCAGGATATGAAGATAAACATAGCTCATTGGTTGAGCGGCAATGTGGCCTAACCCTGCGCTCAAGTTCGCTCCCTTTGGTCGCTGGGACGCGCCTTCGGCGCGCCCCTTAGCTACACGTTAGGGCAAAGATGCCGGTCACTGTCTTTGGGTTCATTGATGGCTACACTGATGTCGCGCAAGACGCGCACAACCAGCAGCAACTTCTGGCTCTGCCAAAGACCGGCACGTGCCTGACAGCGCAGCTCTTCTCGTTTGTTCCGCAGAGCCGGGGGTACGCGTACTACGGAAGCCATATCCATTTTGCGGCAGGCCATAAGGAGTTCTACTCTCTCGATGACGAATGGATCACGGAGTTTGAAAGTCTTCTGTCGAGCCTGTATTGGAGCCAAGCAGAGCTGATAGTGACGTGGTCAAAGGAACGCTACTTATGGGTGTCTAACTACTCCGTTGAAACCCCAAATGATGCGCCAAGCAAGATTGTGGGCAGATCAAGGTTTGAGAGTGCTTGGAACTTGAAGGAAATTCCATGGGACTCCTGAGGGTTGGCCCTAACACTGCGGTCAAGGCCGCTCCCTCCGGTCGCTGGACGCTGCGCGATAAAGCGCCGCGCAGCGCCCCTTACCTACAACGTTAGCCATCAGGAAAGCGCATCTTGGAAACGCAAATCGATGAATTGGGCCAGCGTATTTCGAAACTTATTGAGCGACTCCGCTCGAGTGGATATGTATTTGACCGACCAGAAGAGGTTTTTCCGGGGCCTGATCTTGGCGCTGCAGATGCCATTCAGAAAATTGAGTCTGCAATTGGCAAATTACCACTTGCACTTAAACTGTTCTGGCAACGCGTTGGTAGTGTTGACCTGTCTGGCTCTCACCCAGAATGGGAGGCCTCTGGCTACGAGGATCAGCTGATCGTCTTTCCTTCGGCATATGCGCTTTACGAATTAGAGGAATACCTCGCCGACCAGGAAGAACGCCAGCGTTACAACTCTCCCTATGTAGTGCCTATCGCGCCTGATTACTATCACAAGGCTAACGTCAGTGGCGGCCCGCCATATTCCATTTCGCTGCCAGCCGTCGCTGACAATCCTCCGCTAAACGAAACCCCTATACCCGAGACCTTCATCGAACACATTGAACGAGCGCTCCGATTTGGAGGGTTTCCGGGCCTCGCAGATTGTGAACGCCATACATGGCCCATTGCCAGCCTAGCCGTGAGCGCAGATGGCTAACGAATAAGGTTAGATCGTGCGAAGCCACGATCTGAACCGTTTGTTGGACGAGCCCGGCCCTGAGCATGGGCTCATAGCAAATATGTATTTGGGAAGT
>JAGTRU010000063.1 GCA_018261905.1 Pseudomonadota bacterium | reverse complement strand
CGGGAGCCCTCTGAGCATGTAAGCGCCACGCCTCTTTGCCGGCGACGGGATGTCAGCGCCCACAAGCTGAGCCTTCCGTTCGCCTTGCATCGGGGCTCATCACGCCGTTTACCCCCCTGAATCGCCATCACCGGGCGCAACGGCATGCATCAGCGGGGTTTCAAGCAGCCGTTCTCCCGGAAAAACGTCAAACCGGGCAACTTCCCAAATACATATTTGCTATGAGCCCGTGCTCAGGGCCGGGCTCGTCCAACAAACGGTTCAGATCGTGGCTTCGCACGATCTAACTCTCATGATCCTGATGCTCACCCCCGAACATGAAAGCCGCGCGATGGGCGATGATGAGCGGGTGGAAGAAGGCGGACGTGAGGTCGATTTAATTTTGGTGGCTTGACCCCGAGATCTAACTGGACCCAGCTCGGGCAGTCCGTACCCCCGATTGTTCCCTGTGCTGTTGGCAGAGGACGCACGGTAAACAGGCTTGCGGCGATTTCCGCCGCAAGGCGTAACTGCCTGGGTTGTCTGCCGTCTCCCACACGTTGCAATGTAACCATGGGAGATGAATCATGGATATCCTTCACAAAAGGGTCGCTGGCATCGACGTGCATCGCATGAAACATGTCGTGACCGTCCTGATTGAGGACGACAGCGGCCAAACCATCAAACACCAGCGTGAATTTTGCGGTTTCAAGCGCGACCTCAAGACCTTGGCCGGCTGGCTGCAGGAACAGCGTGTGGAACTGGTCATCCTGGAGAGCACGGGCATTTACTGGAAGAGCGTCTACGCCCACCTGGAGCATGCCGGCGTGCCGGCCTGGGTGGTCAATGCGCACCACGTCAAGCACGTACCCGGCCGCAAGACGGACGTGGCCGATTCCGAGTGGCTCGCTCAGTTGGGGCGCTTTGGCTTGGTCCGCGGTAGTTTCATCCCGCCCAAGGATCTGCGCGAACTGCGGCTGGTGTCGCGCTACCGCAAGAAACTGGTGGCCATGCTGGCCGCCGAGAAGAACCGACTGCACAAACTGCTCGACGACGCCGGCATCAAGTTGGGCGGTCTCGTCGCGGACATCAATGGCAAGGCAGCGCAAGCGATCGTCGACGGCCTGATTGACGGCCAATCTGCGAGCGAACTGATCAAGCTCACCGGTCGCCTGCGGGCCTCCAGGGAAGACCTTCTCGCCTCCCTCGACGGCGACTTGTCGCCCCGTCACACGATGTTGCTGCGCGAACTGCGCAGCCATATCGGCGAACAGGAAGCCCGCCTGAACCGACTTGACGCCTACCTGACCGAGGCCATGCAACCCTATGCCTGGGCCTTCGAGCTGCTGCAGACGATTCCCGGCATTGATGCCATGGCAGCCGCCGCCATTCTGATCGAGATCGGCGATGACATGACCCGCTTCGGTAGCGCGCAGCGCCTCGCCTCCTGGTCGGCCTTGTGTCCGGGCAACAACGAAAGTGCGGGCAAGCGAAAAAGCGGCAAGACGCGCAAGGGCAACAGCTTGCTGCGCGCCTTGCTCTGTGAAGCCGCCAATGCGGCCCGATGTACCCTGTCGGTCTTCAAGGCCAAATATCAGGGACTCGTGGTCCGACGCGGACACAAGAAAGCCATCGTGGCCTTGGCTCATAAACTCATTCGTACCATTTACTTCATGCTCACCCGCCGCCAGGCGTATCACGACTCGGGGATTGATTACGCGGCGGCGAACGTGGCTAAAAATGCTCCACGCTGGCTCAAGGCGCTGAAACGTTTCGGCTATTGGCCCGAAACCGCTGCCGCCTAGCCAGCTTGTTCTTCTCTTTGTTATCCCGCCAGCACGGCTGGGAGGCTCATCATCGCCCATCGCGTGGGGGCTTTCACGGTAACCTTATTCGTTAGGCGATGCCATCGTTCGTGCGCTCCCAGACTGTGAAGTGTGCGTTGCTGGTTGATCCCATCGCTTCAATCACTTGGCCGTTATCAAACCCCACAAGTCGTTCTTGCATTGCGCGAAGAAGAGCTTGCTCGCCATTGGCGCCTTGGGGGTAGGCAACCTTGATTTCTTCCCCGGCGTGGAGACCCCAAAAAACGTCTTCAACAAACGGCCCTTCGTCCGTAGTCGTGATACCTACCTTTGTCATGGAATTCCAATCAATCAACCTCAATTCGCCGTTCCCGTAATTTGCTGAAATGGTGACATCAGTGAATGCAACTGTGACTGGGCTGCCTGTGTTCCTATTGGACGTCTGCCCGGCGCTCCAGGAGCGAAGGAATTGATACCCGTAGAAGATTGATAGTGCCCCAAAGAAAGCAGCGACGAGAACACCTTTCATCTCGCCTTTTCCATCGAGAAATGGAAGTAGTCCACCAGCACCAAGAACCAGGCAAACGAGGCACCAACCGAAAGCACTCCAGTTAAGGGATCGACGTTTCAAAGCGGTGCCTAACGTTGTAGGTAAGGGGCGCTGCGCGACGCTTTATCGCGCAGCGTCCAGCGACCGGAGGGAGCGGCCTTGACCGCAGTGTTAGCCACCTGTGGTCACCTCATAGCGATGATAGATATGCCGGCCTTCGATTTGACTATGTTTCAGTGAAGCGCCAACAAGATGAACGTGCGTGAGTATTGGAACATTGGTGAATTGAAGTGACTCTAGATCTGTAGTTGCGTCATCGATAGCTTCCCGATCCACAACCGAGTCATTCTCGATGTAGTAATGCAGGTGAACTTCGGCGCCGAGACACTCGAGCGAAACGGCGACCATGTTAGGTGTGATCGTGCCACACAGAGCCTGAACGAATGAGACTACTTGGTAGTTCTCATAGTGGAGCTGGCGATCTGGACGAATGCCGGCTAGGGTGGTGTCAATAAGATCACGAGACATTTGGATCGCGCTTAGAAGAATTAAGGTGGCTAACGTGAAGGTAACCGGCCTTGCGCGGCTTTTCGCGCAAGGTCCGTGTTGACCGTAGTGTTAGGTATCGGGCTACCCGTCATTGCGCTTGACTGTGACGTTACCACTTCGAATTGCCTCAATAAGCTTGGCCGTATTTGGATCGTTCGGAAACTTCTTCCTGTAGGCCTCCAAGTATTGCAGCGCCTTCTCATTCTCACCCTGCGTCAGGTAAGCCATCCCGAGCGAGAATGCCGCCTTGTCATAGCCCCCGGAGAGCGCCTTCTCCAAGAATGGAATGCCGTCCTTGGCTCTGCCAGTACCGGCGAGAAAAACGCCGTAATGAAAGTTGACGTGTGGGTTAGCTGGAACCAGCGCAACGGTTCTCCTAAATAGGACCTCGGCCCGCTCGGCACTGCCCTTTATGTCAAGGATGTGTCCCATGCTGTTGACGAGCGCAGCCCGAATTAGCAACTGCGGATTCTGGTTCGGATCTGAGCCGGACGTAATTGCGTCGAGAAAACCAGCCAATTGTTTAGCATCGGCTTCGGCGCGCTTCCGGTCTTCTGGCGAGTCAAATTTTGGCGGATAGTTCTCGGCGTGGTCGGAGAGGTCGCCAATCATTTCGTCCAAATATTTGGCGTCCAATCCGTAACTTTTTCCGGATGGCGTATCTCGAACAATCATGATTCGCTTAATGTCGTAGTTGCCATACGGCGCAGCAACGGCCGGCGCAGAAAATAGTGTGGCTGCGAGTACCAAGAGAAGTAGTCGTGTCATGAGATACCTAACGTTGTAGGTAAGGGGCGCTGCGCGGCGCTTTATCGCGCAGCGTCCAGCGACCGGAGGGAGCGGCCTTGACCGCATGTTAGACCGCAGTTTCATCTGCCTCGATGTCAATGCAGTAGGCAACCCAGGAGGCAAAGCTACCGAATTGGTCAGCTTCGCTCGGAGAAAATGGGCTTTTGCCAACCTTTGGGAGGGCGTGCGTGTCGACCCAAAGAACCGACCCGTTGGGTGATGCTGTGTCCAACAGCACTGCGCCCGCATCATTTCGGTCATCAAGGACGACATATTGTTCAGGGAGCCCAACTGCGCAGCGAAATCGCTCAGTGGTGGAAACCGAACTGACGATATTGGGGATGGCATTTGCGGGACCGTAACCGCACGACTGCAAGAACCACTTAACGTCGCGGGGAAGGGTAACGCGCAGGCGGGATTCAACGCTTTGTAGGGTGGCTTCAGTCTCCGTTCTCGTGCCTTGGAGAAGCGACCCGTTTTTTTCAAGGAGCTCGGCAATCGTGTTCATAGAGGGCTCTGCGGTCTAACGTTGTAGGTAAGGGGCGCTGCGCGAAGCTTTATCGCGCAGCGTCCAGCGACCAAAGGGAGCGGCCTTGACCGAATTGTTAGGCACTAGGAGTACTCCACGGTGCCTGGTGGCAGTTTGATGCCACACAAAGCGCGATAACAAACACCATTGCCATAAACCACCCATTTCCCCTCTAGTCGGGCTTTTGTGACTAGGCGACGAAGGACGTCAAGGAGGCTGAGAGCACGGCTTCTAAACAGCAAAGGGTTGATGGGGTTGGGTTGTTCGTTCGGATATTGAACGGTACCAAGCAACTCTTTCCATTGTTTTGGACGCGCGCGAATAACACCTTCAAGTTTTTTCAAGATATCTTCAACTGCGGTGAGATCATCTTTCTTCAGGCAGAGCATGACGTTCATGGATGTGATGCCTATTCCAGCGTCTCGTTGGGCGAAATGTTCGAAGGCAGGGGCAATCAAGTAGTAGTACCCCAGTGCATGGAAGTCGTCGGAGTCAAACCGTATGCGATCTTCGCACCCGAGGGGCCGGACGAATTCGTTGCCCTGTGCGGTGGCCAAACCGATGACGTGCCTCATTGCGTGTGCCTAACGTTGTAAATCACCGGACGGCAAAAGCGCAGCTTTTGACGGTCCGGTGGATTGGAATGTTAGAGGTGCCACGCAAGGCTTCCTGAAGCGACGACGAGCAACGCAAGCGACACCACAAAAAAAGCTGAAACATAGCGAATGAAAGGCTTGCGGTGAGGGCGTGCTTCCTCGGAAAGGAACCGATCTGATGCGAATGCGATTGGGCCAAGCGCATATGCCCACAGCGGCGCATTGAAACCACGTATCAACGGAACAAAGTGCCGCAAGGCCATAGCCAATAGGCAGCACGGTATCGCAAAGACAGCAATCGTGATTCCGATGGCAATTGTGTTGGTCACAACATACCTCTAACTTTGTTGTAGGGAGACAGCTTTGCGCCCTAACTCCGGCGCATGCTGCATAACTCGGCAAAGACCGATGCTGCGAAAGCCCCACCCCGTCTGGCTTTCCCTAAATTCGAGATCAATTGCAACCATACTAAATTTCCGTGAAAAGCGGCACGGCTCGAATATATCGCAATGACATGCATTCAGGGGGCCAACGTCTGCTTTTGGCAAAGTTATTGAACGACTGCTCTTAGCCGGGAGTGTGAGGTTGCCAATGGCCGGTTCGGAGCATCCAGTTCAATAACCCTGGGTTTGGCGGAGCGGCCGCTATCGGGAAACCGCGATGGCCGGAATGGGCGCGTCAGAGCCATTGGCTAAATACGTAAAATTCATTATTTAGCGCCGCCATGGTGCTGCGCCGCACGACCGCCATATATCCATGACGGATCGCGCATAACCGGGTTTGGCCGGGGCTGCTCGTGCGGTCTTTGGCGCACCGGTGCGCCGCCGGACGAGCGAAAAAAATGCCCGGCGGAGCCGGGCAACTAGAGGGGGGTTTCTGATCTTGTCGACGTCGATCAGTTCGTTTTGCTCCGGCTGCGGCTGCCCGGTTTGCTCTTGTTGGCGCTTGTTTCGCTCGGGTCTTCATCCGGTAGCAGCGGCTCGGCTGGGCTCGTTCCGCGGTCGTCGATAACCTCGGCGCTGACGCTGTGCATGGCCTGTTCCGCCGTTTCCAGCGTGCTGCGCACGGCCTGGAGGGCGACTTCCGCTTCCCAGGGGCTGATCTTTTCCAGGCGCTTGAGGCTGGAGAAGGCCATTTCGTCGAAAATCCGGACCTGGGCTTCGGCGCTGTGCACCAGCATCTTGTGGGTTTCGCCGACGATCTCGTAGGCATTGCCCAGTAGTTTGCTGGTCCGGGCGCTGTGTTCCAGCCACAGTGTCGCGGGAAACTGGGTGAGCGCTTCGAGTTGGCCATGGCCGAACTGGCTGACGTGTTTGCTGCCCGAGTGCAGCGCATCGCGCCCGCTACTCGAAAACAGTTCGGTCAGTCGCTGACCGGCATTGAGGCAGGCGGCGGACAGGCCGAGCAGGTTGTTCAGGGTGTAATCCCGGCTCTGGGCTATTTCGTGCTGAGTCAAATACATGGGGCGCTCCCGGCGGTCATCAGTGCCGCCAGATTAGCGCCCCGAGATGACAGTGCTGTGACTCAGCCGATGCTCTTGACGCCTTCGGCCGTGCCGAGCAGCAGCAGGTTGGCCGGGCGGAGGGCGAACAAGCCGTTGGTGACGACGCCGGCGATCTGGTTGATCTGCGTTTCGAGACCCTTGGGGTCGGTAATGGCCAGGCCGTGCACGTCGAGGATCAGGTTGCCGTTGTCGGTGACGAAACCGGCGCGCTGTACCGGTGTGCCGCCCAGCTTGGTCAATTGGCGGGCGACATGGGCGCTGGCCATGGGAATGACTTCGACCGGCAAGGGGAATTTGCCCATGGTGCCGACCAGCTTCGAGCGATCGGCGATGCAGACGAAGGTCCTGGCCACCGCGGCGACGATTTTCTCGCGCGTCAGGGCGCCGCCGCCGCCCTTGATCATGTTCAGGCCGCTGTCGATTTCATCGGCGCCATCGACATAGACCGGGATGTCGTCCACCTCGTTGAGGTCGAGCACGCGGATGCCATGGCTTTCCAGGCGTATGCGGGTGGCTTCCGAACTGGCCACGGCGCCCTGGTATTTGTCCTTGAGCGGGGCCAGCGCGTCGATGAAGAAATTGGCCGTCGAGCCGGTGCCGACGCCGATGATGCTGCCGGCCGGGGCGTGTTGCGCCACGTAGTCGGCAGCGGCTTGCGCGACTGCCTGCTTGAGTTCGTCCTGGGTCATGATGGGCTTCCTGTGTGCGGTGAGGCCTATTTTAACCTGTCAAAAAAGTTTCACTTTACGGCGTCATTAAATCGTTAAACTGGATAGATCGTTTATGGGAGAAAAGAATGAGCACAACAAAGAAATCCGCCCCCGCCGGCAAATCCACCGGCGCCGCCAAGCCGCCGAAAAAGCTGGTGCCGCGGGTCGCTGCCAAGGTCGCGCCGCAGGTCGACGAACAGCCTGCGGCCATCGTCGCGCCGGTCGTCGCCGAGGCGCTGCCGGCTGTTTCGGCAACGGCGGCGGCAACCGCCACGGCCCGGCCGCCCCGCAAGCCGTCGCGGGTCGATGAAACCGTGGCTCGCCACCAGAAGGTCCTGGCCGACGCGCTGGTCAAGGCGCAGGCCATCAAGTACGACCAGCCGAAGGTGATCAAGGTCGAGGCAAGCCAGGGCAAAAAGGCCGACAAGCCGGTCCGGCCGAAAAAGCCGAAGCTGGTGCGCGACAGCTATGCCATGCCGGAAACGGAATATGCCCAGATCGCCGAGCTCAAGAAGCGCTTGGTCGGCATCGGCCGGGAAGCCAAGAAGAGCGAATTGCTGCGGGCCGGCATCATGCTGCTGGCGGCCTTGAACGAGGCCGAACTGGCGGCGGTGATGGGGCGCGTCGAACGGATCAAGACCGGGCGTCCGGCCAAGTAGGCGGGGGCGGGCAGCCAACCCCGGGCGAGGCCCGGGGTGCGGTTTTTGCCTGCCTTAGCCGGGGGTTTGGGCGGGGAACCAAAGCAAGTTCCCGGTTGTAACAACTCTGTAATAAAACAGCCATAGACTTCATTTGTTCGTTAAACAGAGGAGTCCAGAATGCTGCGTAATTCCCGTATTTTCCGTAACTCGGTGCTTGCCCTCGCGCTCGGCACCGTCGCTGTTTCCGCCATGGCTGTCGAAGTCACCGGCGCCGGGGCAACCTTCCCGGCCCCGATCTATGCCAAGTGGGCTGAAGCCTACCAAAAGGCCACCGGCAACAAGGTCAATTACCAGTCCATCGGTTCCGGTGGCGGTATCAAGCAAATCAATGCCAAGACCGTCGATTTCGGCGCGTCCGACATGCCGCTCAAGCCGGAAGATCTGGAAAAGAACGGCATGATGCAGTTCCCGACCGTGATCGGCGGCGTGGTTCCGGTGGTCAATCTGCAGGGTATCAAGCCGGGTGAGTTGAAATTCACCGGCGCCGTGCTGGCCGACATCTATCTCGGCAAGATCACCAAGTGGAACGACAAGGCGATTGTCGATCTGAATCCGAAGGCTGCGCTGCCGGCGACCGATATCGCCGTGGTCCGCCGCGCCGATGGTTCCGGTACCACCTTCATCTGGACCAACTACCTGTCCAAGGTCAGCCCGGAATGGAAGACCAAGGTCGGTGATGGTACCGCCGTGCAGTGGCCGACCGGCATGGGCGGCAAGGGTAACGAAGGCGTCGCCGCTTTCGTGCAACGCATTCCGGGGGCTCTCGGCTATGTCGAGTATGCCTACGTCAAGCAGAACAAGATGACGTTCGGCCAGGTGCAGAACGCCGCCGGCAACTTCATTGCGCCGGACGACCTGACCTTCAAGGCCGCCGCCGCGGGTGCCGACTGGAACAAGTCGGCCTTCTACGAAATCCTGACCAATCAAGCCGGCAAGGATGCCTGGCCGATTTCCGGCGCCACCTTCATCCTGATGCACAGGGTGCAGGACAAGCCGGAACAAGGCGCCGAAGCCCTCAAGTTCTTCGAGTGGTCCTACAAGAACGGCGCCAAGATGGCCGAAGATCTTGATTACGTTTCCCTGCCCGACAGTCTGGTCAAGTTGATCCACGCTTCCTGGCGCAATGTCAAGGATGCCTCCGGCAAGCCGGTTATCTCCGTCAAGTAATACGTTTTAACCCGATCGGTCTTCGGTTTGCGACAATAGCCCCCGCCCGTGGCGGGGGTTGCTTTGTGCAGCCGATGCCGGGCACACTGTCTCGCGATCTCACCGGACTCCGGCAATGAAAGAAGAAACCACGAAGGGCAAGCTGGGCGACCTGCTGTTCTTCAACCTGACCCGCGCCTTTGCGGCGCTAACCCTCGCTCTCCTCGTCGGGATCGTTATTTCCCTGATCTGGAGTGCGCTACCCTCGATTACCACCTTTGGCTTCGGTTTTCTGACCAGTTCCGAGTGGAATCCCCCGGCCGAACGTTTCGGCGCCCTGGTGCCGATGTACGGCACTATCGTGACCTCGCTGATTGCCCTGGTCATCGCCTTGCCGATCAGCTTCGGCATCGCCCTGTTTCTCACTGAACTCTCGCCGACCTGGCTGCGCCGCCCGCTGGGTATCGCCATCGAGTTGCTGGCCGGCATTCCCAGTATTGTTTACGGCATCTGGGGCCTGCTCGTCTTTGCACCGATTTTCGGCCAGTACGTGCAGCCGTGGATCGCCAAGACCCTTGGCCAACTGCCGCTGATCGGTCCGTTCTTCAACGGCCCGGCGCTGGGTATCGGCATTCTGGCGGCCGGCATCATCCTGGCCATCATGATCATTCCCTTCATCACCTCGGTGATGCGCGACGTTTTCGAACTGACGCCGCCGATGTTGAAGGAATCCTGCTACGGCCTCGGTGGCACGACTTGGGAAGTGGTCTGGAAAGTGGTGCTGCCTTATACCCGCGTCGGCGTTATCGGCGGCGTCATGCTCGGTCTCGGCCGGGCGCTCGGCGAAACCATGGCGGTTACCTTCGTCATCGGCAACGCCAGCCTGCTCTCCAATTTCTCGTTGTTCATGCCCGGCAACAGCATCACCTCGGCGCTGGCCAACGAGTTTTCCGAAGCGACGCCCGGGCTGTATACCGCGGCGCTGGTCGAGTTGGGCCTGATTCTTTTCGTGATCACTTTCATCGTGCTCTCCCTGTCCAAGCTGCTGCTGCTTTCGCTGGAGAAAAACTCCGGCGGCGGGCATTAAGAGGTCAATTATGAATTTGCGTACGCAACGAAAAATCATCAATGCCATTGCCCTGGTCCTCTCGATGTCGGCCATGGCCTTCGGCCTGTTCTG
This sequence comes from Pseudomonadota bacterium, assembly GCA_018261905.1. Classification (GTDB taxonomy): domain Bacteria; phylum Pseudomonadota; class Gammaproteobacteria; order Burkholderiales; family Rhodocyclaceae; genus Azonexus. The sequence continues at coordinate 5,497 of JAGTRU010000063.1, read as the reverse complement.
GCTGGTCTGGATCCTGTGGATGGTCATCGACCTCGGTGTCGGGGCCCTGTCCTTTACCTTGTTTACCGAGAATACGCCGCCCCCGGGCAGTGCTGGCGGCCTGAAGAATGCCATCGTCGGCAGCGGCATCATGGTCGGTCTGGCCATGCTGCTGGCCACCCCAGTCGCCATCCTGGCCGGCATCTACCTGGCGGAATACGGCAAGCGGACGGTGCTCGGCCAGGTCACCCGCTTCGTCAATGACATCCTGCTCTCGGCGCCATCGATCGTCATCGGTCTCTTCGTCTATGCCATCTATGTTGCTAATGTCGGCAAGTTCTCCGGCATGTCGGGCATCGTCGCGCTGGCCCTGCTGGTCCTGCCGGTTGTTGTGCGGACCACAGAGGATATGCTGGCCCTGGTGCCGAATGCCTTGCGCGAAGCGGCTTTCGCGCTGGGCGCTCCGAAGTGGAAGGTGATCCTGCTGATCACCCTGCGCTCGGCCAAGACCGGCGTCATCACCGGCATTCTGCTGGCCCTGGCGCGCATTTCCGGGGAAACCGCACCGCTATTGTTTACCGCCTTGTCGAACCAGTTCTGGAGCCTGGATCTTTCCGAGCCGATGGCCAATTTGCCGGTCACCATCTACAAGTTCGCCATGAGCCCCTTTGCCGATTGGCAGCAGCTGGCCTGGGCCGGCGTCTTCATCATCACCATGGGCGTGCTGCTGCTCAATATTCTGGCCCGTGTCGTCTTCCGCCAGACAAAAGCCCAGCACTGAACCCTATGCCCAAATTCAACGGATAATTTCATGATGCCAGTCGAGCAAACCATCCATACCCTGACTCCCGCGATCAGTATCAGGAACCTGAATTTCTACTACGGCAAGGCGATTGCCCTGAAGAACATCAACCTGGATATCATCAAGGGCAAGGTCACCGCCTTCATCGGGCCTTCCGGCTGCGGCAAATCGACGCTGCTGCGCACCATCAACCGCATGTACGACCTCTATCCCGGCCAGCGTGCCGACGGCGAACTGCTGGTCGGTGGGGTCAATATCCTGGCCAAGGGGGTCGATACCATCGCCCTGCGCGCCCAGGTCGGCATGGTCTTCCAGAAGCCGACGCCGTTCCCGATGTCGATTTACGACAACATCGCCTTCGGCGTCAGCATGCACGAGAAGCTCAGTCGCAACCAGATGGACGACCGCGTCGAATGGGCGCTTTCCAAGGCCGCCCTGTGGGATGAGGTCAAGGACAAGCTGAACAAGCCGGGCACCGGCCTCTCCGGCGGTCAGCAGCAGCGTTTGTGCATCGCCCGCGGTGTCGCCGTGAAGCCGCAGGTGCTGCTGCTCGACGAGCCGACCTCGGCCCTCGACCCGATCTCGACCATGCGCATTGAAGAGCTGATCCATGAGTTGAAGCAGGAATTCACCATCGCTATCGTCACCCACAACATGCAGCAGGCGGCCCGCGTTTCCGACTACACGGCTTACATGTACCTGGGCGAAATGGTCGAGTACGGCAATACCGACGAGATTTTCATCAAGCCGCAAGACAAGCGGACAGAAGACTACATCACCGGCCGCATGGGCTAACGAGGAAGACCAACATGAACGAAACCCAGCACGTATCCAGCCAGTTCGACGAAGACCTCAGCCTCTTGCGCACCCATGTGCTGCAAATGGGCGGCCTGGTCGAAACCCAGGTTTCGGCGGCCATCGATGCCTATACGACGGGCGAGATTTCGAGCGTCAAGACCATCGTCGACACCGACCGCAAGGTCAATGAACTGGAAAAGGCGATCGACGACGACTGCGCCCACATCATCGCCAAACGCCAGCCGGCGGCGTCCGATCTGCGCCTGGTGCTCGGCATCAGCAAGATCGTCACCGATCTTGAGCGGGCCGGCGACGAAGCCAAGAAAATCGCCAAGGGCGTTCGCCGGATCTACGAAAGCGGCCATCTGCCGTCGCAGTTCGGGGTCGGTATCCGCCACCTGGCGGAAGCCGCGCTGACCATGGTGCGCCAGGCGCTCGACGCCTTCGCCCGGCTCGATACGGCGCAGGCGACCAGTGTCATTCGCGCCGATTCGGATGTCGATACCGAGTTCAAGTCGATCATCCGCCAGTTGATCACCCACATGATGGAAGATCCGCGCACCATTACCACGGCCATCGACATCATCTCGATCGCCCGCGCTATCGAGCGTATCGGCGACCATGCGAAAAATGTTTCCGAGCAGGTGGTGTTTATCGTCGACGGGCGGGATATCCGGCATACCGGCAAAGAGGCCATCAAGTGACACCAACCATTCTGGTGGTCGAGGACGAGCCGGCGATTCAGGAACTTGTCGTCATCAACCTGAAACATGCCGGCTTCCTGGCGGTTCGGGCCGGTAGCGCCGAGGAAGCCGAGTCGGCGATCCGTGCCGCGCTGCCCGATCTGGTGGTACTCGACTGGATGTTGCCCGGCCAGTCCGGCGTGGCGCTGGCCAAGAAAATCCGCGCCGACGAGCGGACCCGCGAACTGCCGATCATCATGCTGACCGCCCGTGTTCATGAGGAAGACAAGGTGCAGGGCCTGGAGGCCGGGGCCGACGACTACGTCACCAAGCCGTTTTCGCCCAAGGAACTGGTCGCCCGCGTCCGCGCCGTGTTGCGCCGTCGCTCCCCCCACCTGGCCGGCGAGGCTATCGAAATCGGCGATCTGGCCCTGAACCCGGCGACTCACCGGGTAGTGGCCGGCGGCCAGGCGGTCGACCTGGGGCCGACCGAGTTTCGCCTGCTCTTCTTCTTCATGACGCACTCCGAACGGGTCTATACCCGCGCCCAATTGCTCGACGAAGTGTGGGGCGACCACGTCTTCATCGAGGAACGCACGGTCGATGTGCATATCCGTCGTCTGCGGGCGGCGCTTGAAGCCTCCGGTCACCATGAGCGGGTGGAAACAGTGCGCGGCACCGGTTACCGTTTTCGCGGAGCCTGATTCTGTCTGCCTCTCTGATTAGGGTAATTCTTCTTACCCTGCTCGCCGCCGTCTTTGCCCTGCCGGTTGGCTACTGGTTCGGCGAATGGGCAGGCTGGGCGATCGTGTGCGCCATGCTGGGCTGGAAATTGCTGTTCCATATCGGCAATTTCTCCCGTCTCGAGGTTTGGTCGCGGCAGCCCAAGGCGGACAGCTCGCTCGACGGACGGGGCGAATGGGGCAGCGTCTTTGCGCGGATTTACCGGCATGAAAAAGATATGGCAACGCAAATCGTCCGCCGCGAAGAGGAGGTGGCCACCCTGATCGCCGCCGGGCAGGCGCTGACCGACGGTGTGGTGCTGCTCGACGAGAATTACCAGATCATTTTCTGCAATACCACGGCCGAGATGCAGCTCGGTCTGGTTATCCATTCCGACCGCGGCCAGCCGATCATCAACCTGGTGCGCCAGCCGGAGTTCGTCGATTACCTGCAGGCCGGCGATTTCTCCCGCCCGCTGACCATGCGTTTCGAGCGCAATGAAGACCGCGTCCTCTCCATCCACGTCCTGCCTTATTCCGACAGCCGCCGTCTGATGCAGGTCAAGGACGTGACGCAGACCGACCGCCTCGACCGTATGCGGCGCGATTTCGTGGCCAATGTCTCGCACGAACTGCGCACGCCGCTCACCGTGCTCTCCGGCTTTCTCGAAACCCTGCAGGAGTTCGAGGTGGACCGCGACGAACGCAGCCGTTACCTGGCGCTGATGTCGGAGCAGTCGTCCCGCATGCTGTCCATCGTCCAGGACTTGCTGACCTTGTCCTCGATCGAGTCGGCGCCGCCGCCGGATACCGAACCGGTTGATATGATCAGCCTGCTCGACAAGCTGCGCCGCGATGCCGAAGCCCTTTCCGCCGGCCGCCACAGCATTGTCGTCGAATCCGACGGGCAGGGCGACCTGCGTGGTTCCGAGCCGGAACTGGTCAGCGCCTTCACCAATCTGGTCGCCAACGCCGTGCGCTACACGCCGGCCGGCGGCACCATCCGCCTCAGTTGGAAAGCCGGCCTGCAGGGGGCCGAGTTCGCCGTTCAGGATACCGGTATCGGCATCGATTCCAAGCACATCCCCCGGCTGACCGAACGCTTCTACCGGGTCGACCGCGGCCGCTCGCGCGACGCCGGCGGTACCGGTCTCGGCTTGGCCATCGTCAAGCACTCGCTGAGCCGCCATCAGGCGCAACTGGAAATCAAGAGCACGCCAGGGGTGGGCAGCCGCTTCGCGGCCAAGTTCCCGGCCAGCCGGGTGGCCGGGATTCAGTAGCGGCAGCGCCGCCGGGGCAAGGTTTGCCGCGCGCTAGTGGGTTGGCAGCGGCGCGGCCATCGCGCCCCTTCCCCATAAATGGGGAATTACCCGGGGGGCGGGTGAAAAGGCCCGCCCAGCAGTCTCCGAATCGACTTTGCTGAGATCCATTTGTGCCCGAAAACAGGGGCTTGTCGCAGCCTGCCCGGCGCGGCACGGTACGTGCTGAGGACGGATTGTCCGGAAACGGTTTTCCTCAATTTGTCCAAAGTGAGAGAGAAAAAATCATGACCCCAATCGAATCACTGAGCAGCGTATTTGCGTCGGACAACTCGGCCAAGCAGCCCGCCCGCGAGCGGCGGAGCGACCAAGATCGTCGGCTCCAGGACTTCGGTCCGCCGGAAGGCCTCGCCGAACGCCGCGTGCGCGCCGAACGGCGTTTTCCCGAAGTGTGTTTCACCGAGGTCGATGAACATATCGAGATCCCGCCAGTGCAATAACATGGCGGCATGATGCATGCCCGCCGTTTTTAGTTCGGGCCTGGCCTGTGTGCTGAGGTTGAACCTTGGTGAAGATTTTCCTGGTTGCCAAGCACCAGTGCAAAGAAAAGCCCCATGCAATTCACTGATTGCATGGGGCTTGTTTGGTGGGCCCGCACGGACTTGAACCGTGGACCAAAGGATTATGAGTCCTCTGCTCTAACCAACTGAGCTACAGGCCCGGAAACTTTAGTTGCCGTTGGTGTCCACGAAGCTGCGCAGTTTGTCGGAGCGGCTGGGGTGGCGCAGTTTGCGCAGGGCCTTGGCTTCGATCTGGCGGATGCGTTCGCGGGTGACGTCGAATTGCTTGCCGACTTCTTCCAGCGTGTGGTCGGTGTTCATTTCGATGCCGAAGCGCATGCGCAGGACCTTGGCTTCACGCGTGGTCAGCGTGTCGAGGATTTCCTTGGTGACGCCGCGCAGGCTGGAGTACATCGCCGCGTCGGCCGGAGCCAGGGTGCCGGAGTCTTCGATGAAGTCGCCGAGATGCGAGTCGTCGTCGTCGCCGATAGGGGTTTCCATGGAGATGGGCTCCTTGGAAATCTTCATGATCTTGCGGATTTTCTCTTCCGGCATGTCCATCTTCTTGGCCAGTGTGGCGGGATCGGGTTCGGCACCGGTTTCCTGCAGGATCTGGCGGCTGATCCGGTTCATCTTGTTGATCGTTTCGATCATGTGCACCGGGATGCGGATGGTCCGCGCCTGGTCGGCGATG
>JAGTRU010000005.1 GCA_018261905.1 Pseudomonadota bacterium | reverse complement strand
CCCCTCCCTCCCACACCACCGGACGAACGGGTCACGTATCCGGCGGTTCGATGAATTGAATTCCTACCGTGCTGGTGCAAGATTCGGTAGTCCCAAGTTGTTGAAGTAGCGTAATGGTAACGCAAAGGCTAATGCCGGTGTCTTGGACAGCCGCCACGGACCATGCGCCGATTTACTGGTGTTCCACGCTTCGCGGACAGTAACGCCGCGCTTGCGCAGTTCCCGATAGCCGGCCGGTCCCCATTGCTTCCAGAGATAGCTGACGCGTGAAGGTCTGCCACTGCCGGTCTGTCACCCGAGGAAATGGTTCGTCGACTGCAAGGGCGTCGGCACCGGCGAAAAAGCGCTGGTCTATCTCGGCCGCTATCTCTATCGGGGCGTCGTTCAGGAGAAGGACATCCTCTCCTGTGACGAGAAGCAGGTCAGCTTTCGCTACCGCGACAGCCAGACCGGCCAGATCATGGTGCGCACGGTGAGCGGCGCCAGCTTCCTCTGGCTGATCCTGCAACACGTCTTGCCCAAGGGCTTGCGGCGGGCCCTTAACTTCGGCTTTCTGCATCCCAAGAGCAAGGCTCTGATCGCGCTGTTGCAGGTCGTGTTGAAAGTCATGCCCAGCACCGACCTGGGCTGGATGAAACCGCGGCCGCCGTTTCCATGCCCCTGCTGCGGGGCGCCGATGCAGGTGGTGCGAAGGCGGATTCTGTCGGCGTTCGACCGAAGGCGGGGATCAAGTTTGGCCGAGGGCGTGCGCGGGTAAGCCAGCCGTCCGCGGCTTGCTGATGCGCCCTTCGGCGCCACGGGCGCGCTCGGCCTGAAATCGGCAAAAATCGCGGATTTGACCGCCAGAACCGCTGAATCTGGCGAAACGCCGTTGCAATGACGCAGGACAAAAAGATATTTCCAGGGGAACTACCCAGCCTCCGAACCGGGCTTGTCCAACAACCGGTTCAGATCGTGGCTCGCTTCGCGATCACGATCTAACCTTAATCGTTAGGCATCATGGTTTCGCGCGACGTTTCTTTGCCAGGTATGCACGACATTGATGCTCAGCGGTTTCGTCTCCGCTGATTGGAAGTTCAGCATAGAGGCCGCAAGGGCGAGAAAATGCCTCGTTCGGCTCCAGATTCCAATAGGGTGGCTCTGAAGCGCAGATGTACATTTCCTTTACTCGCCACCCCGATGGTTCTTTCTTCGCCACGACCCAGAGCATTTTGTCGAGCGTTGGATCACAGTCTCCGGCCTTGCTCCAATCCATGACTTTTCCTTCCCCCGCCATGAGCCCGCCGACGAGTACTGCCCAGCCGCTTACATAGTTCAGTCTATCGACCTTGAAACGAACGGGTTGCCCGGCCATGCGGGTCGCTTGGGGACGAATTGCGTCGAGAAATTTGTGTCGCTCCTCTTTGCTCATGCCGATGGCAATATTGGATTGAAGGGCAAATAGAAGAAGGATCGCTGCGCTTCGCATAACTTTCGCTGATGCCTAACGCCGTGCTCTGGGGCAAACCGGAGCGCAGCGTAGGTTTGTCCCTAGCAGCACTTTGTTATGCATTACCAATACCTACCATCGTTCCAACATTTTTAAATCCATTGCCAGTAAGGACTTGGTTCATTACGGTAAGTTGCTTCTGATCAGACACCACATTAAGACCGAACGGCTTGAGATTTAACTTTTCAACATCAATCGTACCATCAGATAACTTACTACACTCGATGACAACACCATCTGGTGTGGTAACTTTCACCGAACTATCAGACTCAACAACGATAACTTTGTCATTAGTTGAAAAATTATCTTTAACCAAAGGGTACCATTCCGTACCTTCCTTATTGGTTGGGATATTTATCCAAACCCTTGGTTTTTTTCCATCTCCAATAAGCACGGGTACAAATCCATTAAAGGATAAGAGTAGATTTACACTTTCGAGAATATTGGTCCCAATTGTCAGTCTTTTTGGGGCTTTATAGCTAGTAGGGAGATCATCTGCTTTCATCTTTTCTCCCTTTTGTCAGGTGAAGGTGGCGTGGTTTGTTCTGTTCAAAATGGCTATCTATTACACTCATAAGTTTATTTTTTTCTATATCATAGTCAGACTTGAATTTTTTATTTAACAAGAAAGATAAAATAATCCCAAGTAAGATAGTAATAATTTCCCAGAGCTCAAGAGATGGGGTCTGCTTAGCTATAAGTGCAGTTATTGCTTTTCCGATAACCGATATAGCCACACCTCCTGTTGCCCCAGCTACCAGAGTAAACCAAAATTCAGCCGTGTAAGGCTTACGAAGAATGGAATATTCAAACCTCGTTAAATCGAAGGGTTTCTCTGCAATGTATCTTTCAGGTTCAGAATCAATATGCCCAGGCACAATCAATGGTTCGTCGAAGGTTCTTCCCTCATACGAGTGTGATTTTTCATCTTGATCTTCACTCATAAGCTTTCCACGCTAATGATTAGATTTGCATAACGTAAAGTCGATGGCATTTTCGCCATGTATTCTGGAAACCCGCCATCCATCCTTACCGGCATCCTTTCCAAAGAAGGTCTCCCAGAGCTGTTTTTGGAGGGCGGGAGCAGATCATTGCTGAGGATAGATGGCGGTGAAACATGGCGCGGGGCCAGGATATGAGGCGTGAGCGCCATGTATCCCGGACTAGCGCCGTCTACGCTGGTGAACATGGCGGCTTGAAAGTTTCTTGTCATAATGAAAAAGGTAAACCACTGCGTTTACAAACAGTCAATTTCTATTGACAGGTACGGCATGGAATTGAACCAATCCTCAACCTTGCTTGGGCGCGTTCGGGAAGTGATTCGCTATGAGCGCTACAGCATAAGGACTGAGTGTTGTTATGTCGAGTGGGTGCGTCGTTTCGCGGCTTTTCACGGTCGTCGTCATCCTCGGAAAATGGGCGCGGACGAGGTTCGGGCGTTTCTCGGCTATCTGGCTGCCGAGTTGAAGGTGGCGGTTTCGACGCTTCAGCAGGCTTTGTCGGCGCTGCTGTTTTTGTATCGTGACGTACTGGGCGTCGACTTGCCCTGGCTGACTAATTGAATGATGTCAAAACAGTTGCTTGCGACGTTTTTTCAGTTCAACCATAAGGTATGCCGATTAACCCCGGCAAGCCTTTGCTTTTCCTCCGCATCTCTGCGTCTCTGCGGTTCACTTGCGTTTTCTAGGAGGTTTGGCCGCACGCTCTCGAAATCAGCGGCCGGGCTCCGCTCCGGCTTGGCCAGACCTCATTTCGTCGTCAGGGTAAACACACCATCCCAATCGTCGGCGGGCGGCTCGTTTTGGAAATGCCTGATCCGCTCGAGGTAGATGGTGTAGATCGAGCGGTCCGGCTGCCCTGCCGCCAATTGGCCAAAGGCCGCGGCGGCGGCCGGCCAGTGTCGGGCACGATAGTCACGCACGGCCTGATGGTAGCTGGCCAACTCCTGCTTCGCCCCGGCCGCCAGCTCGCGCTCCAGTCCGATCGGCTCGTAAATCCTGACCGGTTCTTCCTTGCCCTTGACACGAACGATATCGAGTTCGCGGAAGACAAATTCGGGAAGCTGCGCCATGGTGAATTCGCTGACCACGATCTGGACGCCATATTCTTTGGTCAGGCCCTCCAGACGCGAGCCAAGATTCACGGCATCCCCCATCACCGTGTAGGCCATCCGGAACGTCGAGCCCATGTTGCCGACGGTCATCACGCCGGTATTCAGCCCGACCCCGATGCGAAGTTCCGGCCAGCCGCGGACGCGAAAATCGGCGTGCAGCGCATTCAGCACTTCAATCATTTCCAGACCGGCCAGCAGCGCATGCCGGGCATGTTGCGGGTCGCTCATCGGGGCGCCCCAGAAGGCCATGATCGCATCCCCCATGTACTTGTCGATGGTCCCCTGGTGATGCTGGATCACCTTGGTCATCGCGCTCAGGAAAGCGTTCATCAGGTCCGACAACTCCTGCGGCGACATGCCCTCGGAAATGGTGGTGAAGCCCCGGATGTCCGAGAACAACACGGTCAGTTCCCGGCTCTCGCTGGCCAGGGTATAGGTCGAGGGATCTCGCGCCATCTTCCGCACCAGTTCCGGTGGCACGTATTGCCCGAAGCGGCCGGCCAGCAAGCGTTTTCCGCGAGCTTCGACAAAGAAGCCGTAGGCGATATTCAGGACAAAAATGGCGATGCCCATCAAGAGCAGCGAGGCCAGCGGCAGCGCCATGTTTTCGCGTGCCCAAAGCAGAAAATTGATGCCAACGAGACCGGCCAATACCGAGAAAGAAAACAGGAAAGCCCAGAACGGATTGAGGAAAGGCAGAATCAGCGCCAGTATCACGCCCAGAAGAACCAGGGCCAGCGGTTCGGACCCGACCAGGTAGGCGGGTCGCTCCTTGATCGTGCCGTCGAGGATGCCGGCCACCACGTTGGCATGCGCCTCGACCCCGGCATAGAGGTCCTGGGTCGGCGTCGACCGCAAATCCATCAACCCGGCCGCCGTGGTGCCGACCAGGACAATGGCGCCGTTCAGCACCTCCGGCGCCACCTTGCCCTGCAGAACGTCAATGGCCGAGACATAAAGAAAACTGCCCTGCTTGCCGCGGTACGGAATCAGAGCGCCGAGGTCGATATCGACCGGAATCTGCCGTCTTCCCAAGCGGACGCTTTCCAAGGCATACAACTCGGGCCGGGGCGTGGCATAGACCAGGCCCAGGCTCGACTCCCTGAGCGCCAGCCGGGCGACGGCCAGGCCCAGCGTTTCATAGAGGCCGCCCTGATAACTCTGCAACAGGGAAATGCGTCGGAAGACGCCGTCCGGATCGATCAAAGGCGAGGCATTGAAAAAACCGCCGGCCATCGCGCTGTTCTGCAATTCCGGCAAGTTTGCCGTAAAACCCGAGGCAACCGCGGCCCCGACATGATCCGGACTGAACTTACCGGCGGCCAGGATCGGCGGTGGTAAAACGCCCTTGACCCCGGCCGGGTCGCCATCTTGCCGAAAAAAATAGCCAAGGACGACGCGCCGATTCCGGAAACTGTCGGCGAAAACCTGGTCGAAGCTCAATTCCCGGCGCCGGCTGGCCAGCGCACTCTGGAATTGTCTATCGTGACGCAGCTCATTTTGGGCAAGATGTTCGAGCATCGGCAGGCCTGAGCTCTGGTCGCGCTCGGCGAATACAACGTCAAAACCGAGGACATCGATCTGGTACTGGTCGAACAGCTGATCGACCAGGTGCGCCAGCGTATCGCGTCGCCAGGGCCAATGCCCGATGCCCTGGAGACTGCGTTCGTCGATATCGAGAATGACGATGCGAGTATCCCGGGTATTCGGCATGGTCAGGCGCAAGCGCAAATCGTAGAGATAATTTTCCAGCGGCTTGACGACGACCAGGTCAACGACGCCCGCCGTATGCAGCACGAACAGCGGCACCACCATGAGACTGACCATGATCCGCAAAAGGTGGTGCTTCATCAGCCGCAACAGATTCATCGCCTAACCCGGCCACTTGGCTGAGAAGTCCATCTGCTCGGCCGACAAGAACTTTTCGCCGTATTTTCGATAGACCTCGGCGCTCATGAAGACATCAAACAAATCCGGGTCAAGATGCCCAGAATTTCGGAAATTGTTCATGATCGATAGCGCCTGCGAAAGTTTCAAAGCCTCCTTGTAAGGCCGGTCTTTCGCGGTCAGGGCTTCGAAAACGTCGGCGATGCCCATCATCCGCGCCTGCCAACTCATTTGTTCGCGCTTCAGACCTTTCGGATAGCCCTTGCCGTCCATCCGCTCGTGGTGCCCGCCGGCGTATTCCGGCACATGCTTCAGGTGCTTGGGCCACGGTAGCTGCTCCAGCATCTTGATGGTCGCGACGATGTGATGGTTGATGATTTCGCGCTCCTCCCGGGTCAGGGTTCCGGCGCAGATGGTCAGGTTATCCACCTCGTTATCGGTCAGGAATGCCACCTCCGCCCCGGCCTCGTTGCGCCAGCGATAACGGTTGGCGATCGCCCGCACCGCTTCGATGTCGACGTCTTTCATGCGTTCGCCGCCGATATTGACTTGCCGCAGCAGGCCGCGGTCGGCCTCGATTTGTCGGCAGAAATCGTCATAGTCGGCACGCGCCGCGTCCGCCTCCCCATTTTCCGCAATGCGGCGCCACAGACGCACTTCGGCATCGCGCCGGAGCACTTCGAAACGGGTATCGATCAACTGGATACGGTCAAAGATGGTTTGCAGCTTGGTGGCCTTGTCGACCACATGCACCGGCGTCGTAACCTTGCCGCAATCGTGCATCAGGGCGGCAATACGCAGTTCGTGACGGTCGTTCTCCGTCAGTTTGAAGGCGGCCAGCGGCCCCTCAGACACCGCATCGACGGCATCGGCCAGCATCATGGTCAATTCGGGAACCCGCAGGCAATGGCCACCGGTATAGGGCGATTTTTCATCGATAGCCATATTGATCAACTTGATGAAAGCCTCGAACAGCCCTTCCATCTGCTGAATCAACTGGCGGTTGGTCAACGCGACGGCCGCCTGCGACGCCAGGGACTCGGCCAGACGCTGGGCGGCCAGGGAAAACTCCGTAACCTGCCCATCGACCTCGCTCGTCGCATTGATCAGTTGCAGGACGCCGATGATCTCGTTTTCGTGGTTCTTCATCGGCACCGTCAGAAAGGAGGTCGAGCGATAGCCCGTGCGCTGGTCGAACTGGCGCGTGCCATAAAAATCGAAGCCCTCGGCGGTATAGGCATCGGCGATATTGACGGTCGTCTTGGTGATCGCCGCATAGACCGCGACCATGTTGTCGTTGGCGCTACCATCCGCCCGATACAGCGGCAAATCCGGGAACATCCCGGAGGTCGACTGGGCGCTGGTTCCCCCGAAGGCAATAGCGAGCGAATCCGTGCGGACAATCTCGAAACGCAGGTGGGTCTTGTCCTCGGTCAGCAGATACAGCGTGCCGCCGTCGGCCCGGGTTATCTGTTTGGCGGCAATCAGTATTTTTTCCAGCAGGCGATCCAGGTTACGCTCGTGGGAAAGCGAGGCACCGATATCGTTGAGCTGCTCGAAACGCAGAAAGAGTTCGTCGATAGTATTCATTTTGCCCGCCTCTATTTGATGCAAACCGCTCGAACCTGTTTAATGTCGGTGATCCCCTGCATGACCTTCTCGATGCCATCCATCTTCAAGGTGCGCATTCCTTCATTGAGCGCCAGAGCGAGAATCTCGGCGACCCTGGCCCGTTCCTGCACCAGTTTTTTCACCGCGTCGCTGCCGACCAGCAACTCATGCAAGCCGACCCGTCCCTTGTAGCCGGTGTTGTTACAGGACGGGCACCCCGTCGCGCGGTAGAGGGTGAATTGGCCATCCCTGGCATAACCTCCCAGCCACTCCTGCCGGATATCCCGCTGCGCCGCCTGCGGGTCCTGCAACCAGGTGTCGGTATGGCGCAACTCTTCGCAATACTCCTGCAGCAGCTGGTCGATTTCGGCCGCATCGGCGACATAGGCCTGTTTGCATTCCTTGCATAGACGTTTGCCGAGCCGTTGCGCCAATACGCCGAGCATCGCGTCGGAAAAATTGAACGGATCCATGCCCATGTCGAGCAGTCGGATAATCGACTCCGGGGCAGAATTGGTATGCAGCGTGGCAAATACGAGATGGCCGGTCAGCGAAGCTTCGATACCGATGCTCGTCGTTTCCGGATCACGCATTTCGCCCACCATGATGATGTCGGGATCGGCGCGCAGAAAGGCCTTCATCACCGTCGCGAAATCCAGTCCGGCCTTTTTGTTGATCTGGACCTGGCGCAAGCCTTTCTGGGTGATCTCGACCGGATCTTCCGCCGTCCAGATCTTGGTATCGGGCCGGTTCAGGTAGCCGAGTACCGAATGCAGCGTGGTGGTCTTGCCGGAACCGGTGGGCCCGCAGACGAAGAACAGCCCATAGGGTTTTTCGATGCACTTGATCAGGTTCTGGAAATTGCGCGCCGACAAGCCGAGCTGGTCGAGCTTGATCGGCTCGCCGGCCGCCAGAATCCGCATCACGACATCCTCGACACCACCGGCGGTGGGAATGGTGGCAACGCGCAGCTCGATATCGAGGGGGCCGTATTTCTTGAACTTGATCTTGCCATCCTGCGGTCTGCGCTTCTCGGAGATATCGAGGTCGCACATGATCTTCAGGCGGGTGATCAACGCCGAACGATAGGAGGCCGGCAGCTCGATGTGGTTGACCAGCGAGCCGTCGGTGCGAAAACGGATGATGGTCTTTTCCTTGCCCGGGCGGGGTTCGATGTGGATATCCGAGGCCCCCTGCTGATAGGCTTCGATGATGATCCGATTGACCAGGCGGACCAGTTCGTTATCGGCCGATGCCGATACTTCGTCGGCCAGTTCGCCGACCTCATCTTCATCCCCCATTTCCGAAAGCAGCTCGTTGGCCGAGCCCATATCGGAAAGCACCCCGAAGAATTGATCCACCGTGGCGGCGAACTCCTGCCAGGTGGTGACCCGATAGACGATAGTGTTCTTCGGAAAGATATTGTTAACCACCCGCGACAGGCGCAAACGCTCGGGGTCGGGCGACAGGACAATGATCCCCTCCGGCGTGTCGTCCAGGGGCAACCAGTGGTTCTGATCGACGTAGTCGCGCTTGATATTGCGCAGCAGGTGGCCCGGCTTGAGGCGCCCGGTGCGGAACGGCTCGTAGGGGACGGCAAAATATTTCGCCAGCGCCTCGCCGAGCGCTGCCGGCTTGACCCCGAAATCAGCGAGCAAGACATCCTCGACATCCCGCCCCTGTTCGCGCGCCGCCAGTTGTGCCGAGGCCATCGTGGCAGCACTCAGGACGCCGTCGGCAACCAGGTGGTCGTATTTCGAGCGCGCCACGAAGGGCGCGTTGCGCCGCTGGAGGAAGGCCACCGCCAGGGTTTGCGCCAGTTCCTCGGCACCATCGGCGAGAAATCCCGGAAACGGCTCACCGCCCAGATGATTGATTAGCTGGACCACGCCGAGCAGTTCGCCGTCGCTGCCGAGCACCGGAGCAACCAGCATCTGCTGCGAGCGATAGCCGGTTCGCCGGTCGACCTCTTCCAGGAATTTCAGGCGCGGACTGATCCGCCGCAGCTCATCGTGATCATAGACATCGCGAATATTGACCATTTGGCGCTGGGCGGCGACATAGCCGGCAACACTCTGCTCGGAAACCGGCAAGCGGATATCGCGAAAGGAATTCAGCCCGGTCTTGACCTTCGAGAGGATCGACTGCTTGTCGTCGCTGAGCACATAAATGGTCAGGCGATCGGCATCGAACAAGGCGCAGATTTCCTGCGACAGTTCCAGCATGATTTCCTCGATATTGCTGGTCGAGTGAATCCGGTTGGTAACCGTCTGCAGTATTTTCAGAAACCGCAAGCGCTTGGTGATGTCGCTCATGTTTTTTCGGATCCCCCAAGGCCGCCGTGCAGCAGGAAGGCATTGAAGCCGTGTTGGGCCAGCAGGAAAGCCCCTGCCGCACTGCGTCGGCCGCTTTGGCAATAGACGACATATTCGCGCTGCTTGTCGAGCAAGCCGAAGGCCGAGCGGATTTCATTGAGGGGCAGATTGATCGCGCCCGGCAGGCCATCTTCGGCAAACTCGGCGGGATAGCGAATATCCAGCCAGACGGCCACGCCGCTGGCCACCCGGCGCTCCGCTTCGGGGCGATCGATGGCATGCAGCAAAGGCGTCTGCAACAGTTCGACGAAATCCGGCTTGGCCAGACGGAGCAATGTGCCGTCCTTTTTCATGACGATGGACGCATTTCTGATCGTCTCGGCGATCAGGGCCTCTTCGCCAAAGGCATCCCCGGCCTTTAGTTCGGCGACGCACAGATCGACCCCGCCGATGATCTTGCGCACTTCGCAACGGCCGGACTCGACCAGGAAATAGTCGCTGGCCGGCTCGCCCGCCTTGATGATGACCTGGCCGCTGTTGACGCGGACCCGTACGAAACGCTTCAGCAACTCATGAATATGGGCCGATGGCAACTGCGCCAGCGCACCGGAAGTCAGCACCTGGACGCTGAACGTCCCGAGCACGGTATGGGCAACCGCCGCTTCCGGCACTTCGCCATCCGGGTGGAAGTCCACAAAGGTGGTCAATTGGTCCCAGGTCATCATCACATCGAGGATATCGAACTCCACCCTGAGTAACACGACATCCGTCACTGCCTTGCTGCTGACGGGAACAACGGTCTTGTAGCCGATCGGCCAATTGGCGATGTCGCAACCGCCGACCAGCAGGCGCGAACTGCCATCGGGCAAAACAATTTTCAGTTCGCCGGCCAGCAGGTAGACGAACTCGAGCCTTGATATGTCACGTATTGGATCGCTGCCCAAGGCATGGCTCTCCACCTTGCACAAATCAACCATTTCCACCAAGCGACGAGGCGACAACTCGCGAATGGGTTCCAGGCGTTCGAGAATGCGGGGCGTCAATTTCATGCTAGAACTCGAAAACCTGATTGTTCTGCAGCATTTTTGGCTTGAAGTCGCCGAGGCAACGTTCGATTTCTTCCATGGTCAATTCCATCTGCCCCGGCTTCAGGTGAGTGATGTAGATGTCACAGACCCGCTCGAGCTTGAGCAGTTCCTTGACCAGCATGTTCGGACAGAGGTGTTTCGAGATCACGGCCAATTGCTGCTCGCGATTGGAAAAGGCGCATTCGATGATCAGATAGCGCAGGTTGTGAATCCGGTTGACGGCTCGCCAGAACCCATCGCACCCCCCGGTATCGCCAGAAAAGACAATGCTTGCCCGCCCCGAGTCGATCCAGTAGCCGACCGCGGGCACCGTATGTTCGGCCGGCAGGGCCGTCACATTGCGGCCGTCGAGCTGAACGGTCTGGCCCAGTTCGATCGCCTGATAGCGCAACAAGGGATGATCGGGCGACGGCAATTCCGAAAAATCGGGCCAGATTGCCCAGTTGAAAACATGATTGCGCAGGATGGTGATGACGGCCTCGACGGCATAAACGGTCAGCGGTCTATTGCGTCGATCGGCAACCGTATCGATCATCAGCGGCAAGGAAGCAATATGATCAAGATGGCTGTGGGTCAGGAAGACATGATCAATGACCGCCAACTCAGCGATCGAGAGGTCCGCCACCCCGGTTCCGGCATCGATCAGGATGTCCTGATCGACCAGCAGCGACGTGGTTCGCTGATTCCGCCCCCCTATGCCACCGCTGCATCCAAGTACGCTTAGCCTCATTTTGTGGTCCTGTCGATGGCCAGAGGGTACCGGCCGCAAATTGAACAAACCCCATCTTCCCCGGCAGTTCCCTATTCGACCAGACGGACCGACAAGGGGTGTGCCAAAAGCCGACGGCCCCGTTCGGAGTGCTCGCTAGAAGCGGTAGAACAACGAAGCCGTCAGGCGCAGCCGCGTCTTTTCCGGATTCAGGTCATTGCGGTCCACCACCTGCGCCAAATCCAGCGCTGCCTCGAATTGCTGAGAAGACCAGCGCAAGCCCGCGCCGGCACTCATCAGATACTCGGTGTGGCGCGTCGCCCGGCTATGCGCCGCACCGCCATCGACGAACAGCACCGGCCGGAGTTGCGGCAGCAGCATCGCCGGCCCCTTCGCCTCGATATTCCAGAGATAGCCATAATCCCCGGCCACTTCGCGATCGGCGAAACCGCGCACGGAATTCGCCCCGCCCAGACCAAGCTGTTCGCCGGAAATCAGCGTATGGGAACTCCACTGCCCGCGCAGGCGCCCGGCAAGGTTCCAGGTCCCGACCGAGCGCGAAATGTCGGCCATGAAGCGCCAGGCATCCCAGGAGTGGTCGCCGCCATTTTGTCGATAATTGGCGGCGCTATTGGCCGAGCCGCCTTTCAGATTGACCAGGTATTCAAGATTCGCGCCGTATACGCCCCACGACTGATCCTGATGAACGGCATACTTCGCGGACAAGGGCAGTGAAGAGACATCGGGTTGGACCTGGAATCCGGCAAAGGTCGTATTGTTTTCGAAATAGCGTTCGTCCAATGCCACACTCAGGGTTTGCTGCAAGGTGCCGAGACGCGGCAAGGCCTGCGTCAGGCGAATGCCATAAAACTCGCCCCGACCGCTCAAATCAAAAAAGCCCGCCCCCTGCTGGACGCGTCCGGAATTGACGTCGGAATGCGTGTAATAGCCGGAAAGATTCAGCCCGCTGCCATAGATGGGCAATTGGTAATAAACCCCGAGCAGCGTGACCTTGCTCAGGTGTTCCGGGTCCGTGGTGTAGGACAAGGTGGCCACATGATCGAGATCGAACAGATTCGAATGTTGCACACCGAGAGTCATTCGGTAGAGATTATCAGCCCGGTGAACCGGGTCGACCGAGCGGTTGCTGGTGAGGCCGGCGAAGACACTGAGCGGATTGGCGTCCTTGACCCGGATTTCCGCATCGACCGTTTCCGGCTTCTTGCCTTCGCGGAAAGTAATCGCCACCTGCTTGGCCGGATTGGCGTTGGCGGCGGAAAGATCGCGCCCGACGCTGGCCATCGCCGGGGCAGCCCCCGGCTGCAGCGCCGGCAGGCTGTGGCGAATATTGCCCGCCGAAAAATGTTCGTTGCCGCTGACCGTGACATCGGCCAGATTAAAACGGATCACCTTGAGCACCACCTCGCCCTGGGCTGGCTTTTGGGCCGGCACAAAAACCCGGTGAAAGGCGTAGCCGCGCTCGGACAAGTGCTTTTCCAGGGCACGCGCCGCCTGTTCGATGTCTTGCACGCTGCGCTTGGCACCGACGAAAGGCGCCAATAGCGCCGCCGTGCCCGCCTCCGAAAGCGGCGTATCACCCTCGATGCGATAGCGGGTCACATCGAGCCGCAGTTCTTCACCCACCGCCGGCTCCTGGGCCGCCACGCTGCCCATGACCGAGACGCCCCCCAGCAGGAGGGATAGAAATATCCGCTTGGCGCTTGTCATTGTCTGGTTTTTCATCGGAAATTATTGAATTTCACACATATCCTGCCCCGGGCTGCCCATCGTCGCCCCAAACATCTGCTGAATCACCGGGTCATTGACATTGAAGGTTTCAGGTGCCGGGAACGGATCGTCAGCCAGGAAGCTCGGCACGGGCTCCAGCCGCTTGGGTTTGCCATCCGCGCCGACCACCCCGCCTTCGCCCGGCCCGAGATCGATCCGCCCGCCGCCGGCTTCGAGGAAGATGAAACCGTCGCGCACCAGGGCGTAAAGCCCATCTTCGCCAGACCCGGCAGAACCGCCGAAGAGCGCCGGCCAGTCGACATCGACGCCATCCGGGCGGGGCGACCGGAAAGCGTTCATGAAGGACGGAATGCCATTGAGCAGACGGGCCTGCTTGCCGGCCCCGGCAAAACCAACCCGACCCAGATCGACATCGAGTTCGCCGCCACCGCTTGCCACGAAAATCTTGCCATTCCAGGTATGCACGAACATGCCATCGGCACAACCCGGCTCACCCCGTTTGGCGCCGCCCTGGGCGGCCCCGCAGAAATCGCCGAGCGGCTGGGTGACGGCGGCACACGGACCTTCGCAACTGATATCGAGGCCCGTGCCGCGGATACCGATGGTGGCGACGACGGTGGAAACCGAAACCGCCGCCGGGTTTTTCTTGCCGATCATACCGGTGAACATTCTCAGACCGCCCTTCAGCAGACGCACGGCAACATTGTCGCTGCGCTCCGGTCGGCCGAAACTGAACGAATCGACACTGAAGATGGTCTGCGGTTCCAGGGAAACCCGCGACTGATCGCGGAACCCGATCACCGCGCTCGCCTGCCGCCCGGTCGTGATCTCGTCGCCGACCAAGAGCGGCGCGCCCTCAACCAGACGGCGCGGCGCCTTGCCGGATTGCGCCGCCAAGACCTCGCCGCTGAGCTGCACCACCCGTCCGATCACGGTGTCGGCCGGCGGCACCGAGGCGCCCTGCCCGGGATGCGGACGATTCTCCCGTTGCTCCTGGCGACAATCGCTACCACACAGGCGGGCGTCAAAACTGGTGCCGCGAATGCCGATGGTGGCCGTCACCGTACTGACATGGACGCCGCCCGGGTTACGTTTGCCGATCAAGCCGGTCACCGAGCGCATGCCACCCTTGACCAGACGCAGGAAAGCACTTTCCTCGCCCTTGTCATGGGCATACTTGTCGATGGCGAACGAGGTGGCGGGCCGCAAGGTGATCTTCGTCCCGTCGACGAAAGCGAGAACGGCATAACCGGCCTCGGTCGTCGTAACCAGATCGCCTTCGAACAACGCGTCGCCGCGCACGACGAAGCGGGCCGCCGTTCCTTTTTGCTGGGCCGTCGTAAGGCCCTTGGCAAACTCGACCTGACCGACCTCGGTCTGGGCCAATGCCATCCCCGCGACCAGGGCCAGCATCAGCCCAACGCCAGCCCACCCCACCCTATTCTTCGCTGCCTTCACGCCGCCGGCCCTCCTCAATTGCATTGCGGCAAACGCCGCCGTGTCAGATCGACAGTTATTTCACCATCTTGCGGCAACTTCAGGATGCCGTAGATACCCTGCAAGCCGTCGAGCAGCGAAAGCATCTGCCTGGGCACCGAATTGGCCAGCGCATTCTGCACCGGATCGCTCAGCACAGGCCCGACCGTGATGTTGTAAGTGCCGACCAGCCCGCTCGCACAGCCGATGCAGCTACCGCCGACGACGATGTTGTTGCCGCCCGGCGCGGCCGCCGTCGCCGAAGCGCCGCCGGCGTTCGGGGTAATGGCCAGGTTGCCGGAACCATAAATATTGAGACTCCCCGCCGCGAGAATGTTGGCAAATGCCCCGGCAACCGGGCCGCCAGTGAGCGCGACATTGCCATTGGTCGCCGCCAACGTGATGTCGAAACCGGAAATCAGGGCGTGCGCCAGCGTGCTGCTGCCGCCCTGAACCACCACATCGCCATTCGACACCAAACTGATATTGGGCGGATCGATCTCAGCCGAGCCCTGCGCCCCACCGCGAACCTCGACGGCCCCGGCAATTGCACTGATCAGCATGTTTGCCCCGGCCGTGATCTTGGCATCGCTACCCACCGCCGCCCCTCCCTGGACCAGCAAACTGCCGACCACCAGTTCCTGGTCACCACCGGCCGTCAAGCGCGTTGCCCCCTGGCCGGTCACATCGCCAACCTGAAGCTTGCCCGCTGAGCCGTAATCCATTTTCACGGTCTGCTTACCCCCGGCCGAAACTTGTGCCATGGCCTCGACAGCACTACTCCGATTGAAAATATTCAGGAAAGCCGAGCCGGCCGTCCCGTTTCCGGTGAGGACGATATCCTGGTTGTCGCCGGCCGAAATGACCGTTGTCGCGCTATCCACGGTGGAACCGAGGCGGACATCCAGACTGCCGGCGGTCAGCGCTTGCGCACCGTCCGACTGCAGAAAGACCGAATGGCCTCCCTGATTGTCGAGGACGAGCGCCCCATTGACCGCGACGGACTGGAAGTTCGCGCCGCCGGTGGCGGCAATTCCCGTATCGTTGGCATTTGCCGTGACATTCTCAATACTTAGGGAAGCGCCGACGCTGATGGTCTGACTCCCTTCGACCGCATCTTGCTTGATCCGGGTAAAGGAACCGGCACCGCCGCCACTCAGCCTGAGTGTGCCGCCGACCTCGATGGTCTGGCTGCTCCCGGTGGTTTCAATCAAGGTTTCGTTGCTGCCGGTCGCCACCGCGCTGGCGGCGCGTAGATTACCGCCAGCGGCCTGACCGGGATCGGCACTCGCCACACTGCCGCCGCTGAGCGTCAGATTACCGAAAGTCCGCACTACTTGCGATCCCGCCGCGACCATGCCAGCCCCCGCCTGATCCCCGGTGCCGCCCGTGATGTTGATGCCGGCGGCGCTATACACCGACTGGCCACCACCGGAGTAGAACCCCGCGTTGGCGCCAACCCCGCTACCACCGGTCAATGTAATCTGATTGGTCTGATCAAAATAATAGGACGAACCGAGATTGCCCACCACCTGCGTCCCCTGGCTAGTGGCGATGCGGGCGTAAGCACCGTCGGCCGCCCCGGCAAGCAGCGTGATATCGCCACCGGCATCGACCTTCTGACCGGTGACAGCCCCCAGCCAGGCGGCGGCACCGCTGGCCGAACCGCCCTGGATCAGGATATTGCCGGTGGCATCATTGCCGTAATAAGCATTGGTCGCGTTACCGACCGTCTGGAAAGCCCCCGATTCGATACTGGCGGTCATGCCCGCCACCGCACCGGCGATGAGCGTGATATTGCCGCCGGCATTGATGCTCTGGTCGCCGCCCGCGGCAATCCGCGCCTTGCCGCCACTACCTGCGACCACCAGGATATTGGCGGTCGGATCGGTGTAATACGAATTGGCGCTGCTGCCGATGGTCTGCGTGCCGGTCGCGCAAATTTCCGCAAAAGCACCGGCCCCGCCGGTGGCACAGGCCGTACTGGCGACCCCGCCACCGCTGCCGCCGCGGACGGTGATGTCCTGCCCGGCCTGAATCGATTGACTGCCGGCCGACCTCAGCGAAGCGTAGGCACCGGCTCCCGTACCCCCTTCGACGAGGACATTGACCGTCGGCGCGTAGTAGTAAGTCGATTGCGTCCCGATGACCTGGTCGCCCCCCGAGGTTGCGATCTCGGCGTAGGCGCCGGCGCCCGAGCCGCCCAGGATGGAAATATCCCCGGCGGCGTAGATGCTCTGGCTTCCCGCGGCGCCGATCGACGCATAGGCGCCATCGCCGGCGCCGCCCTTGACCAGGACCTGGTCGGTGGGATTGTAGTAATAGGTATATTGCGTCCCCAGCGTCTGCCACCCGGCAGCTGTGATTTCCGCATAGGCGCCGCTTCCCAGGCCGCCCTGAACGGTCAGACTGCCCCGAATCTGGGTCGCCTCCTGATTCAGGCCCTTGAGCACGGCGAAGGCCGAATTTCCAGCGCCACCCTGCAGTACAAGATTATTGGCCTGGATCGTCTGCGCTCCGGCAGCCACCGCCTCGGCCACGGAGCCATCGGCGCTACCGCCCTGCAGGATCAGGTCGCCGCCAGCGATGAATACCTGACTGCCGCTCGCATTGACGGCGGCCTTGGCCCCGGCGACAGCGCTGGCCCCCCCGGTGATCCGGATATCCCGGCCAGCGTTAAGCGAGTTTCCGTTGAAAGTTGAATTCTGGTTCACCACGGCGCCGCCGCCATTGCCCTCCACCCGCACATCGCGACCGGCGCTGATCGAAGTCGACGACGACGTGCCGCCGATATCCAACGTCACGCTCTGACCACTCCCCTGACCGGCCGCGATAATCACGTCCTGACCGGCCTTGATCGTTGTATTGCCGGTAGCCACGATGCTTCTGGCAGCGTCCACGGCCTGCATGAGGATGTCGCCGGCGGTGTTGGTATTGTCCACATTGGCATCGAGAAGCAGATTCCTGACACTGATATCGCCCACGACCTTGATCCCGCCATCCCGGGCGCGCAGCGCGAAATCCCCGTTGGTGCCCGGCGTGACCGGGCCAAGTGCCAGGTACTGGGCGCCCGCCGCGCCCTCCCGGGTCAGGGCGAATTCGCTGTAATTGCTGTTGGTGATGGCGATCGCCCCGCTGCCGCTGGCATTGGTGGTGATATCGAGATTACTCAGAGCGCGGCCCGCGACATCGATCAGGATTTCGTTGAGCCCGGTCACCGCCAGGCTCTGTGCCCCGTTGATCTGCAGTGGCGAAGCGCTCGCCCCGACACTGCCCAGGCCGGCGCTCAGCGTCACATCACCATTGGCGTTGTCGATCTGATAGGTCTGGCCGCCGACCGCCAGGATCGACCCCGCGTCGGCGGTCAGATTGACGGCCGAGGCGCTCGTCGTCACCTGCTCGACATTGATATTGCCTGCCGAGGAATGGGCGGTAACGCTCCCCGAACCGGTGACGACCGAGGTCAGGTCGATGTCGCCGCCGGTTCTCAGATCGACGTTGCCCGAGCCGAGCGCAACCGCGTCCGCCGTCAAGCGCGCGGCGTTGCCGTCGACATCCAGATGACTGCCGGTCGCCAGGTTGGCCGACACGTTGATGGCGGTAACCGTCGGCGAGGCCTCGCTATAACGCAGGTCCACACCGACCAGCGAAGAATAGTTGAGGCCAAGCGTCGAGCCGTCGGCCGTGTAGGTGAAGTTCTGCTCGGCGGAAGGCGAACTGATTCTCGAAGTCCCCCCCAGCCTATCGCCCTGGGCCGTTACCGCTACGGCGGTGAGGGCCACCGTCGACGTAATGTCAAAAGCGCCCCCCGTCACGAGTGTCAGATTGCTCGTATTGCTCAGGGTACCGAGAATCGAACCGCTGGCGTTCAGGCTTGCCGTCGGCGTGGTCACCACACTATCGCTCAGGTCGATATTGCCATTCTGCGCGCTCAACACGAGATTGCCGGCGGTCAGACTCAGCGCCCCCGGGGCGTATCCCGCCGTCGCCGTCAGGTTCAAGGTACCGGCGGCCTGCAGGTTGCCGGTATTGAAGTTGGTGCCGGTCACGCTCAGATTGCCGGCTGCCTGCACCGTATCGGTATTCAGCGTCGCCGCCTCGAGACTGACGCTGCCGCCGGTCGATTGCAGCGTCCCGGCGTTGAGCGCGGTGCTGGCGTACACATTGATATTGCCGCCGGCCAGCAGATTGCCGGTGGTCAGGGTAGCGCCGGCCAAGCCAAGACTATTGACCGCGCTCAGGTTGCCGGAATCGACCGTACCGCCTTTGACATCGACGTTGAAGCCGGAAACCGTCGCCACCGAAAGCGTGCCGGCCCCACCCGCCCAGGCCTGGGCGGTATCGGAATAATAGGTGCAGCAGACAGAAGTGGTGCCGGCGGTGATGCTGCCGCCCCCCTCCGCCACGGTCAGATTGCCGCCCGCGCTGAGCCGCGCCGAGGTGGCACTGCTGACGTTCCCCGAGGTAACGAGGTCGCCCGCGGCGCTCAAGCTTAGTTCGTCGAGCAGGTATTGATACGTGCCCAGGCGGGGAATGTATACGTAGTTATACGGGTAGCCGCGATGGGTCCCGGACGTAGCGACCGTACCGAGGAAGAGATTGTCGCCATTCACCACGATCGCTGGTCCGGACAGGTCGCCGGTGACAATATCGCCGCCGGAAATGTCGATTTTGTTCCCCACGGCGCCGGACGAGGTCACGTTACCGACGTTCACCGCACCGGCCCCGGCGGCCAGCACGATATTGCCGGCAACGATATTGCCCGTGCCGGTCAGCGGACCATTGGCGAAGGCTTCGAACTGGTTGTAGCCGGAGCTTGCCAGGTTGACATTCCCGAAGGTCAATCCGCTGCCCGTGGCCGTGAAACGGAACAGGTTGAAGGGTGTGGCGGCGGCTGGCACGACATCACCGATGGTGATCACGGAACCGTCGCTGGTCGCATTGACCGACAAATTTTGCGCCGTGAAATTCGAGGTACCCGCGACCCCCATGCCGGCCGCCGAAGCACTCAGGTCGATGGCCGAGACTGCCTTGGCCGTTCCCGCGACATCCTGCACCGCGACATGGAACTGGCCGTTGCCGGCGGCCACCCTGACACTGCCGTTGGTATCGACGGTCACCGGCGAGCCGACCGCCCCGACATGCGTTCCGGCCAACAACGTGACCGTGCCGTTGGCGCCGGCCAGGATATCCAGCGGATGGGCAAAACTGCCGTCGCCGATCGCCCCGCCGGCGCTGATCGATACATCGCCGGTGGCGGCAATGTCGCTGCCGACAGTGTTCTGGCTCGTCCGGACGCTACCGCCCGAAGACGTCAGGCTGACCGAACTGTTGCTGCCGCCGGCGGCCAGGGAAGCGAAGGTCAGATCGCCGCTGGCTGTCGCCGAGATCGCGCCGTTTGCCGTGGCCACGGTCCCCAAGCTCATGACACCGTTGCCAGCCGTCAGGTTGGCCGAGGTACCGGCGGCATGGACGCCGCCGGCAATGACGGCACCGTCTTGCGCATTGACCGACAGACTCGAACCCGTCGCTACCAGATTGCCGCTCGCCGTGATGGCCCCGCTGCCGCTGTTGCTGAGCGAGATGTAACTGCCCGCCTGAATGCCGGCCACCGACAGGTTGGCGGCGTTGCGCACGGAGGTGCGCAAGGCGTAATCGTAGTAGGACGTCCCGCTGCTCAGGCTCGCCGACCCACCGGCGCTCAGTTGGCCGGACAGCGTCACGTCCCCGGTGCCCGGCTTGGCGAGAGAGAACGAGCCTCCCGTCGTGACGCTGCCGAGCGTGACGGCGTTGGTCGTCACATGGTAGTTGTTATCCGTATAACTGTAATAGGCGCGGCCGATATTGAGATTTGCACTCCCGGCGGCATTCAACGTACCGACAGCGAGATTGCCATTGTCGTAATTGGTCAGCGTGATGCTGCCACCGGTCGACGTCAGACTCGTCGCGCTAATGTCGCTACGCAAGGTGCACAGGGTATAGAAGGAAGCGCAGCGATTGGCCGTCGCACTGATATTGCCGGCAGCCGTCACCGAGGTGGCGCTGATCGAGCCGCTGGCGACGATATTGAGGCTGCCGACGCTGGCGGCGCCCAGGACGACGCCACCGCCGCCGGCGATCAGCGAAACGCTGGCCGTCGGCATATTGAGGGTGGTCATATTCAGCGCGGCGTCGGCAACCTCGAGCCCGAAGCCGCTGCCGAAGCCGCCACTGGACGTCGCCTCGACGTTGAGAACGCCATTGCCCGCCGTCAGGTTCAACGAAGCGAGATTGGCCGCCCCACTGACCGTGCTTCCCGCCAGGCCGGCCAGTTCCCCCTGCAGGCTTAGCTGGTCGAGGGTCGATCCGGCCACGGCAATATGGGCCGGGGCCGCCAGATTGGTCAGGGACAAGTTCGCCGTTGCGACATTGAGCGGCGCACCGCTAGAGCCAAGGGCGAAGGCGGCGTTTTCGCCGGAGAAACGCACATAGGGGGCACTCACCAACCCGCCGGCCACCTGCTCGATACCGGCCGTGGAATAAAAGTAGGCACCGGAGGCACCACTGATGGTGCCCAGCCGCAACGGCTGTCCGTTCGCGTTATAAAGTTGAACGCTTGAATCGGTCGAGGTGGCATTGATCCGCGCCGCCTTGACCGTGCTGTTGATTGAGCCGGAGGCTTCAAGATTGGCCGTCCCGGCACTCACGGTATTTTGATTGAGACTGCCGGCTGGCGCATTGAGCGAGACACTGCCGGTAGACACGAAGCTGCCGTAGGAAACGCCGTTCTGACCAGTAACCGTGACCGCCCCGGCACCAGCATTGACATTGGCATTGGCGATACTGCCGCTGGTCGAAGTCAGGCTAACATTGCCGCCGCCCGAGGCAATGGCGCCGCTATAGGACATGCCGTTGGCGACCACAACATTCACCGCGCCGCCGGCCGTGGCAATCCCGCCGCTACCGCTCAGCGTGGCCGCGTTGAGGTTGATGGCGCCGCCGCTGGAGGACAGGTCCCGATTCAGGAAAATGCTGCCGTTGAGCCGCGGATCGCCATTGGCGGTGGCCGTCAAGCTGCTTCCGGTGAAGGCAAAGGCGGTATTGAAATAGATGTCGCGATTGGCCTGCAAAATGACATTGCCGCCCACCGCATTCAAACCGCTCGGCGAGACGGTCACGACATTGCCGGAGAAATCACTGAATTCGTCGGCCGCGATGGGCATCACGCCACCGCTCGCCGAGAGGATGATATCGAGCGGATCGAGCAGCAGAAACCCGCTTGAACCGAGCGGCGCCCCCAACTCGGCAGCCCCCGCGAATTGCAGATTCTGCTTGCCCGACACTTCGGCAAAGCCGCCCTGGCCGCCCTGCGGTCCGCCACGCGCCGCCAAGCTGCCGAAGTAGCGGGTGTTTTCATTCGACCAGACGATGATCCGCCCGCCATCGCCCTTGAGCGTGGCATCGGCGATTAGCCGAGCGCCCGCCCCGACGAACACCCGGCGGGCGTTGTGAACCTCGGGATTCTTGCCCTGGAAATCGCCGCCGACGAGAATCTGGCCACCGCCGCTGGCGCCGGAGGCATTCAGATGCGCCGCAGACTCCACGGCAACCCGTTCGCCCAGCACACGAATGTCGCCGCCTTTGCCGACCGAACCCTGCGCCGAAATTTCGCCGGCCACCCGCGTCGTACCGTTGCTCTGGATGGTGATGGCGCCGCCAACCCGGCCATCAGCCCGGGTTACGCTGTCCGAGGTCAGGACGACTTCGTTGCTGCCGGTCAGACGGATCGACCCATCGCCATCCCGGGTCAGGCGATTGGCTTGAATGACGCCGCTGTGCCGCAAATTGCCGGCAAAGACCTGGACCACGCCGTTGTCGGCCAGCAGTTTCCCGAGGTTGAGCACGGCATCGGTCGGCGCCTGGACTTCGAAGGACACCCCGGCAAAATCCAGGCTCGATATTTCGATCCGACGCCCGGCCGCCAACAGAATCTGGCCGCCGGGCGCCTGGATAATGCCGCTGTTTTCGATATTCGGCGCGATCAGCGCAATCCGACCGTCCGGCCCGACCGAGATGAGGCCCTGATTGACGATATTTCCGGCGGCGCCGGCGGCAAAGAACTTGAGCTTGCCGGCCAGAAAATCGGCATCGGCGATATCCAGGGTCGAAGCGATAAAACCATTGGTATCGATACGCGCCCCGGCGCCGATCGCGATACCGTTGGGGTTGATCAGGAAGACCCGGCCGTTGGCCTGCAACTGGCCGAGAAGCTGCGAAGCTTCCGTCCCGACCACCCGGTTCAATACGGCGCTGGAAGCCGACGGCTGGACAAAACGGACGAGTTCCCCCGCCCCGATCGAGAATTTGGGCCAGTTGATGATCGCGCCGTTGCTGGCCCGGATATTCGTCACCCCGGCAGCCGGTTGGCTGATCACCACCTGGCCATTGACGACGACGCCTCCTTGCTGGGCCAGCACAACCGATGGGTTGAATGCCAGATTGACAGCAATTGCCAGAACAGAGGCCCGGCGCAATTTGAATGCAGGATTACGAACCATACCGCCCCCTCGACGAGTCCGGCGTCACCGCCAGCGCACGCATGACCAGCCCCCTGGCCACATTCACCAAGCGCCAAACTTGCTCAGCGAAACCCCGATGAAATTTTTATAAACATGCGAAACCTTTTGTTTGGACTATAGCTCAAACACTATTACTTTAGCGCTAAAACTTTAGTGCTAAAAGTTGGGTCGTCGTGAAAGGTCGGATGGCACGCGACAGCTTTCGGTCTGGCGGGATGGCGCCCCATCCCGCCCGCACCAGAGCGCGGTGGTGATGGCCAGGGACTCGAGTCCGCCATCGTTCAGCGAAGAGGCCGAAGACCATCGCCGTGACGAATCCGGCAACAGCTTCCTGGGCGAGCCGAGACAGCCCGGCGCTGCGCCCTTTCCGTCGAATTTTAGCTGCCCCTGCGTCCCGGCGGAGACGCAAGCGGCCCAGTGCGATGGCTCGGGACCGGCAGGAGACCGAAACCGGCGGCGCATACCTTACGTGCGCTAGCCAACACAAGCAACAAATGACATGTGCAATAATCCCCGGTGGCTATGCCAAACAAATTACCCAACGGAGATCACACATGAAAACTCATATTCTCGCTGCAAGCATCGCTTTGGCCGGAACCAGCCTGGCCTGGGCGACAACGGAAGAACCCATCAAACCGATTCTCGCCGCCAAGGTCACCGACCCGGCGCTGGTCGAACTCGGCAAGAAACTGTTCTTCGATCCGCGCCTGTCGAAATCCGGCTTCATTTCCTGCAACTCCTGCCACAACCTGTCGATGGGTGGCACCGACAATCTCAAGACATCCATCGGTCACCAGTGGAACCAGGGGCCGATCAATGCCCCAACCGTGCTCAATTCCAGCCTCAGCCTCGCCCAATTCTGGGACGGCCGCGCCAAGGACCTGCAGGCCCAGGCCGGCGGCCCGATCGACAACCCGGGCGAAATGGGCTCCACCCATGGTCTCGCCGTCGCAGTGCTGCAATCGATGCCGGCTTATGTGGCCGATTTCAGGAAATCTTTCGGCCAGGACAAAATCAACATCGAGCAGGTCACCAAGGCAATTGCCGCCTTCGAGGAAACCCTGGTCACCCCGAACTCGCGCTTCGACCTCTGGCTGAAGGGCGACCAGAAGGCCTTGTCGGGCAAAGAACTGGCCGGCTACAAGCTGTTCAAGGACAGTGGCTGCGTCGCCTGCCATAACGGCCCGGCGGTCGGGGGCAATTCCTACCAGAAGATGGGCGTCGTCGCTCCCTATCAGGCCTCAAGCCCGGCCGAGGGCCGTTTCGCCGTCACCCGCAAGGAGGCCGACCGTTTCAACTTCAAGGTGCCAACCCTGCGCAACGTCGAACTGACCTACCCCTACTTCCATGATGGCGCGGTCAATACGCTGCGTGAAGCCGTCGACACCATGGGCCGCATCCAGCTCGGCAAGAAATTCACCAGCGAGGAAAATGCCAGCATCGTCGCCTTCCTCAAAACGCTTACCGGCGATCAGCCGGATTTCAAGCTGCCGGCGCTGCCGCCGTCTTCGGAAACGACACCCAAGCCACAGCCATTTGCCAAAAAATAATCGTCACGTCATGGCAGAAAGTTGTAGCCTGCCGGGGTTTTGGAAGGCCTCCGGGCCTTCCCTGTTCCGGCCAACTGAACTTACAGGAGTAAAACATGAATTGGCGAAACACCACCGAACGCTACGGATCACTGTCCATAGGTCTGCACTGGCTGATGTTGCTCGTGCTCGCCGCAGTCTATGCCTGCATCGAACTACGGGAGTTTTTCCCCAAGGGCAGCGATCCCCGCGAAGCCCTGAAAGCCTGGCATTTCATGCTCGGCCTGGCGGTGCTGATCCTCGTCGCGCTACGTATCGGCGCACAAGTGATCGCCCCCAGCCCGCGCATTGTGCCTGCGCCACCGAAGTGGCAAGAATCGGCGGGCAAGCTGATGCACCTTGCCCTTTATGCCTTGATGATCGGCCTGCCGCTGGCCGGCTGGTTGCTGCTCAGCGCAGCGGGAAAACCGATTCCCTTTTTCACCACGCAACTGCCGGCGCTGATCGCCGAGAACAAGGATCTGGCCAAGTCGATCAAGGAGGTGCACGAAGTCGGCGGCACGATCGGCTATATCATCATTGGTCTGCATGCCGCGGCGGCCTTGTTTCACCACTACGTCGTCGGTGACAACACCTTGCTCCGGATGCTGCCGAAGCGGGCCTGATTCCGGCCGGCCAGAGGGCCGGAAAAATCGAGTTATCGACTATCCAGTGCCACCAATGCCGCCTCTTTCCTCGAGAATAGTCGGCGCCCGGGGCGCCAAACGACGATATCGCATCAACCGAGTCCTTCACAGAGGGCACTGCAAAGGCGGACGCCTGCCGCATTTCTGCCGGCACCCCGCTACCATAGACTCTCATCGTTAGGCCGGAGGCTTTGCGCCCCCACCTTTCAATGGGTTTGCCAATTAGAACAGCCAATAGTTCAATTTATGTATTGTGACATAGCTTTCACTAATCAGACGAACTCGTTCCGTTAAGCCCGGATTAAGCCTAGCGCGGCACACTGAAACATCGCCGGCAATAGTGGCAGCGACAAGGCTCAGCCCGGCGCCTGAGCGGACCGAACACAACCCACAGGGGGAGGCCGGACAATGGACACGGCAAGCATGCAGCACCCATCGTTAAAGCGCTACGCCTGGTTATCGATTGCCGCGGCCATTGCCACCATCCTGTTGAAGGGCGTGGCCTGGCAGATGACCGGCTCGGTCGGGCTGTTGTCCGATGCCATCGAATCTTTCGTCAATCTCGCCGGGGCCGTGATGGCCCTCTCGATGCTGACCCTGGCCGAACATCCGGCCGACAACGAACATGCGCACGGGCATGGCAAGGCGGAGTATTTTTCCTCCGCCTTCGAAGGCTTTTTGATCCTGCTGGCGGCGCTCAGCATCGGCTACGCCGCCATCGACCGCCTGCTCGCTCCGCAGCCACTGCAAACCATCGGTTTCGGCCTGGCCGTGTCGCTCCTGGCTTCGCTGATCAACCTGGGCACCGCCCGCGTCCTGATGGCCGCAGGCCGCCAGCACAACTCGATCACCCTGGAGGCCGACGCCCATCACCTGATGACCGATGTGTGGACTTCGGCGGGCGTCATCGGCGGCGTCGGCCTGGTCTGGTTGAGTGGCTGGCTCTGGCTCGATCCGGCGATTGCGCTGCTGGTCGCCGCCAATATCGTGTGGACCGGTTGGCACTTGATGCGGCGTTCGGCCGCCGGCCTGATGGATGCTTCCGTGCCGGCCGCAACGCTCCAGCAGATCGATACCCTGCTCGCCGGCT
The DNA here is from genome assembly GCA_018261905.1 of Pseudomonadota bacterium. GTDB lineage: Bacteria > Pseudomonadota > Gammaproteobacteria > Burkholderiales > Rhodocyclaceae > Azonexus. The sequence continues at coordinate 109,235 of JAGTRU010000005.1, read as the reverse complement.
ATCGCCGACAGGGACTGGATTTCCACGCCCTGCGCACGCGCCAGGCCGGAAGCCGGGCCTTCGTCACCCTGCACGTGCTGGTCCCCGGTCAGTGGACGGTCCAGCTCGGTCACGAGTGGGCCGAACGGATCGAGAACGACATCCGCCATGCCTTGCCGCACGCCCACGTGACGACACACCTGGAACCGCTGGAAGATCCGCTGTCGATGGCCGATCAGGCCCTCGACCGGACGCCGTAAAACGGCGTCCGCGGCCGGGTCAAAAGCGGCGGCTTAGACCAGCCCGAGGCTTTCCTCGACGCCGAGATGGACGTTCATCGCCTGCACGGCGGCCCCCGATGCGCCCTTGCCGAGGTTGTCCAGGCGGGCAACGAGCAGCATGCGCTCGGCGTTGCCGAAGACGCAGAGATCGACCCGATTGCTGTCGTTGCAGGCTTCGACATTGAAGAAGCCGCCGTCGGTGGTGCTTTCCAAATCCAAGGGCAGGACACGGATGAACTGTTCGCCGGCGTAGTAGTCGGCAAGGATTTTCTGCACATCGGCCGGCGAAGCCGGGCGGCTGAACTGGGCCGGATGCAGGAAGGCGGTGACGGCCAGGCCCTTGTAGAAGGGACCGACGATGGGCTGGAAGATCGGCGCGACCGAGAGGCCGGTGTAGGCGCTCATTTCCGGCAGGTGCTTGTGCGCCAGGTTGAGGGCGTAAGGGCGCGGCGCATCGATGCGGGCCGGGCTCTGATACTGCTCGATCATTTTCTTGCCGCCACCGGAATAGCCGGTGATGGAATGGGCAGCGATCTGCGTCGCGGCCGGCAGCAGGCCGGCGGCGACCAGCGGCTTGAGGGCCAGGATGAAGGCCGAGGCATGGCAACCGGGATTGGCGATGCGTTTCGCGGCGCGGATCTTGGCGCGCTGCTCCGGCGCCAGTTCGGGCAGACCGAAGACCCAGTCGGGATTGACGCGGTGCGCCGTCGAGGCGTCGATGATGCAGGTCTGCGGGTTATCGACCAGGCTCACCGACTCCTTGGCCGCATCGTCCGGCAGGCAGAGGAAGGTGACATCGGAGGCATTGATCAGGCGCTTCCTTTCGGCAAGATCCTTGCGCTTGTCGGCATCGATCTTCAAAAGCGTGATATCGGCGCGTTTGCCGAGGTATTCGTTGATCTGCAGGCCGGTCGTTCCTTCCTGGCCGTCGACAAAAACTTGATAGGTCATGGCAATCCAAAATGGCGTGTGTTGTCTGAAGTCTCGATTCTGGCAGAAAAGCGTGACAGTTGAGCGAAAGCCTTGCTGCCCGAGAGGCAAAAGCTGCCGCAAAACCGTAACAAAAGCACGCTTTGCTGCACCGCACCAAAGTGATAGTCTAGCAACTGATAAAACATCTCCTCCAAGCGAGAAACAGCATGAGCGAAATTGACCTAAAGCGCTTCTTCCTTGAGCAGGTCCGCCTGTTCGAGAACTTCCCGGCCGACAAGGTCGAGGAAATCGTCATCAAATCCCGCCTGGCCACCTACGAGGGCAACGAGGCCATCCTGGAAACCGGCGACGAGGGCAAGTTCATCGGTGTCATGATCAGCGGCCACGCCGAGATTTCGATGACCGACAACACCGGCAGCCGCAGCGTCATCAGCCAGCTCGAGGCGGGTGACGTGTTCGGCGTGATGTCGCTGCTCACCGGCGACCGCATCGTCGCCGACGTCATCGCCGGCAATCGCTGCTTCGTGCTGATGATCCCGCAGGCCGTCTTCAACAGCCATATCCTGACCAACCCCAAGGCGGTCGGTTACCTCTCCCGCCAGTTGGCCGAGCGTACCCGCACCATGTCGGTCGACATCGTCACCGCCCAGGCCCGGGCCGTCGCCAAGTCGAGCGATCCCTACGCCCTGTCGCTGAATACCAATACGCCGGGCAAGGTCGTGGTACTCAATGTCGGCATCAGCCAGATCCACTTCGGCATCTACGACACGCTGGACAGCGGCGCCGACATCCACGGCATCATCGACAATGCCGACCGGGATGTCGCCCAGATCACGGTCACCGTCGGACCCCAGCGGAAAACCCTGGAACACGCGCCGTTCAAGCTCTCCGACCTGTTTACGGTAATGCGCGAGGCGACCGCCCTGTTGGGCGAAGCCTTCACCTTCCACCCGGAAGACGTCACCGCGGTCGGCCATCGCGTCGTCCATGGCGGCAGCAAGTTCTCCAGTTCGGTGGTGATCACCCCGGCGGTGATTGCCGATATCGAGGAACTGTCGATTTTCGCGCCGCTGCACAACCCGATGAACGTCGCCGGCATCCGCGTCGCCAGCCAGCACTTCCCCAACCTGCCGCAGGTTGCCGTGTTCGACACCGCCTTCCACCAGACGCTCGCCCCCTACGCCTATCTCTATGGCCTGCCCTACGAGCTCTACAAACAGCACGGCATTCGCCGCTACGGCTTCCACGGCACGTCGCACCGCTATGTTTCGCTGAAGGCGGCGGAAGTCCTCAAGCGCCCGCTCGGCGAACTGGAAATCGTCTCCTGCCACCTCGGCATCGGCGCTTCGCTGTGCGCCATCGACCACGGCCGCTCGGTCGATACGACGATGGGGATGACGCCGACCGACGGCCTGATCATGCCCAGCCGCTCGGGCAGCATCGATCCGGCGGTGATGATCCACCTGATGGAAAAACATCAGATGTCGCCGGAAACGCTGTCCAACCTGATCAATACCGAGAGCGGCCTGAAGGGCATTTCCGGCATTTCCAGCGACATTCACGAAATCGAGGCGGCGGCCGAGGATGGCCACCACCGCGCCCTGCTCGCCCACAAGGCCTTCTGCTACCAGGTGCGCAAGAATATCGGCGCCTACGTCGCGGCGATGGGCGGCATCGACGTCCTGGCCTTTACCGGCGATATCGGCGAAACCAGTTCGACGGTGCGCAGCCTGGCCTGCCAGAGCCTTGGCTACATGGGCATCAAGCTCGACGAGGAAAAAAACCGCAATCTCGGCCACTTCGGCTCGCACGCCATCATCTCGGCCGACGATTCGCCGGTCACCATCCTCGTCGTCGCCAACGACGACGAACGCCTGGTCGCCTGGGAAACGCTGCGCGCCATCGAACGCAACGAGCTGATCCTGGAAGCCAAGAAAGAGGAAGCGCTGCCGATTCCGATCGAAATCTCGGCCCACCACGTGCATCTGGCGCAGGAAGATGTCGAGAAACTGTTCGGCCCCGGCCACCAACTGACGCCGGAACACGAACTGTCGCAGCCCGGCCAGTTCGCCTGCGCCGAGAAGGTGCACCTGGTCGGCCCCAAGGGACGCATCGCCAATGTCCGCGTCCTCGGCCCGACGCGTAAGGAAACCCAGGTCGAAATCGCCATGACCGAGCAATTCAAGGTCGGCATCCAGCCGCCCATCCGCCAGTCCGGCGATCTCGCCAATACGCCGGGCATCACCCTCGAAGGTCCGTATGGCACGTCGACCATCGAACGCGGCGTGGTCTGCGCCCAGCGCCATATCCACATGACGCCGGAAGACGCCATGCGTTTCCGCGTTCGCGACAACTACGTCGTCCGCGTCCGGGTTGAAGGCGAGCGCGAACTGATCTTCGGCGACGTCGTCGTCCGCGTCAATCCGGCCTATCGCCTGGCCATGCATATCGACACCGACGAAGGCAATGCCGGCAACCTGAAGACCGGCATGCTCGGCTATATCGAGGAAATCCAGAACCGCCAGTAAACCGGGAATCCGTACCGCCGAGTCGCAGAGGGGCAGAGAAGATCGTCACAACAGTCGTTTGCCTCTCCCCCCGGAAGAGCTCCCGAACAATTCGGGCAAGCCTTGGAGCCTCCTCTGCGTCTCGGCGGTTCAATAGGGTTTTCTGAAAGAGGCACCGGCGGGACGACGACGCAGCCGATCCCGCCGGGACTTTGCCGCCCTCAGCGGGGCGCCGGCCCTTCGATCCCGGCGCACACCAGCGCCAGTTCCACCTCAAGCCGGGCAATTTCCGCCTCCAGCTCGGCCTCCGGCGCCTCGGCCCGGAACAGCGCGTTGAGCTGCGTGGACAGCTCATAGACCCGGCTGATGCCGAGCGTCCCGGCCGCCCCCTTCAGCGAATGGGCGATCCGCCCGGCGCCATCGCGGTCATTGCCGGCCAGGGCGGCACGCAGTTGCCCGACATCGTCGCCATGCTTGGTCACGAACATGTGCAGCAAGTGCATCAGGCGTTCCCGGCTGCCGCGGGTGATATTCAAGGCGCTGGCCAGATCGACGCCGGGCAACTCGCCAGCCGCCGGAACAACGGGCGGCCGGACGGCGGCCGCTACCGCCGCTTCCGCCGCGGGGCCTGGCGCCGCCGGCGGCAACCACTTCAACAGCAGGCCGTAGAGCGTATCGGGATCGACCGGCTTGGCGACAAAATCGTTCATTCCGGCCGCCAGGCAGGCCTGGCGGTTTTCGGCAAAGACGTTGGCGGTCATCGCCAGAATGGGCAAAGCGGCCATGCCGGGCAAGGCCCGAATGCGCCGGGTAGCCTCCAGGCCGTCCATCACCGGCATCTGCATATCCATCAGGACCAGATCGCAAGCCGCATTCTCCATCCGGCGCACGGCTTCCGCACCATTCACCGCGACATCGACCTGCAGGCCGACGTATTGCAGCAGTTCGAGGGCAACCTCGCAATTGATCGGGTTATCCTCACACAGCAAGATGCGTTTACCGGCATGCCGGCGCCGCACCTGCGACTCGGGAATTTCCAGCGGCGCCCCCACCGGCCGCGCCGCCATCCCCGGCCCGGCCCGCTCCAGACGGACGACGAACCAGAAGGTGCTGCCTTCGCCGGGCACGCTATCGACCCCGGCGTCGCCCCCCATCAGGCCGGCCAGGTGCTTGGTAATGGCCAGGCCGAGCCCGGTCCCGCCGTAGAGCCGGGTAGTCGAATTGTCGGCCTGCTCAAAAGCGGTGAACAAGCGATTGAGGGCATCCGGCGCAATACCGATGCCGGTATCGCTGACTTCGAAGCGCAACCGCACCTGCTGTTCGCCCCCGTCGAGCAGCAGGCAACGCAAGCCGATCGAACCCCGGCTGGTGAACTTGATGGCGTTCCCCAGGTAATTGACCAGGGCCTGGGTCAGCCGCGTCAGATCGCCGCGCACGCGCCCGCCGATCTCGGGCAAGGCCGCTAGCTGCAGAGGCAGCCCTTTGGCCTGGGCCTTGTCGCGCACCAGCGCCAGGGCCCGCTCGAACAATTCATCAAGGGCGAAATCGACGGCTTCGAGTTCCAGCTTGCCGGCCTCGATCTTGGAAATATCGAGGATGTCGTTGATCACTTCCATCAGGTGCTCGGCCGATTGCCCGATCTTACCCAGCTTGTCCTGTTGTTCGGCATCGAGCGAGCCGCGCAGCAGGAGGTGGGTGAGGCCGGTGATGGCATTCATCGGCGTCCGGATCTCGTGGCTCATGTTGGCCAGGAAAGCGCTTTTCGCCCGATTCGCCACTTCCGCCGCCTCTTTCGCCGCAGCCAGTTCGCGCGTCCGTTGCTCGACCAGTTCTTCCAGGTGGTGGCGGTGGCGATCGAGCTCCTCGTTGATCAGCTTCTTCTCGGTAATATCCTGCTTGACCGCCAGATAGTGCGTCACCTTGCCATCGGCCTGGCGAATCGGCGACATGATGGCATGCTCGTAGAAAATTTCCCCGTTCTTGCGCCGGTTGATCAACTGCCCCGACCACACCCGGCCGAGCGCCAGATTGCCCCACATTTCTTCGTAGGTACGGCGCGGCGTCATTCCCGACTGCACCAGGCGCATGTTCCTGCCCCGCACGTCGTCGATGCTGTAACCGCTCGAATCGACAAAGGCCTGATTGACGTATTCGACACTGCCGTCGAGATTGGCGATCACCACGGCTTCCGGGCTTTGCTCGACGGCCTGGGAAAGTTTGCGCAACTGGCTCTCGATCAGCTTTTGGTCTTCAAGCATGCTGAGCAGCGCCTGGCGGGTGCAGTCGGTCTGTTCGAGCAAACGTTTTGCTTCGTTCTGGGCGATCGCCATCGCTTGTTGGGCGACCACCCGGTCGCTGATATTGCGCGACAGCACGAGAAAACGCCGCGGCTGTGCGTCGCCCGCCTTGCGCACGGTAGACAATTCGAACCATTGCTGACCGGCCGGCAGCGGCAGGCAGATCTGCTGCCCACGGCTGGCCCCGCTCTGCGCCGCCGCGTCAATCGCCGCCTGCACCGTGTGCGCGGCGTCCGGCGGCAGCATCTCGTGCACCGTATGCCCGATCAACTGCTGCTGCGCGGCAATCAGGTCGGCTTCTCGCGCCTGACTCCAGACCTGGCAATAGCGGCCCTCTTCATCGAGCTCGAACAACAGGTCGGGAATCGCATTCAGGGTCGCCGCCAGCTCGTCGCCCACATCGCGCGCCGCCTTCTCGGCCCGCTGCTGCTCGGTAATATCGGTCGACACCCCGAGCAGGCCGGTAATCCGGCCGGTGCCATCGCGCATCGGGACCTTGATGGTCAGATAGCTGCGCGTCTCGCCGCCGATCCGTGCCACCTGACTCTCGACCTGGCGCAAACTCTCGCCCTCTTCGATGACGCGGCGGTCGTTTGCATGCAGGAGGGCGGCCGATGGCGCCTCGAAAAATTCTGCATCGCCGCAACCGATCACCCGCTCGAGCGGCCGCCCGAATAGCTCACAGGTTGCACGGTTGGCGAATTGATAGCGGTAATCCAGCCCCTTGATAAAGATGTGGCCGCCGACCCCATCGACGATGGCGCTCAGATACTCGCGCTCGGCATCGAGCTGGCAGGTCCGGCGGCGCACCTGGCGACGCAACAGCAGATTCCAGACGAACAACAAGAGCAGCAGTCCGCCGACCGCCAACAGTGCGTAGATCAGTTCACCGGCATAGCTCGCCGTCGTCAACGGCCGGCCCATCCACTTGTCGCGCAAAGCCTCCACCTCGGCTTCGGGAATCGCCGCGAAACCGGCATTGACGGTGGCCAGCAGCGCCGTGTTGCCTTTGCGGACAGCGCGGTGCACCTGCCCGGTATAGAGCGTGAAGGCTTCGCGAAAATCCTTATCGACACCGGCCCGGGCCAGCAGGAAATGCCCTTGCGGCTGGTCGACACAGAACAGCCGCAGTTCGCCGGCCATTGCCGCCGCGACCATGGCCTGGTAGCTGGCGTAAACCGCGATGCCGCTCACCCCCTTTGCGGCTAGCTGGTCGATGCAGGCATCCCCTTGCTTGGCGCCGACGACAAAACCCTTCAGGGTCTTCGGCGCATCGATGCCCTGAATGCTGCGATGGACGAAAATGGCAACCGGGATGTCGGCATAGGGCGGCGAGAAATCCATCTGTTTTTCGCGTTCCGGGGTTTTGAAAATGGTATCGATGACATCCGCCCGCTGCTCGGCGAACCGTTGCTGAGCCAGGGCCCACTGGCTGGCCGCGAGATCGACCTTGATGCCGGTCTGTTTTTCCCACAAGGCCCAGAGATCGAGCAGATAGCCCTTCAACTCGCCATCGTTGTCGCGAAACATGTAGGGTGGGTAGTTGTCGTCCAGGGCAACGACAACCCGCCCCGGCACCGCCCCGGCCGTCACCGTCGAGGCGGCGAACAGGAGTAGCGCAGCGAGCCACCGGCACCGCCGCCAAACGCCGAAACGTGCTGTCATGCCGCCCCCCCGCTGCCGAGCACGCTTTCGTAGCGCGGTTCTTCGCCCAGCCGGGCGAGCAAGGCATTGACCTCGCGTTTCAGTTCCATCACCCGACCCTCGCGTCCCAGGGTGGCTTGTTGCCAGCGGCGCAGCTCGGCGATCCGGTTGCGCAATTCGCCATCGCGCTGCGCACTCTCGATGGCGATCGCCGCCAGCGTCGTTGCCGTCTCGACATAGCGCCGGTTGAGCGGACTGACTTCGGGGCGCGGCTGGCGCCAATAAACGGCAAAAGTGCCGAGCACCTTGCCCGACGTGGCGAAAATCGGCGACGACCAGCACGCGGCCAGGCCGTGGCCGAGGGCGAGTTCTCGGTAAGCGGCCCAATGCGGATCGCTGGCGATGTCGGCGGCAAAAACCGCTTCCTTGGTGTAGGCGGCGGTGCCACAGGAACCGACCTGGGGCCCGATGGCGACCCCGTTGATGGCCGCCGTGTAGTCGGCCGGCAAATCGGGGGCCGAGGCATGCATTAGATGCTGCCCGCTGTCGTCGAGAAGGAGTACCGAACACAGCATATCGGGCTCGGTAGCCTGGATCTGCCGGGCAATGAAATCGAGAATATCGCTCAGCCCGCTTTCCACCGAAATGCGCTGCAGGATGGCATTGCTGAATTCGAGCAAGGCCTGCTGCTGCCGGCGCTCGGTGACATCGATGAAAATGGCGAGAAAATCGTCGCCGAGCGCGATCCCGGAAATTTCGACCAGCCGTTGCCGGCCATCCTTGCCGGTGACCCGGTATTCGAGCGGATGCAGCGTGCCGCCCCCCACCACCGACCGGCGCACCGCTTCGTCCCAGGAATCGATGACCCAGGCGCGGTAATTGGCATCCGGATAGGCGAGTTCCCACCACCGGGCGAGGTTGGGCAGTTCTGCCTGACTGTAGCCAAAAAGCGCCGCGAAATGCGCGTTGATGAAAACCACCTCGCCCCGGGCATTGATCTGGCCCAGGGCCAACGGAACTTTCTCCATCAAGCCGCGAAAGCGCGCTTCACTTTTGCGCAACAGCTCTTCCGAAGCCTTCTGGGCCGAAATATCGATGACCACCCCGGCCGAATGCACCGGTTTGGCCTCGCTGTCACGTTCGACCACCTTGCCGCGCCAGGATACCCAGCGCCAGCCATGATCGCCGTTGCGAATCCGGCAATCGACGGAAAAACGCTCGCTTTGGCCCTGCAGCATGGCATCGAAAGAGGCCCGCAAACATTCGCGATCATCCGTTTCAAGGAGCTGCAGGACGGCATCCAGGCCATCGTCCGCCGCCCCGGGCGGGGTGCCGATCATGCTCTCGAGGGCCGGGCTGCAGGCCAGGCTGTGCCGCTGGTTGTCGAATTCCCAGGTGCCGACGCCGGTCGCTTCCAGCACCATGCTCATGCGATCTTCAAGCTGGATCCGGCTCTGCCCCATCAGCGCCACACCGAGCCGTTCCAGCATGCGGTGCTGGCTGAGCACGCCGACGAATCCCCCCGTCGCATCGACCACCACCAGGTGGCGGATGCCATGCCGTTCCAGCAACTTGGCCGCCTCATCGATCGAGGCATCGATGCCGATGGTCGCCAACGGCTGGGTCATTACCTGGCCCAGCGTCACCGCCTGCGCATCGACATGGCGGGCGAGCAGATCGGGCACATCGCGTTCGGTCAGGATGCCTTCGGCCCGTCCGGCGCGGCCGACGATGACATGGTCCAGCCGGCACGAGGCCATGGTTTCCAGGGCAAAGGCCAGGGGCATTTCCGGCGCGATCAGTTTGCCGCCCTGGTCGACCACCGTATTGAGATCCTGGATCAGCGTCAGCAGGCCGCTGCCGAGATGCCGTCGAAAATCGGTTTCGCTGGCCAGCCCCCACAACTGCCCCGCGGCATCGACCAGCACCAGATGGCGGATGCCGCAATTGGCCATCATCACCTGGGCCGTGGAAAAGTCGAGATCGTAGGGCACCGTCATCAGCGGCGCACTCATCACGGCACGCACCGGGCGCTTGTCGGCCGAGCCGAGGCACATCAGGCGCACCAGATCGCGCTCGGTGACGATGCCCACCGGCTTGTCGTTGTCGACAACGATGAGGGATGAAAAGTGGGTCTCGGCGAAGCGGCTGATCGCCTCTTCCAGAGGCGTATCCGGCGTCACGGTCAAGACCGTGCGACTGGCTATGTCGTAAAGTTTGAGTTTGGAAACCCGGTTCATTATTTTTTCGCCCCCTCCCCGCTGTCCCGACAACGAAGCCATTCATGTTGCTGAAATATTTTATGGCTAGTTTATACCCTGTGATTGAGCAAACCGAACGGCTTTGCGCGGTGGATCTGCCGACCGGCCCCGCACCGCAGCGAGCGCCTGCATATTCTGCCACCCGCCGGCAAAACCCCTTACACTGCCCGCCTCAACTACTTGGCAGGACGCCCGATGCAAACTGAACACTTTATCCCGGGCAAAGATGCCTCCCTCGAACACTCCATCGCCTCGATGCAAGCCAAGCTGGCGGCCCGCGGCTTCGATATCGAGGAATGCTCGTGGCTCAATCCGGTCGATAGCGTGTGGTCGGTGCATGTGCGCAATCGCCACTGCCCGCTGATGTTCACCAACGGCAAGGGGGCCAGCAAGTTGGCTGCCCAGGCCAGCGCACTGGGCGAGTTTTTCGAACGTCTGTCCTGCAATTATTTCTGGAACCATTACTACCTCGGCGAGCCGGTCGCCCATGGCGAGTTCGCCCATTACCGGCGCGAACGCTGGTTCCCGCTGACCGGCGACGCCTGGCCGGCCGAATTGCTGACGCCGCAACTGCAGGCCTTCTACAACCCGGACGACAGCATCCCGGCCGACCTGCTGATCGACATGAATTCCGGCAATCATGAGCGCGGCATCTGCGCCATTCCCTACATCCGCCAGCGCGATGCGGCCGAGGTCTTCTTCCCGGTCAACATCATCAGCAACCTCTACGTCAGCAACGGCATGTCGGCCGGCAATACCCCGGCCGAGGCGCGCGCCCAGGCGCTCTCCGAAATCCTCGAACGCCACGTCAAGTTCAAGGTGATCGGCGAAGGCCTCTGCCTGCCGGATGTACCGGAAGAAGTCATCGCCCGTTACCCGGGCATCGCCGCCGGCATTGCCGGGCTGCGCGCCGCCGGTTTCGGCATCCTGGTCAAGGACGCCTCGCTCGGCGGCAATTACCCGGTAATGTGCGTGACCATGCTCAACCCGCACGATCAGGGCGTCTTCGCCAGCTTCGGGGCGCATCCGCGCTTCGAGATCGCCCTCGAACGGGCCCTCACCGAGTTGCTGCAGGGCCGCGCCCTCGACGCTCTGGACGGTTTCCCGGCGCCCGGCTTCGATCTCGACGAAGTGGCCAGCGCACCGAATATCGAAATCCATTTCGTCGATTCAAGCGGCCTCGTGCATTGGAACTTCTTCAATGAAACAGCCGATTTCGAGTTCGTCGACTGGAATTTCAACGATCTCGAACAAGGCAGCACCGGCGACGATTACGCCTGGCTCTGTCAACGTATCGAGGCTGACGGCTACGATATCTACGTCGCCGACTTCGAGCATCTCGGCGTCTACGCCTGTCGCATCCTGGTCCCCGGCATGTCGGAAATCTACCCGATCGACGACCTGGAATGGGAAAACAACAGCCAGGGCGCGATGCTCCGCCCAGCCATTCTCAATCTCGCCGAACTGGACGACGCCGCCTGCGGCGAGTTGCTCGACAGCCTGAACGAACTCAATATCGCCGACGAACGCCCGGTTGCCGCGCTGATCGGCCTCGCCCCGGATGCCGGCTCACTGTGGGCCGATCTCCGCGTCGGCGAGTTGAAGACCATGCTCGCCCTGGCCGCCGGCGACACCGATGCGGTCCGCGAAGGCTGCGAATGGGTCCGCCAGTTCGAACAGCTCGACGCGACTCGCCGCCGCATCTACCGCTGTATCGAAACCCTGCTCGAAATGGCTGATCCGGATGCCCATGAAGCCGCTCTGGTCGGTCTCTATGGCGACGCAACCCTGGATCTGGCGAGCGACCTGATCGACGGCGAAATCCGTTTCTTCGGCATCCCGTCGCCGGGTCTGAACCTTTCCGGCTGCGAGTTGCATCAAAGCCTGCTCAGGGAATACGCCAAGGTGCACGCCGGCGCCTAGAAAAGCACTGATATTTATTCCCCACCGTTCGGCCCGGACCTGGCGAAGCTATTGTCACATGCCCTTCGCCAGGCCTTCCCCGGACTTTGCTGCCATGCGCTGCGCTTACTGCCCCCTGGCCGGCGACGATTCCCCGGATCATGAATTCTCACCGCCCCCGTAGGAGCGGCATCCTGTCGCTTTGGCATTCTCCGACCCACCAACTTGTTCAGCGTTCCCTAGCCGCCACCGGCCGCGCCGGAGCGGCCCCCAGGCACATGTCGTCCTGCGCGATGTGGCGCTCGAACCAGTACTCGACATAACGCAAGGTCCCGAACAAATCGGCCCGCCCTTCGGCCACCTCGTTCAAGGCCTTGCCGACCAGTTGCAACATGTTGCGGTGATTCTCGGCATGGGCCGAGAAGTCCATGCCGATCTCGCCGGCCAATCGCTCCTCGGTCGCGTAATGTTCGCGCAAAGCCGCTATCAGCTCGTCGGCCTGGGCGGCATGAAATCCCTGGTTAGCCAGATAGCCCTCCTTGAGCGCGACCAGTCTTTTGAAAAGCGCGGCGTGCTGGATATCGATTTCTTCGACGCCAATCAGCAATTCCGTCGGCAGGAAACGAACCGCCTCCTTGTCCATCAGGTACTCCCCCTTCTTTCTTATAGTGTGTGGGCAAAATTCACGATCAATGGCGAACGACTTCGTCCAGGATGCAATCCAGCACGCGCGCATCCAGCGGCTTGAAAAGAAAATCGTTAAAACCGGCCATCCGCATGTGGGCGACGGTGGTCAGATCGCCATGCGCCGTATAGGCGAGCACCGGCAGATCGACCAGTCCCAGTTCATCGCGAATGATGTGGCAGAGCTCGATGCCGGACATCTTGCTGAGCAGGATGTCGAGCACCACCAGATCGTAGGAACTGGCCGCCAGTTTATCCAAAGCGCTTTCGGCACTTTGGTCTTCCGTCACGACAAAGCCACGCTGCATCAGCAGGCTTGCCAGAAGCACGCGCGACAGCGGGTTATCGTCTACAACCAGAGCCTTGCGGGAAATTTGCGGCGTTGCGGGCAGGTTCAGCATTTGGATTCCCTTTCCTCAGCTTGATGCGGCAAGCGGCCATCGGGAGTACCGATAATCCGACATCCGGCAATATGACATTTTTTTGATTTTTGTTGATTGTAGCCGTCATTTTTAATACTTTCAATACAGTATTCCCCCCGGAACTTCCTTACCCGCCAGCACTCCAACAAGCCTTATCGCGGGAGGGTGTCAGCATGGAACGACCGGTACACAACATGAGTCAACTCTTTGCCCAACTCGGCCAGGCCAACGACGAACAGGCGATCGCCCGCTTCATCGAAGCCCGGCGACCGCTGGCCAACGGCGTGCAATTGCATGAAGCGGCCTTCTGGACGCCGGCACAAGCCTGCTTCCTGCGCGAAGCCATCCTTGACGATGCCGACTGGGCCGAAGTCGCCGACGAACTGAACGGCGAGTTGCACGCTCGCCACTGAATCGCTGAGCGGCATGCCCCGGCTGGAAAAGGACTCTTTCGGCAGCATCGAGGTGGCCAGCGACCGCCTGTGGGGCACCCAGACCGAGCGCTCGCTGGCCCACTTTGCCATTTCCACCGAGCGCCTGCCGGACGAACTGATCCACGCCCTGGCCCTGACCAAGATCGCCTGCGCTGCAGTCAATCTCGAGCTCGGCCTGCTGCCGGCCGCCAAGGCAAGAGCCATCATGGCGGCTGGCGAAGAAGTGGCCGACGCCCGTCACGCCGGGCAGTTTCCGCTTTCGGTCTGGCAAACCGGATCCGGCACGCAGAGCAATATGAATCTCAACGAGGTGCTGGCCAATCGCGCCTCGGAACTGCTGGGCGGCGAGCGCGGCAGCGGCCGTCTGGTACACGCCAACGACGAGGTCAATCTCGGGCAATCCTCGAACGATGTATTCCCGACCGCCATGCACCTGGCCGCCGGCCTCGGCATCGCGCGCCGGGTGCTGCCCGCCGTGCAGCACTTGACGGCATCCCTGGCCGAAAAATCGGCGGCCTTTGCTGCCATCGTCAAGATCGGCCGCACCCACTTGCAGGATGCGACGCCACTCGCCCTCGGCCAGGAATTTTCCGGTTACGTCGCCCAACTGCAACATGCCACCGCCGTCATCCATGCCAGCCTGCCCTCGCTCTACCCGCTGGCCATCGGCGGCACGGCGGTCGGCACCGGACTCAACACGCATCCCGAATTCGGCCACCGGGTGGCGGCCAAACTGGCCGAGCGAAGCGCCCTGCCATTCACCAGCGCCACCAACAAATTCGCTGCGCTGGCCGCCAACGACGGCCTGGTCGCCGTCCATGGCGCCTTGAAGACGCTGGCCGTGGCCTTGATGAAAATCGCCAACGACATTCGCTGGCTGGCCTCCGGCCCCCGTTGCGGACTGGGCGAGATCAGTATTCCAGAAAACGAACCGGGCAGTTCGATCATGCCCGGCAAAGTCAATCCGACCCAGTGCGAAGCCCTCACCATGCTCGCCTGCCAGGTCATGGGCAACGATGTGGCGATCAGCATCGGCGGGGCTTCCGGCAACTTCGAACTGAATGTCTTCAAGCCGCTGATCGCCCACAACCTGCTGCAAAGCATCCGCCTGCTGGCCGACGGCATGGCCGGTTTCGATCGCCACTGTGTGCAGGGCATCGCGCCCCGTAGCGAACGCATTGCCGAATTGATGGCCGGTTCGCTGATGCTGGTCACGGCGCTGGTTCCCCACATCGGCTACGACCGGGCGGCAGAAATCGCCAAACGGGCCAGCCGTGACGGCAGCACGCTGAAACAGGCGGCCCTCGCCCTGGCCTACGTGACGGCCGAGGACTACGACCGCTGGGTGGTGCCGGCCGCGATGATCCATCCGAACGGCTGAGGCGACTCAGCCGGCGACGATGATGCCGCAGGCGACACGCTTGCCGGCATTGCCGGCCGGCTGCGACTTGTAGTCATCGGGGTCGGCGTGAATGATCACGCTGCGTCCGAAAATGCCGTTCGGGCCGCGCAGGCTGAGGCCGCTCAATTCGGCCCGGTAATGCGCTTCGCCCTTGGCATCGGCGACCAGGTTGGGCATATCGCCGCCATGGTGTTCGGCGCTGCCCAGACTGCCATGCGCCTTGCCGGCCGGGTTGAAGTGGCCGCCGGCACTGGTCGCGTCCGGGGCGCTGCAGTCGCCCAACTCGTGGATGTGGAAGCCATGCTCGCCCGGGGTCAGCCCGGCCACCTGCGCCTCGACGCGCAATTTGCCATCGGCCTCACGAAAGCTCACTTTGCCGGTGACGTTGCTGCCCGAACGCGCCAGCAGCGAAACATTGGCCGAATGCCAGCCGAGGCCGGTGACGCAGGCGCTGAGCGTGACAACAGCAAAAACGGACAAGACGCCAAGGGCGTTACGGTTCATGTTTTTCTCCGGAAATGGGGGCAAATGATCGATTGCTCGAAACCGCATCATGGATGACCCACTATAGGTAAAAACGTTCCCTTTTTACATACACCGGTTTATAACCAAACAAACTAACAAGATGCGCACTTGTTCTTAAAAGAATATTAGGCCCTTGCTACAATAGCCCCACTCAACATCCTTCCCGGATTTCCCAGCAATGACTCAAACGACTCAAGGCGCCACGCTTTCCCACCTCGACTGGCTGGAAGCCGAAGCCATCCACATCATGCGCGAAGTGGCCGGCCAGTGTTCCAACCCGGTACTGCTCTTCTCCGGCGGCAAGGATTCGCTGTGCCTGCTGCGTCTGGCCGAAAAGGCCTTCCGCCCGGGCAAGTTCCCCTTTCCGCTGCTGCACATCGACACCGGCCACAACTACCAGGAAGTCATCGCCTTCCGCGACCAGCGTGCCGCCGAACTCGGCGAACGGCTGATCGTACGCTCCGTCGAAGACTCCATGGCCCGCGGCACCGTCGTCCTGAAGCATGAAGGCGAATCGCGCAACAAGCACCAGTCGGTAACGTTGCTCGAAGCCATCGAGGAATTCGGCTTCGATGCCTGCATCGGCGGCGCCCGCCGCGACGAGGAAAAGGCCCGCGCCAAGGAACGCATCTTCAGCTTCCGTGACGAATTCGGCCAGTGGGACCCGAAGAACCAGCGCCCGGAACTGTGGAGCCTGTACAACGCGCGCAGCCACAAGGGCGAAAACATCCGCGCCTTCCCGATCTCGAACTGGACGGAAATGGACGTCTGGCAATACATCGAGCGCGAAGGCCTGGAACTGCCGAGCATCTACTTCGCCCACAAACGGCCGGTGGTGATGCGCCAGGGCGCCATCGTGCCGGTCAATGTGCCGCTCGTGTCCGGCGAACTCGCCAACCCGGTGAAGGCCGGCGAAGAAATCATCGACCTGCTGGTGCGCTTCCGTACCGTCGGCGACATTTCCTGCACGGCGCCGGTCGAGTCGGATGCCGACAACGTCGAGAAAATCGTCCTCGAAACCGCCACCACCACCATCACCGAGCGCGGTGCGACCCGTCTGGACGACCAGACCAGCGACGCCTCCATGGAACAACGCAAGAAGGAAGGATATTTCTAGGATCGAGTTATTAGGATCGAGCTGTTAGCAAAACCGCTCACTCGATCCTCGATCCTGAATCCTCGACCCTCACGGAAAGACACTATGTCCACACAAGACAAAATCGAAGACCACGGCCTGCTGCGCTTTTTGACCTGCGGCAGCGTCGATGACGGCAAGAGCACGCTGATCGGGCGCCTGCTGTTCGACACCAAGACCATTCTCGCCGACACGCTGTCGGCCATCGCCAAGACCTCGGAAAAGCGCGGCCTCGGCGCGGTTGACCTATCGCTCCTCACCGACGGCCTGCAAGCCGAGCGCGAACAGGGCATCACCATCGATGTCGCCTACCGCTATTTCTCGACCGGCACGCGCAAGTACATCATCGCCGACGCGCCGGGCCACGAGCAGTACACCCGCAACATGGTCACCGCCGCCTCGACCGCCAACCTCGCCATCATCCTGATCGATGCGCGCAAGGGCGTGCTGACGCAGACCCGCCGCCACTCCAAGTTGGCCTCGCTGGTCGGCATTCCGCACCTGATCGTCGCCATCAACAAGATGGACCTGGCCGATTATTCGCAGGCAACCTACGAGCGCATCAAGGGCGAATACCTTGAATTTGCCGCCAAGGTCGGCATTAAAGACATCCGCTTCATCCCGCTCTCGGCCTTGAACGGCGACATGATCGTCGACCGGGGTGACAAGCTGAACTGGTACGAAGGCCCGACCCTGCTCGAAATGCTCGAAACCGCGCCGGCCGCACACACCGAGCACACCGAGAAATTCCGTTTCCCGGTGCAGTACGTTTGCCGCCCGCAGGATTCGGCCAACCCGGAATTGCACGACTACCGCGGCTTCATGGGCCGCGTCGAAGCCGGTTCGATCAAGGTCGGCGACGCCATCACCGTTTTACCCTCCGGCCGCGAGTCGACCGTCAAGGCCGTACAACTGGGCGGCGTCGATATCGGTGAAGCTTTCACCGAACAATCCATCACGCTGTTGCTCGCCGATGAAATCGACACCTCGCGCGGCGACATGATCGTCAAGTCGAACGAAGTGCCGGCGGCGGTAAAGCAGATCGAAGCCACCGTCTGCTGGATGGCCGAAGCGCCGATGGACCGCAACCGCACCTACCTGATCCGCCACACGACGCGCGACTCGAAAGCCAAGCTGGCCGCCATCGACCATCGCCTCGACGTCAATACGCTGGAAAAAGTCCCGGCCGAAAAGCTGGCGATGAACGACATCGCGCAAGTCACCTTCAAACTGGCCCAACCGCTGTTCGCCGATCCCTACCTGGAAAACCGGGGGACCGGAGCTTTCATCATCATCGATGAGAGCAACAACAACACGGTTGGGGCGGGGATGATTCTCTGATCGCTCCAGCAATTCCCGCACCAACGAAAACGCCTCCGATTTGGAGGCGTTTTCGTTGGTGCGGCTTCAGACTGATATCAAGTTCCTTGAACTTGAATTCCATCTCGTTCTTCTGGCACTCAAGCGATTCTTTAAATAACAGCATGCAACAATCTCACCACGTCTTTCACGCAAGCACTGGAAAAGCCCCAGGAAATGAAGCTCCTGAAGCTGGCCACCATCAGTCCGGATGGCACCAAGATCAAAGCGAATGCCTCGGGGGAACCAAGCCGCCAAGGTTTTGTCTCGTCCACATTGGGGCATGAAGACGTTTGCTCGCGAGAGGTTCCCATGCATGGTTCGAAAGAAGGCGACTTCGCGGAGCTGATCGGGTCGCCGATTTTTCGGCATGTCTTCGATGCCCTCGGCGCTCCCTGCCTGATCCTCGGCCCGGATTTCCGGGTTCGGGACGCCAATGCCGCTACGCAACGGGCTTTGCAGCGTCGGCGGGATGAGTTGCTGGGGCGGCCACTCGGCGAATTGTTGGCGACATGGCCGGCGCTCGATGCGACCTTTGTTGCGGCGCTGCTGGCCGCGCTGGCCCGGGTTGCCGCCAGCCGCCGAGCGGAATCGCTGGCCGCTCCCGGCTTTTCCCCCTCCGGGCCGAGCGAGATCCGCCCGCTGCTCGATCGCCACGGCAAGCTTCGCCATCTCGTGCTGCAATTGGCGGCGGCCGGTCAGCGCATGCAGTTGCCCGGCGCGGTGCCGGAGGTGGGTATGCTGCCCGGCGAGCACTATCTGGCCCGCATCGTCGCCACGGCCATGGACGCCATTATCAGCATCGACCAGGAGCAGCGCATCGTGCTCTTCAACGCGGCGGCGGAAAAGGTATTCGGCTGCCCGGCCGGCGCCGCCCTCGGCAGTTCGCTCGCCCGCTTCATCCCGGAACGCTTGCGGGCGGCGCACGCCGAACATCTCCGGAAATTTTTTGCCGCGGGCGCAACGCAACGTGCCAGCGGTCGCCTCCAGTCGCTTACCGGGCTGCGCTGCAACGGCGAGGAATTTCCCTGCGAAGCGGCCATCTCCCGGGTGCAGGTCGGCGACGGCTGGCTGGCGACCATCATACTGCGCGACATCAGTGCCCGCCGGGCGGCCGAAGTGGCGCTCCAGGAAAGCGAACGTCGCATGCACCTGGCGCAACAGGTGGCCCGCATAGGCACCTTTGAATGGGATGTGCACCGCAACGCGGTGCGGGTTTCGGCCGAACTGGCGGCGCTTTACGGTTTGCCGGCGGAAACGCCGGGCGGCCTCGACAGCTACGAGGCCTGGTGCTTGCGCATCCATCCCGCCGACCGCCCGAACGTCACCCAGCGCCTACAGAAAGCGCTGGCCAGCGGGCAGAGTTTCGAGGCCGAATGGCGGGTGATCTGGCCGGACGGCTCGATTCACTGGCTGGCCGGGCGGGCCGAGATTTACCGCGACGAAGCCGGCCAGCCGCAACGCCTGCTGGGGGTGAATATCGATATCGGCGACCGCAAGGAAGCCGAGGAAGTGATCCGCCGGGTAGCCCAGCACGACCCCTTGACCGGCTTGCCGAACCGCGCCCTGCTCTATGAATTCGCCGAACACCTGCTGCCGGCGACGCGCCGGAGCATCACCCAGGCCGCCTTCCTGTTCGTCGATCTCGACCGCTTCAAGCCGATCAACGACACCTACGGCCACGACGTCGGGGATAACGTCCTGAAAGAAGTGGCCAAGCGTCTCTCCGATTGCCTGCGCGGCGAAGACCTGGTCGGCCGCCTGGGTGGCGACGAATTCGTCGCCGTACTGGCCCACATCCGCGGCGAGGAAGATGCGGCGAAGATCGCCTTTCACGTTCTCGACCGGCTCGGCCAGCCCTATCTGGTCGACGGACTGGAGCTGCACGTCTCGCCGAGCATCGGCATCAGTCTGTTTCCGCAGGACGGCAGCGGCGTCGAAGAACTGATCCGCTGCGCCGACGCTGCGATGTATACCGCCAAGCAGAACGGGCGCAACAATGTCCAGTTTTTCCAGCCCGAACACACCGCGCGCAGCGAAAAAGCCTTGCGTATCGAGCACCGGCTGCACAAGGCCCTGGAATTCGGCGAGTTCGAACTGTACCTGCAGCCAGTGCTCGATCTGCAGACCGGGACAACGCTCGGCGCCGAGGCCCTGGTCCGCTGGCCGAGCATGAAAGTGCTGCCGGCCCGCCTGATCCCGATGGCGGAAATGGCCGGTTTCATGCAGCCGCTGGGCACCTGGATACTTCAGGAAGCCTGTCGCCTGCGCCGGCAGTGGCGGGAAAACGGCCTGCCCGGCTTCCCGATCTCGATCAATATCTCGGCCCTGCAGTTTCGTCAGCGCAATTTCATCCAGAGCCTGGTCCAGGTCTTGCAGCATAGCGGCTTGCAACCCGGCGATCTCCGCCTGGAGATTACCGAGCGCCTGTTGCTCAACAATCTCGACGAGGCGGCGGGCATCCTGCGGGCCATCCGGGAAATGGGAGTGGCGGTGGTACTGGACGATTTCGGGACCGGCTATTCGAGCCTCAACCATCTGACGCAACTCCCGATCGACGCCGTCAAGCTCGACCACTCGCTGGTTCTCGACCTGGGCCACGACCGGCGCAGCGCGCTCGTCGCCGACAGCGTCATCAAGCTGGCCAGCGCGCTCGGTCTGGCGGTGGTCGCCGAAGGCATCGAAACCGACGAGGCCCTCGCCTTCCTGCGCGGCAGCCGTTGCCAGCAGGGCCAGGGCTACCTGTTCAGCCGGCCGCTGGCGGCCCGCGACTTCGAACAGTGGTGCCGACAACGGGCCGCCTGATCAGCCCGGCCGCCGACCGCGCCGCAACAGCCGTTCGAACTGGCCGGCCGGCAGCGGTCGGGCGCAAAGATAGCCCTGATATTCGTGGCAGCCCTGCTCGGCGAGAAAAGCCAGTTCGCCAGTGGTTTCGACACCTTCGGCGATGATGTTGAGGGCGAAGGCCTGCGACAGATGGATGATTTCCCGGACCATCGTTTTCGCCTGCGGGTCGGCCTCCATTTCATGGACGAAGGACTGGTCGATCTTCAGCCGGTCCACCGGTAGCCGGCGCAGGTAGGCGAGCGAGGAGTAGCCGGTGCCGAAATCGTCGAGCGACAGGCTGGCGCCCAGGACATGCAGTTCGTTGAGGATGTGGATCGACTGTTCCATGTCCTCCATCAGGCTGCTCTCGGTCACCTCGAGTTCGAGCGAACCGGGCTCCACCTGGCCAGCGGCGACCAGGGTTTCCAGCGCCGGCAGGATGCCGCCCTGGCGGAACTGGCGGGCCGACACATTGACCGCAATGCGCAGATCGGGGAAGCCGGAATGGCGCCACAGCCTGTTTTGCGCATTGGCGGTCTCCAGCACCCACTCGCCGATCGGGCCGATCAGGCCGGTCTCTTCGGCCAGCGCGATAAAGCGTTCCGGATGGATCATGCCGAGTTCCGGGTGCTGCCAGCGAATGAGGGCCTCGGCGCCGACGATGACGCCGTCTGCGACGCGCACCTGCGGCTGGTAGAAGACGCTGAACTCGCCCCGCTCCAGGCCGCCCCACAAGGCGTTCTCGAGCTTCACCCGCTCCGCCGCGAAGGCGCTCAGGTCGCGCGTGTAAAACTGCACCGAGCCGCCGCCGGCGGCCTTCGCCCGGTGCATGGCGGCATCGGCATTGGCGAGCAGCATTTCGGCCGCCTTGCCGTCCTCGGGATAGATGCTGACGCCGACACTGCAGGCCAGATGGATGGCATGGCCGGCCACGGTAAAGGGCTGCATGAAGAGGGCGAGAATTTCGCTGGCCCCGCGCAACGCATCCTGGACGCCGCCGTTCAGCCCGGCCATCAGGATGACGAATTCATCACCGCTCTGGCGGGCCACGGTATCCCCGTCGCGCACGCCGCGTTGCAGGCGGCCGGCGATTTCCTGGATCAGCGCATCGCCGAAAGTATGGCCCATGCTGTCGTTGATGAACTTGAACCGTTCGATGCCGACGAAGAGCACGGCCAGCGCCTGTTCCTGGCGCCGGGCCAGTTGCGCGATGGCCTGCTCGAGACGGTCGTTGAGCAGGTTGCGGTTGGCCAGTTTGGTCAGCGCGTCGTGGGTTGCCAGATACTCGATTTTTGCCTCGTACGCCTTGCGCTCGGTGAGATCACGCAGATAGGCGGTAAAAAACGGCGAAGCATCGACCTTGATGAAGGTCACCGCCATCTCGACCGGAAATTCGCTGCCGTCGGCCCGCTGCGCGGTAATTTCCTCGCGCCGCCCGATGACGCCCTCGGCGCGCTCGCGGCAGGATTCCAGGGTCTGGCGAAAGGCGGCCCGCCGGCTGGCCGGCAGGATCAGTTCGGCTAGCTGGCAACCCGCCGCCTGCCCCCGGGTGTGGCCGAACATCTGCTCGGCGGCGG
The DNA here is from genome assembly GCA_018261905.1 of Pseudomonadota bacterium. Lineage (GTDB taxonomy): Bacteria > Pseudomonadota > Gammaproteobacteria > Burkholderiales > Rhodocyclaceae > Azonexus. The sequence goes on along the minus strand of JAGTRU010000005.1, from coordinate 87,067 downwards.
GATTGAAATCGATGATCCGGCCATTGACATCGCAGGTCACGATGCTGTCGAAAGCGCTGCCGACGATGGCCGCCTTGCGGCGCTCGCTATCGCGCAACGACTGGTTCATCTCCAGCGTCTGCCGGTGCGTCATCTCGAACAGGGCCAGAGCCTGGGTGAGAAAGGCCTCGCTGCGCGCGATGATCTCGCGCCACGACTGCGGCGCCCGGAGCCGGGACTTCAGGTCCTGGACCAAGCGATAGTGGATGGCGATCAGGCCGAGTATGGTCTGCTCGCCGGCAATCGCCCGCCGTCCCAGTTCGTAGGCCCGCTGCAGGGCGGTCTCCTGATCGCCGCCATTCAGGTAATTGATGAAGGCCAGCTCATAATCCTGGGCGAAATCATGGTGCCCGATGTTCATAAGGGATCGCTCAAGACGACTCCGGCGGTCCCGCCCAGCCAGCGCAAGACCAGGACCAGGGCATCGTCCGCCGCCTTGCCGTGCTGCTCGAGGATGGAGCGCGCCATGTTTTCGGGGGTATCCGGCTGCAGTTCCTCGGCGACGAAACCTTCGTCGATACCGTCGGTGGCGATAATCAGCAAATCACCGACCAGGATCGGCACCGCCCTCGCCTCGACCACCGGCAAGCGGTAACCGACAACACCGCCGCGATTGGTCAGCCACTGCTTGGCGCGGCGCGCCCCCGGCTTGGCCGCGACGAGGACGGCTTCGACATTGCCGACGCCGGCCCAGACCAGCGTCGACTCCAGGGTATCGAGGATGGCCATCACCGCGGCCACGCCGCGGGTGGTCTGCAGGCGCTCGTGACACTGCTTGAAGAGCGTCGTCAGCGGCTCGTCGGCATGCTGGCGCAAGGTAGCGAGGGCTAGCTCGGCCGCCATCGCCGCCTCGTCGCCATGGCCCAGGCCGTCGACCACGGCGACCAGCAGGCGATGCCCGACGCTTAGCACCAGCGCGGCATCGCCCGACTTTCGTTCGCCGGCAAGCGGGCGCCCGGCGATGGCGTATTCACAGGAAGGCAGGGAAATTAAAGTTTCCATTTGGTCATCGTCACCGTCGTGCCCTTGCCGACTTCGGAAACGATCCCGAACTCGTCCATCAGGCGCTTCGAACCGGGCAGCCCGAGCCCCAGGCTGCCGGATGTGCTGTAGCCGTCCTGCATCGCCGAGAACAGATCGGCAATGCCTGGGCCATTGTCGCGGGCGGTGATCGACACCCCCATTTTTCTCCCCTGCTGGACCAGGCTCAGCTTGAGTTCGCCGCTCCCGGCATAGCTCAGGATATTGCGCGTCACTTCCGATATCGCCGTCGCGATCAGGGTCTGTTCACTCGACGAAAAATGCAGCGCCGAGGCGATTTCCCGGCCGCGCTGACGAGCCGTCACCAGATCGGCCTCGCTGCGCACGGGAACGGACAATTCATCAGACACGGCGCTCACGTCCCAACTGGATATCGAGCAGGGCCAGGCCATCCTCCAGATCGAGCGCCGTCTCCGTCCCCTCCAGGGTCAGGCCGAGTTGCACCATGGCAAAGGCGACATCCGGCTGAATGCCGACGATCACCGTGCGCGCCCCGATCAGGCGGGTCATCTGGGCGATATTGCGGATGGTCCGCGCGGCAAAGGAGTCGAGCACATCGAGGACGGTGACGTCGATGACGACGCCGGTCGCCCGGTAACGCTTGACGTCGGCCACCAGTTCGTCGCGCAGACCGACCAGGTCGGCGTCCATCAGCGCCTCCTGGACCGAGGCGATCAGCGTCTCGCCCAGCTTGAGGACCGGTGCCCGGACGCGGTTCATGGCTGTACCCCGGCCAGGGGCGGCGCACCGTCGCCGGTCCGGCGCACGGTGTAGCCGAGCAGGCGCTCGGCTTCCTCGATGCCGCTCTGCAGATCGCCGACGGTGGTGATGCGCATCAGGTCGATGCCGAGCCGGACCATGGTCTGGGCGATGTCGGGGGCAATGCCGGTAACGATCGACAGCGCCCCCATCAGGCGCGCCGCCTCGACCGCCTGCACCAGGTGGTTGGCGACCTTGGTATCGACCGAGGGCACGCCGGTGACGTCGATGACGACGACCTTCGCCCGATTGGCGCGCACCGCCCGCAGCAGTTGCTCGGTCAGTTGCCGGGCGCGCAAGGTATCGATCAGGCCGATGATCGGCAACAGCAGCAGCCCCGGGCGGAGCAGCAGAACCGGCGTCGACAACTCGCGGATCGCTTCCTGCTGGCTCTGGATGGTGCGTTCGCGGGCTTCGATATAGGTGTCGGTAGCCAGCCCCATGTCGAAGAAGGTCAGTTTCATCAGGGAAGCGAAGACGCTGAACGCCCGCTCCGGCCTGTCCTTGTACTCCTCCTGCAGGCGCTGCATCACCGAACGCAGATAGAAGCAGTACATGCCGAAATAGGATTTGACCGGCAGACCGATACGTTCGTGCACCACGCCGATCCGGACGCGGTTGGCGACATACTCCGCATCGTAGTTGCCCTGGGTGAGCCGCGTGAAATACGCCTTCTGCATGCGCTGGACGTGGACCAGGACGTCGGGGTCGCTGAAAAAGGCCCGCGTCTCCTCGAACGACAGCAGATGGCGGTAGAAATCCTCGATCACCGCATCGGCATAGCGGATGGCGACTTCATTGACGCTCTCGAGACGGGCCACGTCCTCGTCGGCAAATTCAAGAAAGGCCTTGCGCTGGCCAATTTCGTCGCTGGAGATCAGCGTTTCCGGGAGCAACGTTTTCTCGTAGGTCATGGCGCCTCCTGCAACGGAAAGTCGGTGAAGGTTGCGACCGCTGCGGATGAACCAACGCCCCCCTCACTGGACGTTGGAACTTGCCGCCGATCAATAGTTGCAAGTATTGCCGCCGGCCGGGCCAGCATGCCGCAGCTCTCCGGCTGGCGTCACCCGGGGGCAAGGGCGGCTAGCTGGGGAGCGAACAGTTGTAACAATTTTTCGCAGACGCTCGTCTTTAACTATGCTTCAATCGGTTTCAGCAATAGTAAGATTCACCGATAAAGACAAGAAACGTATCCCTCCCGACAACCCCGTCATACCTTCGGTAGACGGGGAATTCGGCGATGGATCCAACCTCAACGGAGAGCGCGCCATGCACACCAGGTTTGAAGCCACGGGATCACTGTCGGCCTTGGAACAAGCCCTGTTCTCGCTTGAAGCATTGCCCGAAGTGCACGGACTGCTGGTCCTGACCTGCGACGCCAATGATTTTTGCGCCGCCCACCTCGACCCCATTCTGCACCGGCTGGGCAAGCCGGTATGTGGCGGCATTTTTCCCGGAATCATTTTCGGCAGCGCGCACTTCGAGCGCGGCAGCATTGTCGTTGGCCTGCCGGCGCGCCCCGACGTCCGGCACGTCGGCGAACTCAGCGATCCGACGCAGGGTGTCGAGCAGGCCGTCGCCGCACTGGCCGACCTGGGCAACGGCCAGGGTACCCTGCTGGTCTTTGTCGACGCCCTTGCCGGCCGGATCGGCGACCTGATCAGCGCCCTGTTCGAGCAACCGGGTCTGGGCGTAAACCAGATCGGCGGCGGCACCGGCTCCCTATCGCCGCCCCGCAAACCGAGCGTCATCAGCAATAGCGGCCTGCTCCAGGATACGGCGCAGGTCATCCATCTCGACATCGAGAGCAGCCTGGGCATGGCCCATGGCTGGTCGATCGTTTCGGAATCGATGAAGGTAACCGCGGCCAAGCAAAACACCATCCACAGCCTCAACTACCGGCCGGCAATCGATGTTTACCGGGAGAAAATCGCCGCCCATGCCGGGGTCAGTCCCGACCAGGAGAATTTTTCCGCTACCGCCAAGGCCTACCCTTTCGGGATTTTCAAGCTGGGCAGCGAGGTCGTCGCCCGCGATCCGGTAACGGTCAGCGACGATGGCAATCTGACCTGTATCGGTGAACTGCCGGCCGGCTCCTTTATCCATCTCCTGCACGGCGAACCGGCCGCACTGATCGCCGCTGCCGGCCAGGCGGCGCGCGAGGCCGAGTGCGGCGGCAAGAGCGGCAAGATCCGGCTGTTCATCGACTGCATTTCCCGGGTGCACTTTCTCGCCGAACGCTTTGCGGAAGAACTGGCAGCCGTCCAGGGTGACGAGCCGATGATCGGGGTCCTCGCCCTCGGCGAAATCTGCAACAACGGCCGGGATTACCCCGAGTTTTTTAACAAGACGGCGGTAATCGGGCTGCTGGGCACCGCCTGAACCCGATTTGCCGAAGCGGGATGGCCTTGCGCCGCCCCCCGGCCAGCGGACGCCGCCACTCCGCCCCGGCCACGACCGATCGCCTGCCGCGGCCCTGGCGGCCGGCGATCACGCCAATAGCAGCGATGCTCGAAAGGCCCGCCAGCGTAAAGCAGTCGTGGTTTTGCCCCACAAACAGGTACACTCTTCCCTTTGCCGGAAGCCAAGTGCTTTCAGACCGGTACTTTTTCTCTGCACTTACCGGGCATTTGGCACTCCTTCCGCAGCTCTACAAAGGTATTCCCATGCAAACGATCCACGATGTCGACGTCCTCCTGTTACTGGCCACCCTGCTCGCCGCCAAAAGAAAACCGGCCGAATTACAGGAAATCGTCGCCGCCCTCGATCTCGCCCAGGGCAATGTGCCGGCCGCGCCGAAACTGTGCGAAGCCTTTGCCCGGCTGGCCGAATTCGGTCTGCTCATCGCGGCCGACGGCGGCTACGCGCTGACGCCGGATGCCGAAACCATCGTCACCCGCCTGCCGAAGAAGGCGGAAACCGCCGAACGCCTGTTCCTGATCAAGGACCGCCTGTCGGAATACACGCCGAAGGGGCAGCACCCCGTCGTCAGCGTCGCCGAAGCCGACGTCAATGCCGCCATCACCGCCCACCGGGCGGCCGCCGCGACCACCGCCAAGAACCTGCTGGTCCCCAAGCCGAAACCGGAACCCGAGAAGCAACGCCCCGGCCAACGCCAGCGCAAGCCGATGCCGGCCCGCAAGCGCAAGGATTGAACGGCGCGATGACTGAAACCACCCCGCAATCGCCGTCCGCCGCCGGCCAGCCCTTCACCACATTGCCGCTCTCGGCGCCGATGCTGGATACCCTGCAGCGTCTCGACTACCTGACCATGACGCCGATCCAGGCGGCCAGCCTGCCGCTCGCCCTGGCCGGCCACGATCTGATCGCCCAGGCCAAGACCGGCAGCGGCAAGACCGCCGCCTTCGCGCTGCCGCTGCTGGCCAAGCTCAATGCGAAGAATTTCGCCGTGCAGGCCATGGTGCTCTGCCCGACCCGCGAGTTGGCCGACCAGGTCACCCAGGAAATCCGCCGCCTGGCCCGCTTCGAAGACAACATCAAGGTCCTGCCGCTGTGCGGCGGTTCGGCCCTGCGCAACCAGGCGACCAGCATGGCCAACGGCGTCCATATCGTGGTCGGTACGCCCGGCCGCATCATGGACCACATGGAACGCGGCAACCTCAAGCTCGACGACCTCAGCACCCTGGTCCTCGACGAAGCCGACCGCATGCTCGACATGGGCTTCCACGACGACATCGCCTACGTCGCCAAGCGCTGCCCGCCACAACGTCAGACCCTGCTCTTTTCGGCGACCTATCCGGAAGGCATCGCCCAGTTGGCGAAACAATTCCTGCGCCAGCCGCAGGAAGTCAAACTGCTCGAACAGCACGCCGAAACCAAGATTCGCCAGCGCTTCTACGAAGTCGGCAAGGACGACCGGCTGGAGGCGGTGGCCAAGCTGCTCAAGCACTACCGCCCGGTCAGCACGCTGGCTTTCTGCAATACCAAGCAGCAATGCCGCGATCTGCTCAACGTCCTGCGTCACGCCGGCATCTCGGCCCTGACCCTGAACGGCGACCTGGAACAGCGCGAACGCGACCAGGTGCTGATCCAGTTCGCCAACCGCAGCGTCTCGGTGCTCGTCGCCACCGATGTCGCGGCGCGCGGCCTCGATATCGCCGACCTGGAAGCGGTGATCAATGTCGACGTGACGCCCGATCCGGAAATCCACATCCACCGCATCGGCCGTACCGGCCGCGCCGACCGCGAAGGCTGGGCACTCAGCCTGTGCAGTGCCGGCGACCGCCGACGCATCACGGCGATCGCCCAGGCCATCAACTGCCCGCTCGAACTCGAAGACCTGGCCAGCCTCAACGACGCCGACGATGCGCCGCTGGTACCGCCGATGTCCACCCTGCTCATTCTTGGCGGGCGCAAGGAAAAAATCCGTCCCGGCGATGTCCTCGGCGCCCTCACCGGCGAAGCCGGCTTCAGCCGCGAACAGGTCGGCAAAATCACCGTCACCGAGCAGAACACCTATGTCGCCGTGCGCCGCGACATCGCCCGCGATGCGGTACGCAAACTCTCGGCCGGCAAGGTCAAGGGCCGGGCGGTCAAGGTCAAGGCCTTGTAGGACGACCGGCGGCGCTGTCCGGCCCGCCGGTGGGGCGCCGACGGCCGGCGCCAGAGATACCCCGCACCTCGAAACCAGTCGCCTGGTGGCTTGTGCAAGCGAAAAAACCCATTTGAATAAATGATTAATTTGATACCATTGTTTGTATTGGTATCAAATTATTAATATTATTGAAACAAAGCCAGGGACCCTGCGTCGGCGCCAGCGCCCGACGAAGGTACAGATCGCTTCAAGCAAACTAGAGGTAGCAATGAGGATCAGAAAGCCGAAACTTGTTTTTAAAACCGGCGAGCAGGCCCGAACTCTGAGAAAACAACTGGGCATGACGCAGACCGAGTTCTGGTCACGGATATCGGTGACGCAACCGGGCGGCTCCCGCTACGAAGGCGGCCGGGAAATGCCGAAGTCGGTGCAGTACCTGTTGCAGATCGCCTTCGGCTCGGAAAGCCAGTTTGGCGAACTGCTCGGCTGGCTGCAGCGACCGGCCCGCAAGCGCCTCGGCCAACCCCAGGTCAAGGCAACGAGCGGCACCCTTTCGCTGAAGCGGGAAAGCCACCCCGCCGAGAATCCCGAACTCGGCCGCTAGAGAAACGCTGGACACATTCATTCGCCGGAGTCGGCGGCATGACAAAACAGTGGCCACCCGCCTTTGCCGGGCGGCTGGTGCAATGCGCCGCTAGCTGAGTGCCCCGACGCGGCCGGTGCTTCCCTGGATCATCAATCCTCTCCGTCCCAAGGAGCGGCTTCAGCCGCGAAAGAGCCGCGAGCAGATCACCATTCGCGGCTGAAGCCGCTCCACCTGGTAAGGAATAGATCAGCGTTCCCTAGGCAACCGCCGGCCACAACCCCTGCCCCCCCGCATCGAGCAGGCAGAGATAGGCCCGCAGGTCGAATTCCAGCTGGAAATAGTCGGGCTCCATGTATTGACAGAGCTGGTAGAAGGCCTTGTCGTGACTGCGTTCCTTGCTGTGGGCCAGTTCATGGACGACGATCATGCGCAGGAATTCCGGCGGCGTTTCCCGGAACAGCGCGGCGACATGGATTTCACGCTTGCTCTTGAGCTTGCTGCCCTGCACCCGCGAAATGCTGGTGTGGGTGCCGAGCGCGTTGCGGATTACATGCAGCTTGCTGTCGAAGGCCACCTTGCTGATCTGCCCGGCATTACGCAGATACTCGTTCTTGATGTCCTGGACATAGTCGTAGAGCGCCTTGTCGGTGCGCACGGCGTGCCCCTGCGGGTATTTCTGGAGGAGGACGCCGGCCAGCCGGTTTTCCTCGAGCAGGCGCTGGATCGGTGCCACCAGGGCGGCCGGATAAGCGGCAAGGTATTTCGGCGGAAGCGGGGACGACATGCGGCAGACTCGAACCTCAGGAAGGCCCGGATTCTACCCGTTGATCCGGCCGCATGGCGCGCCGGCCTAGATGAAGATGTGGCGGTGGTGGTGGGTTTCCTCTTCGAGCGCCCGCAAACCTTCGGCCACCGGAAAATGGACCAGGCAAACCAGCCACTGCCGCCGATCGCTGCAATGCAGGAGCGGCAGTTCGTGCGCTTCGCGGGGGGCCGCGCCGGCCGGCAGGAAAACGCCGCTCGCTTCCAGGCGCAGGTATTTTTCCGGCGTAGCAAGCCAGCCGATCAATCCCTGGAGCAGCTTGTCCGGGGTCAACTCGCTGGCCGAAATGTATTCCCGGTTGTCGGCCGCACCGGCCTTGTCCGACACCTCGTTCTGGATATTCCATTCCACCTTGAGCAGATGGTCGCGCCGCCGGAGCTTATTCACGTGTTCGGTGAAATCGTTGAGGATGCGTTTGAAGGCGGCGCAGGCGAGATAGTCGCGAGCGTCCGCCAGGCTGGGCGCCAGACTGCGGATGGTATGGTCGGCGAAACCCTCGCCGTTGGCGGCGCCCGATGCCCGGCGGCGGACGCCGAGCAAGGCATGCACCTGGTCGCCGTTGTGGCTGGCTAGACGCGGCAGTGAATCCTTGACTTCAAGACTGCGGCCAAGCGCCCGGATGATTTCACCGGTTTCCGGGAAAAGCGCCACGGAGGCGGCATTCTGGGCAAAGCCCCGATGCGAGATATCGAGCGGCCCGGGAATGGCATCGATTTGCCCGGCAAAATAATCGATCGCCGAATCAATCGCCGGCAACAACAGCTTTTCAAAATCCCTGGCCTGGCCGATGCCTCCACCGACCGTATCGACCACCTGGGTGAGCAGCAGGCTATTGGCCGGCGGTGTCGCTTTGGGTGCAGCCGAACGAGTCAAACGGGAGAGGGCGGCAAACATGGTGGTAATTCTCCTGAAAAGTTTTGTCGTTCTCGATTGGCGGCTGTCCTTGCCGTCCCCGGCCAGCCGCCGGACAAGGCCCGGCGACGGGCGGACGCGGGGTGGATCGGCTATTTATTTCATGCTTATAAACCCTGTCTGGGCCATGGTTTTATTACAGAGCATGACGCCTGTCAATGGCGAACGGATAAGCGGCAAACGACCGGGAGGGTTACCGGCCGGACGCCGCGACCAGACGCCGGGCGGCGTCTGGTCATCGGCCGACGAGCGGCCTTACATCCCGAGATAGGCCGCCCGCACCTGTTCGTTGTCGATCAGTTCCTGGCCGCTGCCGGTCAGCGTGATATTGCCGGTTTCCAGCACGTAGCCGCGATCGGCGATGGCCAGCGCAGCGAAGGCGTTCTGCTCGACGAGGAAAATGGTCATGCCCTGGGCCTTCAGGGTCTTGACGACATTGAAGACTTCTTCGACGAGCAGTGGCGCGAGGCCCATCGAGGGTTCGTCGAGCAGCAGCATTTTCGGCCGCCCCATCAGCGCCCGGCCGATGGCCAGCATCTGCTGCTGGCCGCCGGACAAGGTGCCGGCCGGCAAGGCCCGCTTTTCCTTGAGGATCGGGAACATCGCGAAAACCTTGTCGAGGTCGCCGGCAACCTGGGCTTTCGGCTGGGTATAGGCGCCGAGCCGCAGATTGTCCTCGATCGACAGCGGCCCGAAGACCTGCCGGCCTTCCGGGCTCTGGCAGATGCCGCGACGCATGCGCAGGTCGGCGCGCAGATGGGAGATGTCCTCGCCGTCGAAACGAATGCGGCCGGCGCTCATCGGCTGGACGCCGGACAAGGTGCGCAGGAAAGTTGTCTTGCCGGCGCCGTTGGCACCGACCAGGGCGACCAGTTCGCCCTGGCGCACTTCGAGATCGATGCCCTTCAGCGCCTTGATCCGCCCATAGCAGCTTTCCATACCGGAAACCGAGAGCAGCACGTCGCCGGCGCCGGGCGCGGCGCCCGGCTGCAACTCGCCGGCACTGCGGGCGCCGAGGCCAATGGAATCGGGCGCCAGGCTGGCGATGCGGTGGAACAGTTCGCGAAACTCGGCCTTGGCCTTTTCGCCGAACAGCGGGTCGTCGTTGTCGAGAAAGGCGCGGTCGATGTCCGACCAGTCCTCGGCGTTGAGGACTTCTTTGGCCCGTGGCATGGCGTCCTTTTCCTCGCTGCGGATATGGCCGCGCAGGCCGTGCGTGTAGCTGCGTAGCGCCGCGACGAAATCGGCATTACCGGCGCCGGCCGTGGCGGCCAGCTTGGTGCGCAACGCCCTGAGGTTTTCCGGACCGTTCCGGTGCTCGGCCTGCAGCCGGTCGAGGATCAGCGCTGCCTCGGCACTGCGCCGACGCAGCAACGGGAAAAGGTATTCATCTTCCTTGGCGTGGTGGCAGCCATCCATGAATTCCTCGATGTAATCGAAGATGGCATTGAAAAAGGCCGGATCGACCCGGCTGCCCGCCTCCGCCTCGTCGGCCACGAGATCCATGGTGGCGGCGATGCGCCACAGGTTGCGGTGTTCTTCGCTGATGATGCGCAGTGCTTCCATGTTCTTTCCTTCCGGCTCAGGCGTGGGCGCCGAGGTAGGCGGCAATCACGTCCGGGTTTTTGCGGACTTCTTCGCCCGTGCCTTCCGCCAGTTTCTTGCCATAGTCGAGCACCAGGATGCGATCCGAGAGATTCATCACCATTTTCATGTCATGCTCGACCAGTACCACGGTGATGCCGGCATCGGCGACCTTGCGCACCAGATGATCGACCTCGATGGTTTCCCTGGGGTTGAGGCCGGCCGCCGGTTCGTCGAGAAACAAGAGGCGCGGCTTCATGGCCAGCGCCCGGGCGATTTCCAGGCGTTTCAGGGCGCCGTAGGGCATGCTGTCGGCGCGTGCCTCGATGTATTTTTCCAGGCCGACAAAGCGCATCAGTTCGGCCGCCTCCTCGCACATTTCGGCATCGCGCCGCTTGAGTCCGGGGAAGCGCAATGCGGCTTTGATCAGATTTCGATCCAGGCGCAGATGGGCGCCGACCATGACGTTCTCGCGGGCACTCATGTTCATGCAGATCTGCAGGTTCTGAAAAGTGCGCGCCACGCCGCGCGTCGCCAGCTGGTTCGGCGACTTGCCGCCGATCGATTCGTCGTCGAGGCGGATTTCGCCGGAGGTCGGCGTATAGACACCGGTAATCAGGTTGAACAACGTCGTCTTGCCGGCACCATTGGGGCCGATCACCGAATAGACAATGCCGGCATCGATGGAAAAACTGACGTTCTGCACCGCCTTGACGCCGCCGAAGTGGATGGAAAGCTGGGAGACATCGAGTAAGGCCATCATGCCTCCTGAAGGGCCGCCCCGAGGGAGGCATGCGCCCCCTCGGGGGGCAGCGAATGAAATGAGCGTGGGGGTTGTTTCATCTCATTCCCCCTTCCCGAACTTGGCGGCCAGGGTCGGCACCAGTCCCTTTGGCATGAATATCATGCTGAGCATCAGAATGGAACCGAAGGCCACGGTTTCCCAGCCTTCGAAGGTAGCCAGCGCCTGCGGCATGGCGGTGAGCAGCACGGCGCCGATTACCGAACCGTACACCGAGGCCATGCCGCCGATCACCACCATGGTGACCAGTTCGATGGAATGAAAAAAGTCGGCCAGGTTGGGCGTCACGAAGCCGCCGTAATGCGCCGTGACGCTGCCCATCAGGCTGGCGAAAACGGCCGACAGCACGAAAATCGCCACCTTGTAGCGCACCACATCGACACCGACCACCTGGGCCGCCACTTCCGAACCGTGCAAGGCGCGCAGCGCCCGGCCGAAGGGCGAATCGATCAGGTTCAGCGATGCCCAGACGCTGACCGAGAGCAGCAGCGCCACCGCCCAGTACCAGTGCTTGTCGCTGGACAGTTCGAAGCCGAACAGGCCCATCGCCGGCACTGGCATGCCGTCCGGACCGCCGGTCCATTGCGCCTCGTTGCGCAGCGCGATGTTGATGATGATGCCCAGACCGAGGGTCGCCATCGCCAGGTAGTGGCCTTTCAGCTTGAAGATCGGCCGCGCCACCAGCGCCGCCAGCAGGCCGGTGACAGCCGCCCCGGCGCCCATGGCGAGTAGCGGATGCCAACCGAAATGGGTGGGCAGGACGGCCGAGGCATAGGCGCCGATGCCGAGAAAACCGGCATGCCCGAGACTGATCTGCCCGGCAAAACCGATCAACAGATTGAGGCCGAGGACGATCACGGCATTGATCGCCATGCGGATGACGAGATCGAGGTAGAAGCTGTTGGGCAGCACAAAAGGCAGCACCAGCAACAGGCCGATGATCAGGTAGAGACCGAAGAAAACGTTCTTTTTCATGCTTACACCCGGTCCGTCGATTTGCCGCCGAACAGGCCGCGCGGCATGAAAAAGAGAATCAGCAGAATGAGCACGAAGGGCATCGCATCCTTGTAGGCCGACGAGATATAGCCGGCCCCCATGGCTTCCAGGATACCGACCAGCAGGCCGCCGAGCACGGCACCGAGACCGTTGCCCAGGCCGCCGACCACCGCCGCGACAAAGCCCTTGAGGCCGAGCATGATGCCGGCATCGTAGGAGGTCAGCGTGATCGGCGTGATCAGGATACCGCCCAGCGCGCCGAGCGCCGCCGACATGGCGAAACTCATGAACAGCACCCAGCCGGTATTGATGCCGACCAGCTCGGCGGCCAGCCGGTTGTAGGACGTCGCCAGCATGGCCTTGCCCTGCAAGGTGCGGTTGAAGAAGTACCAGAGCGCCACCACCACCACGGCGGTCACGCCCAGCACCCACAGGCTCTGCGGCAGCAGGGTGGCGCCCAAAATCTCGATCGGCGCATCGCCGGAGAAGGCCGGCAGGCTATGCGTGCCCTTGCCGAAAATGACCGCCGTCAGGCCGCGGATGACCAGCGAGGCGCCGATGGTAATGATGATCAGGGTCACCGTCTCGGCGCCCTTGACCGGCTCGATGGCCAACTTCTCGAGCAGCACGCCAACCACGGCCGGCACCAGGATGGCGAGCAGCAGCGCCAACGGCAGCGGCAACCCGGCCTGCGTGAAGAACACCGCCAGCATGCCGCCCAACATGATGAATTCACCCTGGGCGAAGTTGATCACGTTGCTGGCGTTGTAGATCAGCGTGAAACCGAGCGCCGCCAGCGCGTAAGTGGCGCCAACGGTGATCCCGGAAAAGAGAAATTGCAGGAACTGGGCCAGCATCAGATGCCATCCCCGCTCTTGGGCCAATCCCGGCCCCCGGCCGTCGCTCTTAGTTGCATGTCGCCTCCTGTTGTTATCAGCCATCGCTGTGACGAAGCTGCCGCCATTTCGTGGAATCGATTCTGAAATATGGAATCACTTCTGTCAAGAAAAACGATACAAAATTTCAAACTCGCACAAATTTTTGTATCGATTCATCAAGGCATGATTTCCTTCAGGCGTCTAGCTGCCCCGCCAGAAACAAGCCAGGGGCATCCCTGCTCGGCCGTCACGATATTGTTTTGACAAGCCCAAATGCATGAACTAGCTTTAACGTCATATCGCATCAGCATTTCCAGAGAGTGCGACACTCCCAGACATCCCGATTGACATCGGCCTGCCCCCGCCGTCTACGATCTTTCCGGCAGCGGCCAAAGGCAGCACTCACCGGAGACCAGCGTGGCCCCCAAGAACACCGCCAAGGAGCAAATAGTCTGGGTACATGGCAACCCGCTGGCGCTGCGTAGCGGGACATGGCCGAGCGGCCAGACTCCACGCGCCATTCTCAGTTTTGCCGGGCCCGTCCAGCCGGCCTGGCGTACCGCCTTGCGCCGGGCCGGGCTGCGCATCCGCTTCTACTGCCCGCCGGCCGGCGTCTGTGTTGACCTACCGACCAGCTACCGCCAGACGCCAGGCCAATTGGCCGACCTCGGCTTTGTGCTCGCCGGCCGCGACTACGACGACGCTATGTGTCAGCGCTTCGGTAAGGCGGGTCAGCCGATTCCGCAGAGTCCCCTGCCCGGCGACATGTTCGACCTCATCTGTTTCGACCGCCGGGCCTTACCCCCGGTCATGCGCCATCTGGCAAAACTCGGGGCGCGCGTCCGGCAATCGGCCAACTGCAAACTGCGCGTCAGCTACGCCGGCGACATCGGCGATCTGCAGGCCATCGCCGGCGTCAAATTGGCCGACCGGGTGCGCCTGCCCAGCCTGCTTTCGGTCGCCGCCCTGCGCCTCAGCCTGGGCTTGCCGGCCGGCCTGCCGGCCGCCTGGGGACTCGACGGCGCCGGTGAAGTCATCGCCATTGCCGATACCGGGCTCGATAGCGGCGACCCGAGTGCTGGCATGCATCCCGACTTTTCCGGACGGTTGCGGGCCTTGCTGGCGCTGCCGACCAATCCGAGCTGGGCCACCTTCGCCGCCACCCGGGGCGACGATGCCGCCGACCGGGCCAGTGGGCATGGCACCCACGTTGCCGGTCTGGCGGCCGGCTCGGGCGCCGTCAGCCACGGTGAACACAGCGGCCTGGCCCCGGCCAGCGAGCTGGTCTTTCTCGCCCTGGAACAAAAGATCGAGGTCACCGCCGCGCATGCCGGAAGCCTGCCATCCGGTTACTACCTGGCCGGACGACCGATCGACCTGCGCGACCTGTATCGCCAGGCCGCCTCGTATGGCGCCAAGCTGCATAACATCAGTTGGGGCGATGCGGCCCAGGGCGCCTATACCGACGACAGTTTCGAAACCGACCTTTATCTCAACGAAGACCCGGCGGCGGTCATCGTTTGCGCCGCCGGCAACGACGGTGTCGACCGCGACGGCAACCGCCACATCGATGCCGGCTCCCTGTATTCGCCGGCCTCCGCCAAGAATGCCATTGCCGTCGGCGCCACCGAAGGGCCGCTCAGCGGTTGCGGCAGCCGGGCGACCTGGGGCCAGCTCGATGCTGGCGCCAAACGCTGGCCGGTAGTGGCCGACCGCAACGATCCGGTATCCGGCGAAGCCGACCGGATCGCCCCCTTCAGCTCCTGCGGGCCGACCCGCGACGGCCGACTGAAGCCCGACCTCTGCGCCCCGGGCACCAATCTCGTCGCCGCCCGCTCGCGCAGCACCCCCTACAAGGGTTGGGGCCTGGCCGACCCGATGCCCTTCTACATGTACGACGGCGGCACCTCGACGGCGGCACCGCTGGTCACCGGCGCCCTGGCCCTGATCCGCCAGGCCTGGCGCCGAGAGCGGCGCGTGCTTTCCGGCGCCGCCCTGAAAGCCTTGCTGCTGTTGGCTGCCCAGCCGGTGCGCGGACGCGGCACGGGTAACGCCCTGCCCGCCGAGTGCGGTTTTGGCCGGCTCGATATCGGCCGCGCCCTGCCCCCTGCCTTCGCCGCAACGCCGGGCTGGCAGGTCACGGTACGCGACGCTGCCAGCCAGCGCCTCGAGACCGGTCAGCAGCGCGCTTCCGTGCTGCGCCTGGCCGGCAACTGCCGCCTGCGGGCGGTGCTCTGCTGGTACGACCCGGCCGGCGAACGCCTGATCAACGACCTCGCGCTCAGCCTGCACGGGCCGGATGGTCGACTCATCGCCACGGGCGGCGTGCCCGGCGAGTCGCCTGAACATTGCAATCCGCTGGCCTGCATCGATCTGCCGCTTCTGGCGAAAGGCCGCTACCTGCTGCGCGTCAGCGGTTCCAACGTAATGGACGGTCCGCAGCGCTATGCGCTGGTCTGGGCCGTCGATACCACGGCGCACTGAAATCCCGGTGACGCCGCGTCTGTAGCACCACATCACTCCTACGGAGGTCAATATGGCAAATGAGACAAAAACCGGAACCAAGGCGCGCACCAACTCCCCCCGCCCCGGCGCTCGCGCCGGCGGCATCGTCACGGCGGGCGGCAGCCGGCGCTCTCTGGTCGGCGGCGCTTCGGGCAGCAGCCTGCAGGGGCTGGGGGCCGACGTTTCCGGGCAACTGGAAACCCTGGCGCCAACCTTTGGCAACATCCTGTCGTCGATCGGCCTCGGCGTCGCCGATTCGCAGGCCGCCCTCGACAACGGGGTGATCGACACGGTGCGCCAGTTGTCGGACACCAAGATCACCGTG
This sequence comes from Pseudomonadota bacterium, assembly GCA_018261905.1. Lineage (GTDB taxonomy): Bacteria > Pseudomonadota > Gammaproteobacteria > Burkholderiales > Rhodocyclaceae > Azonexus. Next base: position 71,262 of record JAGTRU010000005.1, on the reverse strand, counting down.
GTCACCGAAGTCATCGAGCACCTCAACGATGACGGCATCCCGGTTGCCGACGACACCGAGTTGATCACCAACGAGTTGTCGGTGCTCAATTTCGTCACGCCGACGGTGCACGAATGGAAGCACGTCGCGCTCTCGATGGATCTCTCGGTCGGCGCCATGGACGACGAAACCGGCGTCAGTTACAGCATCGACCGGTCGTCCACCAGCATGGGTTCGGTCGGCCTGTTTTTCGGCTTTATCGGTGTCGGCTACATGTCCACCAGCGAAGACTATCGCTCGATGATGGCGAGCAGTCATCGCGAAGCCCAGTGGTCGAACGGCGTCGTCCAGCTCGATGCCGTCCTCGCCCCCCGTCGGACCGGAAAATTCCCGGTGCCGGCCAGCGTTTCCATCGGCCCGCAGATTTTTGTCAGTCAGGGCAGCGTCGTCGAAACCAAGGTCGGCAACGTCGTCACCGAACGCAATATCGAGGTCCTGATCAACGTCCGCAAAGCCAGTGGCGCGGTCAATCCGAACAAGGTGCTGGAACTCGACGCCGGCGGCTTGCTGCCCTCCTTCGTCACCACCGCGCCCTTTACCGGCTCGACGACCAATGCCGACGGACAGGTCAAGGTGACCCTGAAACGCAACATCACCCTCGGTTTCGCCCAGGCGGTCAAGCGCAGCATCACCCTGAAACTCGGCCAGATCAGCAAGCGCTTCGATCTCGTCATCTGAAACGACAAAGGAGAAATCCATGCCTAATACGCCTTTCCCCGCCGGTTCCGCCTCCACCCTACTCGGCCTGACCGGCAACGCCGACGTTTCCGATGAACTGAACCGGGCCGGCATGAGCTTCGGCAAGCTGGTCGAAACGACCGGCAAAGCCGTCGCCGAGACGCAGCTCAAACTCAACAAGACCGGCGCCGCCCTGACCTCCGCCCTGGCGACCACGCAGGTCGACGTCATTGCCGTGCAGGAAAGCATCTACGACGACGAAGGCAATCTCGACGAGTCGCGGACCTTCACCCGCAAGCTGCCGCTAATCAACTTCATCGATCCGGTTTTTTACGAATGGACGGCGGTCCGCCTGCAGGGCCAGTTCTACGCCAGCGAACTGGTGACCAGCAGCGAAGCGAACAGTTCTTCGTATGCCAGTTCCTCGGGGTATGCCAATGTCGGTATCGGCATCATTTTCGGTATTGGCGCGATGTCCAACGGTTACAGCTCGACGACCACCAATAGTGACGTGGACACCAGCTCCGACCGCTCCTTCGGCCATGTCCGGGCCAGCGCCCTGTTGCAGCCGAAACGCGACATCGGCGTCCCGGCACCCCGGCAGGTCGTTCGCGGGCCCAGCCTGAACATCGTCTCGGGCGACATCAACGACAGCATCGTTTCCGGCAAACTGGTCGCCCGCAGCATGTCGGCCCTGCTCGAACTGCGCCGACCGGACGGCACGCCGATTGCCGACAAGAACATCTCCATCGAGACCGAGGGGGCGCCGTGGACCTTTGCCGTGAGCGGTGTCGAAAAAACCGATGCCGACGGACAACTGGCCATCACGCTACGCCGCGATTTCCTTGGCGATGCTCCGGACACCGCCCCCAAGGACGTCGTCCTCTCGGCCCGCCTGGGCCTGGTCGCCAACAGTTCGACGCTGACCTTCTGAGCATGACCGGTTACGCTTCGACCCTGCCCCTCGGCCAACAGGCTTCGCTTGGCAGCCTGTTGGCCGAGGTGGCGAACGGCGTCACCCAGGCCCAGCGCCAGCTCGACGAAGACGCCCAGGCGCGCGTCAGCAGCTATGTCAAGACACCGCAGGGCGGCATTGCCCTGCCGCCGCTGTGGTACACCTTTGGCGAAATCAAAGTCGACTTCGAAATGGCCGCCAGCGTCACCCGAATCGCCAAAGAGCAAGCCGGCGCGGCTGGCGTCCGCCTTGACTGCCGGCTGGTCAACCCGCTGGCCGTCAGCCTCTTTGGCTACAGCGCGGCGAGCAGCTTCAAAGTTTCGCTCACCCTGGCGCCGCAGGATGCGGCGATCCTCCGTCCGGCTTTGCCGACTGAACCCTGAAAGCGTACGCCATGGCCACCTCAGGCAAGAATCCCCGCCGCTCGACCCCGCGCCAGGCTGTCGCAAAAGATGCTGCCGCCCCCCGGGACACCAGCCTGCTCGCCAGCAACCTGGATCTGAGCAAGATCAGCCGTATCGGTAATGAGCGTATCGTCAAGGTCGATGGCATCAACGGCATCTTCACCCCGATCGGCAGCGCCGACGAGTCGCCGCTCGGCGCCGACGAACGCAAGAACCTGCTGAACATCATCGATCAACTGAAGCGCGAACTGGCCAAACTGCGCAGCGACAACCTGGCGCTGCAAAGCCGCATCGATACGCTGGTCCAGCGCCCGTCGGCACCGGACGATTTCGCCAGTGCCGTGCAGCAATCGGTCGATGAACTGCAGCAACGGATGGCGAGCATGCACAATTCGATGTCCAACTTTGCCGTCCGCCAATTGAAGCTCGATGCCAGCGTCTTTGTCCAGGTTTCGCCGGTCGGCAGCATCGAGTACCGGTTCATTCAGCCGGGCGACAATATCGAAGCGGCGGCGGTTTCCCGCCTGGCCATGGAAATCGTCCCGGTACCGCGCAACGATCTGGCCGGCGTCTGGTCGTCCGGTATGTTCCAGCCCGAACTGCCGATTGCCGCGCTCGCCGGCATCACTGGCGAGCAGGCCAAGGCGATGGAAGGGGCCGGCATCTACTCGATCGGCGAGTTCCTGCAGCTCGGCACCCGGGTCCGGGCCCAGGCCTACCTGGAAGCGCTGCTCGGCACCGAGCGCCAGCAATTGAGCCAGTGGGCGCAACAAGCGGCGCTGATGACGCTGCGCGGCGTCAATGGCGCCGTGGCCATCACCTTGATCGACGCCGGGTTCGGCAGTTTCGACACCCTCGCCGGGGCGACGCCGGCCGCCATCGTCGCTGCCTACACCGAGAAACGGGCGGGCAATCCGCAACTTGGCGCACCAGCAATCGAAGAAACCCTGACCGCCCTCTGGGTTCGCGCCGCCCGCCAGTACCTGGGGCTGGCGGAGGCGCCAGCGGCCGATTAGGTCCGACCGGGCATCAGGCCGGCAACAGATGCTCGGCGTCGGCCACCACCGGCTGTTGCTGGGCGAAGAAGCCTTCGGTATAGATCGTCTCGGGCCGGGCGCCCTGTGCCTTGACGGCGGCAACGCAGGTGTCGACGAATTCCGGGCTGCCGGCGATGAATACCGTGTGTTTCGACAAGTCGGGAAAGAGCTTGGGCAGCACGACATCGATGCGGCCGGCGAGATAGCCTTCGGCCTGTTCGCGGGTCAGCGTGATCTTGTAGTCGAAATTGCGATGCTTGGTCCGCCACCAGGCCATCATGCCCTGGGCGTAGATATCTTCGCGACTGCGCGCCGAGAAAATCATCGTCACCGGCTTTTTGAAGCCGCGCCGCAAGGCGGCTTCGCCCAGCGCCAGGATCGGCGCCAGACCGGTGCCGGCGGCCAGGCAGAGCACCGGGGTATCAACCGCCGGATCGCCGATGAAGGTGCCGTAGGCGCCGGAAACCTTGATGTTGTCGCCGATCTGCAGCTGTTCGTGCACCCAGTTGCTGGTCACGCCACTATCGGCCCGGGCCACCTGCAGCACCAGTTCGCCATCCGGGCGCGGTGCGTTGGAAATGGAATAGGCGCGGGCCGGAATATTGGCGCGCGGATCGCCGATCGTCACGTACTGCCCCGGCCAGTAGCGGATCGCCTGGCCGACCGGACGCAGACGCAGTTCAACCACGCGGGCGGCGATCTGGCGCTTGTCGACCACCACGAACAGCGCGTTCTCGCGCGGCGGAAAAAGTTTCGGCCGGGCATCTTCGGTGCCCCACTCGATGACGATCTCGTCGGAAATCGGCTTGGCCATGCACATCAGGCCGTAGCCCTGGCGGCGCTCGTCCTGAGACAGGGCCATGTCGAGCACGATGCCCTGGTCGAACTGGCCGCTCGTCACCTTGACCTTGCATTCGCCGCAGGCGCCGGCACGGCAGTTGTTGGGCAGCGCGTAACCGGATTTTTCCAGGGCCATCAGCACGGTGTCGCCGTAGGCGCAATCCACCGACTTACCGGACGGCTGCATGATGATCTTCGCCATTTTGTCTCTTCCTTCTTTTTTGATTTCTCTGTTGCGGCAAGGCCGGCCCCCTTGCGGAAGGCCGGCCGGAGCAAGGGACTGCTCAATTCACTTTAGAAGACCGGGATGATGTCGGCCATGTCGATCTCGGAAACTTCCTGGCCGGTGATGCCGACTTCCGGAATCGCCGGGAAGGGGATGTTGTATTTGTCGAGCACGCCCTTCAGGTTGATCATCGCGTTCTTCCAGTTTTCCAGCTTGGCCTCGTAACTGGGGATGCCGAAACCGGCGCCGCGGGCCACTTCCTCGCCTTCGCGCTGGTTGGCGATGAAGTCTTCCGGCAGGTCCCAGAATTCCATCGGCGGCTCGAACAGCACGGCGGAGAGGAACAGGTAGCCGGCGCGGATCTGCTTGGTAACCACGGCCTTGGTTTCGTCCTTGAGGCCCGGGTAGTCGCGCTCCATGACGGCCATGCAGATCGCCATGTGGCGGCCTTCATCGCGGCCGATGTTCTTGAAGCCTTCCTTGAAGACGGCTTCGCGGGAGTTGTCGAACATCTGCTTGAAGATGGTAGCGGCAGCGATTTCGCCCATCAAAAAGGAGCTGAACAGCACCGCCAGGTCGTACTTGGGCACCGCCTGCTTGTAGCCGGTCCAGTAGCGGGCGCCATTGAAGTACAGCCACTTGACGTTCTTCTGCAGGCGCTTGCCGAGTTCGGTCTTCGGCTCGTAGGTGATCGGGTCCGGATGGCCGAGCAGCTTGGTGATGGCCAAGCCGCACATGATTTCGTGGTTCTGCTCGTCGCGGGTCACCGAGAAGAAGCACTTGCGCACCGGATCTTCCTCGTGCACTTCATAGGTCTTGATCAGCGCTTCGGCAAAGACCGGCGGCGCGGAAGCATCAAATACCGAGAGCAGGCTCCACCAGTAGGCAATGGATTCGCGCTCTTCCCAAGTGTAGCTGTCTACATCGAGTGTATCCCAGGGCAGCTTTTCCGGATCCCAGTTCTCGCGCAGCGAGGCTTCCCAGACTTCCTGCAACTTCTTGGTCTTCACATTCCAGGACAGCGGATAGATGTTCGGTTGCTGGATTTCCGGCGGGAATTCCATCTTGTCGGCAAAACGTTCCTTATGGCTGGACATATTTCATCTCCTCTTGGGTAAGGGTTCATTCCTTGGTTTGGCAAGCCCCCGGCAGACCGGACGGCATGGAATGCATAGTGATACATTGCCATAACAACTGTCAACATATTTTGTATCGCATCATCAAAACAACAATGAGAAACAATTTCCTCATTTCAGAATAACAAACCAGTATTCACATGCAAAAAATCATATCACCTTGTTTTTTTTGTATATTTTTTATTTTTCGTAACAACTACCGCTATTCGTAACATTCGTTATAGAACATTTTTACGATACTTTAATTTGACTTTTACAAACTTAGTTCGTATCGTTCAGTCAAATCGGTGCCATTCAACGAGCACCTGCCGCAAGAACAATCGCCCCTGGAGATATCGATGACCCATCCGCTACTGGAAAAGCACCGCGCCACGCTCGACGGCGCCCTCAACGCCATCCACACCCGCTGCTACTGGGCGGCCTATAACGAGATGCCGAGCCCGAAGAGCTACGGCGAAACGGCTGCCGAAGACGGCAAGCAGGCCTTCGCAGCCCGCCTCGGCAAAAACCTCGAACTCGACCAGCCGGGCCAGAGCGGCTGGCTGGGTGGCGAGCAGTCGCCCTACGGCATCGATCTGAACGTGCACTATCCGGTCTGCGATCACGCCGCGTTGATCGCCGCCGGCCAGCAGGCCATGACCGGCTGGCAGAAGGCTGGCGCCGACGGGCGCACCGGCATCTGCCTGGAAATCTTGTCGCGCCTTAACCAGCAGAGCTTCGAACTCGCCCACGCCGTGATGATGACTACCGGCCAGGGCTGGATGATGGCCTTCCAGGCCGGCGCCCCACATGCCCAGGAGCGTGGCCTGGAGGCCGTCGCCTACGCCTACCGCGAAATGAAATTCGTGCCCGGCGAAGCGATCTGGGAAAAGCCGCAGGGCAAGAACCCGCCGCTGGTGATGAAGAAACACTTTGAACTGGTCGGCCATGGCGTCGGCGTCGTCGTCGGCTGCGGCACCTTCCCGACCTGGAATACCTATCCCGGCCTGTTCGCAGCGCTGGCCACCGGCAACGCCGTCATCGTCAAGCCGCACGGCAACGCCATCCTGCCGGCCGCCATCACGGTCAAGACCATCCGCGCCGTGTTGGCCGAAAACGGCATCGATCCCAACCTGGTCACGCTGTGTGTCGCTGCCGAGCGCGCCACGACGCAAGCCCTGGTCACCCACCCGGCGGTCAAGTCGGTTGATTTCACCGGCGGCAACGTCTTCGGCCAGTGGCTCATCGACCATTGCCGGCAGGCCCGCGTCTATGCCGAGCTGGCCGGGGTCAACAACATCGTCATCGACTCGACCGACGCCTACCAGGCGATGCTGCGCAACCTGGCCTTCACCCTGTCGCTCTATTCCGGCCAGATGTGCACCACCTCGCAGGCCATCTTCGTGCCGGCTGGCGGCATCGAAACCGACGATGGTCACAAGTCCTACGATACGGTATGCGCCGACCTGGCCGGCGCCATCTCCGGCTTCCTCGCCAAGCCGGAAGTCGCCCACGCCGTGCTCGGCGCCGTGCAATCGGCCGATACGCTGCAGCGCATTCAACTGGCCGATAGCGGCGAACTGGGCAAGGTCGTCCTCGCGTCTACGCAGCTCGCCAACCCGGAATTCCCCAAGGCCGAGGTGCGCACCCCGGTCCTCCTCGCCTGCGATGCGGCCGACGAGCAGGCCTACATGGAGGAGCGCTTCGGTCCGATCAGTTTCATCGTCAAGGTCGCCGACACCGCGGCGGCCATCGCCCTGTCGGAGCGCATCGTCGCCACGCACGGCGCGCTGACAACCGGCATTTACTCGACCAAACCCGAAGTCATCGACGCCATGACCGCCGCCACCCAACGCTCCAAGGTGGCCCTGTCGATCAACCTGAGCGGCGGCGTTTTCGTCAATCAGTCCACGGCCTATTCCGATTACCACGGCACCGGTGGCAATCCGGCGGCCAATGCGTCCTACGCCGATGCCGCCTTCGTCGCCAACCGCTTCGTCGTTGTCCAGCGCCGCTACCACGTTTAACTGTTATTGAAACGCAGAGGCGCCGAGACGCCGAGGAAAGCAAAACCATTTCCTTCGATTTTCTCCGCGTCTCAGCGCCTCTGCGTCGAAAGGCATTTATGAACTTTGCAAACATCATCTTTGAAGTCGAAGCCGGCATCGCCCGCCTCACCCTGAACCGCCCCGACAAGCTGAACAGCTTCACCGGCGCCATGCACGGCGAACTGCGCAGCGCGCTCGATCATGTCCAGGCCGACAAAAGCATCCGCGTCCTGGTATTGACCGGTGCCGGGCGCGCCTTCTGTGCCGGCCAGGATCTGGCCGACCCGGACATGGCCAGCATCAACGGCAAAATGCCGGACATCGGCAATATCGTCGAAGCCAACTACAAGCCGCTGATCCTGCGCCTGCAGAACCTGCGCGTGCCGACCATCGCCGCGGTCAATGGCATCGCCGCCGGGGCCGGCGCCTCGTTGGCGCTGGCCTGCGACCTGGTTGTCGCCATGAAGTCCGCCTCCTTCCTGCAGGCTTTCTCCAAAATCGGCCTGATCCCCGACACTGGCGGCACCTGGTTCCTGCCGCAGCGCATCGGCATGGCGCGCGCCATGGGCCTCGCCCTGCTCGCCGACAAGCTGCCGGCCGAAAAGGCCGCCGCCTGGGGCCTGATCTGGGAATGCATCGAGGATACCGAATTCCCCGCCCGCATCGACGCCCTGACCAAACAACTGTCCGCCGCCCCGACCAAGGCCCTGGTCCGTACCCGCCAAGCCATGCATGCCGCCCCTGGCCACACGCTGGAGCAGCAGCTATCGATGGAAGGCGGCTTCATGCGCGAACTGGGCTGGAGCCCGGATTACGCCGAAGGCGTCGCCGCCTTCATGGAAAAACGTGCGCCGAGGTTTTCCGGTGAATAATTTGATCAGACGCAGAGGCGCGGAGGCGCCGAGAGAAGATCGAATTTTTCCTTGCGCTTTCCTCTGCGCCTCAGCGCCTCTGCGTTTCAAATCGACTGCCAAAAAATGACCAGCCATTCCCTCCCTCCAACTACCGTCATCGCCGTCATCGGCGCCGGAGCCATGGGCGCCGGCATCGCCCAGGTGGTAGCCGCTGCCGGCCACCCGGTCAAGCTGCTCGACAGCCGGCCGGGCGCCGCCGCGCAGGCGGTCGCCGGCATTCGCGCCCAGTTCGCCAAAATGGCCGACAAGGGCAAACTGTCGGCGGCCGCGGCCGCCGCTGCCAGCGCACAATTGAGCGCCGCCGGGCAGTTGAACGACCTGGCCGATGCCGCGCTGGTCGTCGAAGCCATCGTCGAAAACCTGGAAGCCAAGCAGAAACTGTTCGCCGACCTGGAAGCCATTGTCGGCCCCGACTGCCTTTTCGGCACCAATACCTCGTCGATCTCGGTGACCGCCATCGGCGCCGGCCTGAAGCGCCCGGAACGCCTGGCCGGCCTGCATTTCTTCAACCCCGCCCCGCTCATGGCCCTGGTCGAGATCGTCTCCGGCCTGGCCACCGACCCGGCCGTCGCCGCCACCCTGTTCGCCATGGCCGCCGCCTGGGGCAAGACGCCGGTGCATGCCAAATCGACACCCGGCTTCATCGTCAATCGCGTTGCCCGCCCCTACTACGCCGAGGCGCTGCGCCTGGCGCAGGAAGGCGCCGCCGACTACGCCACCATCGACGCCATCATGCGCGAAGCCGGCGGTTTCCGCATGGGGCCGTTCGAGCTCATGGACATGATCGGCCACGACGTCAATTTCGCCGTAACCAACTCGGTCTGGCGCGCTTTCTACCATGACCCGCGTTTTCTACCTTCGCTCATCCAGCAGGAACTGGTCGATGCCGGTTTCTACGGCAGGAAGAGCGGCCGCGGCTTCTACGATTACCGTGAAGGCGCCATCCGCCCGACGCCGCGCATCGAAGCGGCGCAAGCCCCGGTCGGCAAGATCACACTGTATGGCGAATCGGCCCCTACCGAAGCCCTGGCCGAACGCCTGGAAACCTGCAGCCTTTCCTTTAGCCGGATGCCCGCCAGTGATGGCCGGATCGCCGAAATCGGCCGCGCCGTGATCCATGTCACCGACGGCCGCAGCGCGACACAACGCGCCTCCGACACCGGCGTCGCCAACACGGTGCTGATCGATCTGGCGCGCGACTACAGCACGGCGAGCTGGCTGGCCGTCGCCGTCGCCGACCAGTGCGAGCCGGCAGCTGCCCAGGCCGCCATCGGCCTGCTGCAAGCCGTCGGCTTCACCGTCTGCCGACTGGCCGACATCCCCGGTCTGGCCGTCATGCGCACCGTCGCCATGCTCGCCAACGAGGCCGCCGATGCAGTAAACCAGGGCGTCTGCTCGGCCGCCGCCGCCGATTCGGCGATGCGCCTCGGCGTCAATTACCCGCTGGGCCCGCTGGCCTGGGCCGATGCCGTCGGCGTCGCGACCATCCGCGACGTGCTGGCCAATCTCGGCGCCAGCTACGGCGAGGACCGTTATCGCATTTCACCATTGATTCAACGCGCAGTATTTGCCGGAAGAAATCTCCATGACTGAACACAAACCGACCCCGGCCGAGGCGCAAGCCCTGGCCGAAGCCACCGCCGCAGCCATGTGGGCGCGCGACCGCGCCGCCCAGGCGCTGGGCATGAAAATCGTCCGCGTCCAGCCGGGCGCCGCGCTGCTCACCATGCCGGTGCGCGGCGACATGGTCAATGGCCACCACATCTGCCATGGCGGCATGATCTTCAGCCTGGCCGACACGGCTTTCGCCTACGCCTGCAACAGCTACAACAAGAACACGGTGGCTTCCGCCTGCCATATCGACTTCCTCGCCCCGGCCAAAGAAGGCGAAACGCTCGAAGCCGAGGCCGTCGAGCGTTCCGCCGCCGGCCGTACCGGCGTCTACGACATCACCGTGCGCATCGCCGGCGGCAAGACCGTCGCCCTGTTCCGCGGCAAAAGCTATCGCATCAACGGCGAAGTAATTGCTGGATTGCAGTAGGGAGTTGTTAGTAGGGGAGTTGCTAGCAAACCCTGCTGACACCTTGCTACTAACAACTAACGACTAGCGACTAACAACTAGCGACTAACAGGAGACAAACATGACCGCCAAGAAACCCCTGCCCGGCGAACTCGATGCTATCGAGACCGCCAGCCGCGACGAAATTTCGGCCCTGCAACTCGACCGCCTGAAGTGGTCGGTTCGTCACACCTACGACAACGTGGAGCCCTACCGCCGCAAATGCCTGGAAAAGGCAGTGCATCCGGACGACCTGAAGACGCTGAGCGACCTCGGCAAATTCCCCTTCATGACCAAGCTCGACCTGCGCGACAACTATCCGTTCGGCCTGTTCGCCGTGCCGCGCAACAAGATTGCCCGCCTGCACGCGTCGTCGGGCACGACCGGCAAGTCGGTGGTGGTCGGCTACACGCAGAACGACCTCAACAACTGGGCCGACGTCGTCGCCCGCTCGATCCGCGCCGCCGGCGGCCGCGCCGGTGACATGGTGCATGTCGCCTACGGTTACGGCATGTTCACCGGCGGCCTCGGCGCCCACTACGGCGTCGAGCGCCTCGGCTGCTGCGCCGTGCCGATGTCGGGTGGCCAGACCGAGAAGCAGGTGCAGCAGATCATGGACTTCAAGCCCGAGATCATCATGGTCACGCCGTCCTACTCACTGGTGATTGCCGAGGAATTCGAGCGCCTGGGCATCAAGCCGGAAGAGATTTCGCTGAAGGTCGGCATCTTCGGCGCCGAGCCCTGGGGCGAAGGCATGCGCCACGAGATCGAGAGGAAGCTCGGCATCGACGCCATCGACATCTACGGCCTGACCGAAGTCATGGGCCCCGGCGTCGCCTGCGAATGCATCGAGACCAAGGACGGCCCGGTGATCTGGGAAGACCACTTCTACCCCGAGATCATCGACCCGGAAACCGGCGAAGTGCTGCCCGACGGCGAGGAAGGCGAACTGGTGTTCACCTCGCTGACCAAGGAAGCCTTCCCGGTCATCCGCTACCGCACCCGCGACCTGACCCGCCTGCTGCCGCCGACCGCCCGCTCCTTCCGCCGCATCGGCAAGATCACCGGCCGTTCCGACGACATGCTGATCATCCGCGGCGTCAATGTCTTCCCCACCCAGATCGAGGAACAGATCCTGCGCGACCAGCGCCTGGCGGGCAATTACCAGATCGTCGTCAGCCGCGACGGCCACATGGACAACCTGGAAGTGCGCTGCGAAGTGCAGCGCGAGCTGTCCGGCAAGCTGCCGCCAAGCGAGATCCAGCAGATCAGCAAGGAACTGCAGCACCGCATCAAGACCATCATCGGCGTCTCGACCAAGATCACCGTCATGGAATTCGACGCCATCCCCCGCACCCAGGTCGGCAAGGCGAAGAGGGTGCTGGATGAGAGACCCAAACAGCAGTAGTTAGTTGCTAGAAATTAGTTATTAGCAAAAGCCAAACCCACAGCCGCTAGCGACTAGCGACTAACGACTAAGGACTAGATCCTCATGACTAACGCTTTCATTTGCGATGCCATCCGCACGCCCATCGGCCGCTACGGCGGCGCGCTGGCTGGCGTGCGCCCGGACGACCTCGGTGCCATTCCGCTCAAGGCGCTGATGGAGCGCAATCCGCAGGTCGACTGGACGGCCGTCGATGACATCATCTACGGCTGCGCCAACCAGGCCGGCGAAGACAACCGCAACGTCGCCCGCATGTCCGGTCTGCTGGCCGGGCTGCCGGTCGACGTGCCGGGCACGACGGTGAACCGCCTGTGCGGCTCGGGCATGGACGCCGTCGGCCTGGCCGCCCGCTCGATCAAGTCGGGCGAAACCTCGCTGATGATTGCCGGCGGCGTCGAGAGCATGTCGCGCGCGCCCTTCGTCATGGGCAAGGCGGAATCGGCCTACGCGCGGAACGCCGCAATTTTCGATACCACCATCGGCTGGCGCTTCATCAACCCGGCGATGAAGAAATTGTATGAGACGCACTCGATGCCGCAGACAGCCGACAACGTCGCCGCCGACTTCGCGGTCAATCGCGCCGACCAGGATGCCTTCGCCGTCCGCTCGCAGCAGCGCTGGGCCGCCGCCCAGGCCGCCGGCCGCTTTGCCGACGAACTGGTGCCGGTGGTCATCCCGCAAAAGAAGGGCGAGGCGAAAGTCGTCAACACCGACGAACATCCGCGCCCGGAAACGACGCTGGACATGCTGGCCAAGCTGAAGGGCGTAAACGGCCCCGACCTCAGCGTCACCGCCGGCAATGCCTCGGGCGTCAATGATGGCGCCTGCGCCCTGCTGCTCGCTTCCGAGGCCGCCGCCGGCAAATATGGGCTCAAGCCGCTGGCCCGCGTCGTCGGCATGGCGACGGCCGGCGTGCTGCCGCGCATCATGGGTTTCGGCCCCGCCCCCGCCGTCAGGAAGGTACTGGCCCAGACCGGCCTGAGCTTGGCGCAGATGGACGTCATCGAACTCAACGAAGCCTTCGCCGCCCAGGCCCTCGCGGTGCTGCGCGATCTCGGCCTGGCCGACGATGCGGCGCAGGTGAATCCCAACGGCGGCGCCATCGCCCTCGGCCACCCGCTCGGCATGAGCGGCGCCCGGCTGGTCACCACCGCCGCCTATGAACTCAAACGCCGTGGTGGCCGCTATGCCCTGTGCACCATGTGCATCGGCGTCGGGCAAGGCATCGCCATGGTCATCGAGCGTGTTTGATTTAGTTGTCAGTCGTTAGTTATTAGTCATTAGCTGTTAGTTACGAGCAAGACCAACCCTCGAGGAGACAAAACCATGAATAAGAGCATCAAAAAGCTTGCTGCCGGCGCCGTCCTGATTCTTGGCGCATTCAGTGCCTTCGCTGCCGAGCCGATCAAGATCGGTTCGGTCCTTTCCGTCACCGGCCCGGCCGCCTTTCTCGGCGATCCGGAGCTGAAGACGCTGCAACTCTACGTTGCCGACATCAACAAGAAAGGCGGCGTCCTCGGTCGCCAGCTCGAACTCGTGCATTACGACGACGGCAGCGATGCCGGCAAGGCCAACGGCTTCACCAAGCGCCTGATCGAGGACGACAAGGTCGATATCCTGGTCGGCGGCACGACCACCGGCGCCACCATGTCGGCCGCGCCGCTGGTCGACAAGGCGGGCATTCCGTTCATCTCGCTGGCCGGCGCCGTGGTCATCGTCGAGCCGGTCAAGAAATTCGTCTTCAAGACGCCGCACACCGATCGCATGGCCGCCGAAAAAGTCTTCGAGGACATGAAAAAGCGCGGCCTGACCAAGGTGGCGCTGTTGTCCGAAACTTCCGGTTTCGGCCAGTCCGGCAAGAAGGAAACCGAGGGCGTCGCCGGCAAGTACGGCATCACGCTGGTCGCCAACGAAACCTACGGTCCGAAGGATACCGACATCAGCCCGCAACTGACCAAGATCAGGAACACCGCCGGCGTCCAGGCAGTCTTCGTGTTCGGTCTCGGCCAGGGTCCGGCCATCGTCACCAAGAACTACAAGCAACTGGGCATCACGCTGCCGCTCTACCAGTCGCACGGCGTCGCGTCCGACGAATTCCTGAAGCTGGCCGGTCCGGCCGCCGAAGGCGTTCGCCTGCCCTCGCCGGCCCAGCTGATCCCGGAAAAGCTTGCCACCAAGGACCCGCAGAAGCCCATCGTCACCGCCTATGAACAAGCCTATAAGAGCCAGTACAAGGCCGATGTCTCGACCTTCGGCGGCTATGCCTACGATGGTCTGATGCTCGCCGTCGATGCCATCAAGCGCGCCGGCTCCACCGACAAGGCCAAGGTCCGCGACGCCCTCGAAGCAACCAGGGGCTTCGTCGCCACCAGCGGCACTTTCAACATGTCGCCGAGCGACCACATGGGCCTCGACCTCTCGGCCTTCCGCCTGCTCGAAGTCAAGAACGGCGAATGGACCATCGCCCAGTAAGCGGGCAACGATAAGAACACTGCACTTTGGGCCGCCCGGGTTCATGCCCGGCGGCCATTTTTTGGAGCATTGCAATGACCCAAGTAGTCCTCACCGAAACCCACGGCAAGGTCGGCCTGATCCGCATCAACCGGCCGGAAGCGATGAATGCGCTGAACAACGACATCGTCGACGGCATCGGCGCCGCCATCGATGCCTTTGAGGCCGACGCGAATATCGGCTGCATGGTCATCACCGGCAATGAGAAGGCCTTCGCCGCCGGCGCCGATATCGGCTTCATGAAGGATTTCGACTACATGCACGCCTACCAGACGGATTTCATCACCCGCAACTGGGAGCGCATCAAGACCACCAGGAAGCCGGTCATCGCTGCAGTGGCCGGTTTCGCGCTGGGCGGCGGCTGCGAGATGGCAATGATGTGCGACATGATCTATGCCGCCGATACCGCCAAATTCGGCCAGCCGGAAATCAAGCTCGGCACCATGCCCGGCCTCGGTGGTTCGCAGCGCCTGCCGCGCGCCGTCGGCAAGGCCAAGGCGATGGACATGTGCCTCTCGGCCCGCATGATGGACGCCGCCGAAGCCGAGCGCGCCGGCCTGGTCGCCCGCATCTTCCCGGCCGACACCTTGCTCGAAGAAACGCTCAAGGCAGCCCAGACCATCGCCGGTTTCTCGCTGCCGGTGATCATGATGATCAAGGAATCGGTCAATCGCGCCTTCGAATCGTCGTTGAACGAAGGCCTGCTCTTCGAGCGCCGCGTCTTCCACGCCACTTTCGCCCTCGAAGACCAGAAGGAAGGCATGGCCGCCTTCGCCGAGAAGCGCAAGCCGAGCTTCAAGAACCGCTGAGGCCCGCCATGTACCAAACCCTGGAAATCGAACGTAGCGGCAAGATCGCGACCATCTGGATGAACCGCCCGGCCGTCTTCAACGCCTTCGACGAACAACTGATCGCCGAACTGGCTGCGGCCTGCGGCGAACTCGACGCCGACCCGACGGTGCGCGTCGTCGTTCTCGGTGGCCGTGGCAAGCATTTCTCGGCGGGCGCCGATCTCAACTGGATGAAGCGCGCCGCGCAATTCACGCCGCAACAGAACCTCGACGACGCCCGCCGGTTCGCCGACATGCTGCGCGCCCTGGCGCAGATGGGCAAACCGACCATCGCCCGCGTCCAGGGCGCCGCGCTGGGCGGCGGCACCGGCCTGACGGCGGCCTGCGACATGGCGATCGCCGACACCACGGCGACCTTCTCCACCTCGGAAGTCAAGTTCGGCATCATCCCCTCGGCGATCAGCCCCTACGTGCTGCGCGCCATCGGCCCGCGCCATGCCCTGCGCTATTTCCAGAGCGCCGAACGGATCGGCGCCGAACGGGCGCTGGCCATCGGCCTGGTCGGCGAGGTGGTGCCGCTCGACGAACTGGACGCCGCCGTCGCCCAACTCGCCGACGCCTTGCTGCAAGGCGGGCCGCAGGCGCAAAAAGCGGCCAAGGAATTGATCGGGGCGGTCGCCGGTCAGCCGATCGATGCGGCGCTCAGCGAGGAAACCGCCCAGCGCATCGCCCGCCAGCGGGCCACGGCCGAAGCGCGGGACGGCATCGCCGCCTTCCTCGACAAGCGCCCGCCGGCCTGGCTGGACTGAGCGCCAGGGCAAGGCGACCGGTGAAGCGGCCCGGCTTCACCGGCGCCTGGCGGTTTACGGATACAGGCCGCGGATCGCCCGCGCTTCCAGCACCCGGCTGCAGCCGATGACGAAAGCCGCCGAGCGGAGCGGCATGCTGCGGGCCTGCGACATTTGCCAGATGGCGTTGAAGGCGTCGGACATGATCCGTTCGAGGCGGGCGTTGATCTCTTCCTCGCTCCAGAAGAAATTGGAGAAATCCTGCACCCATTCGAAGTAGCTGACCGTCACCCCGCCGGCATTGGCGATGACGTCGGGAACGACGACGATGCCGCGCTCGGCGAGGATGCTGTCGGCCTCCGGGGTGGTCGGGCCGTTGGCCCCTTCGACGACGATGCGGGCGGTGATCCGGTCGGCATTGAAGCGGTTGATTTGCGATTCGAGGGCGGCCGGCACCATGAACTCACAGGGCACCGACCAGAAATCCTCGTTGGCGACCAGCTCGCAATCCGGCGCGCCGCTGAGGGTCCGGTTTTCCAGCTGGTAGCGCTTGAGGGCCGCCAGATCGAGTCCGGCGGCGTTGACTACCGTGCCGCTGACATCCTGGATCGCCACCACCCGGGCGCCGGCCTGGACGAACATCCGGGCAGTCGCCTCGCCAACATTGCCGAAGCCCTGGATGGCGACGCGGGCGCCGGCAATCGGCAGGTTCATCTTGCTCGCCGCCTCGCGGGCCGTGACGAAGACGCCACGCCCGGTGGCATCCTGGCGCCCGAGCGAGCCGCCCAGCGACAGCGGCTTGCCGGTCACCACGCCGGTCACCGTGCGGCCCTCGCCCATCGAGTAGGTATCCATCATCCAGGCCATGACCTGGGCGTTGGTATTCATGTCCGGCGCCGGAATATCCTTGTCCGGCCCGATCATCGAGCTGATCTCACTGGTGTAGCGCCGCGTCAGGCGCTCCAGTTCGGACTGCGACAACAGCCGCGGATCGACCCGGATGCCGCCCTTGGCGCCGCCAAACGGCACATTGACCACGGCGTTCTTGATGGTCATCCAGCCCGACAGGGCCATCACTTCCGACAAGGTGACATCCTGGTGGAAGCGCACGCCACCCTTGCCCGGCCCGCGCGAGGTGTTGTGATGCACCCGGTAGCCTTCGAAATGGACGATCTCGCCGTTATCCAGGCGGATCGGCACATCGACGATCAGCGACCGTTTCGGTCGCCGCAGGGTTTCCACCCAGGGCTGCAGGCTCTTGTCGAGCAGTGGCGCGACCTGCTCGACCTGCTGCAGGAAGATATGCCAGGGACCGATGTTTTCCTTGGAAATATAGGAAGGCAATAGGGGGAGGTTCATGGCGTTTCCTTTCACGCGGACTGGCCACCAGTGTCGCGCATCAAGGCCTGCCTGGCTAGGGCAAAACGCCGCTCAACGCCGGCTTCCCGGCGACTGGCCGGCGCTTCGGGAAACCGACACGAGGCCACACCGGAATTCGAACCGGCGCGCACGATTAAGTTCAGCTAACGCATTGGCTAAAAAAGCATCGTTTGCCCGCGGCCGCGACGACACTAATATTCAGAGCATGAAATTCGCTCACGTACCAACAGTGTCAGCCATGTCCCTCAAGCAGACCATCGCCGCCCTCGTCGGCGTACCGTCCCCCAGCACGAGCGATGGCAACATCGCCCGTGCTGCCGCAGATACACCGCTCGCCAATACCACCCCGGCGCGCAATTTCCTGCCGGGTCTGCGACCGGTGCAAAATGAAGTCGAGGTCTATTTCAGGGATGCCTTTGCCGGCCGGGCGATTTGAGTACGCCAGCCCGTTGTCTCGCCCCTTGCCGACAAGGATAGAAATTGCGTAAACGTAGCCGGCGCAAGGAAAGCGCCAAGGCCGGACGGCTCACGCCGGAAGAACAGGTGGAGTTGTTGATCGCGCCGCGTGTGCACCTCGATTTGATCTTGGCCAGACAGCGGAACACGGACTATTTGCGGTCGGTGATCGGATTCTTCGACATTGCCATTGCCCTCGCCGCTCTTTCGCCGCCAACGCAGCAGACGGCGAACTACGAGCGGGCCTTAGCGGTTCTCGAAACGCTGGCCCATGGCACGGCGGCGGCCGAAGCCGAACTGGACTTGGTGCGCGCCAGCTTCAATCAGGCC
Source organism: Pseudomonadota bacterium (assembly GCA_018261905.1). GTDB lineage: Bacteria > Pseudomonadota > Gammaproteobacteria > Burkholderiales > Rhodocyclaceae > Azonexus. The sequence continues at coordinate 53,244 of JAGTRU010000005.1, read as the reverse complement.
TGCCTTGACATCTGCCGGGAGGACCGTCGCCGGCTGACCAAAGCCATGGCCAGCGCCCGACAACAGCGCGCCAACGACGAGTTTTCCCGCCCGGAAACGGCAAGGAAAGCAGCTTAGGCCAAGCATCCCGGGCAGTAAAATATTTTCGGCAGGCGCTGACGAGCTGCCTCAAGCCCGCCGATCGACACCACCCCGCGGCTGTTTCCGGCGGTCGACATGGGATGGATTTCTCAACTTGTAGCCCCGCATGACGAGCAGCGGCACCGCCACCAAAAATACCAGGATGATGGCGGCCAGCAACAGGTGGTTATTGAGAATGACATCGAGCACAGCCTCTCCTCTCAAGCGGTAGCGGTACCGTTGGCGGTTGGACAGGCGACCGGTCAATTCGGTTCTGACCAGGCCCGACGTACTCAAAAAACCGTCAGCGCCACCGTATGAACTTAGCCAAGATCGCTCGCGTGCGATCCGCAAGTATTGGCTGCAGCGACAAGTCGCCACCTCCTGTTGCAATCCGTTACTTGAAAACGGCGGCCCCCGCCCCTATCTTCCATCCGTGGTCGAACAGACATCGGCCCGACGGTCAGGCTTCCCGCACCAATTCACGGCCGTCAGAATGACCCGCCCACCCCGGCCGGGTATTCTTCCCTCTTAACCCCTGGTGCTGACTGTCGCGTGTCAGCGCCCATCAGGTAGCCATGATCCACCTCCAAACCCAGTCCATGAATCCCGTGCAAAAAGTCCTGACCAGCCTGCTGGGCATTGCTCTGGTCGTCCTCGGCATCATGTTTTCGGTCATCGTCATTCCAGTCATCGTCGTTACCGGCGCGCTGGCGTTGGGCTATGTCTACTGGCGGACGCGGGCTCTGAGAAAGGCCATGGCACAAGCCCGAGCCGAGAGCAATGTGATTGAAGGCGAAGCCGTGGTGGTCCGCGAGCAACACGAGATCAATCGCTTCCTCAACTGAGGATTCGGCTTGGCCGGCCGCCCCCGCCGCCAACAAGGCAAGCCGGACGCCGGGCTGTTAGGCCGGCACTTTCGCTTCCCCGGTGGCGCCGAGCCGTAGCGAGAGCGCCGCGGCATGCCGCTTCAGGCAATCGACCACCGCCCCCTCGGGACGGATGTCGAGCATGCCTTGCACGCCGACGACCAGCACGGCCATGGTGATTTCGTTCTTGAAATTGAACACCGGCGCCGCCAGCGCCTCGACCCCCGCCACCTTGTGCTGTCCGTTGGTCGCCGCGTAGCCCTGGGCGCGCACCGCGGCCAGCAGGGCGTCGACCGCCGCCTTGCTCTTCAAGGCCGGCGGCAATCGGGGATTTTTCAATTCCACGGCGAGCATCGGGGCGATGATCTTCTTCGGCATCCACGCCGCAAAAACGCGGCCGGCGGCCGACATCAGCAAATCCAGTGTCGACCCGGTGATGACATTGACCGTGATCGGCCGGCGCGGTCGCTCCCAGCGCACGACGACCGGCCCGTTTTCGGCCCACACGGCGAGCGCCGTGGTCTGGTTGATTTCGTCGCGCATTTCGGTGATGGCACTGAGGCCGAGGCGCACCCGGTCCAGCCGGTCGAGCGCGACGAGGCCGAGATTGAGGGCGAAAGTACCAAGGTCGTAGCGCGAGGTCATCGGGTCCTGATCGACCAGGCCGGCCCGGATCAGGCTTACCAGGTAACGGTGCGCCTTGGACGCCGGCATCTCGGCAGCCGCGGCGATATCCTTGAGCATCATCGAGCGCTGGCCGTTGGCCATGACGCGCAGGATACCCATGCCGATTTCCAGCGACTGGACGCCGTGCTTGCCTTCCAGATCTTCAGTCATCATTGCCCCCAGAAATTCCATTATCCGAAACAAATTCTATAATACAGCACAACTAACAAACGCCAAGAGCCCGCCCATGCCCCCACTACGCGTCTATGCCATCGACGGCATCGTTCCGGTCGTCGATCCCACCGCCTACGTCCATCCGAGCGCCGTGCTGATCGGCGATGTGATCGTCGGCCCGGGCTGCTACGTCGGCCCCTGCGCCAGCCTGCGCGGCGATTTCGGCCGGCTGATCCTGGCCGCCGGCGCCAACCTGCAGGACACCTGCGTCATGCACGGTTTTCCCGGCACCGACACCGTCGTCGAAGAAAACGGCCACATCGGCCACGGCGCCGTGCTGCACGGCTGCCGCATCGGCAAGAATGCGCTGGTCGGCATGAACGCCGTGATCATGGATAACGCCGTGATTGGCGAAGCCAGCATCGTCGCCGCCTCGGCTTTCGTCAAGGCCGGCCAGGAAATTCCGGCGCGCATGCTGGCGGCCGGCGTCCCGGCCAAAATCGTGCGCCCGCTCAGCGAGCAGGAAATGGCCTGGAAAACCGACGGCACGCGCACCTATCAGGAACTGACCCGGCGCTGCCTGGCGACGATGGTTGAATGCGCACCGCTGACCGCCGTCGAGGCCGAGCGCCAGCGCATCGAGATGCCGGAAGTCGTGCCCTTGGCCGAACTGAAGAACCGGGAAAGTTGAGCCGGCGGCGCCGACGGCGCCTTTAGCGCCCTGGCCAGCGCCCTGCGCCCACCGGCCGGCTAGATCCGGGGCGCAACGCGCCCCCGGCAAAACCCGGGGCGCCCCACGGCGCCATTCCGAGCATGCAACTTTGCGCCCGGCCAATGATCGAAGCACCATATTCCCCCGCCCCCAGTGGCGAGCGACATCGCTGCCGACGAAGCGGGCACGAGGCCCAACGCACCGGGACCGATGGGGAATGCTGAGGATGGTTGTCCCGCGAAACCTGGACGCAGGGCAGCAGAGAAAATCGCGAAAACCGGCACTTGCCTCGCCTCTCGCCCCCGCCAGGGGGGCCGAACGATCCCGGCAAGCCTCTGTTTTCCCCGCTCTCACCGCGCCGCCGCGGCTCAATGGCAGTTTCTGGATTGATCCTAGCAAACCCAATTGAACCGCGGAGACGCAGAGATGCAGAGGTAAAACGAAGGCTTGCCAGGATTATTCGGCCCCCCTTCTGGGTGAACCGCAAAACATTGCAGGCCACTGTTTTTACGTTTTTCTCTGCTCCTTTGCGCCGCTGCGGTAAGGTTTTTAGGTTGATCAGGAGAGAGTCATGACACTTCCTATCGAAAAGCAGGCCGGAGCAGGCCCGGCCACCGGCCAGACCTTGCTGCTGGTGGCCACCCGCAAAGGCGCCTGGCTCTATTACGGCGACCAGGAGCGCCGGACCTGGCAAACCGACGGGCCGCATTTTCTTGGCCATATCGTCAATCATCTCCAGCTCGACCGGCGCGATGGCCGGACCTTGCTGGCGGCGGCGAAAACCGGGCATCTCGGACCGACCATCTTCCGCTCGACCGACTTCGGCCGGCACTGGCAGGAAGCCGCCCGACCGCCCGCCTTCGCCCCGGCCACCGACGGTGGTTTCGGGCGTAGCGTCGATCACACCTTCTGGCTGACGGCCGGCCATGCCGACCAGCCCGGCGTCTGGTTTGCCGGCACCTCGCCGCAAGGACTGTTCCGTTCCGAGGACAGCGGCCTCAGTTGGGCCCCCTACTCCGGCCTCAACGACGATGCGCAATACCGCAAATGGATGGGTTCGGTGCAGGACGGCACGCCGGACGGACCCAAGCTGCATTCGATCATCGTCGATCCGCGCGATGCCGCCCATATGTACCTGGCGATGTCGGGCGGCGGCGTGCATGAGTCGGCCGACGGCGGGCTGAGCTTCACTCCGCTGCTCGAGGGGCTGCAAGTGGTCGAAGGTTTCGAGCCGAACGACCCGACGTTTCACGATCCGCATTGTCTGCGCCTCTGCCCGAGCCGGCCGGATCGCCTCTATCAGCAGAACCACTGCGGCATCTACCGTCTCGACAAACCGGACGACCGTTGGCAACGCATCGGCCACAGCCTGCCGGCGGCGATCGGCGACATCGGCTTTCCGATCGTGGTGCATCCGCGCGATGCCGACACCGTCTGGGTGTTTCCGATGGATGGCAGCAGCGTCTGGCCGCGCACCAGCCCGGACGGCAAGCCGGCTGTCTATACGACGCACGATGGCGGCGCCACCTGGCACCGTCTGGCGGCCGGCCTGCCCGGCGAGCAGGCCTGGTGGACGGTCAAGCGCCAGGCGATGACGGCGGACAGCCACGACCCGGTCGGGCTCTATTTCGGCACGACCAGCGGCGAACTCTGGCAGAGCCGCGACGAGGGCCGGAATTGGCAATGCCTGGCAGCGCACCTGCCGGAAATCTACGCCGTCGAAGCCGCCGAACTCGATTAACCGAGCCCGCGCCGTGAAAGTCCTGATCCCCAGCGCCCTGCGCTCGTACACCACGGACAGCCGAGTCGACGCCACGGGCGAGACGCTGGCGGCGGTGCTGGCCGATCTCGAGCGGCGCTATCCGGGCATCCGCTTTCGGATGATCGACGAGCAGGGGCGGATTCGTCCGCACATCCGTTTTTTTGTCGACGGCACTCAGCTCAGGTCGCTGGGCCAGCCGCTCCGGGCCGCGACCGAACTGCTCATCGTCCAGGCCCTGAGTGGCGGCTGAGGCGGGCCGGCAGGCGCCGCGCGGCTAGTCGAAACGATCGTCGCGCACCTGCAGCCGCCCGTTCTCCAGGCGTAGCGGAAAGATGGCGATCGGCTCGTAGGCCGGTGGCGACAGGGCTTCGCCGGTGAGCAGCGAAAAACGGGCGGCATGGCGCGGACAGGTAATTTCCAGCCCCTGGCGCGGGCCGTTGGAAAGGGTTTCGTCCTCGTGACTGCAGCGGTCCTCGATGGCGTAGTAGCGGCCATCGACGTTAAAGACGGCAATCGCCACGCCGTCCACCCGCAGGCGTCGGCAGGCACCGGGCGGCAATTCGTCGGCCGCCGCCACATCGTTCCACTCGCTCATCGCCGCGTCTCCCCGTCTAAACCAGACCCAGTTCAAGGCGAGCCGCCTCGCTCATCATCTGCTTAGACCAGGCGGGCTGCCACACCAGTTCGACTTCGACGACCTGGACATCGGCGAGCTGGCCGACCGTTTCGGCCACCTTGCCGGGAAAGGTATGGGCGACCGGGCAGCCGGGAGCGGTCAGGGTCATCCGGATATCGACCTGGCCGCTGGCCGGATCGACTTGCAGCCCGTAGATCAGCCCGAGATCGTAGATATTGACCGGGATTTCCGGGTCGTAGATGGTGCGCAGGACGGCGATGACAGCCGTTTCCATGGCCTTGCGCGGGTCGGCTAATTGGTGCGGCGAGTCCATGGCATTACTCCGTACTGACCGGCTGCTCGGCTTGCTGCAGGGCGGCGCGCAAGGTATGCCAGGCGAGCATGGCGCACTTGATGCGACCGGGAAATTCGCGCACCCCGGCCAGGACTTCGAGTTTTCCCAGCGGGGCGTCGCTGGCCTGGTGCTCACCGGTCAGCATGGCGTGAAAACTGGCGAACAGCGCTTCGGCATCGGCCACCCGGCAATTTTTCAGGGCCTCGGTCAGCAGCGAGGCCGACGCCGTCGAAATGGCACAGCCGACGCCTTCGAAGCGGGCTTCCCGGATGATCTCGCCGACGACCTGCAGATGCAGGTTCAGGCGGTCGCCGCAAAGCGGATTGAATCCTTCGGCCTGGCGATTGGCGGCGGGCAAGGGACCGAAATTGCGCGGCCGCCGACTGTGGTCGACGATGACTTCCTGATAGAGATTGCGCAGTTCGGCGATCATGCGAATACCTCGCGGACCCGGGCCAGGCCGTCGAACAGGGCATCGACTTCGGGGCGGGTGTTGTAGAGGGCGAAGGAGGCACGCACCGTGGCCGGAATGGCGAACCGTTCCATGACCGGCATGGCGCAATGGTGGCCGGTGCGCACCGCAATGCCCTGGGCGTCGAGGATGGTGCCGACATCGTGGGGATGGATGCCGTCCACCGTGAAGGACAGGATGGCGCCCTTGTGCTGCGCCGTGCCGACCAGCCGGAGGCCGGGGCAGGTCTTGGCCCGGGTCGTGGCGTAGGCGAGCAGGCCGGCTTCGTGGGCGGCGATGGCGGGCAGACCGATGTGGCGGACATAGGCGACGGCGGCGCCGAGGCCGATGCCGCCGGCGATATTCGGCGTGCCGGCTTCGAACTTGTAAGGCAGATCGTTCCAGGTCGAGCCGGCAAAGCTGACCTGGCGGATCATGTCGCCGCCGCCCTGGTAGGGGGGCATGGCGTCGAGCAGGGCGCGGCGGCCGTAGAGAACGCCGGTGCCGGTCGGGCCGTAGAGTTTGTGGCCGGAGAAGGCATAGAAATCGCAGTCGAGCGCTGTCACGTCGACCGGCAGGTGGGCAATGGCCTGCGCGCCATCGATCAGGACCACGGCGCCGACGCCATGCGCCAGTTCGATCAGGGTATGGAGCGGATTGATGCTGCCCAGCGCGTTCGACATATGAGTGACGGCAACCAGCCTGGTCCGCCGATTGAGCAGGCTGGCGAAGCGCGGGACACGCAGTTGGCCGGCGTCGTCGATCGGGGCGACGCGCAGGATGGCACCGCTGCGCTGGGCCAGCAGTTGCCAGGGAACGATATTGGAGTGGTGCTCCATCTCGCTGATGAGGATTTCGTCGCCGGCCTGCAGAGTCTGGCCGTAGCTGCTGGCCACCAGGTTGATCGCTTCCGTGGTGCCACGGGTGAAGACGATTTCCTCGCGCTGGGCGGCATGGAGCAAATCGCGCACCTGGTCGCGCGCCGCCTCGTAGGCATCGGTCGCCTCCTGGCTCAGGCGGTGTACGCCACGATGGATATTGGCGTTGTAGTGGGCGTAATAGTGGCGTTCGGCCTCGATCACCACCAGCGGCTTCTGGCTGGTCGCGGCATTATCGAGATAGACCAGGGGCTGGCCGTTCACCAGGCGCTGGAGGATGGGAAAATCGGCCCGCCGGCTAGCGACGTCGAGCGCCTGCAGCGACTTCATCTCATTGGCCGTGCTCAGCATGACATCACCCGCAGTTTTTCCCGCAGGGCTTCGTCGAGCGCTTCCTGCAAGGGCGAGCAGGCCACCCGGTCGATCATTTCGCGGGCAAAGGCGCGGCTCAGCATGGTGCGGGCCTTGGCTTGCTCGATACCGCGGGAGCGCAGATAGAAGACCTGTTCTTCGTCGAGTTGGGCGACCGTCGCGGCGTGGCTGCACTTGACGTCGTCGGCCCAGATTTCCAGTTGCGGCTTGGTGTCGATTTCGGCCTTGTCGGAGAGCAGCAGGTTGCGGTTGGACTGCTCGGCATCGCTGCGCTGGGCATCGGGATGGACGACGACCCGGCCGTTGAAGACGGCGCGCGAGGCGCCGCTCAAGACGCCTTTATACAGTTGCCGGCTGGTGCCGCCCGCTTGCCGGTGGTCGATGCAGGTGTGGTGATCGACATGCTGCCGCCCCGCCGTCAGATACAGGCCGTCCAGGCTGCAACGGGCCGCCTCGCCCTGCAGGGCGACGGTGATGCCAGTGCGGGCCAAGTGTGCTCCGAAGGCGAAGGAGGCGGAGGAATAGCTGCTGTTTGCCTGCTGCCGGACATCGATGGTGGCGATATGGCTGGCCGCCGGGCTCTCCTGCTGCAGCAAATAATGTTCGATGCTGGCCCCGGCTTCGAGAACGACGTTGCTCAAGGCATTGGTCAAATAGCTGCCCTCGCCGAGAGCAACATGCTGTTCGATGATGCAGGCCGAACTGCCGGCCGCCGCCCACAGAACGTTACGCTGCTGGATGGCGAGATTGGCTTGGCTGGCGATGAAGAGCAACTGGATCGGTGCCGCCAGGTGGCAATCCGCCGCCAGGTGGAGATAGGCGCCATCGGCCATGAAGGCCAGGTTGAGATCGGCAAAGGCGGCCGCGGCAGCGCCGAGGAGCAGCAACGGATCGACGCTGGCCGGCTGTTCTTCAAGGCAATAGGCCAGCGAGTTCAGCCGCACCCCGGGCGGCAGATCGCCCGGCCGCGACAGGCCGGGGTGCAGCCGGCCATTGACGAAAACCAGCAGATGCGCGCCGGCCAGCGCCCGTTGGCTGACCACCCCGGCCAACGGATCGACGCAGGCCGCCGGCCACAGGTCATAACGGGCGGCTGCGATGGCGGCAAGGCTGGTGTATTTCCAGTCCTCGTCGCGCTGGGTCGGAAAGCCATGCCGGGCGAAGCGCGCCAATGCCGCGCGGCGGGCCTGAGTCAACCAGCCCAGCCCGCCGCCCGGCAAGAGTGGCGAAAGGCGCTGGTAGGCCGCGGCGTAGTAGCTGGCGGAACTGGCTTGCGGGGTATTCATGCTCGGCTCGCTGGCGGCGCGGGGTGTCCAGCCGGCGTATCGGCGTAACCGGTACGTTCCAGCTCGATCGCCAGTTGCCGATCGCCGGAACGGGCGATCCGGCCATCGGCCAGGACATGCACCCGGTCCGGCACGACGTAGTCGAGCAAGCGCTGGTAATGGGTGACCAGAACGATCGCCCGCTGCGGGCTGCGCAAGGCGTTGATGCCGCCGGCGACGACTTTCAGGGCATCGATGTCGAGACCGGAATCGCTCTCGTCGAGCAGGGCCAGGGTCGGTTCGAGGACCGCCATCTGGAGGATCTCGTTGCGTTTCTTTTCACCGCCGGAAAAGCCCGCATTGACCGGACGATAGAGCAGACTTTCATCCATGCCGAGCAATTTGAGCCGGCTGCGGATCAGGGCCAGGAAATCGATGGCATCGAGTTCCGGCAAGTTGCGGTGACGGCGGATGGCATTGCAGGCCGCCTTGAGAAAATAGACATTGGCGACGCCGGGAATTTCGACCGGGTACTGAAAGGCCAGGAATATCCCTTGCCGCGCCCTTTCCTCGGCCGCCATCCCGAGCAGTTCGGCGCCCTGGTAGAGGACGGCGTCGGCCCTCGCCGCGTAGCCCTCGCGACCGGCCAGGAGCTGGACCAGCGTACTCTTGCCGGAGCCGTTCGGCCCCATGATGGCATGCACTTCGCCGGCCTTGACCTGCAAGTCGATCCCCTTGAGGATGGCTTTGCCATCGACGCTGACCTGCAGATTGCGGATGTCGAGCATGTTGCCGATCTCCTTAGCCGATGCTGCCTTCCAGGCTGACGCCGAGCAGCTTCTGCGCTTCGACGGCAAATTCCATGGGCAGTTCCTGGAACACTTCCTTGCAGAAGCCATTGACGATGATCGACACCGCGTCTTCCGCCGACAGGCCACGGCTCTGGCAGTAGAACAACTGTTCCTGGCCGATGCGCGAGGTGGTGGCCTCGTGCTCGACGCGGGCCGAGGGATGCTTGACCTCGATATAGGGAAAGGTATGGGCAGCGCATTTATCGCCCAGCAGCAGCGAATCGCACTGGCTGTAATTGCGGGCGCCGACCGCGCTTTTGGCCATCTTGACCAGGCCGCGGTAGGCATTGTGGCCGTGGCCGGCCGAGATGCCCTTGGCGACGATATTGCTGCGCGTATTCTTCCCCAGATGGATCATTTTGGTGCCGGTGTCGGCCTGCTGGTAATGATTGGTCAGGGCCACCGAGTGAAATTCGCCCTGGGAATTGTCGCCCTTGAGAATGACGCTCGGATACTTCCAGGTAATGGCCGAGCCGGTCTCGACCTGGGTCCAGGAAATCTTCGAGTTATCGCCCCGGCATTCGCCGCGCTTGGTGACGAAATTGTAGATGCCGCCCTTGCCCTCCTTGTCGCCGGGATACCAGTTCTGCACCGTGGCGTAGCGGATCTGGGCGTTGTCCAGGGCAATCAGTTCGACCACCGCGGCGTGCAACTGGTTCTCGTCGCGCATCGGCGCCGTGCAGCCTTCGAGGTAGCTGACGTAGCTGTCGCGGTCGGCAATGATCAAGGTGCGCTCGAACTGGCCGGTGTTGATGGCATTGATCCGGAAATAGGTCGACAACTCCATCGGGCAGTGCACGCCGGGCGGGATGTAGCAGAAGGAGCCATCAGAAAAGACCGCCGAATTGAGGCTGGCGAAATAGTTGTCGGTATAGGGCACGACCGAACCGAGGTAGTGCTTGAGCAGTTCTGGTTGTTCGCGGACGGCTTCGGAGAATGAGCAGAAAATGATGCCCAGTTCGCCGAGTTTTTCCTTGAAGGTGGTGGCCACCGAAATACTGTCGAATACCGCATCGACCGCGACACCGGACAGGATTTCCCGCTCTTCGAGCGGCACGCCGAGTTTCTCGTAGGTCCGCAACAGTTCGGGATCGACGTCGGCCAGCGAGGACGGCCCGTCGCGCCGCGCCTTGGGCGCCGAGTAATAGCTGATCGCCTGGTAGTCGATGGCCGGGTGATGAACGGTGGACCACTCGGGCTCGCTCATCGTCAGCCAATGGCGATAGGCTTGCAGCCGCCATTCGAGCATGAACTCCGGCTCTTCCTTCTTGGCTGAAATCAGTCGAATGACACCCTCGCTCAAACCGATCGGAACGCTATCCGTTTCCAGGGTGGTAGAAAAGCCGTGCTGGTATTCGCGACTGATCAGGGCTTCGAGCTGCATACTTTCGGTGGCCATGAATTGCCTCCTTCTCGGGTCTGACGACCCGCCCGGATCGGGCTTTGCCTGGCAAGGTATGCCTCCGGCAATCCGTTCCGTTCATCCAAGAAGACCGATGACCGGCGCAATAGTTCCTCGGGGGGGCTGGCGCCGGCGAAGGCGGCGCGGTCAACTGGCGGAAATCGCCAAACCTTTTACCGTCAGCCAGGACCGCAGGTCGTTCCGGATGATGAAGGTTTCCGCACGGCGCAGATGGCCGGGGATTTTTTCGCCGGACCATTGCTCGGTCGTCCAGCGCTTCAAGGTGGCCTGCAGTTCGCCGAGTTCAATGGCGCGGGCCAGCATCATTTCCGCACCGTGTGCGGAAGTGCCGGTGGCGACCAGCAGTTGAGCCGCCTCGTGCAGGGTGAGCAGGGATTTTTCGTTGGCCGGGACCATCGTTACTCCTCGGCGACGGCGTTTCCGGCGGAAATCGGGGCCAGGCTTTCCGCCGGAATGCGCATCAACTTTGTAATAGCGTTTCCCGCCCGCCGCCCTTCAGGCTTTTCCGGCGATCGGTCTGCACCGCCAGGCGCCGCTCGCCCGGCAGGGGCAAAGGCAGGACACGACGGTCCCGCCTCGCGCCGCGGACTTGCGCGGCAATCGCTACGGCGCGGACGGCGGCATGCGCCATCTGGGTCGTCAGATACTCGGCGTGGGCAGACAGCTTTTCCATCTGCTTGGCCATCAGCAGGCGATTACGCACCAATTCGATGAGAACGCCGTCGGTATATTCATTGATAAAACGCGCCTGGTTGGCCATGGTCGAGCGCCACAAATCGCTGAGCATGCCCGGGTCGGGCGGCTTCCCAGCAAACACCGTCTGGCTGACGGCTCGCAGATTGTGGTTGGCAAGATTGATCAGGGGAGCAATGGTTTGGTACATGATTTATCTCCGGCAATTGCATTACACGGACTTGGCGCCACCCCGCCGTTTTCGTAGTGTGCCGAGACAAAGGCAATCGCGCTCGGCCCTGGCTCGATAGCAGAAGGCAATCCCCGAGCATTGGGCGGGGCAAAACCGCGGAGGAACATCGAGAAAACCTCGCGGCACGCCGATCGGCGGGTATCAGCCGGGCGGCGCCGGCTTTATGGCTGCCCAGGCGGGACTGGCGCTCCGATCGCCTGCCGCATCAGATCTTCGTCGACCGGGCGGATCGATTCGATGGCGCAATGGACGATCCACATCTTGCCATCGCCTGCCGCATCCGTGCTGTGCACGCGCCCGCAAACCCGGGCATCAACTTCGATGGGCTGGCTGATGGTTTCGCCATGCGGCGTCCGCAGGGACAGACGGGCATGGAACAAGCGCCCGTTGACCGGCGCCTTGGCCATGCGGGCACCGAAGCCGCCGGCCGAAATATTGAGCAGGCTACCGGTCTCGCTGACCTTGTCCCAGTCACTCAGCCAAGTTGCCGACAACGACGAGGATTTCAGGGAAATCCGTTCAGTCTTACGCCGCGTAATATTCATACGGGACCTCCTGTGGTTTCCAGTGCCGTCGCCAGCCTGCCGCATCGCTGGCTGGCACGACAGAGGATGGGACACTACTCAGAGGAAAAAATTCATCAACTGTCGAGCTGATTCCTGTCCCGTGCCACGCGGCCCAGACTTGCCCCGCGATAGGAGGTCAACAACCGCTTGGCGGCTTCTTCGATAACCGGGGAAATCGCGGTCACCGCCCCGACGCTGCGCAACAGGCCGAGCAGATGAACACCGTAAAGATCGATTTCCTGAACCGCGGAAAGATCTGCTTCCAGATTCTGGTGGCAGCGCATGGCGTAGATGATCGATTGTTCCAGTTCCTGTCGACAATCGAAAGTCATCGGACATTCGAGTTTCAGACGAAAAGGAGATGCGCTCTCAGCATGCATGGAGTTCATAGTTGCCTCCGTCGATTGGTTTGCTGCACTAGCCGGAAATTGGCGATGTCGCCGGCCACTCACGATTGTGGCTGGCCAGTGCCAATACCTGGCCACCCTTGCTCTGCGTCTTGCCAACGGCTACCCGCGGCTTTTCAGCGACTACCCGCTTGCTCTTCGACTCGCCAGAGGACGAACTCGGGGCTGCCTTGTGCAGCAGTTCGGCCAGCAGCTCGGTAAACTGGTACTTCGCTTCTTCCGGCGGGAGCGCCTCGATGCGCCGCGGAACCGGTGCCGAGTGCTCGGCCCCGGCAAACGCTCCGCCCGTATGGGCAAGCAAATCGCGCTGCTCGGTGGCCAGGGCAACCTGATGCGCCCGGCGAATGGCCGGAGCGGCAAAATCGGCAATGGCAAATCTGGCGCCGAGCGCCGCCATCAGCCTTTTCTCGACGAACTGAAACTCCAGCACTAATTGCCGCAGGCTCTGCGGCAATTCACCGAGATAGGCAGCGGCGCCATCGTGGAGCAAGGCCGCCAGCCGGTATTGCGGCGCCACCAACTGGGCGACCAGCATGCTGTGTTGGGCGATGGAGTAGAAGTAACGGGTCTGTCCGTTAAAGCAACATTGATAGGCCAGACCATGCGCAATGTCGGCGGGTTCGATTTGCGTCGGGTCTGGATCCAACAGGCTGAGCTGTTTGCCGCTATAGGTCACGAGGCAACGCTCATCGAGCGGACTGGAGTCGAGCAAAACCATACGAATCTCCTTTGCTGTGGCAGTAAACTGCCACTTCCAAGCCCGTTGCCGGGCTTGGAAGTGTGCTTATTATTATGATTACTTGCTACAAACCCTGTTGGGGTCGGGGTGGTGCGACAAATACGGGTTTTGTTGACACGGGCTGTCAAGCAGCCAGGCGACGTTTCTGAGCTTGCCCCTGATCGGCTGTCACGAGCGTCTCGCCCAGCGCGAACTGTTCAGTCAAGGCCGCGGCGATGGTCTTTTGCGTTTCAACGCTTTGTTCCTGCAACTGGCGCATCGACTCCAGTTGATACTCCGTGCTCGCCAGCAGATAGTCCTGACTCAGCTTGAATGCGTTGAGCAGCGTATTCTGCATCGTCGCCGGCCACTGTTCCGGCTCGGACAGATCGCTCGCCTCGGCCAGGGCGCTCTTCAATTGCTTGCTGTTTCGAGTAATGAAGGCTTGCGCACTGTCGATTTGCCAGGACAAAAACTCCTCCGAACTGTCAAGCAGGCTGCGGCTCAAATTACGAAAAAAATTGATGTTGCTGGAAATAGGATCAAATTGCGTGGTCATATCGTCTCGCTGCCGGTTGTTGAAAGTGACACGTCTTAGGTAAATTTTTGTAATTGACGTTGGACTAATCTTCACACTTCCAATGCTCAAGCAATATCAGCAGACTCGACAATCGATGTCAGGCAATCCTGCAAATCATGTAGGGATATCCTGACCCAGTTTATTGGTCAGAACATAACGGGTGATTTCGCTGTTATTGGAAATCCCCAGCTTCTCCAGAACCCTCGCCCGATAGGTGCTGACCGTCTTCGGGCTGAGGTGGAGACGCTCGGCAATCGTCGTCAGGGCCAACCCCTGGCTCAACATCCGCATGACATCCAGTTCGCGGGGCGAGAGGGAATCATGCGGCAATTTCCTGGGCTGCCCGACCGAACCGTTAAGCAGTTTGTCAGCCAGCATCGGGCTCAAGTAACGCTCCCCCGAACTGGCCCGCCGGATCGCCGAAAGAATTTCCTCCGGCGCGCTGTCCTTCGGCAGGTAGCCGATGGCGCCGGCCTCCATGGCGGTCATGGCGTAATCGTCTTCGGCGTACATGCTGAAGACGAGGACCGGCAACTTGGGCTTGCGCCGCTTGACGACTTTGAGTACCTCGATGCCGTTCATGTCGGGCAAACCGATGTCGAGTAGTAGCAGATCCCAGGAGCCAACGCTGACCATGGCCAGCGCCTCGGCCCCGTTGTGCGCCTGCCCGGCCACCTCGAATCCCCCGACATTGCCCAGGAACTGCTTCAGGCCGCCGCCGACGATGGCATGGTCATCCACCAAAAGTATCTTGATCATATTTTTAAGTTGTTGTTTTGGAATTTTCTGTTTCGTGAGCGCTGTCGTTTGGCCTGTCATCCGGAATTTCTTCCGGCGACTCCGGCCGGTGCTGGCTTTTCTGGTCAATCACCAGGCCGAGCGGCGCCATGATGGTGGCCACGGTCCCCGCGTTCGGCGCACTGATCAGGGTCAGACTCCCGCCGACCATGCCCAGCCTTCGTTGGCTATTCGTCAAGCCCGAACCACTGTAGTTCTCGGCCAGATCAAAGCCAACACCGTTATCGAGCACCGTGATCCGCAGCATATCATCGGCTTGCGGTTCCAGATTGAGGATGGCATGGTCCGTCCCGGCATATTTGACCACATTCATCAGTAATTCCCGTACCACCTTGAAGCAGAGCAGTCGTACCGTCATGCTGGCCGGCTCGGCGTTCGGCGCACTGCTCATGTCGACCTCAAGGCCGTGATTCGAGCGTACCCAGCGACAAAGGGATTCGAGGCCGGGAATCAAGCCGAGATCCCGGACCAGCGGCGGATTCAACTCGACGCTCAGGGTCCGGGCCGTCTGGATCACCAGCGATATTTGCTCCTTGGCCTTGTTGACCGCCCGCAGCATGTCTTCCTGCGGCGTCCACTCGCTCAAGCCGCTCAAGCCCAGTCGAGCCGCGACCAGAACCGGCTGCACGTGATCGTGGAGTAATTCGTAGAGGCGCTCCCGCTCCCGCTGTTCGGCCAGGGTCAAGTCTCCCGACAACTCGCGGAGATGGGCCGCCTGTTCGTCGGCGATGGCGGCAATCCGGTTGTTGGCATTTTTCAGTTGGTTCTTGATCAACTGGCGTTGCGTAATGTCCTGGGTAATACCGAAACCGCCGACCAGTTTTCCGCGTTCGTCGAATTCCAGCTCCGCCTTCTCCAGGACCCACTTGACCCGACCATTGACCAGCAGGCGATGCTCGATGACATAATTGTGCCCGGCCAGCGCGGCATGCCAGGTGCGATCGACGTAGTTCCGGTCATCGGGGTGTACCCGGGAAAGGAAAGTCTCGTAGCTCATCGGCGTTCCTTCCGGAATACCGAAAATGCGGTGATTCTCGGCCGACCAGGTCAGCTCGTTGCGGCGGACATCGAGGCGCCAGCTACCGATATTGCCGACGGCCTGGGCGCGATTGAGATCATCCTTACTGGCGCGCAGGGCTTTTTCGGTAAGGATGTGCTGCGTGATGTCCTCGGCCGAGATGATGATGCCGCCAACCCCCCCGGCTTCGTCGGACCACGGATGCACGGTCCACCGCAACCATTGGCTGCTGCCGTCAGCCTTGATCCAGAGATCCTGGTCGTTCATCGTGTCGATTCCGGCCAGGCCGGCGCGGCACGCCTGTTTCCACTCCTCGGAAATATCCGGATTGAGCACATAGTGATTGTGGCCGGCCAGGTCGTCATAGCCGCGACCGTAATCGGCCAGCCAGCGCCGGCTGGTCGCAATGTAGTTCATCTCCCGATCGAGCATGGCAATGGCAAGCGGCGCCTGCTCGATCAGCGTCGATAGCTGTTGTCGGCTTCTGATCAGTTCCTGTTCGTTACGCAGGCGTTCGCTGATGTCGCGCAGGATGATGGTGAAAATCGGCTTGCCCGCGCCCATGCAACCGGAGATCGAGGCTTCGATGGCAAATTCGCTGCCATCGCGCCGCACGCCCTTGAGTTTGCTTTGCGTCGCGATGGTCCGGTGCGGCGCGCCGCTCTTGCCAAAGCGCTTAAAATTCTTGGCATGGGCCTGACGAAAGCGCTCCGGGATCAAGCGCTCGATCGAGGTACCGATCATCTCGCTGGCCGCATAACCGAAAATTTGTTCGGCGGCGGGGTTGAACAGCAGGATGCGCTGCCGGGCATCGACCGAAATAATGCCATCCATCGCCGAGTTGATGATGCTGGCCAGCCTGGTCGCGCTTTCCGTCGACTCTTTCTGCAACTGCCGGCGCTCGGCGACTTCGTTCAACAGCAACAGACGCTGCTGTTCCGTCCGCCGTTGAAAGAGATGCATAACCCCCAGTATCAACAGCCCAAAAACAACAAATACCGAGCTTCCGGCGAAAGCCGAGGGGTGCAGCTTGAAAGTCCAGTAGGGAGGGAAAAGCACGTAGTCGGCGACAAAAGTAGCCGCCAGGGTGTACAGCAGGGCCGGCCCGACACCACACAGCAACATGCTGATCACAATACCGGGATAGAAGGTCAGGTAAGGCAAATCCGCCTCCGGCGGCAGGACCGCGAGGCGAATGGCCAACATGGCAAGCAGGATCACTGCGGCGAGCAGATATCTTACCCAGGCCGGAAGGTTCAGATAGAGGCGGGTGGGATGGTCCATGAATCAAGGCTGATTGGAACGAATCCAGGAGATCCCGGAGCGACCTGGACTATTTACCGAAAAACGTCACACCCAGGCAAGGAAAAGACTACCAGAAAGTGATTACTTTCTGTATCCGGCTTTCCTTAGTTTGCAACTACCGAGTCTTTGCCATCGGGTTGATGGCCCGGCCTTGGTTGGCCGGATGATTTGGCGGCGCCGCTTGGCCTCAGGAAATCAGCACACTGGGGCGGGCGAGAACGAATCCCTGAAAGAACTCGAAGCCGAGAGCCATGCATTCGTTGACCCGCGCCCAGGTCTCGACCTTCTCGGCCAGCAGTTTCCCGGGATACGGCTTGAGGCGCCGAACGAGGGTAGCAAGCGCCGCCTGGTCGAGCAGGGGGAGATCGATCTTGATGATATCGACGATTTCGAGCAGGGGCTCGTAGCAGTCGTGATAAGCGGAAAAGTCGTCGAGCGCCAGGCGAAAGCCGCGCTCTTTCAGTTCCCGACAACGGGCCACAAGGGCCGGGGTGATGACCACGGTTTCGAGCAGTTCAAGCACGACGCGAGCCGTCGGCAAGGCGTCGATCCGCCGGCTGAACAGCATTTCGGCATCGACATTGAAGAAGCCGGCACAGTCCCCGAGGACCGTCTCGATACCAAAGCGTTTGAAGCTGCGGCGAATGACCTCGGCGGTGGCGGCCGCGTCGTTGGTGACCCGGGCCTCGGCGACGTCGCCGGAACGGTACAGCAGTTCATAGGCGACCAGATTTTGCTGACGATCGAAAATCGGCTGCCGGCCGAGATATACCTTGTCTTTATTCGCCTTCATTTCTTTCTCCTCTGGCCAAACCGCTTTACCGGCCTCTGGAACGACAACTTGCATAAGCCATGCCATTCGTCCCGGTATCTGCTCAGCGCGGTACTCCTCACCGCTGCGCGGGGGATCGTTGCGGCCGGGGGTGGAATCGGGGACCAGCACTGGGGACTCCCCAGCTTTGGGGAGCGCTGCCGAGATAATTCCCCGCCCGACCGCAAGCCGAGTATTGCCTAGCTGAACAACGCATCAGGCCGGTTGACGACCGACGGCAATTTGTAAGGGGATGTTGCACCTGGGCGGCAATCGGCGGGACAGACGGCGAGAAGCAAAATCGAACCGCTGAGACGCAGAGGAAAAACAGGGATTTACCCGGATTGTTCGGCAGACCTCCCGGGTCGGCCCCGACAACGATGTAAGCGACTGTTTTCAAGATTCTCTCTGCTACTCTGCGCCTCGGCGGCAAGTTTTTAGTCGCAGGGGTCGCTCACCGAGCGCGCCGGCCGCCGGCTGAGCCAGACCGCTCAAACCGGAGCCAGAAGATAGGCCTCCAGTTCGCGGTCGTGCTCGGCCAAATGCGCCGCAATGGTGCCGATGATTCTTTCCACCGCGGCAATGGCGAGCACGCCGTTGCCGTTTGCCGCATAGATGACGCGGATCGCCTGCAATTGTTCGGCGATCGCCATGTGCGCCCGGTTATGCGCCACGCGATGGGCAACGGGCACCAGTTCGGCCATATAGGCCGACTCGATGAGATTGTGCCGCAAGGTAACTTCGACGAAGGTGCGGACCAGTTGCCCGATGTTTTCATGGCAGATATTGCGTTGCCCGGATTCGCAGCCTTCGCAATTCTCGGCATTTTCGCGCTGCGTGCACAAGGCTGTTATCCGCTGCATCAAATCGACGATGTAGGCATGATCCTGGCGGAGCTTGATGACGATCTGTTGGCGATCCGCTGACATGAAACCATCCTTTGCTGTGGCGAGCCGGCACCAAAGAAGGCTGCCGAAGGCGCCGGATCGGCAGCAATACCCGACAAATCTTATCGGGATTCCAGGTTAAACAGGCCGCTATCTCCTGTCAAGGCGGGCCCGGCGTCTCCAACTAGCGGTTGAGCGGATCGTATTGCGGAAAACGTTCGCCCAACGTGGCATCTTCGGCCGGCACAGTGCCGTCGGCGAGACACAAGGCCTTGTCGAGATGACGGTTGGACGGACCTTCCAGGCGCTTGTACAGGCCCTTGCACAAGAGGCGCGCCTGTTGCCCCGGCCAGTCGGTGGGCAGCAGCACCTCCGGCAGTTCCGGATCACGCAACAGCAGGCGGCGATAGTCGTGAATCAGCAAAGTGCGCAGCAGGAAGGCATCCTGTTCGCTCACCTCGGCGGCCTGGTTGCTTTGCAGGTCGGCCAGCATCGGCTGGTAGACGGCGACGAAAGCGCTATAGGCCTCGGCCAGTCCGCCCAGATCCCAGGAACGGCGTACCAGGTCGGCATCGCTGGCGGACAGGGCCGAACGGGAGTCGGCGGCAAACAGGGGCAACAAGGCGCCGAGCGCGGCGGACAGGCCTTCGGCGATCAGGGCGTCGAGAACGCTCGACAGTTCGGCGCTGGGATGCACGAAGCAATCCGCCCCCAGGGCACCAAAGCCTTGCCAGAACAGCGCCCGCTTGACCTGCTCGCGGACCTTGCTGTCCAGTTCGCCGACGACCAGAATGAGACGCCAGCGCCGATCCCAGAGCGGCGCATGCGACGCGTAAATATGCCGCGCCGCCTCTTCAAACCGCCGCCGCCCCGACGAAGTCAGCACATAGTCGGCGCGGCGGCCGCAGGTTTCGGTGCGCAGCCATTCTTCCTTGACCAGCCGGAAAACCGAGGTACGCACCAGGCGCTCGTTGAGTTCGAGGGGTTCGAGCAGGCGGATCAGGCTGCCCAGCCAGATCCTGCCGCCGCGCGGCAGGATGGCATCGCCGAAGACGGAAATGATCAGCGACCCCGCCTGGACGCGACGCTGTTGCCGGAATTGATCCAGGCGGCTTTGAATGGCTGTGCTCACGAATTTGGCTGACCGTTTTGGCTCCTGATCTCGAATGTTCGGCAGCCCGACAGGCAACGAACAGGAAAACAGGCGCCTATCGGCGTATCATTTTTAAGAAGTCGGAATGATAGCAGCAGCACAGCCGGATTCGGTGAAAGCTCCATCTTGCCAGACAGAATTCGATACCAAACATTAGAACAACACGAATATTTTGTAGTGCTTTGTAGCAAAAACGGCCGAAAAATCCGGCATTGCCCCGCCGGGCGGCCCCGGCTACAGTCTGCCTATCCTTCCGGCGGCCCGGAATATACCAACGACACTGCCATGAGCCTGCTCGAAAACACCTTGATCATCCTGCTCTTGATCGCTACCAGCGCCTTTTTCGCCGTTTCGGAAATCTCGCTGGCGGCGGCCCGCAAACTCAAACTGGAACAACTGCGCGACGAGGGCGAGACGCGGGCCGCCCGGGTCCTCGACTTGCAGCGTCAACCGGGACACTTCTTCACCGCCGTCCAGATCGGCCTCAACGCCGTGGCGATCCTGGCCGGCGTGCTCGGCGAAGGCGCCTATGCCCCCTACTTTTCCCGGTTTTTCGAGCCTTTCAGCAGTCCGGAAACCGCCGCCGCACTGGGCTCGCTCAGTTCCTTCCTGCTCGTCACCGTCGCCTTCGTGCTGATCGCCGACCTGATCCCGAAGCGCATCGCCATCGTCGCTCCGGAAGCCATCGCCCTGCGCATCGCCGCCCCCATGCTGTTTTGCCTGCGCCTGCTGACGCCGTTGATCTGGGCGCTGAACGGCATCGCCAGCCGGGTCATGACCTCACTCGGCCTGCCGGCCACCCGACCGGAAGACATCACGCCGGAAGACATCATGGCAATGGCCAATGCCGGCGCCGAAGCCGGCGTCGTCGCCCGCCAGGAACGGCAGATGATCGAAAATGTCTTCGAGCTGGAAATCCGTACCGCGCCATCGACCATGACCGCCCGCGAAAGCATCGTCTGGCTGGAACAGGCCGATAGCGAGGAGAAGATCCGGGCGACCATCAGCGCTCAGCCGCACGCCAAGTTCCCGGTGTGCGATGGCGGCATCGACCACGTCATCGGCTATGTCGATTCCAAGGACATCCTCAGCCGCCTGCTCGACGGCAAGCCGCTGGGGCTGCGCAGCGAGGGACTGCTGCGCAACATGCTGATCCTGCCGGAAACCCTGACCTTGGCCGAGATCATCGAGCAGTTCAAGGCGCAGCGCGAGGACTTCGCGCTGATCATCAACGAGTACGCGCTGATCGTCGGCCTGATCACCCTCAACGACGTGACCAGCACGCTGATGGGCAACACCATGCTGGCCCCGGCCGACGAACAGATCATCCCGCGCGATGTCGATTCCTGGCTGGTGGACGGCATGACGCCGGTCGGCGACCTGGAAAGCGTCCTCAACATCGAACCCTTCCCCGACGACGACCAGTTCGAGACCATCGCCGGCTTCATGATGTACAGCCTGCGCAAGGTGCCGCGGCCGACCGATAGCGTCGAGCACGCCGGCTTCAAGTTCGAGGTCATGGACGTCGATAACCACAAGATCGACCAGCTACTGGTGACCCGGCTGCCGCCCCGCAACACCGCGTGAGGGCGGCATTGCGGGGCGGCAACTCAGGCCCGGGCGGTGCGGAACTGGGCCATCGTCTGTTCCAGCTTGCCGCCGGCAAAACCGGTCAGCTCGGCACTGCGCGCCGATTCGAGCGTCGCTTCGCGCATCGCTTCGACGGCCCCGGAAATCGCTTCGACCCGGTCGCCGTAGGCGTGCGTCGAGGCGGCGATCTGGCTGATGGTGACGAACAGGCGCTCGACCACTTCCTCGATCTCGCGCTTGTCGGACGCCGCTTCGCTGGCCAGGCGCAGGCCGTCCTCCATCTCCGTCATGCCGCTTTCCATGGTGCGCACGGCCTGTTCGGCCTGACTCTGCACGCCGTCGATCATGCCGCCGATGTCGGCCGTCGCCTTGCGTGTCCGTTCCGCCAGCTTGCGCACCTCGTCGGCCACCACGGCAAAACCGCGCCCGGTCTCGCCGGCCCGCGCCGCCTCGATCGCCGCGTTCAGGGCGAGGAGATTGGTCTGGTCGGCGATTTCCTTGATCAGGGTAACGATGCCACCGATGTCCAGGGTCCGCTGTTCGAGCTGGCGGATGGTGTTGGCCGACAGCTTGACCGAGTCGCGGATGCTCTGGCTGCGCTCGCCGATCAGGGCGAACTGGGCTTTCGCCTGGTCGCTGACCCGTTGCACGACATCGCGCATGGCTTGGGCGTTGTCCGTTGCGGCGTCGATTTCATTCATCTGCAGGCGGATGGCACCGAGGATGTCGGCGACGGCGCCCTGCATGTCGGCCGACACCTGGCCGGCATGCACATTTTTCTTCTGCAGCGTGCCGCTGGTTTCGCTGATTTCGCCGGAAGTCTTGGCCACCAGGTGGATCATCTGTTCCAGGTTGTCGATGAAACTGTTGGTCCATTGCGCCAGCACCGCCGCTTCGTCGATCTTGCTGCTCGCCCGCGGCAGGCGCTGCGACAGGTTGCCGCCGCCTTCGGCGGTACTGCGCAGGATCCGGGTTGCTTCGCGCAAGCGGCTACTGATCGGCTTGCAGCCGAGATACTGGAAAACGAAGGCGCCAGCGACCTGGAGCAAGCCGCCGACCAGCATCGCCTGGCCGCTGTCGACCCCGAACAGCACCGCCAGCGCAATCGCCGCGCCCCAGGCGCCGAGCGTGCTGACCAGGTACAGCCGCTGCAGGCGGTAGGCGATGCTGCGATAGCGATAGACCTCTTCCAGGTCGGCCTCGCACATCATGCCCCAGGTGTCGGGCGAGCCCGGTAGCTGGAAAGTGACCCCCTTGCCGATGACCGGAATATGGCGGTAATCGGCGTAGCCGGGATAGGTGACGAAGAGGTTTTCGCCCTGCCGGATGGTTTCGCGGACGCCGGGGTGCAACCGGCCGGTCGCCGGGTCGTTGAAGACCAGTTCCAGCTCGGTATGCTCCTTGACCCGCACCGTGCCGTAGGCGGTGCGCACGCCGTCCTTGAGGTTATCGCCGTGACTGAAGGTATTGTCCTCGAAACGCGAGCGGGAGAGCGCGGTGCCCTGGCGGATCGTCGGATCGAAAGCGGAATTGACCATGAACAGGTAGTTGTCGCCCGACTCATGGAAAATGTGCCCGGCCTCGCGCTGGATCAGGTCGCCGAGCACATCGTTCGGCACCCGGCCGCAGACGATGCCGACCACCTGGCCATCGAGGCGGATCGGCTGGTAGAACATCAGCGTCACGGCATCGTGGAAACGCGAGCTCGACGGCGGCAGACCGAGAGTCACCGGATCGCGATAAGGTCCATGCAGGAAAGGCGCTTTGAGGGCCATGGCGACGGCCTGCGGCGAAGCGGCCGACGCCCCTTCGCGCCCGGCTTGCGAAGAAAGCAGCACCCGGCCGTTAATATCGAGTACGAACAGTTCGGAAAAATCTTCTGCCCGCTGCGCACAATGCACCAATATGGAGCGCTGCGGCGTCGGCCAACTCCCGGCCAGTTCCCGCGCCAGGCCGTCGAGGTAACCCCATTGCTGCTCGCTCCAGTTGATCAGGATGCGCACCCGGGTCCGGGCAAACGACTCGAAAGTCTGCTCGATCGCCGGATAACGCCCGGCATTACGGGCCGTTGCCCAGCCCATGGCCAGCCGACCGGTTTTGCCGAACCACGGCAACCAACGCCGTTCGCTCGCCGACAAGGCCATTTTTTGACTTTTCAACATGCTGCACTCCCATACGAACAATACGTACTGCATCGCAATAAGCATACCGGCGCACCAAACCGGGGATGCATTTAAAATTTATTGATACAAATCAAGGCAATAAACGCACCAATTCTGGAAATAACCAGGCTGCCGGCAGGGGTATCGATTTTCGAGCAACAAAATCAGCACCAATATGGTGCCCATGATTTCCGGCATTCACAGCGCAGGGGCAAGACTCCGGCGCCTGACACGTTGCTCAAGATGGCGCGGACATCTACAGTTCACCCATCCCGGCCGTAACCCGCCGCTGCGTAAAGGTCTGCCTCATGAACTACTGGATATCCTTGCTCGCCCTCGCCGCCCTGAGTTCGGCCAGCCCGGCCGGGGCCGAGGCATACAAGTGCCGCACCGCCGACGGGCGCGTCGAAATTGCCAACATTCCCTGCCCGGCCGGGGCCAACACCCTGAAAACCGTGAGCGAAGAAAAGATTCCCGAAGCCAACCGCTTACAGGCTGAACGCGAGGTGGAACGGATGCGCGACTATGTCGAGAAACGCGAAGCCGCGCAGCGGGCCGATGCTGCCGCCGAACGCGAGAGCCCGCAACGCCAGGCGGCGACCGGCGCCGGGAATTCCCCGGCCGCTTCCCGCAGTACTGAAGATTGCCTGCGCGAACTGGATCGCCAGGCCCTGCCTGCGATGCAGCGGGCGCAAATGGAATCGGCCTGTCGCAGCAATCCATCATCGCCACCGACCTATGTTCCGGTGCCCGTCCCCGTCTATGGCGGCGGCTTCGGCGGCAATCCAGCCGGCAGTTGCCGGCAGAATGTCGAACACATGAACGTCTCGCCGGCGGAACGCGATCGGCTGCTCCGGCAGTGCGCCGGGTCTTACCTCCCCCCGACCCCGCCCGCCAAACCCTTGCCGCCACCGACGCCCCCGGCGCCAGCGCCGAGCAAAGCCATCGGGCCGGCGCCGCCGCCCTGCCTGCCGGGTACCAATTGCCTGCGCCGCTAGCCGTCGCCGACTGGAGCGAAAGGGCTTACGCCGTTTCGTGCGTCTCGCCGTCCTTGCTCTGGCTGCCCAGAGTCAGTTCGGTATTTTCACTGAGCGCAAAGAAGAAGGCCTCGACGGCTTTCGGCTCGCCGGAAGCGGCAAAGGTGGTCTGGCCGCATTCGCACTGCCCGACCCAGATCGCCTCGATACCGCGCAAACCGCGCGTATCGACCGGATGAATATCCGTCACATCGGCTTTGCAGCCGTTGCAGATCAGTTTTTCCGGGCGCCCCGCCTCGATCTTGGCCCTCGCCTGCGCCATGCGCTCGGCCTGCGTCCCGCGTTGCTTTGCCTGTCCCATCAGATTCCCCGAAAGATTCGCTAAAACGCGGAGGATAGCCGGGGAGAACGGCGCTGTCGATCTATCGGGCTTTTTTCCAGGCGCTCTCTGAGGGAGGCCTGCGCCCGGCCGCCGGCAGCGGCCTCGCCGGCATTCCGCTGGCCCACAAGCTGAGCCCCGCGCCGGTTGTTCCCGCTGCCTGCCGGGGCCCCCGAAGCAGCCGGGCACTGTCTTCTCCGCCTCTGTGCGGTGGCGAACAGAAGCGTCCGGCTTTCACGCCTAGCTTGGCGTTACGGACATTGCCCCCGGCCCACCGAAAGGAAAAGGTCTCCCGATGAATATCCACCTCAGCCTAGCGCCACTCGTTTCACTGATCGCCGGGATTCTCATCCTGGCCGTTCCGCGACTGCTCAACTATATCGTGGCCATCTACCTGATCGTGATCGGCCTGATCGGACTGTTCGGCTCCGGTAACCTGAAACTTTGAGGCCCGCCGATCTGGACCAAGTGGGTGCATAATCAGCCGGCGTGATGCCATCGGTCTAATCCAACACCTTGCCCCATGGCTCACCCGGTCCCGACGGCCGGTCAATCCATCGACTTTCAGAGCCCCACCATTCAGCGGAGGAGACACTCATGAGCAGCATGATGAAAGCAGCAATCTTCATTCAGCCCGGTCGCATCGAACTGGCCGACAAGCCCATCCCCGATGTCGGTCCGAACGACGCCCTGCTGCGGATTACCACGACCACCATTTGCGGTACCGACGTGCATATCCTGAAAGGCGAATATCCCGTCGCCAAGGGCCTGACCATTGGCCACGAACCGGTCGGCATCATCGAAAAACTGGGCAGCGCGGTGCGCGGCTACACGGAAGGCCAGCGCGTCATCGCCGGCGCGATCTGCCCGACCTTCACCTCCTATGCCAGCCAGGACGGCTACCCGTCGCAGGATGGCAGCTACCTGATCCACACCGGGCAGTGCGGTTGCCACGGTTACAAGGCCACCGCCGGCTGGCGCTTCGGCAACCTGATCGATGGCACCCAGGCCGAATACGTTCTGGTACCCGACGCCCAGGCCAACCTGGCCCCGGTTCCCGACGGGCTGAGCGACGAGCAGGTGTTGATGTGCCCGGACATCATGTCCACCGGCTTCAAGGGCGCCGAGAACGCCAATATCCGGATCGGCGACACCGTTGCCATTTTCGCCCAGGGCCCGATCGGCCTGTGCGCCACGGCCGGCGCGCGGCTGATGGGAGCGACGACCATCATTGCAGTGGATGGCAACGATCATCGACTGGAAATTGCCAAGGCCATGGGGGCCGATGTCTCGCTCAATTTCCAGAATTGCGACGTGATCGATGAAATCATGAAACTCACCGGCGGGCGCGGCGTTGATGCATCAATCGAGGCGCTCGGCACGCAGGGCACCTTCGAATCGGCATTGCGGGTATTGAAGCCGGGCGGCACCTTGTCCAGCCTCGGCGTCTATTCCAGCGACCTGAAGATTCCGCTGGCCGCCTTTGCCGCCGGGCTCGGCGATCACCAGATCAACACCGCCCTCTGCCCGGGCGGCAAGGAACGCATGCGCCGCCTGCTCAATGTCGTGCAGTCGGGCCGTGTCGATCTCGGGGTCCTGGTCACCCACCACTTCAAGCTCGACGACATCGTTGCCGCCTACGAACTGTTCGCCAACCAGCGCGACGGCGTGCTGAAAATCGCCATCAAGCCGCATTAGGGCAATCGCGCTAACGGCCGGGCGCCGTTCCCCGGCCTGGCCGTTGGCCGGTCCGCGGCAAGGCCCGGGCCGCGCTGACCAGTTGCCGGCAATCGCTGTCGGCACCGGGTCCGGCATCGACCAGCGGGATCAGCGCGAGCAGCGGGTTGACCATGCCGAGAGCAATGGCCCCAAGGGCGCGGGCCGCGACCAGGCGCTTATCGACCCCAACCTCGGGCTGGGCCAGCGTGCCACGGACGTGGATCGGGCTGCGCAGGGCAAGCGGACTGGTGCTCTTGGTCTTTTGATTGAGCGTCAGATCGAGTTTTTCCTGCGCTAGGTCGATGCTGCCGGTCCCCAGTATGGTCGTCACCGAAGTATCGAAGACCAGCGCCCGGCTCTGCATGGTGCCGTCCTGGACGGCGAAATCGGCCACCGCGCAACGCAGTTTGACCAATTTGTCGCCGGTGATATTGAGTTGGAGGATTTCCCAAAGGTGCAGGCCGGCTTTCTCCATCATCAAGCGGCTGATCTCGCCGCCGACGATGACCAGTCCGAGCTTGCCATT
This sequence comes from Pseudomonadota bacterium, assembly GCA_018261905.1. GTDB lineage: Bacteria > Pseudomonadota > Gammaproteobacteria > Burkholderiales > Rhodocyclaceae > Azonexus. The sequence continues at coordinate 26,209 of JAGTRU010000005.1, read as the reverse complement.
CGAGGTCGCCAGCATGCGCCCAACCGAACTGCCCGTGCCGCTCAGGTCGAACTCGCCGTTGATCTGGCCGATGCTGCGTTCGCTCAGTTCGGCCTGGGGGAAAAGCTTGGCGATCAGGACTTTTCGGGCGCGCAGTTTGGCATGCGCCTGCAGCGGCTCCTTGCTGCCATCCAGGGTAATGACCGCACCCAAGTGGCCGCCGGCGATGCCGAAGTCGAGCGGATCGAGGGTCAGCACGGAATCGCGCAGCCTGAGACGGGTGTCGAGATTTTCCAGCGGCAGGCTTTCGGAATGGAGGCTGGCCGCCTTCAGGCTGACGTCAGCATCGACGCTGGCCCAGCGCCCGGTAGAAAACGGCAGGTCGGGCAGGACGCGGGCCCGGCGCGGGGTCGGCGCCGCGCTGTCGGCCGGCAGGGCGGCCTCCTGGGCCGTTTGCAGACGGCCGGGCTGGACACCGATCAGGGGGCCGAGATCGGCCAGATCGAGCCGCCGGGAAACCAGGGCGGCCGTCAGAGCCGGGCGTTTGCCGCCGGTCTCGACGGCCAGCGTTCCGGCAATATCGCTCTGGCCGATGCGGCCGGAGAACTTTTCGTAGCGCCAGCGCTGCCCGCTGTGCACCAGATGCCCTTCCGTGGCATAGGCGCCGGTCTTTGGAAAGACCATGCCGAGCAGCGGAAAAAGCTGGTCCAGGCTGGCCCCGCGCAGCGCCAAACGGATATCCAGGGCCGAAAGCTTGAGCAGGCTGGTCACGTTACCGGCCGCCTTGACCGTGGTCCGGCCCATGCTCAGTTCAACTTGCAGCGGGTAGGGCGCGCTTTCGTCGCGCAAGGCGAGTACCGGCCCGCCATTGCCATGCGCCAGCAGGGGCTGGCCGCGGTAATTCCCATGCGCCGTGAAGTTCAGCCCGGAGCCGGCCGCGGCGCCTTGCGGCGTCGACAATTCGGCACGAATGCTGGTTTTTCCCGGGAGATCGTCATAACCGAGCAGCCCCTGATCGAGCATCAGGCGACCGATCGTGATGCGCGCTTCTTCGTCCTGCTGCTCGAGATCAAGCAGCCAGTTCTTGCGCCCGCCGCTGGCCTGCTCCAGGAAAATCACCGGGCGCTGCAGGCGCAATTCGGGGAAAACGATGTTTCGGTCGAGCAGTTGCGGCAAGTCGATGACGACTTCGACCGCCTCGGCGGCGACCATGTGCTTTTCCCGGGCCCAGGCCGGATTGGCGAAAGTCACCGCGGTGGCCCGCAGGCGCGACTGCGGCCAGGCGAAGTCGACGGTGAAGTCGCCGGCAATGCTCAGCGCGCGCCCGGTCTTTTCCAGGGTCAGGCGCTCGATCGGTGCGCGCAGCCAGTTCCAGCCGACCAGGGCGACGCCGAGCACCGGCAGCAGGAGCAACGCGAAACTGATGCCGGCGATCCATTTCAGTATCCGAGACCATGTCATTGCAGTCGTCGATCCGGCGCTCGCGCCCTGGGTCACTCCGTTGGTTTGTTGCCGCGGACGCCAACCAGTCCCCGTTTTCCCGGCTGTACCGGCGCATCCCGGCAGCCTGGGCAATTGTCCACGTTAGTCCGACGCGCTTCTGCGCGCCAGCGTACACAGCCGGCGCTGGCAGCCTAAGCCAGGCTATCCAGCCAGTCCCGCAAACCGGCGGCAGCTTCCGGCCATTGCGGATCAAGCATCAGCATATGGCCGGCACCGCGGATCACCACGGTTTTGGCCAACCAGGCAGCGACGGTGAAATAGAGCATCGACGCCGGGAAAACCTGGTCTTCCGACCCCCCCATGACCAGGGCCGGGAGATTCGCCCGGCGCCTCGCCTGGCGCAGCGGAGCGGTGAGCATTTCGGCCACGGCGCGGGCCGATTCGGGCTGGATCAGCGGCAGATAATCAGCGATTTCGGCAGCTGGCAGGCTCGGTGAAAAATAGACTTTGGCCATCGTCCGCAGGGTCTGGGCACTGGCCGTACCGTTCACCGCATTGGGCAGTTCGGTAAAGAAATCCGGGATGGTCAGCGCCAGTCGGCTGGCACTGCCAGCCGTGCCGGTCGGCGGCACCGGCGCCAGGAAGGCGACGGCGCGGGCCGTTCCCCGCTCAAGAAAACGCTGGCTGACCAGGCAGCCCATCGAATGGCCGATCAACACGGGCGGCTCGGCCATGCCGGCAACGGCATCGGCAAGATCGGCCACATAGTCCTCCAGGCCGAAGTCGTCGAGACGCTCCCGGCCCGGACTGGCGCCATGGCCGGATAGATCGACGGCGTAGCAGTCGTAACCGAGCCCCTGGAAATAGGGAATGAAGCGGACATTCCAGCAGCCGGCGTGGCTATAGCCGCCGTGCACGAAGAGTAACGGTGGCGTCGGGCGGGCGACGACAGCGGGGTAATGATGAACGCGGACAGTTCTGGCGGGCATGGTGGCAAGTCTCGATCAACCGGGAAAACAAGGGCCGTTCGGGACGGCCTGAGCGAGCGCATGATAAAGGACAGCCGACGATTCCGGCAGTACAAAGTTCGGGCCTTCGAGGTCGGGCCAAGGCCGAGACTATGGCCGGCCGCCGCAGCCGCTGTCTCGGTGCGCGTTGTCGGCGGCCATTTGCGGCAGCTCGCGGGCAAACCGCTTGATTCGACGAAGGCTCAGCAGAAGCAGGCCGAGCGTTGCCCAAAGAGCGGCGATGGGAACCCAAAAGGGTAAGGCCGGATAGCGCCCGAGCAGGAAGCCGCCGATCGCGACGGCCACGCCGAAGCGCAGGAAGCAGAGGCCGCCGTAACTGTTGATGGCGTACCAGTTTTCTTCAGAGACGAAAGCGGCGGCGAGCCGGATACCGAACCACCGATTCGGCCCGACCAGCCCGAAAAACAGCGGCAAGGCAACGCCGGCCGTAAGCAGGCCGAGAAATTGCAGAACGCTGGCCACCGCCATAATCAGCGCCTTCACCGCAAAAAGGGGGGCCGCCGTGCCGACTGTTCCGGAATGGCTTATGGACGCCGTTCGATACGGTCGGGAAAGCCGTCATGATCACGGTCGCGGTTGCGCCCACGGTCGTGATCGCGCTCACCGTCGCGATCTCCCCGATGCATGCCGGAATCCCGGTGCGGGGTATCGTAGACAACGCAACCTGAGAGCAGTGCTCCGGCCGCCAGTAGCAAGATCACAATTTTTTTCATAATGCCTCCGGAAACAGTTTCCTCTATTATGACAACGGCAGATTTGGAATGGTTCCCCCGCCCGACGGCGGGAATATCCGCCCAGATCACCGGCCGGGCTGCCGCTAGTGAAGAACGCCCCACGAACAGTGACACGCAACCATCGAGCGGCATGTGCGCAAGCCCACATAGTCGTCTCGCCGAAACAAACAGCAGGCCCGGGAAAGTAAATCCTGGCCCCCGGCCGGCGCCCGACAACACGGTTTAGCGGGCCCGGGGAACGTGTTAGAGTCATCTTCAATCGCCAAAGCAGTGCTCGTCATCCGGTAAACCAATGGATAAAAAGCATGAACAAGTTAGTCCGCCTCGCCTGCTTGCTGATCACCACCCAACTACTCGCGGCCTGTGAACCGCCGCCGACGGAAAAGCCATTGCCCTATAGCAACGCGGCGCCGCCTGCCCGGCTGGCGATCTATCGGCTGGCCATCCATCCCTCGTACAACCCGGAAAAGCTGGGCACCATGTACCAGCCACTGATCGATCATCTCAATCGCCAGTTGGCGGACGGACAACTGGAACTCGAAGCTTCCCGCGACTACGCCGCCTTCGAACAGAAAATCGCGGCGCGCCAACCGGCTTTCCTGCTTCCCAACCCCTGGCAGACATTACAGGCCATCAAGGCCGGCTACCATGTCATCGCCATGGCCGGCGATGCCTCCGACTTCAAGGGAATTATTCTCGTCCGCCAGGATGGCGGCATCCGCAAACCGGCCGATCTCAAGGGCAAGACGGTCAGTTACCCGTCGCCGACGGCGCTGGCGGCGGCCATCATGCCGCAATACTTCCTGCATACCCGGGGCCTCGATATCCAGCGCGACATCGACAATGTCTATGTCGGCTCGCAGGAGTCCTCGATCATGAACGTCTATCTCGGCAAATCGGCCGCCGGCGCCACCTGGCCGCCGCCCTGGCGGCTGTTCCAGAAGGAATATCCGCAAGAGGCCGCGGCCCTCAAGGTGATCTGGCAGACCCCGCCGCTCGTAAACAATTCGCTGATGGTCCGCGACGATGTCCCGGACAATGTTCGCGACCAGGTAGCCAAATTGCTGTACCAACTCGGGCAACGGGAATCGGACAACGCGATTCTTGCCGCCATGGAAACGACCCGCTTCTACGCCGCCAACGACCGCAGTTACGACGTCGTCGCGACCTACATTGAGCGCTTCGAAAAGCAGGTTCGCCCGGTCGAAAGCAAGGAATGATGCGCCGCCTGAAACAACTGCTAAGCGGCACCCTGCGCCGCCAACTGGTCGTCGGTCTGAGCCTGATCGTCATCTCGATGATGTCCCTGCTCACCTGGGACCAGACCCGCCGCCAGCAAGCCCTGGTCATGGAACAACAAACCGCCCATGCCGTCGCCCTCGCCCACAGCATCGCCACCTCGGTCGCCGTCTGGGTAGCGGCGCGTGACGTCAGCGGTCAGCAGGAAATCGTCCGCGGCCTGGCCCGCTATCCCGATCTCCGGCATGCCATGGTCCTCGACCTCCGCGGCCAGGTGCTGGCCCACAGCGACAGCGCTCGCCGCGGCCAGTATCTGCTTGATCTGCCGGAGAAACCGGTGCTTGACGTTATGCAGCGAACATCGACGCTGATCGACGTCGCCTGCCCGGTCATGCTCGGCGCCAGCCAGGTCGGCTGGGTCCGCATCGGTCTCGGCCAGGCCACGCTGCAGGCGGAACTAAGCAAAATCAGACGGGACGGCATCCTCTATACCGTGCTCGCCACCCTGCTCAGCATCGCCCTGGCGACGCTGGCCGGGCGCTATCTGACCCGTCGGCTCAATACCATCCAGAATGTTGCCAATGCCGTGCAGGCCGGCGATACCAAGCTGCGGGCAGCATTGCGCGGCACCGACGAAGCGGCGCAACTGGCCTGCCGTTTCAACGACATGCTGGACACCCTGGCGCAACAACAGGAAGAACTGCGGGAAAGCGAGAACCGTTTCCGCCTGGGCTTCGAGAACGCCAATATCGGGATGTGCCTGGTCGATCTCGAAGGCCGGATATTCAAGGTCAATCGGCAGATGTGCGAAATTTTCGGTTACCGCAAGGACGAACTGGAAGGCATGCACGTCAACGACATTGCCCATCCGGATTTCCAGCAGCTCAGCACGACTTTCATCCGCAAGGCGGAAAGCACCGCCAGCGGCGCCGCCGACCACACCGAATTCGAGAAGGAATACATCCATAAGCAGGGCCATCTCGTCTGGGGCCGGGTCTCCAGTTCGCTGGTCCGCAACAGCGACGGGCAACCGATGCATTTCATCTCGCACGTCGTAGACATCACGCAGCGCAAACAATCGGAAAGCGAACTCGAAAGCTATCGTCAGCACCTGGAAAAAATGGTCGAAGAGCGCACCGCCGCCCTTTCCGTCGCCAAGGAGGCGGCCGAGGCGGCCAGCCGGGCGAAGAGCACCTTCCTCGCCAACATGAGCCACGAACTGCGGACGCCGATGAATGCCATCATGGGCATGACCGAACTGGCCCGCCGCCGGGCCAGCGATGCCAAGCAGATCGACGATCTGGCCAAGGTCAGCCAGGCCTCGCAGCACCTCCTGGCCATCATCAACGACATTCTCGACATCTCAAAAATCGAGGCCGACCGCCTCCATCTCGAACAAATCGATTTTCAGTTGGGCAGCGTGCTGGAAAATCTGCGCAGCCTGTCCGGCCAGCCGTCAGCCGAAAAAGGCTTGCCGTTGCAGATCGAACTGCCCGCCGGGTTGGCCAAACTGCCATTGCGCGGCGACCCCATGCGCCTGGGACAGATACTTCTCAACCTGACCAGCAACGCCATCAAGTTCACCGCCGCCGGCCGCATCACCGTCAGCATCGAAGTCGCCGAAGAGCATCCCGACCATGTCCTGCTGCGTTTCGCCGTGCGCGACACCGGCATCGGTATCGCCGCCAAGGACCAGGAGCGGCTTTTCCGGCCCTTCGAACAGGCCGACAGCTCAATGACCCGCCAATACGGCGGAACCGGGCTGGGGCTGGCGATCTGCAAGCGCCTGGCGGAAATGATGGGCGGCCGGATTGGCGTCGACAGCCAGACCGGCGTCGGCAGCACCTTCTGGTTCACCGCCCGGCTGAGCAAGTCCGCTGCCGGGCCGACAGCGAGCCCCGAACTCGCACCATCGGCAACTGAAAAGCGCCTGCAAGCCGGCTATGCCGGCAGCCTGATCCTGCTCGCCGAGGACGAACCGATCAACCAGGAAGTATCCCGCGAGTTATTGCAGGAAGTCGGCCTCCGGGTAGATCTGGCGGAAGACGGCCAACAAGCCGTCGCCCTGGCCGGACGCAACGCCTACCGGCTGATCCTGCTCGACGTGCAAATGCCCGGCATGAACGGCCTCGAAGCCGCCCGGGCCATCCGCCGCTTACCAGGAAGAGAATCGACCCCGATCCTGGCCATGACCGCCAACGCCTTCGACGACGACCGCCAGCGCTGCCTGGCCGCCGGCATGAACGACCACATCGGCAAACCGGTCGATCCCGCGGTGCTCTATCAAACATTGCTCAAATGGTTGGAGGCAACGACCTAATAACCGTGCCAAAGACTGGCCGATCGGCATCGCCCCGGCCACATAGCGCACGGCAACGGGGCCGATTTAGGTAACATTCGCCCCTTAGACAAATCGTCGCCATTCACCATGAACACTAAAAACCTTACCGCAGAGTCGCCAAGGAGCAGAGAAGAACAGGAAAACAGTGGCTCGAAAGTTTTTTTCGGCTCACCTAGAAGATGTGCCGAATTATCCAGGCAAGCCTTTGTTTTTCCTCTGCATCTCCGCGTCGCCGCGGTTCAATAGCGTTTTCTAGAATGAATCCTCAAAACCGACGCTGGCCCAGAATCCTGCTGGTCAGCGTGAGTGTCCTGCTGTTGTCGGCCGTTGTGGCTTTCCAGGTCGCCGTGCGGGTGCTCAAAGGCCAGGTCGAACAGGCGTTGGGGCCGGCCGGCCAAGTTCGGGCCATCCGTCTCGGCCTGCATAGCGTCGAGATCCTCGGCCTGCGCATCCCGGCGCCGCCGGCCATCGGTCAGCCGAGCTGGCCGGCCGCCGACCTGCTGCGGGCCGAACGGGTGATCGTCGTGCCCTCGCTGGCCGACCTGTTCAGTGCCCGCGTCGTGCTGCGCAGCATCCGTATCGAAGGGGCCTATCTGTCGATGGTGCGCAGCGCCGAGCAGAAACTGCGCGTCCTGCCCGGCTTGACCGACCGCTCGCCGCCGGCCGGCCAGCCGGAAAGCAATGGCGGGCCGGAAATCAGCATCGGCCGCCTTGAACTGGTCGATAGCGCGGTCGAGTATTTCGATGCCAGCATCAGTCGCCCGCCCCTGAAAATCCGTCTGGAGCAGATCCAGCTCAGGCTCGACGACCTGCGCTTGCCGGATTTGCTGGGCCAGAGCCAGATCATGCTGAGCGGCGTGATCAAGGGCGCGCATCACGATGGCCAGCTAGAAATCAGCGGGCGCAGTGAATTCGCCAGCAAGGAATCGGATATCCGAGCCCGCTTGACGGGCGTCGACCTGCTGACGCTCAAGCCCTACCTGATCCGCGCCGCCGACACCGGGGTCAAGCGCGGACGCATGGACCTCGACATCCACTCCGTCGTCCGCCGGGGTCGCCTGCACGCCCCCGGCACCCTGACCCTGCACGACCTGCAACTGGCCAGCAGCGGCTCCTTCATGGGCGTGCCGCAAGCGGCGGCGGTAGCCCTGATGAAGAGCCGGGATGGCGCAATCGAGGTCAAATTCACCCTCGACGGCGACATCGACGACCCGCGCTTTTCCCTCAACGAACAGCTCCTCGGCCGTCTCGGTGCCGGCCTCGCCGATGCCCTGGGAATCAGTCTGGAGGGACTCACCAAGGGGGTCGGCGGGGCCGGCGGCAATGTCGTCCGCGGGCTCGGCGAAACCTTCGGCAAACTGCTCGGCAAGTAACACGAAGCCCCCCGGCCAAGAGTGGCCGGGAACTCTTTCCGCCAACCGCCATTCCGGCATCTCATGCCCTGAATCACCCGAGGTTCTTCCGATGCTCGCCACCCTGCAAAGCACTCTCGCCCTTCCCGATGCCGCCGGACTCGCCGCCCTGTCCCATGTCCTGGTCGTCTTGCCGACCGCCGAGACGGTCCCCGCCGACTGCCCGGACCGCCCGCTATTGCAGGCAACCCTGGCCCGCCGCCGGCTCGGCGCAGAGGAACTGGGCGAGACGCCGGTCTCGGCCAATACGGCGAGCGGCGCCTTGCGGGTGTGGCTGATGCTCGACGCCGAAAAATCGACCTTCGCCAAGCAGACGCTGCTCCGTCAGGGACTGGCCATACTGCTCGCCGAGGAACCGGCCAGCATCGACCTCCTGTTCACCGGCAACACCGGCGGCATGGCTGAGCTGGCCGCTTATGTCGGTCTGGCCAACGGCACCCCGCTGCCCAATCGCAAGCAAAAAGATGCGCCGCAGCCGCTCTCTACCCTCCACCTCTGGGGCGCCGGCTCGGCCACGTTAGCGGCCGCGGGCCTGGCCGAAGGCAATCTGCTGGCGCGCACCCTGACCGTGCTGCCGGCCAACGAACTGACGCCGGCCGCCTACCGACGGCGGGTTGCCGAACTGGCGCAGCAACTCGACTGGGAGCACGAAGAATTCGACCTCCCCCGACTGCGCGCCATGGGCGCCGGCGCCTTTGTCGCGGTCGCCCAGGGCAGCGATACCGGGGATGCCGCCATCGTCCGCCTCGGTTATCGTCCGGCCGCGGCGCAGGCCCGGCTGGCCCTGGTCGGCAAGGGCATCTGCTTCGATAGCGGCGGCCACAACCTGAAAGCCGCCGATTCGATGATCGGCATGCACGAGGACATGGCCGGCTCGGCTACCGTGCTCGGCATCCTGCTCGCCGCCACCCGACTGCAACTGCCGCTGCACATCGACGCCTGGCTGGCCCTGGCCAGCAACGACATTTCGCCGCACGCCAGCCGCCAGGGCGACATCATCACCGCCCTCGACGGTACCACCATCGAGATCGTCCATACCGATGCCGAAGGTCGCCTGGTGCTGGCCGACACCCTGGCCCTGGCTGGCCGTGACGAACCCGACCTGATGATCGATTTCGGCACCCTCACCTACACCATGATCCAGGCGCTGGGCTGCCGCTATTCCGGCGTTTTCGCCAGCACTGAAGCGCTCGGTCGGCTGGCCGTCAAAGCGGGCGCCGCCAGCGGCGAACGGGTCAACACTTTTCCCATGGATGCCGATTACGACGTTGCCCTCGACAGCGAGGTGGCCGATGTCTGCCAATGCAGCCTGGACGACGACGCCCCGGACCACATCCACGCCGCGCTCTTCCTGCAGCGTTTCGTCGGCGACCTGCCGTGGCTGCACGTCGATCTCTCGAGCGCCAGTTGCGAGGATGGGCTGGGCGCCATAGCCACCGACCAGACCGGTTTCGGCGTCGCCTGGGGGATACGCTTTTTGCAGGACTGGGCGGCCGACAGCTAAACGCCGGACCTCATCGCCCCGGCGAAAACCGCGCTAAGCGCCCGGCCCGCAATCCAGGCTGTGCTCGATCACCGGCGCAGCGCTGTGCAATTGCTGGTTGAGATCGCGCAACGCCGTCCGCACGCCCTCCTCGATGACGGGGTGATAGAACGGCATGTCGAGCATTTCGCCCACCGTCATTCGCTGCTGCGCCGCCCAGGCCAGCAGGTGCGCCAGGTGCTCGGCGGCCGGGCCGAACATTTCCGCGCCGAGAAAGCGATCGCTGCCGCGCTCGCCATAAACCTTCAGCAAGCCCTTGTTGCGCAACATCACCCGACTGCGTCCCTGGTCCTCGAATGAGACGACGCCGACGGCATAGCGCCCGGCGAACTGCTGTTCGAGTTGCGCCAGGTTGAACCCCAGCGCCGCCACTTGCGGCTCGGTAAACACGATGGCCAGCGGCGTGCGCCGCAAGCCGGCCTGGCGCGCCGGATAACGCCCGGCGTTGTCGCCGGCGATACGGCCCTGATCGGCCGCTTCGTGCAACAGGGGAATTTCGTTGCTGGCATCGCCGGCGATAAAAATCGGGCTATTGCCGCACTGCAGGGTCGTGCGATCGAACAGCGGCACGCCGCGTTTATCGAGCGCCAAGCCGGTTTTTTCCAGGGCCAGGCGGGCCACGTTCGGAGCCCGCCCGGTCGCCGCCAGCACATAATCGAATGCTTCGCTTTGCCAACTGCCATCGCCCAGCCGGTAACGGACCTCGACCCCGGCGGCGGCAACGCGGACCGACTCGACCTCGGCCGCCAGATCAAGGTAAAACTCTTCATTGAAGACTTGCTTCGCGTAGTCACGAATTTCCGGGTCGTGAATACCGGCCAGCCCACCACCGATGCCGAACATCTTGACCGTCACCCCCAGGCGACTCAGCGCCTGGCCCAGTTCGATCCCCAGCGGCCCGCAGCCGAAGACGGCGACGCGCTGCGGCAAGCTGGGCAATTCGAAGAGGCTTTCATTGTCCAACAGACGCTCTCCGAGGCCCTGCAAAAGCTTCGGCAAGACGGGAATGCTGCCGCTGGCGATAACGATACGGCGGGCGTGAATCAATTGTCCCTGCTCGCTGACCAGGGTGTTGGCATCGACAAAACTGACGCTTGCCGTCAAGCGTTCGCCGGGCGGCATGGCATCCACCGCCTCGAGCACGAAGCCGACGAAGCGGTCCCGCTCGCGCCGGACGCGTGCCATCACCGCCGCGCCGTCAATGCTCAGGGTACCGATCCGGACGCCGAAGGGCGCGCCCAGCCGCGCCTGCTGCGCCGCATCGGCGGCGGCAATCAGCAATTTGCTGGGCATGCAGCCGACGCGGGCACAGGTCGTCCCGTAATCGCCGCCTTCGATCAGCACGATCGAGTTGGTATGGGCCCGGGCACTGCGGTAGGCGCCCATGCCGGCGGTGCCGGAGCCGATGATGGCAACCTCGACATGAATCGGGGTCACCGCGGACCACTCCCGGTACGGGCCGCTATCGCCGATCGCCAAAGGCGGCTCATTGGGCCAGCCATTTGGCCAGATCGTCGGCACCGCCAATGTGGCGGCCGTCGATATAGACCTGCGGTGTGGTGCCGCGTCCGCTCACCGCCTGCAGGGAACTGTAGCTGACGCCATGGCTGCCCAGTTCGATTTCCTCGAAGCGATAGTCGACTTCCCGCAGCATCTGGCGGGCCCGGGTGCAATGCGGGCAGCCCGGCTTGCTGAAAAAAGTGATGCGCGGCGGCGGGCTGGCCAGCGGATTGATGTATTTGAGCATGGTATCGGCGTCCGAGACCTTGAATGGATCACCCGGCTCTTCCGGCTCGATGAACATCTTGTCGATCAGGCCATTCTTGACCAGCATGGAATAGCGCCAGCTCCGCTGGCCCAGGCCGATCGCCGCCTTGTCCACCAACATGCCCATACCATTGGTGAATTCGCCGTTGCCATCGGGCAGGAAATAGATCCCTTCGGCGCTCTGCTCGACTTTCCAGGTTTCCATCACGAAGGGATCGTTGACCGCCAGACAGATCACGCTGTCGATGCCATTTTCCTTGAGCACTCCGGCCAGCTCCTGATAACGCGGCAGGTGGGTGCTCGAACAGGTCGGCGTGAAAGCGCCGGGCAGCGCGAACAGGACGACCGTCTTGCCCTTGAACAAGGCATCGCTGTCGATCTTCTGCCATTGATCATCGACCCGGATCGGGAATGTGACATTGGGGACGTGCAGACCTTCGCGGCTGTTGAGCATGGTTCGTTTTCTCCAGTTCGGGGGCTATCGCACAAATAGGCAAAATACTGGTCACTGCCGGCGGGCTCGCTGGGCTGGCCAACAGAGCACCGCCGCGGGAAAGGTCGCCCCGTCCCGTTGGCGGATTACCGGGTAGCGAGCCCGGCGCCCGTCAAAAAATAGGGGCCAGCACGGAAAGGCGGATAAATCCGTCACCGCCCCGGGCGCCGCGATCGGCGGTATTCAGCCCGCCGCTGCCACCGCCCCCGCCGCCACCCAGCTCACCGGCGCGGGCCACATTATTGTTGCCACCGGTCTCGCCGCCGGCGCCGCCGCGGCCAACGCCGGCACCGCCTCCGCCGCCGGCATTGGCCTGCACCGGACGACCGCGATCGGCCCCGGCCGCCCCGGGCTGGCCGGCGTAACCGGGAGTTCCAGAGACGCCACCGGCTTGGGCAAGACCTTCGCGGCTCGAGCCGCTATCGCCTCCCGCCCCACCCCGGCTACCCGCTACCGGAGCGCCCGCACCGAAGCCCATTTCGGCCCCCTTGGTAATATGCTGTTGCCAGGTATCGGCGCCCTGGAATCCGGCGACCAGCAATCCGCTATCGACATTGGTCAAACTGGTCGGATTCCCCGATTCGGTACCGCCGCCGTTGGCACTGCCACCGGAACCGCCGGTTCCGATGGTCATCTTGTAGGTCCCGGGGGCCAGATAACGGATGACGTGCGATGGCGCAGCACCGGCACCACCGCCCCCGCCGCCCTGATCCCGGACCGCTCCGCCACCACCACCGCCGCCCCCGCCACTGAGTTCGATGGCGTAGTTCCCTTCGGGCAGCATCGAGGTCGACGTAAAGCCCCCGCGCTTGGGCATCTCGCTCTTTTTGTGCACGGTAAAGAGACACTGCTGATTCACCGTCCCGGGAGCGGGATTGACGACCGTGAAGATCTTGCGGATTTCATCGAAATTGGTGCTTCCGCACTTGGCCAAAGCATTCTGCGCAGCGGCCGGAACGGCCGTGCTGGCCACCAGCAATAGTGCAAAACTAATCTGATTTTTCATTTGTAGCCCCTAGGAATCGTTGCGACGAGCGGCCACCGATCTTCGACAACGCTAGGATCTGGCCGACCTTACTCGTCGAGCGGAGCGGACGCCCCGCTCCACCCGACGGAAAAACCATAGTCAGTCGGGCCCGCCACTTGTTCTGTCTGCCAGCACACAGAAGGGGCGATGGCCAATCTGCGGGCGATCAACCAACCGGGAGCCGAGAAGAACGTCAGTGGGTCGGCATGACGAAACTGGCAGCACTCGCCACCTCCTCCGGCCAGCGCGCGGTGACCGTCTTGAGCCGGGTATAGAAGTGCACGCCGTCGGGGCCATGGATCGCATGGTCGCCGAACAGCGAGCGCTTCCAGCCGCCGAAACTGTGGAAGGCCATGGGGACGGGAATCGGTACATTGATGCCGACCATGCCAACCTCAATGCGGCGGACGAACTCACGAGCGGCATGGCCGCTGCGCGTGAATACCGCAACGCCGTTGCCGTATTCGTGGGCATTGATCAGCGCGACGGCCGCGTCGAAATCGGCGACCCGCACGACACACAGCACCGGCCCGAAAATTTCCGCGCGGTAGATGCTCATCGCCGGGCTGACCCGGTCGAACAGGCAGGCGCCGAGAAAATACCCTTCCTCGTGGCCGGCCACCCGCAACTGGCGGCCATCGACGACCAGTTGCGCGCCTTCCACGACGCCCTGGTCGACATAGCTGCGCACCCTGGCGAGATGCTGGCCCGTCACCAACGGCCCCATGTCGACGTCCGGCGCGCTGCCCGGGCCGATCTTGAGCGCCGCGCTGCGCCGGGCCAGGGCGGCGACCAGGGCATCGCCGACATCGCCCACCGCCACCGCCACCGAGATCGCCATGCAGCGTTCGCCGGCCGAACCATAGGCGGCGCCGATCAGCGCCTCGACCGCCTGATCGAGGTCGGCATCGGGCATTATCACCAGATGGTTCTTGGCGCCGCCGAGCGCCTGCACCCGCTTGCCGTGCGCGCAGCCCGTCGCATAGATGTGCTCGGCAACCGGCGTCGAGCCGACGAAGCTGACGGCGGCGACGCGGGGATCGGTGAGCAGGGTGTCGACCGCCTCCCGGTCGCCGTGGATGACGTTGAAGACGCCCGGCGGCAGCCCCGCCCGGGCCAGCAGGTCGGCGATCAACAGGCTGACCGAAGGATCGCGTTCGGACGGTTTGAGCACGAAGGTATTCCCACAGGCAAGGGCAAGCGGAAACATCCACATCGGCACCATCACCGGGAAATTGAAGGGCGTGATGCCGGCGCAGACGCCCACCGGCTGGCGCAGCGACCAGCTGTCGACGGCGCTGCCGATCTGGTCCGAGTACTCGCCTTTCAGCAGTTGCGGAATGCCGCAGGCGAACTCGACGACCTCCATGCCGCGGATCACCTCGCCCCGGGCATCGGCCAGCACCTTGCCGTGTTCGGCGGTGATGATCGCAGCCAGTTCGTCGCTATGGCATTCGAGCAGTTCGCGGAACTTGAACAGGAGGCGCGCCCGGCGCAGCGGCGGAGTGTCGGCCCAGGCCGGCCAGGCGGCCGCGGCGGCGGCGATCGCCTGACGGGTTTGCTCGGCACCGGCCAGCGGCACCCGGGCCACGACCTGGCCGCTGGCCGGATTGAAGACGTCGGCCCAGCGTCCCCCGCTGGCCGGGACGGAGTGACCGTCGATGAAATGTGTGAGCTGCCGAAGGGAATTCATATATGTGAATCTTGTCCAAGATTATGAATTTTGACGAACCATCATGAACTTACGTTTTCCGGGGTATCGATTTCGTTGCTATCGACCCAAGCGAGGTAATCGTGACCGTCCAAACTGCGTTGCAAGACTTGCCCAAGGCCACCGTGCCATCGGTCCTCAAGGCCGCCCGCCTGCTTGATCAGGTGGCGGCTTCGCGCGATGCGCTGGCGCTCGGCGAACTTTCCGCCCGCCTCGGACTGCCGAAGAGTTCGACCCTGGCCCTGTGCACCAGCCTGACCGTATGCGGGCTGCTGAAACGTTACGAGGACGGCACTTACCATCTGGGCACCCGCGTGGTTGACCTCGCCCATGCCTATCTGGTTCGCACCGATGTCGCCAACGAGTTCGCCCAGGCGCTCGACGCCCTCAAGGTCTTCGACGAGGAAGGCGCCGTGCTCGCCGTGCGCGACGGCACCGATGTCGTCTACATGGCCTGCCGCAACGGCAACCGGCCGGTCGGCGTCAGCTATCGCATCGGGATGCGGCTGCCGGCCAGTTGTACAGCGACCGGCAAGGCCCTGATCAGCACGCTGAGCGACGGCGAAGTCAGGGCGCTGTACCGCGGCAAGCACCTGCCGCAACTCACGACCAATAGCTGCACCACCGTCGGCGCCCTGCTCGACGAATTGCGCACCGTGCGCCAGCGGGGTTTTGCCACGGACAACGAGGAAACCCGCGACGGCATGTGCTGCATCGGCGTGCCGATCGGCGCGCCGGTGGACGGCCCGGCCATCGCCGCCGTGGCCGTCAGCATGATCAAGGGCACGGATACGGAGGGCAAGCGGGAGCAGGCCGTCGCGACATTGAAGGCGCTGGCGCAGATGCTGCTGCATCGCCTGAAGATGCTGCGCTGACACCACTATCTGAAATCAGGATCAAGCGGCTCCGGGTTGGCATGAACAGGGCCGATTGAAGTAGCAACTACACCACCGCAGCACTACATAACGGAGACATCATGATGAAAACCAAAATCAAAGCGGCTCCGGCCGAACCGACGAAGCAAGCGTCCCGGCGGAAGTTCCTTGCCGCGGCCACGACCGGGGCGGCCGGTGTCGTCGCCGGCGGCTTCCCGATGATCGCGGCGGCCCAGTCGCCGGTCAGCATGCGCTGGCAGTCCACCTGGCCGGCCAAGGACATCTTCCACGAGTTCGCCCTCGACTTCGCCAAGAAGGTCAATGACATGTCCGGCGGCGATCTCAAGATCGAGGTCCTGCCGGCCGGCGCCGTCGTACCCGCCTTCGGCCTGCTGGAAGCGGTCAGCAAGGGCACCCTCGACGGCGGCCACGGCGTGCTCGGCTACCACTACGGCAAGCAGAACGCCCTGGCCATCTGGAATACCGGACCGGCCTTCGGCATGGATGCCAACATGGTCCTCGCCTGGCACAAGTACGGCGGCGGCAAGGAGTTGCTGGCCAAGCTCTACAACTCGATCGGCGCCAACGTCGAGTCCTTCATCTACGGTCCGATGCCGACCCAGCCGCTGGGCTGGTTCAAGAAGCCGATCACCAAGGCCGAGGATTTCAAGGGCCTCAAGTTCCGCACCAACGGCCTGGCCATCGACATGTTTACCGCCATGGGCGCCGCCGTCAATGCGCTGCCCGGCGGCGAAATCGTCCCCGCCCTGGACCGCGGCCTGCTCGACGGCGCCGAGTTCAACAACGCCACCTCGGACCGTATCCTCGGCTTCCCCGATGTCTCCAAGGTCTGCATGCTGCAGAGCTTCCACCAGAGCGCCGAGACCTTCGAGATCATGTTCAACAAGGCCAAGTACGATGCGCTGTCGCCCAAGCTCAAGGCCGTGATCGCCGGGGCGGTCGAGGCGGCCTCGGCCGATATGTCCTGGAAGGCATTCGATCGCTACTCCAAGGACTATATCGAGTTGCAGACCAAGGACAAGGTCAAGTTCTACAAGACCCCCGATGCCGTCCTCCAGACCCAGCTCAAGCTATGGGACGAGATCGTCGCCAAGAAATCGGCCGAGAACCCGTTGTTCAAGGAAATCATCGCCTCGCAGCGGGCCTTTGCCGAGCGCGTCGTGAAGTGGGAAACGGACACCCTAGTCAATCGCCGGATGGCCGTAAACCACTTCTTCGGGGCCAAGAAGGCTTAGCGAAAGCCCGGTCGGCCTGCTTGGACCACCCGGCAGCCGCCGGGTGGCCTTCCATCACCAACGGGGGCAAGCAAATGCAAAAGCTGTTGCTGGGCATCGACCGGATCAGCACCTTGGTCGGCCATTTCTTCGCCTGGCTGATCGTGGCGCTGACCTTCATGATCTCCTGGGAAGTGTTTTCCCGCTACGTCTTCAACCACCCGCACCCCTGGGCCTTCGACGTCATGATCATGATGTACGGCACGCTGGTCATGATGGCCGGCGCCTACACCCTGGCCGCCAGCGGGCATGTCCGTGGCGACGTGCTCTACGGCTTCTTCAAGCCGCGCACGCAGGCGATGTTCGATCTGCTGCTCTACCTCCTGTTTTTCATCCCCGGGGTCTTTGCGCTGGCCTGGGCCGGTTACAACTTCGCGGCCGAGGCCTGGGCGATCAACGAACACTCCAACGTGACGGCCGACGGGCCGCCGGTCTATCCGTTCAAGACAGCGATCCCGCTGGCCGGGGCTTTCCTGCTGCTGCAGGGGGCGGCCGAAATGATCCGTTGCCTCCTGTGCATTCGCGACGGCGCCTGGCCATCGCGCGTCGAGGACGTCGAGGAGGTCGATGTCGACAAGCTCAAGGCCATGGTGAAAGTCAAGGACGAGGAGATCGCCGCCCTCGACAAGTACGTCGTGGCACAGGGAGAAGGCCATCGGCCTGGCAACCGGGGGGCGGGCCAATGAAGATCAAGCGCGAACTCTGGTTCGGTCTCGCCCTGATGGCGGTGATCCTCGCCGTGACGGTGAGCTTCATGCCGTGGAGCAACATGAGCAACGGCCACCTCGGCCTGCTCATGCTGTCGCTGGTGGTGGTCGCCATCATGCTGGGTTTTCCGACCGCCTTTACCCTGATGGGCATGGGCGTCTTCTTCGCCTGGCTCGCCTACCGCAGCGGCAATCCCGCACTGGCGACGCGCCAGACGCTGGACCTGATGGTGCAGCGCGCCTATTCGGTGATGAGCAACGACGTGTTGATCTCCATTCCCCTGTTCGTCTTCATGGGCTATCTGGTCGAACGCGCCAACCTGATCGCCAAGCTCTTCCGTTCGCTGGAACTTACCTTGGCCCGCCTGCCCGGGGCGTTGGCCGTGGCGACGCTGGTCACCTGCACCATCTTCGCGACGGCGACCGGCATCGTCGGCGCCGTCGTCACCCTGATGGGCCTGCTGGCCTTCCCGGCGATGCTCAAATCCGGCTACAACGTCTCGCTGTCGGCCGGGGCGATCACCGCCGGCGGCTGCCTGGGCATCCTGATCCCGCCCTCGGTGATGCTCATCGTCTATGGCGCAACGGCCGGTGTCTCCGTCGTCCAGCTCTATGCCGGGGCATTTTTCCCCGGCCTGATGCTGGCCGGCCTGTACATCGCCTACGTGATTGTCATCGCCAAGTTGAAGCCGCACCTGGCGCCGCCGCTACCGATGGCGGAGCGGCATGTCGAGCTGCCGGCCGCAGCCAAAATCCTCAACGACCGACTGGGCCATCGCGCGCTGTCGTCACTGGCACGGGCGATTGTGGCCCCGGTACCCGGCGTCAGACGCCGCTACGCGCTACGCGAACTGGTCCTCGCCGTGCTCCCCCTGCTGGCTCTGCTCGCCCTGCTGGCCGGCACCTGGCATCTCGCGACCCGCCCGGCGCCGGTGGAAGATACCCAGGGCCTGGTCGCCATGGGGCTGGCCGAAAGTGATACCGCCGAGATGAGCGGCGGCCTGGCCGAACCGCCGGCCGAGGAAAGCGGCCTGAAGGAGCCGCCGGCCGATGAGGTGAAGGAGCCCCCGGGCCGCGCCGCCAGGCCCGAGACGACGGCCAAAAGCGGGCTTGACGAAGCCGCTCCCGCGGTCGCCGCCGAGCGTTTGCCGACACCCGGCTGGTTCTACGGCATCGCCGCGGGCGCGGCGGTCGGCGCGGCGCTGCTCTACCTGCTGCTCAGCTTCGTGCGCCTGGAAGTCTTCAAGATGTTGCTGACCTCGTTCTTCCCGCTGGCGATCATGATTCTCGCCGTGCTCGGCAGCATCGTCTTCGGCCTCGCCACCCCCACCGAGGCGGCGGCCGTCGGCGCCCTCGGCGGCTTCGTGCTGGCCGCGGCCTATCGGCGGCTGACGCTGAGCGTGATCAAGGAATCAGTCTTCCTTACCGCCAAGACCTCGGCCATGGTCTGCTGGCTGTTCGTCGGCTCGTCGATCTTCTCGGCGGCCTTCGCCCTGCTCGGCGGGCAATCGCTGGTCGAGCAATGGGTCCTGTCGCTGGACATGACGCCGGTGCAGTTCATGCTGCTCGCCCAGTTCATCATCTTCATCCTCGGCTGGCCGCTGGAATGGACGGAGATCATCGTCATCTTCATGCCGATCTTCATCCCGCTGCTCGCCCACTTCAACATCGACCCGCTGTTCTTCGGCCTGCTCGTCGCGCTCAACCTGCAGACCGCCTTCCTCTCGCCGCCGGTCGCCATGGCGGCCTTCTACCTGAAGGGGGTGTCGCCGCCGCATGTCACCTTGAATCAGATTTTTCTCGGCATGCTGCCCTTCATGGGCATCCAGGTTTTCGCCCTGGCCCTGCTCTACATCTTCCCGCAGATCGGCCTCTGGTTGCCGCAGGTGCTTTACAAGTAGGCAAGGCCGGCGCCCATCCACCTTACCCAGAAGGAGACTGACATTATGGATATCGGATTTATCGGCCTCGGCCTGATGGGCCGGCCGCTCGCCGGCCACCTGGCCAATGCCGGGCACAGCCTGCATCTCTGGGCGCGCCGCCCGGCCGCGCTCGAAGCCTTCAAGGACATGGCGGTGCAATGCCATGCCTCGGCGGCCGAAGTCGCCCGGCACGCCGAGATCGTCATCACGATGGTCGCCGATGCGCCCGACGTCCGCGCAGTCATTCTCGGCGCCAACGGCATCGCGGCCGGCGCCCGCCCCGGCCTGATCGTCGTCGACATGAGCACGATCAATCCCAATGCCGCCCGCCAGATCGGCGGCGAACTGGCCGACCGCGGCATCGAGTTCCTCGATGCGCCGGTCTCGGGCGGCGAAGTCGGCGCCATCAACGCGACGCTGACCATCATGGTCGGCGGCAAGCCGGAGGTCTTCGAAAAGCTGAAACCGCTGTTCGAGAAGATGGGCAAGTCGATCACCCTGATCGGCGGGGTCGGGGCCGGCCAGGTCGCCAAGGCCTGCAACCAGATCCTGACCGGCGTCGGCATCCTGGCGGTGGCCGAAGCCTTCAATTTCGCGACGCGCAGCGGCGTCGATGCCGGGCGGGTGCGCGAGGCATTGCTGGGCGGCTTCGCCTATTCGCGCATCCTCGAAAACCACGGCCAGCGCATGCTCGACCGCAACTTCAAGCCCGGCTTCAAGGCCTGGATGCACCAGAAGGACCTGCGCATCGTCATGGAAGAGGCCCACCGCCTCGGCCTGATGCTGCCCTCGGCGGCGGCTACCACCCAGTTGTTCAATGCGCTGGTCGGCAGCGGCATGGGCGGCGACGATTCGATCGCCGCGCTGAAACTGCTGGAAATGCTAACGATGCCGGAATGAAGCGGCGAGCATCGGAGGGCAGCCGCCCGAGGGGATGATTTCGGCTAGGGAAAACCAGAGTCATCCCCTCCGTTCGAACCAAGCCCGGCGCAACTCTGGGCGAAGCGAGGTGTGCCAAATATATTGCCGGAGCCAGCCATCGTGGCCGACAATAGGCCCGTTCGGCATAGCCGGCAGACCACGGGGTAGACCACAATGTTGCTGATCACCATTTTAATCGTCACTGCCCTCTGCGCGGCAACGCTGCTCTATGCGGCGACCAAGGCCGACAGTTTCCGCGTCGAGCGCGACATCGTCATCCGGGCACCGGCCGGGAAGATCTTTCCGCGGGTGAACGACTTCCACCAGTGGAGCGCCTGGACCCCCTACGACAAGGACCCGGCGATGACCAAGCTGTTCAGCGGCGCCAGCAGCGGGGTTGGCGCGATTTACGAATGGGAAGGCAACCCGCAGGTCGGCAAGGGCATGATCCAAATCACGGCCGTCCAGCCCGACGCCAAAATCACCCTCCAGCTCGATTTCATCAAGCCCTTCGCCGCCCACAACCACGCCGAATTCACCTTCCTGCCGGAGGGCGAAGCAACGCGGGTGCGCTGGGCGATGTACGGCCCACAGCCGTATTTCGGTAAATTGATGGGCCTGTTTTTCAACGTCGACAAAATGGTCGGCGAGGATTTCGCCAAAGGCCTGGCCAAGCTGAAAGCCGTGGTGGAGGCGCCATGAAGAAAACCTACTGGATCATTCTCGTCATCCTTTTCCTGGTCGGCCTCGACTGGTACATCCGCGCCCCGGACGGCCGTTCGCGCCAGTTGACCGGGGCTATCGAGAGGCAGGGTAGCGCCGAGCTAAAAAGCTACCCGTATCAGTTCAAGGTATTGAAAGTCAGTGGCGACACGGCCTATGTCAGCACGCCGCGCAATTTCGAGGTCCCGGCCTTCAAGATGCTGGCCGTGCTCTATCCCCAAATCAACACCAAGGACAACAACAACCCGGCCTTCATCGCCGAGGAGCAGCATCTCGGCCGGGTCCAGTCGGAAGCGCGCGCCATCGTGCTGGCCCAACCCGGCATCAAGGACGTGCAATGGGAACTCGACCGCGAGTGGCTGGCCCAGCACGGCATCGACGTGCCGGCCAAATAAGCCCTCAGCGCAGCGCCGAGGCGTAGCCCTCTTCGGCCAGCACCTGGCGCACCGCCGGTCGGGTCAGCATCCGGCGATAATGGGCCAGGCAGTTTTCGGGCAGCGGAATGCCGGTGCGTTCGGCCCAGAACTCGACATAAAACAGCGCCGCATCGGCGATGCCGAACTGCTCGGCGACATACTCCCGCCCGGCCAGTTCGCGATTGACGATGGCAAAACCCTGGTCGATGATCTGCCGGCCCTGTGCCTTGACCGTCTCGTGCTCGGCGGTGTTCGGCGAAAAGCGCTCGGTCGTGAAAATCCGGGCGAAACCCTGAGTATGCAAAGTATGCACGGCGTAGTTCATGATCCCGAGGACGCGCACTTCGCCTTCGATGCTGCCCGGCAGCAAGTTGCGTTTCGGGTAACTGCGGGCCAGCCACCAGGCGATGGCCGAGAATTCGGTGAGCGCGCTGCCGTCGTCGAGCACCAGGGCCGGCACGCTGCCCTTGGGATTGATCGCCAGGTAGTCCTTCTTGTACTGGTCGCCGGCCAGCAGGTTGACGATGTAGGCCTCGAAAACCAGGCCGCATTCCTCGAGCAGGATGTGGATGCCAGTCGAACAGGAACCTGGCGTCATGTAGAACTTCTTGGTCATGCCACGACCTCGCGGTTTTCCGGGAAGCGGCATTCGGCCGGCGTCACCTCGTAGATGCGAAAGGCCTTGGCGTGCCCGAAGTGTTGGCTGATCGAGATGCCTTCCTTGCTGGCGACCGCCAGGTACAGCGGAAACTCCGGCCTCATGCGGCCGCCAGCGCCGCGGCCAGCGGCTCGTAACCGCCATCGACACTGAAGACGCGGGTAAAGTGGAAGTCGCTGAACATCTGGGCATAGGTCCGGCTGGCGTGGCCCTTGTAGCAGTAGATCAGCACCGGCTGATCCCTGGCCAGGCGACGGAACCAAGCCGGCAGGCGGTCTTCGGTCAGGTGGGCGGCCTCGGCGAGGTGGCCGAGGCGATAGCTGGTCAGGTCGCGGACATCGAAAACGCTGACATTTTCTTCGCTGGCGAGCAAGGCGACGGCTTCGTCGGCGCTGATGCAGCGGTAGGGTTGGGCAACAGTCATGGGCATTGGCGGATTTATCAGACATTTCGTCTGATGCAAGACGAATGCCAGAAACCCGATCCCGCCCACCGCAAGGCTGGCCGGGAATTGGCCGAAAAACGCGTTGCGGCCTTGTCGGCTTTGCGACAGTCCGCCGCAGACGCACTAGAATCGCGGGTGGCGCCTATCCATCCGGGAAAATTTTGTGTCTGAACCCTCGATTACCGAATACGCCAGTCGCGTCCGACTGTTCCATGCCAGCCTGGTCTGGCCCCTGCAACTCGAACCGCTGGCCAATCCCGACGACGAGGGACGGCACTGGGAAATATTCGAGGCCCGCCAGGACACTCACCCGTGGCGGCGCATCGACGACGAGTTCACCGCCGACACGGATGAATTCAAGGAACGCCATTACCGGGAATTCGTTTCCTTCCTGCCCTATGTCCAGCGCTTCCTCTACGGCGAGGGACGTTCCCGCCACTGTTCGCCGGACGATCCGCCCGGCAACTCGCCGATGCATGTCTTTCGCCGCGACGATATCGTCCGCCTACGCCTGACCCTGCGCAAGGGACAGGTGCCGATCGAACTGCAGGTCGTGCATCTCGATCTCTATTTTTTCCACGACCTCGATCTGGTCCAGCTCAACCTCGAGGTTCGCGGCAACGACCTGACCCTCGACAGCGCCCGCGACATCCTCTTCCGCTTCGGCCGCGCCTACCCCTCGGGCTGGGAGGAAGGCGGCGAAGGCCTGCACAACGTCTACCTGGCCGAGTGGATCGGCCAAACCGGCGAGGTCGTGGCGCGCTCCGACACCGAGCGCCGCAGCAAGTATCTCGGCTATGTCTGCGAGCACCGCAGCCCCTGCGTTTCCGAACACTGGGCCAGCGTGCTGCGGCCGCTGGTCCTGACCCATTCCGACGAAGCCGGCGACCTGCGTTACCGTCTGATCGAATACCAGCGCATGCCGGTCATGGCCTTTCTCGCCGTCGACCAGCCGCGCCTGCTGCAGCGTGAAGACTGGGTGCGGATCGGCCTGGCCACCATGCTGCACCCGGACGAAACCTTGCCGATCAACGAGCCGATGGTCATCGAATTCGAGCCGCGCTTCTGCCACGACCGTTTCTGGACCGACAGCGTGGCCGGCCCGAACACCCGCTTCATGTGTACCGGCAATGTACTGACCGTGGTCGGCGACGCCGCCTTTCCCTTTTTCGTCGACGGCGAACGCGGCGTGCTGGCGCAATTCCGTCACCAGTATTTCCTCGTCTTCCTGATCGCCCACCTGCACCGCGCCTCGCTGCTGGTCTTTTCCGAAGTGCTGGTCGATGCGGTCAACGATCTCGACATCCGCAACGACATTTCGGTACGCCGTTTCAAGCGCCGCATCCGGGCCAATTTCGAGACCTTCCTGCGCTTCACCCACCGCTACTGGTTCCACGAACTGTCCGAGCGGCCGCACGTGCAGGCCATCTACCGGCTCTGCTCCAACCACCTGCGCAACGACGACCTTTACGACGAGGTACGCGACGAAATCAAGGAAATGAGCCACTACCTGGACAGCGACTCGCAGCGCCGGCAATCCAACACCGTCGTCCGCCTGACCGTGATCACCATCCTCGGCCTGATCGCCACCGTGACCACCGGCTATTTCGGCATGAACATCATCCCCTTCGGCGAGGGCTCCATCCTCGAACGGGCCGTACACGGCCTGATCGCCACCCTCGCCTTCATCGGCCTGGTACTGTTTGCTGTCGCCCGCTCGAAACGCCTGTCGGACTTCCTCGAGGCGCTCTCCGACGAGCGCCTCGGCCTGGGTGGCAAACTCAAGGCCTTGTGGGTAGTGTTGGCCGGCAAGGAACGCTGAAGGCCGGCCTAGCCCTCTTCGCCGGGTGCCGCGGCGGGCGGCGCGAGGAGGCTGATCAGCACCTTGTCGACCCGGTTGCCGTCCATGTCCATGACCTCGAAACGCCAGCCGGCCGCTTCGAAATGATCGGTCGGCGAAGGAATGCGGCCGAGCACGTGCATGATGAAACCACCCAGGGTATGAAAACTCTGGCGCTCTTCGCCCGGCAGCTCGTTATCGATATCGAGCACCGATTTCAGGCGTTCGATCCCGACATCGCCGTCGACCAGCCAGGAGCCGTCCTCGCGCTGCGCCATGTCGCGATCCTCCGGCGCTTCCGGCACCGACAGTTCGCCGACGATGGCAGCCAGGACATCGGTCAGCGTCACCAGCCCCTGGATGTCGCCGTACTCATCGACGATCAGCGCGAACTGCAGGCGGGCCCGCCGGAAACTTTCCAATAGCTGGGTGGTGGTTACGCTTTCCGGCACGTAAAGCGGCGGATGCAGCACCGCCTCGACATCGGCCGAACCGATGCAATGACCGGGCAGCGCCTTCTTCAGCAAGTCGCCGGTTTGCAGGATGCCGAGGATATGGTCCAGACCGTCGCGGCACACCACCAGCCGGGAATATTCCGAATCGACGATGCGCTGGCGGACGCTTTCCTCGTCCTCGTCGAGGTCGATGACGAACATCTCGCGGCGCGGTGTCATGATCGCGGCGATGCGCTGCTCGTCGAGACGCAGCACGTTGGAGACGATTTCCTGCTCGCTCTCGTGGAAGACGCCGGCCTCCGCCCCCTGCTCCATCAAGACCTTGATCTCGTCGTTGGTCACCGGCTGCTCCTCCTTGGGGCGCGCCCCGAGAAGGCGGAGGATGGCCGAGCAGGAACCGGAAAGAATGACCACCAGCGGATGCGAGACCCGGGCCAGGACGATCATCGGCCGGGCGATCAGCGAGGCGATACCTTCCGGGGCAAGCATGGCCAGCCGTTTCGGGACCAGTTCGCCGACCACCACCGAAAAATAGGTCAGGCCGACCACCGTGATGGTCAGCGCCACCTGCTTGGCATAGGGCGCCAGCAGCGGCACGCCGGCCAGCCAGGCGGCCAGCGGATCGGCCACCGCAGATTCGCCGATGGCGCCGCTCAGAATGCCGACGACGGTGATGCCGACCTGGATGGTGGAAAAGAAACTGGCCGGTTCCTGGTGCAGGGAAAGCGCCGCCTGGGCGCCCAGGCTGCCGTCATCGGCCAGATTCTGCAGCCTCGACTTGCGCGAGGAGACGACGGCAATCTCGGACATGGCGAACAAGCCGTTCACCAGTATGAGGACGAAAATTAACGCTAGATCCATGGGGGAAGCGGCCCTTCGCCCGTCAGGCGCGCCACTTCGGTGTTGAGATGAATTTGATTGTAGCAGGACGGGCCGGCCGAACCGGAAAGTCCGCCGGATTCCGGATATTTCGCCGAACCGGCAGGCCGAAGCGCTCTCCCGCAACCTGCGGCAGTGGCCAATTTCACCGATTGATGTCAGAGTCATCGGGCACGGCGCCCGTTGATTTGCAAAACGACTCCGATAACAGGGCGGCCGGCCAGGCTTCGAGGGAAGCGATAGTCCGAAAAAACAGGGGGCGGTCTCAAGAGTGAAGTGCAACACTCCTTGATTACCGAGAGTGCAGAGCAATGACGACTACCTACAACCACCTGGGTGCTGAAGAACGGGGTGCC
>JAGTRU010000039.1 GCA_018261905.1 Pseudomonadota bacterium | reverse complement strand
TCGCGGCAACGCCCTTGCCCTTCTCCTTGCCTTCGGCTCTGCTTGCCTGGCCGTAGGACTTGCACCTACGAAGTAACGCGCCATGCCCGGCGCACACGTTTGAGTTCAGGGGCCTCGCGCGGCTGTATGCGCGAGGTCCCCTGCAACGAAGGGTTGGGCACCATGGAACAGCAGCTAGTCAACATGTGGTCCGCGCTTAACACCGTGAAAAGTGCAGGTATCGGGTTGTGGCCCTTTCGGCACAATTGTGCGGCCGTAGCACCTACAGTCGCTGCCCGATCCATCGTGAGCTACGCATATCGTTTCGCACTGAGAGCTATCTTGGCACTTTCGACCACTGTCGCTTGTCGGTAGATCGCACCCGACACTGCGCCCCAGGCCAAGAACTGAACCACGCCAGCTTCCACCCTTCGCTTCACACTTCGCCTGTGTGTCGACGCACTCAGCACTCATTGAGATGTAGCGTCCGATCGAACCGATGGAGCATAGCTTCGCGTTCCTCTGGTCTGGCCATGCAACCGCGTGACCGGTGAAAAGCACTAATCCAAGAAGCAGCAACGCAAACCATCGGGAGGAAATCATTATGGTGCCCAACTTTGTTATCGGGAGACAGTTTTGCAGCATAACTCCGGCGCCTGCTGTATAACTCGGCGAGGCTCATTGCTTTGAAAGCCACAGCCAGTATGGCGTTCCGATAACGCCAGTTCATTTTCGACCATACTAAATTTCCGTCAAAAGCGGCACGACTCCAATATATCTCAATGACATTCATTTGGGTATTGAAGCCCGCTTTGGGGCGCTTGTTTCGACCGACCGCTCCTGGCCGCTATGTCTTATGCCATAAAAATGGTCAGCAAGTCAGCCCCCCGGTCGCTGCCTACTTGGCAAACGGGTTAGAGCACCACTGCGACTCGCAGGGCACTCCGTCTCCGTCACCATCCATCTCTGTCCCTGGGCAGTGGCGTAGAAAGTAAGTGGCTTCGTCGCACGACGTCATCTGTGAACAATAGTGTCGGCCGTCGCAAGAATACCTTCCTGGCATCTCCGCCGCGGAGACCGAAGCGGGAATCGTGGCTGGTGAAATTAGCCCTTTGAATCTGGGCATCAGCGCCTGGTACACCAAAAAGATGAACACCCCAACGAAAGCGATGCTGGCCGCCATTGCCAGGAAAGAACCTCCGCGACGCCTTGCCGAATGCGGTCGGCGTAGCGAGGCTGCTATTTCTTGCGGTTGCCCAGGACGCTGAACATTTACCGCCTTTTTCTTTTGCTCCGCATTCAAGCTTACTTCGAAGGAAAGTGTTTCACCCACCACCGGTTTTCCGCCACGACGGGGATAGTTTGAAATGTGGACAAAGATATCTTGCCCACCATTCAACGGTGTAATGAATCCGAAACCCTTGTCCTCATTCCAGGCCTTCAACTTCCCATCGATACGTGGTTCCATGACATGAGCTGTTCAATACAAAGTCGCTCATTATCGCGTCATACATGGTTTGAAGGGTAACCCGAGGAAACGGTCATTTAAGCCTCCGGTTCGCTCGAAAACCTCGCCGCGAACCTCCGCACTCCACTTGAACATGGCGGCCAGCGGCGCCTTCTCGTTGTACCCCTTGCTTTCGGCAGGCGCTTCCTCGCTACCGGCAATCGCCGGTCCGGATCGCCAGCAGAAAACGCGGGGCAAATGCCCGGGTGGCTTTACTCATCGCCCGCCGAGGCCAGGAGGCTGGGCTGAACATCGAGTTCCAATACCTCGCCCGACGAGGCGCTGCCGTCAACGACGCGATGCAGCAGGGCATAGGCAACGCGCCATTGTTGCTGGCCGCACAGCAAGGTGACGGTTTTGTCGTTGAGCCGCACTATCCGGCCGCTGCGCTGCTGGTGGTGGCGATCGACGAAACCGACCACCTCACCGCAGGCGACTTCGTTGCGGCCAAGTCCCAGGAGGGGCTTTTCGCGGATTTCGACATCGGCCCCGTCGAGGTTGATTGCGGCGTAGGAAATCAGCCAGCGTTTTTGCGTCGCCAGGTCGAGCACCACCGCCTGCTTGCGGCGCAGTTCGAGGATCTGCCCGGACTGGGCGCGGTTGGCGGCCGGGTCGAAATACTGGATCGCCTGGCCGACCCGCAGTCGGGCCTGAACGGCAAGCATCCAGCCCGGCTGGTCGAGGACGCGATCGATGGCCGCCCGCAGACGGTACAACTCGAAGGCCGAAGCGTGATTCAGGGTGGCAATGGTTTCAGAGAAATTCATCGATTTTTGGACCTAGAAAATGCAATTGAACCGGCGAGACGCTGTGAGCCCGTCCACGATCTGGGCTGCACTTTAAACGAAGCAGTAGAGATCCCCCGCCCGGCCTCCGGAGCCGCCCAAATGGCGCTCCCCGGCCCGGGGCGGGGAAAGCGGTGACGAGACAAGCCACTGCATTCATGATTTTCTCTGTTCCTCTGCGACTCGGCGGTAAGGTTTCCTGCCCGGGGGCCATATTTCCTGTTGGCCGAATTGGCGGCCGGCAAATTTTACAGGTTTGCCGGGAACGAGTCCCTGTGCGGGCCCCGGCAAGCCGGCAAAAAATGCGGGTTCGACGGCGACTGGCATAAGCGATTAAAATCTATCACCTTAGTCATAATCGTCATTCCGCAACCGCCTGCATGTCGCCCCTCGCCACCTCGTTTTCCATCGCCCGCCGCGGCCGGGCATGAGCAAGCCGCGACTGAATTTTCGGCTGCTGGCCGCCTTGATCGCGGTGCTGGCGCTGTTTGCCAGCGCCACCTACTGGTGGCAGCTAAGCAAAACCGAAACCCAGCTCCGCGAGGAAACGCTGGCCCAGGCGACATTGCGCGCCGCCCAGTTGAACAGTGCGGTGGCCGAAGACATTTCCATCCTGATTCGCTACATCGACTTTGCCGCCCGGGAACTGGCCCGGGCTTACCAGCCCGGGCCGGCGGGCGCCTTCGATAGCGAAGTACGGCGCATCGAACAGCGCTTCCCCGCCCGCTCCTTGCTCCAGGTCGGCGTCATCGACAGCACGGGGTATCTCGCTTATTCCAGCCTCCCCTTCAAGGCCCCCGTCTTCCTCGGCGACCGCGAACATTTCACGGCGCACCAGAACACCGGGCCGGATCAGCTATTCATCAGCCGACCGGTCTTCGGTCGCATTTCGCAGCAATGGAGCATCCAGTTCAGCCGTCCGATCCGGCGCCATGGCCAACTGGCGGGGGTCATCGTGCTGTCGCTCGCCCCGACCTATTTGCACGAGACCTTGCGGGCCCTGACCCTGGCCGCCGACGACAATGTCTCGATTTTCCGCGCCACTGGCGAATACCTGGCGCGCAGCCAGGATCACGAGAAAGCGCTGGGCAGCAGCGTCGGCCCCAACCGCCCCTTCGTCGGCCCGCTCAGCGTGTTGAGCGGTTCCTTCAAGGCAGTCGCCAATTTCGACCAGGTCAGCCGACTCTTTCAGTGGCGACGGCTGAACGACTACCCGATCACCGTCGTTCTCGGACTGAGCGAAGAAACCATCCTGCGCCCGGTCGAGCGCATCATCAAACAGGACCGGCGGCAGGCAATAATATCCACGCTGCTGCTCTGGCTATTGACCGGCGGGGTGATCTGGCTGCTGTACAAACACGCCCGCCAGCAACAGTTGCTGCTCGAAAATACGGCGCTGCTGCGCACCGAACAAAAGCGCCTGCAGGCCATTTACGAGGTGTTGCCGGTCGGCATCGTGATGCTCGATCGCAGCGGGCAACTGATCGACTGCAATCCGGCCTCGGAGCAGTTGCTCGGCATCAGCCGGGAGAAGCAGCGGCATGGCAGTTTCGACAGCGACGAAAGACGGGTCCGCCGCCCCGATGGCAGTCCCATGCCGCCCGCCGAATACGCCTGCGTTCGCGCCCTGCACCAACGGGTCGCCATCCGCAACGCCGAAATGCAGGTCGAGACGCCCCAAGGGCTGCGCTGGCTGCAAGTCCATGCCTCGCCGGTCGACGAAGGGGAGATGGGGGTGGTCGCCGCCTATGCCGACATCACTGCCCTCAAGGAAGCCGAATTTGCCGCGCGCCAGGCCGGACGACTGCTCAGCGAGGCGATCGAGGGTATCCCCGAAGGCTTCACCATTTACGACGAAAACGACCGCCTGGTGGTGTGCAACCAGGCTTATCGAAATTTCTACCAGATCAGTCGCGAGATGCTGGTACCGGGCGCCAGTTTTGCCGAGATTGTTCGCCATGGTGCCGAACACGGCCAGTATCGCGAAGCCATCGGCCATATCGACGACTGGGTGAACGAGCGCGTCCGCCAGCATCAGTCGGCCAATGGCACCCATTGCGAGCAGCAGTTGGACGACGGCCGCTGGCTGCTGCTGGTCGAATACCGGACGCAGAGCGGTTTCATCGTCGGCAACCGGATGGATATCACCGCCCGCAAAGCGGCCGAAACCGAACTCGAGCACTACCGCCAGCATCTCGAGGAACTGGTCGAGGAACGCACCCTGGCCCTCTCCATCGCCAAGGAGGTGGCCGAATCGGCGAATCGGGCGAAGAGCACCTTCCTGGCCAACATGAGCCACGAATTGCGGACGCCGATGAACGCCATCATCGGCCTCACCCACCTGCTCGCCCGCGGTAACCACGATGCCGCGCAGGGCACCAAGTTGAGCAAGATCAGCAATGCCGCCAACCATCTGCTGCAGTTGCTCAACGACGTCCTCGACCTGTCGAAGATCGATGCCGAGCACCTGACCCTGGAGCAGACCGCCTTCACCATCGGCAGCCTGCGCAGCAACCTGGAAAGCCTGGCCGGCGACCGGGCGCAGGCCAAACAACTGAAACTGCTCTACGAAATCGATCCCCGGCTCGAACGCCTGCCGCTGCTCGGCGATCCGCTGCGCCTGCAGGAAGTCCTCCTCAACCTGATCGGCAATGCCCTCAAATTCACCGCCCGGGGCAGCGTCACGCTGGCCGTCCACCTCGAGGAAGAAACGGCGAACGATGTCCGCCTTGGCTTCGCGGTGCGCGACAGCGGAATCGGCATGGCGCCGGAAGTGCTCGAACGCATTTTTGCCCCCTTCGAGCAGGCCGATGGTTCGACCACCCGCAAATACGGCGGCACCGGACTCGGCCTGACCATCTGCCAGCGCCTGATTCGCCTGATGGGCAGCGACATCACGGTGGACAGCACGGAAGGGGTCGGCAGCCGCTTTGCTTTTGTCCTGCCCCTGAAAAAAGCTCCCCCCGGCCCGGCCCGGCCCAGCCACGGCGAGGCGCTGAGCGCGGCGGAAACCGAAGCCCGCCTGCGCTCGCGGCATGCCACGGCACGCATCCTGGTGGCCGAGGACGACTGGATCAACCAGGAAGTCATCCTCGAATTGCTGCGCGACGTCCTCGGCCTGACGACCGATCTGGCGCCGGATGGCGCCCAGGCCGTCGCCCTGGTACAACGCCACCCCTACGCGCTGATCCTGATGGACATGCAAATGCCGGAAATGGATGGCCTGCAGGCCACCCGCTGCATCCGCCAACTGCCGGCCGGCCGCGAACTACCGATCGTCGCGATGACCGCCAATGCCTTCGCCGAAGACCGGGCCCGTTGCCTGGCGGCCGGCATGAACGATTTCGTCGCCAAACCGGTGGACCCCGACGCCCTCTTCGCCATCCTGCTCAAATGGCTGGAGCCGCATCCCTAAGGCGCCAGGCCGGCCGCCATCCACCCAGAAAACGCCGCCCCACCCTCTGGGGAAGTTGCAAAAACGATACAAGCCACTGTTTTCACGTACTTCTCTGCTACTTTCCGACTCTGCGACAAGGTTTTGGGGATCAAAGTTCGATCCGCCCCCGCCCGCGTTTGATCTCGCCGCGCTTCACCTTGCTTTCCAGGCGGCGTTTTTGCGAACCGTAGGTCGGCTTGGTCGGCCGTCGCGGCCGCGCCACCACGGCCACGCCGTCGACCAGGGCCTGCAGGCGGCGCAGCGCCTCCAGGCGGTTTTTCTCCTGGGTCCGGAATTCCTGCGCCTTGATCACCAGTACGCCATCCTTGCTGATGCGCTGGTCGTTGAGGGCGAGGAGGCGTTCCTTGATGAGTTCGGGCAAGGACGAGGCGGTGATATCGAAGCGCAGATGAATGGCGCTGGAAACCTTGTTGACGTTCTGGCCGCCGGCGCCCTGGGCGCGGATCGCCGAAAACTCGAGGTCGCCGGGCGCGATCGCGATGGAAACGGGTTTCATCTTAGAAAACGCAGGCGAAGCGCCGAGACTCGGAGGCCCGGCGGAAACGCAAAGACCGGCCCGGCCGGCACACCGCCGGTCGCAATCCGACCGGCCTCAGCCACCGGCAGCGGCACGCCGGGTCACCCGGCTTCCACCCAGTCGATGATCGCCTGCCACTGCTCGAGATCGCGTTCGGCGCGTGCCGGCGGCAGGTCGAAAATGGTCAGCCCGGCGGCGGCGGCCTGGACATAGGTCTGGGTGTTGCGCAGATAGGTCAGCACCGGCAGCTCGAAAGTCGCGAAGAAACGCTCCAGTTCGCCGGCCGCCCGGGTCCGCGCATCGACCCGCATGCCGATCACCGCAACATCGGCCTTGCCCTTGCGGATGGCCTTTTCGGAGAGCAATTCGGTGAGAAAGTGGCGCGTTGCCAACATGTCGAACATCGAGGGCTGGACCGGCACGATGACCCGCGTCGACAGTTTCAGCACCTTTTCCAGCAATTTGCCGTGCAGGCCGGCCGGCGTATCGAGCACAACATGGCTGGTGCCCTTGGGCGGCCGGGCGATGTTGTCGTGGCCGATATCCCAGGTTTCGATGCTGGGCAGCTCGAAGGGCCGCATGTTCAGCCATTCGCGGGAGGACTGCTGGCGATCGATGTCGCCGAGCATGACCTCATGGCGACGGGAGGCAAAATAGCCGGCCAGGTTGGTGGCCAGGGTGCTTTTGCCGGAGCCGCCCTTGGGATTGGCGACGAGAAAGGCTTTCATACGGTTTTTTCCAGTTTCAGCAGGGTCTGGCGCACCAGATTGACGTGTTCCCGCAGGGTATAGACCAGGTCGCTGAAGGCCAGCGGCACATGTAGCTGGCTGGCCGCATCTTCCAGCGCGTCGAGGCGATCGCGGTAATCGTCCAGCTTGCTGGCGGCGAAATGATGTTTGAGGTCATCCTCGAGGAATTTCAGCTCGCCGTAGCAGCGGAAGACCTTGGCCCGCACTCGCCAGGAGTAGAGCGCCGGGGCGATCTTGAGAAGCGGGATGAGCAAGGCGATGATCGGCACCAGCAGCACGATCAGGCGATCGGCCAGGACGGCCAGCCAGAAGGGCAGGTAGCGTTGCAGGAAGGGCGAGCCGGACTTGAAATAGCGCGCCGCATCGGGCGACAGCGGCAGCATCTGGTCCTTGTAGGAAGGGAACTCCCCGGCATCCTGGAAAAACCCGGATTTCCCATGCACATCGCTCAACGCCTGCAGGAGCAGGGTCTGCAGGGCCGGATGGAGATCGTCGCGGATGATCAGGTTGGCGGTCGGCGCCAGCAGCTTGATGTCTTCCGGCGGAAAATCCCGTTCCAGATCGGCCACGCCGTGCGGAAACGTCAGCTTGGTGAGGAAAGGGAAACGCCGCTGATAGGCGGCGGCCTGCGAAAAGCTCATCACCTTGAGGCCGGGCGAGCGCAGCAGGACCTGGACGACCGGCGCGTTTTCGGCGGCGATGATGAAGGCAGCATCGATTCGCCCCTGCTGCAGTTCTTCCGCCGCCGTCAGGCCGGCCAGCGGCACCAGGTTGCGGCCGGGCGCGATGTCGTTGGCGGCGAGCAGTTGCTGGGCCAACTGGCGGACGCCGGAACCTTCCTGACCGATGGCAATGCGCTTGCCCTGCAGGTCGGTCAGCCGCTCGAGCGCCTTGTGGCCGCGATAGAACACCCATACCGGCTCGTAAAACAGGCTGCCCAGCGACAAAAGGCCGGACGTATCCTCTTCGTCCGGGTCTTCTTTGGGCGGAATCACCCCGCCCTGGACGAAACCGACCTGCGCCTCGTTATTTTGCAGGCGCTCGATATTCTGCAGCGAGCCGGCCGAGGGCAGGACTTCCAGCGTAATGCCGTTTTTCGCCAGGAGCGCCGCATAGCGTTGCGCAAACAGGTAATAGGCGCCGGATTCGGCGCCCGTCGTCATGACGATTTTCTTCGGCGGCGCCGGCTTGACGAACTGGTAGGCGACGACAAAACCGATGCCGACGATGAGGAAAATCCACCAGGCGGTGGCGAACAGGTCACGCAAGGAAAGGAGGCTGGCTTTGATCTTGGCCATCATGGCAGGAGGATGGTTGAACCGGTGGTCTTCCGGGCTTCCAGGTCGAGATGGGCCTGGGCGGCATCGCGCAGGGCGTAACGCTGGTTGACTTCGATGCGCACCTGGCCGGAAGCGACGATCTCGAACAGCTCGTTACCGAAGGCGAGCAGATCCTCGCGGCGGGCGGTGTATTGCATCAGGGTCGGCCGGGTCACGAACAACGAGCCCTTTTGCGTCAGGGTCAGCAGGTCGAGCGGCGGCACCGGACCGGAGGCGTTGCCGTAGGTGACCATCATGCCCATCGGCCGCAGACAATCGAGCGAACCCATGAAGGTGTCCTTGCCGACGCCGTCATAGACCACCGCGACGCCTTCGCCGGCGGTAAGGTCGCGGACCCGCTGGCTGAAATTCTCGGTTGCATAATTGATCACGTGATCGCAGCCATGCGCCGCGGCCAGCACCGCCTTGGCGGCCGAACCGACGGTACCGATCACCGTCGCCCCCAGCGCCTTCGCCCACTGGCAGGCGATCAGCCCGACGCCGCCGGCCGCGGCATGGATCAACACGGTATCGCCGGCCTGGACGCGATAGGTCCGCCGCAGCAGATAGGCCGCGGTCAGCCCCTGCAACATCATCGCTGCCGCCGTCTCGAAGGCGATGCCCGGCGGCAGCTTGAGCAGACGATGGGCCGGAATATTGCGAACTTCGGCATAAGCCCCGATCGGCCCGCCGGCATAGGCCACCCGATCGCCGACTGCCACCTCGCTGACGCCCGCGCCGACCGCTGCGACGACGCCGGCGCCTTCGAGACCGATGCCGGAAGGCAGGGGCAGCGGGTAAAGGCCGGTCCGGTGATAGACATCGATGAAATTCAGGCCGACCGCGCTCTGGCGTATCGTCGCCTCGCCGGCCGCCGGCGCCGGAACATCGACCTCTTCCCAGGTCAGGACAGCGGGGGCGCCGGTCTGGTGAAGACGAATGGCATGGGACATGGGGGTCTCCTCGTTATCATTTTTCAAGACAGCGAGATTATCACCCTGCCGATCTGCGATCTAGCGCGATTGAGCGGCAACAAAACCTGCCTACTCCGGCCGGCCGCCATAACCCGACAAGGTATTTGCTTATCAACAATTTTTAGGGATGCACTGAATAAATCCGGATTATGAATCCTGTGTCCCAAGGCGCGGCTTTAGCCGCGAAAACCCATTGAGCAGATCGCCATTCGCGGCTAAAGCCGCTACGCGTGCCTCTCGAAGCATTGACCATAGATTCGCCGGGCTCGGCCAGACGGGTGAGGAATAAATCAGCGGTTCCCTTAGGGTGCCCAACCGGCGGCGAGCACTAAATTAGGGCGACCTCATGCTTTCGCAGAATCGCAAAGGAGCAGAGAAAGACGTGAATACAGTCGCTTGCATCGTTTTTGCAGCTCACCCTGAAGGGGTGCCGAACAATCCAGGCAAGCCTTTGCTTTTTCTCTGCGCCTCTGCGTCTCTGCGGTTCAAACACGTTTTCGAGAATGCTTCTCGTCGACTTTGTCCCTGCCGACAGCGGCAGCCTGCTCCTGCTCAATGGCCGGATTGCCGGCATCAGCGGCATCCTGCGCGGCTTTCTCGCCGAACATGGCGCGGCCTTCCGCGAGCGCGCCCTGTTCCTGCGCGGATTGATCGCCGGCAGCACCATTTATGCGCGGCTGACCGGCCAGCCCCCTGTTCCCCGCGCCGACTTCCCGGCCTGGCGGCTGGCCCTCGCCGGCTTCCTCGTCGGGCTCGGCAGCGGACCAGCCTTTGCCTGGCCGGCAACGGTGACCACCCAGGAACGCCCGACAAGCGCCTGAGCAAGCCGCCAAACACCGCGACATGCCCGCTCAAGCCCCTTCAACAACCGCTCAAACCGGCGTCAGTTTGGCATATTCCAGGGCCAGCCATTTCATGCCGCTGCCGCCGAAATTGACCTGGACGCGGGCATCGGCGCCGCGTCCTTCGGTCGAGACGATGACGCCGAGACCGAACTTGGCGTGTTCGACCGCCATGCCGATGCGCAGTCCGCCGGAAACCGGTTCGGCATAACCGCCGCCAAACTGGCCGAAGGCCGGCGTCGAAGCAACCGGCTCGGCTTTCTTGTTGAGCTTGCGCAACAGGTTTTCCGGGATTTCATCGAGGAAGGACGATGGCACGCAATAGCGCGTCTGGCCGTGCAGCATGCGGGTCTGGGCGCAGGTCACGTAGAGACGCTGGCGGGCGCGGGTCACCGCGACATACATCAGCCGGCGCTCTTCCTCGAGGCCGTCGCGCCCCTGGTTGATCGAATTCTCGTGCGGGAACAGGCCCTGCTCCAGGCCAGTGATGAAAACCACGTCGAATTCCAGGCCCTTGGCGGCATGCACCGACATCAGCTGGACCGCTTCCTGGCCTTCGCCGGCCTGGTGCTCGCCGGCTTCCAGCGAAGCCAGGGTGAGGAAGGAGACCAGCGCGCCGCCTTCGCCGATGGCGCCTTCGTCATCGACGAAGGTGGCGGCGGCGTTGATCAGTTCGTCGAGATTCTCCAGCCGGTCCTGGCCGTCCTTCTCGGTGCGGTAATGCTGCGCCAGACCGGATTTTTCGATGACATGCTCGACCATTTCCGGCAGCGGCAGGCCCTCGGTTTCAACGCGCAGTTGCTCGACCAAGCGGATGAAGGCGCCAACCGTCTGGCCGGCCTTGCCGGTCAGCGAGGCGGCGGCGTTGTACAGGCTGGAATTGCACTGGTGCGCCGTGGCCTGCAGGTTTTCCAGCGAACGGGCGCCGATGCCGCGGGTCGGGAAATTGACGACGCGCAGGAAAGCCGTGTCGTCGTCCGGGTTGCCGAGCAGGCGCAGGTAAGCCAACGCGTGCTTGATTTCCTGACGCTCGAAGAAGCGCAGCCCGCCATAGACCTTGTACGGCACGTTCTTGGTGAACAACTCGTTTTCCAGCACCCGCGACTGGGCGTTGGAGCGATAGAGCAAGGCGATCTGGGTCGGCGAAATGCCGTCGCGCACCAGTTCGCGGATTTCCTCGACGATAAAGCGCGCTTCGTCAAGGTCGGAATAGGCTTCGAAAGCGCGAATCGGCTCGCCATCGCCGGCATCGGTCCACAGGTTCTTGCCGAGGCGTTCGCGGTTGTTCTTGATCAGCGCATTGGCGGCAGCCAGGATGTTGCCGTGCGAACGGTAATTCTGCTCCAGGCGAATGATGTTGCCGGCCGCGTAATCGCGCTCGAAATCGCGCATGTTGCCGACCTCGGCGCCGCGGAAGGCGTAGATACTCTGGTCGTCGTCGCCAACCGCGAAGACCTTGGCCCCACCGCCGGCCAGCAGT
This sequence comes from Pseudomonadota bacterium, assembly GCA_018261905.1. Lineage (GTDB taxonomy): Bacteria > Pseudomonadota > Gammaproteobacteria > Burkholderiales > Rhodocyclaceae > Azonexus. Next base: position 27,135 of record JAGTRU010000039.1, on the reverse strand, counting down.
TGCAGCCAGGCATATTGCAGCTTGTTGGTATCCTGGAACTCATCGACCAGGATGTAGCGGAAACGCTCCTGGTAATGCCGGCGCAGCGGCTCGTTGCGCTGCAAGAGCTCGTAGCAGCGCAGCAGCAGCTCGGCGAAATCGACGACGCCCTCGCGATTGCACTGGTTTTCGTACTCGGTGTACAGCTCGACGCGCTTTTGCGTGTAATTGTCGTAGGCCTCGGCCTGCGCGGCGCGGATGCCCTGTTCCTTGTGCGCGTTGATGAAGTGGCACAACTCGCGCGGCGGGTATTTCTCGTCATCGACATTGAGATTCTTCAACAGGCGCTTGACCATCGCCAGTTGATCCGCCGTATCGAGGATCTGGAAAGTCTGCGGTAGGCCGGCCTCGCGGTAATGCGCCCGCAACAGGCGGTTGCACAGGCCGTGGAAAGTGCCGATCCACATGCCCCGGGTGTTGATCGGCACCAGCGCCGAGAGGCGCGCCGTCATCTCCTTGGCTGCCTTGTTGGTAAAGGTCACGGCCAGGATGCCGTGCGGCCCGACCTGGTTGGTCGACATCAGCCAGGCGATGCGGGTGGTCAGCACCCGGGTCTTGCCACTACCCGCCCCGGCGAGGATCAGCGCATGTACCGGGGGCAGGGTAACGGCCTGCAGTTGGGGCGAATTCAGATTGGCAAGGAGGTCGGACATGATTCGACTTTCAGTCGTAACAGCAGGCGCCGCGGGCGCCGAGAAATACCACACGGGTAATTGGTATTACCAATTTGTTGCAATTGTGCAACGCAGCAATTGGCTGGCAACAATTTTTTGCCCGGCGATAAAAGGCCACAAGTATACTTGGCAAAAAATATATTGCAGTGCACAAAAACTTTAAGCCCATGAGGCAATCAAAACAGCACGTGGTTACCACCACAAAGTAGCAACAGGAGAAACCGCATGAAAGCACCGAAAATCCTCCCGTGGATCGCCAGAAAGGCCGGCATCAGCGATGAACTGGCCCTCAAGCTTTGGCGTCGCGCCATCTCGGAAGCCGAATACCTCGCCGGCAAAGCCGAAGGCTCCGAATACTGGGGCCTGGCCGTCGAACGCTTCCTGTCCATCGTCGAAGACGAAGTCGGCAGCCCCCCCGTCTACAGCCTGACGCCGGCCCCACGCCTGGCGTGGATCTGTCACCACCAGAGCCGGATGTCGCTGCTCTCCCTGACCGCCACCGAAAACGCCTACCGTTTCTGGCAAAATACCTGGGAAACGGTGTGCTCCCAAAAAAAAGCCGCCTGACCGACCGCGCCTGAGACCAGGCCAAGATCAACGCCAAGCGGACTGGCTTGATGTTGGCTGACGGGCGGTTGAGTCAGGCTTGGGTAAACGCTGAACAAATCCGTTGGCGGGAGTTACTGATCGCGGCTGAAGCCGCTCTGCCGGGTGAGAAATTGATCAGCATTTCCTTGACGTTCGGTCACCGGCGGCGGGCGATCCCCGCCGCCGGCCAGCAGCCTGGTCTACCAGGCACCGTAGGGCGATTCCCCCGGGAACCTTAGCGCAGGGTCACGGAGGTTTTTCCCCCGACGATTCTTCACCGTTGCGGCCCCGACGATTCCGCCGGCATTGCACACAGCGTCCCGCCCGCCGGCAAAATCCCTGCGCCTCCGGCGCACAGTGGCATACTTGCGTTTTGCTCACGACAACCGACAGTAATGGCTATCCGAACACCCTTCGCCGACAAACGCGTTCTGATCCTTGACGACCAGCCCGATATGCGCAGCACGCTGCGCAGCCAAGTGGGCAGTCTGGGGTGTGAAAACATCGCGGTCAGTGCCACCGTCAAGGATTCGCTGGAGCAACTGAAAACCAATACCTTCGACGTCATTCTTTGTGACTTTTACCTGGCCGGCGGCACCGACGGTCAGCAATTCCTGGAATACCTGCGCAACCGCCGGATCATCGGCCGCGACGTGGTGTTCGTAATGATCACCGCCGAGAAGAGTTACGAAAGCGTCGTCACGGCCGCCGAATGCCTGCCCGACGACTACCTGCTCAAGCCCTTCACCGCCGACACCCTGAAGAGCCGCCTGCAGCGCCTGCTCGAAAAGAAGATTCGCCTGGCCAAAGTCGACCAGATGCAAAACAAGGGCAACTGGCCCGAGGTCATCGCTGCCTGTGATGAAATCCTCGCCGCCAAGGACCGCTACTACGTCGATGTCCTGCGCATCAAGGGCAATGCCCTGATCCTCTCCGGCCAGGCTGCAGCGGCCATCGAGTTCTACCAGCAGGCGCTCGCCATGCGCCCCCTGCCCTGGGCCAAGCTCGGCCTGGCCAAGGCCTTCCAGCAAATCGGCGACCCGGCGCGCAGCAAGCAGACGCTAGAGCAGTTGATCAGCGAAGCGCCGAAACTGATGGTGGCTTACGACATGCTCGGCCACCTGCATCAGGCGGCCGGCGACAACCAGGCCGCACTGGCCGTGCTCGACAATGCCTGCCTGATTTCGCCCAACTCGCTGGCCCGCCATCGGGCGATCGCCACCGTCGCCGAAGGACAGGGCGACTATTCCCGGGTCGAACAGGCGCTCGGCCTGGTGATCAAGAAAACCCGCAACTCGCCCTTGCGCGAAACCCACGATTTTGCCCGCCTCGGCAACGCCCTGACCGAAATGGGCGAACCCGACAAGGCGGTCGCCCTACTCGAAGAAGCGCGCACCACTTTCAAGAATGACGCCAACGATCCGTTGCTGGCCTCGGTCGAAGCGATCGCCCAACAACGCGCCGGCCATCCGGAAAAGGCCAACGAAGCACTGCAACGCGCCATGCAGAACGATCCGAGCAAACTGCCCGAGCAGTCGGTGATGGCCATCGCCAAGGCTTGCCTGACCATCGGCCAGCAGGATGCAGCGCAGGAATTGCTCAAAAACCTGGTGCAAAGCAATCCGGATTCGACGGAACTGCACGGCCGGGTATCGACGATCTTGCGCGACAACGGCGCCCCCGAACTGGCCGAACAACTGGTCAGCGAAAGTATCCGCGAAATTATCGAACTCAATAACGAGGCGGTTAAGCGCGCCAAAGCCGGCGATCTCGCCGCGGCCGCCGAAATGCTCACCGACGCCGCCAACCGCCTGCCCGGCAACCTGCAAATCGTCGCCAACGCGGCGCTCGCCCTGTTCTTCGACATCCACGCCAACGGCCTCGATCCGGCCAAGCTGCAAGCGGCGCAAGCCTTCCAACAGGCGGTGCTGAACAAAGCCCCGAGCTACCCGAAACTGACCGAGATGGCCGAATTGACCAAGCGGATTCGCGGCAAATACGCCCCGGGAAGCCGCCAGTGAATTTCGTCGATCTGGCGGCGGTCACCATTCACGACGTCAAGAATCGTCTGGCCGTGCTCGCCAATCGCGCCGAAGACCAGGGCGACAGCGCGACCATGCGCGGCGTGCTCGAAGCCGCCGCCACGCTGAGTCGTCTCCTCGCCCTCTACAAGGCCGACAGCGGCGGTCTGCTCAGCGACATCGAGGCCCGGACCCCCGCCGATCTGCTCGCCGAGCTGGCCGCCGAGTTCGGCAAGCAAAGCGCGCTGCACTTCGCCGTCGAGCTGAGCGCCGCGCCAAACCTCTGGTTCTACGATGAAAACCTGGTCAAGATGGTGCTCCAGGATGCCCTCTACAACGCCTTGCGCCATGCCCGCCGGGAGATTCGTTTAAGCGCCGTGGCGGACGGCGAATGGCTGGAATTCAGCGTGCACGATGACGGCCCCGGCTACCCGCCAAACATGCTCGACCAGGCCCTCGCCATCCAGCCCATCAGCCGAGAGGGCACCGGTCTCGGCCTGCACCTGGCCGGCCGGGTCGCTGCCCTCCATCGCAACGGCGGGCGCGAGGGCTACGTCAGGCTGAGCAACGCCAACGGCGCCCGCTTCTCGCTGTTGCTGCCCAAGTAAACCTGAAAACCTTACCGCAGAGTCGCAGAGAAGCAGAGAAGAACGTAGAAACAGTGGCTTGCATCGTTTTTTCAGCTCACCCAAAAGATCGGCCGAATAGTCCACTCACGCCTCTGTTTTTCCTCAGCATCTCTGCGTCTCTGCGGTTTAATTCCGTTTTCTGGGATAAACCCCAGGCCCGGCGCTCAGGCCGCCTGGCGGTAGGCAAGATCGGCAATCTCGTGCCGACAGCCGGCATACCCGGGAATCCTCGCCTGGCCGGTGGTCGCCAGGGCCAGTAGCTGCAGGCGCGGGATAGCCGGCAGGCGCTGCAACATCTGGCGCAACATCGCGCCATCGATCAGCGTGATCCGGTGAAGCGCGGCAAACGCCCTGGCCTCGTCGGTAAAGCCGCCGCGGCTCATGAAAAATGCCTTGCTCACCTGCGCGCGCTCCATCGCCGCCCGCAGTTCGCAAAGCGCCGTGACCCCGACTGGCTGATCCGTGGCGGCCAGGCAGCGGACGATGGCGCTCACCGCCCCCGCCGCATCGGAATAGAGCAACAGATCGGCGCTACCCGCCGGGCATTCGCTACGCAGTCCCTTGACCGCGTAGAACTCCCGGCACAACGCCGCGAAGCGCGCCGGGGCGAGGGATTGCAGCAGTTCGACCGACCATTCGCCGGCCACCGGCGGCGCCTCCTCCGCCAACACCGGCTCGCATTTCGCATTGGCCGCCAGCATCTCGGCCAGCGGCAACGCACCGAACACCGGATCGCGCCGCAGCCTTTCCGGAAACGCCTGGCGCCGCGCCAAGGCCCGACCGGAGCGGTATTTGAGCAAGGCAATCAAGGCCCAGGCCGCCGCCAGCAGCAGGCTGACCAAGGACAACAATGGCCCGCCGGCCAGGTTGGGCAGCACCGCCGGCCCCAGGCCGTAGCCGACGACCAGGCAGGCACCGGAAATCATGGCGGAGACAGGCCAGGACGACTCGACGACGAAATCGACCAAACCAGCCTTGTGCAGATGTCCCATAGCGCGAGAACCATGACAAATGTGTATTTGCCGCATTGTAACCAAGGCATGGAGCGGAAGCCAACGAATATTGCCGCCACCACCCGGCAAGGCGCCGCAACGAAGCGAATACAGGGACAACCCCACCCGTTCTTTGACTCGGCGGGCCGCCCACTTTATATTTGACTTCCCCTGACTGCGCCGCCGGCTCTCTCCAGCCGCGGACGAGACCCACCCCATGCCCACCTCCCCCGTTCCGCCCGCCCCCTCCCCGGCCAAGCCGACGCCGTTGCGGCGCCGGCTGCGCGCCGCGAGGAAGCTCCTGCTCGCTGGCGTCGGTGCGCTGCTGATCGTCGTCGGCGGTTTTTACGGTTATTTGCAGGTGAGCAATAATTTTCATGAAGTCGAGGCCGGGCGGTATTACCGTTCCGCCCAACTGTCACCGCAGGAACTGGCGAGCGCCATCGAGCGCTACGGCATCCGCTCGGTCCTCAACCTGCGCGGGCCGAATGCCGGCAAGCCCTGGTATGACGAGGAAATCGCCGTCACCACCGGGGCCGGCGTCAGGCAGCTAGATTACCCGATCTCGGCACGCCAGCCGGTCAGCCTGCAGCAGATCGCCGAGATCCAGGCGCTCATCGCCCAGGCCCCAAAGCCGCTGCTCGTTCATTGCTGGGATGGCGCCGACCGCACCGGCCTGATCACGGCGATCTATCGTCTGTCGCAAGGGGCCGGGGCGGCGACGGCGGAAGAGGAACTGTCCATCCGTTACGGCCATTTCCCCTACCTCGGCGCCAAGTCGCGGGCCATGGACGACAGTTTCAACGCCTATCTGGCCAGTCGGCGCGCCGCGCCAGCCGCGGCGCGCTAACCCCGGCGAGCGGCCGGCGCTGCCTTATTTGCGTTCGAGCTGGTCGTACACCAGGGTGGCGAGACGGCCCAGTTCGCCCTTGCCGATACTGCCCGAGAGCGCATAGCCGAACTTGCCGTCGATCCAGTAGAAGACATTGACCGGACCTTCCTGGGCGAAGCGGAAACCGGTTTCCTGATTCCCCGGATTTTCCGTCGTGACATACAGGGTCAGGCGTTGCCCGGCCACGTCCTGGTACATGAACTGGGCGACCGGGCCGCTATTGCCGGGCAACAGCCGGCCACCGATCAGTTCGAAACCGAGTTCCCCCAGTTTGGGCGGTTTGACCGCGGTCCCCAGGCGCTTCGAGAGCCAGGCGACCAGTTGCGCCTCCTGCTCGGCGCCGACCTCGACCGGGCGCCGGACATCCGGGCTGAAAACGGCATGGGCGACCGCCGCCTGGCGGTACAGGGGCACCACTCGGGCCAGTTCATCGCCCCCCGGATACTGGCCGCGGGCCAGCCAGCCGGTCGCCCCGCCCAGCAAGGCGAGCAGCAAACCGGCAGCGAGGCGCCAGGCCGGCCAACCGGCCAGCCGCGACGACCACCGGGCAGCCGCCGTCGTGACGGGCGGTGCGGCGGCCGCTCGCAGGCTGTCCGGCAAGGGCTCGTCGAGCACCGGATTGAACATCGCCCGCAGCGCCTTTTTCTGTGCCTGATAGGCCTGAACTCGCTCGAAGTCCTCCGGGTGCCCGGCCAGATAGACCTCGACCTCGGCCCGGCGAGCCTCGGGCAAGGCCGCATCGACCCAGGCCTGGAGATCGGTTTCGTTAATTGGGAGGTGACTCATCGCACAACCCTCAGATGATTTACTGACAACTGGCCGGCCATGATCAGGCGCAGCCTTTCCCGCCCGCGCGCCAGACGCGACATGACGGTTCCGACAGGAATGCCGAGGGCGTCGGCGACTTCGGCATAACTCATGTCCTCGAGCGCGACCAGCAGGACAACGGCGCGCTGCTCTTCCGGCAGTTGGCTGAGGGCGCTCGCCAGATCCATCACTTCCAGTTGGTCGCTCTGCGTCGGCCGCGTCGCCCACTGCTCTTCGTAGTCGTCGAGCGGCGCCGTGGCCAGCGCCGGGCGGCGCAACTGATCGACCCGCAGGTTATGCATGATGCCGAACAGCCAGGCCCGCAGGTCGCTGCCGACCCGCCACTGGGCAAAGCGCGTCCAGGCGCGTTCCAGGGTATCTTGCACGAGATCGTCCGCTGCCGCGCGATCACCCAGCATCGCCCGCGCATAACGGCGCAGGCGGGGAATTTCACCGAGAATCGCGTGGCTGTCCATGCTGTGCCTTACGGCCTGGCGACGTGCCAGACGTTGTTGAAACCATCGCCGGTCTTGTCGCCCGGCTTCATGTCCTTGGCCCAGAAATACAGCGGCTTGCCCTTGAAAGCCCACTGTTTCTTGGCATCGTCACGGGTCACGACGCTATAGTCGCCGCTCGCCGCAGCCCCCTCCATGACGTAGAGCGGCGGCCAGTTGCTGGCGCAGGGACCGTTGCACATGCTCTTGCCGCTGCCGGCGGCATCCTTGTCGAAGACATAAAGCGTCATGCCGTTGCTGGCCGTCAGCATATCGCCGGACATCATGGCCGGCGCGGCGCTGTGGGTTTGGTGGCTGGCGCAGGCGCCGAGCAGCGCGGAAGCGAGCAGGGCGAGGACAAATTTTGGCGTTTTCATGGGGATCTCCGTCGGTGTGGTGGGGACTACACCTTGATATACGGGGATCAGACCGCGCTTATTCCATGACGTGCGAAATTATTTCTAGTCACAACGGGAATCGCCGGCCAGCCGCGCAGGCGAGGGAAGCTGTTCGGCCTTTCCCTAGGGCCGGACGCCAGCCATTTCCTCGCCCAGCGCCAGTTTTTCATGGCCGACGGTAAAGCGATCGACGATGGTCCCCATGCGGCCCGAGATATGGCGAATGGCGTCGGCCAGATTCCGGGTATGGCTGGCCGCCGAATTGGCATTGCCCATCAGCGCCTGAATGGTGCTGACCTGGTCGACGATATCGTGACTCGATGTCCGGCCGACCCCGACCAGTTGCTGGATATTGCCGACAACGCCAATCACCTGCGTCGCCGCGGCCTCGATCGAGCCCATCGAAAGGCCGGCCGACTTGGCCAGATCCATGCTTTTTTCCATGTCGGCGACGACCCGGTTCATCAACTCGGCGGTTGTCGAGGAGGTCTCCTCGATCGCCGTGATCTGCACCGCCACCGAGGCCGTGGCCTGCGATACCCGTTCGGCCAGCTTGCGTACCTCGTCGGCGACGACGGCAAAACCGCGTCCCGAATCGCCGGCCCGCGCCGCCTCGATCGCGGCATTCAAGGCCAGCAAATTGGTCTGGTCGGCAATCTGTCGAATTTCGGCGACCACGTCGGCAATCCTGGTGCCCGCCTGGACCAGGGCAAAAACCTGGCCGGATGCCGTACCGACGCTGTGCGCCAGTTCGAGGATGCGGTTGACGGTCTCGCGGATCACCCGGCCGTTTTCCGTCGCCTGCTCGCCCGACACCGTGGTCAGCGTTTCGGCCTCCCGCGTCCGACTGGTGATGTGATTGATCTGCGACTGGATTTCCATCACCGCCGAATGGATGCCCCGCGACGCCGAATCTCCGTCCGCCGCCATATGCGCCAGGACGACGGCCGACTCATGCATTTCGAGCGAAGCCACCTGATTGTTCTTGATGATCAGGATCATCTCCGAGAGGCTGCTCTGCAGGGTGTCGAGCAGCGAATTGAAGGCGCTGATCGCCTGGCCGATCTCGTCGCGCCGGGTCACCGGCACCCGCCGCGTCAGATCGAGCGACTGGGCGATTTCCGTCATCGTCCGCTCCATCTCCTGCAGGGGCTGGGAAATCTGCCGATAAAGGCGGTAGCCGGCCGCCACCAGCACGCTCAGGGCGAGCGCCATGGCCAGGCCGAGACCGAGCGACGCTTCCTCGACGCCGCTCTGCAAGGCCGCGACCGACTCTTCCTTGTAGCGCCGTTTTTCCACCCGCAGGGTCTCGAGCACGCTTTGCAATTCCTGCTGGTACTGGGCCACCGCCGCGTCGAGCAGCGCCTCGGCGATCACCCGCTGGCCGTTGCTGCGCTGCTGCACGACATCGTCGATCGCCGCCAGGTAATTTTTCAGGCTTTCCTGTGCCTGCTCGACCAGGCCGCGCTGGGCGGCACTTTGGGCGAATCTCGCCTGTTCTTCGAGGCCATCCTGCAGACCTTTCTTGCCGGCCTCCACCACCTCGCGCGCCGGGCTTGCCGTCGGCGGCGCATAGACGACGGCCGTCACGGCGATCTGCATGTCCTTCAGCTTGGCGCTCAGTTCCGCCGCCGACAGGAAGCCGGGCAAGGCGCCGTCGGTCAGGACGCGCACCTGCGCGGTGTTGCGCTGGAACTGGAAAAACGAGGTGGCCCCGAGAAAAATCAGCGACGCGATGGCCACCAGGATCAACAAAATCAGATGCCGTCGAATACTCATTGCTACTGCACACTTTCCAGAAAATAGGTTTCGCGCGCCCAGCAATTTGCCAAGGCCCGGCGCGCCACTCAGCACCAGACGTTAACCGTCGATTGTTACACTGCCATTGCAATTTCGGGACACCACCGAGCCGCCCGTGCTCCTGATGTCGGGCGCCCTCCGGCTAAACCAGGCCGAGCCGCCAGAGCGACGTCACCTCGGCGGCCCGGGCGGCATGCAGCGGATCGTTGAGCGCCCGCGTCTTCGGATGCTGCGGCCGGGTATCGAGGCGCCCCAGGACGCGCAGGCCGCCAGCGGCGATCCAGGCGAGCAATTCGGCGCGCGAACGCAGGCCGAGGTGTTCGGCCAGATCGGAAATAATCAGCCAGCCTTCGCCGCCCACGGCGAGATGGGCCGCCAGGCCGTTCAGGAAGCCGCGCAGCATGCGCGAATCGGGGTCGTAGATGGCGTACTCGATGGGCGAACTGGGCTGCGCCGGCAACCAGGGCGGGTTGCAGACGACGAGCGGCGCCTTCCCGGCCGGGAAAAGGTCGGCCTCGATGATTTCGATGCTCGACGCCAGGCCGAGTTGCCGGGCATTTTCCGTGGCACAGGCCAAGGCCCGTCCATCCTGGTCGGTACCGACCACCCGCGCGATGCCGCGCTTGGCCAGGACGGCGGCCAGGACACCGGAGCCGGTGCCGATATCGAAGGCCAGCCGACAGTCGGCCGGCAAGGGGGCCCGGGCGACCAGGTCGACATATTCGCCGCGGACCGGCGAGAAAACGCCGAAATGCGGATGGATACGCGCCCCCAGCGCCGCCACCAGAGCGCCCTTCTTGCGCCATTCGTGGGCGCTGACCAGGGCCAGCAGGCCGCGCAGCGAAATCACCGAGTCCACGCTCTCCGGCCCCAGCGCTTCGCGGCAGGCCTGCTGCACGTCCTGACCGCGGCGCAGCGGAATGCGGTAATCGGCGGTCAGCGGCAGCAACAGGGCGCCGAGAATGCGGGCCCGCTCGCCCTGGGCCTGGCGGTGCTGGTGAAAGGCGGCGGCCGGGGTTGCGGCCTTTGCCGTCGCCCCGACGCGCGGCGGGCGGTCGGCCCGGCGGGCCAGCGCCTGCAGCAAATTGCGGGCATTCTGGTAATCGCCGCGCCAGAGCAGCGCCGTGCCTTCGCGGGCCAGTCGGTAAGCGGCATCGGCGGTCAAGGTATCGTCGGCCGGAAGGATTTTCTCCGGCGGCGCCACCCCGGCTTCGGAACGCCAGCGGGCGGTTTGTTCAAGACCGGCTTCCAGCCAGCGGACGAGGGGATATTGGGCAGAGGTCATGGCGCATTGTAGCGGACAGAAATTGGAAAGCCGGCCGATAAGCCGGGTTCTGTTCCCCCCTTGCGGGGTTCGGCAATCATTCCTCTAGGCCGGCCATTGCTGACCGGCTCAAGCAACCTACCCGGAAGCAGCGCGGGCCACGCCTATTGCTTCCCTATTTGGTCTTGCTCCGAATGGGGTTTGCCGTGCCGTCCGCCGTTACCGTGGACGCGGTGAGCTCTTACCTCGCGGCGACTTTCGTCGCCCCGACCCGACTCGCGCCGGGCCACCGTTTCACCCTTACCTGATCCCCGTCGGGTATCGCTACCCGACGTTAGCAAGACATTGCTGTCCCACTAAAGGACGTTGCCGCTGCAAGCAGCGGCGCAGTCCAAAGCCATCGGCGGTCTATTCTCTGTTGCACTTTCCGTTGCCTTGGGTCTTGCGACTTATAGCACCCAGTCGTTAACTGGCATCCTGCCCTGCGGAGCCCGGACTTTCCTCCCGGCATCGAAGTTGCCCCCGACACCCAGCGATTGCCTGGCCGACTTTCCAGCGCGGATTATACGCACCCCGCCCACCGTTTCAGGCCGCCAGTTTGCGGCTGCGATGAAAATGCAGGAAATGGCCCTTGTAATCCTCGCCGTCGGCCAAGGTACAGTCGGCGCTGGTTTCGTTGTAGAGATAACCCAGCCCGGCCATCGCCCGCCGGAAGGCCGGACGGTTGCCGCGATTGGGATCGACGATCAGGACTTCCGCCGTATCCGCCGAGTGCCGCTCGATGAAGGCGGCAAGCACAGCCGGCTGGTCCCGTTCGTAGAGCACGTCGCTGCCGATGATCAGGTCGAACTTGCCGAGCGCCGGATTGGCCTCGTCCCAGTTGCCGTGCTGGTAGGCCATCGGGCCGAGATGGTTGAGCAGGAGGTTTTCCTTGAGAAAGCTGTGGCTCAACGGATGGCGGTCGCTGACCGTGATGTCGCCCTGGCGCTTGTGCACGACCAGGCTGGCCAGACCGAGGCCGGCCCCGATTTCGAGGACGCGCTTGCCGACCAGGTTGAAGCCGTCCATCATTTTTGCCAGAACCCGGGCCGAGGGCCAGACCTGGCCGAACAAGGGCCAACCGGCCGAGGAAATGCCGGCTTTCTCGGCCTCGCCCCGGGGGTCGAAAAATTGCTGGTTATCGAGCAGCGAACGGATCAGGTAATCCGTACTGCCCACCGTAATGGTCTGAAATCTGACCTGGTAATCGGCCATGGGTCTTCTCCCGGGAAGAAAGCGGGGTGACGAATCAGAAAGTGTTCTGATCGAACGGGCACAACGCTTGGGGAAGAGAGATGCAGGCCGAAGAGGCAGTCGCTGGAGCGGGCCGGCAAGCCGGCAACTTCAGGGTAACACCGGGCGCCCCCGGGGAGCGGTTTATATTCGCCGGGCTCAGGCCAATTGCAGTGGCAAGGCCCCCTTGTCCACCACCCGGCGCAGCACGAAGCTGGAATGCACGCCGGTGACGCCGCTGATGCGGGTGATCCGGTTGAGCAGCAGGTCCTGGTAGCCGTCCATGTCGCGGACCACCACCTTCAACTGGTAGTCGGCATCCTGGCCGGTGATGAGCAGACATTCCAGGACTTCGGGAATCTCGGCGATCTGCCTTTCGAAATTGCTGAAGCGTTCCGGCGTGTGCTGATCCATCGAAATGTGGATCAGGGCCATCAGCGACAGACCGAGTTTCCTGGCATCGACCAGGGCCCGATAGCCGGTGATCAGCCCGGCTTCTTCGAGCGTGCGGACCCGGCGCAGACAGGGCGACGGGGAAAGGCCGATGCGGTCGGCCAGGTCCTGGTTGCTGATGCGGCCGTCGGTTTGCAGGATGGCAAGGATTTGCCGGTCGTAGCGATCAATTTCCATTAAATAGCCAATATGAAATTATTTTTGGAATTTTCTGCCAATTTATCGAAAATTGATAGCTCAATACGCAAGCATCTGCCGGACGCTTTGGCTTAATATTTCTCCATCGAAATTGATCCGCCGGAGTCATCCCATGATTCGCCAGCCCGCCACCAAATACACCGCCTTCCCGCCGCTCCAGCTCACCGACCGCCAGTGGCCGAGCCGCAGCATCACCCAGCCGCCGATATGGATGAGCACCGATCTGCGCGACGGCAACCAGGCGCTGTTCGAGCCGATGAACAGCGAAAAGAAAATGCGCATGTTCAAGACGCTGTGCGGCATCGGCTTCAAGGAAATCGAGATCGCCTTCCCCTCCGCCTCGGCCACCGAGTTCGGCTTCGTGCGCGAACTGATCGACGGCGGCCACATCCCCGACGACGTCACCATCGAAGTCCTCACCCAGGCCCGCGAGCATCTTATCCGCCGCACCTTCGAGTCGCTCCAGGGCGCCAGGCAGGCCATCGTCCATGTCTATAACGCCACCTGCAAGACCTTCCGCGACAAGGTCTTCGGCCTGAGCAAGGACGAAGTCATGGCCATGGCGGTCGATGCCGTCAAGCTCATCCGCCAGCTCGCCGAGGCCATGCCGGAAACCAAGATCACCCTCGAATACAGCCCGGAACTGTTCACCGCCACCGAACTCGACTTCGCCCTCGAAGTCTGCGATGCCGTGACCGCCACCTGGGGCGCCACCCCGGAGCGCAAAGTCATCCTCAACCTGCCGACCACGGTGGAGATCGCGACGCCCAATATCTACGCCGACCAAATCGAGTGGATGCACCGCAATCTCGCCCGCCGCGACAGCGTCATCATCAGCCTCCATCCGCACAACGACCGCGGCACCGCCGTCGCCGCCGCCGAACTCGGCCTGATGGCCGGCGCCGACCGCGTCGAGGGCTGCCTCTTCGGCAACGGCGAACGGACCGGCAATGTCGACCTGGTCACCCTCGCCCTCAACATGTACACCCAGGGCGTCCATCCCGGCCTCGATTTCTCCGACATCAACGCCGTCGCCCGTAGCGTCGAGCATTGCACCCAGTTGCCCATCCACCCGCGCCATCCGTACGTCGGGGATCTCGTGTTCACGGCCTTCTCCGGCTCCCACCAGGACGCCATCAAGAAGGGGTTCTCCGCTCAAGAGGCGGAACAGCCGTGGCAGGTGCCCTATCTCCCGATCGACCCGGCCGACGTCGGCCGCAGCTATGACTCGGTGATCCGGGTCAACAGCCAGTCGGGCAAGGGGGGCATCGCCTACCTGATGGAAACCGAGTACGGCATCGTCCTGCCGCGCCGCCTGCAGGTCGAGTTCTCCGCCATCGTCCAGCGCCACACCGACGCCGAGGGCGGCGAAATGAGCGCCGCCGACATCTGGGCGCTGTTCGCCGCCAGTTACCTCACGCCGACGGCGCCGGTCCGCTACCGCGAGCACCACCTGTTCGAACATGGCAACGCCCAGGGCATCCGCCTGGCCATCGACCTCAACGGCACGCCCTACCTCCTGACCGGCGAAGGCAACGGGCCGATCAACGCCGCGGTGCATGCCCTGCAGAACGCCGGCATCGCCATCCAGGTCCGCAGTTACGAGGAGCGCTCGATGGTGCCCAGCGGCGAGGACGGCAACGCCCAGGCCTGCGCCTTCCTGGAAATCGCCGGGCAAAGCGGCGGCGAGAACTACGGGGTCGGCATCGACAGCAATATCGTTACCGCTTCCTTGAAAGCCCTGCTCAGCGGGATCAATCGCCTGGGCTCCCGGGCAATCCCCGAAGAGCACCACCGGGCGGCCTGATCCGCCCGGCGCCCCGGTCGCCGGCGAGACGGCCGGGGCGATTTACCTTGCTGCACCGGGACGGCACGCGTAAGATGGGCGCTGAGTCAAGCTGCAAAGCTTCGCTAATTCCGTTCTGCCCCGCGTAAATGCCCGTCCCCCCTGCTGCGCCCTCGCTCCGCGACCCGCCGGCACACTGAACTGAACATTTCCCCGCTGCATAGCGCCGTTTCATTGGTCGCCTGACCGTGCCCGGGGTTTGCCTGGACAACAGGCCGCCGCATTTTGGGAAATACATGGTTCGCATCCAGTTCGCGATTGACCTCCATTACGAACTCCTTTATCCGGGTACCGATTTTGTCTTCAACATCCATGCCGCCCAGACCGCCAGCCAATTGGTGGTCAGCGAGCAGTTGCAGATCAGCCAGCCGGTCCTGACGACGATCCAGACCCACCCGGTCACCCACGCCCGCTATCTGCGCCTGACCGGCAACGCCGGCCCGCTGCATGTCTATTACCAGGCCACGGTCGACATCGACCAGCACGTCGCGCCACCCGAGGGCATCGGCGAAACGCCGGTCGCCAGCCTGCCGTTGTCGGCGCTGACCTACATCTACCCGAGCCGTTATTGCCAGTCCGACCGCCTCAGTCTGCTGGCGATGAACGAATTCGGCCATCTGCCGAAGGGTTATCGCCGCGTCGAAGCCATCCAGAACTGGGTCCGCCAGCAGGTCGCCTTCCGCTCGAACACCAGCAATTCGAACACCTCGGCGCTCGACACGCTGACCGACCGGGTCGGCGTCTGCCGCGATTTCGCTCACCTGATGATCGCCATTTGCCGCGCCCTGAGCATTCCGGCCCGCTTCACCACCGGCATCGACTACGGGGCCGACCCAGCCCTCGGGCCGACCGATTTCCACGCCTATGTCGAAGTTTTCCTCGACCACCGCTGGTACATGTTCGACCCTTCCGGCACCGCCATCCCAATGGGCTTCGTGCGCCTCGGCACCGGTCGCGATGCGGCCGACGTCTCTTATGCCACCATCTTCGGCAGCGTTTCCTCGCCGCCGCCCGTCATCACGGTCAGCGCCATTACCGAAGCCGGCCGCGCCTGGGAGTTGCCACGTCACCGGCCAGAAGCACTATCGACCGACGCCGTGCTGACCACCGGTTAACCATCAATTTACTTACAGGGGAAATATCCTTGGCAAAAGAAGAACTACTCGAAATGCAAGGCGTCGTCCATGACGTCCTTCCGGATACACGCTTTCGCGTCACGCTGGAAAACGGTCATGAACTGATTGCCTACACCTCGGGCAAGATGAAGAAGAACCACATCCGCATCCTGGTCGGTGACAAGGTCACCCTGGAACTGTCGCCCTACGACCTGAGCAAGGGCCGCATTACCTTCCGCCACATCGAAACCCGCAGCGGCACCGCCGCTCCCCCGCGCCGCCGCCGCTACTGAGCGCCGCACCGGCCGGCCCCGGCGCTGGTCGGCCCCCCTGGCCGGAACGCAGCGCCGCAGCCGCCCGCCAGTTCAGTGGGTGGGCGAGGCGGACAAACATTTCAGAATGGTGGCGAAGAGCAATTCCGGGGTAACCGGTTTGGCGATGAACTCGTTCATGCCCGCCGCGAAACAACGGGCCCGGTCTTCCATGAAGGCATTGGCCGTCATCGCCACGATCGGCACCCGGCCCCGTCCGGGCAGCGCCCGGATCCGCTCGGTGGCCTCCAGACCGCCCATCAGCGGCATCTGCATATCCATCAGGATCAGCGCATAGTCGTGACGCCCGGCCAACTCGACGGCTTCCAGCCCGTTCCCGGCGACATCGACCTGTGGCCAGACATCCCGCAATAATTCGAGCGCTACTTCGCGGTTGATCGCCTCGTCCTCGACCAGCAGCAGGTGGGCTCCCGGATAGTCGCGGCGCAATACCGACTCGGCCAGATCGGCCGGCGGCGCCGCCAGTAAGGCGTATTCGGCAATGCCCTTGCGCAAACGCGCCGTAAACCAGAAGGTGCTGCCGGCCCCCGGGCTACTGCTGACCCCGGCCGCGCCGCCCATCAACTCGGCCAGTTTGCGGGTGATTGCCAGCCCCAGGCCGGTGCCGCCATATTGCCGGGTGATCGAGTTGTCGGCCTGCTCGAAACTGGAGAACAGCCGGCTGACCTCGCTCGGATCCAGACCGATGCCGGTATCCTCGACCTCGAAGCGGACCACGATGCTGTCGTCACTTTCCTCGACCAGACGCGAACGCAGGATGACGCTACCGGCCTCGGTGAATTTGACGGCATTGCTGGCGTAATTGAGCAGGGCCTGCTGCAGCCGGGTCGGATCGCCGAGCAGATGGTGGGTAAGCGCCTGGCAGTCGACCACCAGGCGCAGTTTCTTAGCCTGGGCCCGGTCGAAGAGCATCGACGAGACATTGGCCATGATGGCGCCGACGCTAAGCTCGGCTTCTTCCAGCGTAAACTTGCCGGCTTCGATCTTGGACAGATCGAGGATGGCGTTGATGATTTCCAGCAGATGCTGACCGGCCACCTCGATCTTGTCGAGACGCTCGGCCTGCCCCGCACTGACGCCCGAACGCCGGATCAGGTGGGCCATGCCGGTAATGGCATTGAGCGGCGTGCGGATTTCATGGCTCATGTTGGCCAGGAAGGCGCTCTTCGCGACGCTGGCCGTTTCGGCCGCCAGTTTCGCCGCCGAGAGATCGCTGGTCCGGGCCGCCACCAGGTCTTCCAGGTGCTGGCGGTGTCGGGTCAGCTCGGCTTCGCTGCGCTTGCGTTGCGAAATGTCGCGCGTTACCGCCAGATGCACCACCTCGTCCCCCAAACGCATCGGTACGGCATGCGTTTCCACCCAGCGCCGGCCGCCTTTCAGGCCCAGCGCCTCGAATTCAAGCACCTGGGCCTGGCCGGCGATCACCCGCCGATGCATCGCCGCAAAGGCCGCCCGGTATTCCGGGGCGACCACCGTTTCGACCGGCTGGCCGAGCACCTGCGGCAACCCCTCGGCCTCGATCATGGCCAGTCCGGCCGGATTCATTTGTTGCAGGCGGCCCGCACCATCGATGATCTTGATGCACTCCGGTTCCGCTTCGATGATCGAACGCAAACGCGCCTCGCTCTCGGCCAACTGGCTTTCCGCCTCGCGCCGCTGGGCATCCGTCGCCTGCAGGCGGCTCTGCATTTCGACCAGCCAGCCGAAGACGCTATCTTTGGGTGGCGAAGCGATGGCATCGCGAGCTGAAAAATCGCCCCGACTGAGCCGGGCAATGTAGCCGTAAAGCTCGTTTACCGAACCGCCCAGGGTCGCATGCAAGACCCGGGAGACGCGCCACAGCATGAAGACCAGCAAGCCGCTGAAAAAGATGAACAGCCCGCGGAGCACCCCGGCCGCCTGCTCGGCAACCAGGACGGCGTGGCTGGTGCGCCGTTCGCTCATCTCGATGAATTCGCCAATCGGCCGCATGATCTCCGCCTTGGCCTGGTGATAGGCGGCATCGTGCAGCATCAGACGCGCCTCTTGGCGACGACCGTCGAGCGGCGAGGCGGAGGACTCGAGCAACTGCATGGCGGCATACTCGGTCCGCGTCAAGGCGTCCGAATTGCCCTTGGCCTCGGCCAGCTTGGCAAACTCCTCGGCGGTGAACTGGGCCTGCCGCATCAGTTCGAGCAAGGGCACAGCCGGACCGCCGGGACGCGGCCGCCGATCGTCGGGCGACACCAGATCCCAATAGACATTCTGGTAATCGAGCGGCCGCGGACGGCGCCCGTCGCGGATGCCGAGAATTTCCTGATAGTGCGCCTTGTAGAGCGGATTGCCGGTCAGGATGTAAGTCCGCACCATGCGCGTCAGGTCGTCCGACGACTGGCGCAACTCGCCGGCCAACTGCAGGGAAAGATGGCGCAGATCGTTGGCCCTGTCGATCTGCTTTTCCGAGCGCACGTAAAACACGAAGACCACGACAAAAATGGCGAACACCGCCAGGGTCAGCCAGAGTGTCCGGTAAAACGCCGAGAGGGATTTCCTGGTCGTGCTCACGTAATGGTCAAACCTTTACCCGAAATGCAACGCGCATGGTACCGCCGTTGTTCGCCCGAGCGCCACTTAGCCGGCCGCCGGCCGGGCTGGCCAACCGATTTCCCGCCACACCTGCGCCTCGGAGTCGACGACTTCGAAAGCATGGCGCAACGGATCGGGAATCGACAGCGGTCGACCGTTTTTCAGATCGACGAAAATCCATTGCGTTTCGGCCCGGGCGATAACGCTCTGGTCGGCGGCGCGCAGAAACAGCGTGCGGCGCAGCGAATTGCGGTTGGCCATGGTGGCGACCCAGGTGCAGACCTGGAGTTCGTCGCCGAGCAGGCCCGGACGCAGGTATTCGATGAGGTGCGAACGGACGTACCAGGACGCCGCTTCGCTCAGGTAGCGCGCCATCGGCCAGCCTTGGGCGGTCGAATGCTCGATGGCGATTTCCTGCATCCAGCGCAGGTATTCCTGATTATTGACGTGACCGTGCACATCAATGGCCTCGGCCCCGACGCACAGCGGTTTGACGTAAATTCTCGGCATGCGGTGTATCTCCAGTAATTGCTCAGGCCGGCGGCGGCGCTGCGCTTCGCCGGCCCGGCCGGAACTGCCAGGTATCGTCGTAGTAGGCTGGATCATCGTTGGCCGGCGTCAGCCCCGGGATGGCGAGCAGCGGCAGGGGCTGGAAATCGCCCGGCCGGGCATAACGGCCGCTGCCCAGGTCGGCGGCCAGGCGGCTATCGAGGGCGGCGCACTGCGCGGCGGCGGGCTCCCCGAACCAGTCCTCGCCGACTTCGTAGAGGATGGCCTTGGCGGTCAGGCCGCGATAGGGTTTGAGCAATTGCTCGTAGGTGGCATGGCCGAAAACGACGAAACGCATGCACTGCTGAACGGCGGCACGCTGTTCGACAAAGAGCGTTTTCCAGGCGAAATTGCGCAACAGATCGAGCAGTTGCGGACGACTGGAGAGAACGACGATACCGCACTCGTCGAAATGGGTCAGCGCATCGCGCGCCGCACCGCGCGGCGCTCCAGCCGGGGTCATGGCGCGGACATGGCGGGCGCTGACGGCGATCTTGGTGCGCGGGAAGGCAAACCAGACCAGGGCATTGAAGAAGTCGTGCCAGTTGTCGGGGCGGGTTTCCACCTCGCCGCTTTCCCAGATGCGGCATTCGTAGGCCAGGCCGTCAGCCTGCGGCGGCACGAAACGGACCGTCCGGCCGTTTTCGGTGGTGATCGGAAAACGCCGGGCCAATTCGGCCACCGCGCCCGTATCCGGGCCCGCCGGCAATTGCTCCAGCCAGCGCCGCAGCGGATCGAAGAGCGGCGAGGCGTACGGCGACGGCGCCCTCACTCCAGCTTGGCGGCCGGCGCGCCGGCGCTCGCTTCCCGGACGAACTGCAGCGTGTTGTTCTTGACCTGGAAGACGCCCATCAACTGCCCCATCCCGTCGGCCGGCTCGGCCGTCATCTTGGCGAAACTCTCGCAGGTTTGCGTTTCGGTGGCGAACATCCGCTTGCCGGCCTTGACGATGAAGGCGCCCGACGGCACCTGGTAGATTTCCACCTTGGTATTGGCCGTCGCCGGGCCGATGCTGTGCCGGCGCAGACAGGCCGGCAGGCGCGAAACGATCAGATAGAGCTCGACCTTGCTGTCCCAGAAATAGGGCTGCTCGCGTATCAGCGACAACACGTGCTCGCGGCTATTGTCGATTTCATAGGTCGCGGCGTCATTGACGCAGGCGGTGAGCAGCGGCGCGGCAAGCAGCGCCAGAAGGAGATGACGCAATAGCATGATGGCAGTCCTCAGAGCATTTTCCAGGCAAGGCTTTCGCCGGCCCGCAGCGGCACGATGCTGTCGTTGGCGAGATAGGGATACTCAGCCGGCACCGTCCACGCCTCCTGGCGCAGGGTGATGCTACCGCTGTTGCGCGGCAGGCCGTACCAGTCCGGGCCATTGAAGCTGGCAAAGGCTTCCAGTTTGTCGAGGGCGCCGGCCTGGGCGAAGACTTCGGCATAAAGCTCGATGGCGGCGTAGGCCGTGTAGCAGCCGGCGCAACCACAGGCGGCTTCCTTGGCGGCCTTGGCGTGCGGCGCCGAATCGGTGCCGAGAAAGAATTTGGCATGGCCCGAGACGGCAGCGGCAACCAGCGCCTGGCGATGCGTTTCGCGCTTCAGCACCGGCAGACAGTACCAGTGCGGCCGCAGGCCGCCCTGGAAAATGGCGTTGCGGTTGTAGAGCAGGTGGTGGGCGGTGATGGTCGCCGCGATCGAGGCCGGCGCCGCTGCGACGAATTCCGCCGCCTCCCGGGTAGTGATGTGTTCCATGACCACCTTCAGTTGCGGGAAGCGTTGGGTCAGCGGCAGCAGCACGGTATCGATGAAGACTTTTTCGCGATCAAAAAGATCGATCGCCGGATCGGTGACTTCGCCATGCACCAGCAGGGGCAGGCCGCAGCGTTCCATCTCGGCGAGCGCGGCGGAGGCCTTGGCGATATCGGTCAGGCCGGCGGCGGAATTGGTCGTCGCCCCGGCCGGGTAGAGTTTGACCGCCTTGACGAAGCCGGAAGCGGCGGCCTTGACGATTTCGCCGGCCGGCGTGTTGTCGGTCAGGTAGAGGGTCATCAGCGGCTCGAAGCTGGCCCCGGCGGGCAGCGCCGCGACGATCCGGTCGCGATAGGCGGCCGCCTGGTCGACGGTGGTGACCGGTGGTTTCAGGTTGGGCATGACGATGGCCCGGGCGAACTGGCGGGCGGTATGCGGCAGCACGGCAGCCAGCGCAGCGTCGTCGCGCAGATGGAGATGCCAGTCGTCGGGGCGGGTGATGGTGATTTGCATGACGTTTCCCTGAACAATTTTTCCGATTTTAGCAGGCCGCCCGCCATCCTTACGGCGGATTGCCGCCGACCGGTAGCTTGGTGCTATAGCGGGGGCGAAATCGCCCCGGCCGGAACGCCGATATCCTCGTTCCACAATTGCGGCTGACTGGCGATGAAGTGCCGCATCAGTTCGCTACAGGTTGCATCCTGCAGCACCTCGACCTGCACGCCGCGCGAGCGCAGCAGGTCTTCTTCGCCCATGAAGCTGCGGTTTTCGCCGACCACGACACGCGGAATGCCGTACAACAGGATGGCCCCGCTACACATGGCGCAGGGCGACAGCGTGGTGTACAACACCGCCTGGCGATAGACGGCAGCCGGCTGGCGACCGGCATTCTCGAAAGCGTCCATTTCGCCGTGCAGGATGCTGCTGCCGCGCTGCACGCGCCGGTTATGACCACGCCCGATGATGCGTCCCTGGTAGACGATGACCGAGCCGATCGGAATGCCGCCCTCGGCCAGGCCGAGTTGCGCTTCCTCGATGGCGGCTTGCATGAACTGTTCCATGATTTCTCCTTTTCGCCGGATGGCCAAAGTGCCCCGGCCTATTCGCCGAGATAGCGCGGGGCGCGTTTTTCCTTGAAGGCGTGGATGCCTTCGGCGTAGTCGCGACTGTTGTAGACCACCCGGCGCAAGCCCTGGATCCGCTCGAAGTCGGCCGGCGACAAGGCATGGGCGCCGGCCAGAATACGCAGTTGTTCCTTCATCACGCCGATCGCCAGCGGTGAATTCTGGGCGATGGCGAGGGCTATTTCGCGGGTGAAATCGGCGATTTCTGCCGCCGCCACGACATGGTTGATGATGCCCTGCCGTTCGAGCCGGGCCGCCGTCATCGGCCGACCGGTGAACAGCAGCTCCTTGGCGATGTGCGGCGGCGCGGCGTTGAGGAAGGTCAGCAGGCCGGTCGCGTTGTAGGGCACGCCGAGCTTGGCCGGGGTGGCGGCGAACGTCGCCTCCGGTGTGGCGACGATCATGTCGCAGGCGAAGACCAGTTCGCAGGCGCCGCCCCAGACGCCGCCCTCGATCAGGGCAATGACCGGCGCCGGAAAGGCTTCGATGTCGCGGATCAACATGCGTAGCGGATCCTGCCAGCCGAGCGGATCGAGACCGCCTTCCGGCAACTCGAAAACATTGTGCCCCGACGACCAGACCTTGGCACCGGCCTGGGCGCGCAGAATGGCAGCCCGCACTCCGGTGGCCTTGAAATCGTCGAGGCAAGCCGTGATCTCGTGCACCAGTTGTTCGGACAGCGCGTTGCGCTTGCTTTCGTGATTGAGCGTGATGCAGCCGACACCCTCGCTGACCTCGACAAGAATTAGAGCCATGCCATTTCCCCGTTTCAATTGGCGCTTTGGCGCCGATTATCCTTGAAACCTCAGTTGACCACTGATCCATCTCAGACGAGCCGCATGAGCACTAACTTTTGTGTCTTCTAGGTGATTCACCCAAAGGGTGAGAGCGCTACGAGGCCGCTGGCACATCTGCTCGGGCGCCCGGCTTTGTCGCTCCTCCTTGCAGGCATGAGCCTGCCGCGTCCTCGCTTCGCGCCGGTCATCCCGCCCAAACGCACCAACAGCCTCGTCCAACTGAGGTTTCAAGGATTATTCCTTCTTGAGCGCCAGGGCCCGTTCATAAAGGGCATTTTTCGCCGCCCCGCTAATCGCCGCCGCCAGCTTGGCCGCCTGTTTGACCGGCAAACCTTCGCCCAGCAACAGCTTGAGGACCCGTTCGCCTTCCCCGTCATCAACCGCGGCCGGGGCGCCGGAGACCAGCAGCACGAATTCGCCGCGCTGGCGGTTGGCATCTTCCCGCAACCAGGCGAGGGCTTCGGGCAAGGGGCCGGAGTGGATGGATTCGAACAGTTTGGTCAGTTCGCGGGCAATGACCAGAGTGCGTTCGCCGAACACGGTGGCGAGATCGGCGACGGTTTCCAGGACACGGTGCGGCGCTTCGTAAAAAACCAGGGCATAGGGATGCGGACGCAGTTCTTCCAGGGCCTGCCGGCGCTGACCGCCCTTGGCCGGCAGAAAGCCGTAGAACAGGAAATGCTCGTCGAGCAAGCCGGAAGCGGAGAGCGCCGTCGTCGCGGCGCAGGCCCCGGGCAGCGGCACGACCGGGCAGCCGGCGGCGCGGACGGCGGCGACGACGCGGGCACCGGGATCGGAAATGCCCGGCGTGCCGGCATCGGAAATCAGCGCCACGGCCTCACCGGCCCGCAACTTGGCGACGATCCGCTCGGCGGCTTCGTGTTCGTTGTGCTGGTGGGCCGGCAGGGTGCGGGCCTGTGAACCGAGCTGCTTGAGCAGCGGGCCGCTGTGCCGGGTATCTTCGGCGGCGACCCAGGGTACGCTGCGGAGAATTTCCTCGGCGCGCCGGGTCAGGTCGGCGAGGTTTCCGAGCGGCGTCGGAACGACATACAATGCGGCGTATTCTTTTGTCATTATTTTCGACATGCGGGCAAAGACCAACGATACCACCACCCAGCGCGGCAGCGAAGCCGAGACGCGGGCCGCGCAGCACCTGGCAAGCCATGGCCTGCGCCTGGTCGAGCGCAATTTCCGCATTCGCGGCGGCGAAATCGACCTCATCTGCCGCGACGGCCGCACCCTGGTCTTCGTCGAAGTCCGCCGCCGCGACCGCGCCGACTTCGGCGGCGCCGCGGCCAGCATCACCGTCGCCAAGCAACGCCGTATCATCCTCGCCGCCCGCCATTACCTGGCCGGCCAGGCGGCCTGCGATTGCCGCTTCGATTGCGTGCTGATCGAGGGCGGGCAACTGGAATGGATCAGGAATGCGTTTTCTGCTGATGCTTAGCCTGCTCGGCTGGCTGCCGCTGGCCGAGGCGCAAAGCATCCGCCTGCTGCTGCAGAACTCGGCGCTAGCCGGCAGCCAGTATTACGCGCTGGCCGAGTGGTGGCCGGAACTGAAAGTCGGCGATCGACTCGAACTGATCCGCGAACCCGACAATCGGCACGACCGGCATGCCATCCGTGTCGAATGGCGTGGCCATCAACTGGGTTATGTGCCGCGGGCCGAGAACCGCCAGCTCGCTGCCGCCCTGGATCGCGGTGAGCGGCTGGGCGCCCGTTTGTCGGCCCTGAGCGACAATAAAAACCCGTGGCGCCGGCTGGCCTTCGAAGTCTTCATTGAGCTGTGAGGTAGAATGCGACGACCTGCCCCGAACCCGTTGAGAAACATGGACCTGATTGCCCGCGTCGCCAAGCATTTCGAAGATAGCGCCCACACCAAACTGAATGCCATCGAAATGATGGCCGCGCCGATCGCCGCGGCGATTGAAATCCTCACCAACAGCCTGATCAACGGCGGCAAGATCCTGGCCTGCGGCAACGGCGGCTCGGCCGGCGACTCGCAGCACTTCGCCGCCGAACTGATCGGCCGTTTCGAGGCCGAGCGCCAGGAACTGGCGGCCATTGCGCTGACTACCGACAGCTCGATCATCACGGCGATCGGCAATGACTACGCCTTCGACCAGATTTTCTCCAAGCAGGTCCGCGGTCTCGGCCATGCCGGCGACGTCCTGCTGGCGATTTCGACTTCCGGCAATTCCGCCAACGTCATCGAAGCCATCAAGGCCGCCCACGACGCCGAGATGCACGTCGTCGCGCTGACCGGCAAGGGCGGCGGCCTGATCGGCGAAATGCTGGGCGACGACGACATTCATCTTTGCGTGCCGGCCGACCGGACGGCGCGAATTCAGGAAACCCACCTGCTCGTCATCCATTGCCTGTGCGATGGTATCGACGCACTTCTATTGGGAGTTGAATGATGCAAAAACCCAGACTCACCCTCGCTGCCGCCGCCTTGATCCTGGCCTTGCCGATGTTGCAGGGCTGCCTCCCGGCCATGGTCGTCGGCGGCGCCGCGGCCGGTGTGCTGAGCGCCAACGACCGCCGCTCGACCGGCACCCAGGCCGATGACGAAACCACCGAATGGAAAGCCGGATCCCGCATCCCGGCGCAATACAAGGACGGCTCGCACGTCAATTTCACGTCCTACAACCGTATTCTGCTGATTACCGGCGAGGTCTATAACGAGGAAGCCAAGCAGGCCATCGGCAACGCCGTCAGCCAGATCGAAGGCGTCCGTCAGGTCCATAACGAGTTGCTGGTCGGCCCGGTCACCTCGCTCTCCTCGCGCAGCAACGATTCCTTCGTGGACTCCAAGGTCAAGGCGCGACTGGTCGATTCCAACCAGATTTCGGCCAACCATGTGAAAGTCGTTACCGAACGCAGCTACACCTACCTGATGGGCATCGTGAACGAACGCGAAGCCAAGGTCGCGGTGGCCGTGGCGCGGACGACCGACGGCGTGCGCAAGGTGATCAATCTGCTGGAAGTCCTGCCCGACGACGATATCCGGCGCATCAACAGCAACACGCTGGGCTCCCGGACCCCGCCGCCGGCCACGGCGCCGGTCGAAACCCGCTAACCCGGAAAAAAGGGGCTGGCGCCCCCCCGGACGCCAGCCCCACCCTCCACTGTCCCCAAATGCCCCGATTCGAGCGGGACAGCCGAAGACTTCATCGCCGGCCGGATAACCCCGGCCGACTGACCCCATATTTCATGCCACCGGTGTCTGGCCGACTGCGGCGACGACCGAAACTTCGTCGACCGACAGCACCCGATTGACATCGAGCAGCACGACAAACTTGCCGCCGATCTTGCCCATCCCCTGAATGAAGTCGTTGCGGACCCGGGCCCCGAATTCGGGCGGCGGCTCGATCTCCTGCGGCGAAATCTCGAGCACCTCGGAAACGGCATCGACTACGATGCCCATTTCCTGGCTGCCCTTCTCGGAAACGATTTCGACAATGACGATACAGGTCCGCTTGCTGTTCTCCCGCGGCACCCGACCAAAGCGCACCGCGAGATCGACGACCGGTACCACGGCCCCGCGCAGGTTGATGACGCCCCGGATAAAGGGCGGCGTCATCGGCACCTCGGTCACGAAGCCGTACTCGATGATTTCGCGGATGGCCAGAATGCCGATGGCGAACATCTCGTCACCCAGCAGAAAAGTCAGATACTGCTGCTGTTCCTCGGCTTGCTGGACAGCAAGCCCGGTCGCGGCCGCCCCCCGCGGCCTGACCAATTGGGTTTCCGTCGCTTGCATGGCGCTCTCCTAGAAGCGGGTGAAGTCGGTTTCGTTGAGCCCGCTGCTCACGTCCGTCTTTTTCGTGGCTGATGCTTTGCCGGCTGCTCCCGTACCCTTGACCGCCGCATGGGACTTGGCCTTCGCCGGGTTAGCGGCGCGGACTGCCTTGCCCTGCCCCTCGATGGTGAAGAAAGCCATCAGTTCCTGCAGATTGACTGCCTGACCGCTCATTTCCTCAGCCGTCGCGGCCAGTTCCTCGGACGCCGAGGCATTCTGCTGGGTGATCTGGCTCAATTGCCCCATCGCGGTATTCACCTGTTCGACACCGACCGTCTGCTCCTCCGAAGCAGCAGTGATTTCCTGCACCAGGTCGGCCGTCTTGCGCGTCGCCGGGACGATTTCGTCGAGCAATTTGCCCGCTTTCTCGGCCAGTCCGACGCTGTTGCCGGCCAGTTGGCCGATTTCCTGCGCCGCGATCTGGCTGCGCTCGGCCAGCTTGCGCACCTCGGCGGCCACCACCGCGAAGCCCTTGCCGTGTTCCCCGGCCCGTGCCGCTTCGATGGCGGCGTTGAGGGCCAGCAGGTTGGTCTGGTAGGCGATGTCGTCGATGATGCCGATCTTCTTGGCGATCTGTTTCATCGCCGCTACCGTTTCCGTCACCGCCTGCCCACCGTCGGCCGCCTTGGCCGTACCGTCGGCCGACATGGTGTTGGCGACCTTGGCATTGTCGGTGTTCTGCCGGATCGAGGCCGACATCTGCTCGACCGAGGCCGAGGTTTCCTCGACGCTGGCCGCC
>JAGTRU010000062.1 GCA_018261905.1 Pseudomonadota bacterium | reverse complement strand
TCTGCAGTGATGACTTCGCCTTGACGCATTTCCTGGCGAGCCAGGGATTCTTCAAATAGTTGAGCAAAAGATTCCATTGACGGAGAGAGCTTTCATGCCGCGAATCGCTAAATCCACAGCGGGTTAGAGTTGAAAAACATATCGCCGGCCCGTCGGCCGGCAACACCTTACAGCGACACCTCCTTGCTCCACGCCAGCACCTGAGTCACCGCCTGTTCGATGGTGAGGCCTGTCGTATCAAGCAATTTCGCGTCTTCCTCCTGTCTGAGCGGCGCCACGCTACGCTGGGAATCCCGTTCGTCACGTTGCTGCAGGTCTTGCAGAAGGTCAGCGAGATTAGCAGACAATCCTTTTTCGATCAACTGCTTATAGCGACGCTCGGCGCGCGCTTCGGCGCTCGCCGTGAGGAAGACCTTGAGTACGGCCCGGGGGAAAACCACCGACCCCATGTCGCGCCCGTCACCGATCAGCCCCGGCAACCGGTTGAAAGCCCGCTGGCGGAACAGCAACGCCTCGCGCACCGCCGGCAGGGCGGCGACTTTCGAGGCGCCGGCCGAAATTTTCTCGGTCCGGATGGCATCGCCGACCGGCTGGCCATTGAGGCGAATTTCGCTTTCCGAAAACTCGACATCAAGCGCCGCGGCCAGCGCCGCGACGGCGGCTTCATCAGCCCAATCGATATTCACTTGGCGAGCAGCCAGCGCCGTCAGCCGATACAAAGCCCCGGAATCGAGATAGCCATAGCCCAGCGCCGCGGCAACGCGCGCAGCCACCGTGCCCTTGCCGGAAGCCGACGGGCCATCGATGGCTATGACCGGCGCCGCCTTGGTGACACCGGCAAAACGCTCGAAGTAATCGGGGAAAGTCTTGGCCACGCATTTCGGATCATTGATGCGCAGCGGCGTACCGAAGGCGGCCAGCGAAAAACACATGGCCATGCGGTGATCATCGTAGGTATCGATGGCCGCCGGCTTCAGGCTGGCCGGCGTGACGCGGATGAAATCCCCGCCCTCTTCGACGAGCGCGCCCAATTTGCGCAATTCGGTCGCCATGGCCGCAATACGGTCGGTTTCCTTGACCCGCCAACTGGCGATATTGCGCAGCGTCGTCGTTCCCCGGGCAAACAGGGCCGTGGTAGCCAGCGTCATCGCCGCGTCGGGAATGTGGTTGCAATCGAGATCGACGGCAACCAGCCCACCCTGCGGTGCCCGCGCACTCATCCAGTTGGGACCGGTTTCGATGATGGCGCCCATCTGCGCCAGCGCTTCGGCGAATTTCACATCACCCTGGATCGACTCGCTGCCGACGCCCTCGACGCGTACCGGCCCGCCGCCGATGGCGCCAAGCGCCAGAAAATACGAGGCCGACGAGGCATCGCCCTCGACATAGATCGTGCCCGGCGAGACATAGCGGCTGCCGGCCGGCACCGTAAAACGCTGCCAGCCTTCGCGCTGCACGAGTACGCCGAAACGCGCCATGATCGCCAGGGTAATCTCGATATAGGGCTTGGAAATCAGCTCGCCGACTACCTCGACAGTCTCCGCCTCGCCGGTCAGCGGCAAGGCCATCAGGAGGCCGGTCAGGAACTGGCTGGAAACATCGCCGCGCACCTTGACCACGCCGCCCGGACGGATCGTCGCCGGTTTCAGGTGCAGCGGCGGATAGCCGTCATTGCCGAGATAGGTGACATCTGCCCCCAACTGACGCAGACCATCGACCAGGTCACCGATCGGCCGCTCGTGCATGCGGGCGACACCCTTCAGCACATAGTCACCGCCGGCCAACGCCAGTGCTGCGGTCAGCGGACGAAAGGCGGTGCCGGCATTGCCCAGGAACAGCTCGGCCCGGCGCACCGGGAAATTACCGCCGCAACCCTTGATCGCCCAGCTTTCGCCGCCCAGATGACTGACGCCGACACCCAGGGTTTTCAGGGCATTGAGCATGCGCTCGGTATCATCCGAAGCGAGCAGGTCGCGGACCTCGGTTTCGCCATCGGCCAACGCGGCGAGCAGCAAAACACGATTGGAAATACTCTTCGAGCCGGGCAGACGCACCGTGCCAGCGGCAGAAATTAATTGGGGAAGATCGAGGAATTCGTGAGTCACGCAGTCACCGCAATAATAGGGCGGCACATGCCGCAAAAAGTAATCGAAACATGATTGGATGTCGGGCTGGTCTCTATTTACTACCGCCT
The DNA here is from genome assembly GCA_018261905.1 of Pseudomonadota bacterium. Taxonomy (GTDB): domain Bacteria; phylum Pseudomonadota; class Gammaproteobacteria; order Burkholderiales; family Rhodocyclaceae; genus Azonexus. The sequence goes on along the minus strand of JAGTRU010000062.1, from coordinate 25,995 downwards.
TCGAAATCATCAACAACAGTCAAATAATCCGGTGCGGCCGCATCCTTGGCTGACAGCAAGGGGGCACCGAATAAAGGCCACTCAACACCGATATCGGGATCGTCCCAGCGGATAGAGCGCTCATGTTCCTGCGAATAGTAGTCAGTCGTTTTATAGAGAAACTCAGCCGTCTCACTTAGCGCGAGGAAACCATGGGCAAAACCGGGGGGAATCCACATCTGCTTCTTGTTCGCTGCACTCAGCTCTACGCCAACCCATTGACCAACGGTTTCCGAACCTGGTCGGATATCCACCGCCACATCAAAAACCGCCCCCTGCACCACACGAACCAGCTTACCCTGCGCCTTCGGCGCCAATTGGTAGTGAAGGCCGCGCAATACATGTTTCGCGCTTTTCGAATGATTATCCTGAACAAAGACAACATCTAGCCCCGTGGCTTCGAGAAAGGCGTGCTGATTGAAGCTTTCGAAAAAGAAACCACGCTCATCACCAAACACCTTCGGCTCGATGACAATTACCTCCGGAATTCTGGTCGGCGTAATTTTCATCTATAAACTCGTTCCTTGAGCAAGCCAAGTAGATATTGCCCATACCCGGTCTTGGCATAGGGCTGAGCGATCTGCTCCAGTTTTTCGTCGCTAACCCAACCTTGGCGCCAGGCGATTTCTTCCGGGCAGGCCACTTTGAGTCCCTGACGTTTTTCGATGGTGGCAATGAATTGCCCGGCTTCCAACAGCGAGTCGTGGGTACCGGTATCGAGCCAGGCATAGCCGCGCCCCATGATCTCCACATTCAATTTATTGCGTTCGAGATAGACGCGGTTCAGATCGGTAATTTCCAGTTCGCCGCGGGCGCTGGGCTTGATATTTCCGGCCAACTCGACAACTTCGGCATCGTAGAAATAGAGGCCAGTCACCGCATAGCGCGATTTCGGTTGCAGCGGCTTTTCCTCAATCGAGATCGCCCGCTGGTCAGCATCGAATTCGACCACGCCATACCGCTCAGGGTCGGTTACCGCATAGGCAAAGACAGTGGCACCATCCCTGTTGGCATTGGCATTTTGCAGAATCTCGCTGAAGTCGTGACCGTGGAAAATGTTGTCACCGAGCACTAAGGCCGACGGCTGGTCGCCGATAAAATCCGCCCCCAGGATAAATGCCTGCGCCAGACCGTCCGGACTGGGCTGAACGGTGTATTGCAGGTTGATCCCCCACTGGCTGCCATCGCCGAGCAGTTGTGCAAAGCGCGGCGTGTCCTGCGGCGTCGAAATAATCAGAATATCCCGAATACCCGCCAGCATCAGCGTCGTCAGCGGGTAATAGACCATCGGCTTGTCGTAGATCGGCAGCAATTGCTTGGACACCGAAAGGGTCGCCGGGTAAAGCCGGGTACCGGAGCCGCCGGCCAGGATAATGCCTTTGCGGGTTTTCATGGGCGCGCCCCGTAATTGGTATCCAGCCACTGGCGATAAGCCCCGCTGGTCACGTTGCCAACCCAGTCCTGGTTATCGAGATACCAGCGCACCGTCTTGCGAATGCCGGTCTCGAAGGTCTCGGCCGGTTTCCAGCCAAGCTCACCTTCGATCTTGCCGGCGTCGATGGCGTAGCGGCGATCATGGCCGGGGCGGTCGGTGACATAGGTGATTTGATCCCGGTATGGCTTGCCATCGGCGCGAGGACGGAGGTCATCGAGAATCGCGCACAGCGTATGCACGACATCGAGATTGGGTTTCTCGTTCCAGCCGCCGACATTGTAGGTTTCGCCAAGCCGACCCGCTTCGAGAACGCGGCGGATGGCACTGCAGTGATCCTTGACGTACAGCCAATCGCGAATTTGCTGGCCATCGCCATAAATGGGCAGGGGCTTGCCGGCCAGCGCATTGAGGATGACCAAGGGAATCAGCTTTTCCGGGAAATGGTACGGACCGTAATTATTGGAGCAATTGGTGGTCAGCACCGGCAAACCGTAGGTGTGGTGATAGGCACGCACTAGGTGATCGCTCGCTGCCTTGCTCGCCGAGTAGGGGCTGTTCGGTTCGTAGCGGTTGGTCTCGGCGAAGGCCGGATCGTCCTTACCGAGGGAACCATAGACTTCGTCAGTGGAGACGTGGAGCAAACGGAAATTGGCTTTCCCCTCTCCTTCTAGCGAACCCCAATAGGCACGCACCGCTTCGAGAAGATGAAAGGTACCGACGATGTTGGTCTGAATGAAGTCTTCCGGGCCGTGGATACTGCGGTCAACATGCGACTCGGCAGCGAAATTGATCACGGCACGCGGCTTGTGTTCGACCAGCAACGGGCTGACCAGGTCGAAATCGCCGATGCTGCCCTGGATAAAAATATGCCGGGAATCGCCTCGCAGACTGGCCAGGTTTTCCAGATTGCCGGCATAGGTCAGGGCGTCAAGATTGATGACCGGTTCATCGCATTGCGCCAACCAGTCAAGAACAAAATTGCTGCCAATGAACCCGGCGCCGCCAGTGACAAGAATCATGAATTACCGCCTCGAATAAACACGCCGGACATTTTACCGCGGCAGCCCTCTATTCCTGCCGAATCCGCAGGAAGCTGGCGAATTTGGGCAGACCCTTGTTGGTCAGATCACGGTAACGATAGGTCACCGTTGCCCCGATCGGCGGTGGATTACGCCTTTGCGCATCGCTGAAACCGGTGCCCAGGGAAAATTCACGGCCGTCCGGCGTACGCACACGTAGCGCCCCCAGCACGCCGAGATTTCTCCCCTTACCGGGCAGATGCCCGATGACCACTGCCTCGGCATCCTGCCAGGCTTTCATTTTGAGCAGCACATCGCTACGCCCGGTTTCGTAAGGCGCCTCGGCCAGATGCAGCATTAGCCCTTCGCCACCGGCGGCTATGACTTCGTTGAAACGCTTTTTCAGGGCATCGCGATCGGTCACTGGTAACTGTTCAACAGCCACCAGCCAAGGTACATTCAACTGCTGGGCGATTTGCTTGATCTGCTCGGCCCGGTCACGAAAAGTACCTGCACCGCCGGGCAGCTCGAAAATCATGTAACGCACCTGATGCCATTCAGCATCGTTCGCCACCTCGCGCCGGACAATGCCGGAGAGTTTCTCGAAACTTCCCCGCCCCAGCCACAACTCGCCATCCAGTGCCTGCTTCGGCAAGGCATCGATAAACCAGCGCGGGGCCGGGACTTCATTGCCGCTGCGAAAACGCAAATGCTGCCCATCCCAGATCGCCCGCACGCCGTCCAGTTTTTCGCTGACCAGATAACGGGAAACGTCGACCTGGTCGCGATAAATGCCGGCCAGCAGAATCAACGGCACTTCCGCCCTCAACAAGCCGACCTGCCCGAGCAAGCTGATCACCACCAGCAAGCCTCGCAGCAGGTGGCGAATCATTCGTCACCCGCCCAAGTACGCCGCGCTTGGCGGGCAATACCGAATATTTCCTCGAGGCGTTGGCCGTCGTTCTGCGCCAGCGCCATGCGCAGCTCGTCGAGCTGCGCCCGGTAACTGTCGAGCTCGCCAAGCAGTGCCGTGCGGTTGGCCAGACAGATGTCGCGCCACATTTCCGGATGGCTGGCGGCGATGCGCGTGAAATCGCGAAAACCCGAGGCGGCGAAAGTGAAGAAAATGTCCGCATCCTCGCGCACCGCCAGATCGTGCACCAGGGCGAACGACAGCAGATGCGGCAGATGGCTGACCGCGGCGAAAACGCGATCATGCGCTTCCGGTGTCAGTTCGTAGATGTCGGCACCGCACAGCGACCAGGCGCGCTTGATGTGGTCGAGGGTATCGTCGCTGTTTTCCGGTAGGGGTGTGACGACTACCTTTTTCCCTTGATACAGGTCCCAGCGCGCTGCTGCCGGGCCGCTGTTCTCGGCACCGGCAATCGGATGCGCCGGCACGAAATGCCTGATCTTGTCGCCAAGCGCCGCGCGCGCTGCGGCGACGACGTCGCCCTTGGTCGAACCGCCATCGGTGACGATGGTGTTCGGTCCGAGATAGGGCGCGATTTTTGCGAAAATTTCAGGCATCTGGGCGACCGGCGTCGCCACCAGCACGATGTCGGCTTCCTCGATTTCATGCGTCGGGTTGATCCCCGCCCGGTCGATCACACCGAGTTGCTGGGCAACCCGCAAGGTCGCCGGCGTACGGCCGAAACCGACGACTTCCTCGACCGCCCCGGCCTCCTTCAAGGCCAGCGCAAACGAGCCACCGATCAGGCCGGTGCCAAAAACAACGACCTTGCCGAACTCGGGCAGCCCGGCTTCCATTTATAGCGCCTTTTCCAGCGCCTCGATGAAGCGGGCGTTCTCCGGTGCGCTACCGATCGTCACGCGCAACCATTCGGGCAGGCCGTAGCCACCGATCGGCCGGACGATGACGCCCTGCTGCAGGAGTTTCTGATTGACCGCAGCAGCATCGCCGGCCTTGAAGGTGACGAAATTGCCATGTGGTTTGATGTATTCCAGACCCAGCTTTTCCAGGCCGGCGACGATCTGCGCCATGCCGCGCTGGTTGAGCTCATAGCTGGCCTGCAGAAATTCGTCGTCATCAAGGGCGGCCAGCGCCCCGGCCAGCGCCAGATTGTTCACATTGAACGGCTGCCGCACACGATTCATTAGATCCGCAACTTCGCCGGAAGCCAGCGCATAACCGATGCGCAGGCCGGCCAGGCCGTAGATCTTCGACATCGTCCGGCACACGATCAGATTGGGGAAATCGACGATCCAGCTCGCCGTATCGACACGATCAGCGGGCGGCAGGTACTCGTTGTAGGCCTCATCGAGGACAACGACGACATCCTTCGGCACGCTTTCGAGGAAGGCACGCACTTCCGGATAAGGCAGGAAATTGCCGGTCGGATTGTTCGGATTGGCGATCCAGATCAGGCGCGTCTCGGGGCGGATCGCGGCGCGCATGGCGGCCAGGTCGTGACCATAGTTTTTGGCCGGCACGGCAATTAATTCGGCACCGGTAGACAAGGTAGCCAGCGGGTAAACCGCGAAAGCATGCTGGGCAAAAATCGCCGAGCGGCCGGGTGCCAGGAAAACGCGGGCAGCCAGATCGAGTACGTCGTTTGACCCGTTGCCGAGCACCACCTGCCCTGGTGCCACGCCGGCCTTGGCGGCCACCGCCTTGATCAGGTCGAACTGGTCGGGATAGCGTTCGACACCGTCAATCGCAGCCAGAACGGCTTTCTTTGCCTTCGGGCTCATGCCCAGCGGATTCTCGTTGGACGCCAGCTTGACGATGCTATCGACTGGAATACCCATTTCGCGGGCCAGTTCGGTGATCGGCTTGCCCGGTTGGTAGGCGGAAATGGCACGCACGTAGGGCAAGGCCTGGTCGACAAGGCTCATCAAGTTTCCTCAGTAAACGGCAACCGGGTAGGAGCCGAGAATTTTCAGATAGGCGGCGTTCTTGGCCAGTTCGTCGAGCGCTGCCTTGACGGCCGGCTCATCGCGATGACCTTCGACATCGACGTAGAAGACGTATTCCCACAGCGCATTGCGGGCCGGCCGGGATTCCAGGCGGGTCATCGAAACTGCGTTATGCGAGAAAGGCAGCAGCAATTCGTGTAGCGAACCGGTGCGGTTCGGCGCCGACATGATCAGCGAAGTCCGGTCACGCCCGGACGGGCCGGCATCGTGCTTGCCGAGGATCAGGAAGCGCGTCGTGTTGTTCGGCTCGTCCTCGATGTTCTCGACCAGCTTGGGCAGCTTGAAGCGTTCGGCCGCCGCGACACCGGCAATCGCCGCGACCCCGGCTTCTCCAGCCGCCATCTGCGCCGCCAGTGAATTGCTCGCCACCGAAATGCGCGGCACACCCGGCAGATGGTGATTCAGCCATTCGTGGCACTGGGCCAGCGACTGGGCGTGCGAGTAAACCTTGCTGATCTTGCCCAGATCCGTCTCGTTGGACAGCAGGTTCTGGTGGATGCGCAACACCACTTCACCGCAGATTTTGAGTTGCGTGCCGAGCAGCAGATCCATCGTCCGGCCGACCGCGCCTTCGGTCGAATTCTCGACCGGCACCACGGCGTAATGGGCGTGGCCGGATTCGACTTCGCGGAAAACGTCGTCGATCGAAGCCTGCGGCAGCAGGCGGGCGGCATGGCCGAAATGCTTGGTCGCAGCGCTGCCGGTAAAGGAACCGAGCGGCCCGAGGAAGGAAATGCCGAGCGGCTCTTCGAGCGACAGGCAGGCCGACATCACTTCGCGGAAGAAGAAGGTGATGTTCTCGCCGGGCAGCGGGCCGGGATTGGCCTCCTGCAGGCGGCGCAACACCTGGGCTTCGCGTTCCGGACGGTAGATATGGCCGGCTTCGCCATGTGCTGCCTTGATTTCGCCAACCTTCTGGGCACAACGGGCGCGGGCGTTCAGCAAGCGCAGCAGTTCGGCATCAATGCCGTCGATTTCGGCGCGGACGCCGGCCAGGGCCTTATGCAGATCGTCGCTCATGGATTTTTCAGGCGTTACGTTGGGCGAAATCGTTCATGAATGCCACCAGCGCCTGCACGGCTTCCAGCGACACGGCATTGTAGATCGAGGCACGCATGCCGCCGACCGACTTGTGGCCCTTCAGCGAAGCCAGACCGGCCGCCTTCGACTCAGCCAGGAAGGCCGCATCGAGTTCGGGATTGGCGAGCACGAAAGGTACATTCATGCGCGAACGGCAATCGGGATCGACCGGGTTGCTGTAGAAACCGCCCGACTGATCGATGACCTCGTACAAAATGCGTGCCTTTTCGGCATTGATCGCGTCGATACCGGCCAGACCGCCCTGTTTCTTCAGCCACTGGAACACCAAGCCGGCGATATAGATGGCGTAGGTCGGCGGCGTGTTCAGCATCGAACCGTTCTCGGCCATCACCGCGTAATCCATGACCGTCGGAATGCTCAGCGGCGCCATCCCGAGCAGGTCTTCGCGAATGATCACCAAGGTCAGGCCGGACGGGCCGATGTTCTTCTGCGCGCCGGCATAGATCAGGCCGAATTTCTCGACCGGCACCGGGCCGGAAAGGATGTGCGACGACATGTCGACCACCAGCGGCACGCCGGTATCGGCGATACGTTGGGCGGGAATCTCGACACCGTGGATGGTTTCGTTGGTACAGACGTGCAGGTAGGCGGCAAACGGATCGAGCTTGATTTCCTCGGCTGTCGGCAGACGGGTGAAACCGCTTTCCTCGGTGGTCGCGGCACAACGCACTGTACCGATACGCTGTGCTTCCTTGTAGGCCTTCTTCGACCAGGAGCCGGTCACGATGTAGTCGGCCGAGCGCCCGGCCAGCAGGTTCATCGGGATCTGCGCGAATTGTTGCGTCGCCCCGCCTTGCAGGAACAGCACCTTGTAATTGGCCGGAATGCCCATCAACTCGCGCAGGTCGGCTTCGGTCTGCGCCAAGATGGACATGAATTCCTTGCCGCGGTGGCTCATCTCCATGACGCTGCAACCGGCGCCATGCCAGTTGAGCATTTCTTCCTGCGCCTGCTGGAGGACTTCTTCAGGAAGCGCAGCCGGGCCGGCGCTGAAATTCCAGACTCGAGTCATCAGGCCGCTCCTCCTTCGTCATTATCACCTTCGTTGGCTTCGCCTTCGCCATCCGACGCCTCATCGGCAGCCGGCGCCGGCGTTTCGCCAGCCACCTCGGCAACCACTTCACCTTCAAGCTCGGCATCGACTTCGACCACCGATTCTGCCACCTTTTCCAGACCGGCCAGCTTTTCGCCGTCATCCAGCGAAATCAGCGTGACGCCCTGCGTGGCCCGGCCCATGCCGCGAATTTCTGCGACGCGGGTGCGGATCAGCACGCCACCGGTGGTGATCAGCATGATTTCGTCTTCGTCATTGACCAGCTTGGCGCCAACGATGTTGCCGTTGCGCTCGCTGTCGGCAATCGCCTTGACGCCCTGGGTACCACGACCGGAGTGACGGAAATCGGCGAGCACGGTGCGCTTGCCGTAACCGTTCTCGGTGGCGACCAGCACGGTCTGTTGATCGTTTTCGGCGACCAGCAGGGAAATCACCGCCTGACCTTCCTGCAGCTTCATGCCGCGCACGCCGCGCGCGCCACGCCCCATCGGACGGACGTCTTCCTCGTCGAACCAGACCGCCTTGCCGGCATCCGAGACGAGCACGATGTCGCTGCTGCCACTGGTCAGCTCGACACCAACCAGAATATCGCCCTCATCCAGCGCGACGGCGATGATGCCGGCCTTGCGCGGATTGGAGAAGTCGGAAAGCGGTGTCTTCTTGACGGTGCCCTGGACGGTGGCCATGAAGATGTACTGGTCGTCGGAGAATTCCTTGACTGGTAGCACGGCATTGATGCGCTCGCCCTCTTCCAGCGGGAAGAGATTGACGATGGGCTTGCCACGGCTGTTGCGGCTGCCCTGCGGTGCTTCGTAAACCTTCAGCCAGTAGCAGCGGCCACGGTTCGAGAAGCACAGGATGTAGTCGTGGGTATTGGCGACGAACAGGTGATCGACGAAATCCTCTTCCTTGATCGCCGCCGCCTGCTTGCCACGGCCGCCGCGCCGCTGGGCGCGGTAGTCAGCCAACGGCTGGGCCTTGATGTAGCCACCGTGCGACAAGGTAACGACCATGTCCTGCGGCGTAATGAAATCTTCGATACCGAGTTCCTGCGTATGCAGCACGATTTCCGAACGGCGTTCGTCGCCGAACTGGTCGCGGATCAGAGTCAGTTCGCCGACGATGATTTCGGTGATGCGCTCCGGCTTGGCCAGGATGTCGAGCAGATCGAGGATCTTGGCCATGACATCCTTGTATTCGCCGACGATCTTGTCCTGCTCGAGACCGGTCAGGCGTTGCAATTGCATCTCGAGAATGCGCTGGGCCTGGGCTTCCGAAAGCAGGTAGCCCTGACTCGACAAGCCGAATTCCGGTGCCAGACCATCCGGGCGCGACGCATCCGACGACGCGCGGATCAGCATTTCCTCGACCACCGGACTGCGCCAGTGACGATCCATCAGGCCGCGCTTGGCATCGGCCGGCGTCGGCGCCGCCTTGATCAGGGCGATGATTCGAGCATCTGCTTCAGGTTGAGCAGGCGCGGCTGGCCGTCGACCAGCGCCACCATGTTCATGCCGAAGGTGTCCTGCAACTGCGTCTGCTTGTACAAGTTGTTTAGGATGACCTCGCCGACTTCACCGCGCTTCAGTTCGATGACCACGCGCATGCCGGACTTGTCCGACTCGTCGCGGATATCGGAAATGCCGTCGATTTTCTTCTCATTGACCAGCTCGGCAATCTTCTCGATCAGCGACTTCTTGTTCACCTGATAGGGAATCTCGTCGACGATCAGCGCCTGCCGGCCGTTGCCCTTTTCCATATCTTCGAAGTGGGTGCGGGCCCGCATGATGACGCGACCACGGCCGGTCTTGTAGCCTTCGCGCACGCCCATCACGCCATAGATCAGCGCAGCAGTCGGGAAGTCCGGCGCCGGGATGTATTCGATCAGGTCGTCGATCGTGATCGCCGGATTTTCGAGCAGGGCCAGACAGCCGGCCACCACTTCGTTCAGATTGTGCGGCGGGATATTGGTCGCCATGCCCACCGCGATACCGGACGAGCCGTTGATCAGTAGATTGGGGATGCGCGCCGGCATGACCAGCGGTTCGTTTTCCGAACCATCGTAGTTCGGCCCGAAATCGACGGTTTCCTTGTCGAGGTCTTCCAGCAACTGGTGACCGATCTTGGCCATGCGGACTTCGGTGTAGCGCATCGCGGCGGCGTTGTCGCCGTCGACCGAACCGAAGTTGCCCTGACCATCGACCAACATGTAGCGCAGCGAGAAATCCTGCGCCATGCGAACGATAGTGTCATACACCGCGGTATCGCCGTGCGGGTGGTACTTACCGATGACGTCACCGACGATACGCGCCGATTTCTTGTAAGCCTTGTTCCAGTCATTGGAGAGTTCGTGCATCGCGAACAGCACGCGGCGATGCACCGGCTTCAAGCCATCACGAATCGAGATAGGAACGCCGCATCTCGTCTTCGAGGCTGATCGGCAGAGTTTCTTTGGCGAATTGGTCCATGTCTCACATTCGCACCGCTTGCGCGATGCATTATTGGTTGAATCGAGCGGAATTTGCTATTTTACCACGCCCACATCAACCGACAGATGCCGTTTTCCATGACAACAACACCCGAATCCATCGACCTCCTGATTGAATCCCGCTGGATTGCCGCGGTCGATCCCGACGTGGTGCTGACCAATCACGCCGTCGCCATCCGCGACGGCCGCATCCTCGCCGTCCTGCCCGGCGGCGAGGCGCGCAATCGTTACCGGGCCGCCGAAAACGTCAGCCTCAATGAACACATCCTGATCCCCGGCCTGGTCAACCTGCACACCCACGCCGCGATGTCGCTGATGCGCGGTCTGGCCGACGACCTGCCACTAATGGACTGGCTGCAGAAACATATCTGGCCAACCGAGGCCGCCCACGTCTCGCCGCAATTCGTCTACGACGGGACACGACTGGCCTGCGCCGAAATGCTCAAAGGCGGCATTACCTGCTTCAACGACATGTATTTTTTCCCGGATGCCGCCGCTACTGCCGCTAACGAATTCGGCATGCGCGCCGTACTCGGCATCACGACGCTGGAATTTCCCACCCCCTATGCCAGCGACGCCAACGATTACATCGACAAAGGCCTGGCCAGCCGCGAACTGTGGCGCAACCACCCGCTGATCGGCTTCTGCCTGGCACCGCATGCTCCCTACACCGTCTCCGATGCAAGCTTTCAACAGATTCTGACCCTCTCCGAGCAACTCAACCTGCCCATCCACTGCCACATACACGAAACCCGCCAGGAAATCGCCGATAGCCAACTACAGCACCAACAGTCACCACTCGCCCGCCTCCAAAAGCTCGGCCTGCTCGGCCCTGGCTTTATCGGCGTGCACGCAGTTCACATGAGCGAAGAAGAATTGCAGCAAATCGCCGCTACCGGCAGCAGCATCGCCCACTGCCCGACCTCCAACCTGAAACTGGCCAGTGGTTTCGCTCCTGTGGTGCGAATGAGACAGCTCGGCATCAACGTCGGGCTCGGCACCGATGGAGCGGCCAGCAACAACCGTCTCGACCTGTTCGGCGAAATGCGTCTGGCCGCCTTGATCGCCAAAGGCAGCAGCGGTGACGCCAGTGCCCTGCCGGCCCGCGAAGTATTGCGCATGGCGACATTGAACGGCGCCATAGCGCTCGGCCTTGGTCACGAGATCGGCTCGATCACTGCGGGCAAGGCCGCCGACCTGTGCGCCGTCAATCTGGGCAAACTGGAAAACCAACCCTGTTTCGACCCGGTGTCACACCTCGTTCATGTCGCCGGGCGAGAATCCGTTACCGATGTTTGGGTGGCCGGAAAGTGTTGCGTAGACCACAAAACTTTACGACCCGCCGGCCAAAATGACTTGGAATCGGCGATTGCCCTATGGCAGAATAGGCTGGAAGTCCGCTAGGGGCCTAATTTTCAGGTCGAATTGCGGGTCAAGAATTTTCAAATTTTCTTCAACGAGGGAAAACAATGATCAAGAATATCGCCAAGAAATCACTGGTTTTAGCTCTGCTGGCCGGCGTCGGTTTCTCCGCCGTCGCCCAGGAACGTGTTTACGCCATCGACCAACGCAACGCTGTCGTCAAGAGCGGCACCGGCCTGTGCTGGCGTACCGGCTACTGGACCCCGGCCGCTGCCGCCAAGGATGCCGCTGGCTGCGAATGCGACAAGGACCTGCTGCCGGCTGACGCTTGCGGTGCCAAGGCTGCTACCAAACCGACCGCGCCGACCGCGCCGACCGGTGGGGTGAAGCCGACCGGTGAAAAGATCACCGTCGCCGCCGACGCCCTGTTCGACTTCAACAAGGCTGTGCTGCGTCCTGAAGGCAAGGCCAAGCTCGACGACGTCGTCGCCAAGGCCAAGGCCATCAAGCTCGAAGTGATCCTGGCCGTTGGCCACACCGACCGTATCGGTGGTGATGCCTACAACCAGAAGCTGTCGGAAAAGCGTGCCGCTGCCGTCAAGGAATACCTGGTCGCCAAGGGCATCGAAGCCAACCGTGTTTACACCGAAGGCAAGGGCGAAAAGCAACCGAAGACCGGCGCCACCTGCAAGGGCGACAAGAAGACCAAGGCGCTGATCGACTGCCTGCAACCGGATCGTCGCGTCGACATCGAAGTCATCGGCACCAAGTAATCTGCCTAGCTTCAACAAAAGCCCTGCTTCGGCAGGGCTTTTTCTTTTCAACTTTGCCTTGTGAACAACATGCTCAACGCCGATCCCGCCGAACTGGACAAATTTGGTGATCTCGCCCATCGCTGGTGGGACCCGAACAGCGAATTCAAACCGCTGCACGATATCAATCCGCTACGCCTGGAGTGGATCGACAGCCATGTAAAACTGGCCGGCAAGCGCGTTCTCGACGTCGGCTGCGGCGGCGGCCTGCTCTCCGAAGGCATGGCTGCGCTGGGCGCCGAAGTCACCGGCATCGACCTCTCCGAAAAGCCGCTCGGCGTCGCCAAGCTGCATCTGCTGGAAAGCGGCCGCAAGGTCGATTACCGCAAGATTGCCGTCGAACAGCTGGCCGAGGAAATGCCCGGCGCCTTCGATGCCGTGACCTGCCTGGAAATGCTCGAACATGTCCCGACCCCGTCAAGCGTTGTCAGCGCCTGCGCCCGCCTGGTCAAGCCGGGTGGCCAAGTATTCTTCTCGACCCTGAACCGCAATCCGAAGTCCTACCTGTTCGCCGTGATCGGTGCCGAATACGTGCTGAAAATGCTGCCCAAGGGGACGCATGACTACGCCAGGTTCATCAAGCCGTCGGAACTGGCCCGCTGGAGCAAGCTGGCCGGACTGGAGCCGGCCGAGCTGATCGGCATGAGCTACAACCCGCTGACCCAGCAGTATTCGCTGGGCCATGACAGCAGCGTCAATTACCTGCTGCGCACGATCAGGAATGTTTGAGGCGGTCCTTTTCGACCTCGACGGGACGCTGGCCGACACCGCCCCGGATCTGGGCGGTGCAGCCAACCAGCTATTGCAGGAAGAAGGCTTGCCGCCGGCCGCGCTGACGCACTTGCGCCCCTATACTTCGCAAGGCGTGCGCGGCCTGCTCAAGGCCGGCTTTGGCATTGACAGCGCACATGTCGATTACCCGCGCCTGTTTGACCGCTTCCTCGACCTCTACGCCGCCCGTATCTGCGAGGAAAGCCGGTTGTTCGACGGTATTCCGGAACTGCTCGACAGCCTCGAAAGCATGGGCCTGCACTGGGGCATCGTGACCAACAAGCGGATGCGCTTCACCGACCCGCTGGTCGAACTGCTGCAACTGTCACCGCGTACCCGCTGCGTGGTCAGCGGCGACACGACGGCGGAGGCCAAGCCCTCGCCGCTCCCCATCCGGCATGCCTGTGCGCTGCTCGGCTGCGCCCCGGAAAACACCATCTACGTCGGTGACGACCGGCGCGATATCGATGCCGGCCGGGCCGCCGGCTGCCTGACCGTCGCCGTCGCCTACGGCTATCTCGGCGACAGCGGGCCGCTCGCCGACTGGGGCGCCGACCTGATCATCGATCACCCGGCCGAACTGGCCGCCTACCTCAGCGCCAGGCCGAGATAAGCAGGTTGCGCGGCGTCAGGCCTCGCGCACAGAAGCTGGCCAGTTCGACCCTGTAGGCCTGCTCTTCCAGATAAGCGACAAGATCGAGCGCCAGCCAGATTTCCAGCAGGCGCCGAAAGGCATGGCGCACGATGGACAGGCGCATGACTTCGCGCTGGCGCTGCCAGGCGGCGCGTTCGCACTGCCCGGCCTGCATGGCCGAAGGTGCCGGCAAGCCCGAACGTGCGGCCATGGCTGAGAGAAAGCCAGGGAAATCACCGCGAAACCAGGCTGCCGGCACCGGTTTGAAACTCCGGTAAGCGCCGATATTCAGCTGTTGCCATTCGGCAAAGCCAAGCTTCCAGGCCATTTCCTTGTCACGCTGCCGGGCCAGGCGCGGCGACGCCGTCACCGTCTCGGTCACCGCCAGGCGCGTATCGTCGCGCGTCAGCCGGGTCTGCAGGCCGGCCGACAGCGGCTCATAAAAGTCGCCTACGCCACGGTGATAGCAGCATGGAGCAACATCGAAGCGGGCCACGCCGGCCATCGCACCCTGCGCGATCAGCCGCCGGTGCAGCTCGCCGCAGGCATGCAGGGCAACCGCATGACTGCCTGCAGCCGGCTCGGCGCCGAGCGCGTCGGCAACAACGAAATCCTGCGCCAGCGATAGCCGGCGGGCCAGCGCTTCGCCCTCGGCGCACAGCACCGGATCGATCTCCAGCGTCGTCACCGGAACCTTCCAATGCAGCGCCAGCAGGCGGCCAAGGTGCCCCTTGCCGCCGCACCAATCGATAACCGGCACCCCGGCCGACTGGGCTGCCGCAGCAAAAGCTTCGATCTGGCTGCGCTTGCGGCCGGGAATTTCCCAGGCCCAACGCTCACCGGTCGCCGCGGGCTCAGCCGCCGGCCGCCGCGGCAATTCGCCAAGCACCGCAAGTTCGCCGACCGCCGGCAGATGACGCGCCAGCAGGGCCAGCGCCGCCCCCGCATCATCGTTGAGATGGGCGGTTGCGGCATCGTCGAGGGCGAGCAGTTCTCCAGTCAGGGCCGGCCAGCGTGCGCACCAGTCCGGGCGCAACTCGCGAAAGGGCTGGGCGTGCCAGAGCGCGTGAAATTCGGGCAACAGCGCATCGAGGCGTTGCCGACGCTGGCCCGGCGTCACGCCGGGCTGGCCATTTCGCCAGCCGCCGCGAACAACGCCCGCGTGTAGTCATGAACAGGGTTGGCAAGCAGCGCCTCGGTCTCGCCCGACTCAAGCACGACGCCGTCCTTCATGACCATGATGCGATGCGCCATGGCGCGGATCACCGCCAGGTCGTGGCTGATGAACAGATAGGACAGGCCGTATTTGCGCTGCAGCCCGGCCAGCAGGTCCAGGACCTGTTTCTGCACCGAGACGTCGAGCGCCGACGTCGGCTCGTCGAGGACCAGGACGCGCGGTCGCAGCACGAGGACACGGGCAATCGCGATACGCTGGCGCTGGCCGCCGGAAAATTCATGCGGATAGCGCCCGAGCACCGAGGCATCGAGACCGACTTCGGTCAGCACTTCAAGCACCCGCTGCTCGCGCTCGCTGGCACTCAATTGCGGCTGATGCAGGGCCAGGCCCTCGCCAACGATCTGGGCGATAGTCATGCGCGGCGACAAGGCGCCATAGGGGTCCTGAAAGACGACCTGGATCTGCGCCCGCAAGGCGCGCAACTGTTCGCGCTTCATACCGCCAAGCACCTGTCCGGCAAACTCGATGCGGCCACCCGCTGTCCTTTGCAGCCCCAGCATGGCCATCGCCAGCGTCGTCTTGCCGGAGCCCGACTCACCGACGATGCCGAGCGTCTCGCCGGCCCGCAATTGCAGGTCGACGCCGCGCACCACCGGGATCTCCGCGTTTCGCCACCAGCGCCAGCCAGCCGTCCGACCGGGAAAGCTGACCGACACCTGCTCGGCGGCCAGCAGGGTCGGCGCATCCGGCGCCATGGGCACGACCTCGCGGCTCGGCCGGCTGCCGATCAGCATGCGCGTGTACGCCTCCTGCGGGTTTTCAAACAACTGCGCGGTAGCGCCGCATTCGACTAGGCGCCCGCGCTCCATGACGCCAACCCGGCTGGCGAAGGAACGCACGAGGTTCAGATCGTGGGTGATCAGCATGACGGCCAGGCCGTATTCTTCCTGCAAATCGCGCAGCAATTCGACAATCTGGGCACGAATGGTGACATCGAGCGCCGTCGTCGGCTCATCGGCGAGCAACAGCTTCGGCTTGCAGGCCAGGGCCATGGCGATCATCGCGCGCTGCCGCTGACCGCCCGACAACTGGTGCGGAAAACTGTGAAACTTGCGCCCGGCATCGGGAATCCCCGTCCGTTCGAGCAGGGCCACGGCACGTTTGGCCGCCTCCTGCTGCGGCACGCCTTCGTGCAGTTCGATGGCCTCGACAATCTGCCGGCCGATCGGATACAGCGGATTCAAGGCCGTCATCGGCTCCTGGAAGATCATCGCGATATCGGCGCCGCGGATACCGCGCATTTGCCGTTCGCTTTTCTCCAGCAGATTCTCGCCCTGCCACAGGATCTCGCCGCGGGTCCGCGCATCGGCAACCAGGCGCAGGATACTCAGCGCAGTGACGCTCTTGCCCGATCCGGATTCGCCGACCAGCGCGAAACGCTCGCCGGCGGCAATCGAGAAGCTGACGTCACGCACCGCCGCGAAACTGTTTTCCGGACTGCCGAAAGCGACATTGAGGCCCTTGATTTCAAGCAGGCTCATCGCGCATCCGCCTTGCGCGTATCGAGCGCGTCGCGCAGGGCTTCGCCCATGAAAGTCAGCAATAGCAAGGTAACGACCAGCACGGCAAAGGTTGAAAGAGAAATCCACCAGGCATCGAGATTACCCTTGCCCTGGGCGAGCAATTCGCCAAGGCTGGGTACCGAAGGCGGCACGCCGAGGCCGAGAAAATCGAGGCTGGTCAGGGCCAGAATGGCGGCGCTCATACGGAAGGGCAAAAAGGTGATGACCGGCGTCAGGCTGTTGGGCAGGATGTGGCGCCACATGATCTGGTGGTTCGAGAGGCCGAGCGCCCTGGCGGCACGTACGTATTCCAGCGTACGGTTACGATAGAACTCGGCGCGCACGTAATCGGACAGGCTGATCCAGCCGAAGGCCGAGAGCAGCACGACGAGCAGCCACAGGCTGGGCTGGAAGATCGAGGCGAAGATGATGATCAGGTAGAGCTCCGGCATCGAACTCCAGATTTCGACGAGACGTTGCGACACCAGATCGAACTTGCCGCCGAAATAGCCCATCAGGGCGCCGGTCAGTACGCCGATGACGACGCCGATGAAGGTCAGCAGCATGCCGAACAACACCGACAGGCGAAAGCCGTAGAGCAGCCGGGCCAGGACGTCGCGACCGCGGTCGTCGGTCCCCAGCCAGTTTTCGGCCGAGGGCGGCGCCGGATTGGGCGACGGCGCGAAATAATTCAGGGTGTTGAAGGAATAGTGATTGGGCGGATAGAGCGCGAAATTGCCGGGCTCATCGAAACGCTGGCGGATGAACGGGTCTAGGTAATCGGCCGGGGTCGGGAAATCGCCGCCGAAGGTGCTTTCCGGGTAATCCTTGAAGAGCGGGAAATACAGTTGCCCCTGGTAGCTGACGACGATGGG
The DNA here is from genome assembly GCA_018261905.1 of Pseudomonadota bacterium. Taxonomy (GTDB): domain Bacteria; phylum Pseudomonadota; class Gammaproteobacteria; order Burkholderiales; family Rhodocyclaceae; genus Azonexus. The sequence goes on along the minus strand of JAGTRU010000062.1, from coordinate 8,726 downwards.
TTTGTCGTTACAGAGCAGTTCGGCGCAGAAACTCACACCCATCAGCGCGATAAAGATGAGCAGGCTCCAGTAGCCCAGGCGATGCTGACGGAAGCGCCGCCAGGCACGCTGGCGCGGCGATTCGGGCTGAACAGGGGAAGCGGTGGCGACGGTCATGTTCAATCGAGCGAATCGAAATTGATCCGGGGATCGACCCAGACATAGCAGAAATCGGAAATCAGCTTGGTGACCAGGCCGATCAGGGTAAACAGGTAGAGCGCGCCGAGCACCACGGGGTAGTCGCGGCGGATCACCGATTCGTAGGAGAGCAGACCCAGGCCGTCGAGCGAGAACAGGGTTTCGATGAGCAACGAGCCGGTGAAGAAGGCACCGATGAAGGCAGCCGGAAAGCCGGTGACGAGCGGAATCAGCGCATTGCGGAAGACATGCCGCCAAAGCACCGTGCGCTCGGAAAGCCCCTTGGCGCGGGCGGTCAGCACGTACTGCTTGCGGATTTCCTCGAGGAAGGCGTTCTTGGTCAGCATGGTGATCACCGCGAAGCTGCCGACGACGCTGGCCGTGATCGGCAGCACGAGGTGCCACAGGTAATCCGTGATGCGGGCCGCCCAGCCGAGCTGCTCCCAGTTGTCGGAGGTCAGGCCGCGCAGCGGGAACCACTGGACGAAGCTGCCGCCGCCGAACAGCACGAGCAGGGCGACACCGAGCACGAAGCCGGGAACCGCGTAGCCGACCAGCACGACGAGGCTGGTCAGCGTATCAAAGCGACTGCCGGCACGTACCGCCTTGGCGATGCCGAGCGGCACCGAAATCAGGTAGGTCAGCAGGAAGGCCCATAGCCCAAGGCTGATCGACACCGGCAACTTGGACTTGATGAGTTCCCAGACGCTTTTATGCTGAAAATAGCTCTCGCCCAGATCGAACACCGCAAAGCGCTTGAGCATCATCACATAGCGTTCGAGCGGCGGCTTGTCGAAACCGTAGAGCGCCTGGATTTCCTTGAGCCGCTCGGCATCGACGCCCTGGGCGCCCTTGTACAGGCTGCTGCCGCTGCTGCCACTGGCCTCGCCGCCGGCACTCTGGCCGCGGCGCAACTCGGTCATCATCTGGTCGACCGGCCCGCCGGGCACGAACTGGATGACGATGAAGGTCAGCGTGAGCACCCCGAGCAGGGTCGGGATCATCAGCAGCAGGCGTTTAAGAAGATAGTTCCACATAGGCGATCAGGGCTTGGCCCACCAGGTCGTCAACACCCATTCCTGGGCCGTGTAGTGTTGCGGCAGTTTTTCCGGGAAAGCCAGCGTGCGCTTGTAGGCGACACGGTGGTTCTTGCTGTAGTAGTGCGGGATCACGTAATAGCCGCTGATCAGCACACGATCAAGCGCCCGCCCCGCCGCCACCAGATCCTCGCGCGTCGTGGCGCGCACAACCTGCTGGACCAGCGTATCGATGGCCGGTGACTTGAGGCCGATGAGATTTTCCGACCCTTTCACCTCGGCCGACGCACTGGTGTAGCGGTCGACGAGTTCGTTGCCCGGACTCTGCGAGGCGGAGAAACCGTAATGCGTCATGTCGAAATCGAATTCCTCAAGCCGCTTCTGGAACAGCGCGTTGTCTACATCGCGCTGGATGACCTGGATACCGAGACGCTCGAGATTGCGCTCGTAGGCGACATCGATGCGGGTCAGCACGTTGTTGTCGAGCATCTCGAAGACGAAAGGCTCGCCCTTGGCATTGCGCAGCGCGCCGTCGCGATAAGTCCAGCCCGCCGCGGCAAGGAGTTCCCGGGCCTGGCGCAGGTTGTCGCGCAAACTGGCCGGCGGCGCAGTGCTGGCCGGCGGCAGGATGGGTTCGAAGACTTCCGGCGGCAGTTGGCCGCGCAAGGGATCGAGCAGTTTCAGTTCATCCGCCCCGGGCAGACTACCCGGCGTGTCTATCGCGGCCAGTTCGGTGTCGGTGTAGAAACTGTTGAGACGGGTGTATTGGCCGAAGAACAGCTGGCGGTTCATCCACTCGAAGTCGATGGCCAGGGCCAGCGCCCGGCGCACCCGGATATCCTGGAACAAGGGCCGGCGCAGGTTCATGACGAAGCCCTGCATGTCGGCACCGTTGTGATGGACGAATTCGTGGCGGATCAGTTCGCCGCTGCGAAAGCGCGGCCCCTGGTAGCCGCGCGCCCAGTTCTTGGCGCGGAATTCGAAGCTGACATCGAAATCGCCGGCCTTGAAGGCTTCGAGTTGCGCCATGTCGTCCTTGTAGATCTGGAAGACAATGCGCTCGAAGTTGTACATGCCGCGCCGGACATTGAGGTCCTTCGCCCACCAGTCCGGATTCTTGCGATAGGTGATGGAACGGCCCGGCTCGAATTTCTCGATCTGATACGGGCCGCTCGCTACCGGCTTGTCGAAACCCAGCTTGTCGAAAGTCTTGGCGCTGCCATCCGGCTGGCGCCCCCAGGTTTTCGAAAAAACCGGCATGGTGCCGACGATCAGCGGCAACTCGGCATTCGGCTGGCGAAACTCGAAGCGCACGTCGCGCTCGCCGACTACCACCACCTTGGCCACGTCGGCATAAACCGAGCGGTACATCGGGCTGGCCAGCTTGCTGATCAGGGTTTCGAAGGAATCCTTGACGTCCTGCGCCAGTACCGGCGCGCCATTGCCAAAGTGCGCCTGCGGATTGAGGTGGAAGGACACCGACAGCTTGTCGGCCGCCACCGTGACGTCATCGGCGAGCAGACCGTAGGCGCTGGCCACCTCGTCACTTGACGGGGCGACCAGGGTCTCGAACAGCAGGCTGCCGACGCCGGGCGCCGGAATGCCCTTTAGCGAGAAGGGATTGAATTTGTCGAAACCGGTCTGCTGCACGGGCGACAGGACCAGCGTGCCGCCCTTCGGGGCCGCCGGATTGACGTAGCCAAAATGGGCAAAACCGGCCGGATAGCCCGGCTTGCCGTATTGCGCGATGCCGTGCTCAGCCCGGGCCGGGGCCACCCCATGCAACAGGCAGAACATCGTCAACAGGGAGTGGATCAACTTGCGCAAGGACGGGAAAACCCTCATCAATTTCATTGAAACCGGAATAACACGCGGCGATCAGGCCGGGGGGACAATTTACCAGCCCGCGCCGGACTTGCGCCAGTCGAGTTTTCTTGGAACGATATAGCGAAAACATCCCGATATCGTCGAACGATCATCACTGATGTACTGTGTGCCCCGAGGACCTTAGCAGTTTTGCGCATGATCCGGAGTGTAACAACTTGACCGCATCCCCGCCCATTGCCGACAATGGGTCGACTCCAACAACAATGAGGCTGCCCCATGCTCGACAGCAAAATCCCCGACTTTTCCCTGCCGGCCACCGGCAACCAGACTTTCACGCTTGCCGCCCAGTCGGGCAAGATTGTCGTCATCTATTTCTACCCCAAGGACAGCACGCCGGGCTGCACCACCGAGGGCCAGCAGTTTCGCGACCTGCATGCGCAGTTTTCCGCTGCCGATGCAGTGATTCTCGGTGTTTCGCGCGACAGCCTGAAATCTCATGAGAATTTCAAGGCCAAACAGGATTTCCCCTTTGAACTCGGTTCGGATGGCGACGAGACGGTATGCAATCTGTTCGCTGTCATGAAACTGAAAAACATGTACGGCAAACAGGTACGGGGCATCGAACGCAGCACCTTCGTCATCGACCGCAACAGCGTTCTGCGCCGCGAGTGGCGCGGCGTCAAGGTGCCCGGCCACGCCCAGGAAGTTCTCGATTTCGTCCAAACCCTCTAAACACCAACTCAAGGCCCATTTCATGCCGCGCAAACCCGCAGCCACCAAGAAGCCCGCCGTTACCAAGATTTTCGTCCTCGACACCAACGTGCTGATGCACGACCCAAGCAGTCTCTTCCGCTTCGAGGAACATGACGTCTTCCTGCCCATCATGACGCTGGAAGAACTCGACAACCACAAAAAGGGCATGTCGGAAATCGCCCGCAACGCCCGCCAGACCTCGCGCACGCTCGATGAATTGCTGGCCTCGAACAGCGACATCGACGAAGGCATCGATCTTTACGGCCCCTCGAGCAAGCTGGCCAGCGGCCGCCTCTTCCTACAGACCGAGGCGATCAGCGGCGAACTGCCGCAGGGCCTGCCGACCTCCAAGGTCGACAACCAGATCCTCTCGGTGGTCATCCACCTGCAGAAGAAATTCCCCAAGCGGCCGGTCATCCTGGTGTCGAAAGACATCAACATGCGCATCAAGTCGCGCGCCCTCAACCTGCTCGCCGAGGATTACTTCAACGACAAGGTGCTCGAGGATACCGACATCCTGTACACCGGCACCCGCGCCCTGCCCGACAACTTCTGGGACAAGCACGGCAAGGGCATGGAGTCGTGGAAGAAGGACAGCAAAACCTATTACAAGGTCACCGGGCCGCTCGCCCCGCAACTCCTGGTCAATGAATGCATCTGGCTGGAGAAGGACGGCTTCACTGCCATCGTCAAGGAAACCGCCGGCAAGACCGCCGTGCTGGAAACCCTGATCGACTACACGCATCCGAAGAATGCCGTGTGGGGCATCACGGCGCGCAACCGCGAACAGAATTTCGCGATGAACCTGCTGATGAACCCGGATATCGACTTCGTCACCCTGCTCGGCCAGGCCGGCACCGGCAAGACCCTGCTCACCCTGGCCGCCGGCCTGACCCAGGTGCTGGAAAGCAAGCAGTTCGCCGAAATCATCATGACCCGCGCCACCGTGCCGGTCGGTGAGGACATCGGCTTCCTGCCCGGCACCGAGGAAGAAAAAATGGCGCCGTGGATGGGCGCCCTCGAAGACAATCTCGATGTCCTCACCCACACCGACGAGGCAAGCAGCGGCGCCTACGGCGGCGACTGGGGCAAAGCGGCGACCAATGACATCATCCGCTCGCGGATCAAGGTCAAGTCGATGAACTTCATGCGCGGCCGGACCTTCCTCAAGAAGTACCTGATTATCGACGAGGCCCAGAACCTGACGCCGAAACAGATGAAAACCCTGGTTACCCGGGCCGGCCCGGGTACCAAGGTGGTCTGTCTGGGCAACATCGCACAAATCGACACGCCCTACCTGACCGAAGGCAGTTCCGGCCTGACCTATGTCGTCGATCGCTTCAAGGGCTGGGCCCATTCCGGTCACATAACTTTACAACGTGGCGAGCGCTCCCGTCTGGCTGACCACGCGGCGGAAGTGCTATAATCCGGCGCACTAAGTAAAGGGGCCGTGTCAGTGACACGGCCTTTTCGTTTCAGCCACGGGCTGTCTCTGCCGGAGGAAATTCTTGAAACGTCGTGACTTTCTGACATCTTTCGCCGCCCTCTCCCTGTTCGCTTCGGAAACCTGGGCGGCAAAAAAACAGGGGGCGAGTAAAAGCTCGGCCAAATCGTCTTCGACCAAGTCCAAATCGGGACATGGCAAAACGAGCTCGGCCAAACCCGCTCACAAATCGGCCGGCAAGCGCGCCCGCGGCCGCAGTCGACAATATTTCGCACCGCCGCCTGCCGGCCCCGTCGTCCATACGGCGGATGATTCGGTCATCGAAAACCCGCCCCCCGGCACCACGGCAGCCCGTCTGCCACCGGTCAAAGCGGCCGAACCACCGAGCGAGTGGCGCACCTACGAAATCACGACGACCTTCAACCTGCGCAACAGCAGTGGCCAGAGCAAGCTCTGGCTGCCGCTGCCCCTCAACCAGGACACGCTTTTCCAGCGGACCTTGGGTCACTCCTGGGAAGGCAACCAGCACAACAGCACGATGCGCCGCCTGCCCGACGGCGACCTGGAGGTTTTTTACTGCGAATGGCGCGACAGCAGCGACGGCAAGCTGCAATTGAAAACCCTGGTCACCACCGCTGACCGCCATTTCGACATTACCAAGCGAACCGTCGCACCGGAACGCGAAGACATCCTGCGGCGCAACCTCCAGGCTTCGCGACTGATCCCGAACGACGGCCTGGCTTACCAACTTGGCGAACGCATCATCGGCCGCATCAAGGACCCGGTAGCGCAAGCCAAGGCCATCTACGACTGGGTGGTCGACAACTCGATTTACGACCTGTCGCTAACCCCCTGCGGCACGGGCGATGTTCGGAAGCAACTGATCAGTGGCCAATACAGTGGTCGCTCGGCTGACATCAACGGCCTCTTCGTCGCCATCTGCCGCGCCGTCGGCATTCCGGCCCGCTGCATCTATGGCCTGCGGGTTGCACCATCGCGCCTCTTCCGCAGCCTGGGCCTGTCGGCCGACGATGCGACGCGCAGCCAGCATGTTCGTGCCGAGTTCTACGTCCCCGGCTACGGCTGGATTCCGGTCGACCCGAGCGACGTACGGCGGGCCATTGCCCTGGAGGTCCTGTCCGATCGCGACAGCAAACTGTTCTCGCTGCGCAAGATTCTGTTTGGCGTCTGGGAAATGAACTGGGTTGCCTTCAATGTTGGCACCGACATCACCCTCCCCGGCAAGAGCTCCAGCCAACCCTTTCTCTTGCTGCCGCAACTGGAAACCCGGGAAGCTTACCGGGATGTCGCCAGCACACTGGCGACGCCTTACACCATCACCACCCGACGCGTCGAAATCTAAGTCGGCGGCGGCGCGTCAGTTCTGCGAATCGACGAAGCCGCCGGTGGCCAGATTCTGGAAGCGAGTGAATTCACCGACGAAGTTGAGACGCACCGTTCCGGTCGGACCGTTCCGCTGCTTGCCGATGATCACCTCGGCCAGCCCCTTGTTGTCGGCGCTTTCCTTGTTGTAATACTCGTCGCGGTACATCATCAGGATCACGTCGGCATCCTGCTCGATGGCGCCGGATTCGCGCAAGTCGGACATCATCGGCCGCTTGTCGGTCCGTTCCTCGACCTTCCGCGACAACTGCGACAGCGCGACGATCGGCACCTGCAGTTCCTTGGCCAGCGACTTGATCGAGCGCGAGATTTCGGACACTTCGGTCGCCCGGTTTTCACCCACCCGGTTGCCACTCATTAGCTGGATGTAGTCGATCACCAACAAACCGAGCTTGCCGCCGTACTGACGGGCCAGGCGCCGGGCCCGGGCACGCAGGTTGGCCGGACTCAGGCCACCGGTCTCATCGATGTAGATCGGCGCCTCATGCAGCTTGCCGAGGGCAAAGGAGAGCTTTGACCATTCTTCGTCGTTCATCCGGCCGGTGCGCAGGCTCTGCGAATTGAGACGCCCAATCGAGGCGAGCATCCGCATCGCCAGTTGGGCGCCGCCCATTTCCATGGAAAACACACCGACCGGCAGGCCGGAATCGACCGCCACATTTTCGGCGATATTCAGCGCGAACGCCGTCTTCCCCATCGACGGACGGCCGGCGACGATGATCAGGTCGCCCGGCTGGAAGCCCGAGGTTTTCTGGTCGAGGTCGATAAATCCGGTCGGCACGCCGGTGATGTCGGAAGGATTGTCGCGGTCGTGCAATTCCTGGATGCGCTCGACCACCTGGGTGAGCAGCGGATTGATGTGCACAAAACCTTCGTTGTGGCCGGCGCCGGCTTCGGCGATCTTGAAAATCTTCGACTCGGCTTCGTCAAGCAGGGTTTCGGCGTCGCGCCCCAGGGGATTCAGCGCATCGGCGGCGATTTCGTCGGCCGTCGCCACCAGTTGCCGGAGCACGGCCCGTTCGCGGACGATTTCGGCATAACGTTTGATGTTGGCGGCCGACGGCGTATTCGCCGCCAGTTCGCCGAGATAGGCCAGGCCGCCGGTCTGCTCGCCTTCGCCAGCGGCATCAAGGGCTTCGGCAACGGTGACGACGTCGGCCGGCTTGGCTCTTTCCAGCAGATTGCGAATCTGCCGGAAAATCCGTCGATGCTCGTCCCGATAGAAATCCATATCGGTGAGCAGATCGCCCATCCGGTCCCAGGCCTGATTGTCGAGCAGCAGCCCGCCCAGCACCGACTGTTCGGCCTCGATGGAGTGCGGCGGTACGCGCAATTGCGCGAGGGTCGGGTCGGTAACTCTTGGTTTTTGCGGGCGCTGGTTCATATTACCTAGTTTAAATTAAAAAGGCTCCGCATCTGCGGAGCCTTTTGTCGTGGAGCGTAACCGGAATTACTCGGCAACGACCGCCACGGTGATGTTGGCCAGCACGTCGGTGTGCAGGGCAACGTCGATCGGGAATTCACCGATGGTCTTGAGCGGACCTTCCGGCAAACGAATCGCCGAGCGGTCGATATCAAAACCGGCCGCCTTCAGAGCGTCGGCGATGTCGGCATTGCCGACGGAACCGAACAGACGACCGTCCAGACCAGCCTTGCGAGCCACGGAAACGGACAGACCGCTGAGCTTCTCGGCGGCGCCTTGCGCGGCAACCAGCTTGTCGGCGGCGATCTTTTCCAGTTCGGCACGGCGCGTTTCGAATTCAGCCTTGGCGGCCGGCGTCGCACGCTTGGCCATCTTCTTCGGGATCAGGAAATTGCGGGCATAGCCGTCCTTGACCTTGACGATGTCGCCGAGGTTACCGAGGTTCACCACCTTTTCGAGCAGAATGATTTGCATGTTTCGTCTCCTCGAAAATTATTGATGGTTATCGGTGAAAGGCAGCAGGGCCAGGAAGCGGGCGCGCTTGATGGCGGTGCCCAACTGACGCTGATAGCCGGCCTTGGTGCCGGTCAGACGAGCCGGCATGATCTTGGCGTTTTCCTGGATGAATTCCTTCAGGACATCCACATCCTTGTAGTCGATC
>JAGTRU010000038.1 GCA_018261905.1 Pseudomonadota bacterium | reverse complement strand
CTGGAAATCGGAATCGCCCCACAGGGTGATGACCTTGTCCTTCTCGTTCAGTTCGACCTTGGCGCTGGTGCCCTTGAAGTCATAACGATTGTCGATCTGGCGCGAAGTCACGTCGATGGCGTTCTTCAGGCCGACCATGTCGGCTTCGGAAGTAAAGTCAAAGCTTGGCATGGCGCTTACCCGAAGTGGCAGACGTAGTGATAGGCCTCACCGGCGGCAACTTCAATTTCGAAGCTTGAATTGCCCGGCACATTGAAGGACTGGCCATCGCCGTAGGTCTTCCAGTCGCTTTCGCCCTTGAGCTTGACGCGGCAGGAACCGCCGACGCCTTCCATGATTTCCGGGGCACCGGTGTTGAAGGTCAGACTGGCCGGCAGGATCACGCCGACCGTCTGCTTCGTGCCGTCGGCGAGCACCACGGTGTGGCTGACACACTTGCCGTCAAAATATACATTGGCCTTTTTGACCACGGAAACATTGTCGTATTGCGACATTTACATACCCCAGAGTTTCTGAATAATCGACTTGGCGATAAAACCGACCATGCCGAAGGCCAGCACGAAGAACAAGACAAAGGTCCCGGTCTTGCCGGCTTTCGACTTATAGGCAATCTCGCCGATGATGAACAGCATGAAGATGATGAAGGCGGCCACACCCCAGCTTGAGAAAAAATCCGCAATTTGCTCTTCATTGAAGCCGAAAAGTGTACCACCGTCCATTCATCAGCCTTTTTTCTTGGCCGCCGGCTTCGTGGCCGCTGACTTCTTGGCCGCAGCCTTGACTGGCGCTTTCTTGACCACCGGTGTGGCGGCCTTGCGCGCCGCCAGATTGGCCGCGATACGCATACGCAGGGCATTCAGCTTGATGAAGCCACCGGCGTCCTTCTGATCGTAGGCTCCGGCATCATCCTCGAAAGTGGCGATGGTCGGTCATAGGCGCCGGCATCGTCCTCGAAGGTGGCGATGGTCGAATCGAACAGCGAATCGGTCTTCGAATCGCGGCCGACGACGATCACGTTGCCCTTGTAAAGCTTGAGGCGCACGAAGCCATTGACGTTCTCCTGCGTATGGTCAATCAGCACCTGCAGCGCCTTGCGCTCCGGGCTCCACCAGTAGCCGTTGTACACCAGGCTGGCGTAGCGCGGCATCAAGTCGTCCCACCAGTAGCCGTTGTACACCAGGCTGGCGTAGCGCGGCATCAGGTCGTCCTTGAGGTGGGCGACTTCGCGGTCGAGCGTCACCGATTCGATGGCGCGGTGAGCACGCAGCAGAATGGTGCCGCCTGGGGTTTCGTAGCAGCCGCGCGACTTCATGCCGACGTAGCGGTTCTCGACCAGATCGAGACGGCCGATGCCATGCTTGCCGCCAAGTTCGTTCAGCGTAGCGAGCAGTTCGTGCGCCTTCATCTTCTTGCCGTTGATCGCCACCAGATCACCGGCGACGAATTCGAGGTCGAGGTACTCGGCCTTGTTCGGTGCCTTTTCCGGCGACACGGTCCACCGCCACATCGATTCTTCGGCTTCGGCTGCCGGGTTTTCCAGGTGACGGCCTTCGTAGGAGATGTGCAGCAGGTTGGCGTCCATCGAATACGGCGAGCCGCCCTTCTTGTGCTTCATCTCGATCTCGATGCCGTTCTTCTCGGCATAGGCCATGAGCTTTTCACGCGACATCAGATCCCATTCGCGCCACGGGGCGATGACCTTGATGCCCGGCTTCAGCGCGTAGGCGCCGAGTTCGAAACGGACCTGGTCGTTACCCTTGCCGGTCGCGCCATGACAGATGGCATCGGCCCCGGTTTCATTGACGATCTCGATCAGGCGCTTGGCGATCAGCGGCCGGGCGATCGAGGTACCGAGCAGGTATTCGCCTTCATAGACGGTATTGGCGCGGAACATCGGGAAAACGAAGTCGCGGACGAACTCTTCGCGGACGTCGTCGATGTAGATGTTCTTCGGCTTGATGCCGGCCTTCAGTGCCTTGGTGCGGGCCGGTTCAAGTTCCTCGCCCTGCCCCAGATCGGCCGTAAAAGTCACCACTTCACACTGGTAGACATCCTGCAACCACTTGAGGATGACTGAAGTATCCAGGCCGCCCGAATAGGCCAGCACAACTTTCTTGATATCGCTCATTTCCGTTCCCTTTTAAATGCAGGATTCAGGATCGAGGAGCCAGGATCGAGCAAAACCTCACGCGCCCGCCTTCCTCAGCTAAATCCTAATAACTAAATCCGAGTCGCTAGCCCTGAATGCGGCCCAACATCAAAAATTCCATCAGTGCCTTCTGGACGTGCAGGCGATTTTCCGCCTCGTCCCAAACCACCGATTGCGCCCCATCGATCACTTCGGCCGTCACTTCCTCGCCCCGATGCGCCGGCAGGCAGTGCATGAACAGCGCGCCCGGGTTGGCGACGCGCATCATGTCGCCGTCTACACACCAGTCGGCGAAAGCTTTGATCCGCGCTTCGTTCTCTGCTTCGAACCCCATCGAGGTCCACACATCGGTGGTCACCAGATCGGCGCCGCGACAGGCATCCATCGGGTCGGCAAAGACCCGATAGTGGGAATCATCGATCACTCCGACCAATTCTGGATTGATCTCGTAACCCGGCGGCGTCGACACATGCACGTTGAAGTCGAGCACCGCGGCTGCCTGCAGCCAGGTATTGCACATATTGTTGGCATCGCCCACCCAGGCCACCGTCTTGCCCTGGATCGAACCACGATGCTCGATATAGGTATAGATATCGGCCAGGATCTGACAGGGGTGATACTCGTTGGTCAGCCCGTTGATTACCGGCACGCGGGAATTGGCCGCGAAACGCTCGATGATGTCCTGCTCGAAGGTGCGGATCATCACGATATCGCTCATCCGAGAAATAACTTGCGCCGCATCTTCCACCGGCTCGCCCCGCCCCAGTTGCGAGTCGCGGGTATTCAGGTAGATCGCCGAACCGCCCAACTGCTGCATGCCGGCCTCGAAAGACAGGCGCGTCCGGGTGCTGGCCTTCTCGAAAATCATCACCAGCGTGCGATCGCTGAGCGGCCAGTACTTCTGGTAGGACTTGAACTGGTTCTTGATCCAGCGCGTCCGTGCGAAGACATAATCCAGTTCGTCGCGCGAGAAATCCTTGAATTGCAAAAAATGTTTGATGGCCATGATCAGGCTCCCAAAAAGTCCTTGATCAGGGGAACGCAGCGTTCAACCAACTCCTTGGCGTCGTTCTCACTGAAAATCAGCGCCGGCAGCAGGCGAATCACCTTGTCGGCCGTCACATTGATCAGCAGGCCGGCCGCCAAGGCCCGAGTAACCAGCTCGCCGCAAGGACGATCCAGTTCGATGCCGATCATCAGGCCATGACCGCGAATCTCGACGACACCTTTGACGCCGCTCAGCGCATCCGCAAAAAGCTGGCGAATCAGCCCCCCGACCTTCTCGGCGTTGGCCATCAGGCCATCCTGCCTTATCGTTTCAATCGTCGTCAACGCGGCCCGGCAGGCCAGCGGGTTGCCACCGAAGGTCGAGCCGTGATTGCCCGGCCCGAACAAACCGGCCGCCTTGCCGCCGGCCAGACAGGCCCCGATCGGCACGCCGGAGCCCAGCCCCTTGGCCATGGTGGCGATATCCGGCTGAATCACGGCGTGCTGATAACCGAACCACTGCCCGGTGCGCGCCATACCGCACTGCACTTCGTCGCAGATCAGCAACCAGCCCTGTTCATCGCACAACCGACGAAGCCCCTGCTGGAACTCCAGCGAAGCGAGATGGATGCCCCCCTCGCCCTGGATTATTTCCAGCATCACGGCGACGATATTCTTGTTGTGCTCGGCCACCGCCTTGATGGCTTCAAGGTCATCGTAAGGAACGCGAACAAACCCCGACACCAGCGGCTCGAAGCCGGCCTGGGTCTTGCGGTTGCCGGTGGCGGAAAGCGTCGCCATGGTACGCCCATGAAACGCTTTTTCCATGACGATGATGGTCGGCGATTCGACACCTTTTTGGTGACCATAGAAGCGCGCCAGCTTGATCGCCGCCTCGTTCGCCTCGCAGCCGGAATTACAGAAGAAAACTTCCTGCATACCGGAAAGTTCAACCAGCTTGTCGGCTAGTTCTTCCTGCTCGCAGATCCGATATAGATTGGAGGTATGCAGCAGGCGACCGGCCTGCGCAGCAATCGCCGCCACCAACCCGGGATGGGCGTGCCCGAGCGTGGACACGGCAATCCCGGACATGGCGTCGAGATATTCCTTGCCCTCGGTATCGGTAATCCGGCACCCCTGACCGTGGCTGAACGCCACCGGCAAGCGGCCATAGGTATTCATGACATGCGACATCAGGCAACCCCAAAAAACGAAAACGGCGGCTATTGCCGCCGAAACGACCACTCCTCAAACAGATCGAAAAGACCCGAAAGAGTTGCAGAAAGCTAGATGTTAAGTGAAAAATAGGGCATTGTATAGAACGACAAAACCATGCACATAGCCATTTTCAACCAGAAAGGCGGCGTCGGCAAAACGACGACCGCACTCAATCTCGGCGCTGCCCTGAATCGCGCTGGCACGCCTCCGCTACTGATTGACCTGGACCCGCAAGGACACCTTTCCAGCATTCACGGCAACGCCCCGCTCGAAGCCAGCCGCAGTCTCTTTGCCTTTTACCAGGACGTACACGGCCTTTCGGAACTGGAACTGGAGTGGGAACATATCGGGCAACTAATTCCCGCCCACCAGCAACTGATCAAAGTCGACTCGATTTTCGGCAAAGGCCCGGCCGTTCTCAACAAATTGCGCAACGGCCTGGAAACGCTGGAAACCACAAAGCCCCCGCGCCCCACCCTGATCGATTGCTGCCCCTACATCGGCGTCCTTGCCCTCAATGCCATCTTTGCTTGCGACCGACTGCTGATTCCCGTCTCAACCGATTACCTGTCGCTACAGGCCGCCGAACACATCACCCGCACCCTGCAGGTTCTCGAACCGGTACTCAAGCGCCGGGTCGAACGCCGTTACCTGCTGACCCGCTTCGATCGCCGCCGCCGAATGAGCGAAGACGTGCGCAGCAAATTACGCCAACGTTATGGCGATGAGGTTTGCGACACCGTAATCTCCGAAAACGTCGCCGTCGCCGAAAGCCCGTCCGTCAGCCGCGACGTCTTCCGTCACAACGCCGCCAGCAACGGCGCCCACGACTACCAGGCCCTGCTCGACGAATTGCGCCAACGCGGCGATATCTGAGCGGCCAACTTTGCCGACCACCGACCCGATCGCCCCCTCGCCTCGTCGACAAGATGGCGCCTGTCGAGTACCACCGGCAAATCAATGAGGTAAATTGAACACCTCCTGCCAATTCTTTAATTGATCCGTATCTCATTCAGTATAAACAAGTTTTTTTCACAAAATTGGCAAACATGCCACTCTAACGGCGCTTCTGCTAGAATGCTTGCACCAAAGGTCGCAACGCCCCATAAAAGCAGAGTAGAACAATGACAACATCAGAATCGACCACTTTCATCATTGTTGGCCTAACCAAGCAGGGAAAAAAGTTTCGCCCCAGCGACTGGGCTGAACGCCTCTGTGGCGTCATGTCCGCCTTCGGTGCCGAGCGCAAGATGAAATACTCCCCCTACGTCGGCCCCGGCGACTACAACGGTGAAAAAGCAGTTTTCGTCGATGGCCGCCTCGGCGAAATCGAACCGATGGCCTACCGTTTCATGCTCAATTTCGCGCAAGACAACGATCTGCAGATCATTGACGGCGTTTGCTCACTGGAAGACAAGCACTAACCAACTTAAGAAAAATGCAGGCAATAAAAAAGGCACCCGAAGGTGCCTTTTTTATTGCCATCCAGCTTGATCAGGCAGCAACAGCAATTGCCTTGATCTGAGCAGACAGGCGGCTCTTGGTACGAGAAGCCTTGTTCTTGTGGATGATACGCTTGTCAGCAATACGATCGAGAACAGCAACGGATTGCTGGAAAACGCCCTGTGCAGCAGCTTTGTCACCAGCTTCGATCGCCTGACGCACACGCTTGATTGCGGTACGCAGGGTCGAACGGAGGCTGGCGTTATGGGAGCGCTGCTTGTCAGCTTGACGGGCGCGCTTGCGGGCTTGTGCGCTATTGGCCATAGAAGTCTCTAAACATCGGTAAAGCGTGAAATTATCTTACAAATCCACAGCCACTGCAAGCCCAAAAGTAGCAAAGCGCTCTTACAGGAAAATCAGGTAGCCAGAAACACTTATTCCGGCGAGCCTACAACCCCTTGCGATTGACGATCACCGCCGGATCTCCCTGAACCGGCAAAAACTCAAAGAAAACCTCGATACGTTGAATCGATTTCACCGAACGCCCATCGACCTGCGCCGGACTAAAGCGGGACTCCATAAAGGTGCGGCGCGCCGCCTCCTCCAGCGGAGGGGAAATAGTGTGAGCATCCGCAACCATTTCCCTAACAAAACCCAACTCGTCAATAAAAAGCGTAAAAACCGCGCTCTGCACACCTATCGTAGGCAATCCGGGCGGCCATGGGATTTTGATATCGGACAGCGGGCGGGCTGGAGCGGAGAGGCGAGAACGGGGCAGATAGCCCTCTGGCAAAACACGCCCGCCGGATCCGGCTTCCCCGCCTATAACAATAGGACTCGCTGGCGAGGCTCTAGTATTCTCCACCATTTCCCGCTCAACAGAAATTTCGCGGGATGGTAGCCCCGCCCCATCAGCGAACTCAGGGGCCGCACTCGCTTGCCCCCCCTCATTCTCTGAAGACTCCAGCACCGGCTGCTGGAGCAAGACATGAAGAATTACGGCTCCTGCGCCACCCCCTTTTTTGACCGGGACCACCGGAGCCTGATGAGCTTGCGAGCAATACAACCAGCCACCGTGCAGGCTTGCCGACAACAGAATCGCGAACGCCAACCGCTTGTTTTGGCCGATATTTGAATACCGCTCCGAACTAATCAATCAGTTCCCGCCACGATGTGCGGTGCACTGCAGTTCCACCACCACCACCACCGTCGCCGCCAGGTGTAGGCTTGGTGTTACCCGTACTATCTTTGACAAGTAGCACGTTCTTGCCATCGGCCGAGACTGCAGTTATCCCAACAATAAGGGCCGAATCACTGTACATCATCCCGGTGCTCGAACCATCAAGCAGATTAATTGTATAAATCCACGAGGCCCCACCAGACGTACAGGCAGTCCCACTAGGAATTGCAGATGCCGCGTATAGGGTATTCCCAGCCAATGCCATCGGGGTCACCAGGCGCTCGCCAGTACTTGGAAAATCAAACCACCAACCATTCTTTACCGACCAGTCGACAGCATTGCTTGTTGATGTCGCTGTCGTACCTGAAACGGTCAGAGTTTGCTTGACCATGGTCACGTTATCGCGCACCACGCCCCAACCAGAGTCAGTCAACGGATCCTTTATGACAGCCAGGCTTTGCACCGCCTTATCAGAGATGTCGGTGGTTCCCAAATAACGCCCGGTACCGACGATCACCACCGGATAGCCGGCGATTTGTTTTAGCCGGGGAACAACACTGATCGGCTGGCCAATGGTCGCCGAGGGCGCTTTTCCATCGCTTCCCGTAAATTCGGCGAGCTTAAATGCACTTTTATGGGGAAGAACCAGATCATCCAGATCAAAACGCCACAGATTACCCTGCAAGTCACCACCGTAATATCGGAGGGCGGTATTGTCGCTACTATCCGCAATCCAGGCATTGATCTTGGCCAAACCACTCGGACTGGCAGAGGAGCCAACACCAGTCGAAATATTCATAATCTCGGCCCCCGTATTGGCATTAAGAACGTAGAGATGCCCCTTGCCATCACCACCCGTATTGTTGTAACCAGAAGCAAATGCCACTACCCAAGTACCATCGGCACGCTTGGCGATAATGGGATTGCCATAGGTCAAACCCAAGTTGGTGTCCGTAAACTCCCAAAGTAAGGTAGGACTTTCCGGCGTTGTGATATCCAGGGCGTAGTAGGCCTTCCCACCGGAGTTAAGACCAGCCACCAGGATGGTCTTCCAGGCACCGCCAACATAAATATCACCAACCACCGGCGTACCATCGGCAAAGTAGACATGTCGACTCGCATAAGACGCATCGGCCAACTTGTACAGATTGGGCATGACAGCCGTTGGGACGAAAGCCCACACTTCATTGCCCGAGGTATCAAAGGCATGCAACATCCCATCATTGGCCCCGGTATAGATTATCGGGGTGCGGGAAGCCTGGCTGGTTTTGAAATCCGCGTAACCGGCATCGACATAACTGAACAATGGAGCCCCGACATAGACCGGGGTGCTATTGATGATATCGCCCAGCACGTGGGTTCGCGCCCGATACAGCGTAGTTTCGTTGGCACGAACCCCCCGCAGGTAATCGACAAGATTATTGCCGCTATTGGCAAGTGCCAGATTAGCCGTGGTCAGCCCCGGGCATTGCGAGGCAACCACACTCATGCTACAGAAATTATCAAAGTAAGCGGTCTGCGCCGGGCTTGCCAAATTACCGTAAACAAAGGAGGTCAGCGTACCGCCCTTGTTAAAATAGATAGTGCGGCTACTTGGCGTCACACCATCAAGCTTCGACTGGGCAGACCAAATCGCCGTAGATCCAATTTCCGCCGTCGTACCGTCAATCGAATACGCCTTGAGGTCACCGACCCAGTTGGCAGTAGTGTAGCTCGCCTGATAAACCCGATTGCTGCTTCCCTTCACCAGTTCAAGGGTATTGGTACTCGCCGACGAGGCAGAGCCGGTGGTTTCCTGAATGGACGTGACGACCCCGCTGATCGCCGAACTCAACTCTTCTGCATTGAGTGCTGAATAATACTGCCCTCGGCCATTCACCGCCGCATGCCAAAGATCGTCAATTTGCCGGGCATCCCCCCCCGTATCGGTTTCCACCGGGACAGGCCAATTGCTTGGCCCATTGGTCACATCGACATACGAACCCGACGCCTGGGTCAGGTAATTTTTGTCGTAAGTCAGCGTACCGCTGACGCCGAGACCTATGGTAAAAGTCGTCAAGTGCTGCTGGGTCTGCAGATCGCGCCCGGTGGGCACCACGCTGTTGGAGCAGACATCCTGATCAGAACCGGAAGTACTGGAGGTGCAATTCCCCAAAGCACTGGTTCGCAAATCCGTCTTATAGTAGTACTCTGCCACATCAGCCAACGTATTGGAGCTTCCTCCGGTCGTCCCCGGAGTCGAGGTTTCACTACTATAGATTGCCGATTTTCCCGACAAAGCAGAAGCTGTACTAGTGCCATAAACGATGTATGTAGCGGCCTCACAGGTATAACCCGAGGTACCGTTAACCCAACTGGAAGACGCTGCCGAATAGGTCTGTAGAGTAGTAGTCACTTTGTATGTGCTAGAACTGCAACCATTACCAAAAAAAGTCCCAGTTCCCTTTACCACCGAATATTTGTTACGTGTCCGGATCGATATGACGGTTGAACCATCGTACATCGGCCGATCCTCTGTACCATCCTGGTTACCCGGCGCAGTACTCCCATCAAGCTGAACAGGAATGTAGTCACCACCCTCACTGCCGGTATTCCAATAACCGTCAGTTGATAAAATGGCGAAATTGCGTTGGCAGGAATACTCCATCGGATCATAAGTCTGCCCCGATATCTGCTTGGCAAAGTAGCGCCCGACTTTCGACAACGACGCCCGCAATGGTGTCGCACTACGTCCCGTCGCCTCGTACAGACTGGTATAAAAATCTGCCTTGTGCGTCTCGTCAAAGGCTTTCACATCCCGGAAATAGGTCCCTGGCGTTATGCCACTTTCCGAAATTGTGGTAAACCCAACGCGATAACCCGAACCCAACCCAACGAATGCCCGGCCAGCAGCGGTACGAATCAACAAACGGCGAGTCCGATAAAAAGAATACCAATTGGCATAATTTGTCGCCTCAGTCGAGTTCGCAGAAACATAAACCTTGGTAAATACATTCTTGCCATCGGTTCCGCCGATTGAGCTTTTACATTGCTTATAGAATGTTGTTGAAGTATCAACATCACCTACCGAGTCATACTTCCAACTCATGGCTGCTTCGGTACCGCTATAGGTGTAGTAGTAGGGGCTGGGATTGACCGTCCACGAATTCTTGCTGGAGCTCCCCGTTGCCGATGTTACGTTAACGATCAATTTGGCATTTGAGGAGGATGTATAGGTCCAAGAGGTGACCGTACCGGTCATGCTATTTGAGCCATTAGCAATCACTACGGTCACACCCACGGCAAAACTCGTCGCCGTCATATTGCTGGACGAATTGATCGTAAAGGTTTTGCTACCGGTCGCCGGAGCAATACTCGAACTCGTACCTATAGTTACCGTATCACCGCTATACTGCAGATCGCTCGGCGAACCGCTGGGAACATAGCCATCCGAGTATGCTGCACCGAAAACAGCATCGGTATATACCCCGCCCGCCGAGGTCGAGGGGGCTTTGTATGTAATGTTCGGATTGTAGGCAACCCCGTTGCATTGCGATGACCAATAACCGTATCTACTTGTGCTACTGCCTTGCTCATCAGGCATATAAGCACTGGCCATACTTCCCGAATTATCCAGGATGAACATGATATTCGGCTTGGCCGATACATCGGCCATGGTGATCAACGGTTCTACCGCAATGTCCGTACTATCGGCGAGCGAAACTACCGGCGCCAACGACAACGGCAACAACAGCAACACCGACAGCGACCGGGCAAGCGAACGGGAAAAGATGATCGATGACATGATAGATCCTATCTTGAGGGTGCCTGCCCTCAGAAATGCATGATGGTTTCGGTATAACTGACGGTATTGCGGGCACCGCTAACGCGCACAACGATACGGTAATACGGAGATACAACGCCGCTACTTGTCCCAGACCCCGCGGAGTAGTCCCGCGTTTCGTTGGTACTTGAGATGGCGGACGAAGAAAGAGGACGGGCGCAGTTTATGGTAGCGACTGTTGTCGGATCACCTGCGCTGTCGCAAAGCCGAAAAACGATATAGCTGGCCGAATTTCCATTGATCGCGGCCGCAAGCTTCATCGGGGTAAACGCGCAACTGGCATAACTACCGGAGATCTGCTCGCTACAATAGGTATCAGTCCATTTGACCAGTGTGCGGGTAGCTGCACTGGATTGCGCCCCGGTGACATCAAGCAGGTCATCCGTACTGGCGTAATAGCCGATGGCCGGAATATCGGCATCGAGATTCGTTGAAAGCGCACTGATTTTACCGTTGAGCGAACTCACCGCCTGACGAACCGCCTGGTCAGCCGCCGCCGTCGCTTCTTGCTGAAAACTCAGATTGCCAGCAACCAGCGAACCAGTATTGATAGCGCGCATCAATGCCACGCTCGCTACGGATAAAGCCGCCAGCGCCAGCAAGGCGTAAATCAGCGACAAACCACGCTGACGATCTGGCAATTCTCGATTCAAGAGTTCCACAATGCATTCCTCAATGGAATCAGGGTGTCGTAAACTTTGTAACGATAGTGTTTCCAATCCGCCAATTGACTAATCTTGAGGGCCAGACATTGACCACCACTGCCGCTGGTGCACTCGGTCGTTCCCGTTACTGTTATTGCGGTTCCCAAATCCCATTCGGGCGCGCTATTGGTTACTAAATCCTTATCGTATTCCGAACTCCGTGTCACCACGGCCAGGCGTACCGCCAGCACCTGCTTCCAGCCGGCCGAAGTGGTCGGTGTATCAGTGTCATAGGCATCCACGACACCATCGGAATTTGTGTCTTTTCCGTACAAGGCCTGCAGATTCACGACTTCAGGATAAAAATCCTTAGGATTTGCCGCCGAATACTCCTGCACCTGCAGAACATTTTTGGCGGAGATGGAATAGGTTCTACGGTTGATCTCCCCCCCCAGATTAACCAGGAAACTTTTGGCCGGATAACCGGCGGCTGGAGAGTAGGCCGTCAAATCGGCATGATTGATCTTGGTTTGCGTTGTCGAAGTGACCGAAAACAGCGCGCAAGCCGCGGCACCTGTTTCTGGAACGGCTACCAACAGATCACCTACCGCGACGGAAAATGATGATTTGACATCAAAAGAAGTAGCCGCCTGAAGATGATTGTTGCTGACCATAAGCGGCACCGAGGCACCCTGTTTGCTGCTGGAAAATATTTGCAGGCTATCGGGCGCCCCATCGGCACCATTGGTAATCACCACCGGAGCAAGCGTGATATTGACGTTATTGACACCAACCTTACCGGTAATAGGACAGCCCAAAGCATTCGGATTATCGAGCAACCCATAGCCCGCTTGGCGGATTTCACGCTGCAAACTATGCAGCGAGACCGCACCAGTCACCTGAGCATCAGTCCCTGATGTCACGGTACGTCGCTGACTCTCCGCCACCGACAGCACCTGTACGATAGCCAGTGCAGTCATCAAACCAATGACCAGACCGATCATCAGTTCAATCAGCATGATGCCTTGTTGCTCACGTCCAAACATGATTACCCCGCTTTGGCCGCGACGATGGTTGTAGCGGTGGTGAACTTGTGGCTATCACCCCCGGGCATAGTCCAAGTAATAGTAACGGTGACATCGCCGGTCGCGGGAGCCACCGTTATTTCCGGAGCAGCGGAAGGCAAAGTCGCGGAAACTTTATTCAACCAATCATTACATCGCGTGTACGCATTACAACTCTGATCGCCACTCGTCGCTTTGTAAAGGGCGATGTTTGCGATATCAACCCACATACTTCCGATAATCTCGCTAGCCAGAAATGCTGCATCAGCACGCATTTTAACCACCCCCTGCTCGCGGGTCATATTGCCTTGCAAGCCGATTATGCCGAGTATCCCCAAGGCAAAGACCAGCATAGCCACCAAGGCCTCCAGCAAGGCAAACCCATCTTGCCGCCCCCTTCTCGTTTGCCGTAGCTCGCGATTTTTGCTGGACGAAAATCTTGAATGAGCAGACATACGCACTCCAAAATCAATTCTTGCAAGCACGTGGATCAGCGGCTGGCAAAGCAGGATCACACAATTTGACGGCCCCGGCACCAATAATCTCGACACGAAGGCTACGATGACTGGCCGCATTCGTCGCTGCTTTCACATCGACACGTGCTATTGCATCGGCGTTGGTTACCTCGCCGAGCGCATTAAAAACAATTTTGGTTGCTGCCGTCGCACCATCGGCAGCAACCGCCGCCACCGTGACACCACTAGCACCATCCCCAACCGCATGGGAAGCCACCAGCATTGGTGCGGTAGTCGCTGAAGGCGCGGCATCGCAATTGCCGACCGGCGATCTAATACTGATAACCCAAGAGCCACTGGAGCTGGAAAGAGCACAAGAACTATCAAGTACCGACGAATTTGTGGCCGAGGCCGACACCAGCCAAAAGCTCGCCCCCCCCCGGTTACTGGCTTCCCGCTTCGCTTGCACTATGCCTTCCTGAATGGCGACAGCCGCGTTTCGGATACGCAGATTCACCATCCAATCTGTCAAACTAGGAGAAACAGCAGCTATCAACACCGCCATAACCGCCAGAGTGATCAAAAGCTCGATAAGAGAAAAACCGCGGCTACGCATGGCGACGATCATTTCAACATGACGAACTGCTGGTTTGCCAACAACTTTTATCAACAGTCCCACCTGCAAACGTAATTGTCTTCTTATCACCGTTATGATTGATCGTGTAGTCATAACCCGTTGTCAAAGTCGAGTTACCGGTCGCCGTAACTGTATATTCCAGACCGCTATTGGCTGTCACACAGCCAAAAGTAAAATACTTGGCACTCGCTGGCGCAAAAGCACTCCAATTTGCGGCACTGGCATCGGTAGCGCAAGTGGTTCCGGCGGGGGCACCGAAGTTTTTACTGTCGTTAAAATAACTATCCATCTTGAGTCGGTAATCGGCCAAATAGGTAAAAGCTTCCTGCAATTGCCCTCGCCGGACGTAATCACTATATGCAGGCAAGGCAACAGAAGCCAAAATGGCGATAATTGCGACAACCACCATCAACTCAATCAAAGTAAACCCTTGTGGCTTCCTTTGAGCTAACCCACACTTATTTTTCCAAGCATTCCGCACAGCGTTTCTCCGGTTCAAAATAAGCCGACACCCAACACAATGGATACGTTGCCACTTTAGAGCAAGTATTCGCATTGCGTACAAAACTGCGACAGGCGGTTAATAATTTCTGGTTAGCGGTGGCAATTTGAACAATATCGCCTCAAGCCAGAACACAACAGTAGCTAGACAAGCTCTTTCGGTAAGGGAAACGAAACGCCTTCCGCCACGCCCGGCAACTGCTGAATAGTCGCTCCACTCAATTGCCGAAGGTGATCGACAACCTGTTCGACGAGGATTTCTGGTGCCGAGGCCCCTGCGCTCACGCCAATCCGCATCCGGCCTTCCAGCCATTGCGGATCGATTTCATCTGCTCCGTCAACCAGCCAGGCATCGATCCCCCGCGCCACGGCAACTTCCTTCAAGCGCCGCGAATTCGAGCTATTCGGACTACCGACGACAATGACCAGATCGCACTGCTCGGCCAGTGCCTTGACGGCATCCTGACGATTCTGGGTGGCATAGCAGATATCGTCTTTTTTCGGCCCCTGGATATTGGGGAAACGCGCTTTCAGCGCCGCGATGACCACTGACGCATCATCGACCGACAAGGTCGTCTGGGTCACAAAGGAAAGATTGTCGGGCGAGCTCACCAGCAAGGCGGCGACATCATCGGCCGTTTCGACGAGGTACATCCCCTTGGCGCTCTGCCCCATCGTCCCTTCGACTTCCGGGTGGCCCTTGTGGCCGATCATCACTACTTCGCGGGTCTGCTGACGCATTTTGCCGACTTCGACATGCACCTTGGTGACCAGCGGGCAGGTGGCGTCGAAGACCTTCAGGCCACGCTCTTCGGCTTCGGCGCGGACGGCCTTCGAAACGCCGTGCGCGCTGAAAATGACCGTACTGCCGGCGGGTGCTTCGGCCAGCTCTTCGATGAACACCGCCCCCTTGGCGCGCAGGTCGTCGCAGACGAACTTGTTGTGCACGACTTCGTGGCGCACATAGATCGGCGCCCCGAATTTTTCCAGGGCACGCTCGACGATGGCGATGGCGCGTTCGACACCAGCGCAGAAGCCGCGGGGATTGGCGAGTAATATTTGCATTTGTCAGTCGCTAGTAATTAGTCGTTAGTTGTTAGCTGCCAGCTATTAGTCGCGAGCCAGCTTGAGTAATAACAACTCTGCTAACAACTCAAACCTACCAATAACTAACAACTACATAATTCCAATAATCTTCACCTCGAAGCGGATCGTCTTTCCGGCCATCGGGTGGTTGAAGTCGAACAGGGCGTGTGTGGCATCAAGCTCGCGCAGGAAGCCGGCGAAGGTGCCGCCGTTCGGGGCGGTGAATTCGACGACGGAATTCTCTTTCAGTTCCATTTCGGCCGGCAGACCGTGGCGGGCGATACGCTCGACGAGACGCGGGTTGTGCTGACCAAAAGCCTGTTCCGGGGCCAGTTCGAAAACGAAGTTTTCCTGGGCCGGCAGACCGATGAGCACGGATTCGAGATTTTCGGCTAGCTGGCCGCTGCCCATCTGCAGCGTGGCCGGGCTCATGTCGAAAGTCGACAGGAACTCGTCGCCATCGAGCGTGGTGATGCGGTAATGCAGGGTCAGGTAGCTGTCGGAGCGGACGGTGGTCATTGGTTGGGTTTCCCGGTTTTCTTGTCGGCGGCGCCCAGTTGCTCGATCACCAGCAAAATCGCCCCGAGGGTAATGGCCGAATCGGCGACATTGAAAGCGGGGAAATAGTACCCCGCGGCATGCCATTGAATGAAATCGACGACCGCGCCGAAACGGATACGGTCGATGACATTGCCCAGCGCGCCGCCCATGACCAGGGTCAGGGCGAGCGAGAGCAGCTTCTGTTGAGGATGCTGGCGCAACATGACGGCGATCCAGGCCGAAACACCAAGCGCCAGGCCGGAAAAAAGCCAGCGCTGCCAGCCCGGCTGGTCGGCCAGGAAGCTGAAGGCGGCACCCTGGTTGAAGGCCAGCACCCAGTTCCAGAAGGGGGCGACGTAGATCGTTTCGCCAAGCCCGATAGTGCTCAGCACCAGCCACTTGCTGAGCTGGTCGAGAATGACGACCAGCCCGGCCAGGGCGTACCAGTGAGCCGGCTTGTTAGGCACAGTGACGCACCTCGCCAGCGCCATGCAGGTTGCTGACGCAACGGCCACACAGTCCCGGATGTTCGGCATGGGCGCCGACATCTTCGCGGACGTGCCAGCAACGTTCGCACTTGGCGTGCGTCGCCGACTGGGCCACCAGTTTCTCCTCGTCGGCCTTGATGACGGCAATCTTGGAACAGATCAGCACGAACTTGAGATCGTCGCCGAGCGAAGCGAGCAGCTCGTACTTCTCACCAGCACAATGCAGTTCGACTTCGGCCTGCAGCGAGGAGCCGATCTTGCCGGCTTCGCGCAATTCTTCCAGGGCCTTGGTGACCTCGGCCCGGACACTGCGAATCTGCGTCCATTTGGCCAGCAGCTCAGCCTCACCGGCGGGTTGCGGCAGTTCATGCCAGGTCTGGAACATCACGGACTGTTCAGCGTCGCCAGACAAGACCTGCCAGACTTCCTCGGCGGTGAAGGCGAGGATCGGTGCCATCAGCTTGGTAAAGGCTTGCAGGATGTGCCAAAGCGCCGATTGCGCCGAGCGGCGGGCGCGGGAATTGGGCGCCGTGGTATACAAACGGTCCTTGAGGATATCGAGGTAGAAACCACCGAGGTCTTCCGAACAGAAGGTCTGTAGCGCCTGGACGACGCGGTGGAACTCATACTTGTCGTAATCGGCCAGGCAGCTGGCCTGCAACTCGCGGCTCAGGGCCAGGGCGTAGCGGTCGATTTCCAGCCACTGGTCGACCGGCAGCAGATCCTTGCCGGCGTCGAAATCGGCCGTGTTGGCCAGCACGAAACGCAGCGTGTTGCGGATGCGGCGGTAGCCTTCGACGACGCGCTTGAGGATTTCATCGGAAATCGACAACTCGCCGGAGTAATCGGTGGACGCCGTCCACAGGCGCAGGATTTCGGCGCCCATCTTGTCGGACACCTGCTGCGGCGCGATAACGTTGCCCTTCGACTTCGACATCTTGTGGCCTTTGCCATCCACCACGAAACCGTGCGTCAGCAGCGCCTTGTAGGGCGCCCGGCCGTCGATGGCGCAACCGGAAAGCAGCGAGGACTGGAACCAGCCGCGATGCTGGTCGGAACCTTCGAGATAAAGATCAGCCGGATAAGCCAGGTCGGCCGCATGCGAACCGCGCAAGACGTGCCAGTGGGTGGTGCCCGAATCGAACCAGACGTCCAGGGTGTCCTTCATCTTGACGTACTGCTCGGCCTCGGCGCCGAGCAGTTCGGCCGGGTCGAGGCTGAACCAGGCTTCGATGCCGGCTTTCTCGACGCGCTGGGCCACCAGCTCGACCAGTTCCGCCGTGCGTGGATGCGGCAAGGCCGTCTCCTTGTGCAGAAAGAAGGGGATCGGCACGCCCCAGTTGCGCTGGCGCGAAACACACCAGTCCGGCCGGGTCTTCATCATGCCTTCCAGGCGGGCGCGCCCCCAGGCCGGGAAGAATTGGGTTTCATCGACGGCCCGTTCGGCGATCCAGCGCAGGGTCGAGGCGTTTTCGTCCTTCTTGTGCTCCATGCCAATGAACCACTGCGTCGTGGCGCGGAAAATGATCGGCGTCTTGTGGCGCCAGCAATGCGGGTAGCTGTGCCGGATATTTTCCTGCTTGAGCAGGCGCCCCTTGCCTTCCAGTTCCTGCAGCACCAGCGGATTGGCTTGCCAGACGGTGAGTCCGGCCAGCTCGCCGACGGCCAGCGCCGGTGTGTTGGCGAGGAACTTGCCGTCGTTGCCGACCGGGTTGTTTACCGGCAGGCCGTATTTCTTGCCGATATTGTAGTCATCCACGCCATGCGCCGGCGCCGTGTGCACCAGGCCGGTACCGGCCTCGGTCGTAACGTGCGTACCGCAGATGATGGCGACGTCGCGCGGCTGGAAAGGATGCTTCAAGAGGATCTGGTCGAGCTGGTCGCCGCTCGTCGAGCCAATCACCGTGCCTTCCAAGTCGTAGCGTTTGAGCGCCGACTCGGCCAGTTCGCGGACCAGGATCAGGGCGCCCTTCGCGGTCTGGATCAGGTCGTAGGTCAGTTCCGGATGCACGCTGACCGCTTCGTTGGCCGGCAGCGTCCACGGCGTCGTCGTCCAGATCACGGCGAAGGCCGGTCCATTCAGACGCGGCAGACCGAAAGCAGCCGCCAGCTTGGCGGCATGATTTTCATGGACTTCAAAAGCGACGTCGATGGCCGGCGAAGTCTTGTCCTCATACTCGACTTCTGCCTCGGCCAGGGCCGAACCGCAGTCCAGACACCAATTGACCGGCTTCAGGCCCTGGTACAGGTAGCCCTGCTCGAGAATCTTGCCGAGGGCCCGAATTTCGCCGGCTTCTGCCGCAAAATTCATCGTCAGGTAGGGATTGTTCCAGTCGCCGAGTACGCCGAGCCGGATGAAATCCTTCTTCTGCCGTTCGACCTGCTCGGCGGCGTAGGCGCGCGACAGTTCGCGCACCTGGTCGGCGGGAATGGCCTTGCCGTGCAATTTCTCGATCTGGTGTTCGATCGGCAGACCGTGGCAGTCCCAGCCGGGCACGTAGGGCGCGTCGAAACCGGAGAGGGTTTTGGCGCGGACGATGATGTCCTTGAGAATCTTGTTGACCGCATGGCCGATATGGATATCGCCATTGGCATAAGGCGGCCCGTCGTGCAGCACGAAGCGCGGCCGGCCGGCGCAGATTTCGCGGATGCGCTGATAGAGCTTTTTCTGCTGCCATTGCCCGACCCATAGCGGTTCGCGCTTGGGCAAATCACCGCGCATCGGGAAAGCCGTATCCGGCAGGTTCAGGGTGTCTTTGTAATCAGCCATTTTGCGTGCTCACAGCTTGAAAAAGGCCCGGGCGGCCGCGGCGTCTGCCGCGATCTGCGCCTTGAGGGCATCAAAATTGGAAAAGCGTTGCTCGTTGCGCAATTTATGCACGAAACGAACGGAAATGTGGGTGCCGTAGATATCGCGGTCAAAATCGAAAAGATGGACTTCGAGCAGCGGCCGCGTACCGCCCAGGGTTGGCCGGATGCCCAGATTGGCGACGCCCGGTCGGGGTTTGTCGCCGAGCCCGCTGACTTCGACGGCAAAAACGCCGGTCATCGGCAGCGGATTATGGCGGATGCGGATATTCGCTGTCGCAAAACCGAGTTGCCGGCCGATCTTCTCGCCATGCCTGACGCTACCGTCGATGATGTAGGGTCGCCCGAGCAAGAGCGCGGCGTGCTCCATGTCACCGCTTGCCAGGGCGCGTCGGACGCCGGAACTGGAAACCCGCTCGCCATTGATGGTGACGCTCTGCATGGCCTCGACGGTAAACCCCAGACGCTCGCCGGCCAGGCGGAGCAAGGCGAAGTCTCCGGTCCGACCGGAGCCGAAGCGAAAATCGTCGCCAATGATCAAATGCTTGACCTTGAGCCCACGCACCAGCACCTGTTCGATGAAATCGTCGGCTGAAAGAGCGGCAAAGGCAGCATTGAAGGGACATATCATCGCTTGCTCGGCACCGCTCTCGGCCAACAATTCCAGCTTCTCGCGCAGCAAGGTCAAGCGGGCCGGCGCCGAGGCCGGCGAGAAAAACTCGCGCGGATGCGGTTCGAAGGTCAATACGGTGGGCGCCAGTTGCAGGCGTGCCGCGGCCTCCGCCAACTGCCGCACAAGTGCGGCATGGCCAAGGTGCACACCATCAAAATTGCCGATGGCCAGCACAACCGGGGAGGGAACAGAACGCGAGTAACCGCGAAAGACACGCATGGGCTTTTGGGCGAAACGAAAACGTTGAATTATAACGGCCCCGCTCCCACCACGACCATTCCAGGCAATTTACCCGGCTTAACTATTTAGCCGGCCTCGCCAAACCCCGGGTTGGCTATAATTGCCGGCGCCTATCGACGCCGGGAAACCTGCCCTTTCATGCTCAATCTCATCAATCATGTGGTCAAAATCTCGGCGCACCGCGATCGCACCGAGATCAACGCCGCCATGCTCGATGCGCTGACCGAACTGTTTCATCCGCAGAAGCTGACTATTTTCCGCTGCTATGCCGGCAAACGAAAAACCATGGCTTTTTCCTGCGCCGGCACCCGACCAGAGGGGCGTTTCGTCCACAACGCCTACCTGCCGGACCCGCGCTACTGCTATCCGTTGGATCGCGATCCGCTGCTCAGGCGCTGCCGCAAGGAAGCCTCGGCCGCTCTCGAAATCCTCGACGACGGTTCGCACCGCGTGGTTTTTCCGGTGTTCCGGCTTGATCAGCCGAGCTACATGATCGATCTCTCGCTCGCGGAAGAGTTTTCGGCCGACCAGCGCGTCTCGCTGATGGGATTGATCGAGTATTTCGGCAACCACATCGCCCTCCTCGACTACGGCGAAAGCGACACCCTGACCGGCCTCTCCAGCCGCAAGACTTTCGACAAACATCTTTTCGAGCTGCTGGGAAAATCGTCTTCCGACCTACAACTGAGCACTTTCCTGAACGATTCGCCGCGCCGCCGCCAGGGTGAGCCGGAGTCCAGCAGCCACTGGCTGGCCGTGTGCGACATTGATCATTTCAAACTGGTCAACGACAACTTCGGACATCTGATCGGCGACGAGGTATTGATCATGCTCGCCCGCGTCATGCGCCACTCATTCCGCTTCGACGACCAGTTGTTCCGCTTCGGCGGCGAGGAGTTCATCACCCTGCTGCAGCCGACCGATCTGGCGTCGGCCAGCGCAACACTGGAACGTTTCCGGAGCGACGTCGAAAACCAGGTATTCAGCCGCATCGGCCATATCACGGTGAGTATCGGCTTCAGCCGCCTGTTGCCCAACGACACGCCAACCGATGTCATCGACCGGGCCGACGAGGCGCTCTATTACGCCAAGCAACACGGGCGCAATCGCATCGAATGCTACGAAACGCTGATCGACAACGGCCGACTCGACATCAAACAAATCGCCAAGGGCGAAGTCGAACTTTTCTAGCCCAGCCGCGCCAACTTGGCTTTCGGCCCCGGCGGGTTCTTGCTGAAATACTGGCGCACACCGCGCACGATGGCGTCGGCCAGCTTCTCCTGATAAGCGTCGTCATTCAGCCGGCGCTCTTCTTCCGGGTTGGAAATAAAGGCTGTCTCGATCAGCGCCGAAGGGATGTCCGGTGCTTTCAAGACGGCAAAGCTGGCCTGCTCGACGCTGTTCTTGTGCAGCGTATTGACCGCCCCCAATTCGCCGAGCAGATATTTACCCAGTTTCAGACTGTCGTTGATCGTTGCCGTCTGCGACAAGTCGAGCAGGGTACGGGCCAGGAACAAATCCTTGGCACCCAGATTGACCCCGCCCACCAGATCCGCCTCGTTCTCGCGCTGCGCCAGCAGGCGCGCCTGAGTGCTTGAGGCGCCGCGCTCGGAAAGGACGAAAACCGATGAGCCACGGGCATCCGGCTTGATCCAGGCATCGGCGTGAATCGACAGAAAAAGGTCCGACTGGACGCGACGCGCCTTCTGGACCCGCATTTGCAGCGGCACGAAGAAATCGGAATCGCGCGTCAGCACAGCGCGCATGTTGGGCTCGGCATCGATGCGCGCCTTCAGGCGCTTGGCCACCTGCAGCGTGACATTTTTTTCATAGGAACCGCCCTGGCCGATGGCCCCCGGATCTTCGCCACCGTGACCGGGGTCGAGCATGATGGTCACCATGCGGTCGACCACCGGCTTGCCGGACTTCTTGCCGGTATGAACCTCGGGCGCCTCGAGCGGCTTTTCGGCCGGCTTCGAGGGCGCCTCGTCCGGCTTTTTCTCGGCAATCCGGAAATCCTGCTCCTGCGTCGGCGGCTCGACCGCGTCCTTGCGGCCCTCCAGCAAGGCCATCAGCGGGTCGGGCGGATTGACCGGGTAGACATCGAGAACCAGCCGGTGACTGTATTCGCCAGCCGGTTTCAGTTCAAAAACCTGCGGTGCGACCTTGGTCTTCAACTCCATGACCAAGCGCACAACCCCCGGCTTGAAACGACCGGCCCGCAGCAGCTTGATATAGGGATCGTCGGTCGCCACCTTGCGCGCCAGGCTGTCGAGCACACTGTTGAATTCGACACCTTCGATATCGACCACCAGGCGATCCGGGTTTTCGACGGTGAACTGGGTATATTTCAGCGGCGCGTCGCACTCCAGCGTCACCCGGGTGTAATCGCTGGCCGGCCAGATGCGCACGGCCAAGACCGCGGGCTGCTTGCCGACGGCCCCGGCCAGGGGTGAAACAGAGAGGATCAGCGAGGCGCCGGCGTAACGGAGGAGTTGCCGGCGTTCCAGGCTGTGCTTAGCCCTCTTATGCATTGCGCCCCTTCCGGTGTATCTGCCACGGCTTCGAGGAGACGCCCGAGACCTGCATGATGAAGGCGCAACCGCAGGTCTGGCGACGGTACGCAGCCTTCAGCGCGCTCCGGCCACTCGACAAGACAGAGCGCATTTTCATTAAAGTATTCAGAAAAGCCCGCATCGAGGAACTCCTCTGGTGACTCGAAACGATAAAAATCAAAGTGATATAAGTATAAGCTCGAAATTACGTAAACTTCAACCAGAGAATAGGTAGGGCTTTTGACCGCGCCCGTGTGACCAAGTGCCCGAATCAGCGCTCGCGCCAGCGTTGTTTTGCCGGC
This sequence comes from Pseudomonadota bacterium, assembly GCA_018261905.1. GTDB lineage: Bacteria > Pseudomonadota > Gammaproteobacteria > Burkholderiales > Rhodocyclaceae > Azonexus. The sequence goes on along the minus strand of JAGTRU010000038.1, from coordinate 17,510 downwards.
CCCGAGGTCGCCTTCCAGGAAAACGACGCGACCGCCGCCGAGCAGCGGCGCCAGGCACATCCCCAGACGTTGCGTGGCGGCCTCGTCAGGCAGGTCGAAAACGGCGGTAACATCGGGGGTATGCACGATCGGGACTCCACTGTGGATTACGCGGCGCTGAAGGAAAATATCCGCCAGACCGGACAAGAACTGGGCTTTGCTGCCATCGGCGTGGCTCGCGCCGAGATTGGCCAGGCCGGCCGACATCTGCGCGACTGGCTGAGCGCCGGGCGCCACGGCGAGATGGATTATATGGCCCGCCACGCCGAATTGCGCGCCCACCCCGCCTTGCTGCAGCCCGGCACGCTGAGCGTGATATCGGCGGCAATCGACTATCTGCCGCACCTGAAAACCGCAGACCAGCCCGGGCAGGCAGCAATCTCACGCTATGCCCAGGGGCGCGACTATCACAAGGTGGTACGCCACCGCCTGCAAAAGCTGGCCGATGCAATCAGCACCCTGATCGGCCCCTTCGGCTACCGCGCCTTTGCCGATTCGGCACCCGTTATGGAAGTCGAATTCGCCCATCAGGCCGGACTCGGCTGGCGTGGCAAGCATACCCTGCTGCTTTCCAAGAAGGGTTCCTGGCGCTTTCTCGGCGAGATTTACTGCGACCTGCCGCTGCCGCCCGACGCCCCGCTCACCGACCATTGCGGCAGTTGCACGGCCTGCCTGGCGGCCTGCCCGACCGGGGCAATCACGGCACCATATCAGGTCGATGCCCGGCGCTGCATCTCCTACTTGACCATCGAACTGGCCGGCAGCATTCCGGAGCCGTTCCGGGAACTGATCGGCAACCGGATTTATGGCTGCGACGACTGCCAGCTATGCTGCCCGTGGAATCGCTTCGCCCGGCTCGGCGATGCTGAATTCTCGCCGCGCCACGGCCTGGACACGGCAACGCTGAGCGAACTGCTGGCCTGGACGGAAAGCGAATTCAACGACCGCCTGGCCGGCAACCCGATCCGCCGCATCGGCCACCAACGCTGGTTGCGCAACATTGCCGTGGCCCTGGGCAACGCACCCGCCGCAGCGGAAGTCCTGGCCGCCCTGCGCAGTCGGCTGGATCACCCGGCGGCGCTGGTTCGCGAACACGTCGCCTGGGCCCTGGCCCAGCAGACGATGAAGTAAGGGCCAAGCGGGCTGACACCCGGCCGGTTTAACGCACGACCGGGCGCGCCGGGTCGGCGCACCACTCGCTCCACGAACCGGCGTAGAGGCGCGAGCCGGTCAAGCCGGCAATTTCCATGGCGAGAATATTGTGACAAGCGGAAACGCCCGACCCGCACTGGTGCACCACCTGATCCGGCGCCGCACCGGCGAGCACCGCCAGCCATTCGGCACGCAATGCGGCGGCCGGCTTGAAACGCCCGTCGGCTTGCAGATTGTCCCGGAAGAAACGGTTAACCGCCCCCGGAATATGCCCTCCCACCGGGTCCATGGTTTCGTTCTCGCCGCGGAACCGATCCGGGCTGCGGGCATCAACCAGATGCAGGCGCGAGGTTTGCAGAAAAGCCTGCACGTAGTCGGCATCCACTCGACTGTCGCGCTCATCGGCGACGAAGGCGGCCGCCGGCCTGACCGGCGGCAAGGCCGTGCTCAGTGGCCGGTTGGCCGCCTGCCAGGCCGCCAGACCTCCGTCGAGGAGCGCCACCTGATCGTGTCCGAGCCAGCGCAACAACCACCACAAACGACCGGCGATCATGCCCTGGGCGTCGTCATAAACCACCACCTGGGTCGCCGGCCCAAGGCCGATCTGGCCGAAGAGGGTCGCCAGTTTTTCCGGCGCCGGCAGCGGATGGCGACCATTGCACCCCGTCATCGAACCCGAAAGATCGCGATCACAGTGCAGGAAAACCGCCCCCGGAATGTGTCCTTCGCCATAAACCCGCGCCCCGTAGGCAGTATCCGCCAACTGGTGGCGGACATCGACGATCAGCCAGTTCGGATCGTCGAGATGGCTCGCCAAGGTGGCGACATCAATCAGGGTCGTGAAACTCATGCCGTTTCAAGCCAGGATTTGGCTTCGCCGGCATCGGCAAAGACCTGGACATCGGCATTGACGAAAGTTTGCGACAGCCAGGCGCTCCAGGTCACCCACTGGCTTTCGGTGACGACGGCGACGCGCTTGAAGTCGTTGGCATGAGCGCGCGAGAACTTGAGTTCTTCCCAAGCAACATCGATGGTCAGGTCGGCCATCTGGCTGAGATCGAAATACAGATCAACCGGCCCTTCGAACTTGATTTTGTAATTGACGACCTCTTCGAATTCTTTGTAATCGGCCAGCGTGAATTCGCCAAAGACGGACACGCTTACACGGCTGGGTTGATGGTCGATGACGATCATGATTTGACTCCGTTGTTGTTTGTCGAGAGTTTAACGCCGTTTAATCCGCTTCCACCGGGCGGGCGCGGGAAAAGTGCGTGGCTCCGATGCCGGATAGGACGATCAGCCCGATGGCGAACCAGGCCGCGGCATCAAGCAGTTCGCCCCAGAACAGCGCCCCGAAAAGACTGGAAAAAATCACCGTGCTGTAGGCCAATGCGGCCGACATCAGCGTCTTGCCGCGGGTATAGGCGCGGGTCATGGCCAGTTGGGCAAGCGTCGCAAAGCCGCCGACACCGAGCAATAACAGGGCACTATGCCGTTCGAGCGGGTGCAGTTCGCTAAAGAGCAGCCAGCCGCCGGCCCCGAGCGAGGAAACCAGGGAAAAATAGAACACCGTCCGCGCCTCCGGCTCGCCGCGAGCACCCAGTTCGCGCACGCTGAAATAGGCCATGCCGGCCAGGACGCCCGAGCCCAAACCAATCATCCCGCCGACCATCTGTTCCGCTTGCAAGGTGGGCCGCAGCAGCAAACCGACGCCAACCAGGCCGAGCAGCAAGGCGCCGAGAATACCGGCGCGCAAGCGCATACCGGCCAGCGCCAGGTACAGCGCCAGAAAAATGGCCGAGGTGTAATTGAGCGTCACCGCCGTCGCCAGCGGCAAGCGGGTAATGGCGTAGAAATAGGCCAACAGCGCCACGAAACCGACCGCACCACGGCTGAATTGCCAACGCCAGTGCGGCGTCGCCAGGGAGACGCCGCGCAGGCGGACCAGCCCGAACATCAGGATCAGTGAAATGAAGCTACGGTAGAAGGTAATCTCGACCGCCGAGTGGGTCTGCGCGGCAAATTTGACGCACACCCCCATGCAGGCGAAAAGCAGGCTGGCAACAACCATCCAGAGGGATTGCATGGGGTGGCTCGAAAATAAAAAGGTAAGTTTAAGGGCAGGCTCATGTCGACCGCACCACCATCAAGCCACAAAGCGGCGGCCGAAACAAAAAAGGCGCCGGATTTTACCCCGCCGCCTTGTGTCTTAGCGCACGCCAGACTCAGCGCGCTTCGATCTGCGCCTGCATGATGCGCCGGTAGAACTCGTGGAAATGCTGCATGCCGTCCTCGGTCGGACTCTGATACGGGCCGACCTCGTTACGCCCTTCCCGAAGCAGGGCCAGGCGGCCGCGATCCATGCGCTCGCCGATGTCGTCGTCCTCAATCGCGGTTTCCATGTAGGCGGCGCGTTCGGCCTCGATGAATTCGCGCTCGAAATCGACAATTTCTTCGGGATAGTAGAACTCGACGACATTCATCGTCTTGTGCACGCCCATCGGCAAGACGGTCGACACGACCAGCACATGCGGATACCACTCGACCATCACATTCGGGTAATAGGTCAACCACACGGCACCTTGCGGCGGCGTCTGGCCGCGGTCGCCGTAAAACTCGCGGACGGCCTTTTGCCAGCGCCCGTACACCGGCGAACCGTCCTTCAGCAAGGAGGTAATACCGACCTTCTGCACCGAATACCATTCACCGAACTGCCAGGTCAGGTCGTCACAGGTGACGAAATTGCCCAGCCCGGGGTGGTAGGGCACGACGTGGTAATCCTCGAGATAGACCTCGATAAAGGTCTTCCAGTTGTAATTGCACTCGTGCATCTCGACATGGTCGAGTTTGTAGCCGGAAAAATCGAATTCGCCGGCGACATTCATGCCGCCCAGATCGGCATTGGCCGAACGCGGCCCCTTGAAGAGCAGACCGCCCCAGTTTTCCAGCTTGGCCTTGTTCAGATTGAGGCAGGGATTCTGCGGAAAATGCGGGGCGCCGATCAGCTCGCCGGCCGTATCGTAGGTCCAGCGATGGATCGGGCAGACGACATTACCCTGCAGCTTGCCGGCCCCCTGCAGCATGATCGCCTGGCGGTGGCGACAGACGTTGGACATCTGCCAGATACCGGCCTGCGGGCCGCTGCTGCCGCCGTTGAGCAGCATCTGACCGTGGTCCTTCCATTCCAGCGAACGGTAATCACCCGCCTCCGGCACCATCAACTGGTGACCGACATAACCGGGACCGGCATCGAAGATGAGCTTTTTCTCCAGCTCATAGATTTTTTCATCGAAATACCAGTGCACCGGCAGTTGGGAAACTGCGGGGGCCAATCGGGACAGCGTCGCCACATCGGACATTCCAGGCCTCCAGCGGGTAAAAAAACCGCGATTTTACCCTCCCCTCGATTTGACCTGAAGCCCCTTGATGGAGTATTTTCGCGTGTTTCCCCGAAGCCCGTTGACATGGATCAATCCCCCATCGCCGACATGAAATTCGAGACAGCGCTCGCCGAACTCGAAAACATCGTCTCCAGCATGGAAGGTGGCAAGCTCGAACTCGAAGCCTCCATCGCCGCTTACCGCCGCGGCATGGCGCTGATGCAGCACTGTCAGAGCCAACTGGCGAGTGCCGAAGAGCAGATTCGCATTCTTGAAAACGGCGAATTCAAAAACATCGACCGCCCCCTGGAGGCCGAATGAGCCAGACGCCATTCGCCGCCTGGATGGCCGCCACCCAGGCCCGTACTGAAGCCGCCCTGGCCCATCACTTGCCCGGCCCCGACTGCATTCCCGCCCGCCTGCATGACGCCATGCGCTACGCCACGCTGGGCGGCGGCAAGCGCGTCCGGCCGCTGCTCGCCTTCGCCGCTGGCGAACTGACCGGAGCAACACCTGAACAACTCGACTATGCCGCCTGCGCCGTCGAACTGATCCACGCCTATTCGCTGGTCCATGACGATCTGCCATGCATGGACGACGACGTGCTGCGCCGCGGCCGGCCGACCTGCCATGTCGAATTCGATGAACCGACTGCGCTGCTGGTCGGCGACAGCCTGCAAACCCTGGCTTTCGAGTTGCTCGCCAGCCAGCCGGCCGGCAACCCGGCCCGCCAACTCGAGATGATCGCCCTGCTCGCCCACGCCAGCGGCTCGCGCGGCATGGCCGGCGGCCAGGCCATTGACCTCGCTGCGGTCGGCAAGGCCCTGAACCAGCCCGAGCTGGAACTCATGCACGCCCTGAAGACCGGCGCCCTGATCCGCGCCGCCGTGCTGCTCGGCGCCCTTTCCGGCCAGCCGCTGGCGGCCGATGAGCGCAGCAATCTCGACCGCTTCGCCAAGCGCGCCGGCCTGCTCTTCCAGGTGGTGGACGACATTCTCGACTGCACGGCGAGCACCGCCACCCTGGGCAAAACGGCCGGCAAGGACGAAGCCGCCGCCAAACCGACCTACGTCAGCCTGCTCGGCCTCGACGATGCCCGCCGCTATGCCGACGAACTGCGCAACGAAGCTCTCGAGGCGTTGGCCATCTTCAGCGAACGCGCCAGCCGCCTGACCCAGTTGGCCGATTACATCTGCCATCGGCAATTCTGAAATGAGCCACTACCCCCTGCTCGAAACCATCAACAGTCCGGCCGACCTGCGCCGTCTGGAGCGCAGGCAGTTGCAGCAGCTAGTCGGCGAATTGCGCGAATTTCTGATCGAATCGGTCTCGCAGACCGGCGGCCACCTGTCGTCCAATCTCGGCACCATCGAGCTGACCATCGCCCTGCACGCCGTCTTCAACACCCCGGAAGACCGCCTGGTCTGGGACGTCGGCCACCAGTGCTACGCCCACAAGATCCTCACCGGCCGCCGCGAAGGTATGAGCACGCTGCGCATGCACGGCGGCGTCTCCGGCTTCCCCAAACGCAGCGAGAGCCCTTACGACACCTTCGGCGTCGGCCATTCCTCGACCTCGATCTCGGCCGCCCTGGGCATGGCCCTGGCCGCCAAGCACAAGGGCGAGAAGCGCAAGGCCATCGCCATCATCGGCGACGGCGCGATGTCGGCCGGCATGGCGTTCGAAGCGATGAACAATGCCGGCGTTGCCGATGCCGACATGCTCGTAATCCTCAACGACAACGAAATGTCGATCTCGCCGCCGGTCGGCGCCCTGAACAACATCCTGACCCGACTGATGTCGGGCAAGACCTTCAATGTCGCCCGTACTGCCGGTCGCCACATGCTCGGTTTCGCCCCGCCGCTGCTCGAACTGGCCCGCCGCGCCGAGGAGCACGTCAAGGGCATGATCGCCCCGGGCACGCTATTCGAGGAATTCGGCTTCCATTACTACGGCCCGATCGACGGCCACGACCTCGATGCCCTGATCCCGACGCTGCAAAACCTGCGCGCCATCAAGGGTCCGAAATTCCTCCACGTCATTACCAAGAAGGGCCAGGGTTACAAGCTGGCCGAAGCCGACCCGATTCTCTACCACGGGGTTGCCAAGTTCGAACCCGGTGAAGGCATCAAGTCCGCCAAAGGGCCCGGCAAGCTGACCTACACCCAGGTTTTCGGCGACTGGCTATGCGATCAGGCCGCCGCCGACTCGCGCCTGGTCGGCATCACCCCGGCCATGCGCGAAGGCTCGGGCATGGTGCGTTTCGCCAACGAACACCCGGATCGCTACTACGATGTCGGCATTGCCGAACAGCACGCCGTGACCTTCGCCGCCGGTCTCGCCTGCGAAGGCCTGAAACCGGTCGTCGCCATCTATTCGACCTTCCTGCAACGCGCCTACGACCAGTTGATCCACGACGTCGCGCTGCAGAACCTGCCGGTCATCTTCGCCGTCGACCGCGGCGGCCTGGTCGGCGCCGACGGCCCGACCCACCATGGCACCTTCGACCTGTCTTTTGCCACCTGCATCCCCAACATGGTGGTCATGACTCCGGCCGACGAGGCCGAATGTCGCAAGATGCTGTCCACCGCCTACACCCTGGACGGCCCGAGCCTGGTGCGTTACCCGCGCGGCGGCAGCAGCGGCAAGGTGCCGGAAATGAATCTCGCCACATTGCCCGTCGGCAAGGGCGAAATCCGCCGCCAGGGCAAGGACGTCGCCCTGCTCGCCTTCGGCAGTCTGGTCGGCGCAGCCGTCGCGGCCGGCGAGGAACTGGATGCCACCGTGGCCAACATGCGCTTCGTCAAACCGCTCGATGTCGAACTGCTCGTCGAACTGGCCGGGAACCATTCCCTGCTTGTCACTATCGAAGAGAACGCCCTCATCGGTGGCGCCGGCTCGGAAATCGAACGGGCGCTGGCCGAGCGCGGGTTGCAGGTACCAGTACTGCGCCTTGGCCTGCCCGACCGCTTCATCGACCACGGCGAACAAGGCCAGTTGCTGGCCGAACTTGGCCTCGACAAGGCTGGCATCGTGCGCGCGGTACGCGCCAAAACCAGCCAACAATAATTCTTTATAGAACAGCCCATGAACACCCCGAACCCCAACATCCCCGACGTCCAGAACTCCGCCGACACGCGTCACATCGCGATCAACAAGGTGGGCATCAAGTCCATCCGCCACCCGATCATGGTCCAGGACAAATCGACCGGCGTCCAGCACACCATCGCCGTCTTCAACATGTACGTCGGCCTGCCGCACAATTTCAAGGGCACCCACATGTCGCGCTTCGTGGAAATCCTCAACAGCCACGAACGCGAAATCTCGGTCGAAAACTTCCCGACCATGCTGCGTGACATGGTGGTCAAACTCGAAGCCGAAACCGGCCACATCGAGATGAATTTCCCCTACTTCATCAACAAGACCGCGCCGGTCTCCGGCGTGCAGAGCCTGATGGACTATGACGTCACCTTCATCGGCGACATCTGCCACAGTGAAATCGTCACCTCGACCAAGGTCGTCGTGCCGGTGACCAGCCTTTGCCCCTGCTCGAAGAAGATTTCCGAGTACGGCGCCCACAACCAGCGTTCGCACGTCACCGTGACCGCCCGCACCAACGATTTCATGTGGATCGAGGAAATCGTCCAGCTCGTCGAGCAGGAAGCCTCCTGCGAGCTCTACGGCCTGCTCAAGCGCCCCGATGAGAAATACGTCACCGAACGCGCCTACGACAATCCAAAATTCGTCGAAGACATGGTCCGCGACGTCTCCGCCCGCCTCAACGCCGAAGGCCGCATCGACGCCTATATCGTCGAATCCGAAAACTTCGAGTCGATCCACAATCATTCGGCCTATGCCCTGATTGAAAACGACAAAAAGCGCCCGGCAGCGCATCCGTAACTCCGGATGCAAAAATAGAAAAGGGCGCCGCGGCGCCCTTTTCTATTGCCCAAAAACAAACGGGACGCCGAAGCGTCCCGTTTGTTTTTGTACCTGAAGAAGTCGCTTAGGCAGCGGCGACCGGCTTTTCCTTGCGGACCAGCTTTTCCTTGATACGGGCCGACTTGCCCGAGCGTTCGCGCAGGTAGTACAGCTTGGCACGACGCACATCACCGCGACGCTTCACTTCAACGGAAGCGACCAGCGGGGAATAGGTCTGGAAAGTACGCTCGACGCCTTCGCCGGAAGAAATCTTGCGGACGGTGAAAGCCGAGTTCAGGCCGCGGTTACGCTTGGCGATAACGACGCCTTCGTAAGCCTGCAGACGCTCGCGATTGCCTTCCTTGACCTTCACTTGCACGACGATGGTGTCGCCCGGTGCGAAGTCAGGCAAGGTCTTGCCCAGGCGGGCAATTTCTTCTTGTTCCAGTTGTTCAATCAGGTTCATGTGAGATCCTTTAATTTATAAACACTTACTCACCGCATTGCTCCTCTCCGGAAATTTCCGTGAGTAGTTGCGTTTCTTCCGCGCTCAACACGCGGTGCGCCAGCAAATCCGGCCGGCGCTTCCGGGTCCGGGCCAGCGACTGTTTCAGCCGCCAGCGTCGAATTCTTTTGTGGTCGCCGGACATCAAGGCTTCCGGCACCGCCGCGCCCTCATAGACCTCGGGTCGCGTGTAGTGCGGACAATCCAGCAAACCATCGACAAACGAATCTTCTACCGCCGAAGCGGCATCTCCAAGCACCCCCGGCAACTGGCGGACGACGGCATCAATCAGCGCCATCGCCGGCAACTCGCCGCCGGACAGGACAAAATCCCCGATCGATATTTCTTCATCGACACAGCGCTCGATCAGACGCTCGTCAATTCCTTCGTAACGACCGCAAAGCAGGATCAAGCCTTCTTCGCCAGTCGCCAGTTGCATCACCCGTTCGTGGGTGAGCGGTGCGCCCTGTGGCGAGAGGTAGATGACCCGGCTTTTCGCCAGGCCAGCCTCGCGCTGCTGCGCCTTGGCGGCATTGATCGCCTTTTCCAGCGGCGCCGCCTGCATCAACATGCCCGGCCCACCACCGAAGGGGCGATCATCCACCCGCCGCCAGGCATTTTCGGCGAAATCGCGTGGATTCCAGCCTTGCCAGGCCCAGCGCTGTTCTTCCAGCCCCCGACGGGTAATGCCACTTTCCGTTACTGCTGCGAACATCTCCGGGAAGAGGGTAATGCAGTCAAACCGGATCACCAGTCGCTGCCCCACTCCACACGAATCTGCCCGACTTCCTTATCGACATCCAGCACCACTGACGCCACGAAGGGCAACAAGCGCTCGGTTTCGTCATCCGCGACAACACGCAGAACAGAATTGGCAGCACTCTCGATCAAGCCGGCGACCTTGCCAAGCTTCTCGTCAGCGGTATTGATAACGTCCAGTCCGATCAGCTCGGACCAGTAAAACTCACCTTCTTCGGGGATCGGCAGCGCCGAACGCGGCGCCCCTACCAACAACCCCTTCGCGGCCTCGGCAGCACTCCGGTCATCGACGCCGTCAAGCAGCACCACCAGACCATTGTTATGCACTTTCAGGCTTTTCAGCCCGCACTCGCGCCACGACTCACCATCCCGGCTGATCCACCAGACCGGCATTTCTGCCCAGTCCTGCGGGTCATCACCAAAAGCGTGCAGCTTGAGCCAGCCACGAATCCCGTAGGGGTCGGCAAGCCGCCCCAGAACGACGATATCGTTACCGCTCAAAGCGCAACGACTCAGGCAGCTTGCTGGGCAGCGTGTTGCTTGACCAGACGGGCAACCGTCGAGGACAGTTGAGCACCGTTCTGTTGCCAGTAGGTCAGACGATCCACGGCGACGCGCAGGGATTCGGCATTACCGGAAGCAACCGGGTTGTAGAAACCGATGCGCTCGACAAAACGACCATCGCGGCGATTGCGGGAATCGGCAACAACCATGTTATAAAAAGGACGCTTCTTGGAGCCGCCACGGGCAAGACGAATAACAACCATGTGATTCTTTCGTAAGCTGGAAAAAAGACGCGAGAGTATAGCGCTTTCTCAAGGAAAAACAAGCCACTTAGAAGAGCAAGAATCTCGGCAAGCGACCAGACCGACCTTTGGGAGAAGGAAATGGACCTCTGATCGTTGAATGGATGGCGGAAATGTAAATTTTTGTTTATTCTCGAATGAAATGAGCACTCCGCCGGAAACCCACTCGCCGCCCACCATCGACGCCAACGTCAAGAGCATTCTTGAATGGCTGGCGCTGACCAACAGCCGGCAGGAACCTGCAGACCCCGATCAGTTATACCGCCAGCTCCTGCTCTTGCGGGAAACGCCGATCGCCCCGGCCCAACAAGTCAGATTGCTCGACTTGCTTTACCAGCAAGCCGAACGCATCGTCGACAACGAACGCTCGAGTCTGTGCGAAACGTCGCTACCGGTGTCGCGCCGCCTACGCCAGCGTGTGCGCCTGCTCCTGAAACTCCTGGAAACGCTGACCCAGGATTATTTCAACACACTTTCCGAATTGTTCGACCCCCAGAGCAAGGGCGTTACCCGCCCCCCGCAGACCACACTGCGCCAGGTCATGCACTGCGTCGCCTGGCAGATACGGATCAATCATCTGATCGCCTCCCCGTCCGGCATCGGCTTGTGGCAGCAAATGCACGCCGCCTTCGGCACTTCCCGCCGCCTCGGCATTGCCGACACCCTGGGCCGGCGAGGCGAAGCATCGATCCAGCAGATCTACACCGCCACCCTGCTGGCGGCGATTGCCCAGCCCGCCTCGTTCTCCGCCGAAGAATTGGAGCTGATCTGGCAATATATCGAACACACCGGCATCTCTCCGGAATTAACCGAAGAACCTCCGGCCGATAGCAAGAGTATTTTCTGGATCGACCTCGACAAGGACTTCCCCGCCCACGCCCTGCCCCGGCGCATACCCTCGGCCGACACCCAGGTCCTGTATTTCTCATGTGACGCCATCGCCCACAAGCTGCGCGCCGATCTCGCCCTGCTTAACCAGGGCATCGCCGCCACCGCCATCGGCCTCCCCGAACAGGCCAACAGCCGCGCCGGCAAGAGTGTTCTGCGCCGCCTTGAAACCTTGTGGGGGCACCCCGCCAAACGGAAATTCCCGCGTCGCCGACAGTCGTATCGAACACGTATTTGCGCCGGCTTTAACAATCTCTGGCGGCTCCTGAAAAACCCCGAGACCGACGCCGAACTCAGCGAATGGATGGTCATCAACGAGAGCCCCGACGGCTACTCCCTGATGCATGTAAACGGCCATACGCACCGTCTGCGGGTGGGCGATATCGCAGCCCTTCAGCCCATCGGCGAGCGCGCCGAATTCCCCCCGGTGTGGCAGATATGCATCGTCCGCTGGGCGCTCTCGGAAAATCCGGAACATATCGAACTTGGCCTGCAACTACTGGCCCCGCACGCCATCGCCGCCGAACTTGCCATGCCCGGGGGAAGCGAAATCAAGAGAATTCCCGCACTGATCCTGCCGGAAGCCGCCCCCTTACGCCCCTCGCAATCATTGATCGTACCCACCGGGTCACTCAAGAACGACAAGCACAAACTGATCGTCCTGATGGAAAAGGAAAATCTCGAAATCCGCGAAATGCGGGCGACTCAACTTGATGAGCAGACCAGCCGGATCGAAATTTTCAGCGTCGCCCCGGACGAGAAAGAGTAGCGGCAATCAAGCCACCGAACAGCACCACCGCCCACGACAAGTGCAGCCAGACGAGAAAGACCGGGAAGACGGCAAACGCACCGTAGACACTCTTCAACATAGCCGAACTGACCAGATACAGCTCAAACACCTTCTGCATCGCGGAAAAGGCCAGCGTCGCGAAAATGCCGCCGGTCAGCGCTGCCCGCCGCGGCACCTCGATATTCGGCACGGCGTAATAAACGATCGAAAAAAACAGGCCGAGCATGGCTATCGATACCCCTTTCAGCAGGACACGCCGGAACCAGACCGGCTCATCAAACCAACCCAGCGAGGTAGTGACGGCAAAGGACATGGCCGCGGCAACAGCGCCCAGGGCAAAGGGCCAGACCGCCATGGCAAAGGCGTAAAGACGCAGACGAGCGAGCAGGGGACGGGGCTGGACCTGCCACAAATGATTCAAGGCCCGCTCAATGGTATTCATCAGCATGAACGCCGTCACGCCGAGCATGGCAATTCCGGCAAAAGTTAGCTGTTGCGCCTTGTGCGAAAACTTGCCGATATTGCCGGCAATCGTTCCAGCCGCGCCATGCGGCAACAAGCCCCCCTGAATCAACAGATCGAGACGGCCGAGCAAAAGATCCAGATAAGGCAAGGCCCCGGCCACCGCCAAGACCACCGCGGCAAAGGGGACGAGCGCCATCAGCGTGGTGAAGGCGAGCGCCGAACTGGTTTGCATCATGTGCTCGCTACGAAAGCGCTGGAATATGCCAATGGCACCAGAAGCCGACTTCGCAGACTTGCGGCGGGAGCGGGGGGACGATTGCATGGGGCCGTATAATAGCCGACCATGAAAGATATTCTCATCCTCTATTACAGCCATCGCGGCTCGGTCCGCGCCCTTGCCGAGCGCATCGCCCGCGGCATCGAGACCGTTCCCGGCGCCCGTGCCCGCTTGCGCACGGTACCGCGAATTTCCACCGTCTGCGAAGCATGCGCCCCGAGCGTACCGGAGAGCGGCGCCCCCTACGTTGAGCCGGCCGACCTCGAAGAGTGCGCCGGCCTCGCCCTGGGCAGCCCGGTGCGTTTCGGCAACATGGCGGCGCCGATGAAATACTTCTGGGACGACACCCTGGCCGCCTGGCAGAACGGCACCCTGGCCGGCAAACCGGCCTGCGTCTTCACTTCCAGCGCCAGCCAGCACGGCGGCAACGAATCGACGCTACTATCGATGATGCTGCCGCTGCTCCACCACGGCATGCTGCTGATGGGATTACCCTTTACTGAGTCCGATCTCGCCGCCACGGCCGGCGGCGGCACGCCTTATGGCGCCAGCCATATCGCCGGCACGGGCGGCAACCCGCAGCTTTCCGAGAGCGAAAGCCGTCTGGCTTTTGCGCAAGGCAAACGACTGGCTAATATTGTCCTAAAACTGAGTGCCGCATGACCGCCCCCCGCTACTACCAACTGGCTGCCAGCATCAGCCTCATCGCCCTGATATTTCTTTGCTTGGCCTGGGAGGGGGCTCTCGCCCCGCTGCGCCCCGGGGGCTCGTGGCTGATTCTCAAAGGCGTCTTCCCTCTGGTTGCGCTCTTCGGCATCCTGCGAGGCAAGCGCTACACCTACAAATGGGTCTCGCTCTTCGTGCAGTTCTACCTGATGGAAGGCCTGGTCCGCGCCACCAGCGATCACGGCATGTCGCAATGGCTGGCGATGGGCGAAACGGTGCTCGCCAGCATTCTTTTTGTCACGACCATCCTCTACATCCGCGCCACCCGCCCGGCGCAAGAAGAAAAGGCCGCCCAGCAGAACTGAGGCGGCCTTTGGGCAGCGACGGCTGACGTTTACACGTCGCCCTGCGCCTTGACCTTGTCGAGCGTCGAGTAGAGCTTGTTCAGCGCATTCAGGTAGGAACGCGCCGAAGCGATGACGATGTCGGTATCGGCGCCATTGCCATTGACGATGCGCCCGGCCTTGGCCAGCCGCGTCGTCACCTCGCCCTGCGCATCGGTACCGGTGGTGATGGCGTTGACCGAGTAAAGGAGCAATTCGGCACCGCTGCCGGCGATGCTTTCGATGGCCTTGAAAGTGGCATCGACCGGCCCACCGCCAGCCGCCTCACCCCGATGCTCGACCCCGCCGACATTCAGGATGACCTTGGCCAACGGCATTTCGCCTGTTTCCGAGCAGACATGCGAATAGACCAACTTGTAGTGCTCGTGCTCGGGCATCACGACATCGTCGGAGACCAGGGCGTGCAGATCCTCGTCGAAAATCTCGTGCTTGCGATCGGCCAGCTCCTTGAAACGGGCGAAGGCGGCATTCAAGGCCTCGTCGCTATCGAGTTCGATACCGAGTTGCTGCAAGCGCGACTTGAAGGCATTGCGCCCGGAATGCTTGCCCAGCACCAGCTTGTTCTGCGACCAGCCGACATCCTCGGCGCGCATGATCTCGTAGGTCTCGCGGTGTTTCAGCACGCCGTCCTGGTGAATACCGGATTCGTGGGCAAAGGCGTTGGCCCCGACCACCGCCTTGTTCGGCTGCACCGGGTAGCCGGTAATCTGCGAAACCATTTTCGACGCAGGCACGATCTGCGTCGCGTCGATCCGCGTTTCCACCGGAAAAACATCGGCCCGCGTGCGCACCGCCATCACCACTTCTTCCAGCGAGGCATTGCCGGCCCGCTCACCGAGGCCATTGATCGTGCACTCAACCTGACGCGCCCCGGCCAGCACGGCCGCCAGCGAATTGGCGACGCCCAGCCCGAGATCGTTGTGACAATGCACCGACCAGACGACCTTGTCAGCGTTGGGCACACGCGCGATCAGTTGCCGAACCGTATCGGCGTACTGCTCGGGAATGTTGTAGCCGACGGTGTCCGGCACGTTGATGGTGGTCGCGCCAGCCTTGATGACTTCGTCGAAAATACGCACCAGGAAATCGATTTCCGAACGTCCGGCATCCTCGGCGGAGAACTCGATATCGTCGGTATATTCCCGCGCCCAGCCGATCGCCTTGACCGCTTGCTCGACGACCTGGTCCGGCGTCATGCGCAGCTTCTTCTCCATGTGGATCGGCGAAGTCGCGATAAAGGTATGGATACGCCCGGATTTGGCCGGCTTGATCGCCTCGCCGGCCCGCCGGATATCGTTCTCGTTGGCCCGGGCCAGCGAGCAGACGGTGGAGTCCTTGATGGTCTGGGCGATCGCCTGGATGGCATCGAAATCGCCCGGCGAGGCGGCGGCAAAACCGGCCTCGATGACGTCGACGCGCATTTTCTCGAGTTGGCGGGCGACGCGGATTTTTTCTTCCTTGGTCATCGAGGCGCCGGGACTCTGTTCGCCGTCGCGCAAGGTGGTGTCAAAGATTACCAGGTGTTGTTTCATGTCCTGCTCCGAAAAATCAAAGGCTTTTGCGCTTGAAGAGGCCGAGTGCGGCCAGCACGTAGCCGGAAAGACTGTACAGGGCGAAAAATCCGAACAGCGTAATTTCCGGACTGTAGGCACCCAGTGCCAGCGCCAGGGCAATCGCGGCAATGACAAAGAACGGCACGCTCTTGCGCAGGTTGATGTCCTTGAAACTGTAATAGCGAATATTGGAAACCATTGTCACGCCGGCAAAAATGGTCAGGCCGCAAGCCAGCCAGCGCACTTCGCCACCGGAAATCCCGGAGGCGATCATCACCCAGACCAGGCCGGACACCAGCGCCGCAGCCGCCGGCGAAGGCATGCCCTGGAAGAAGCGCTTGTCCATGACTTCCAGCGTGGTATTGAAGCGGGCCAGGCGCAGCGCGGCACCGGCACAATAGATGAAAGCGGCGATCCAGCCCAGCCGCCCCATGTCGTGCAGCGCCCACTCGTACATGACGAGCGCCGGCGCGACGCCGAAACTGACCATATCGGACAACGAGTCATACTCGGCACCAAAAGCCGACTGGGTGTGGGTCAGGCGCGCCACGCGGCCATCCAGCCCGTCGAGCACCATGGCGATGAAGATGGCCATGGCAGCACGTTCGAAATCGCCCTGGATCGCCTGCACGATGGCAAAGAATCCGGCAAACAACGCTGCAGTGGTAAACAGGTTGGGCAGGATATAGATCCCGCGCCGTTTCAGTTCGGGATTGAACAGGGTTTTACGGGGTTTGAGTTCGCTCATCAATCAGGTCAATCTTGGCCAGATGGGGGGCCAAGGATACACCCTGGACCTCCCCGAGTTCCAAAAGCAACAAGGGCGGTGCGAGATTTCACACCGCCCTCGGGGGCTCATACAAGCCGCAAACCGATTAGTTCTTGGTTTGGTCGACCAGCTTGTTCTTCTTGATCCACGGCATCATGTCGCGCAGCTTGCCACCGACCGTTTCGATCGGGTGCTCGGCGTTCAGACGACGGCGGGCGGTCATCGCCGGATAGTTGGTCTTGCCTTCGAGGATGAACATCTTGGCGTAGTCACCGTTCTGGATGCGCTTCAGGGCATTGCGCATGGCGGCACGGGACTGCTCGTTGATGACTTCGCTGCCGGTCACGTATTCGCCGAACTCCGCATTGTTGGAGATCGAGTAGTTCATGTTGGCAATGCCGCCTTCGTACATCAGGTCGACGATCAGCTTCAGTTCGTGCAGGCACTCGAAGTAGGCCATTTCCGGCGCGTAGCCGGCTTCGGTCAGGGTTTCAAAGCCCATCTTGACCAGTTCGACGGCACCGCCGCAGAGCACGGCCTGTTCACCGAACAAATCGGTTTCGGTTTCTTCGCGGAAGTTGGTCTCGATGACGCCACCCTTGGTGCCGCCGTTGGCAGCAGCATAGGACAGGGCGATGTCCTTGGCCTTCTTGGTGACGTCCTGGTACACGGCGATCAGGGACGGCACGCCGCCACCCTTGAGGTACTCGGAACGCACGGTGTGGCCGGGGCCCTTCGGGGCGACCATGATGACGTCCACGTCGGCACGCGGCACGACCTGGTTGTAATGCACGTTGAAGCCGTGGGCGAAGGCCAGGGCAGCGCCCTTCTTCAGATTCGGGGCGACTTCTTCGTTGTACACCTGCGGAATGTTTTCATCCGGCAACAGGATCATGACGACGTCGGCGCCCTTGACGGCCTTGGCGATTTCTTCGACCTTCAGGCCAGCGGCTTCGGCCTTCTTCCAGGAAGCGCCATCCTTGCGCAGGCCAACCGTGACCTTGACGCCGGAATCCCGGAGGTTCTGGGCGTGGGCGTGGCCCTGCGAGCCGTAACCAACGATGGTGACCTTCTTGCCCTTGATGAGGGAGAGATCGGCGTCCTTGTCGTAATAAACTTTCATGAAATCCTCTTTA
>JAGTRU010000037.1 GCA_018261905.1 Pseudomonadota bacterium | reverse complement strand
TTCGACGCCGCTTGCTATCATCCATTTGGGCTGACCCTCCAGCGTTATGTGGCACGGATTCGACACCCGCATCGTAACGCTTCGAGTTCGTCAGCCCATCTCTATCTCGTTGTTTGAAATACGAATTCGCTTAAGGTAGTGCCATTGGGAACAGAACGCATCGGTCAGGGCGGTGATGGCAGAAAATTTCTCTGCCATCGATTGGGGAATTTTTTCTGGCTTGAATGACATTTGGAATCGAATAGGTATGAATAAGGTAACCCGTTTGGGGCCGCCGTGAGCAGAGCGGCTGTATCCCCGTTGGCCAAGATCTCGGCAATGATTTCGGTGCCGTCCGCCATGGCCCGGCCGGCCTCGCCCCCAGTTCAGTGATGGCCGCAACCACAGGCGCTGTCTTCGTTGTGCCGGCTGCTGCTGCAGCCACAGCCCTGTCCGTCGGCGTGCTCGTGGGCGGCGCCGTGGTCGTGATGGCCTTCGCCGCAACAGGCGACGTCGGAGACTTCTTCCAGGCTGCCGGCGGCCAGTTCGGCGAGGGCGTCCGCGACGCTCGCGGACGCGGTGCTGAACACCCGGATACCGCGGCTGCGCAGGCCGTTAAACAGTCCCCGGCCGATGCCGCCGGCGCAGACGATGGCGTCGATCTGCGTCGGGGTCGCGCCACAGGCGCCGGATGCCGCATCGATGGCGAGGAATTCGTGGCTGGCGCTATCGATCAGCATCAATACCGGGGCGTCGCGAAAACTGGGAGAGATGGTCGAGGTCAGACCATTGAGTTGATCGACGGGCAGACAGATTTTCATTTTGCAGATTCCTCGGGTTGAGTGTTTGGCGCGGCTACGGATGATTCGTCGGCCGGGGCATGGGAGATTTTCAGCGCCTTGCCGTGAATCAGCGCATCGGCCACCTTGTGGCGGGCGCGGGCGATGATGTTGGCGAAGGTCTGGCGTGAAATCCCCATGCGTTTTGCCGCCTCGGTTTGATAGAGTTCCTCGAAGTCGGCGAGGCGCAGGGCTTCCCACTCGTCGATCTCGAGGCTGACCTCTTCCAGCAGGTACATGCTGATTCCGCGCGGCTTGAAGTAAGTGGCGGTCGGGGAAAAGCCGATCAGCCGGCATTTGAGCGGTCGCACCATGCTCAGACGGTTCCGCTAACGGTTTGGCCGTCGGCGAGGCGTCCGTCGAGGCGGGGTGGCATGTCGTTGCCGCTCATGTCCCCTGGCGATTCGGATCGTTTTCCAGATGTTCGGCGTCGCAGTCCGGGTCCTTGCCCTGGCAGCACTCAACGGCAGAAAGATCGTGCAAATTGCCGTCGCGGAAATCGATGATCGCCCCCGCCACGCTGGTCGCGCGCGTTCCGAGAATGGGCACGCCCTGGCTGCGCAAGGATTCGTACAGTCCTTGCAACATGCCGCGGCAGACGATCATGTCCATGTCGATGGCTTCCTCGCGTTGCGAGTCGTCGGTCATGTCGGCAATCCTGACGACCGCCATGTCGTCGCTGTCGACGATCTGAAGCCAGGGGGCGGCGCTGAAGTTGTCGGCCAGCTCGGATTGCAGGCCAAGATTGGTATTGGTGGGGAGGCAGATTTTCATGGGCGGAAGAGGTAAATCTCGGTTATTGGCATATGCTAAGTATTCTCGGCCGGCGAAAAGGCATTGTCAAACCTTTATTTGGCTATTGTCGTCCGCTTGCGCCATCGATCTTCCAGCATCGGGTAGGCTCTTCGGCCTCCTTCACCGGGGCGCAAAAGGGGTGTCACGAATTGACACAGCGCCAAGCGCCGTTCTCCCCTTTGGACACTGCTTGGGCCGGTGCTTCCCTACAATCAAGGCTCACGAACACGGAAGTGGCTTAACTGCTTTCGTGCCCAGCGGGGAAACGCCAACCTGTTTCCCTGTCGAGTTGGCCGGGCTACCTCCGGCAACGCCGTGATGGATGTTGCAAGGCGGGCTCGCAAGGCTTCGAGAGCGGCATCCTTCAAGAGTTTCAGCCGGTTGTCGTCGGTTTAGGGCGGCGATGGGCTGTGGCGTAGGTCAACTTCAGCTCGCCGAGGGGGCGTGGTCCCATGAATTTATTAAGTTTGATGAAGGCAAATCGCCTGCCGGCCCTGCCCGGCATCGCGCCGGCCGCCTTGCTGCGCCTCGTCCTGCGCCGTTCGAGCGATCGCTACTCCATCCCCCATTCCGCCGCCCAGGGCAACCCGGCCCTGGTCCAGACACAGATTTCCAAATCAAGGAGTTCCTCCCATGTTCAACAAAACGTTTGAATTTGCCCCGCTCGACGAGGGCGGTTCGGGGTCGCCAGCCAAAACGGTGAAGTACCCGGGCGTGCGCGATGCGGTGGATGGCAATACGGCGGTCATTCATGTCGAGCGGGAAGCCTCCGATGCGGCCGGCGCCTATCCGATCACGCCATCTACGCAGATGGGCGAGTACTGGGCGGAGGCCGTCGCCCAGGGCCACCTGAATATTTCCGACAAGCCGTTGATTTTCGTCGAGCCGGAATCCGAGCATGCGGCGGCCGGGGTCACTGCCGGCATGGCGATGACCGGCCTGCGCGCCACCAATTTTTCCTCGGCGCAGGGCGTCGCCTTCATGCACGAGTCGCTCTACGGCGCGGTCGGCAAGCGCCTGCCGTATATCCTGAACATGGGCTGCCGGGCGATCACCAAGGCTTCGCTGAACGTCCATTGCAGCCATGACGACTATCACTGCGTCGATGACACCGGCTTCATCCAGGTGATGGCCAAGAACGCCACCGAGGCCGCCGACCTCAACCTGATCGCCCGCAAGGTCGCCGAGTTGTCGCTGACGCCGGCCATCGTCGGCCAGGACGGCTTTTTGACGACGCACCTGATCGAGTCGGCGCTGCTCCCCGAGCGCGAGCTGGTGGCCGAATTCCTCGGCAAACCGGACGATCTGATCGACACGCCGACGCCGGCGCAGCAGATGCTCTACGGTCCTAAGCGGCGCCGCGTGCCGGCCATCTGGGACGTCGATCTGCCGATGGTCTCCGGCGTCGTGCAGAACCAGGATGCCTACATGCAGGCGGTGGCCGGCCAGCGTCCGTATTTCTTCGCGCACATCAAGGAATTGACCGAACAGTGCATGGCCGAATATGCCGAGCTGACCGGCCGTCGCTACAACCGGGTATCGACCTACCGGGCGGCCGATGCCGATTACCTGATCGTCGGCATGGGCTCGATGATCGTCCAGGCCGAGGTGGTCGCCGATTACCTGCGGGCGACGCGCCAGCTCAAGGTCGGGGTGGTCAATATCACCATGTATCGTCCTTTCCCGGGCGACTTGCTGAGCCATGTGCTGCGCGGCAAGAAGGGCGTCGCCGTGCTTGAGCGTACCGACCAGCCGCTGGCCGAGGATCTGCCGCTGATCCGCGAACTGCGCGCGACGCTCGGCAAGGCGCTGGAAAACGGTGCCCAGACGGAAGCTGAGCGTCCCTATCCGGATTACGCCAGCTACGGCCCGGGCGACACGCCGCGCCTGTACTCCGGCTGTTTCGGCCTGGGCTCGCGCGACATGCAGCCGGAAGCGCTGATCGGCGCGGTCGAGAACATGCTGCCGGGCGGTACGCAGCGCAAGTTCTTCTACCTGTCGGTCGATTTCGCCCGCGCTCCACTCAACGCGAGCGATGCCGCCTACCAGCAGGAATTGCAGGCGGCCTATCCGCGGATCAAGGAAATGGCCGTGCGCGGTTCCGAGAACCCCAACTTGCTGCCCAAGGGGGCGATCACCGTGCGCATGCACTCGGTCGGCGGCTGGGGCGCCATCACCACCGGCAAGAACCTGGCCGTGACGCTGTTCGAACTGCTCGGCTACGACATCAAGGCGAATCCCAAGTACGGCTCGGAAAAGAAGGGGCAGCCGACCACCTACTATCTCTCGGCGGCGCCGGAACCGATCCGCATCAATTGCGAATACGTCTACGTGGACATCGTGCTGTCGCCCGACCCCAACGTTTTCGGCCATTCCAACCCGCTCTCCGGCCTGAAGCCGGGTGGCGTCTTCATCATCCAGTCCAGCCGGGGCGCCGCGACCTGGGCCAGCTTCCCGGTCTGGGCGCAGAAATTCATCGTCGATCACGGCATTCACGTCTTCTATCTCGACGCCTTCCAGATCGCCCGCGAAGAAGCCGGTAGTCCGGAGCTGCAACTGCGCATGCAGGGCAATGCCTTCCAGGGCGCCTTTTTTGCCGCCAGTTCGGTGATGAAGGATGCCGGGCTGACCGACGAGCGTCTGTTTGCCGCCATCGAAGCCCAGTTGCAGGCGAAGTTCGGGCGCAAGGGGCAGGGCGTGGTGGCCAACAATGTCCGGGTGGTGCGCCGCGGCTATACCGAGATGACGGAAATCATCGCCAAGCCGATCGGCCAGCTGGCGGCGGAAGCGGCCGGGAAGACCGTGGCGCTGCCGGTCATGCTGCGGCAGATGCCGGCGACCGACGGCAAGGTCTCGGACATCCACCGCTTCTGGGAACAGACCGGGCAGTTCTACGCCACCGGCAAGGGCTCGGACAATCTGGTCGATCCCTTTATCGGCACCTCCTTGATGCCGGCGGCGACCGGGGTTTTCCGCGACATGACCGGCATCCGTTTCAATCATCCGCAGTGGTCGGCCGAAAAGTGCTCGGCCTGTGGCGACTGCTACACGGCCTGCCCGGACAGTGCGCTGCCCGGCCTGGTGTCGACGGTGCAGGGTATTTTCGAGACGGTGGTGAAGCGCATCGAAACGGCCGGCCAGCCGACCCGCTATCTGCGCCGGGCGCTGCCGGATCTCGAAACGAGGCTGCGCGGCATGATCAAGGGGCGCGGCGCCCCGGTGCGGGCGCTGATCGACGATGCCATCGCGGCCTTGGTCGGCGACGCGCCGGCCGTCGAGCAGGCCAGGATGGCCGAGGAGTTCCGGTGGTTTGCCGATAATCTCGGCGACTTCCAGTTTGCCGCGACCAAGCGCTACTGGTCGGGCAGCGAACTGAAGGCCAAGGGCTCCGGCGGCCTCTTCTCGCTTACCGTCAACCCGATCACCTGCAAGGCCTGTGCGTTGTGCGTCGAGGTCTGCCCCGAGCAGGCGTTGACCATGGTGACGCAGACCGAGGCGAGCACGGCGCGCCTGCGTCAGGACTGGGATACCTGGCTGGCCCTGCCGACGACACCGAAGGACTACATCCGCATCGACAGCCTGGACGAGAAGATCGGCACGCTGAAAGCGCTGCTCCTCGACAAGCACAACTATCAGGCGATGAACTGCGGCGACGGCGCCTGCCTGGGCTGCGGCGAAAAGACCTCGATCCATCTGTTTGTCGCCACCGCCACGGCGCTCATGCAGCCGCGCGTTGCCGCCTTGCTGACTAAGCTGGACGAACTGATCGCCGGCCTCGAACCGCGCCTGGCCGAACTCGCCGGCGAGCCGCTGCGCCTGCGCCAAGTCGGCCAGACCCTGGAGCGCCTCAAGGATCTCAAGTGGCGTTATCTCGAAGGCCCGAGCAAGCGCGGCCGCGCCGAAATGGGCATCGTCAATTCGACGGGCTGCACCTCGGTGTGGGCCGCGACCTATCCCTACCATCCCTATCCCTTCCCGTGGACCTCGCATCTCTTCCAGGATTCGCCGTCGGTGGCGATGGGGCTGTTCGAAGGGCACATGGCGAAAATGGCCGACGGCTTCAAGGCCGTGCGGCTGGCCGAACTCGAACTGCGCGGCGAATACGTTGCCGAGCTGCATGACGACTTCCTGCGCCGCTTCGACTGGCGCCAGTTCAGCGACGAGGAATGGCAGCTCTGCCCGCCGGTGGTCAGCATCGGCGGCGATGGCGCGATGTACGACATCGGCTTCCAGAACCTGTCGCGGGCGATGATGTCCGGCATGCCGATCAAGGTGCTGGTGATCGATACTCAGGTCTATTCCAATACCGGCGGGCAGGCTTGCACTTCCGGTTTTACCGGCCAGGTCTCCGACATGGCGCCGTTCGGGGTGGCCCGGCACGGCAAGCAGGAAACGCGCAAGGAAATCTCGCTGATCGGCATGGCGCACCGCACGGCCTATGTCCTGCAGAGCACCATCGCGCACACCAATCACCTGCTCGAAGGCTACATCGACGGCCTCAATTCGCGGCGGCCGGCGCTGTTCAATATCTACGCCGTCTGTCCGCCGGAACATGGCGTCGGCGACGATGCCTGCGTCAAGCACAGCAACCTGGCGGTGGAAGGCCGCGCCTATCCGCTGTTCCGCTTCGATCCCGATCTCGGTACAACTTTCAGCGAATGTGTCAGCCTGGCCGGCAACCCGTCGCTGGCCACCGACTGGCCGAGCTACAACCTCAAGTACCAGGACGAGGCCGGTAACGAGCAGACGATGAACCTGCCCATGACCTTCGCCGACTTTGCCGCCAGCGAAGGGCGTTTCGCCAAGCAGTTCAAGAAGGCGCCGCCGGAAACCTGGAACGAAGCGATGGTCCCGGTCGCCGAGTTCCTGAATCTGGCGACAGAGGCGCGTGCCGGCCGTTACCCGTATATCTGGGCGGTCGATGCGAAAAATCGCCTGATCCGGCTGCTGCTCAGCGAAGACCTGCTACGGGCGACCGAGGAGCGCCTGCACTTCTGGCACCAGTTGAAGGATGTCGCTGGTGTCGAACTGTAGGGAAGGGCTAATGGAGGCGAGCTGATTGCCCGCCTGTTCGGCGCTGTTAACCTAACAAAGTCCCCGGCGGTTTCCCGCCGGGGGCTGGTCAGGGCGGCGTTGTGGCCGGCCGGATGATCGATCGTCGCCTCAGTTGGCCGCGAACTCTTCGTTCTCGATCAGCCACTTGCCGTTGCTGCGGCGTAGTTGCAGGCGTTTGTTGCCGTGATCCTCGCGGCGGTCCGAGGCATAGTCCTGGACGAAGCTCAGGGTGGCCTGGTCGGCTCCTTCAAGTTTGACGACCACTTGGGCAAGGGTGACCTCGATGAACTCGGCTTGCTCAAGGACGCGTTTGCGGCTGGCACGCCAGGCTTCGGGGGTGTCGCTGTGGCCTTGATAATCGGGGTGGTAGAACGCCAGATAGGTGGCGCTGTCCTGGCTGCTCCAGGCTTTGCGCCAGGCTTCGAGCAGATTCTTCAGTTCGCCTTGGGCTTTTTCGCCGCTGTCGGGTCCGCTGCCGTTTGTTACAACTGGCGTCGCCGGCAGCGGGCGCGGTCCGGCCGCCGGGGCTTGCGTCTCGATCAAGCGGTCGGGGCTTGCCGGCAAGCTCGGTGCTGCTGAAGATTCGGAAAGCATGCTGCCCAGCCCGATGGCAGAAACAACGATACCAATGGTGATGACGGTGAGTCCGAGTCCTTGCCCTACGTTTTCCGTGCCCATTTCTGCTCCCTATGAATTAATTATTGAGTGGTATGTGAATCGCGTCACATTATTGAGCAATAGTCAATTGACATAGGTTTAATTTTGTAGGGGCGCCAGAAAGCCTGGAGCAGGCGTTCCGGCGGGCCGGGCGAGACTAGTTTGGTGTCTGCCAGTCATCCTGGGCGGTGATGGTGCCGTTTTCGAAGCGCCATTCGATTTTTTGGTAGGTAAAGGAAATTTCTTCGCGTTCCTTGAGTGCGGCGCTCTCCTTGACCTTGTTGTCGGGCATGAGCATGCGCATGCCGGCGATGTTGGCGTTGCTCAACGTCACGGTGTAGTACTGCGTTTCGCTGGTGCCGGCGCCGGGTTGCCAGAAACGCAGTTCCCATTCGGTGATGTTTTCGTTGGTGCCCAGCATGTTCCAGAGCACCGGCGAGGAACTATCCACCTCCTTGGTGAGGAGCAGCGGGTGGTGCATGCGCTGGCCGGTCGGCAGGCCGGACGCCGGGTCGCGCGGGGAGGTCACCTGGTGGTCGAAGGCGATCACCGCGATGCTGCCGAGGCGCCCTCGCTTGCTGGCGGAACCCAGGACTTCGCCGCTCTTCTGCCCCTTGAGCCGCAGATAGGCATTCATTGCCATGTTGAGTCTCCTTGTCAGTGTGGAGTGGGGAATATACGCCGCAGACCGTTGGCATGCATCCCCGCTCGCTGTACGGGCGGCGCTTGACCGTCAGGCTGGCCGACAGAGATACTGCGCGCCCGGACATTCCCGCGATGTCGCCCCGCTTTCGGAAGGCTCATGGCTGCTAGTAAAACTCGTATCGACTGGTCTCTTCTTTGTTTGCGTCTTGCCGTCGGCGGCATGGCCTTCCTGGCCGGTTGGCAGGCGCTGCGGCACGCCGCGCTGCCCGCCTCGTTGATGCAGGCCGCGCCTTGGGGGCTGCATCTGGTGGAAATGCTGTGCGGCATATTGATGTTGCTCGGCCTGTGGATGCCGATCGCCAGCCTGGGGCTGACGCTGATCATCGGCTGGCCGCTGTTCCTCGGATGGCTGAACGGGGCCGCCTTGCTCGGCAATCTCCACGGGCTGTTCCTGTTGCTGGTGGCCTTTGCCTCCGCCCTCGGCGGTGCCGGGAAATGGGCCGTCGGCCGGGGGTGACGGGGGATTAGTCGGTAGGACAAAGCCCCCAGCCGCAGAGCGGTGGGGGCTTTGTTGGGAGGTGCCCTGATACGTCGCGGTCCGCGGCGGGGCGATAAGACCGGGATCGATCAGTCGGCGGCGAATTCTTCGTTTTCGATCAGCCAACGGCCGTTGTCGCGGCGCAGTTGCAGGGTTTTCGTGCCGTGGTCTTCGAAGCGGTCGGAGGCGTAGTCGAGCCCGAAGCTGAGGGTGGCGAGATCGTCGCTTTCGACATTGATTTCCGCTTGGCCGAGCTTGAGTTCGATGAATTCGGCCTGCCCGAGGATACGTTTGCGATTGGCCCGCCATTGTTCGGCGCTCTCGGCATTGCCCTGGAAGTCGGGGGCGTAGAAGGCCAGATAGCTGCCGATGTCCTGGCTCGCCCAGGCCTTGCTCCAGCCTTGCAGGAGCTTTTCCAGTTCGGCCCGGGCTTGGTCGTTGCTCGCCGGCGCGGGACTGCTCGGCGTCGAGCTTGGCCCGGCAGCGGTCGGTTGGGCCTGGACGATGGTATCGGGGGTCGGCGCTGCTGTCTTGTCGGTCGCCATATCGGAAAACACGCCCGCCAGACCGATCGACAGGATGGCACCGATGAAGATGATGGCCAGTCCTTTTCCTACATTTTCCTTACCCATTTCTACTCCCTTCGGATGATTGGATGGTTTGAGAATCGCGCCACATTATTAGGTAAAAAATAATAAATAAGCAATAAAATGATTACGACAAATGGGTAAGTTTCAATTATGTGTTGTTTTTTCCTGTGCCTTGCTCTTCGTTGGTCGGCCTTGTGGCCGCTCCTCTGGTCTGCAATTCCTCTGCCCTACGCTCAAAAAAAAAGACGTTCAGGCGCTTGGCGGGGAGTTGCCAGTCTCATTTTTCCGATCAAATTGACGGCCGGTCAGGCGCCAATCTGTGGCGCCGAGGGGTAGAATTAACTAAAGCAATAACGTTTCATCCTAGAAAAACGCAATTGAACCGCAGAGACGCAGAGGTACTGAGGAAACAAAACGACTTACCCGGATCGTTCGGCTTATCTTCCAGGTGAGTCCCCAAAAAAATATGCCAGCGACTGTTTTCCCGATCCTCTCTGCAACACTGCGACTCTGCGCTAAGATTTCTAGGTTCATCCCTGCGTCCAATTGATTTCCCGCTCAGTCTCGGCAACCGGGATACAGAATAAACAATATCCAGGAGGTGGACATGTCGCTCTATGAAATGCGCAAGTTCGTCGCGCCGGAGTTTATTTTCGGTGTCGGCTCCCGTCGGCGGGTCGGCTACTATGCCCGCAATCTGATGGCCAGACGGGTCCTGATCGTCAGCGACCCGGGTGTCATCGCCGCCGGCTGGCTGCGGGACGTGCAAGCCGATCTCAGCGAGGTCGGCATCGAGTCGGTGGTCTTTGCTGCCATCACCCCCAATCCCAAGGATCACGAAGTCATGGCCGGGGCGTTGGTCTATGCCCGCGAACACTGCGACGTAATCGTCGCCATCGGTGGCGGCAGCGTCATGGACTGCGCCAAAGGCATCGGTCTCGTGCATGCCAACGGCTGCAATATTCTCGCGTTTGAAGGTGTCGATCAGGTCGCCGTACCGGGGCCGCCGCTGATCTGTATTCCGACCACGGCGGGGACGGCGGCGGATATTTCGCAGTTCTGCATCGTCGTCAATACCCAGGATCGTTACAAGATGGCGATCATCAGCAAGACGGTGGTACCCGATGTCGCCTTGATCGACCCGGAAACGACGCTCACCATGCCGCCCTACCTGACCGCCTGCACCGGGCTGGATGCGCTGACCCATGCGATCGAGGCGTATGTCTCCACGGCCAGTTCGCCGGTCGTCGATGTCCATGCCCTGGCCGCCATTACGCTGATCTGGAAGAACCTGGAAAAGGCGGTGGCCCAGTCCTCAGACCTGATGGCGAGGGAGAATATGTTGCTCGGCAGCCTGCATGCCGGGCTGGCTTTTTCCAATGCCAGCCTGGGCGCGGTGCATGCGCTGGCCCATTCGCTCGGCGGGTTTCTCGATTTGCCGCACGGCGAGTGCAACGCCCTGCTGCTCGAACATGTGGTGCGCTTCAATATGACGGCGGCGCCCGATCGCTACAGCCAGGTCGGCCTGGCGATGGGCATCGAGATGCGCGGCATGACGGAAAACGAACGGCTGAAGAAAATCACCGCCGAGCTCGCCGCCTTGCGCATTCGGGTCGGGATCGTCGATAGCCTGGCCAAACGGGGCGTGCGCTCCGCCGATATTCCCGAGCTGGCCGGGCATGCGATCAACGATGCCTGTCTGGTGACCAATCCCCGACATGCCAAACTAGGCGATATCAAGGTGCTTTATGGCGAAGCCCTCTGACCATGAGGAAGACTGGGATGTGCGCAAGGACCGGATTATCGGTCTGGGCGAACGCTCGTTCCACAAGAGCTACTACCCGCAGTTGCGGCAGAACCTCGATCGGCTCGAACGTTTTCGGACCCTGATCGACCGGACTTCCGATTTCGTCATTCTCATCGCGCTTCCCGAGGGCATCGTCGTCGATGCCAACGCGACGCTCGGGCGCTTGCTCGGCGAGCCGGTCGACAAGCTGATCGGGCAATATTTCGCCGGGCTCGGACTGGTCGATGCGACAGTCGTGCTCGACGACCTGCGCCGGGAAATGGGTGAATCCGACCCCGGCCAGGAAACCCCGACCCATGCCCTGGTCGCCCAATACAGCCGGGGCGGGCTATCGATCTGGCTCGAGTTGTCGTATCGCGTCGCCATCGTCGAGCATGTCTGTTACGGCGTCCTGGTGGGGCGCGACATCAGCGAGCGCAAGCACAACCAGGAAATGATGGCGGCCTTGCTCGCCGAAAAGGAGGCGCTGCTCGAAAACGCCCTGGTCGGCATCGTGCTGCTGCGCCAGCGCCAGATTGTCACCTGCAACCGGCGTTTCGAAGAAATCTTCGGCTATCCGCCGGGCGCCATGCTCGGCCAGTCGACGCGGATTCTCTACCCGGGCGAAGAGCAATACACGAGTATCGGCGAGACGGCCTACGGGACTCTGAACCACAGCCAGAGTTTCAGCGGCACCCTGCTGCTCAGCCATGCCGATGGCACTCCGTTCTGGGGCGAGATCACCGGTCGCGCCCTCGATGCGGCCGATCCCCTGGCCGGCAGCATCTGGATTTTTTCCGATATAACCGAGCGCAAGGCGGCCGAAGATCGGGTCAAGTTCCTGGCCTATCACGATGCGCTGACCGGTTTGCCCAACGTCCTGCTGGTCCAGGACCGCCTGCAGCAGGCGATCAGTCTGGCCGATTCCGAGCATGGCAAGCTGGCCCTGATGGTTGTTGACCTCGATCGCTTCAAGACGATCAACGACAGCCTCGGGCATAGCATCGGCGATCAACTTCTGGTCGCCGCCGCCCGGCGTCTCAACGAGTGCGTGCGGGAGAGCGATACCATCTGTCGCCAGGGGGGCGACGAATTTCTCATCCTCCTCCCCAAACTGGCCGATCCCGATGCCAGCGTGGTCTTTCTCGCCAAGCTGATGGTCGCTTTCCTAGCCCCTTTCCGGGTCAATGAGCAGGAATTGACCATGAGTATCTCGGTCGGCGTCGCTGTTTATCCCGACGACGGTCTCGACTTCGATACCCTGCTCAAAAAAGCCGATATGGCGATGTACCGGGCCAAGGATGCCGGACGCAATACCTATCGCTTCTTCAACGAGGAAATGAACGAAGAGGCCCTCGATCAATTGACCATGCATTTCGGTTTGCGGCGCGCCCTCGACAAGGGGCAATTCGTGTTGCATTACCAGCCGCAGATTGAAATCTCGAGCCGCGCCCTGGTCGGTGCCGAGGCGCTGATCCGCTGGAACCATCCGGATCTTGGCCTGGTACCGCCGGGCCGCTTCATTCCGGCGGCGGAGGAGAGCGGCCTGATCGTGCCGATCGGCGATTGGGTCCTCCGCGCAGCCTGCCGCGAGGCTGCCAGATGGCAGCAGGCCGGCCTCTACGGCGTGGTTGTCGCGGTCAATCTGTCGGCCCTGCAGTTCAAGCGCGGTGATATCGAACAATCGGTGCGCCTGGCCCTGGAGGAATCAGGCCTTGATCCGAGTCTGCTCGAACTGGAACTGACCGAATCGATCCTGATTGGCGATACCGAATCGGTGCTGAGCACCGTGATGCGCCTCAAACATATGGGCGTCAAACTGTCGATCGACGACTTTGGAACGGGCTATTCCAGCCTTTCCTATCTGAAACGCTTCAAGGTCGACAAACTCAAGATCGACCAGTCCTTCGTTCGTCATCTGGCAAGCGATGCGGAAGATGCCGTGATCGTCCGCGCCGTCATCCAGATGGCGCGCAGCCTCGGTTTGCGCACCATCGCCGAGGGGGTCGAAGACCAGCAGGTCCTCGATCATCTGCGTCTTTATCACTGTGACGAGGCGCAGGGCTACTTCTTTTCACGCCCCGTGCCGGCCGCCGAATTTATCGCCGCCTACGCCCCGGCGCCGCTAACCGAACGCGGTTGAGGGCGCCGGCCGGCCTATTCCCGCATCGGCAGAAACTCGATCGGCAGCCAGCGGTAGTGCTTGCCTTCGGCACTGACGTGGCCGAGGCCGGGGAAGGGCAGGTGCATGCCGCCGACCAGCAGTTTTTCCCGGGCTGCCCGGGCCAGGAATTTCCGTCGGCTGGCGATCGCCGTTGTGCTGTCGGCGTCGTATTCGATGGCGATCGCCGGGCGGACGAACTGGATGGCGTGGTTGTGCACCAGGTCGCCCCAGATCAGCAGTTTTTCGTTGTCGCTTTCGATCAGGTAGGCGCTATGTCCCGGCGTGTGGCCGGGGGCAGCAATGCTGCGCAGGCCGGGCAGGATTTCCTGGTCGCTCGTGAAAGTCTTCCACTGGCCGGCCGCGAGGTACGGTGCGGCGGCCGCCCGGGCCATCCGGTAAAAGGGCTGGGCGGCCGGCGAGGCCCGGGCCGCGACTGCCTCGCTCAGCCAGAAATCGTTGTCGGCCTTGGGCGACCAGATTTCGGCATGGGGAAAGACGGCCTTGCCTTCGCTGTCGCTCAGACCGTAGAAGTGGTCGCCGTGCAGATGGGTGATGAGCACGCTGTCGACCTGCTCCGGCCGGTAACCGGCGGCGCGCAGATTGTGCACCACATTGCCCAGGGTGGGGCCGAACAGTTTGGCGGCGCCGGCGTCGATCAGCACCAGGCGGTCGCCGGTATTGATCAGGTAGGCATTGACCGAGGTTGGCACGGCCCGGCCCTTGACGAAGATGCGGCCGAGCAGTTGCTGGACTTCCCGGTCGTTGGTGTTTTTGAGCAGCGCGGTTTCGAGATTGTTGGCGCCATCATAAAGGGCGGTAACCTCGAATTTGCCCAGCCACATCCGGTAATAGCCGGCCACCTGGTTCTTCTGCTGCGGCGCGGCGGCGGCCGCCAGAGCGCTCCAGGCCAGCAGGGCGGCGAGCAGCAGCGGGAGAAGACTGCGCGGGAAGAACGGGCTGTTCATGCGGGGGCTCGCGACGAAATGATCTCGGGGTTGCAGTATCCCATGCTTTCGGGCCGGCCAGTGGGGCGCGCCAACGCCATGTTGCGGCGCTGGCGCTTGCTCCGCCGGGGGCAATTGCCTTATGGTTGGCGCTCATTGCAGTCAGCCAAGTTGTGGCTTTTGATGGATACTGTGCGCCGGCGAGCGCCGCAGGCGGGCCCTTTCGTTAATTCAGACTAAGAAATCAGGACGATCATGCTTTCCCTGGAAAACCTCTCCCTCAAAAAATACCTGCGCCTGATCTCGGCCCTGGTCTTCGTTATCCTGGTCATTGTCGGGGCAGTCGGCATCGCCTCGCTGCAGCAGGTTTCCTCTTCCGCTTCGCTGATGGGACAAGGCAAGGACGTGGTGGCCGACATCCTGCCGCCGCCGCTCTATGTGATCGAGGCGCAGTTGCTGGCTTACGATATTGCCGCCGCGCCGGACGAACAGCGGCCGAAGTTGCTGGAAAAGATCGAGCATCTGAAAAAAGACTACGCCGAGCGCAATCAGTTCTGGAGCAATGCCGATCTCGATGCCGGGGTCAAACAGAAATTGCTCGGCGAACAGAAAAAGCAGGGCGAACTGTTCTGGGCCGAAGTCGAGGGCAATTTCCTGCCGGCCGTTGCCGCCCATGACACGCCGCGCATCGAAAGCTCCCTGAAACTGATGCGCCAGTATTACGAAGCCCACCGGGCCGGGGTTGAAGACACGGTCGGGGTGGCCAACCAGTTTGCCGAATCAACCCTGAAGACGCTGACCAATACCAGCTGGAATAACAGCCTGGCGATGTCGGCGGCGATCGTGCTCGGTTGTCTGCTCGTCCTGGCGGCCATGCGCTCCCTGTCGTCCACGCTGCTGCGCCGGATCGGCGGCGAGCCGGCGGAAGCGGTTGCCGTCGCCAACCGGATCGCCGGGGGGGATCTGAGCGGCAGAATTTCCCTGCGGGCGGGCGATGCGTCGAGCATGCTGGCGGCCATGAAACAGATGCAGGATGGCCTCGCCGGGCTGGTCAACGAAATCCGCGATATGGTCTTGGCGGCCGAGCATGGCGATCTCGGCAAGCGCATGTCGCTTGCCGGGAAGAGCGGCTTCGGCAAGGAAATCGGCGAAGCGCTCAATGAGTTGATGGTGGTCACCGATACCAGTCTGCAGGATGTTTCGCGGGTCGCCACGGCCCTGGCGGCGGGCGATCTGTCGCAAAGAGTGGATGCCGATTACCCCGGCGCCTTCGGTCAGACGGCCAGCGCCGTCAACGCCACGGTAGCGGCCTTGACGCTGGTGGTCGAAGAAGTGCGCTCGATCGTCGATGCCGCTGCCCGGGGCGATTTCAGCCAGCAGATCGATGCCGCCAGCAAGCGGGGCTATGCCCGGACCCTGGCCGAACTGCTGAACAGCCTGGGAATGACGGCCAACCAGGCGCTGTCCGATATTGCGCTGGTCGCCAAGACCTTGGCCGCCGGCGATCTGCGCCAGCGCATCGACAAGACTTACCCCGGCCTGTTTGGCGCCACGGCCGAGGGCATCAACAGTACGGTCGATAACCTGCGCGGCGTGATCGGCAACGTGGTCGCCGCGGTCGATGCCATCACCACCGCCGCCCAGGAAATTTCGGCCGGCAACACTGACCTTTCGTCACGCACCGAAGAGCAGGCTTCCAGCCTGGAAGAAACCGCCGCCAGCATCGAACAATTCACCGCCACCGCCCAGCAGAACACCGGCAGCGCCAAGGAAGCCAACGAACTGGCGCTCGCCGCCTCGGCCATGGCGATCAAGGGCGGCGAGGTGGTCAAGGCTTCGGCCGCCACCATGTTCGAAATCCAGGAAAGCTCGAGAAAGGTCGGCGACATCATCAGCGTCATCGAAGGCATCGCCTTCCAGACCAATATCCTGGCCCTCAATGCCGCGGTCGAGGCGGCCCGGGCCGGCGACCAGGGCAAGGGTTTTGCCGTGGTCGCCACGGAAGTCCGGGCTCTGGCCCAGCGCTCGGCGCAGGCCGCCAAGGAAATTTCGGCGCTGATTGCCGATTCCGGCACCAAGATCGAACGCGGCACCGGTCAGGCGCGCGATGCCGGGCGGAGCATGGAACAGATCGTCGATTCGATCAGGAAAGTCAGCACCATCGTCGCCAGCATCAGCAACGCCTCACTGGAGCAAGCGGCCGGCATCGAACAGGTGAACAAGGCAGTGTCGCAGATGGACGAGGTCACCCAGCAAAATGCCGCGCTGGTTGAAGAAGCCGCTGCCGCGGCCGAATCCCTCGAGGATCAGGCGCAGCATCTGCAACAGCAGGTGGCCCGCTTCAAACTCGAAAATTCGGCTTACCGCCGCCACTTTGCCGCCACCCCGAACGCCTTGCCCCGGCACGACGCTTCCCCGGCCCGGGGCAAGATGGGGAATGCCAAACTGGCTGCCCCGGCGGCTGGCGATGCCGAGTGGAACGCTCTCTGAATGACCGCCGCCGGCCCGCCTGGGCCGGCCCGACGGTCAGCCGCCGACGGTGCTGCCGAGCGCTTCGCCCATCCGGATGGGACGGGCCGGGGCCCATTCCGGGTTGAAGTTCAGGCAATTTTTCGGGAACAGCATGACGACGGTCGAGCCGAGCAGGAAACGACCCATTTCGGCACCCTTCTTCAAAACGATATTCTGGGTGTCGTAACGCCATTCGCGGATGACACCGGCGCGCGGTGGGTTGACCGTGCCGTGCCAGATGGTGGCCATGCTGCCGACAATGGTGGCGCCAACCAGGGTCAGCACGAAAGGCCCGGCAGCGCCGGCGAAGACGCAAACCACCCGCTCGTTGCGGGCAAACAGACCGGGGACGCCGCGCGCCGTGGTCGGATTGACCGAAAACAGGGCGCCGGGGATGTAGATCATCCGGATCAACTGGCCATCGCAGGGCATGTGGATGCGGTGGTAGTCGCGCGGGCTGAGATAGAGCGTCGCGAAACTGCCGTTTTCGAAGCGTTTGGCCAGTTCGCGGTCGCCGCCCAGCAGCGCGGTGGTCGAATAGCTGTGGCCCTTGGCCTGGAAAATCTGGTCGCGCTCGATCGGCCCGAACTGGCTGATCGCGCCATCCACCGGGCTGAGGAAGTCGGCCTCGGCGAGCGGCCGGGCGCCGGGCTGCAGCGGCCGGGTGAAGAACTCGTTGAAGCTCTTATAGCTGGCGATCTCCGGGTTGGCCGCTTCGGCCATGTTCACGTTGTAGCGGCCGACGAACCAGCGGATGACGCGGCTGGTCAGGCGGCCGGCTTGGGCGCCAGCAAGTTTGCCGGCGAGGGCGGTCAGGGCCTGTTTGGGAATCAGGTATTGGGGCAGGACGGCAAGACGATCAGACACAGAGTAGGTCGCAGGAGGCTGGGGGGCTGATTATACCGGCACCTCCGGCAGCGACCTATTTCCTTTGGATATTGCGGCGCCGCTTCATCCGGGATCCCGCCATCGACCCGCTACGACACCGAGGCATCGCTTCTGGGCGAATTCGCGCCAAGG
The DNA here is from genome assembly GCA_018261905.1 of Pseudomonadota bacterium. Lineage (GTDB taxonomy): Bacteria > Pseudomonadota > Gammaproteobacteria > Burkholderiales > Rhodocyclaceae > Azonexus. Next base: position 56,084 of record JAGTRU010000037.1, on the reverse strand, counting down.
ACTCTGCATTCATCCGGCCCGCGGCGGCGGACGGTAGTCGCCCAGGCAGTCTTCCAGCCTCCGGCAATGCTGCAGCAGACGATCTTCCTGCCAGCGTCGACCGACCACCTGCAAGCCGACCGGCAGGCCCTCCTCAATGCTTGCTGGCAGGCTGACCACCGGGCTGCCGGTCAGCGAGAACGGGGCGGTCAGGCTGATCGTCGCTTCGATATAGGAAAGCGGCTGGTCGTCGATCAGGAGGCTCGGTGGCGGCCGGAACCTGGGTAGGGGAAAAGCCGGGTAGGCAACCGTCGGCGCCGTCGGGCAGAGCCAGACATCCCACTGGCCGAGGAAATCTTCGAGTGCGCCAATCAGTTGTTCGCGCCTGAGCAGCGCCGCGTTGTATTGGCCGGGTGTGGCATGCATGCCGCCGAGAAAGGCCCGGCCCAGGATCTGCTGGCGGGGCAGAAAAGTGCTGCCGAGGCTGAAAAACAGCCGTTGCCAGCTTGGCAGGCCGCGGCCGATTTCGCTGCCGGCCAGCGTGCCGAATGCCTGCCGGGCATCTTCGATAGCGAATTTTTCCGGGGCGTAGCGTTCGACCCGGTGGCCGGCGGCCTGCAATTTTTCCACGGCGTGCTGCAGACCGCGCCGGGTGCGCTGGCAGAGCGGTGTGCCGGCGAAGTCATCCCACCAGGCGACGCGCAGCGGCCGGCTTTCCTGCGGGGCGGCCTGACCGGCCGGAATGGGCGGCACCTCGAAGTCTTCGCCGTCGGGCCCGGCAAGCAACGGAAAGCCCAGTTGCAGATCGGCCACCCGTCGGCCGAGCAGGCCGAAGGACAGCATGTGGCGTACGGTGCGCGGCTGGCCCGGTAAATGCGGAATGTGGCCGGTACGCGGAATACGGTTCTCGGTCGTCTTCAGCCCGGCGACGCCGCAGTAGGCGGCGGGAATGCGGATCGAGCCGGCAATGTCGCTGCCCGCTTCGAGCAGCGAAAAGCCCATGGCGATGGCCGCGGCGCTGCCGCCGGAGCTGCCGCCCGGCGTGCGTGCGGGATCCCAGGGATTGCGCGTCGGGCCGAACAGCGGGCTCCAGCATTGCGGATCGCCGGCTAGCTCCGATAAATTGCTTTTGCCGAGCAGTACCGCGCCGGCCGCCTTGAGGCGGGCGACGACGGTCGCATCGCGGCTCGGAATGTGATCGGCGAGGGGCGGGAAACTGCTGGTGGTGCGCAGGCCTTGCGTCGCGAAAGCATCCTTGATGCTGATCGGCAGGCCGAGCAGGGGCTGGTCGTCGGGCACGCCGGATTGCCTGATGACAGCATCGGCCGCTTCGGCCGCCTGCCGGGCCCCGGCCAAGTCGAGGGTGACCAGCGCGTTGATCGCCGGATTGTGCCGGGCGATCTGCTGCGTGCAGGCGTCGAGCAGCTCGACGGCGCTCAGGCGACCAGCGGCGATTTCCTCGGCGGCGCGGCTGGCGCTTAGCGTATCGAGGAGATTCATGGTGTGGCGCCGTCGTTGATGATCCCGACCATCCGCCCGGCCATGACGCTCGAGATCAGGTGGTGAAAGGGCAGGACGATGGCCAGGTAAAGCCAGCCGAAAACGTTGTGCGGGCGGACCAGCGTGCTGACCCGCAGTTGCCCGGCGGCGCTGAGCAGCGAGACGCGAAAGTCGAGGTGCCGGTCGTCTTCGCCGAGAATGGCTTCGCCGGGCGCCAGGTGCAGGATGCGGAAAACGCCGAGCTGCTGGCCGACCCGGAACGGGGCTTGCGGCACGGCCTGACGCGGGCCGGCGGTTTTCAGGCCGCAGCGGCCGACGATCCGGTCGCGCGCCAGCATCAGGGTATCGACCCAGCCGGGCGGGGCGGCCAGGAAGGCGGCAAGCAGTTCATCGCTGCCGACAGCCTGGCGCAGCACCGGGCGGCAAATGCTGTCGCGGTAGGGATAATTCTCTTGTTCCGCGGCCAGGGCAGAGGTGGCGGGTAGTTCGGCGGGCATGGGCGATGACTCCGTGGGGGCAGGCGGCCAATTTACCGGCCTGGCCATGCCCGGTCTTGTACCGAAACGACATTGCTCAGCAGGCCGGCGTACCAAACAACCGGGACACCTGCTGCGCACTCAGGCGGTAAGGCCAGAGCGCGGGATCATCTCCGGCCAGTTGCCGGCCGAGCAGGGCCGGGGTGTAACCGGTAAAGCGGCGCAGGTCGCGGCTCAGGTGGGCCTGGTCGAAATAGCCGGCGCTGGCCGCAATGTCGGCCCAGGCGGCGAATTCGCGGCGGCCGAAGACCAGGTCGACGAGCATCCGGCTACAGCGGGCCTGCTGGCGGAAGGCGCGCAGGCTCTGGCCGTAGCTGTGGCGAAAATGTCGTTCGAGCTGGCGCGGGCTGAGTGCGAAGGCATCGGCGATGTCGGTGAGCGGGCGAAACAGCCAGTTTTCGGGGACGACCAGATCGGCGCCCCGTTGCGCCTGGGCTGCCGCCAAGGTGCGCAGGAAGTCGGCGCAATGCGCGACCTGGCTGGTCAGCGCGGCGCTGGCCGCAAGTTTTTCGCTCAATTCGGCCAGGTTTTGCCGTGGCAGCAGTTCGCTGAGCGGGACGAACTCCTCGCTGACGGCCGAGGCCGGCAGGCCGAGAAGGCGCGGCAACTGTCCGGGCAGCACCGCGGCGAGCAGAGTTTGTGTGCCCGGTGTGGCGGCGGCGCAGCGTGTGCCGCTGGTCGCACCGCTCAGTCCGAACCCGGGCAGGCGCCGGCTGTTGCCATCGGGCAGTTGCAGCCGGATTTCGCCCCTCAGGATGAACAGCAGCATCGGTTGCAGCGTCGCCGGCAACAGGTAAGGGCCGCCGGGCAGCGTGGTAACCAGCAGATTGCCAAGCAGGCCGGCAAGCGGCGGCGGGACGGGAAAAAGCGCAGTGGGCATGGCGCCGATTGTAATGTCATCTGGATGGCTTTGTCGTCGGCCGCCCTTCTCTCAGGCTGGCCGACGCCTTTCCCGCGCCCGGCGCAAGTCTCAGTCCTTTGAGTACAGCCCGACCCGGTTGCCTTCGCTATCGATGAACAGCGCGATATGGCCGATGTTTTTGCCGAGGTCGGTTTTTGCCATGACGACCTGGCCACCCGCTGCCGGGATGCGCGCCAGCACGGTATTGAGGTCGGCGCCCCCGTCGAGATAGACGAGCGTGCCGTTGTCGCGCGGTTGCAGTTGCGGCATGGCGACCAGGGCGCCGCTCGGGTAGGGCTCGGCATAGGGGAAGATGGCCATGGCGATGTCGCCGCAGGTTTCGCGGCGCAATTCGATGGCGAGAATGTCCTGGTAGAAGGCGACGGCCCGGTCGAGGTCGGTGGTGGCAATTTCAAACCAGCGCAGCGGATTTTCCATGATGTTTTCCTTGATGAAGTTCAGCGGCGGGATGCCGTTGATGCAGCGCATTCTGGCCGGGGGCTCCTGACAGCATGGTGTCAGGAGGCTTGGCGTAGCCGGCGAAACGGCGTGCTATGCTGAAATTCCCGTATTTCCCGTCATGACATGCGCCCGGCCGACCGACTGTTCCAGATTATCCTTTTGCTGCGCAACGGCCGCGTCGTCACCGCTGCCGCCCTGGCCGAGGCGCTCGAGGTTTCCGAGCGCACCATCTACCGCGACATCGCCGACCTGGTGAAATCCGGCGCGCCGATCGACGGCGAGGCCGGCGTCGGTTATCGCTTGCGCCGCGGTTACCAGGTGCCGCCGCTGATGTTCACCGGCGATGAACTCGAAGCGCTGGTGGTCGGCGCCAAGCTGGTCCAGGCCTGGGGTGACTCGGCGCTGGGCAAGGCGGCGGCGCAGGCCATGGCGCGCATCGAGGCGGTCTTGCCGCGTGCCTTGGAAGAGCGGGTGGGGGCATCGAGCCGGCGTTTCCTGGCGCTCGACTGCCTGCAACCGGCGCCGCTGCGCGAACCGATGGCCTTGCTGCGCGCCGGCATGGAAAGCGGCCGCAAGGTGGCCGTGAGTTACCGGCGGGCCGACGGCGAAGTTTCGCAGCGCACGCTATGGCCGCTCGGCCTGGTGTTCTGGGGCCATTGCTGGACGCTCGGCGCCTGGTGCGAGTTGCGCCAGTCCTTCCGAACCTTCCGCGTCGACCGAATTTTGACGGTCGAACTGATAGCGCAGACTTTCGACGACCGCTACGGCCACCTCTGGCGCGACTATCTGGCGACGGCGCGCGGCGAGGGCGAAGCCTAGTCGCTGTTGCCGGCCGGCTGCTGTGCTGCCGCTGGCTCTGCAGCAAGTGGTTCGGCGCTGACCGGGAAGCGCGGTGCCTGGTTGGGTGTCGGCGCCATCATCGACCAGCGTTCCTTGCGCCACTTCTCGCGTTCGCCGTTGCCGCAGAAGGTCCAGGCGACGAAGCGGCTCTGCTTCTGGCCCTGGGCCATGGCGATGGTGCGCGATTCGACGACCTTGGCCTTTTTCAGCGCGGCTTCGATATGCACCAGGTTGTCGGCCTGCGAAACCAGGCTGGTGAACCACATGACGCGCTTCGGGATATTGGCGCTCTGTTCGATCATGTTCTTGACGAAGGCGCGCTCGCCGCCGTTGCACCAGAGTTCGGTGCCGCCGCCGCCGAAATTGAGGCGCGGCTGCTGCACCGCGCCTTTCTTGGCGCCTGGCTTGTTGAGGTTGTTCCACTTGCGCTGGCTGACCGCATGCACGTCATCCGGCGAATTGTGGAAGGGCGGGTTGCAGATGCTCAGTTCGAAGTTTTCGCCGGAGCGCAGCAGGCCGGTGAAGATGTTTTCCCAGACCGGCTGGTGGCGCAGTTCGACCATACCGGTCAACTGCTCGTTTTTGCCCAAAATCATCTGCGCATTGGCCAGCGCCGTTTCGTCGATATCGACGCCGAGGAAGTGCCAGCCGTATTCGGCGGCGCCGATCAGTGGATAGACGCAGTTGGCGCCAACGCCGATGTCGAGCACACGCACGCCGGCGCCGGTCGGGATTGTCTTCTTGTTACAGGTCGCGAGCAGGTCGGCGGCGTGGTGGATATAGTCGGCGCGGCCGGGAATCGGCGGACACAGGTAGCCGGCCGGGATTTCCCAGCCCTTGATGCCGTAATGCAGGGCGAGCAGGGCGCGGTTGAAAGCCTTGACGGCGCTCGGGTTGGCAAAGTCGATGCTCGGCGTGCCCGCCTTGGTGGTGATCACGAACTTGACCAGGCCCGGCGCGACGGCCGTCAGCGCGGCGAAATCGTAGCCGGCCGCATTCTTGTTGCGCGGGTGTAGTCCGGGTTTCTGGGCGGGTGTGGTCATGCGCGTTCCGATCATTTTGCTGGGGGCGGAGTATCCCACGGAATGATTGTTGCAAGAACGACAAGGGCGGGTTTGCAGCAAGCAATTGTTTTATTGTTGTTTTGTGGGCGGGCCGGCTCGGCACGAAATTCGCTGTTGTTTGGCAATTCGTCCCCAACGGAGTCTTCCCCAATGAAACTGCAAATCGAACGCCCGCATATCGAGGCGATGATCCAGGCTTTTCCTCGTCTCGATTTTGTTCGTGAGCAATTGCGCTTCGGCAACAAAGTCGAACTTTCCTTCAGCCAATTGCACGACGACGAACTCGCCTTTCTCGAAGACTTGTATGCCAAGGGCGGGCCGGAGTTGCGGGCGCGCGGCGCGCAGATCGCCACCTTGCAGAAGGCGATGCGCGAGGGCGGCCGGCGGTTCGAGCCGGAGGAACTGGAAATGGCGGTGCCGGCCATCGCCCGTTACCTGGCCGAAGGTTCGACGCGCGGCTGGGTGTTTTCGGCGACCATCACCGGCAAGCCGCTGGCCTATGTCGTGACGCGGCTCGACTACACGCCGCCGTCGGAGGAGGAAACCGGCAAGATTTTCGTCGAACTGAAAGCCAATGCCCGCGCCCGCATGGCGACGGCGACGGTGCGCATCACCGGGCCGGACATCGCTGGCCGCAATATCGCCGAAATCCTCGCCGCCAAGGGCTTCGTCAAGGAAACGCCGGAACTCCTGCAAAGCTACGACGAGGGCGCCGCCCGCTATTTCGACTGGCGGGCGCAATACGGCGCGCAGTTCGCCGGCACCGGCGTCGGCTATTTCGCCGAGAACCCGACGGCGACGCATCGCGATACCGATTACACGCGCAAGGACATGATCATCCTGTCTTCGACCGGCAGTCCGTCTCGCCTGGTCAACGATGAAAGCATCCTCGGCGAGCGCGTGCTGGCACTCGATGCGACGGGCGACATCATGGCCAAGTTCGTGCGCCGGGTGGCGCGCAATTCGCGCCTTTCCGGCAAGGAGGAGGCGGAGGTCGAGGAAACCCAGGCCAGCCTGCCGAAAGGGATGTTCACCGAGCTGCCGGTGCATTTCTACATCCTGATGTTCCACCTCGAACTGCACCATTACGTCTGGGTGCATGTAGACGACATGGAACCTTATGTCTACCAGCCGGAACTCAAGGACAAACTGGTGCTGCCGCCCGAACAGACTGACCTGATCGACATCCTGACCGCCGAGATGGACGTGCTGATGGACGACATCGTGGCCGGCAAGTCGGGCGGCACGACGGTGCTCTGCGCCGGACCGGCCGGCGTCGGCAAGACGCTGACGGCAGAGGTGTACTCGGAGATCATCAAGCGCCCGCTGTATCGCGTGCATTCCGGGCAGTTGGGGCTGAACGTCGCGGCCATGGAAGTGGCGCTCAAGGAAGTGCTGACCCGTGCCCAGCGCTGGGGGGCGGTCATGCTCATCGACGAGGCCGATGTGTACATCAAGAAGCGCGACGACAACATCACGATGAATGCCGTGGTTGGCGTCTTCCTGCGCGTGCTCGAGTATTTCAACGGCCTGCTCTTCCTGACCACCAACCGGGTGGACGACATCGACGAAGCCATCGTCTCGCGCTGTATTGCGCTGATCAAGTTCCATCCGCCAACGCGCGCCGACCGGCGCAAGATCTGGGGCGTCATGAGCGAACAGTTCGGTTTGCCGGTCGCGCCGGAACTGCTTGAGCGTCTGCCCGACATCTTCCCGGAAGCGACCGGGCGCGACATCAAGGGCCTGGCCAAGCTGGTCGCCAAGTACTGCAACCAGAAACAGGTAGCGCCCGGTGTTGAAGTCTTCCGCCGCTGTTCGATGTTCCGCGGCATGGAAGTGGTGGCCTGATATGATCGTTTCCACCCAATCAAGGAGGTTGCCATGTTTCTCGCCATGAACCGTTTTCGCATCGCCTTGGGCAAGGAAGATGCCTTCGTCGATCACTGGCGCAAGCGCAACAGCTATTTGAGCGAAGTGCCGGGTTTCATCAGTTTCAACCTGCTGCGTGGCGACACCACCGAAGAGCGCACCTTGTTCGCTTCGCACACCATCTGGGAATCCGAGCAGGCGTTCGAGGCATGGACGCAATCCGAAGCTTTCCGCAAGGCGCACATGGCGGCCGGCAATTCACCGCGCGATTTCTACCTCGGGCCGCCGCAGCTGGAATTGTTCGAGGCAGTACTTTAGCCTGCCGGTTTGGCGTGCTTGGCCAGGAAGCGGTCGAGCGCGTTGCCGAAGGCCTGGCGGTCGGCTTGCCCCAAGGCCGCCGGGCCGCCGGTTTCGATACCGGCATTGCGCAGGCCTTCCATGAAATTGCGCATGGTCAGGCGTTCCTGGATGTTGGCCGTGGTGTACAGCTCGCCGCGCGGGTTCAGCGCATGCGCGCCACGTTCAATGACGAAGGCGGCGAGCGGGATGTCGGCGGTGATGACGAGGTCGCCCGGCGTCAGCTGGTCGACGATGTGGCGGTCGGCAACGTCGAAACCGGACGGCACCTGGATGGCGCGGATGAACTTCGACGGCGGCGTGCGCAGCATCTGGTTGGCGACCAGGATGGTGTGGATGTGCAGCCGTTCGGCGGCGCGAAAAATGATTTCCTTGATGACCCCGGGGCAGGCGTCGGCATCGACCCAGATTTGCATTAGTGTTCTTTTCCGTCAGTGCGTGGCCGCAAAAGGTGGGGAATATACCGCCAACCGAGGATGGCGTAACAGGCGAACCAGCAGGCCGCCGAGAGTTGTATCCAGCTCAGGTAAAGCGCCGGGAAGGCCTGCGGCAGGCCGATGCGGATGATCAGCGCGAGAATCATGATGTACAGGGTGGCCCGGTCGAACCCGTCGAACACCACTTTTCGCCCGGTGTGGCCTTTGCTGATGCGGATCAGCATGGCCGGGATGACGCAGCCCATGGCGCCGAAGGTGAAGACATGCACCGAAACGCTGCCGATCCAGACGAAATTGACGACATGACCGAGCGATTCGATGAGTAATTGCGCAACGATAGCCAGGTAGCCGACATACATGATGCCGATGTCGATGCGCCGGAAGGCGAAATGCGGTTTCCAGAAAACGAAGCGGATGCCGAGCAGAACGGCCAGCGCAAAGGCGATGACGGCGGTCAGCGGGCGCGGCAGGATGGCGTCGGCGACAAGCAGCAGGCCGAGCAGCTTGATCGCCATGTCGAGTACCGGATGGCGCAGGATCTGCGTCTGGAACGCCGCCTTCATGAAACCGGTCAGTGTGCGTTCGAGCATGACCAGGAAGGCCATGCGGAACAAGGCCATGGCCATGCTGTAACCGGTCAGGAAATTGTCGCCGTTGAGCATCAGGTACTTGGCGACCAGAAAGAGCGGCAGCATGATCAGGAACAGCACATTGTCGCGATAGCTGTCCTGCGCCCGGTAGCGGATCAGCGTCCATAGCAGCATGGCGATGATGCTGCCGAGAAAGAGGTTGTTGGAGAGCAGAAAGAGCGGCGCCGGCCAGTGGCCGCCGAAACTCATGCCGAGGCGCTCGAACAGCCAGGCGCCGGTCAGCAGTATCAGCGCCAGACCGTGATGGCCGCGGACATTGACCCAGTTCTTGGTCGAGGTCAGCAAAAAGCCGCCAAGCACCGCCCAGCCGAAGCCGAAAAACATTTCATGGGCGTGCCACTGGACCGAGGTGAAACTGCTCTCCGGGGCGGCCAGAGCGCCGCTGAACATCAGTGCCCAGGCGACCGGCAGGCCCATGCCGGTCAGGCAGGCCAGCGTGAAGAAAGGTCGGAAGCCAACGAGCCAGATCGGATGGGACGAGAATTGCATGGTGAACCTTCCCGGGGATGGAGACCTAAAGTGGCAAGTTTAGCGATGACGGGGCGGCATGAATTTGATTTATCCGGGCTCGGGCAAGCAGGAGCCTTCACATTCGCGTAAAATTCTATGCTTAGTCGTGGTCGCGATATCGCGTAAGGGCCCGGCTGCTTTTTGAAGGATAGCAATGAAGCGTGTGGACGATTTCCGCTTGCAGTTGGGCAAGCATGAGCTTGTGCCCATCATGATTGGCGGCATGGGAGTTGATATTTCGACAGCTGATCTGGCCCTGGAGGCCGCCCGGCTGGGTGGGGTCGGCCATATTTCAGATGCGATGATCAAGACCGTAACGGATCGTCGTTACAAGACCAAGTTCGTCAAGGAAAAGCTCGCGCTTTACAAGTACAACGCCGCCAACGAAGACAAGTCGGCGGTCAAGTTCGATCTCGGCAAGATTGCCGAAGCGACCCGCCTGCACGTCGCCGGGACCATGGAGCGGAAGCAAGGCTCCGGCCTGATCTTCGTGAACTGCATGGAAAAGCTGACCATGAATGCGCCGAAAGAGACGCTCAAGGTCCGCATGACCGCCGCGCTCGATGCCGGCATCGACGGCATTACGCTGGCTGCCGGCCTGCATCTCGGCTCCTTTGCCTTGATCGAGGACCACCCGCGTTTCCGCGATGTCAAACTGGGCATCATCGTCTCCTCGGTGCGCGCCCTGCAACTGTTCCTGAAGAAGACCGCACGGACCCATCGGCTGCCCGACTACGTCGTGGTCGAAGGCCCGCTGGCCGGCGGTCACCTTGGCTTCGGCATGGATTGGGCGCAGTACGACCTGGCGACCATCGTCGCCGAGGTCATGCACTTCCTGAAGAACGAACATCTCGAAATTCCGGTCATCCCGGCCGGTGGCATCTTCACCGGTACCGATGCGGCGCAGTTCCTCGAGGCCGGCGCCGCTGCCGTACAGGTGGCGACCCGTTTCACCGTCGCCAAGGAGTGCGGCCTGCCGGAAAAAGTCCAGCAGGAATATTTCCGGGCGACTGAAGACGATATCGAAGTCAATCAGATTTCCCCGACCGGCTACCCGATGCGCATGCTCAAGGGCAGCCCGGCGATCGGCGATGGCATCCGTCCGAATTGCGAAGCTTACGGCTACCTGCTCGACGCCAACGGTAAGTGCGCCTACGTCACCGCCTACAACCGCGAAGTGCTGGCCCATCCGGAGGCACGCAAGATTTCGGTGCAGGACAAGACCTGTCTGTGTACCCATATGCGCAATTTCGATTTGTGGACCTGCGGTCAATTGACTTACCGCCTGAAAGATACGACCCATAAGCTGGCCGACGGCAGCTACCAGATTCTTTCCACTGAACATATCTTCAAGGATTACCAGTTCAGTATCGATCAGAAAGTGGCCCTTCCCGACGCTTTATGAGGCTCCGGCAGTTATCGTCAAAACCAACCCGGCAAGCCAAGGCCGGGTTTTTCTTGCCCCGGTCGAGCCTGCGTCATGCGTCGCCTATTCCGGTGTATTCGAGATAAATGATGATGTTATATAGTGATGCCCTTCGGGGGGAGAACATCATCATGGATAAGAATAAATGCGATCAGACAGCCTGAACAGCTTGGCCCGCCTGATCGGCGGAAAATGGCGCGTCCTGCTCGTGTTGCTCCTGCTGGGCGGCCAGGTCGGGGCCGAAGAAACGTCCAATCTGAGCCTTAACGGTTTCGGCACGCTTGGTGCGGTTCGCACGACCTCCCGGGATGTCGAGTTCGTGCGCGATCTTTCCCAGCCGCGCGGTGCCGTCGATCGTTGGGATGCCAAGGTGGACAGTATCCTTGGTCTGCAGGCCAACTGGCGGCTCAATCCCGAGCTGGAGGCGGTCGTGCAGGCGGTCAGCCGTTACCGCTACGACAAGACTTATACCCCGGAAATTTCCTGGGCCTACCTGAAATACGACCCGACGCCGCAGTTGAGCTTGCGGGCCGGTCGCCTGGGCACCGAGTTTTTCATGATGGCGGATTCGCGCCAGGTGGGGTATTCCTATTTGCCGGTCCGGCCGCCCGGCGACTTTTTCTGGTATTTGCCCTTTTACAGCATCAACGGTGCCGACGCCTCGTTGACGCTGCCGGTCGGCGACAACGTGGTGCGCGGCAAGGTCTATTACGGTATTTCGGAGGGGAAAATTCCGTACGGCCAATGGCAATGGAAACTTGATGGCTCGGCCATGGTCGGTGGCTATCTCGACTACCAGCTCGGCGCCTGGCTGGTGCGGGCGAGCTACGCCAATATCCGCTTCAATCACAACATGCCGATTGTCGATTTGCTGACGGCGCGTTCTTTGCCGACGCCAATAATCAGGCAGGTGGATGACTATCTGGCGGCGGCCAATACGCGCAGTCACTATTATTCGCTGGGAGCGATTTACGATAGCGGCCCCTGGCAATTGCAGCTCATGCTCAACAAAATTACCCAGGGTAGCGAGATTTTTGAAAGTTCATCGGCCGGCTACGTGCTGGCCGGTTACCGGATCGGTCAGGTGACACCTTACGTCGGTTTCTCCTGGATACGTTCCGAAAAGCGGGGGCCGATGAACAACCCGGTACTTGATCCGCTACTTGATGTGATCAAGGCCGAGTCGCATGCCAATCAGAATACGACCATTCTCGGGGCGCGCTGGGATTTTGCCCGCAATCTTGCCCTCAAGGCCCAGTGGGACGGGATTCGTGGCGAGCCGGCCTCGATTTTCCCGTTTCGCGAGGAGCAGGATGCCTGGCGCGGGAAGATGGATGTCTTCAGCATAAGCATGGATTTTGTTTTCTAAAGCCATGAGAAAACACTTTATCCGTTCTCTGCTTCTCGCCTGCTGCCTGCTGTCGCTGTCGGTCGCCGAGGCCACGGCCGAACTCGTTGTCGTGGTCAATGCGCGCAATGGCGTGGCCGTCATGACGCGCAATGAGGTCATCAATATCTTTTTTGGTCGCTATCGCCAGTTTTTCAATGGGGTCGAGGCACAGCCGGTTGATCTGGTCGATGGACATCCGGATCGTGGCCACTTTTATTACGGACTGGTCGGCAAGGATGTTTCCGACGTCAATGCCTATTGGTCGCGCCAGGTCTTTTCCGGGCGGGCGCAGGCGCCGCCGCGCGTCAATACGAGCGAAGAAGTATTGAAGTGGGTCAGTTCGCACCCCGGCGGTATCGGTTTTGTCGAACTGGGCAAGGCGGATGCCCGCGTCCGCGTGGTGTACGAACTGAATCCCTGAGCAAAATCTCCTTCGGCGTTTGAACATTTGCCAGCCCGCTGTGGTCATTAGCCTGTAATGACCCAACGGAGCATTTGCGTGTAAGCTCCGTTTCGACCACTAACTGGTTGCATTCAAATTAAAAAAGGAGACAAACATGCCGCAAAGAATGATATCCAATATCCTGGCTGGCCGTAGCCTGGTCACGGCTTCCCAGGAGATGACGGTGCGGGCTGCTAGCCAGCTAATGGCCGAGAAAAAAGTCGGCGCCCTGCTGGTTGTTGAAAAGGAGCGGATCGCCGGTATCTTTACCGAGCGCGATGCCCTCAACAAGGTGCTGGCCGCCGGTCTTGATCCCGATAAAACCAAGCTCGCCCAGGTCATGGTGCGTGACTTGCAGACCATCCGCGCCGACAAGCCGCTGGCCTATGCCTTGCACCTGATGGCCGAAGGCGGCTTCCGCCATGTGCCGGTGGTGGACGATAACGGAACGCCGCTTGGTATGGTTTCGGCCCGCGACGCGCTCGGTCAGGACATGGTCGATCTCGAACGCGATATGCGCCGACTTCAGGCGCTCGAAACCTCGATCGGTTATTGAGGCTGTTTCCAGTCAAGCAGTGCCAGTGTGGCGGCGAACTCGCCGGACACTGGCACTTTTACTTGCCTGCGGCGCCGGTCGGCCGGGTGCTCGAAATCCAGTTGCGTGCAGGCCAGCAGCATCCGGTGACAGCCGAAGTGTTCGGCAAAGAAGCGGTTGTGGATGCCCTTACCGTGGGTGGCATCGCCGATGATCGGGTGGGCGATGTGTTTCAGGTGGCGGCGCAACTGGTGCTTGCGCCCGCTTTGCGGATCGAGCTCGAGCAGGGCGTAGCGGCTCGTCGGGTAGCGGTCGACGGCAAATGGCAGTTCGCATTCGGCCAGTCGGCGATAGTGGGTCAGGGCTTCTTGCGCCTCGTTGCTGCTGCGTTCGCCGACGAATTCGTGGCGCTCGCGCTGGCGCGTCAGGGGATGGTCGATGCTGCCGGCGGCTGGTGGAATGCCGCGTACGACGGCCAGGTAGCGCTTGCCGACGGTGCCCGCCTCGAACTGCTTGCCGAGTTGGCTGGCGATTTCCTGCGACAGGGCAAAAAGCAGGACGCCGGAAGTGCCGCGATCGAGGCGATGGGCCGGCCATACCCATTGGCCGATCTGGTCGCGCAGGATCTGGATGGCGAAGCGCGTCTCGTGACGGTCGACTTCCGAGCGATGGACGAGTAGGCCGGCGGGTTTGTCCACGACGACGATATGTTCGTCGCGATAGAGAATCGGCAGCTCCTCTATTTGGCTGCTGCCGCTGTCCTGGTCAGCCAAAGAAACGGCTCGTTGCCTCGGCCGGGATTTCCATGCCCGTGACGTGGGCGCGTTCGAGCAACTCCCAGTAATAGCGGTAGGAAGCCCGGTCGTGCAGCTTGCCGGCGTGCTGGATCGGTCCCCAGTCGGTGTCCTGGGCGGCGATCAGGATTTCCGTCGCGGCCTGCACTTCGGAAAAATCCGGGCGCATGGCTTCGATGATGGGCAGGATCTGGTTTGGGTGGATGCTCCACATGCGCAGGTAGCCGAACTCGGTGCGGGCGCGCAAGGCATCATTCCTGATGTATTCGATGTCTTTCAATTCGGTGGTGACGTTGTGTGCCGGCACGATGCCATTGGCCAGCGCGGCGGCGCTGATCTCGCACTTGGCGCGGGTCACCAGCGGGTGTTCGAACTGGCCGGGGCTCTTCATGGCGCAGCCGGGAATGGCACCGTGGTGGCCGGAAACGAAATCCATCAGGCCGAAATCCAGCGACTCGACACCGGGCAGGGCGGCGATCTCCCAGACTTCGCGCAGGGCGCCATGGGTTTCGATCAGCACATGCACGGGAATCCGGCGTTCGACGCCGAATTCGCGCTCGACATCGCGCAAGGCCTCGATCTGGATCTGGACGTCTTCGGCGCTGCATGGTTTGGGCAGGGTAATGAAAGGCAGGCGACTGCCGGCGATGCCGACCAGGATTTCCAGATCCCGCTGCCAGTGGGCGTGCGTGATGTCATGGATGCGCGCGCCGACCCGGTTGAACAGGTTGTCGTCCGACATGATGAGGCCGGCGGCCATCTCGGCATGCTCGCGCTCGGCGCCGGCGTGCGCGCCATCTTCGCAATCGCAGGTAATGTCGAAGATCGGCCCGAGTTCCTTCTGCAACTGCAGCGCCTTCTTCATGAGCTTTTCCGAGCCGGCATAGTGGTCGACGGCGGGCAGGACAGGGAAGGGCTTTTCGCCGGCAAAGAGGACGACCTTGGGATGACGCATGGCTGTTAGCTATTAGGATCGAGATGTTAGGGGTTTGAGTAAAAACAAAAAGGCCGCGGTATTTTACCGCGGCCCTTACTTGCTTTTGCTAGCAGCTAATAACTACCAGCTAACAGCTAGCCTTACAGCATGTCCTTGACGGCTTCGGCTTCGTCGGTCAGTTCTTTGAGCGTGAAGTTGATCTTCTCGCGGCTGTACTCGTCGATTTCCAGACCCTGGATGATCTTGAAGGAGCCATCCTTGCATTCGCACGGGAAGCCGAAGACGATGCCGGCCGGGATGCCGTAGGAGCCGTCGGAAGGCACACCCATGGTGACCCATTCGTCGGAACCGAGGACCCAGTCATGCACGTGGTCGATGGCGGCGTTGGCAGCGGAAGCGGCCGAGGACAGGCCACGGGCTTCGATGATGGCGGCGCCGCGCTTGCCGACGGTCGGCAGGAAGACGTCGTTGTTCCAGGCGTGATCGTTGATCAGGTCCTTGACGCTGTCGCCATTGGAGGTGGTGTAACGGTAGTCGGCGTACATCGTCGGCGAGTGGTTACCCCAGACGACCAGCTTCTTCAGGGAGGAAACGTCACGGCCAGCCTTGCCGGCCAGTTGCGACAGGGCACGGTTGTGGTCCAGGCGCAGCATGCCATGGTAGTTGTTCGGGTTGGTGCGACCGACCTTTTTGGCGGCGGCAGCGGCGATGAAGGCATTGGTGTTGCAGGGGTTGCCGACGACCAGGACCTTGACGTCTTCCTTGGCGTTTTCAGCGATGGCCTTGCCTTGCACCGTGAAGATGGCGCCATTGGCGGTCAGTAGGTCGGCACGTTCCATGCCCTTGGTGCGCGGACGGGCACCAACCAGCAAACAGACGTCGGCATCCTTGAAGGCGACGTTCGGGTCATCGGTGGCAACCATGCCGGCGAGCAGCGGGAAGGCGCAATCTTCCAGTTCCATCATCACGCCCTTGACGGCTTGTTGGGCCTGCGGCAGGTCGAGCAACTGAAGGATGACCGGCTGATCTTTGCCGAGCATTTCGCCGGAGGCGATGCGGAACAGCAGGCTATAACCGATCTGACCGGCGGCACCGGTAATGGCAACGCGCATGGGGGCTTTGGACATATGTCGCTCCTGTTTGAAACAGCGTGATTGAAATTGTTCGAGTCTGCTCGAGTGCCAGCTTTTTCCATTCGAATTTCAAGCGGGCGCGAGAGGAGCAGAATGGTAGGAGTTCATTCGCGGACTGTCAATTGCATCATCTGTCTTATATAAGACAACTTTTCGTGGACGCTGGGCTCGAAATGTGCTGAAATTTGGCCCCATGAATCGAGATGCCCTTCGCTCCGCCAGTCGCTCGCCGTCGCCGACCTTCAGTCCACTCTATCGCCAGATCAAGGATTTCCTGATCCGCAGCCTGGAGGCGGGCGAGTGGGGGCCGGGCGATGCCATCCCCAGCGAGGGGGAGTTGGCGACGCGTTTTAACGTCAGTCAGGGCACGGTGCGTAAGGCGATCGACGAGATGGCCGCGGAAAATTTGCTGGTTCGCCGCCAGGGTAAGGGAACCTTTGTTGCCACCCATAGCGATCCGCGTTCCTTTTACCGTTTTCTCCGCCTGGTGCCGGATGATGGGCTGGTGACGCATGCCGTCAGCGATCCGCGGTCCTGTGTCGTGATGCCGGCGAGCGCCGAGGTGGCAGCCGCTTTGCGCGTGCCGGTGGGGAGTCAGGTGGTGTGCGTCGAGCGTCTGTTGCATTTCAATGGCGAGCCGGTGGTGCTTGATCACATCTACCTGATCGCTGATTCGTTTGTCGGTTTGACGCTGGAGCACCTGCGGGGTGGTGAGCGCTCTTTGTACAGTGTTTTTGAGAGCGATTATGGTGTTCGCATGATTCATGCCGAGGAGCATTTGCGGGCGGTGGCGGCGGATTCTTACAGCGCCGGCCTGCTTGGCGTGCAGCCCGGCGAACCTTTGTTGCTGGTCGAACGGACGGCTTATACCTACGGCAACAAGCCGGTTGAGTGGCGACGAGGTTTGTATTCCACTCGGTCGCATTATTATCGGAACGATCTGGGCTGATGCGTGCCGATGTTGGTTGATTGGCTCTGAAATAGCCGGAGATGGCGCGTTTTAGCCAATTTTGAATGTATAATTATGGCTCTTTTCAAACCACGTAAAAGCGGAAAACCGCACACTTTTCGCGAGGGATGACGTCCATGGCAGAAATGTCCATCAAGAAGCGTCCAAAAAATTTGGACTTGACCACTATTAGGTTGCCGCTACCGGGCAAAGTATCGATTCTTCATCGCGTCAGTGGTGTCGGTCTGTTCTTGTTTCTCCCGGTTTTGCTTTGGCTGTTTTCGGCCAGCCTGACTTCGGCGGATACCTTCGCCACGTTTAAGGCAGTGTTTGCCAGTTTGCCGGCCAAAGTGATTCTGGCAGGTTTGACTTGGGCCTTTGTTCATCACTTCTGCGCAGGTATTCGTTTCCTGCTTCTCGATCTGCATATCGGTATCGAGAAAGAGGCTGCCGGTAAGTCGGCGGCGGCTGTGTTGGCGGTCAGTATTCCGCTGACGTTGTTGATTGTCTGGGGGGTGGTGCTGTGATTAACCGTATCCTTGTCGGTGCCCACTACGGCTTGAAGGACTGGATTGCCCAACGGGCGACGGCCGTCATCATGGCCGTCTATTCGGTTCTGATCGTCGCTGTTCTGCTGGTCCTTCGGCCGGCTGGCTTCGAAGCCTGGCAGGCGGTATTTGCCCTCGGTTTCATCAAGTTTTTTACCTTCCTGTTCTTTGTCAGCCTTTTTTACCACGCCTGGATCGGTGTGCGTGATATCTGGATGGACTACGTCAAGCCGACCGGCCTGCGCCTGAGTTTGCACGTTTTGACCATTGCCGCGCTGGTGGGTTACACCGCGTGGGCTGCTGCGATTCTCTGGAGGCTGTAAGCGTGAGTATTCCTGTTCTCAAGTTTGATGCGGTGATCGTTGGCGCCGGTGGTGCCGGTCTGCGTTCCGCTATTCAATTGTCCGAAGCCGGCCTGAAGACCGCCGTGCTCTCCAAGGTTTTTCCGACCCGCTCGCACACTGTTGCGGCGCAGGGTGGTGTGGCTGCGTCCCTCGGCAACTCCGAGGAAGATCACTGGACGTGGCACATGTACGATACCGTCAAGGGTTCTGACTGGCTCGGCGACCAGGATGCGATCGAATTCATGTGTCGCAAGGCCAACGAAGTGGTGGTCGAGCTCGAACATTACGGCATGCCGTTCGACCGTACCGACGACGGCAAGATCTATCAGCGTCCGTTCGGCGGCCACATGTCGAACTTCGGCGAAAAGCCGGTGCGTCGTTCCTGTGCTGCGGCTGACCGTACCGGTCACGCCATGCTGCACGCCATGTATCAGCGCAACGTCAAGGCCAATACCC
Organism: Pseudomonadota bacterium; assembly: GCA_018261905.1. GTDB lineage: Bacteria > Pseudomonadota > Gammaproteobacteria > Burkholderiales > Rhodocyclaceae > Azonexus. The sequence continues at coordinate 38,025 of JAGTRU010000037.1, read as the reverse complement.
AGTTCTTCGTTGAATGGATGGCCCTCGATCTGATCCGTGACGAAGAAGGTCATGTCCTCGGCGTCACCGCCATGGAAATGGAAACCGGCCAGATCGTGATCTTCCACGCTCGTGCCACCATCTTCGCGACCGGCGGTGCCGGCCGTATCTATTACTCTTCGACCAATGCCTTCATCAATACCGGTGACGGCCTGGGCATGGCGGCGCGTGCCGGTATTCCGCTCGAAGACATGGAATTCTGGCAGTTCCACCCGACCGGTGTGGCCGGTGCCGGTGTGCTGATTACCGAAGGCGTGCGGGGCGAAGGCGGCATCCTGCGGAACTCCAGCAAGGAACGCTTCATGGAGCGCTATGCACCGAACGCCAAGGATCTGGCGTCGCGTGACGTGGTTTCCCGCGCCATGACCACCGAAATCAAGGAAGGCCGCGGCTGTGGCGTCAACAAGGACTATGTCCTGCTCGACATCACCCACCTCGACCCCGCCACCATCATGAAGCGCCTGCCCGGCATCCACGAAATCGGCCTGCAGTTCGCCGGCGTCGATTGCCTGAAGGAGCCGCTGCCGGTGGTGCCGACCTGCCACTACATGATGGGCGGTATTCCGACCCATTACTCCGGTCGTGTCGTGATGCCGCAAGGCAGCGATATGAGCGCCGTTGTTCCCGGTTTCTACGCCGGTGGCGAATGCGCCTGTGCCTCGGTGCATGGGGCCAATCGCCTCGGTACCAACTCGCTGCTCGACCTGCTGGTCTTCGGCAAGTCGGCGGGTGATTCCGCCGTCGAAGATCTCAAGGGTGGTCGCGCCCACCGCGAACTGCCGAAGGATGTTGCCGACCGGACCCTGGCCCGCATCAGCGCTCTGGACAATCGCAAGGGTGGTGCCAATGTGCACGAAACCCGCCTGGCCATGCAGCGCACCATGCAGGACCATGCCGGCGTGTTCCGTTTCAGCGACATGCTCAAGGAAGGTGTCAGCAAAATTCTTGAAGTCGAAAAGGCCGCGCGCAACCTGGAAATCAAGGACAAGTCGAAGGCCTGGAACACGGCCCGGACCGAAGCGCTCGAGATGGAAAACCTGATCGAAGTCGCCAAGGCCACGATGATTTCCGCCGAAGCCCGCAAGGAATCCCGCGGCGCCCACGTGCGCGACGATGCGCCGGATACGGCCGAGTTCCCGAACGGCCGTAACGACGCAGTGTGGCTCAAGCATACCCTGTTCTCGCCGGTGGATAATTCGATCAGCTACAAGCCGGTCAACATGCAACCCCTGACCGTCGAGCCGGTAGCGCTCAAGACGCGCTCGTACTAATTGGAGTCCAGAATGAGCAAACGCATGGTTCAATTCAGTATCTATCGCTACGATCCGGATAAGGACGACGCGCCCTACATGCAGGACATCTCGATTGAGCTTGAGCCGACCGATCGCAAGCTGCTCGACGCACTGACCAAGCTCAAGGCCAAGGATGACGCGATTTCCTATCGTCGTTCCTGCCGTGAAGGCGTCTGCGGTTCCGATGCCATGAACATCAACGGCAAGAACGGTCTGGCCTGCCTGACCGATATCGACAGCCTGAAGCAGCCCATCGTGCTGCGTCCGCTGCCCGGTCTGCCGGTCATTCGCGACCTGATCGTCGACATGACCCAGTTCTTCAAGCAGTACCACTCGATCAAGCCCTACCTGATCAACAACGATCCGCCGCCCGAACGCGAACGCCTGCAGTCGCCGGAAGATCGCGAAGAGCTGAACGGTCTGTACGAGTGCATCCTGTGCGCCTGCTGCTCCACGTCCTGCCCGTCGTTCTGGTGGAACCCGGACAAGTTCGTCGGCCCGGCCGGCCTGCTGGCTGCTTACCGCTTCATCGCCGACACCCGCGACCAGGCAACCAACGAGCGCCTCGACAACCTCGAGGACCCGTACCGTCTGTTCCGTTGCCACACCATCATGAACTGCGTTGACGTATGTCCGAAGGGTCTGAATCCGACCAAGGCCATCGGCAAGATCAAGGACATGATGGTCCGTCGCGCCGTCTGATGGATAGAGCAAACTACGAACGCCTGCGCTGGCGCTGTATCCGTCGCGCGCTTCTCGAACTCGACATCACGCTGACGCGTTTTCTCGATGGTGGCGAGTTCGACAAGTTGAACGACGAGCAGCAACAGGCGTTTGTGGAACTTGCCGATATGGAGGATCACGATCTCTGGGACCTGATCAATGGTCGAGCAGAGATCGATGATCCCCGACTGGCGTCGATTGTGACGCTGCTTCGTAAGAGTTGAGTAAGGTTTACATTTTATCTTCGGAATGTTGACCGCTTTTTTGGCAGTGCAGTGACCTCCAACACCTGAACAGGGAAAAAACCATGACAACCGAACGCAAGGCAACTTTGACAATCGATGGACAGGCTCCCGTCGATTTCCCGATCATGTCCCCGACGCACGGCAACGACTGCGTCGATATTCGTACGCTGGGCGCCAAGACCGGCTTGTTTACCTACGACTCCGGTTTTCTGTCGACCGCTAGCTGCAAATCCAAGATCACCTTCATCGACGGTGACAAGGGCGAGTTGCTGTATCGCGGTTATCCGATCGAGCAGTTGGCTGAAAACTGCAACTTCCTCGAAGTGACTTACTTGCTGAAGAACGGCGAGTTGCCGAATGCGCAGCAAAAGACCACGTTCGAATCCACCATCAAGAAGCATACGATGGTGCACGAGCAACTCACCAAGTTCTACTCCGGCTTCCGTCGCGATGCCCACCCGATGGCCGTGATGACCGGTGTGGTTGGTGCCCTGTCGGCCTTCTACCACGACGCCATGGATTTCTCCGACGTCGAACACCGTAACATCAGCTTCAACCGCCTGGTGGCCAAGCTGCCGACCATCGTCGCCATGGCCTACAAGTACAACACCGGCGCACCGTTCATGTACCCGGACAACGATCTGGACTACACCGCCAACTTCATGCGCATGATGTTCGGTAGCCCGTGCGAGAAGTACAAGCCGAACCCGGTTCTGGTTAACGCCCTGGATACCATCTTCACGCTGCACGCCGATCACGAACAGAATGCTTCGACCTCGACCGTGCGTCTGGCCGGTTCGTCGGGCGCCAACCCATTCGCCTGTATCGCTGCCGGTATTGCCTGTCTGTGGGGCCCGGCGCACGGCGGCGCGAACGAAGCCTGTCTGCAGATGCTGGAGCAGATTGGCGATGTTTCCCGCGTTGGCGAATACATCAACCGCGCCAAGGACAAGAACGACTCCTTCAAGCTGATGGGCTTCGGTCACCGCGTCTACAAGAACTTCGACCCGCGTGCCAAGCTGATGCGCAAGGTCTGCTTCGATGTGCTGTCCGAACTGGGCCTGGAAAACGACCGCCTGTTCAAGCTGGCGATGGAACTGGAAAAGATCGCCCTGGAAGATCCGTAGGCATCCCGACCGAAATGTTCACCTGTATCTTCGCGCTGGCCCGCACGGTCGGCTGGATGACGCAGTGGGAAGAAATGATCACCGATCCGGAATACAAGATCGGTCGTCCGCGTCAGTTGTACATCGGCGCCGCCAAGCGCGATGTCGTACCGCTGGCTCAACGCGGCTAAAATTGAAATCGGGCGGCCGGGTGGCCGCCCTTTTTTTACCCGCAGGGCCGACAGGTCTTGCTGCCCGCAGCTACAGAGAAAGACAATACCCTCAAGGGGACGCCTATGACTACGATGAATCAACTGTTCGACAGCACAATGTTCTTCGGCGGCAATGCGCCGTTCGTGGAAGAGCTGTACGAAAACTATCTCGATAATCCGACCGCCGTACCGGCAGAGTGGCGTGATTATTTCGACCGCCTGGCCCAGATGCCGGGCTTTGTCGCACGTGATGTGGCGCACGCGCCGGTTATCGCGGCCTTCGCCGAACTGGGCAAGGACGGCGGTTTCCGTCCGGCCCCGGCGGCCAGCGGCGACAACAAGAAGCAATCGGCGGTCGGCCAACTGGTCACTGCCTATCGCTCGATCGGCACTCGCTGGGCCGACCTTGATCCGCTCAAGCGCGTTGCCCGGCCGAAGATTGACGAGCTGGAACTGGGTTTCTACGGCTTCTCCGATGCCGACCTCAACCAGACCTTCAGCGTCGGCTCCCTGAAAGGGCTGCCGGAGCAGGCCAAGCTCGGCGATATTCTCGAGACCCTGAAGCAGACTTACTGCGGTTCAGTCGGTGTCGAGTACATGTACATGACCGAGTACGAAGAGAAGCGTTGGTTGCAGGATCGCCTGGAAACCATCCGCTCGCGCCCGACCTATAACGCCGATCAGAAGAAGCGCATTCTCGAGCGCCTGACCGCCGCCGAAACCCTGGAACGCTACCTGCACACCAAGTACGTCGGCCAGAAGCGTTTCTCGCTCGAAGGTGGCGAGTCGCTGATCGTCGCCATGGATGAAACCATCCGCGCCGGCGGCAATCTTGGCGTCGACGAAATCGTCATCGGCATGGCCCACCGCGGCCGTCTGAACGTGCTGGTCAATACGCTGGGCAAGGCCCCGTCCATGCTGTTCTCCGAATTCGAGGGCAAGAAGAAGAGCGACCTGTCGGCCGGTGACGTCAAGTACCACATGGGCTTCTCGTCCGACGTCTCGACCTCGACCGGGCCGTGCCACCTGACGCTGGCCTTCAATCCGTCGCACCTGGAAATCGTCAATCCGGTGGTCGAAGGCTCGGTTTATGCCCGCCAGGTTCGCCGTGGCGAAGGCAGCAAGTCCAAGGTCCTGCCGGTCATCATTCACGGCGACTCGGCCGTGGCCGGCCAGGGCGTCAACCAGGAAATGCTCAATTTCGCCCAGACCCGCGGCTACGGCACGGGCGGCACGCTGCATATCGTGGTGAACAACCAGATCGGCTTCACCACCAGCGATCCGCGCGACTATCGTTCCGGCCACTACTGCACCGACATCTTCAAGATGGCCGATGCGCCGATCTTCCACGTCAATGGTGACGATCCGGAAGCCGTGGCGCTGGTCACCCAGTTGGCTGTCGAGTTCCGCCAGCAGTACAAGAAAGACGTCGTGATCGACATCATCTGTTTCCGCAAGCTCGGCCACAACGAGCAGGACGAGCCGATGGTCACCCAGCCGCTGATGTACAAGAAGGTTGCCCAGCATCCGGGAACGCGCAAGGTCTACGGCGACAAGCTGATCGCCGAAGGCGTGTTGCCGGCCGATGGTCCGGACACCATGATCAAGGAATACCGCGAGCATCTGGACAAGGGTGAGTTGCTGTACAACCCGGTTCTGGCCGGCTACAAGCATCCGAACATGATCGACTGGACGCCGTTCCTGACCAAGAGCTACATCGAGACCTGCGATACCACGGTACCGATGAAGGAACTGCAGCGCTTGTCGCAACGCCTGACCAACTTCCCGGAAGGTTTCGCGCTCCATTCCCGGGTCAAGAAAATTGCCGAAGATCGCGCCGCCATGGGCGAAGGCAAGCTGCCGGTCGACTGGGGTATGGCCGAGAATCTGGCTTACGCCTCGCTGCTGGTTTCCGGTTACGGTGTGCGCATTTCCGGTGAAGACGTCGGTCGCGGCACCTTCTTCCACCGCCATGCCGCCTTCCACGACCAGAATCGCGAGAACTGGGACGAAGGGACCTATTACCCGCTGAAGAACCTGCAGGAAAAGCAGGCCGGCTTCCAGTGCTACGACTCGGTGTTGTCCGAAGAAGCCGTGCTTGCCTTCGATTACGGCTACGCCACCGCCAACCCGTACGAGCTGGTGGTCTGGGAAGGTCAGTTCGGCGACTTCGCGAACGGCGCCCAGGTGGTGATTGACCAGTTCATCTCTTCCGGTGAAGCCAAGTGGGGCCGGGCCTGCGGTCTGGTCATGCTGCTGCCGCACGGTTACGAAGGTCAGGGTCCGGAGCACTCTTCGGCCCGCCTCGAACGCTACATGCAGGCCTGCGCCGAAATGAACATGGAAGTCTGCGTGCCGTCCAATGCCGCCCAGGTTTTCCACATGCTGCGCCGGCAGGCCGTTCGCATGCAGCGTAAGCCGCTGGTTGTGATGACGCCGAAGTCGCTGCTGCGCCACAAGGATGCCGCTTCGTCCATGGAAGATCTGGCGAACGGCGAATTCCAGCGCGTCATCGGCGAAGTCGACAAGCTCGATGCGAAGAAGGTCAAACGTGTTCTGCTTTGCTCCGGCAAGGTCTATTACGACCTGGTGGCGGCTCGTCGCGAGAAGAAGATCAGCGATATCGCCATCGTCCGTATCGAGCAGTTGTACCCCTTCCCGAAAGAGTCTCTCGAGAAGGAACTGGCCAAGTATCCGAAGGCCACCGAAGTTGTGTGGACCCAGGAAGAGCCGCGTAATCAAGGTGCCTGGTACTGGTTTGCCTCGCGTCATCACCTGGATAGCGGCCTGGCTGCCAAACAGAAATTGCTGCTGGTCGCCCGTCCGGCCTCGCCGTCGCCAGCCGTCGGTTACCTGGCGAAGCACAACGAGCAACAAAAAGCACTGATCGAGTCCGCGCTGGGCAAGATCGAGTACTAATAACTAAAGCAGAGTGGAGTCACCATGAGCATTATTGAAGTCCAAGTTCCCCAGCTTTCCGAGTCCGTTGCCGAAGGCACGCTCGCTTCCTGGAAAAAGAAGATCGGCGACGCGGTTGCCCGCGATGAAATCCTGATCGATATCGAAACCGACAAGGTCGTTCTCGAAGTCCCGTCGCCGGGTGCCGGCGTGCTCGTCGAAATCGTCAAGGCCGACGGCGAAACCGTTGTCTCCGGCGAACTGATTGCCCGCATCGACACCGAAGCCAAGGCCGGCGCTGCCGCCCCGGCGGCCGAAGCACCGAAGGCTGCCGCTCCGGCCGCCGCCCCGGCCCCGGCTGCTGCCGCTGCTCCGGCCGGTACGGCCAGCCCGTCGGCTCGCAAGATTCTTGACGAAAAGGGCATCGCTGCCGCTGACGTCGCCGGTTCTGGTCGCGGTGGTCGTGTCACCAAGGAAGACGCTGTCGCTGCCACGCCGAAGGCCGGCCCGGTGGTCGCTCCGGCTGCCGCCAAGGTTGCCCTGCCAACGCCGCCGGTCGAGGTCGCCCTCGGCGATCGCACCGAACAACGCGTGCCGATGTCCCGCCTGCGCGCCCGCATTGCCGAGCGCCTGCTGCAATCGCAGCAGACCAACGCTATCCTGACCACGTTCAACGAAGTGAACATGGGCCCGATGATGGCGCTGCGCAAGCAGTATGGCGAGAAGTTCGAAAAGGCCCACGGCGTTCGCCTCGGCTTCATGGGTTTCTTCGTCAAGGCCGCTTGTGCCGCCCTGCAGAAGTTCCCGGTGCTGAACGCCTCGGTTGATGGCAACGACATCGTCTACCACGGCTACATCGACATCGGTATCGCCGTCGGTTCGCCGCGCGGCCTGGTCGTGCCGATCATCCGCAATGCCGACCAACTGTCGATCGCCGAAATCGAAAAGAAGATTGCCGAATTCGGTGCCAAGGCCAAGGATGGCAAGCTGACCATCGAAGACCTGACCGGCGGTACCTTCTCGATCTCGAATGGCGGCATCTTCGGTTCGATGATGTCCACCCCGATCATCAATCCGCCGCAATCCGGTCGTCGTGCGTCCGATGAACTATCTGGCCATGTCCTACGACCACCGCATCATCGACGGCCGCGAAGCCGTCCTCGGTCTGGTGACCATGAAGGAAGCCCTGGAAGATCCGTCGCGCCTGCTGCTCGGGGTGTAATTCAGGATCGAGTTGCCTAGTTGCCTAGGATCGAGTGGAACCCCGGGGTTTCACTTGATCCTCAATCTTTAATCAGGATTGAGTTGCTTGGTTGCCGAGGATTGAGCGGAACCCCCGGGTTTTTACTCGATCCTCGATCCTAATATCTCGATCCTATCCGGAGTTTTACATGTCCAAGCAATTCGACGTACTCGTCATCGGTGGTGGTCCCGGCGGCTATGTGGCTGCCATTCGCGCTGCCCAACTCGGTTTCAACACGGCTTGTGCCGAAGCCAATGCCTATGCCGACCCGAAAGGCGAACCGCGCCTCGGCGGTACCTGCCTGAACGTGGGCTGCATCCCCTCTAAGGCCCTGCTGCGCTCTTCCGAACTCTATGAAGAAGCCAATCATTCCTTCGCCATGCACGGTATTTCCGCCAAGGGCGTGGCGATCGACGTGCCGACCATGGTTGGCCGCAAGAACACCATCGTCACCCAGCTGACCGGTGGCATCAAGGGTCTGTTCAAGAAGAACAAGGTCACCGGCCTCAACGGCTTGGCCAGCTTTGCCGGCAAGGAAGGCGAGCTGTACAAGGTCAAGGTCGGCGCCGAGGAAGTGCTGGCTAAGCACGTCATCATCGCCACCGGTTCCAAGCCGCGTCACCTGGACGGTGTGCCGGTCGACAACAAGATTATCTGCGACAACGTCGGTGCACTCGATTTCGATGCTGCTCCGAAGCGTCTGGGCGTCATCGGCGCCGGCGTCATCGGCCTGGAAATGGGCTCGGTCTGGCGTCGTCTCGGTACCGACGTCACGGTCCTCGAAGCCATGCCCGATTTCATGCCCTTCGCTGACCAGGACATCGCCAAGGAAGCCCTCAAGCTGTTTACCAAGCAGGGACTGAAGATCACCACCGGCGTCAAGATCAGCAAGGTTGCCGTCGGCAAGAAGGGCGTCACGGTCGATTACGAAGACAAGGACGGCGCCAAGAAGCTGGAATGCGACAAGCTGATCGTCTCGGTGGGCCGCATCCCGAACACCGATGGCCTGAACGGCGATGCCGTCGGCCTGAAGATCAACGAGCGCGGCCAGGTCGAGGTCAATGGTCATTGCCAGACCAACCTGCCGAACGTCTGGGCGGTCGGTGATGTCGTGCGCGGCCCGATGCTGGCGCACAAGGCTTCCGAAGAAGGCGTCATGGTCGCCGAACTGATCGCCGGTCAGTCTGGCCATTGCGACTTCAACACCATTCCGGGCGTGGTTTACACCCACCCGGAAATCGCCTGGGTCGGCAAGACCGAGCAGCAGCTCAAGGCCGAAGGCATCGCCTACAAGCCGGGCAAGGTGCCGTTCATGGCCAGCGGCCGGGCGCTTGGCCACGGCGACGCGAGCGGCTTCGTCAAGGTCCTGGCCGATGCCAAGACCGACCGTATCCTCGGCGTGCACATCATTGGCAACAATGCTTCCGAACTGATCGCCGAAGCCGTGGTGACCATGGAGTTCGCCGGCGCTTCCGAAGACCTCGGCCGCATCTGCCACGCTCACCCGACCCTGTCGGAAATCGTGCACGAAGCCGCCCTGGCTTGCGACAAGCGTTCGCTGCACTTCTAAGTAACCGATAGACTGCTGGCCAAAAGGCGGGTTGCGGTAACGCACCCGCCTTTTCATTTCCACTGAACCCAGCGGTATTCTTTGGCAGAATACGTTTTTACCCCAGAGCCCAATCCCCATGCCCCATAAAAAATTGAACGTCGCCGCGCAGGGCATGCTCGACGCCTACAATAACCTGCTCGCCGCCCGTGGCTACACCGCCGATACTGCCCAGATGACGGCAGCCATGGCCCTGCAGGAGCTGTATACCAATCTGCTTTCCTTCAAGGTCAACCGGAGCAGCACCTTCAAGCGCTTGCTCAATCCCCCCAAACCGCCCCAGGGCGTGTATTTCTGGGGCGGCGTCGGCCGCGGCAAGAGCTTCCTGATGGATTGCTTCTACGATTCCGTGCCTTACCGGCGCAAGCGGCGTATCCACTTCCACGCGTTCATGCAGCAGATCCATCGCGATCTCGAGCAGTACAAGGGCGAGGCGGATCCCATGTTGAAACTGGCCGAACATATCGCCCACGAAGTTCGCCTGCTTTGCTTCGACGAGTTTCATGTTTCCGACATTGCCGACGCGATGATCCTCGGTCGCCTGATGGACGGCCTGTTCGCCAATGGGGTGATCGTCGTCATGACCTCGAACTATCCGCCGGAGAAGCTCTATCCGAACGGCCTGCACCGGGAAAGCTTCCTACCGACCATCGCCTTGCTGCAAAAGCATCTCGACGTCTTCGAGGTCGATGCTGGCGTCGATTACCGTCTGCGGGCCCTGGAACAGGTCGAGATCTACCACAGCCCGGCCGATGCCGCGGCCGAGAAGAAAATGCTCGACTACTTCCGCATGGTGGCCGGCGAGGAGGGCAAGAAGGGTGGGCACATCGACGTTCTTGGCCGGCAGGTCGAGACGCTGCGCCGCGGCCATGGCGTCATCTGGTTCGATTTCCGTACCCTGTGCGGCGGTCCGCGTTCGCAGAACGACTATCTGGAAATTGCCCGCGCCTATCACACCGTGCTGCTCTCGCATATTCCGAAGCTGACGCAGCACCAGGCCTCCGAAGCCCGCCGCTTGACCTGGCTGGTCGATGTTTTCTACGATCATCGGGTGAAGTTGATCGCCACCGCCGATTGCCATCCGGAAGAGCTGTACACCGAAGGCACCCAGGCCGGGGAATTTGCGCGTACAGTGAGCCGTCTGACCGAAATGAACTCCAGGGAATATCTCACCCTGCCGCACAATGTGAGTTGATCGCCATGAGCGCCCCGCTGCTTCCCGATGATTTGACCATTGACCTCCGGCAACTGGTTATTACCATCGCTCATACCGTCGATCTGGTCGGGGTGGACGATGTCCTGCACGGCCGGCGGGTCGGTATGCTGGCCCGCGAGATGGCGCGGCGGATGGCGTGGCCGGAGGCCGAGCAAGTGCTGCTTTACGACGCCGGTCTGCTGCATGACTGCGGGGTTTCCTCGACACGCATTCACCATCGCCTGGTGGTTGATCTCGAATGGTCGGGGGCCGATGAGCATTGTCGCTGTGGTCATGACCTGTTGGTCGATTTTCCGCCGCTGGCACATCTGGCGAAAATCATCCGCTATCACCATAGCCGCTGGGCGTGGCTGGAAACGCAAAAGCTGCCCGGCCCTACGGCGCGCCTCGCCAACCTGATCTTTCTCACCGACCGCATCGACGTACTGGCGGCGCCTTTTCACGCCGACCAGACGGTGTTGTCGCATGCCGACGAAATCCGGGCGCGCCTGGCCGCCGAAAGCGGGCGCCTGTTTTCGCCGGCGTTGCTGGTTGCCTTTGAAAAAATGTCGGAAGGCGAAGCCTTCTGGCTGGCGCTACAGCCCGACTGGGTGCAACAGTACCAGCGCGACATGGAGTCCTACGGCCAGTTGCGGACGATCGGCTGGACCGAGTTCAAGCAGTGCGCCGAGATTTTTGCGCGCATCATCGATGCCAAGTCGCCCTACACCGAGCGCCACTCGCGCGGCGTTTCGCGCCTGGCCCGCCATCTCGCCGAACGGCTCGGCCTGCCGGCAGTTACCTGCGAAAAGATCGAAGTGGCTGGCCTGCTGCACGACATCGGCAAACTGCAGATTCCCGATGAGATCATCGAAGGGCCGAATGCCCTGACGCCGCACGAGTTCGATATCATGAAAAGCCATAGTTATGGCACGCTGCAGGTCCTCAAACGCTTGCCGGCGATCGCGGAAATCGCGCAATGGGCCGCGTACCATCACGAGACACCGGACGGTCACGGCTACCCCTTCCATCTCGGCGGAATTGATTTGCCGCTCGAAGCCCGCCTTATCAATGTCGCCGATATCTTCCAGGCGTTGGCCCAGGAGCGGCCCTACCGCAAGCCGATGGCGCCCGCTCAGATCCTGGCCATCCTGCAGGAACGGGCCGCTCTCGGACGAGCCGATCCCGGCATCGTCGCCGCGGTCGCCGCCGATCTCGCCAACTGCCATCGCATTGCCCTGTGCCAGGGCTAACCCGCTGGGAAAGGATTCCCGATGAGCCGTTTCCTCTTGATTGTCCTGCTGTTCTTCCAGGTGCCGGTCTGGGCGCAGCAACTGGAAATCATCGAGCTGAAGAGCAAGACCCTCGAGCAGGTCCTGCCGGCGCTGCTGCCGCTGGTCGAGCCGGGCGGTACGCTGACCGGGATGAATAACCAGCTTTTCCTGAAAACTTCGCCGCGCAATCGGGCCGATATCAAGCGAGCCCTGGCCGCCATCGATACGCCGACCCGGCGGCTGATCATCCGTATTTCGCAGAACCGTCAGGCCGAGGACAGCGCGCGCGGAGCCGAAGCCAGTGGTCAGGTGGTTCTCGGCAGTAGCCGACGTTCCTCGGCCGAGGCGCGGGTCTGGGATAGCAAGAGCGTACGCGGCGAAAGCGCCGCGCAGATGGTGCAGACGGTCGAAGGCGGCCAGGCCTTGATCCAGATCGGACGCTCGCTGCCGCTCCCGATGCGGCAGATGATCATCGGCCCGGGGGGCGCCGTGGTCAATGAAACGGTGGTCTATCGCGATGTCGGGCGCGGCTTCTATGCCGTGCCGCGCCTCAATGGCCAGCGGGTAACGCTGGAGATCAGCCAGCAGGCGGACAGCATGGACAACTACGGACGCGCCGCCATCAATACGCAACGCTTGTCGACCACGGTGGTCGGCCGACTCGGCGAATGGATCGAGTTGGGCGGCGGCGGTCGTCAGGCCACCGGCCAGCAGGGCGGGGCACTTACCTTATCGACCAGCGATGCCCGGGATAACCGTGCTATCTGGCTGATGGTCGAGGAAGTGGAGTAAGCGCCAATAAAAAGGCCGCCTTGCGGCGGCCTTTCCGTGCTGCGTGCTGCCAGAAACTCAGGCGGCGACCTTGACGATTTGCGGCTTGCTTGCCGGAGCGGGGCCCTTGGCGATCAGGCCGAGGGGGGCGCCGAGCGAGAGCACGGTGCGGCCGAAGAAATTGTTGAGGAAGACGGCGCCGGCGGCATAGAAGCCGAGCAGCGAAATTCCCAGTTCCGACCAGGCGGCCAGGGCGCCGAACAGCGGTGCATTGATGCCGAGGATGGACAAGGCCAGCGACGGCAGCAGCACGTTGATCAGCACCAGGATGGCGGCAAATACCTTGTTGGCTTCAAAGGCGGCGATCATGATGAAGATCGAGAAAATGAAGTAACCGATACAGGCAAAGGCCAGTTGCTTCGGATCGGCCTTGTCGCCGATGGCGCCGAGCCAGCCCAGGCTGATCGCCCAGTGCATGGCGACGGCGATCCAGAACAGGCCGTAGGCACCGAGGACGATGGAGCCGAAATAATTGTTTTTCTTGAAATCCACCATCGAGGCCCAGATCTGGGCGGCGGAACCGAGGAACAGGGCCCAGGGAATGATGTAGGCGACGCCGCTGGTCCAGCCCATCTTGGCCGAAGCGGCGACAAAGGTAACCATGGCCAGCCCGAAGACGCCAAGCGCGGTCGGATCGGACATGACGATTTTGGTTTCGTTGATGGGTTGTTGCATTGCGCTTTTCCTTTTGGGTTATGTAATTATTTGCCGTCGTGAGACGCATCTCCGACGTTGTCGGGCGCTATTCTCTGGGGATGGAAAAAGCGAACTTCTGATCCAGATCAATAATTTGTTCTTTAATTAGTGAATTCGTTGCTTCGCTTGCGGCGTTTTATAAATTGTTGAATTGATTGCTTATTGGTGAAATTTAGCGATGACAAAGGCATAAAAAACCCGGCACCGGGCCGGGTTGGTGAATTCGGAGTTTTCTCGCTCAAGCCGCGTTCAGGGCCTGCTCCAGGTCAGCCAGCAGGTCGTCGATGTGCTCAATACCGACCGACAAGCGGATCATGTCTTCCGAGACGCCGGCCTTGACCAGTTCGGCCGGGGAGAGTTGGCGGTGGGTCGTCGAGGCCGGGTGGCAGGCCAGCGACTTGGCGTCGCCGATATTGACCAGGCGGGTGAACAACTGCAGCGCGTCCTGGAACTTGCCGCCCCCTTCCAGACCGCCCTTGACGCCGAAGGTCAGGATGCCGGACGCCTTGCCGCCCATGTATTTCTGGACCAGCGCGTGGTCCTTGTGGTCGGGCAGGCCGGCGTAGTTGACCCAGTTCACCTTCGGGTGCTTTTGCAGGAACTTGGCCACGGCCAGGGTGTTGTCACAGATGCGGTCCATGCGCAGGGCCAGCGTTTCGCAGCCCTGCAGGATCAGGAAGGCGTTGAACGGGCTGATCGCGGCGCCCATGTTGCGCAGCGGCACGACGCGGGCGCGGCCGATGAAGGCGGCGGGGCCGAGGGCTTCGGTGTAGACGACGCCGTGGTAGGAAACGTCCGGCTCGTTGAGGCGCTTGAATTTCTGCTTGTGTTCGGCCCACGGGAACTTGCCGCTATCGACGATGATGCCGCCAATCGAATTGCCATGGCCGCCGATGTACTTGGTCAGCGAATGAACGACGATATCGGCGCCGTGCTCGATCGGTCGGGTCAGGTAGGGCGACGGTACGGTGTTGTCGACGATCAGCGGTACGCCGTGGCGGTGGGCGATCTCGGCCAGCTTTTCGAAGTCGGTAATGTTGCCCAGCGGGTTGCCGACGGATTCGCAATAGATGGCCTTGGTCTTGGCATCGATCAGCTTCTCGAAAGCGTCGGGGTCGCGGTAATCGGCAAAACGGACGTCGATGCCGTATTGCGGGAAGGTGTGGGCGAACAGGTTATAGGTGCCGCCGTACAGGGTGGCGGCCGAAACGATGTTGTCGCCGGCTTCGGCAATGGTCTGGATGGCGTAGGTGATGGCGGCCTGGCCGGAAGCCAGGGCGAGGCCGGCGATGCCGCCTTCCATCGCGGCGATGCGCTTTTCCAGCACATCCTGGGTCGGGTTCATGATGCGCGTGTAGATGTTGCCGGCGACCTTCAGATCGAACAAGTCGGCCCCGTGCTGGGTGCTGTCGAAAGCGTAGGACGTCGTCTGGTAGATCGGCACGGCGACCGCCTTGGTGGTCGGGTCGGGGGAATAGCCGGCATGGACGGCCAGGGTTTCGATTTTCATTGTTCTCACTCCTCGAAGGTTGACGTTAACGTAAGCGCGATGATCTTAGCATTGCCTCGCCGGGCGGCTTAGAAGCAATCCGCATTAGCTTATTGGCTCAAAACTATTGGCGGCGGGCTCGTTGCCGAGCAGAAAACGCCCCGGGTCGAGGGCGTCGACCAGATCGTTTTCGAGCGGCAGGGGCTCGCCCTCCAACTGACTCAGCAACAGATCGGCCATCAGGGCCGACCAGACGATGCCGCGCGCCCCGAATCCCAGCACGCACCACAGGCCGGACTGGCGGGGCAGGGCGTGCAGGCGTGGCGTGCCGGAAAAACCGGGGTCGGGCAGCGGGCCGACGATCGGCAGGCGATCCGGCGACATCGGCCGAAAACCGACGCGGCCGCGCAGGGTAGCCGGGTCGATGGCCTGACCGAAGCCGGGCAGGTTGAATTCGAGCTTGTCCAGATTCTCGATATGGTCGGCCAGGCGCTCGGCCGGATCGGCATCATTGAGCTGGCTGGTGGCGCCGATCAGGCGCAGTCCGTCGACCTCGGGCATGGCATAGCCGCCCTGGCGGCAGACGACGATATCGAGCGGCGGGGTCGCATCGGCCGGCAGGTGGCTGACCTGGCCGCGGGCCGGGCGTTGCGGCAGCCAGGAAAATTGGGCAAAGCGGGTGGCGGTGGCGCCGCTGGCCATGATCAGAACCGGTGCTGCGGCGAGGATTTCGCCGGCTCGGCCGAGGGCCTGCCAGTGGTCGCCGCTTCTGGCGATGCTTTCGACCGGGGTGTTGCAGCGCAGGGTGATGCGCTGCGGAAAGGCGGCCAGCGCAGCGCGGCAGACCGAGGGCGGTTGCACCCAGCCGCCTTGCGGGAACCACCAGCCACCGATAGCGAGCGGTCGACCGGCTAGTTCGCCGGCTTTTTCCCGGTCGACGAATTGCAGCAATTCGGGCGGCAGAGCGAGTTGTTCGACGGCCTTGCGCTGCTGTGCCAGATGTTCGGTATCGCGCCCGAGGTGCAGCACCCCGCAGGGCGACCAGCGGGCGGCGGGGAGGGCGGCCAGCAAGGCGCGGCTGGCCAGGAACCCGGCCCGGGTCAGCCGGGAGATGCGGTTGTCGTCGACGCTGGGCAGCGGACGCAGCATCCCGGCCAGGTTGCTGGAAGCGCCGCTGGCCGGTGTCGCGGCCTGTTCGAGGACGGTGACCTGCCAGCCGGCGGCGGCCAGGGCGTAGGCCGTGGCGCTGCCGGCGATGCCGGCGCCGATGATGATGGCCCGGCGCTCGCTCGGCGCCGGGTGGCGGTTCGGTCGGCGCGAGCGGAAACGGCCGGTCAGCATCTGCCACTTGGCGGCGAAGCCCGGGCGTTTTTTCAGGTCGAACTCGGCCTCGCTCAGCGCCTGACGCACCTGCCCGGCAACACACCAGGTGGCCAATGTCGTGCCTTCGGAGGACAGCCTGGCCAGCGCCTTGCACAGTGGTGGTGACCATAGTTCTGGGTTCTTGGCCGGCGAAAAGCCGTCGAGGAAAAAGGCGTCGACGGCGGCGTTGACGCTGCGCAGTTGCGTCGTTGCATCGCCGAAGAAGAGAGTTAGGATGACGTCGCCGCCGGCGAGATGCAGGCGATGCACGCCGGGCGTCAGCAGCGGCCAGTGTTTCTGCAACTCGCTGGCGAGCTCGGCGAATTCCGGCCAGGCTTGTTGCGCGACGGCGAGATCGGCGGCGGTGAACGGGTGCTTTTCGAAGGAAACGAAATGCAGGCGGCGGCAACGCCGCGCATCGTTTTGCCAGGCTTGCCAGGTGGCCAGGAAATTGAGGCCGAGGCCGAAGCCGGTCTCGAGGATGACGAAGCGATCCTTGCCCTGCCAGCGTTGCGGCAGGTCGTTGCCGGCCAGGAAGACATGCCTTGCCTGCTCGGGGCCGCCATGCGCGGAGTGGTAGACATCGCCGTAGGCGGTGGAGAACGGCGTGCCGTCCGGGGCAAATTCGAGATGGGCAGGCTGCAGCTTGTCCACTAATGGAGCAGCGGTTTGCCGGTGGCGTGGTGCGGCGGGGCGGGCATGTCGTAGTCGAGCGCCAGATCCCAATGGGCTTGTTCGGCGGCGGCGCGCAGCATGGCGCACAAGGCCTGCAATAGTTCCGGGTTGAGATTCAGGCTGAAACTGCGCTCCCGAGCTTCGCGAAAGCTGACGCGGAGCAGGTCGTCGCCGGTCTTTTCGAAAGTCGCCTCGGAGGCGAGCAAAGGTTTGCTGCCCAGCGGATAGCGCGGGTTGTCCTCGCGAAAGGCCGGCTCGAAACTGGCCGCCTCGCCGCCGGCCTCGCCATGAGCGGCGAATGGCGGCGGGGCATCGAGCTGTTCGAGCAGGGCCCGACTCAAATGCGGCCAGATCTCCCGCAAAAAACGCCGGGTCAAAAAAATACGGATTTCTTCATTGCCCTCCGTCGCAATGCGCAAAACCAGCCGGTCCTGGACGCTGTCGTTGGCAACTTGCAGTTGGCGGACGGACATCAGTGTTTCGTCTCGAAGGCACCGAAGCATGAGCGAGCGCCGCCAGAACAAGGCGCGGCGGACCGCCGCATAGCTTTTCTATGCAAGGTTCGCCGCAACGCTGTGCTGGCAAGCGCAGCCATGCTTACTCGGGACGCATGGAGGGGAAGAGGATCACATCACGGATGGCGGCGGCATCCGTCAACAGCATGATCAGCCGATCAATCCCGATGCCACACCCGCCGGTCGGCGGCAGCCCGTATTCCAGCGCGCGGATGAAGTCGGCGTCGTAATACATCGCCTCTTCATCGCCGGCATCCTTGGCCTTCATCTGCTCATGGAAGCGCGCCGCCTGGTCTTCGGCGTCATTCAATTCAGAGAAGCCATTGGCAATCTCTCGCCCAACGATGAACAACTCGAAGCGCTCGGTAATTTCCGGATTGGTATCGGAGGCACGCGCCAGCGGCGAGACTTCGACCGGGTAGTCGATGATGAAGGTCGGTTCCCAGCACTGGGCTTCGGCGCAGGCTTCGAACAGTTGCAGTTGCAGGCTGCCCAGACCGCCCGGCTTGACCTTCTCGCCAAAGGCGTTGATCTTGGCCTTGAGGAATTCGGCATCGGCCAGCTCGGCATCGGTGAAGCCTGGCTGTTCGCGCTGGATGGCCTGATTGATGGTCAGACGATGGAAAGGCTTGGAGAGGTCGAGTTCGCGGCCCTGGTAGATGAACACTTCCTTGCCCAGCGCCTCGCGCGCCGCGTGACGCAGCAGGCCTTCGGTGAAGTCCATCAGCGTGTGGTAATTCGCATACGCCTCGTAGAACTCCATCATGGTGAATTCGGGATTGTGACGCGGGCTCAAACCTTCGTTGCGGAAATTGCGGTTGATTTCGAACACCTTCTCGAAACCGCCAACCACCAGACGCTTGAGGTACAACTCCGGGGCGATGCGCAGGAACTGCTGCATGTCGAGTGCGTTGTGGTGCGTGACGAAGGGCTTGGCCGAGGCGCCGCCGGGGATCGGGTGCATCATCGGCGTTTCGACTTCCATGAAGCCGTGGCCGGTCATGTAATTGCGGATCGACGAGACGATGGCCGAACGGGCGCGGAAGGTAAAGCGCGTTTCCTCGTTCATGATCAGGTCGACGTAGCGCTGGCGATACTTCATTTCCTGGTCGGCCAGGCCGTGGAACTTGTCCGGCAGCGGGCGCAGCGACTTGGTCAGCAGGCGGATTTCGGCCGCCTGGATGGACAGTTCGCCGGTCTTGGTCTTCATCAGCGTACCGACGACACCGACGATATCGCCGAGGTCCCAGCCCTTGAAGGCGGCATAAACATCTTCGCCGACCTTGTCGCGCGCGACGTAGAGCTGGATACGGCCGGAAACGTCCTGGATGGTGGCAAACGAGGCCTTGCCCATGACGCGCTTCAACATCATGCGGCCGGCGACCTTGACCTCGACCGGCATGCCTTCGAGTTCTTCTGCCGATTTCTCGCCGTAGCCTTCATGCAGCTTGGCGGCGGTGTTCTCGCGCTGGAAGTCGTTCGGGAAGGCGGCACCGCTCTTGCGCCACTCGGCCAGTTTGGCGCGACGCTCGGCGATGAGCTGGTTTTCGTCTGGCTGGACCGGGGCTTGCTGTTCGGCGTTGGACATGAAAAATCCTTGGAAAGGGTGTGGCGGCGGGCAAATGCCTGGAACCCTGAATTTTCGCCGATTTAGGGGGGAGGGGACAAGGTTGCTGACAGTTGTTTTGGCAGCTTTTGTTCGGTAAGCGGGGCCTTTTGTCCATTTGCCGCTTTGCCGGCAGCGGCAAATGGCATCCGCTGTTTGGCCGGGGGAAGCGAATCGGCCGGCGGGAAATTGAGATGTCCCTGTCACGAGCCTGCAATTTGGCCATGGCATCGTAGCGCCCGTCTTTGGAATAATCTCAGGAGCTTCTCTCATGTATTTTCGGTCTGCGTTAATCGCCGTTGCCTGCACTTCGTTGCTGGCCGGCTGTTTGGGGAATAGTGGTGGCAACAGTACGGCGGCCGCTCCCAAGAATGTCATCTTTTTCCTCGGCGACGGTATGGGCATCAACACCCTGACCGCAACCCGCATCTATAAGGTCGGCGAGGATGGCGATCTGACCATCGATACGCTGCCGGAAACCGCCTTCGTCAAGACCTATTCGAACAACGCCCAGGTCACCGATAGCGCGCCGTCGATGGCCGCCTACATGACCGGCGTCAAGATGAACAACGAAGTCATTTCGATGACGGCCGATACCGCCGCCTTCGACTCGACCGGCAAGAGCTACCTCAGCGGAACCGACAGTACCTGTCCGGCCAGCGGCAACGGCACGGCGGTTACCACCCTGCTCGAGCTGGCCAAGGCGGCGGGTTGGGGCACCGGTGCCGTGACCACGACGCGGATCACCCACGCGACGCCAGCGGCGACCTATTCCCACATCTGCCATCGTGATGGCGAAAACACCATTGCCGCCCAGGCCGTTCCCGGCGGCGCCGGTTACAACACCGCCCTGGGCGACGGCGTCGACGTCCTGCTCGGCGGCGGCAAACAATTCTTCGTGCCGACCACCGCTGGCGGCAAGCGGACCGACGGGCGCGACCTGACGGCCGAACTGAAAGCCAAGGGCTACACCTACGTCAGCAACAAGACCCAGCTCGACGCCGCCCCGGCAACGACGACCAACAAACTGGTCGGCCTGTTCACCAACAGCCACATGAGCTACGACATCGACCGCGATCCGACCGTCGAGCCCAGCCTGGCGGAAATGACCAGCAAGGCCATCGATATCCTGGCCAAGAACCCGAAGGGCTTTTTCCTGATGGTCGAAGGGGGCCGTATCGACCACGCCCTGCACGAAACCACCGCCCAGAAGGCGCTGCAGGATACCGTCGCGTTCGACGAAGCGATCAAGGCCGCCATCGACAAGATGAAGAGCAAGGATGTCAATCTGGCCAATACCCTGATTGTCGTCACTGCCGACCACGATCACACGCTGGTTCTCAACGGCTACGCCCAGCGGACCGGGGCCACCACGCCGACCAACCCCGGTGTGCTCGGCCTGCTCAAGAACTTCGTGACCGGCGCGGCCAATACCGATGTCGGTGGCAATCCTTTCACCATCATCGGTTTCGGCAATGGCGAAAACCGTCCGGCAACGCGTACGGCGCTGACCGATGCCCAGGTTTCCGACAAGACCTATCACCAGGAAGCGGCTATTCCGATGGCGACGGGTAGCGAAACGCACGGCGGTACTGACGTCTTCCTCGGTGCCATTGGTCTCGGCTCGGAAAAATTCACCGGCGTCATCACCAACACCGAAGTCTTCAACCTGATCCGTCAGTCGGTCGGTCTGTAAGCCGACTCAGGAGCAAAATCATGCAAAACAAATTCAAGATCTGTGCGCTTGTCGCCGCCCTCGCCAGTGCCACCTCCGCCTTGGCGGCCGGCGAAGCCAGCAATGTCATCTTCTTCCTCGGCGACGGGATGGGGCCGACCACCATTACCGCCAGCCGCATCTACAAATACGGCGAAGCCGGCGCCCTGAACATGGAAGCCCTGAAGCGCACGGCGCGCATCAAGACCTATTCCAAGGATGCCCAGACGACCGACAGCGCCCCGTCGATGGCGGCCTACATGACCGGCGTCAAGATGAACAACGAAGTGTTGTCGATGAGTGCCGATACCTCGGCCTACAACGGCACGACGCCGTATGTCAGCGGGGCCAACAGCACCTGCCCGGCAACCGGCAACGGCACGGCGGTCAGCACCCTGCTCGAACTCTCCAAGGCCGCCGGCAAGGCGGTCGGTGCCGTCACCACGACGCGGATCACCCACGCCACGCCGGCCGCCACCTACGCCCATATCTGTCACCGCGACGGCGAAAACGACATCGCCGCCCAGGTCGTGCCGGGCAGCGGCAAGTTCAACAGCGCCCTCGGTAGCGGCGTCGACGTGCTACTCGGCGGCGGCTCGAAGTTCTTCATCCCGACGACCACGACCGGTGGCAAGCGGACCGACGGCCAGGACCTGACGGCCTTGCTCAAAACGGCCGGCTATACCTACGTCAATACCGGCACGGCGTTCAACAGCATCAACCCGGCCACGACCTCCAAGCTGGTCGGCCTGTTCAATCTCGACCACCTCAACTACGAGCTCGACCGGGTCAAGAACAGCGTGGACGAACCCAGTCTGGCGGACATGACGGAAAAGGCCATCAAGATTCTCAGCAAGAACAGCAAGGGCTATTTCCTGATGGTCGAAGGCGGGCGTATCGACCATGCCCTGCACGGCACCAATGCCAAGCGCGCCCTCGAAGACACCATCGCCTTCGACGATGCGATCAAGCGCGCCCTGTCGCTGGCCGACCTGAAAAACACCCTGATCGTCGTCACCGCCGACCACGACCACACGATGACCATCAACGGTTACTCGCACAAGGGCAACCCGATCCTCGGCAAGGTTACCGACATCACGCAGACGACGGTCCAGGGCAAGCGCGTCCTGGCCAAGGCGGCTGACAGCCTGCCCTACACCGCGTTGGTGTTCGGCAACGGCGGCGGGCCGCGCAAGGCGACGCGTGACGATCTGACCAGCGTCGATACGGCGGCCGACGACTACCTGCAGGAAGTCGGCGTAGTGCTGGGCAGCGCCGGTTCGGAAACGCACGGTGGCGGCGACGTCATGTTGATGTCCACGGGGGCCGGCAATGCCACCTTCAAGGGGACGATGGTCAATACCAAGGTGTTCGGTCTGGTGAAAAGCGCGCTCGGTCTCTGAGCGAGACGCCTGAACCATTTTCGGCGGGTGCCCCGGCACCCGCCGCTTTTTATTTTTAACGAAATGAATATGTCAAATAACCCATTGCCCCGTCTGGGCGGGCTGCTCGCCGCCGCATTCTGCAGTCTGGCCGCCGCCGCGCCGGCGCCGGATGTCAATCTGCTGGTCGAGCACGAGATCACCGAAAAAACGTCGGACGGGGTGACCCGCCAGTTGCATTATGCCGAGCGCGTTTATCGGCGCGCCGGCCTGGTCTGGATCGAGCGCGTCCTGCCGCCGGGGGCGCACGATGCCGCCGAACATGCGCACGGCGATCACGAGCACAAGCATCTCGATCTGGCGGCCGCCGCCAAACTGATTACCCTGGATGCCGACAAGTTGGCCCGCATCAAATTGGTCAATACCCATGACAAGGTCGTCATCAACGTGCCGTCGGCGGAATACGGCAATGTCGGCTTTGATGGCAGTTGGGAAAATGCCGTGCATCTCCTTGATCCCAAGCAACTGAAGACGATGCAGCCGATCGCCGGCAAGGCGCAGAACTATCAGCTCAAACGGGCCGATACGACGGTGCGCGTCGCGTGGGATGCCGCGGGCGAGTTCCCGCGCCAGGTCGAGAGCGGCAACGCCAGCGGCACGCGGCACAAACTGATGCGGGTCCGCCAGACGAGTGCGCCGGCGACGACGCCATGGACGACGCTGCAGGGCTACGCCCAGAAGGAATATTCCGACTATCTCGATTGAGCGGCGCCGGGCGCCCATCGGTCAAGGGAAGGCGCTTCGCCTTCCCTTTTTTCATGGGCCGTTTCAGGCGACGCTGAGGTTCGGGCTGCCGGCGTTGACGGTAATCGTCTTGCTGGACGCCGTGGCCGGCTGGGCCGGGGCCGTCGTCGCGCCGCCCAGGGGCTTGACCTTATGCAGGACGCAAGTGAACTGGCTGGCGGTCAGGGTGACCACGGCATAACCCTGGGCATCGGTGTCCAGGTGGTTGATCCAGTTGCCGTTGAAGCTAGCCAGCGTCGTATTGAAGGTGTTGACGACTTCGCCATTGACGGTGCTGTACACCAGGGGTTTGGCGCTGGCGAAGGCGGCGTTGGTGTCGACCATGCTCTTGTAATAGCTGAACAGCGAGTTGCTGGAAATGCCGGCGGTGACGATGTCCACCATCACCGGCACCGGGCTGGCCGCATCGTAGTCGTCCATCACCAGGCCGGCGAAAAAGGCGTGCAGGTCGCCGGTCAGGGCGACGACATTACTGATGGCGTTACTTCTCAAGTAGCTCATCAGCGCCTTGCGTTCGGCGTTGTAGCCGTCCCACTGGTCGGCATCGATGATGATGACGTCGAGCAGCGCCGAAATCGGCAGGGCGGCATCGAGGGCGGGTTTGATGCCGGCGGCGAAAACGGCGGCGCTGATGCCGGCCTGGCTGGCGAGCAGGGCGGCCAGATTGCTGAAGCTGGAGGTGGCAAGGCTGGCCGTCTTGTTGGCCGCCTTCATGTCGAGGACCAGCGCCGCCGTCATCGCACTCTGCAGCGGCAGCAGGCCGCCGTTGGCGCTGACCAGCGAGGCGGCCAGCAGGCCGGCCACCGCCTGGTTGCCGTCGATCAGCATGCGCAGCAGGGAAACTTCGTTGCCCCAAAGCTTCCAGGTGGTATTGGCGGTGCGCATCTGCTCCTGCCACCAACTGCGTTGCGTATCGCCGAGCATCGACACCGGGGTGAGCTGGCCGCCGGCGGCGGCGATTTTCTGGGCTTCGAGGCCGGCCAGGCTGCCCTGGGAAACGAAATAGCGGCTGCCGATCTCGCTGCCGGCGGCGCTTTCCGGGATGATGTGGTCGGCGCGGTAGAGACGTTGGTCGGTCATCACCAGGGTGGCCAGGTTGCCGAAGGTGAAACTGCGATAGATCTTGATGTTGGTAAACGAGCTATCCGTGCTGCTGAAGGTGATGTCGGCCGGCATGTATTCGAACCAGGCCTGGTTGGCAAAGCGGCGGCGGGCGGTCACCGGGGTGGCGTTGTCGCTCAAGGCATAGGTCTGGAAATTCTGCCAGCAGTCGTCGGAAAATTCATGGTCGTCCCAGATGGCAATCACCGGGAAGCGTTGGTGCAGCGCCTGCAGCCGACTGTCGCTGCGGTAGGTCTGGTAGAGATAGCGGTAATCGGCCAGGCTGGCCGCCGCCTTGCTGCCGTCGTCCAGCGTCATGCCGTCGGGCAGGACCAGTTGCGCGTGACGGCTTTCGGCCGCCGAGCTCTGGAAGGTGGCGCCGACGGTTTCATAAATGTAGTCGCCGAGATGGATGATGAAATCGAGATCTTCGTTGAGCAGTTCCTCCATTGCGCCCCAGTGGTTGACGCTCCAGTCCTGGCAGGTGATGAAGGCGAACTTGAGTTGCCCAAGGGCGCTGCCGGCGGCCGCTGCCGTCTTGGTCCGGCCGCTCGGACTGTGGTCGGGACCGGCTATGAAGCGGTAATAATAGGTGGTGGCGGCCTGCAGTCCATCGACCTTGTGGCGCAGCGTGTAGTCCCACTGGCGGTCGGCGCTCAGTTCGGTATCGACCAGCAGGCTGGAGAAATTTTCCTGTTCGGAAAGCTGCAGGCGAAGTTGGGTCGTAGTGGCGCCGTCCTTCGGGACGGCCCGGCACCAGAGCATGATGCTGTCCGGCTTCGGATCGCCGGAAGCGACGCCCTGCGGAAAGGTGGCGCCGGCATTGCCGTCGTCATTGCTGTCGATGCAGCCGGCCAGTCCCAACGTGGCGGTCGAAACGCCGATGAAACTGCCGAGCTTGAGAAATTGTCTGCGATCCATGATTCGATACTCCGTGCCGTTTGGCCATCAAAACGGTCAATTATCAGAATCGACTGTGACGCGTGTTTTGCCGGGGTATGACAGGTTGCCGGCCATTCTTTCAGCCGCTCGATGGCCTGGGCAGGGTAATCCGGTAAGCATTTTCGCCAGCCGGCTGACCGATCAGGTCGAGGTATTTTTTCAGGGGGGCGGCGGCCGGCGCGAGCTGGACCTGGCCGTTGAAATGGAAGGGGTTGAGGGCCACCTCGCCGTCCACCGCGACCGGCTGCGCATCCCCTTTCAGGCGGCCCTGCCCGTGACCGTCGACGGGCAGGGTCCAGGCCAGGCGAAACTCGCCCAGCGGGAAGTTTTCGAGCAAGCTGGTCTGCGCCTGGCGCCAGACGATTTCGCCCTGGCCGCTGGCCGTGCTGAAGTTCCAGGGGATCGTCAGGCGCGTCGCCCCGGCCGTCAGGTCGCCCCCCCAGCCATCCTGCGGCAGGCCGTGGCCGATATGGGCGAACAGGCTGCCGGCCGGCAGCCGGAGATGGTCGATGGCCAGTTGCAGGCCCGACCAGTCGCCTGCCAGGTCGGCGCGGCCGCTGCCCAGCGTCAGGTGCAGGCCGAACCATCGCGCTTGCCAGCGCAAGCGGCCGAGGCCGCGCCAGCCCCGGTCGGGGCGCCCGCTTTGCAGGTAGATGTCGGCTGCGCCGCGCCACCAGTAACCCTCGACCTCGGCAAAGCGGCATTGGGCGGCGCACTGGCCGGCCAGCGTCGCGGTGAGCAGGCCGGCCGGTGCCAGGGCGATGGCGAGAAGGCCGCCGAGCCAGAGCCAACTCCAGCGGCGGCCGCTCACGGCGTGCCGCTCCGCGCCAGTTCGGCTTCCAGGGCGACCCGTCCGGTCGCCGCCGGGAGTGCCTGCAGGCGGATGACGACCAGGTGGTAATCACGCTGCAGGTCGCCGATTTCCTTGATCCAGGCATCGAAGGCGACCTCGCCGCTGAGCTCGAGCTGTTCTTCGCCGCGCCAGGTGATTTTCAGGGCGCTGTCGATTTGCGCCAGGCGCCGACTGATTTCGTCATGCGGCAGCGGCGGCCGGGTCGGCGCTGCGCCGGCCGACAGTGTCTGCCAGGCCAGCAATTGCTGGTGCATGGTTTCGGCCGCGCTGGCCAGCCGGGGCAATTGCTGGCGCAGGTGCTGCCGGGCCTGCTGGAGATTCCACAGCAACTGCCCGGCCAGGGCGATCAGGAGCACTGCGGCCAAGCGTTTGAGGGCGCTTTGTTCGCTCGGCGAACGGGCCTGCCAGGCGCGCCGCAGGGGGGCGACGAGATTTTTCATCGGGCGAGGTCCGGGCTCAGTGAAAAGCTGGCGCTCAGGCTATTGCCTTGCCCCTCGCGCCGGCTGACCGCGAGGCGCAGACCGAGTTGGCGGGCCCGTTCGGTGAGGGCGGCAAGCTCGCCAGCCTCGAGTCTGGCCACGACGTTGAGGCGGCTGCCGTCGTAATCGAGGCGCTCGCTCGCCAGTTCGCCGCCGATTTCGCCGAGTGGGGCGAGCAGGGTCAGCAAGTCGGTGCTGGCCAGTTGTCCGGAATTCTGGCGTAGGCGGTCGAGTTGCCGCTGCATCTGCAGTAGCGGATCGACCAGCGCCCCCTCGGGGAAAGCTTGGCGGTACTCGGCCTCGATCGCCTGGCGGTAAGCCTGGGCCTGCCAGGCCAGGCGGCCCCAGTCGAGGAACACTAGCGTGCCGGCCAGCAGCGCCAGCCCGACTGCCAGGCGCAGCGGCCGACGGAATCGTTCGAGCCAATTGCGGCTGGCCCGGGGCGGCGCCAGCCGGCCGTTGAGCAGTCCGCCGGGCGGTGGCGGGCGCAGGGCGTCGCTCGGCGGGGCGGCCGCCGTTTCGCTCAGGTAGCCGGCGGCGATGGCCGCTTCGAGAAACTGCCGGCCGGCCGCCGTGCTTTCCCGATTGACCACCGCCAGCGGTAGCGCGAAGCCATCGCTGGCCAGTTGCTCCTGCCACAACGCCAGTTCGCCGGTCAGGTCGAGGTTGAGAAAACTGCCGTCGGGATGGGGCAGGGTCAGGTTGCCGTCCTCGGCCCAGGCCAGCCGCCGGCCGTCCCGTTCCGGCAGCAGGAAGCCGAGCGGCCAGGCGCTGCGCGGCTGCAGGCCGAGTTCGCCAAGGGTGGCGGCGAGGGCGCTCAGGCGGGCATGGCTGATGAAGGCCAGGCAGACGTCGCCGTCCGGCCCGGTAACGCTGAAACCGTCGGGCGGCGGGGAAAACTGGCAGTCGGCCGGGTCGTCGAGGAGCAAATCCTCGCAGGCGGCGGCGATCACTTCCGGGCGCTGGCCGGCGGCGCCGCGCGGCAATTTGACGGCCAGCGCATTGACCTGGCTGCCGCAGAGAATCAGGTCGCAGGCCTGGCGCTCAGCGGGCGCGGCTTTCTCCGGGCGGTCTTCGGGGGCGACGACACCCGGCCAGTGGCGCGGCTCGCTCTGCCCATGCTGGAGGATTTCGCCCGTCGCCGAAACGAGGGCCCAACGGCAGGCCCGTTGTTCCTGCGGCCAGCCGGGGGTGATGAAAAGACGAAGTGTCGACATGGTCTTATTGTTCGGACATCCAGAGCAGGGAAGGGCGGCCGCCGGTCGGCCGATGAAGCAGGGCGAGCAGGCGGCTCTGTACGCCGCTCGGCGGATTGGTGCGGGCGCTGGCGCTGGCCAGGAAATAGCTGCTGCTGACGGTGAGCGGGGTGGCGCCCTCGGGCAGATTCCTGGTCGGCAGGCGATTGCGAAAATCGGCGATGTCGCGGAAGTAAGCGGCCTGTCGGCTGAGCACCAGTTGCCGGGCGCTGGCCAGGTCGAGGCCGGGCTGGATGGCGAGCAGGACTTCGGCGGCGGCGGTATTGACATTGACCGGCTGGCGGCCGGGCAAAACCGCGACGTACGGGCTTAAACGGTCGACCAGGGCGGGCGTGTAGCCCTTGATGCGCAGCAGGTTGGAAAGCTGGTCGAGTTCGTGGCCGGCCGTCGGGTAAGGTGGGTCGAGGGCCAGGTAATAGGCGTTTTCGGCCCCCGCCGCCCGTCGGCTGTCGTCGCTGTCGATCCAGTCGGCCAGCGCCTCGGCCAACTGTTCGGCGGTCTCGGGCGGGGTGCCGAGAATGATCAGGAGTTGGCGATAAACGGCCAGCGCCGTTTCGTCGATGACGCCGCTGCGGCTCAGGTTGTTGAGATTCCAGTGGCCCTGCAGATCGAAGATGCGGCCCTGCAATTCGCTGTTTTCGGCGGTGATCGGCGGCAACACGCGACTCCATGGTTCATCCGTCGTGTCCACCGCGCTGTGTCGCGCGTCGTCGGCCAGCACGGCCCGGGCGTAGTCGATGGCGCTGTAGGCCAGGGCGCGGCTGACCGCCTTGTCGCGGCTGAGAGCGACATGCTCGAGCCAGTCGTCCATGTCGACCAGCAGGCTGGCGGCCAGCGCGGCGGCCAGGGCGGTGACCAAGAGGGCGGTGATGATGGCGGCGCCCCGCTGGCTTCTGCCGTTTTCGGCGCGCGGCATTTTCAGGGGGCTCCCGGCAGGTCGAAGCGGCGCTCGATCCAGCCGCCTGCCGCCAGTTCCAGGCGCAAGCGGACGGCGCGCGGCCGGCCGGAGCGGGGCGGCACCAAACTGTTCCACTCCGGCTGCCACTGTTGCTCGGCATCGAGGTAGGCCAGTTCCATCCGCCGCACGTTGTGCAACAAGACGTACTGGCGCGGCGGCTGGGTCGATTCGGGCGAGGTCCACAGCAGCAGTTCCAACTGTCCGGCCGGCTCGCCGGGCAGCGCCCGCCAGCGGTAGGCGAGGCGCTGGCTGTCACCGTTGGCACCGCCCAGGCGGGTAAAAGTCAGCTGGGCGGCATCGGCCGCCTCGTCGAGGGCACGCCGGCCCCACCAGGCCGGGCTGGGCTCGCCATTGCCGCGCCGGCCGGGACGGTCGATGGCTTGCCGGACATCGCGGCCGAAACGGTCGCTGGCCAGCGCGACCTCCTGCCATTGGCGGGCGTTGCGCCCGAGGTGGTCGGCCGTCCGTCGCGTGCTTTCCAGGCCGCGATAGCCGAGCACGCCGAGCAGCGCGACGAGGGTCATGGCGACCAGGACTTCGATCAGTGTGAAAGCGCGTTGGCGGGCGATCATGGGGCGGGGAGGTAGGCCACCAGGTGGCCGAGCGGTCGGCCCGCGGCGGCGCCGTCGGCGGCTTCGACACGGATTTCGACGCGGCGGAAGAGTTCGTTTGGCGCATGGCTGACCTCTTCCTGCCAATGCAGTCGACTGCCGGCCTGGTCGACGTAGCCGTCGCGGCGGCCAAGTTCCGGCCAACGCTGCTGGGCGCGCAGGTCGGCCAGGCAGTTTTCTGCCGTCCAGGCGGCGAGCAGGCGCTGGCGCAGGGCCTCCGACTGGTGGGCGGCAGCGCCGCCGGCCCGGATGCTGGCGGCCAGCCCGACGGCCAGGATGGCCAGGGCGACGAGCACTTCGAGCAGGGTAAAGCCGCGGGCCGGGGACTTAGTCAAGGCGATCCTCGCTGAGCTCGATGCGGCCGTTGGGCAAGCCCTCAATGCGCCAGCGCTGGCCGGCGCCGGCCAGGGCCAGGCGAAAGAGCGGCGCCTGGCCGGGAAAGAAGACGATGCGTTGGCCGGCCGCGAGATCGCCGGCCTGGCCTTCGATTTCCAGGTGCTTGACGGCGAAGCCGGCGGGCAGCGGCAGGCTTTGCCCGAGCTTGTCGTTGCCGCCCGGCGCTAGCGCCAGCCACAACTGCTCGTGCTGCTCAAGCAGGCGGGCCTGGCCGGCCCGGATTTCCCAGGCGATCGGGGTGGCCCGGGCGGCGGCCAGACGGGCGCCCAGATCGGCCTGGCGGCGCCAGGCGACGACGGCCTCCTGGCCGGCCTGGCGGTTCGGGTCGGGCAGGGTCAGATTGACGGTGACGGCGAGCAGGCCGAGGATGACCATGACGACAAGAATCTCGATCAGCGTGAAGCCGGCTGCCCGGTGCCGCATGAGCGGGAGCCTAGAGCGCCCAGTTGCCGATGTCGGCATCGGAGCCTTCCCCGCCGGCGACGCCGTCGGCGCCGAAACTGAATACGTCGATTTCGCCGCGCAGGCCGGGGCTCAGGTATTGATAGGGCTTGCCCCAGGGGTCCTGTGGCAGGCGCTCGACATAGCCGCCGCTCTTCCAGCCTTCCGCTAGCGGCGCCAGCGTCGGCTTGCTGACCAGCGCGGCCAGGCCCTGTTCGGTGCTCGGGTAGCGCCGGTTGTCGAGGCGATAGAGTTTGAGGGCCTGCATCAGGCTGGCGATGTCCTGGCGGGCGGCGACGCCGCGCGCTTCGTCGGGGCGGCTCATGACCTTGGGGACGACGAGGGCGGCGAGGACGCCGAGGATGACGATGACGACCATGATTTCGATCAGGGTGAAGCCGCGATGGCGGCGGCGAATGGCGTGCTCAGACATGGGGAGACCTAATGGACGAGTTGGTTGATTTCGATAATGGGCTGCAGGATGGCCAGGACGATGACCAGCACGACGACACCCATGGCCAGAATGAGCAGCGGTTCGAGCAGGCCCATGAAGATGGCCAGGCGATTGCTCACTTCATCCTGTTGCTGGCGGGCGGCCTTGGCCAGCATGGCGTCGAGTTGGCCGCTGCTTTCGCCGCTGGCGATCATGTGGATGAGAAAGGGCGGAAAAAGATGGCTCCGGCCGAGCGCTTTGCTCAGCGACTGGCCTTCGCCAACGGCCAGGCTGGCGGCGCCGACGGCGTCCTGCAGCGGCAGCAGCCAGAGTACGGCGCGCCCGGCCTCGAGCGCGGTGAGCAAGGGTACGCCGCTGCCGACCAGGATGGCCAGCGTCTGCGCCAGGCGTGCCGCATCGAGGCTGACCAGCAGGCGACCGAGGGCCGGTGCCCGGATCAGCCGGCGGTGCCAGTTGCGGCGTAGCGCCTCGACCCGTAGTGCCCGCCGGGCGGCCCAGAGGCTGATGACGAGAGTGGCAAGGAGCAGCGGCCAGCTCCAGCGCAAAAAGTCGCTGACCGCCAGCAGGCCGCGGGTGAGCAGCGGCAGCGCCTGCTGGCCGTGCTGGAAAACGGCGACCACTTGCGGCACGACATAGGTCATCAGGCCGATGATGACGGCCAGGGCGACGCCGACCACGAGCAGCGGGTAGATCAGCGCCTGGATGACTTTCTGGCGCAGGGCGCCGCTCGTTTCGAGATTGTCGGCCAGGCGGACCATGACGCCGGCCAGTTGGCCGCTCTGCTCGCCGGCCGCGACCAGGGCCCGGTAGAGGGTGTTGAAAATACGCGGGAAGCGGCCCAGGCTGGCGTGCAGCGAGTGGCCGGCCAGCAGTTCGCTGCGGATGGCGGCGAGCAGCAAGGGCAGGCGTCCCGCCGTGGCGCCACCGGCTTCGCCGTATTGTTCGGCGAGCGCGGTCAACGAGCGTTCGACCGGAATGCCGGCCTCGAGCAGGGTTGCCCATTGGCGGGTGAGGACCATCAGGTCGCTGGCCCCGATCGGCCGTCCTCCGGCCTCCCCGTCGACCGAGCTGGAACCGCTGGCGGCGCTGATCTCGAGCGCGAAGAGGTCCTGGGCCCGCAACTGGCTGCGCGCCAAGCGCTGGGTGTCGGCCTCGAGGACGCCGCTGATTTCGCCGCCGGCAAGATTGACGGCGCGGTAGCGAAAGGCCGTCATGTGTCTTCCCGCGTCACGCGGACCAGCTCTTCCAGCGAGGTCTCACCGGCCGCCAGCCAGCGCCGGCCATCTTCGCGCAACAGGCGCAGCCCCTTGTCGCTGGTCGCATCGCTTGGCCGGGCGGCGGCCCGCAGTTCGTTTTCCGGCGCGGCGCGGTGGATCAACTGGCGGACGGTGGCGTCGACTTCGAGCAATTCGTAGACGCCGCCGCGGCCCTGGTAGCCGGTCTGGGCGCAACTCGGGCAGCCCACCGCCCGGTAGTGGCGGGTGATTTCCGGCGGCAAGCCATCTTCCGGCCGGGCCGCTACGGCCTCCTTGCAGTCCGGGCAGAGGCGGCGCAGCAGGCGCTGGGCGAGGACGCCGAGCAGGCTGGACGAGAGCAGGAAGGGTTCGACGCCCATGTCGGCCAGCCGGCTGACGGCGCTCGCCGCGTCGTTGGTGTGCAGCGTGGCCAGCACCAGGTGGCCGGTCAGGCTGGCCTGGACGGCGATCTGGGCGGTTTCGAGATCGCGGATTTCGCCGATCATGACGACGTCCGGATCCTGGCGCAGGATGGCGCGCAAGGCCTTGGCAAAGGTCAGGTCGATGCGCGGATTGACCTGGATCTGGCCGATGCCGCCGAGATCGTATTCGACCGGGTCCTCGACCGTCATGATATTCAGGCGGCGGGCGTCGAGGCGCGACAGCGCGGCGTACAGCGTCGTCGTCTTGCCCGAGCCGGTCGGCCCGGTGACGAGCAGGATGCCGTGCGGCTGGCGGATCAGGCGGTCGATGCGGGCCAGCGTGTCGTCGGCCATGCCCAGGCGGGCCAGGTCGAGTTTGGCCGGGTCCTTGTCGAGCAGCCGGAGGACGACCCGCTCGCCGTGGCTGGCCGGCAGCGTCGAGACCCGGACATCGATCGCCCGGCCGGCAATGCGCACGCCGATGCGGCCGTCCTGCGGCAGGCGTTTTTCGGCGATATCGAGGCTGGCCATGATCTTGATACGCGAGACCATCGCCGCATGCAGCGCCCGGTTCGGGCTGACCACATCGCGCAGGATGCCGTCGAGGCGGAAACGGACGACCGATTGCCGCTCGTAGGGTTCGATGTGGATATCCGAGGCCGACTGGCGCACGGCCTGGGTGAGCAGGGCGTTGATCATGCGGATAATCGGCGCGTCGTGCTGGCTGTCGAGCAGATCGGCGACCGGCGGCAGTTCCTGGACCAGGCGGGCGATGTCGAGATCCTGGCCGATATCGTCGACGACTTCCGCGGCGGTCTGCTCGCCCTGGCCGTAGGTCTCGGCCAGCAGCGCGGCGAAAGTTTCGTCGTCGACCCGTTGCGGCTGCAGCAGGCGGCCGCTGATCCGGCGCACTTCGGCCAGGCTGCCGGGCGTCGTGGCGGGGCGGACGACGACGGCCAGCGCATTCTCGCCGGCGCTGCCGCGGACCAGCACGCCATGGCGCTTGGCGAAGGGATAGGGGAGGCGGAAGGCGGGGCCGTTCATTGCGTGAGCGGGGCCCGGGAAATTTCCGGTGGGGGCGGCGGGGCGGCGCCATTCCGCCAGCCGCTGGCGTTGGCCGGAACATCCTGGCGGGCGCCGAGCAGCATGTCGTAGCGTTCGTCGCTGTAAGCCTGGTAGGCGTTGCCGTCGCGGATGATGTGCGGGCGCAGGAAAACCATCATGTTGGTCTTGCTGGAATTGCGGTTGCGATAACGGAACAGGCTGCCGATATAGGGCAGGTTGCCGAGAACGGGAACCCGCTCGTCGTTGTCGCTCGAACTGTCCTCGATCAGGCCGCCGAGGACGATGACGTTGCCGTCGTCGACCAGCACGTTGGATTCCATCGAGCGCTTCTTGGTGGTCGGGCCGGCGATGTTGCTGGCGGTACTGTCGACGACCGAGGAGGCTTCCTGGAAAATCTGGATGCGGACTCCGCCGCCGGCGGAAATCTGCGGCTTGACCTTGAGGGTGAGGCCGACGTCCTTGCGCTCGTAAGTCTGGAAGGGGGTTGTCGAGGTGGTGCTGGTCGTCGTGTACGAACCGGTGACGAAGGGGACATTCTTGCCGATGACGATTTTCGCTTCCTCGTTGTCCAGGGTCAGGATATTCGGCGTCGACAGGATGTTGGCGTTGACCTCGGTTTCCAGCAGGTGGGCGAGCAGGCCGAGGTTGGTGATGGAGCCGATGCCCGGGATGTTGATAGTGCCGTTGGTGATGCCGAAATTAAAGCCCGTACCGACTCCGCCAATGCTTTGCGAAGCGCTGAGGATGTTGTTGCCGGTGCTGGTGAAATTGGTGCCGCCGAAGACCGAGAGATTCTTGTTGCCCAGACCGCTCAGGTTTTGCCACTGGACGCCGTATTCGGCGGCGCGTTCGGCGCTCAGTTCGACGATCAGGGCTTCGATATAGACCTGGGCGCGCCGCCGGTCGAGCATTTCGATGACATTGCGCAGGTTGTTGAAGACCGCTTCGGGGGCGGTGATGATCAGCGCGTTGCTTGCCGTATCGGCCTGGATCAGGCTGCCCGGCAGCAGGGCAGCCTGATTGTTGCTGCTGGTGAACGTCGGCGTCGTGCTGCTGCCCGGGGAACTGCCCACGGCGGCGAGCGACACCGCTGGACTGAGGCTGCTGCTGGCGCTGGTCGGCACGGCGCTGGCGCTGTCGGAGGAGAGAATGACGCGCAGGGTCTGCGCCACTTTGGCGGCTTCGGCGTGTTTCAGGTAGACGACGCGGATGTTGCCCAGTCCGGAACCGGCCTGGTCCATCTCGCTGATCAGACCGGCGGCCTTGCTGAGCTGCCCCGGATTGTCGGCCCGGACGATGACCCGGTTGCCGCGCGGGTCGGCAATCGCGGTCAGGCTGCCCTGGCCGCCGCCCCCGGTGCCGCCGGCCCCGACGTAGAGGCGATTGAGGCTGGCCGCGACGTCGACCGCCGAGGCGTGGCGCAGGGCGACGATGAGCGGCTCGTCGCCGCGCGGCAGGTCGATCGAGGCGATGATTTTTTCCAGGCGTCGCAGGTTGTCGGCCGAATCGGTGACGACCAGCGTGTTGCTGCCGGTATCGGCGGCAATCGACTGGTTGGCGCTGACCAGCGGCTTGAGGACGCCGATCATCTGGGCCGCCGACTGGTAGCGGATGGTGAATACCTCGGTCATCACCTGGTCGCCGCGGGCCGTCCCCGGCGTGGCGAGCGGGCCGGCCTGCGACTTGGCGTCGGCCTCCGGCAGTATCTTGGTGACGTGACCCGCCTCGATGACGGAAAAGCCCTGCAGGCGCAGGGCGGAAACCAGGATCTGGTAGGTCAGGGCCCGCGAAACCGGCTTGCCGGTGATGATATTGATCGTGCCCTTGACGCGCGGGTCGATCAGGAAATTACGCCCGCTGATCTCGGCAATGGCCTTGACCGCCGACTCGATGTCGGCGCCGACCAGATTGAGGGTCATCTCGTCGTTGTTTGCCGCCGCGCCGAAGCTGGCCGAAAGCGCCAGCAGGATGCCGAGGGCGAGGTTGAACAGGCGGCGCAGGGCGGGCTGTGGCGGGAGGGAAGTGGGGATGGACATCAATCGAAAACCGGTTTGTGGGGCGGGCTGGGCAGTGGCGCGGCGGACGACGCAGCCGGGCCGGGCAATTCCAGGGTGAAGGGCCGGCCGTCGCGACTCAGGGTCGCCTGGCGAGCGCCAAGCCCGGTCAGGCGAAGGCCGGGGGCGATCTCGTCGCCGACATGGGCGATCAGCGGGCGTTTTTCCCCAGTGGCCAAGAGAATGGCGGCGCCCTGCGCCGAGCGGGGCGCCGCCAGGACACCGAGCAACTGGAATTCGAGGGGCGCGGCCTGGCGGCTGGGCGCGGCGCTGGGCAGCCCGAACAGATGGCGCTGGCTGATGCCGGCCGCGCTCAGCAGCGGATCACTGGGCAGCATAGGTGGCGGTGCGTGTTCCTGGGCGCGCAGCGACCAGAGCAGTTCGATATTGAGCCAGAGGCCGCCGCCAATCAGCAGGAACAGGCCGAACCCGGCCAGACCGGGGAGCAGATCTTGGCCCGGCAGCCGGCGCACGAGCTGCCGCCCCGGAAGATAGGTCGACCATGGCAAACGAAACTGCCCCCTGAGAGGCGCCGGAACTCGCGGCGCAAAATGCATGTTGATGAGAAGCCTGCAAAGGGGCGACTGTATAAATGGCAGGTTACGGTTTGATGACGTCCGGTGCTGGAGCGGGCTCCGCCCCGGCCTGCGAGCAAGGGAAAACGCCAATAGAACCGACCCCATCCGGCAATGCAATAATTCGTCCCCATGGAAATCCTCATCGACATCATCCTCAAAGCCGGCCGTTCGGCCGTCGAACTCTCGCTCTTCGTGCTGTTGCCGGTGATGGTCGTCATGCTTTCGCTGATGCGCCTGCTCGAAGCGCGCGGCGTGCTTGACTGGATCGTCGCCCGCCTGGCGCCGCTGCTGAAGCCGGTCGGGCTGACCGGGCTGGGCGTCTTCGCGGCACTGCAGATCAATTTTGTCAGTTTCGCGGCGCCGATGGCGACGCTGACCATGATGGAGCAGCGCGGCGCTTCCGACCGCCATATCGCCGCCACGCTGGCCATGGTCTTCGCCATGTCGCAGGCCAACGCGGCACTGCCGATGATGACCATGGGACTCGATCTCGGCCTGACCCTGGCCTATTCGCTGCTCGGCGGCCTGGCCGCGGCAGCGGCGACCTATTACCTGTTCGGGCGCGCCCTGTCGAGCGTCGAGGGCAGACTGGACGAGCACCTGACGCATCCGCTCGCCGAGAGCGCCAAGGGTGTTCTCGACGTCATCAATCGGGCCGGGGCCGAGGCCTTCAAGCTGGCAGTCGGGGCGATTCCGATGCTGGTGCTGTCGCTGGTCGTCGTCACGGCGCTGCGTACTTCCGGCGCCATCGATGCCCTGACCCGGCTGCTGGCGCCGTGGCTGACGGCCTTGTCGATCGACAGCGCGCTGATCCTGCCGACGCTGACCAAGTACATCGCCGGCGGTACGGCGATGATGGGGGTGATGGACGAGATGCGCCGAGCCGGGCAGGTCAGCGTCGAGCTGCTGAATGCCAGCGCCGGGTTCCTGATTTCACCTTTCGATCTGCCAGGCGTCGCCGTGCTGATCTCCGCCGGACCGCGCATTGCCGCCGTTTGGAAGCCGGCGGCGCTCGGCGCTTGTGTCGGTATTGCCGTGCGCACCGTGGGGCATATACTTGCTGCCTGAAAACAGGGGAGCCCCAATGAAAATAGCAAGAATTGCCCAAACGCTGCTGGCCATCGCCGCCGGCCTGTCGATCGGCATGGCGCGGGCGGCACCGCTCAATGTCCTGGGTTTCGACGACATGTCCTGTGCCGCGTGGAACAAGGCGAAGGGCGATCAGGAGCAGCGCACGGCCTATATCGTCTGGATCCGCGGCTTCCTTAGCGGGCACAACTATGCGTTGCCGAATCAGCAGGTATCGACGATTTCCAGCGGCACCATCGAAGTCAATATCAACAGCTACTGTTCGGCAACCCCGGCCGGCTCCTTCAGCGACGGGGCCATGCGCCTGAGCGACCAGTTTTCCGGGCGCAACCAGCCGGTCAGGAGGTAGCTTGCCGGCCGGGCTCTTCGGCGGCCTGCCGAGCGCGCCCGGTAGCGCTACGATTGCTTATTTGCCGTTCATCCCAAAAACCTTACCGCAGAGTCGCAAAGGAGCAGAGAGGAACGTGAAAACAGCGGCTTGCCAGGCTTTTGCGGCTCACCCAAAAGGTGTGCCGAATCATCCTGGCAAGCCTTTGTTTTTCCTCAGCAACTCTGCGTCTCTGCGGTTCAAGTGCATTTTCTAGGTGCCTTCAGGGGGCGTCGGTTTGGGGCGCGTAGAAAACGGCCAGCCAGATCGTTGTCTGGTCGACCGGCGTCCAGTCCACGCGGTGTCGGCAGTGGGCGGCGATATCGAGAAAATCACCGGCCTTGAGGTGGCGGGCCTCGGCCTCGTCGGCCAGACGCAATTTCGCTTCGCCCTGGAGCAACAGCACCCATTCGCCTTCCGCCTGGTCGTACCAGAAATCCGGCGGACTGCACTGGCCGGTGGACACGATGCGCTCGATACGCAGGCCCGGGCGGGCCAGCAGTGCGGCGAATTGCTCGGCCGCTACGGGGGCGGCCGGCAATTCCGTGAACAGGTTGGCGAGTGGCGTCACACGCCCTGTTTCAGGCTGGCTTCGATGAAGGGATCGAGGTCGCCGTCGAGTACGCCCTGAGTGTTGCCGGTTTCGTGGTTGGTGCGCAGATCCTTGATGCGGCTCTGGTCGAGCACGTAGGAACGGATCTGGTGGCCCCAGCCGATGTCGGACTTGGCGTCTTCGAGCTTCTGCTGTTCGGCCTGCTGCTTGCGCAGTTCGAACTCGTAGATGCGGGCGCGCAGCATCTGCCAGGCTTCGTCG
>JAGTRU010000036.1 GCA_018261905.1 Pseudomonadota bacterium | reverse complement strand
GCCGAGGATGTCGATCACCGTCTTGTCCTGGAACAGGTAGTTGTCGCGGCGCTGGCCGAGGAAAGCCAGCCAGGGTTCCATGATCAGGCGGTAACGGGCGAGGCCGCCATCGGCCCCGAGTTGCATCGCCTCGGTAACGTAGCCGTGCCAGGAACGTTTGCTGCCGTCAGCCTGCAGGAGGCGCAGGGTGATTTCCTCACCGACCACCGACGCCAGATCGAAATAGGCGTGGGTGGACAGGCAATCGATTTCGAAGCGGAAGGTTTCCGAGACCGCCTCGCGGCCGGAAAAGCGTTCGACGACCAGGGAAGCTTCGGGCAAGGCGGTAGTGATGTCGAGCAGGCGGGCGTGCTGCGAAAGGAAGATGTCGAGGAGGGAGAGGATGGACATCGTGATCGCCAGATATGCCGAGGGGATGGCGATTGTATTATGACGTCGGCAATCATGCCAAAGGGATTTGAATTCTTGGCACCGACCGGCAAAGCTCGACGATTTTCGTCCTCATTAAAAAACTGCGGAGCAGCTAAGGCGGTATTTGCGGCGAACCCGGATTATCCGCTGGCCATTCGTGACGAGTTCGGACATGACCTGCGCAAGGAAATTGGCCCCAAGGCCGGCGCCGCAGACGCTTGCGGCGCAAAACAAAGCGCATCAGGTAGTTCCGTTATCGGGAGCCGGCGATCGCCAATCGCCGCTCCACACCAATTAGCGAGCGCCGGGTACAGCGGCTGGTGGTCGCTCAGTCGAATTGCCTGGCGTAGGCCGCATCGTTGTAGAGCCCCTCGCCGAAACGGTCGCGACCGTATTGGGCGATGATTTCCTGGCCTTGCGGCGAGGCGACGAATGCGATGAATTTTTCCGCCGTGTCGCGACCGCCGCCGGCGCCGGCCGGCGCGACTATGGCGTGGTAGGTATTGACTAGGAAGCGATCGCCGCGAAAATGAATCTGCAAATCCGGCGCCACACTTTTTTCCATGAGCCAGGTGCTCGAATCGGACATGAAATAGGCGCCTTCGGCGTTGGCCCGGCGCAGGCTGGCGGTCATGAAGTCCTTGGTCACGATGTACCAGGCACCAGCCGGCTGCATCGCCGCCTGTTTCCAGACCTGCATTTCCTTCTGGTGGGTTCCCGAATTGTCGCCGCGCGAGACGAAGGGACTTTGGGCCGCGGCGATTCGCCGATAGGCCTCGACCGCCGAAGTCGCCGTGGCAATTTTCGCCGGGTCCGCCTTGGGGCCGACGATGTAGAACTCGTTTGAGCCGATCAAGGTCTTGCCCGTCGCCCAGCCGTCTTTGATCGCCTGATCGACCTGGGCCGGCGCATGCACCATGACCATGTCAACTTTCTTGTCGCGCAGCAAATTCAGCGACTGGCCGGTTCCCGCCTTGATCCAGACCATCTGCGCATCATCCGTGCTCGCGAATTTTTCAGCCAGGACCTTCAGCAAACCCAACTCACCGGGACTACCGGTGGCCAGCCGGAAACGATGCGCGCCCTGCCCATAGATCGTCTGTTCAGGATCGGCCGCCAGCACAGGGAGGATGCCGCAGGCCAGCATGAGCAAAAAAATCAATCGAATCATCGGATATACCCCTCAAAATTTCGCAGTGGAAAAAATGGCAATCCGGAAAGCGATATTTGCCATCCCGGAGAAGCGACACGCCGCAGCAAAAAAAATCCATCTCGAGCTCATGCTGCGATCGCCCAAAAACTCATTAGATCATTCGTGCCCTAATTGCAAGCATCTCGCGACATCCCTGGTGCGACTGTCACGAAAGGGGACGATTTCAGTGCATAAAATGCATTGCAAAAGCATAGGTCACTTGTCACCTATCGTTACACCCCGGAAATCCCTTACCCGGTTTCGCTGTTCTGGCGGAACTCGCGCACCGATACTCAAATCACCAAATGAATCCGCCAACATCAAGCGACGTTTGGCTTTATTTCAATGTTTTAACGGAGAGCATCATGGCTTATCAAATTGTCCCCGATCTGTGTAACGGCTGCGGCGCCTGTGAATCGGAATGCCCGAACCGCGCCATCAGTCACGTCGAAAAACTCTACTCGATCGATGCCAGCAAGTGCACCGAGTGCCAAGGCACCTACGACAGCCCGATGTGCGCCCAGCTCTGCAACACCGACGCCTGCGTCCAGGCCTGACCAACACCCGCCGCCGGTTCGCCGACGGCTCCGTAGCAAGAAGAAATCGCGAGGCAGTCATGGATATCTATGAAGAAATCGTCCGTTTGCGCCAAGAAGGCAGAAGCGGCGCGCTGGCGACGATCATCAACACGCAGGGTTCCATCCCGTCTTTCGCCTGCGCCAAGATGCTGGTCCGCGATGACGGCAGTATCGCCGGCACCATCGGCGGCGGCGGAGCCGAACTGGAAGTACTGAAAATCGCCAAAGAGGTGATCGAACAGGAAAAGCCGCGCACCGTCAGTTTCGATCTCAACAAGAAACCCGGGCTGGATGCCGGCATGGTCTGCGGCGGCAGTCTGGAAATCTATATCGAGCCGATCATCGCTACCCCCACCCTGTATCTTTTCGGGGCCGGTCACGTCGGGCTCGCCACCTATCGCATCGCCCGCTCAGCGGGTTTCGACGTGGTGCTGATCGACGACCGGACGGCTTTCGCCAACCGCGAACGCTATCCGGAAGCCAAGCACATCATCGTCGCCGAGCTCGACGCCGCCATGGCCAGCCTGATGGTCCCGCCGACCGCCTTCATCCTCATCTTCACGCCCAGCCACATGACCGACATGCGGGTGCTGCGCTGGGCGGTCGGCACCCCCGCCCGCTACATCGGCATGATGGGCTCGAAGCGCAAGGTCACCGGCATCTTCCACGAGTTGCAGAAGGAAGGTGTGTCGGCCGAGCGTTTTCAGGCCGTACATGCGCCGGTCGGCCTCGACATCGGGGCCCAACCGCCGGAAGAAATCGCCATTTCGGTAGTTGCCGAAATGATCGCCTGCCGTCGGCGCAGTCGTGCCGCGCTGCCCCATTTACGTCTGGACGCCACACCGCCGGCCGACGCCCGGCTACGAGAGGTGGGCTGAGCAAGATCAGTTTTTCGCAACATTCCTTTGCAATCGAATCAGGAGAACGCCATGAAAAGAATCATCATCAATGTAAACGGTGTCGATCGGCCGCTCATCGTCGATCCCGACAAAAAACTGGCTGATGTGCTGCGTGAGCAATTGCTGCTCACCGGCTGCAAGGTCTGTTGCGACACCGGCCAGTGCGGTACCTGTACGGTGTTGATCGACGACAAGCCGATCAAGGCCTGTATGGTGCCGGTCAGCAAGTTCCAGAATGGCGAGAAAATCCTCACCATCGAAGGCATCGGCACCGCCGACAAACTACACCCGATCCAGATTTCCTGGATGGTCCACGGCGGAGCCCAATGTGGCGTCTGTACGCCGGGCTTCATCATGTCGGCCAAGTCACTGCTCGACAAAAACCAGAGCCCGACCCGCGAGGAAGTGCGCACCTGGTTCAACCGTAACCGCAACCTCTGCCGCTGCACCGGCTACAAGCCGCTGACCGACGCCGTGATGGATGCCGCAGCGATCATGCGCGGCGAGAAGACGAAGGAACAACTGCTGGCGAAGAGCGAAGCCAAAGACAACGGCAGCATCCTCGGATCGAACTACCGTCGTCCGTCGGCCGTCGCCAAAGTGACCGGCACCTGGGACTTCGGCGCCGATATCACCATGCACATGCCGCCCGACACCCTGCATCTGGCGCTCGTTCAATCCGAAGTCTCGCACGGCAATCTGCTCGGCATCGATACCTCCGAAGCGAAGAAGATGCCTGGCGTGGTCGACGTACTGACCTGGAAAGACGTCTCCGGCAAGAACGCCATTACCGGCCTGATCACCTTCCCGACCAACAAGGGTGACGGTTGGGATCGCCCGATCCTTTGCCGCGACAAAATATTCCAGTTCGGTGACGCCGTGGCCATCGTTTGTGCCGACACGGTCGAACATGCCCGCGCCGCTGCCAAGCTGGTCAAGGTCGATGTCGAAGTGCTGCCGGCCTACATGGACGGCTGGGCTGCCCAAGCACCTGACGCCCTGGAAATTCACCCCGGCGTGCCGAACGTCTATTATGAACAAGGCGTCGTCAAAGGCGTAGAAACCGCGCCGATCATGGCCACAGCGGAGCATATCGTTGAATCGGAAACGTATTGCAGCCGCCAGCCTCACTTGCACATCGAGCCGGATTGCGGTTGCGCCTATATGGACGACGATGGCATCCTGGTCATTCAGTCGAAGAGTATCGGCCTGCACCTGCACCACGCCATGATCGCCCCGGGCCTCGGCATCGCCCCGGAAAAACTGCGTCTCGTCCAGAACGCGACCGGCGGCACCTTCGGTTACAAGTTCAGCCCGACCATGGAAGCGCTGCTCGGCGTCGCTGCGATGGCCACCAAGCGTCCCGTTTCACTGGTCTATACGCAGTACCAGAACATCACCTACACCGGTAAGCGTTCGCCGGCCAACGTGCGCTGCAAGCTCGCCGCCGACAAGGACGGCATACTGCAGGGCATGGAAACCGAATGGTGGCTCGATCACGGTCCTTATTCCGAGTTCGGTGACCTCGTGACGACGCGTCAGGCCCAATTCACCGGCGCCGGCTACGACATCAAGAACATCCGCGGCAATGGCAAGACGGTTTGTACCAACCATGCCTGGGGTTCTGCTTTCCGCGGTTACGGCTCGCCGCAGGCTTTCCTGGCCTCGGAAATCGCCAT
Organism: Pseudomonadota bacterium; assembly: GCA_018261905.1. Lineage (GTDB taxonomy): Bacteria > Pseudomonadota > Gammaproteobacteria > Burkholderiales > Rhodocyclaceae > Azonexus. Next base: position 34,562 of record JAGTRU010000036.1, on the reverse strand, counting down.
GGACATGCTCGCCGAAAAAATCGGCATGGATCCGCTGGAACTGCGTTACAAGAACGTCTATCGTCCCGGAGCAACGACGCCGACCGGCCAGGTGCCCGAGGTCTTCGTGCTCGACAAGCTGCTCGACCTAGTCCGTCCGGCCTGGGAAGCCGGCAAAAAGCGCTGCGCCGAGTTCAACGTTCCCGGCAAGAAGCGCGGCATCGGCATCGCACTCGGCATCTACGGTTGCGGTCTGGACGGTCCGGACAGCTCCAACGCCGCCATCGAACTGACCAAAACGGGGGTTACCGCCTACAACGCCTGGCAGGATCACGGTCAGGGTTCCGACCTCGGCACGGTGACCTTCGTTCATGAAACGCTGCGTCCGCTCGGCATCACGCCGGAACAGATCAAGCTGGTCATGAACGATACGGATCAACCGAACAGCGGCCCGTCCGGCGGTAGCCGTTCCAACGTCTTTGTCGGCAATGCCATCAAGGTCTCCTGCGAAATGCTGCTCAACGCCATGAAGAAGCCCGACGGCAGCTACCGTACCTATGCCGAGATGGTCGCGGAAAACATCCCGTGCCGCTACGACGGCAAGTGGGTTGCCCAAGGTTGTACCGAATGCGACCCGGTTACCGGTCAAGGCAAACCGTTCCCGATCTACATGTACGAGATCTTCGTGCCGGAAGTCGAAGTCGACCTCGAAACCGGCAAGGTGACCGTCGTCAAGTACACCACCTCGGTGGACTTCGGCACCATCATCAACAAGGTGACGGTGGACGGCCAAATCTACGGCGGTCTCGCCCAGGGCATCGGCCTGGCGCTTACCGAGGACTTCGATGACCTCAAGAAGCACACGACCCTGCTCGATTGCGGTATCCCTTATCCCCGGGACATCCCGGACGATATGCAGATCCTCTACCTCGAAACGCCGCGTGAGCTCGGTCCGTTCGGTGCAGCGGGCGCTGGTGAAGGGCCGCTGACCGCAGGGCACCCGGCAATCCTCAATGCCATCTACAATGCGTGCGGCGTTCGTGTCATGAAGATACCAGCGCTTCCCGAATTGGTGAAGGCAGGCCTGGAGCTCAAGGCGGCTGGCAAACCGGCGATCATCCCGGCGCATGACTAAGCAGTTCGCCAAGTACTAAGCAAGCAATAACCGGCTGGGAACGGGAGTTCGATATCCGTTCCCAGCCGTTCTGACTAGAAGAGGCCCCATCATGGACGGTCAACAAGTTCGGGACTGGGAGTCCCGCTGCATTGAGGAACAGGCGCCGGCCTGCACCGCAGCCTGTCCTGTACACGTCGACATGCGCGGCATGATGGAACTGCTGCGCAAAGGAGACTTCAAGGCCGCCCACGCACTTTTCGCCCGCATCATCCCGTTTCCCGCCATCATCGGCCATATCTGCGATCACCCCTGCGAAAGCGCTTGCAAGCGTAGCGCCGCCGGCGCTGCCATCCAAATACATCAACTGGAACGCGCTTGCGTTGACGCCGGTTTCGCCGCCGCCCCGTTCCGGACCAATAAACAACTCGCCAAGAAGCGCATCGCTGTTGTCGGCGCCGGTCTGTCCGGCCTGTGCGTTGCCGCCGAACTCGGCGTCAAGGGTCACACCGTGGTCCTTTTCGAGGCACGGCCCGAGGCGCTCGCCCGCTTGCGCACCTACGATCCGCAGATTTTGCCGGGCACCGCCATCGACGCCGACCTGGCGCGTTTCGCCAACACCAGCGTGGAATTTCGCCTCAACGAAGAGATCGACCTCGCCTCGGCCGATGGCCTCGCCGCGCTGGCCGACCAATTCGATGCCATCTACCTCGGCCTCGGTCCCGACCCGCAACCGGCCCTCGCTGGCGTGCTGGCGCTCGCCGCCGATGGGCATCTCGCCATCGACGCGCTGACTTTCGCCACCAGCCATCCAAAAGTCTTCGCCGGCGGCAGCCAGCGCTACGGCGCCGGCTATTCGCCGATCAACTCCCTGCAGGACGGCCGCTACGCCTCGCTGTCGATCGACCGCATGCTGCAGGGCGCCTCGCTGACCGCCAACCGCGACACGCAGGGCGCCCAGCCGTCGCGGCTTTACGTCAACACGAGCCGCTACGCGCCACTGCCGGCCGTCATTCCGGCCGATCCAGAGCGCGGCTTCAGCCAGGCCGAGGCCATCGCCGAAGCGACACGCTGCTTCCCCTGCCATTGTCTCGAATGCGTCAAGGTCTGCCCCTTCCTCGAACACTACGGCGCCTATCCGAAGCGCTACATCCGCGAAATCTACAACAACGAAACGATCATCATGGGGCCGCGCAAGACCAACCGGCTGATCGATTCGTGCACCCTCTGCGGCCTCTGCGCCGCCGTCTGCCCCGAGGATCTCGCGATGGGCGAAGTCTGCCTGTCGGCGCGCCAGGGCATGACCGCCAAGGGCAAGATGCCCCCCTCGCACCACGACTTCGCCTTGCGCGACCTCGCCTTCAGCCGCAGCGATGCCTTCGTCCTGGCCCGCCACCAGCCGGGTTTCGAGCGCAGCACCGTACTCTTCTATCCGGGCTGCCAGCTCGCCGCTTCGTCGCCCGAACACGTCGAAAACACCTACGCCCACCTGTGCGCCACGATTGACGGCGGCGTCGGCCTGCTGCTCGGCTGCTGCGGTGCGCCCGCGCAGTGGGCCGCCCGCGAAGACCTGTTCACCGAAAGCCGCGAGGCCTTCGCCAGCGAATGGCGGCGCCTGGGCCAGCCAACGGTGATTACGGCCTGTTCAAGTTGCTTCCGGATGTTTACCGATCATCAGCCCGAGGTGCCGGTGCAATCGCTGTGGTCGGTCCTTGAACGCGTTGGCCTGCCGGCCGGTGCTTCACCCCGGGCGGCGACCCTGGCCATCCACGACCCGTGCACGACGCGCCACGAAACAGCGATCCAGGGCAGCGTCCGCCGTCTGCTCGACCAACGCGGCGTGGCGGCGGTCGAACTCGACGGCCCCGGGCTGACCACCTGCTGCGGCTTCGGCGGCCTCGCCGAATTCGCCAATCCGGCCGTCGCCGACAAGATCGTCGACCGGCGCATCGGCCAGAACGACGCTGACTACCTGACCTATTGCGCCATGTGCCGGGACAATTTCGCGCGGCGCGGCAAGCGTGCAATACACTTGCTCGACCTCGTCTTTCCCACCGCCGGCGACCCGGCGGCGCGCCCCGACCCGGGCTTTTCGATGCGCCAGGAAAACCGCGGACGACTCAAACGCCGCCTATTGCACGACTTATGGGAGGAAACCGTGAACGAACCCGCCGACCGTATCGAGCTAATCGTCTCCGCCGCCGTGCATGCCGATCTCGAACGCAAACTGATACTGCACGACGATGTACGGCAGACCATTGTCCACGCCGAAACCAGCGGCGAAAAGCTCATCGCCCCCAAGACCGGCCACTTCATCGCCAGCCACCGGGCGGTGAGCATCACCTACTGGATCGAATACACGGTGGAAGACGGCCGCTACGTCATCCACCGCGGCTACAGCCATCGCATGCAACTGGGATAGACACCATGACCGAACCTACCTCCGCCGCCCCGGAGCCCGGACTGCTCTGCGCCAAGTGCCAGCTCCCCCTGGCCGCCGGCAAGGTCGAAGCCTCCTACCTGGGCAACACCTTTCCCGTCGACCTGCTGCGCTGCCCCGGCTGCGGTTTCACTTACGTGCCGGAAGAGCTCGCGCTCGGAAAAATGCTCCAGGTCGAACAGGCACTGGAAGACAAATAATGGGGCAAGCCGTCGCCATGCCTTATGCCAGCGGCCATTTACCCAGCAATGCCGCCACGGTCTGTGCCAGAGATGAGTTGCGCCCCGGCGGCAACGAACTGACCCGGCGAGCGATAGACTGCGCCGGTTTTGCCGCCGGCGCCGACATTCTCGATCTCGGTTGCGGCAGCGGCGTCGGCAGCCGGTTGCTGCGCCGGCACGGCTGCCGGGTCATCGCCCTCGACCATTCTCACCAGGCGCTAACGACCGCCACCCGGCGCCTGGCAGGGCTGGAAAGTATTGCCGCCGACGCCTGCCGACTGCCGCTGTCCGATGCCTCGATAGGCGGCATCCTCGCCGAATGTTCATTGTCCCTGGCCGGCTACGCTAGCGCGGCACTGGCGGAATGCCTGCGCGTGCTGCGCCCGGGCGGTCGCTTGGCGATCACCGACGTTTATGCCCGCGATCCCTCGCCGTCCCCCGCCCCGGAGAGTGCCGGTTGCCCGGGTCACCTTGCCGGCCGCGACGCCATTCTTGCCGCCCTGGCCAGGACCGGCTTGCGCATCGAGCGCTGGGAAGATCATTCGGCACTGCTCAAACGCTTTATTGCCCAGCTCATCATGAACTGCGGTTCGACTGACAGCCTCTGGGGCGGGAATCCTGAGCTGGGTGAAAAGCTGCGCCAACAACGTCCCGGCTATTTTCTATTGATTGCCGCCAAGGCGGCAGGGAGAAACTGACATGACAGAAGAGAATTTCCGCGTTGCCCAACTCCTGCTGCAAGGCTACAAATGCAGCCACGTCATGATCCAGATCGGCCTCGACGCCCAGGAGAAAAGCAATCCCGACCTCTTGCGCGCGATGTCCGGACTGGCCAGCGGCATGTGCAACGGCCTGGTCTGCGGCACGCTGAGCGGCGGTTGCTGCCTGATCGGCCTGTACGCCGGGATGGACGGCGACAACCACGGAGAACACCCGCGTCTGCCATTGATGCTCGAGGAATACGTCGACTGGTTTCGCGACGAATACAGCCCCCGCTACGGCGGCATCAACTGCGCCCAGATCATCGAGGGCAAGGCCGAGTTGCGGGTCGAACGTTGCCCCGGCCTGATCCTTGAGGCCGTACTCAAGGTCAAGGAAATACTCGAGGCCAACGGTTTCGAACTGGACGGGCGTAGCGGTGCCGAGCAATTCTGAGATGCCGAATCTGCCAACCCCGCGCCTCGCCGCGCTGATTCTCGCCGCCGGCTATGCGTCACGAATGGGACGCAGCAAGGCCCTGCTGCCGCTCGCCGGCCAGCCAACCGTCGCCCGCCTGGTGAGCAGTTTCCGCGCCGCCGGCATCACCGCCATCACCGTCGTCACCGGCCATGGCGGCGAGCAACTGGCGCCGCTGCTCGGCGCCCTCGAAGTGAGCAACGTGCCCAACCCGAACTTCAGCCAGGGCATGTACAGCAGCATCCAGGCCGGGCTGCGCGCCCTGCCGGCCGAGGTCGAGGCCTGTTTCCTGCTGCCGGTGGATATTCCGCTGCTCCGCCCGGCGACCATTACAGCGCTCGCCGCCCACTACGCGGCAAGCCGCCCGCTCCTGCTCTACCCGACATTTTGCGGCGAACGCGGCCATCCGCCGCTGCTCGGCCGGACGCTGTTCGCGGAGATTCTCGCCGGTAGCGGCGAAGGCGGACTGGCCGCCCTGTTGCAAAAACACGAGGCGGCGGCGGACGATCTGGCGGTCTGCGACGAAGGCATCCTGCTTGACATGGATACGCCGGCCGACTACGCCCGGCTGGCCGAGCTGGCCCGCCATCGGCATGTCCCGAGCCCGGCCGAATGCGAGGCCATGCTCGACAACCAGGGCGTCGGCGTAGCAGTCCGCCGCCACAGCCGGGCCGTCGCCGCACTAGCGACGAGCATCGCCGAACGGCTGGCGAGCGGCGGCACGCCAATCGACATCGATCTGGTACGCGCCGGCGGCCTGCTCCATGACATCGCCAAGGGCCAGCCGGCGCATGCCGCGGCCGGCCAGGCGATGGTCGCCGGACTGGGCTACGCGGAGCTCGGCAAAGTGATCGGCCAGCACATGGATTTCGATTTCGCGCGCGGCGGCCTGAGCGCCGCGGCTATCGTCTTTCTCGCCGACAAGCTCCTCCAGGAGGACCGCCGGGTGTCGCTGGCCAGCCGTTTCGCACCGGCCTTCCGGCGTTTTGCCGACGACCCGGCGGCGCTCTACGGCGCCCACTGCAAATATCAAAGCGCCTGCGCCATCGCCGACGCCATTGCCGCCCAGTGCGGCCTGACCCTCGACCAGGCCGAGGACGAGCCGGTGAGCGCCTGATGCCTGACGGTCAACAAATTCTCGCCGCCACCGAAAGCGTCTGCCCGGTCTGCCTGCAGCGCATCGCGGCGCAACGCGTGGCCGAGGGCGACAACGTCTACCTGGTCAAGCACTGCGCCACCCACGGCAGCTACAAGACCATCATCTGGCGCGGTCTGGCCAGCTATCGGCGATGGGCCGAGCGGGGCCCGCGAGCGGCCCCGCCACCCGTCCTGGAGACCGCCAGCCAGCGCGGCTGCCCGCACGATTGCGGCCTCTGCCCGGAACACCGCCAGCACAGTTGCTGCGTGCTGCTCGAAGTGACCCAACGCTGCAACCTGCGCTGTCCGGTGTGCTTCGCCAGCGCCAGCCGGGAAGCCGACGATCCGTCGCTGGCCGAGATCGAAACCTGGCTGCAGCGCCTGCTCGAACATGGCAACCCGGTCAATATCCAGCTTTCCGGCGGCGAGCCGACGGTGCGCGACGACCTGCCGGAAATCATCCGCCTGATCCGCGCCCGCGGTTTCGACTTCGTCCAGCTCAACAGCAACGGCCTGCGCCTGGCCAAGCACGCCGGCTACGCGGAACAACTGGCGGCGGCCGGGCTGGACTGCGTCTTCCTGCAATTCGACGGGGTCAGCGATCGGGTCTATCAGCAGATCCGCGGCGCCGACCTGCGGGACCTCAAGGAACAGGCGATCGCCCACTGCGCTGCGGCCGGCCTCGGCGTCGTCCTGGTGCCGACCCTGGTGCCCGGTGTCAATATCGACCAGATCGGCGCCATCGTCGATTTCGCGCTGCAGCGCCTGCCGACCGTGCGCGCCGTGCATTTCCAGCCGATCAGCTATTTCGGCCGTTACCCCAACCCGCCGGCCGACGCCGACCGCATCACCCTGCCCGAGGTGATGGCCGCCCTGGAAACGCAGACCGCCGGACGGATCCGCGTCGCCGACCTGAGCCCCGGCTCGGCCGAAAATGCCTTTTGCTCGTTCAGCGGCAAATTTTTCATCGACGACCAAGGCCGGCTACAAGCGGCCAATGCCGCGTCGACCGACTGTTGCAGCAAAGCCTGCGGTTGCGGCGCCCCGCCGCCCGGCGAGGAGGCGCAACGGGCCCGGCGCCTGGTCGCCAAGCAATGGGCAGCGGCCAATCCGCAACGCGCGCCGGAAGACAGTGCCTACCCCATCGAGGTCAGCAGTTTCGATCGCTTCCTGGCCGCCCGGCAGCACAGTTTCAGCATTTCCGGCATGGCTTTCCAGGATGCCTGGAACCTCGACCTGGAACGCCTGCGCGAATGCTTCATCCACGTCGTCTCGCCGGATCGCCGAATTATTCCGTTTTGTGCCTACAATCTGACCAATCTCAATGGGGAAAGCCTGTATCGGCCAACAACCTGTCACCATGACTGACACCGCCAACCCGCTCGACGCGTGGACCGCCGGCAAACTTGGGCTGGCCGGCCCGACCTTTCGCCGTGCCGACCTGCACGACCACCAATTGGCGGCCCTGCGCGCCAGCGTCGCCTGGGCGCAGCAGCACAGCCCGTTCTACCGGCGCCACCTGGCCGGCATCGACGCCAACGAGCTGCGCCGAATCGCCGATCTGCAGCGCCTCCCGTTCACCACCACCGATGACCTGCGGCGCCACGATCCGCCGCTGCTCGCCGTGTCGCAGAGCGCCATCAGCCATGTCGTCAGCCTGGAAACCTCGGGCACCAGCGGCCCGCCAAAACGCCTCTATTTCACTCCCGAGGAACAGGCGGCGACGCGCGATTTCTTCGCCCACGGCATGCGCCTGCCGGCCCGCCCCGGCGACCGGGTGGCGATCCTTTTTCCTGGCGCCCGCCCGGGTAGCGTCGGCGACCTGTTGGCCGCCGCCCTCGAGGATCTCGGTGCCACGCCCATCCTCGCCGGCTGGCCGGCCGACCCGGCGGCGACAGCAGCCCTGCTGCGGCGCGAACGCCCCGATGTCGTCGCTGGCGCCCCGGTCGCCACCCTGGCCGTCGCCCGCCACAGCGCCGCTGGCGGCCAGGCGCCGCTCGCCGTACGCAGCGTGCTGCTCAGTGCCGACCATGTCGCCGGCAGCCTGCGCCGCAGCCTGGCCGAACTCTGGGGCTGCGAGATTTTCGAACACTACGGGATGACCGAGATGGGTCTCGGCGGCGGCGTCGATTGCGCCGCCCACGCCGGTTACCACCTGCGCGAACACGAACTGCTGGTCGAAATTGTCGATCCGGCCAGCGGCGCCCCGGTCTTGCCTGGCCAACCCGGCGAAGTGGTGTTCACCACCTTGCAGCGGCGTGGCCTGCCGCTGCTCCGTTACCGCACCGGCGATCTTTCCCGCCTGCTGCCCGGAACCTGTGCCTGCGGTTCGCCGCTCGCCCGCCTGGCCCGCCTCAGCGGCCGGCTCGGCGCCGGCGTCGACCTGGGCGATGGCCGGCGCCTGACCATCGCCGATCTCGACGAGGCGCTGTTCGCCCTGCCCGGCATCATCGACTTTACCGCCACCTTCCAGTCCGGTCCGCCGCCCGCCCTGCACCTGGCGGTCAGCTATCTCGCCGGGCGTGGCTCACCGACCGCCATCCGCGCCGCCCTGGCCGATAGCCCGGCGCTGCCGAGCGGCCTGCCCTTAACCCTGACCCTGTCATCCGCCGGCCGGTTGCACGGCCGCAGCGGCAAGCGAACCATCCTCGAGGCAGCCCGCCCATGAGCACCATCTACCTGCTGCGCCACGGCGCCCTGGCCGCCGACTGCAGCCGCCATTTCATCGGCCAGATCGACCTCCCCCTGGCCGCCGCCGGCGTCCGGCAAGTCGAAGCCCTGGCCCAGGCCTTGCGCGAACGCGAGATCAGCGTCATTTACTGCAGCGATCTGCTGCGCTCGCTGCAGACCGCCCAGATCATCGCGGCGCCGACCAAGGCCCGGATCAAGGTCCTTCCCGGCTTGCGGGAAATTGCCCTGGGCGAGTGGGAGGGGCAGTTGCGGCGCGACATCGCGACGCGTTTTCCCGAGCAATTCGTCGCCCGCGGCCGCGATATCGAGAACACGCCGGCCCCCGGCGGCGAGAGTTTCGCCGAGGTCCAGCAACGCCTGCTGCCGACCTGGCAACGCATTCTCGCCGAGGGTGGCGAAAATATCGCCATCGCCGGGCATGCCGGCATCAATCGTCTGCTGCTCTGCTCGCTGCTCGGCATGCCGCTGGCCAATATGTTCCGCCTCGGCCAGGACTATGCCTGTATCAACATCATTGAGCAGAGCGGCGAGCAGGCCTGCGTCCGCTTGCTGAACGGCCACCCGGCGGAGCTTCCCGCCTTGCCGGACGACGCTCCGGAGTAGTTCAACCCGCTTTTAGCGCAGCGCCGGACAGCCCAAAATCGGGCTGTCCCGTTATGACACACCAGCGTTGTCAGTTGCCCCCGTTCGCTTGTGTCCGCCCCCGCCCGACCGAATACTGCCCGACAAGCAAGGTTTAAAAATCAAGGGGTTATGCGTTAGGTATATCAGCAATTTCAGCAATACCAGCAGACCGCGGCGTCCTCTCCTCCGTCGCGGCCGGCCTTGCAGCTCGATTAGACGTTGCACTTGTGTGTCGTTTCACAGCCGTCGTTGCCAGTGTTGCACCCTCCAAGCTTACGCCATGAGCTTTGGCCTATCGTTTTGCAAACTTGTCTGGAGAATTCTATGTCTCAGTTAGCTGCACTATCTCTAAGTATCGGACTCCTGGGCGGCATCGCCACCTGGGCTTTTCTTAGCGTGGGAGGCGTTCTGATCTGGGCGGCGTTCGTCGCCTGGGGCTGCTTCTTCCACACCGGCGGCGATGTCAATGCCTTGCGCGGAACCATCGTCGGTAACCTCTTCGGCGCCGTCGTGGCCACCGTCGCCGCCCTCGTCATCCTTACCGTACCCGGCGCGGCAACGCTCGGCTTGCCCCTCTGGGCCGGCATCGTGGTCGCCATCACCGCCTGGGGAATCTGTATCGCCGCCAACATCAAGCTGTTCTCGGTGATTCCGGCCAACGTCTATGGCTACGCCTGTACCTTCGCCTTCCTGCTGCAAACCCCCGACAAGCTGACACCGGCCGCCTTGACCTCGCTCAGCATGGACAATGGGTTGATTGCGGTCGGCCTGTCGATGGTCATCGGCGCACTCCTCGGCTTCGTCTCCGGCAAGTTGGGGGCAGCCCTGACCAAGGCGGCCTGAGGCCGCGGTAAAACGGCGGCTCGTCTATGGCGGACGAGCCACCGCCTTTGCGCCAAAGGGAGCCGGCCGGGGGCCGGCTCCTCTCCCGGTCTCAGTTCTTGGCGTCCGGGAAGAACAACTGCTCGCCGTTGATCTTGTAGGCGGCGATGGTTTCCTGACCTTCCCGCGAGGTGATCCAGTCGACAAATTTCATCCCGGCGTCTTTCTTGACGTGGGGATACTTGGCGGGATTGACCAGCATCACACCGTAGGGATTGAACAGCCGCTTGTCGCCGGCGAGGACGATTTCCAGGTCCTGACGGTTCTTGAACGACAGCCAGGTGCCACGGTCGGCTAGCGTGTAACCGCCCAGCGCGGCACTCATGTTGAGCGTCGGGCCCATGCCGGCGCCGGCTTCCTTGTAGCCGCTCCAGGCTTTCGGATCAATCCCGGCCGTCTTCCAGAAACGCAATTCGGCAGCGTGAGTGCCACTCTTGTCGCCGCGCGAAATAAAGGGCGCCGAGCCGGCGGCGATGCGCCGGAAGCCATCGACCACGTCTTTCGTCGCCTTGACTTGCGCCGCATCGGTCTTCGGACCGATGACGATGAAATCGTTGTACATCACGTCGCGCCGCTCCACACCCCAGCCTTCGGCAACGAACTTGTCCTCGGCCGGCCGGTCGTGCACCAGCACCACGTCGGCATCGCCGCGCCGGGCGGTGTCGAGCGCCTGGCCGGTGCCGAGGGCGACGACCTTGACCTTGATACCGGTCTTGGCCTCGAAACGGGGCAGGATGTAACCGAACAATCCCGACTGGTCGGTCGAGGTGGTCGAGGCCAGCACGATGGACTCGTCGGCCTGGGCGAGGGTGCCGAACAAAGCCGCACAGAGGGGAAGGATCAGTCGTCGAATGCGATACGCCATGGCAGTTCTCCTTGAATGAACAATTTAGCCTCGTTGGTTTGAGGGCGGGCAAAAAAACGGGAAGCCGGGGCGCGCTCGATGACGCGGCCGCTGGCCAGGAAGACGATGTCGTCGGCGATGCGCATCGCCTGTCCGAGATTATGGGTGGTCATGACGATGCGCGCGCCGTCGGAACGGATTTCGCGGATGATGCGCTCGACGGATTCGGTGGCCGACGGATCAAGGGCGGCGGTTGGCTCGTCGAGCAGCAGCAATTTCGGCTGCATCGCCCAGGCCCGGGCCAGGGCCAGGCGCTGGCGTTCGCCGCCGGAGAGCAGGCGGGCGCTGTCGGCGGCGCGATGCGCCAGACCGACCCGCTCCAGGGTGTGCTGCGTCCGCCGCAGCGTTTCGGCGCGACCGAGAGCGAGGGGCTGCAGGCCGAGCCCGGCATTGTGAAAGACCGAACTGCGCAACAGCACCGGGTGCTGGAAGACCATGGCGATGCCGGCCGCCGGCAGGCCGTTGCCGTTCCAGCGAATGGTGCCGCCATGCGGCGCCTGCAGACCGGCCAGCATGCGCAGCAGGATGGTCTTGCCGGCGCCGTTCGGACCGAGGATCACGGTGATGCCGTCGACGTCGATCTCGAGATCGACGCCAGCCAGCACGCTGCGCCCATCCGGGGTGAAACCGACTTGCGAGAGTTTGATCGGAAACATCAGCCGTACTTTCGCATCGCCCACTGGCGCAGATTGTAGGCCCCGGCATTGAGGACCAGCACGACGCTGAGCAGGACCATGCCGAGGGCCAGCGAGAGCGGCAGGTCGCCCTTGGCGGTTTCCAGCGCGATGGCGGTGGTCATCGTTCGCGTAAAACCTTCGATATTGCCGCCGACGATCATCACCGCCCCGACCTCCGACAACGAACGCCCCATGCCGGCGAGCACGGCCACGACCAGCGAGAAGCGGCAATCGTAGAGCAAGGAAACGATGGTGTGGCGCAGCGAGAAGCGCATCGAGCGGAATTCGTTGGCGTACTCACGCCAGGCATCCTCGATGATCTGCCGGGTCAGCGCCGCCATCAACGGCACGACGAGCACGGTCTGCGCCAGGATCATGGCCGGCGGCGAGTAAAGCAGGCCGAAACCGCCGAGCGGCCCGGAACGCGAGAGAATCAGGTAGATGATCACGCCGACCACCACCGAGGGCAGGCCCATCATGCCGTTGAGCACGACGGTGGCGATGCTGCGCCCGGGAAACGAGGCGACGGCAACCAGCGCGCCGAGCGGCAGACCGATCAGGGTGGCCAGCGTGACGGTGGAAAGCCCGACCTTGAAGGACAGCCAGACGATGGCAAGAACGTGCTCATCCAGGCGACCAAGGAGGGAAAGCGCTTCGAGGAAAGTGTCCAGCATGGCGCGAGACTAGCGTACTTTCGGGCAGCCGAAAACAGCGCCTCACCACTATTTTCGCGACTGCCGACTGGCCGCATAATGGAGGCCCCGAATATCAGCGGCGAACCCCATGTCCAATAAAAGCAGTTTCAATGTCGCCGAAGCGCGCCAGACCATGCTCGATACTCTGACGCCGGTGAGCGGCTGGGAGGTGGTGACCCTGCGCGCCGGCCTCGACCGCGTGCTGTACCGCGAGGTCAGCGCGCCGTTCGATGTACCGGCCCATGACAACTCGGCGATGGACGGTTACGCCGTGCGCCTGGCCGACCTTTCGGCGAGCACTGCGAGCAAGCTCAACATCGTCGGCACCGCCTTCGCCGGCAATGCCTTTTCCGGCCTGGTCGGTGCCGGCCAGGCGGTGCGCACGATGACCGGGGCGGTGCTGCCACACGGCGCCGATGTCATCGTCGCCCAGGAAAATGTCCTGGTCGACGGCGATGCGGTGGTCGTCCCGGCCGGCCAGAAGGCCGGCCAACACATTCGCCGGGCCGGCGAAGACCTGGCTCGCGGCAAACCCGCCCTGGCCGCCGGCCTGCGTCTCGGGCCGGCCGAAATCGGCCTCCTCGCCTCGCTCGGCATCAGCGAAGTGACGGTCCGGCGCCGCCTGCGCGTCGCCTTCTTCTCGACTGGCGACGAGGTCGCCTCGATCGGCCGGCCGCTCGCCCCCGGCGAAATCTACGACAGCAACCGCTACACCCTGTACGGCGCCCTGACCCGGCTCGGCGTCGAGCTGATCGACCTCGGCGTCGTCCGCGACGACCCCGTCGCCCTCGAGCAGACGCTCAGCGAAGCGGCGGCGCAGGCCGACGTGATCCTGACCAGCGGCGGCGTTTCGGTCGGCGATGCCGATTACGTCAAGGAAATCACCGGCCGCCTGGGCGACATCAAGTTCTGGAAACTCAATATCAAGCCCGGCCGCCCGATGGCTTTCGGCCGTATCGGCGAAGCCTGGCTGTTCGGTCTGCCGGGCAATCCGGTGGCCGTCATGGTGACTTTCTACCAGGTCGTGCTCGCCGCCCTGGAAAAAATGATGGGCCTGTCGCCACTGCCCGAGCGGCCGCTGTTCAAGGTGCCCTGCGTCTCGAGCATCGCCAAGTCGCACGGCCGCCGCGAATTTCCCCGCGGCGTGCTGTTTCTCGAACATGGCGCCTGGAAGGTCCGGCTGGCCGGCAACCAGGGCTCGGGCGTCCTGAGTTCGATGTCCGCTGCCAACTGTTTCATCGTCCTGCCCGAAACCAGCGCCAGCATCCAGCCCGGCGACAGCGTCGAGGTTCAACCCTTCGCCGCGCTGATCTGATGGCCGCCGGCGAGAACGCGATACGCCGTGACTTTCCCGGTCGCCGCTGGCTGAGCGTGCTCCTGCGCGGCCTCCATCTGGTCGCCGTGATCCACCTGGGCGCCAGCGTCGTCGCCGATTTGCCGGGCGCGGCGGAATCCGGCGGCCAGGCCGTACTGTTCAGCGGCCTGGCCCTGTGGGCCCTCGACATCTGGCAAAAGCCCGGCCATCTGCGTGAGGTAGCCGGCCTCAGCATGTTCCTGAAACTAGCCCTGATCGCCTGGATGATCCTCTCGCCGGAACTGCACCGCCCGCTGTTCTGGCTCATCGTCGTCTGGTCGGCGGTTTTCTCGCACGCCCCGGCCAGCTTCCGCAACGCCCACTGGTTCGCCGGCCGCTAGGCGCCACCCCACCGAATCGGCGCGGCCGCCAGGGTGCGGCCGGGCCGGGGAAATCCCCGGCTTTCTCTGACTACAGCGACGCCCCCAAAACACTGAAAAGTTGTCACGAAACGTGACAACTGGTGACAAAACGCCGAGATAGTGTTGTGTCGCCCCACCCCCCGACCAATACTGCACCTGAAGCGCGGGGAATTAAATTTTCGAGGTTCCCCGGACCGCTGAAGGTCCCTTTCTTAGTTAATCGTCCAGGAGAACATCATGGCCTACCAAATCCTTCCCGACCTGTGCAACGGCTGCGCCGCCTGCGAATCCGAGTGTCCCAGCCGCGCCATCAGCCACGTTGAAAAGCTGTACACCATCGATGCGAGCAAATGCACGCAATGCGAGGGCACCTATGACAGCCCGATGTGCGCCCAGCTCTGTAACACCGACGCCTGCGTCCCCGCCTAAACTCGCAACACTTAGGGTCAGCTGCCTTTGCCGTTCGCTGCCGGCCCGTCGAACCCATCCCATTGGAGATAGTCATGGACCGAATCGTACGCGTCAATATGACCGACCTCACGACCTGCATCGAGCCCGTTCCGGAAGCTTGGGTGCCGCTCGGCGGTCGGGCACTGACATCCACCGTCGTTGCCGCTGAAGTCCCCCCCACCTGTCACGCCCTGGGCGCCAGCAACAAGCTGGTCTTCGCCCCCGGCCTGCTGACCGGTACCGCCGCTGCCAACTCGGGCCGCCTGTCGCTCGGCGCCAAGAGCCCGCTGACCGGCGGCATCAAGGAAAGCAATGCCGGCGGCACCGCCGCCCGCATGCTCGCCAAGCTCGGCATCAAGGCCCTGATCGTTGAAGGCATGCCGGCCGACGACAAGTGGTACAGCATTCATATCGCCAAGGATGCGATCACCATCCAGGAAGAAAAGGAACTGCTCGGCATCGGCAACTACTGCCTGGTGCAACAGGTCCAGGCCCGCTTCGGCAAACCGGTCGGCGTCATGTCAGTCGGCCCGGCCGGCGAAATGAAGATGCTCAGTTCCAATATATCCGTCGCCGATCCGGAAGCCCACATCCGCAGCCTCGGCCGCGGCGGTCTGGGTGCCGTCATGGGCTCGAAGAAGATCAAGTTCATTTCCATCGACGATACCGGCACGCCGCCGGTGATGCCGAAGGAAGGCGCCAAGTTCAAGGATGCCGCCCGCATTTTCGCCAAGACCCTGCTCGACCACCCGGTCAGCGGCCAGGGCCTGCCGAAGTACGGCACCAATGTCCTGGTCAATATTCTCAATGAAGCCGGCGGCCTGCCGACGCGCAATTTCACTGCCGGCCAGTACGCGGCGCACGACAAGATTTCCGGCGAAACGATGCACGACACCATCGTCGCCCGTGGCGGCATGCCGACCCACGGCTGCCACCCCGGTTGCCAGATCCAGTGTTCGCAGATCTACAACGACAAGGACGGCAAGTACGTGACCTCCGGTTTCGAATACGAAACCATCTGGGGTCTGGGAGCCGACTGCTGTATCGAAGATCTCGACGATATCGCCGAAGCCGACCATGTGATGGACGACATCGGGGTCGATAGTATCGAAACCGCCGTGATGTTCGGCGTCGCCATGGAAGCCGGCGTGCTTCCCTTCGGCGACGGCAAGGGCGTCGTCCGCATGTTGCGTGAGGAAATTGGCATGGGCACCCCGCTCGGCCGCATCCTCGGCGGCGGTGCCGGCCAGGTCGGCCGCGTCTATGGCATCACCCGCGTTCCGGTGGTGAAGAACCAGGGCATCCCGGCCTACGATCCGCGTTCAGTCAAGGGCATCGGCGTCACCTATGCGATGAGCACGATGGGCGCCGACCACACCTCCGGTTATGCCATCGCCACCAACATCCTCGGCGTCGGCGGCCATATCGATCCCTTGGCCAAGGAAGGTCAGATCGAGTTGGCGCGCAATCTGAACATCGCCACGGCGGCCATCGATTCGACCGGCATGTGCCTGTTCATCGCTTTCCCGGCCCTCGATATCGCGGAGTGCCTGACCTCCCTGGTCGACATGATCAATGCCCGTTTCGGTATCAACCTGACCGGCGATGACGTGACGGCCCTGGGCAAGGCAGTGCTCAAGATCGAACACAAGTTCAACCAGGATGCCGGTCTGTCCAAGGAACACGACCGTCTGCCCGAGTTCTTCAGCAAGGAACCCCTGCCACCGCATAACGTGGTTTGGGACTTTACCGGCGAAGAACTGGACACCTACTGGAACTTCTGATGTCTCCTCCTGATGCCTAACGGCATCAACTTTGGCCCGAGGCGGTTCCTGCACGAACCGCCTCGGGATTTTTCCGGAGCCAACCACCCGGCGTAACAAGGATCCCGCCATGAAAATCAAGTTCAGGCTCTATGCCACGCTCAGGGACTACCTGCCACCGGAAAGCAACGGCCGCGAAGTACTGCTCGACTTGCCCGACGGCGCGATCATCCCCGACGCCCTGGCCCGCTATGCCGTCCCCCTCGGCCTGGCCCATATCGTACTGATCAACAACCGGCACGTTCTACGTCCCGACATCGCCACCCGCCAACTCAAGGACGGTGACGAACTCGCCGTATTTCCCGCCATCGGCGGCGGTTAATCAGCAGCACCAAACACTCCCCCTTGCCAACTTTCTTGCTGGCCGACAACACTATCGCAGAGGTTCACCGTGATCGTCAGAGAACTCAGACCCAACGTTTACTCATTGTCCGCCCTCGATTGGGACAGGAAAATCTTCGACGAGCTGGTCCCCCTGCCCGATGGCACCAGCTACAACGCTTACCTGGTCAAGGGTAGCGAAAAGACCGTACTGATCGACACGGTGCATCCGTCGATGAGCGAAGGCTTCATCAAGGCGCTGAAGAGCCTGGGCCTGACGCGTCTCGACTACATCGTCTCGAACCACGCCGAACTCGATCATGCCGGCTCGATCCCGGCCGTCCTCGCCGCCTTCCCGGAAGCCAAGGTGCTGGCCAATGCCAAATGCCGCAGCCTGCTCGCCGCCAGTCTCGACCTGCCGCGCGAGATGTTCGGCCTGATCCAGGACAACGGCACGCTGTCCCTCGGCGACCGCTCGCTACGCTTCATGTGGATGCCCTGGGTGCACTGGCCGGACACCACCGTCACCTATCTCGAACCGGACAACATCCTGTTCACCTGCGACTTCTTCGGCGCCCATCTCGCCACCTCGGAGCTCTACGCCACCGAGGAAGCGCGCGTCGAGCGGGCGGCCCGCATGTATTACGCCGAAATCATGATGCCGTACCGCAAGCAGATCAGCAAACATCTCGACCGCCTGGCCATCGAGAATATCGCCCTGATCGCGCCCAGTCATGGCCCGGTCTACCACCGCCCGGAATTCATCCTGCAGCTTTACCGGGAATGGGCCGAAGACGCCACCCGACCGGAAGTGATCATTCCCTATCTGTCGATGTACGAGAGCACGACGAAAATGGTCAACTATCTGATCGACCGCTTGATGGAAAAGGGCCTGAAAGTGCAGCCGTTCAATGTCGTCGAGCTCGACAGTGGACGTTTCGCCTCGGCCCTGGTCGAAGCCTCGACCCTGATCTTCGCCTCGCCGACAGTGCTTGATGGCGCCCACCCGGCGATGGCGACAGCTGCCTACCTGGTCAATGCCCTGAAAGCCAAGGCCGGCTACGCCGGCATCATCGGCTCCTATGGCTGGGGCACTTCGATGCCGGACAATCTGCGCAGCCTGTTGCCCAACCTCAACGCCAACTGGTTTGTTCCGGTCATCGCCAGCGGCGTTCCCAAGGCCGAGGATTTCACCGCGCTCGACCGCCTGGCCGGCGACATCTGCCTGGCCAACAGCGCCGCGGCGGAGCCAGGCCCGACCATCCGCCTTGATTGACCGGCAAGTTCGACCGACCGCTCAGCGGTTCTTGAAGCCGAGCAGGAAGCGGTGCGGTCCCGGCACGCCCGGCGGCACCAGGGCGACCCGGTCGCCCGGGCAGATGTGCGCCTGGGCGGTGGCCACCGCCTTGCGGTTGACGAACATCACCTCGACCCGCTCGACGGCGATCCCCAGGGCACCGAGCAGAGCCGGCCCGGACATCGCCTCGGCCAGCGCGAATTGCCGCGGGTTGGCCCACTGGCGCGCCCGGAACAACTCCGCCAGATCCATGAAAGCATGCAGTTCTATTGTTTCCGCCATAGCCACTCTCCTCGCCCCCTCACAACTCACCAACGCCGACCGACATGAGCTATGCTACAAGTAATAAACGCCAGAGAATTGACCATAGTCATTTCAAGCTGTCACAAAGCAGGCAAATAATATCGGCTCGATCGGTGATGCCGGGCGGCACACGCCAGTTTTCCGTGCCCGCTGGCGGCGCTTGAAGCCCACCGCAGCAGAGGAGACAAGATGACGTTAATTCAGAAAAGTGGGCGCGCCGTACTGCGCCGGGCTCGCGAGTTGTTTCTCGAGCGTGGCGAAGTGCCCGTCGCCTACATGGTGAACAACCTGCTGGCGCGTTCCTGGCGACGCTCGGCCAACGCCGGCCTGACGCCGGAGGGACGTTTGCCGGATGTCGGCCGCCTCGAAGGACATCAACTGGCCCAGGCCACCGAGCGGCAACACGATCTGCTGACGCATGCCCGACCGGTCATGGAATATCTTTACTCCCAGACCCGCAACTCGGAGAGCATGGTTATCCTCTCCGACGACCGCGGCATCATCCTGCAAACCTACGGCGACGCCGACTTCCTGCACCGCGCCGAGCGCATCGCGCTGGCCCCCGGCTTTTCCTGGAGCGAGCGTTATCGCGGCACCAACGGCATCGGTACCGTCCTCGAGGAGTCGGTTCCGCTGTCGGTGATCGGCGGCGAACATTTTCTCGAGCGCAACGGTTTCCTGTCCTGCTCGGCCGCCCCGGTCAAAGGGCCGGATGGCCGACTGCTCGGCGTTTTGGACATTTCCGGCGACGAGCGGCACTACCATCCGCACACTTTCAGCCTGGTCCGCACGGCCGCCCAGATGATGGAGAACCGGCTGTTTGAAGCCAGCCACGGCCATCATCTGCGCATCCACTTTCACCTGCTGGCCGAAGGCATCGGCACCTTCGACGAAGGGGTCGCCGCCCTCTCCGAAGAAGGCACCATCATCGGCGCCAACCAGGCGGGATTCAGCCTGCTCCGGCTGGCCCCGGCCGACCTCGGCATCACGCCGCTGTCGCATGTCCTACAGGTCCGCCTGGAAGACTTGCTCGACTGGTGCCGACGGCGTTCCGGCGAGCCCTGCCTGGTCTCGCGCAATGACGGCAGCCGCCTGTTCGTACGCATCGAAGCCGGACAAGGCAAACCGACCAGCGCCCCGGTGCCCCCCCCGGAACGCCGCAAGGATGCGCTGAGCGCGCTAGATACCGGCGATGAACGACTGGCGACGGCGATCGACAAGGCCCGCAAGCTGATCGGCAAGCCGATCAATCTGCTGCTCCAGGGCGAAGCCGGGGTCGGCAAGGAGTATTTCGCCCGCGCTTTCCACTCCGCCGGCCCGCGCCGGGCGGCGCCCTTCGTCAGCATCAACTGCGCCGCCGTGCAACCCAACCTGCTCGAAGCCGAGCTCTTCGGTTTTGCTCCGACCCTGTGTCGCGACGGCATGCCCGGACGGCTGCGCGAAGCGCATGGCGGCACCCTGTTTGTCGACGAAATCGGCGACTTGCCCCTGCCCTTGCAGACCCGGCTGCTCGGCGTACTTCTCGACAAACAACTGACCCCGATGGGCGGCGAAGCCGAGCCCGTAGACTTCGTCCTGATCTGCGCCACCCACTGCAACCTGAAGGCGGAAATCGAGAGTAGCCGTTTCAGTGTCGATCTCTATTACCAGATCAACGGCATCACCCTGCTCTTGCCGCCCCTGCGTCAACGCCAGGACTTCCAGGCACTGCTCGCCCGCCTCCTCGACGAGTTGGCGCCGAACCGCGGCATCTCGCTGGAACCGGCCGTCGCCATGGCGTTCGCCAGCTACCCCTGGCCCGGCAACATCAGCCAACTGGCCAATGCGCTACGCGCCGCGTGCACGCTGCTCGATGGCAACGAGACCCGGATCGGCTGGCAGCATCTGCCCGATGATCTGGTCGAGGAATTGCGCTGGCAACCCTCGCCCGCCGCCAGCGCCGCCGGCGAGGCGACGGAAAACCTGCGCGAACTGTCGCAAGCCACCATCAGCCGGGCCATTGCGCTGAGCCACGGCAACATGACGGAAGCCGCACGCCGCCTTGGCATCAGCCGCAACACCCTGTATCGCCGCCTGCGCACCATCCAGGCCGGCGACGAGGCGAAGACGGAAAGCACCGAATAACTCCGCCCGGCTGCGCCTCTCGACAATCCCGGCAGGCGCGACGGAAGCGCAGAGCTGTTGAGGAACGACAACGGCTTACCCGGCATATTCGGCATACTTTCCCGGTCGCCGCAAAAGCCGGGCAAGCGACTGTTTCCACCATCTTCTCCGCGCCTCTGCGCTAAGGTTTCAAGGATAATCGGCGCATGCCCGACACCACCTTGCCCCCCCGTCGCTCCGACGCCGAACAGATCCGCCTCGAAACATTGCTGCGCGAGATGTTCGAGCACAGCATCTGTTTCAATGAATTGCTCGGCTTCCAGGTCAGTTCGCTGGCCCCGGCCGCACCGAGCCTCAGTTTCGCGATGCGCCCCGACCTGGTCGGCCACTATCTGCACGGCCGCCTGCACGGCGGGGTGATCGCCAGCGTGCTCGACACCGTGGCCGGCCTCGCGGTCACCGTCGGCATTGCCGAAAAATTCAACAACGAAAGCGCCGAGCAGGTGGCGCATCGCTTCGCCCGGGTCGGCACCATCGACCTGCGCACCGACTACCTGCACCAGGGCATCGGCAAGAAATTCATCGCCACCGGGCGGCTGACCCGACTCGGCGGCCGCATCGCCTCGGTACAGATGACCCTGGAGAACGAAGCCGGCCTCCTGATCGCCACCGGCTGCGCCTCCTACGTCATCAGCTGATTACAGGATCGGCACTCCCTGCTGCTCGCCGCGTTCATAGACGACATTGGCGCGACCGACGATCAGCGGGTCGAGATTGCCGATGCGCTGCGTATCCTTGTTGTTGTAAGGTAGCTTGTGCAGCACGTAGCGCATGGCATTGAGCCGCGCCCGCTTCTTGCAGTTGGACTTGATCACCGTCCACGGCGCATCGGCCGTATCGGTATGGAAGAACATTGCCTCCTTGGCCTTGGTGTAGTCGTCCCACTTGTCGAGCGAGGCGAGGTCGATCGGCGACAGTTTCCACTGTTTCAACGGATGCACCTTGCGCTCGCGGAAACGGCGGCGCTGTTCCTCGCGGCTGACCGAGAACCAGAACTTGATCAGATGCGTCCCGTTGCGGGCCAGCATGCGTTCGAATTCCGGCGCCTGGCGGACGAACTCGGCATATTCCTGGTCGTCGCAAAAGCCCATGACCCGCTCGACACCGGCCCGGTTGTACCAGGAACGGTCGAACAGAACGATTTCGCCGTTGGTCGGCAGATGCTGCACATAACGCTGGAAATACCACTGGCCGCGCTCGATCTCGCTCGGCTTTTCCAGGGCGACGACGCGCGCCCCGCGCGGGTTGAGATGTTCCATGAAGCGCTTGATGGTGCCCCCCTTGCCCGCCGCATCGCGCCCTTCGAAGAGGATGACGACCTTCTGCCCGGTTTCCTTGACCCAGGCCTGCAGTTTGAGCAACTCGACCTGCAGGCGATATTTCTGCTGCTCGTAATTGCGGCGCTGCATCAGGTTCTTGTAGGGATAGCCGCCGTCGCGCCAGTCCTTGGTCAATTCGTCGTCCGGACTGACCGGCAGGAGATCGGCCAGCATCCCCTGCTGTTTGAGCAGGCCCTTGAGCAGGGCCACCGACTCTTCGGCCGGCAGGCCGGCGATGACATCACGCATGGCGCCCAGTTTGACGGCCTGCGCCGCATCCACGGCGGCGCCCACGGCAAATCCCTCAATGCCTTGCGGCGTCAAATTCGGCGCAATGTCGCCGCGGCTTGCCGGACGCTGACGGGGAAGCCGCCCCGCGGCTTTCCCGGTCGCCGCGGCGGCGCCCTCCGCTACTGCCGCAACCGCTTTTTTTCTCGTTACCATGCCCGCTCCATCGCTCGCTGCAAAGAGCCCATTTCACGCCTAAGCGGCGCCCTTGTCTAGTCGAGAAATTCGGCCGGAATCACCGCCCGCAGCACAGTTTGCGTCTCGCTCCGGCGGACCCGGCTGGACAACCACCAGAGAGCGCCTTTTTTGATGCTCCACTCGGCCTCGTGCCCGGCGAGAAGCAATGACACCAGGCGGCCGATCGACGGCTGATGACCGACGATCAATACCGGAACATTGCCGTGCGGCCAGCCGGAGGCGACGATCAGTTCGGACACGCAGGCCTCCGGACCGATCTTGCGCAGGGTTTCGAAAGGCAGTTTCAAGGCTTCGGCCGTCTGCTGGGTGCGGATGGCCGGGCTGACGATAATCCGCAGATCCTTCGGTTGATGCTGGCGGATCCAGGCCGCCATGGTCCGCGCCTGCTTTTCGCCGCGCTCGGTCAGGCGGCGCTTCAGATCGTCTTCGCCATCCTCGGCTTCGGCATGGCGCCACAACAACAAATCCATGGTCGTGTCTCCGGAAAATTGGCCATCATGGGCGCTCAATGTTACGGCAATATTGTCGCGGCATAGGGCGCAAGATAAAGTTGACAATATTTGTCGGACTTAATAGAGTTCGGCCATCCCAAGGGGGAGTAGCTCCCATCCGCCCTGTCGTCATCACGAAGCGCCAGCTTCCGGCAGGCGGGCAGCAGAACAGCGCTGCGAGCCAGACCTTTGCCGCGACGGCGAGGCTCCTTTGGCATTCCACGGCCCCGCCGCTCCGGCACGGGCCGTTCGCATTGTGGAATGCAGCAAAGGAAAACCCCATGGCAAGCATCGGCAGTCTCGGTTTATGGGCCGGCTTCGCGGCGATCGTCATACTCATGCTGGCCATCGACCTGTGGGTCGTCGGCGGCGGCAAGGAGCATCGCGTCGGCCTCAAGGAAGCGGCGATCTGGTCGGCGATCTGGATCAGCGTCACGCTGGCCTTTGCCGGCGGACTCTGGTGGCACCTCGACGGCTCGCTTGGCCGGGAGGTCGCCAACAGTCGGGTACTCGAATTCATCACCGGCTACCTGATCGAGAAGGCACTGGCCATCGATAACGTCTTCATCTGGTTGATGCTCTTCGGCTACTTTGCCGTGCCGCTCGAATTGCAGAAGCGGGTGCTGCTGTACGGCGTGCTCGGCGCCATCCTCATGCGCAGCGGGCTGATTTTTGCCGGGGCCTGGCTGATCGCCCAGTTCCACTGGATTCTTTACCTGTTCGGCGCCTTCCTGCTGATCACCGGCATCAAGATGTACTGGTTCGCCGAGGGCGCCGCCAACCTCGACCACAACCCGTTGTTGAAGTGGCTGCGCCGGCACTTGAAAATCAGCCAGGACTTCGACGGCCAGCGCTTCTTTACCCGCCGCGATGGCATCCGATACGCGACGCCGCTCTTCTTGACATTAGTGCTCGTCGAAGTCTCCGACCTGATTTTCGCCGTCGATTCGATCCCGGCCATTTTCGCCATCACCACCGACCCGTTCATCGTGCTCACCTCGAATATCTTCGCCATTCTTGGTCTGCGCGCCATGTACTTCCTGCTCGCCGACTTTGCCGACCGCTTCTCGCTGCTCAAGTACGGGCTGGCTGCCGTCCTCATGTTCATCGGCATCAAGATGCTGCTGCTCGATATCTACAGCATTCCGATCGGCGTCTCGCTGGGCATTGTCGCCAGCCTCATCGGCCTCGCGGTGGTGGCCTCGCTGCGCCACGATGCCCGGCCGAGTCGCCGGTCTTCCTGATCAGCGGTTCTCGAGGCGGCTGTAGTCGAGAATGGCCGCCTCGCGTGGCGCCTTACGCCGCCATTCGGCGTGAATCGCATCGCTCAGCGGCCAGAAGCGCGGATCGCTGCGACGTACGCCGAAACGCTCGGTCAGCCCGGCAAAATCGGCCTCGCCGGTGAGCCCGGCGACGGCCCCGACAAAGGCCGGCAGGTCGCCGGCATCGAGCAGGTAGAACGCATTCGGGTAGGCCCCGACGACGCCATCGAGGACCAGCAGCGTATCTTCCTCCGGCAAGCGGCGGGCCGACTCGCGGAACAGTTCGGCAACATTGCTGTGGGCGCTGTTGCGCAGCAGCGACAGCAGACGCAGACCGCCGTCCGGCTGCCGCACAGCGAGCAGGCTGTTTTCCGGGAGACGCGCCGCGGTCGCGCCGCGCATCGCCTGCAGACGTTGCAATTGCACGACATCGGCCGCCCCCCAGCCGGCAGCCGCCCATTCCAGCGAGGGTTCGCGGACGCCGGCGAGGCGCTGGCGGATGGCCGCGTACAACTCGCCGAGGTGGTCCCGGGTGCGGTAGCGCATGCCGCTCTCTTTCGGGAAAAAGGCGGCGGCATCGGCGAACTGCCGGATATGCGGTTCGCTACGGCCGCGATACCAATGATCCAGCACCGGCTGCCGGTCTTTCAGCGGCAGCAGGGTGAGGAAATTGAGTTCCCCTTCCATGCGCAGGAAGTCCATGTAGAGACGGGTCGCGACCTGGTGACCGACATTGCCGTAGACGTCGAAGCCGGCCACCAGCAGATAGTGCATCCGTTCGAACAGCGGATAGCCCATCAGCAGGATGGTCTGCGGCCGCTCGCCAACCAGCCCGCGGACGACGGAAGCGCTGTCGAAATGGCGGAACACGGTAAGCGCGGCATTCGGATTGTGCCCGTCACCATTCCACAGGTTGGCGACACTGGGCAGGAAATCCTGCCTCGCCGTCTTCGCCAGAATCGCACTTTTCGCCTCCAGATACTGGTTCTCGAGCTTGGCATACTGCCGCCAGGCGAGCGGCCCGGCCGTGCTCTCCTGCTCGGCCGGCAGGCGCAGGGCCGGCGTCGCCGCGTCGAGCAGGGCATTCATCAACTGGGTTTCCTTACTATCCGGAGCGACGAAAACCACCCAGAAATGGTCGTTGATGACATTGAGCGCCACCTGGCCGCGACAAACCGGCCCTTTCATGTACCCCATCAAGGTGAATTGCGCCTCGTCGAGCATAAAGCGATAGCGCGCATCGACCGGCAAGGCCTGGAAAGTCACGAAGGGATTGGCCGCCACTTCCGGGGCATAGCCGGGCAAGGCATCGACCGGGTAATCGGCCGCCAGGAACCAGGTCCGCAATCGCCCCAAGCGCGCCGCATCGAGCTGCAGCGGCATGTGCTTCTTGGCGACTGAGGTCGCCTCCATGCGCTGCAGACGGTAATAAACGCGGCTGACCGCGGGATTGTCATAGGGCCGCCGGGTGGCGATCAGATCGATCGGCTGGCCGGCCGGCGTCCGGCTGCGCACCAGTTCGAAATATTGGCCGGGCATCTCGGAAAAATAGAAGTGCCCGATATACCAGTGCTCGAAAATATAGCGCGCCATCAATTGTTCCTTCCGGCTGTCGCCGTTCAGGAAACTCTCCCACTCGGCGACCTGGCCGAGCAGCCGGGCCGGCAGCGGAGCTGGCGGCTGGTAGGGCGCCCCCGCCTCCAGCCAGCGGCTCAGGGTCTGGTCTTCGGCCGGCGACAGCGCTGGCAAGCCAAAGGGCATACCACGCAGTGGGTGGCGCTGCGCATAGTCGTCCAGCCCCTCGGCGCGGACACACATCTGGGCGCGATTCAGCGAAAAATCGAAATCGGCCTCCGGCAGCACGCCCCTCGCCGGCCCCGGGTTAGCCCGTTTCATATCCAGCAGACGATGCATCACACCGCCGACCCGATTGGCTTCCGGCGTCGACCGGCGCTCATTGAGCACCGGAAAGAAGCCCATCTGCCGCCAGGCCACGGTCGTCCCGGCATCGACCCCGAGCCGGGTTGGCGGGTCGGCAATCAGCCGGGTCCCCGAATAAACCGTCTCCGGATTGGCGCCCCGGGTCAGGCCGGCATAACTGCTCAGGTTCAACTGGCAAGGCGAGTCGTAGCAGGCGTGGCAGGTCACGCAACGCTGATCGAGGATGGGCCGGACCTGCCGCCAGTAATCCGGCGCCGGACCATTGGCGAGGACCGGCCAGCGGTCGAAACGTCCCGGGTCGGGCAGGCCGAAACGGTCGTCGAGGCGCAACGTAACCACCGTCGCACAGGCCGTAATAACGAGAAACAGCAGCGGAAAATATTTACGCATATGGCGGGCGCGGGTCGGGATGAAAAGCAACGAGAAATCGGAGCGCGAGGGTGCGGCAAAACTATAGACGAAATGCATGAATACGGGGTCATTATTCCCCCTCCTCGCCACGCCAGGCCGCCGACCGGCGAGTTGTCAATTTCCATGCGATAATTCTGAATTGGTAAAACCATTAAAAATAGGCAATATTCTATTGCCATAACCGCTCGGAGATAAAATGTTTTGGAATACCCGCAACCGCTTAGAGAGCGCCGAGCAGGAGTTGAGCGCCGCCAGACAGCAAGAACAATCCCTCGCCCAGGAAGTCGCCCGCCTGAAGAATGAACTGGCCAGCAGCGAGCAAGCGGCGCAGGCCAAGATAAGCGAATGCGAAACCTTGAAAGCAGTCATGCGTAACCTGGCCCTCTTCAGCCAGACACTCTCCGGCTCGCAAACCTCGCTCGGCCAGATGGCCAGCCTGCTCAAGGAAGAAAAAGCCCAGGCCGTCGAAGCCGCCGAGGTCTCGATCAGCAGCGGCGAAACCACCACCGAAATCGCCGCCAACCTGCACCAACTGGCCGAAGATTCAGCCAACACGGCGCGGGAAGTCGACGCCCTGGCCCGCGAAGCCAGTGAAATCAGCGCCATTGTCCAGCTCATCCACGAAATTGCCGACCAGACCAACCTGCTCGCCCTCAACGCGGCAATCGAAGCCGCCCGGGCCGGCGAAGCAGGCCGCGGCTTCGCCGTGGTGGCCGATGAAGTGAGGAAACTGGCCGAACGCACCTCCAAGGCGACCAAGGACATCGATGGCCTGGTCAGCAGCATCCGGCAAAATTCCAATTCAGCCAAGACGGCGATGGAAGTCCTTTCCCGGACGGCGGACGGTTTCAGCGAGCGCGGCAATGCCGCCACCGCCGGCATGCAACAATTAATGGGCCTGTCCCGCAAGATGGAACAGGTGATTGCCGGCAGCGCCCTGAAGAGTTTTGTCGAACTGGCCAAGGTGGACCACCTGGTCTTCAAATTCCGCATCTACATCGGCCTGTTCGAGCTGGAAAACGTCGATCCCCGACAGGTCGCCTCGCACCAGAGCTGTCGCCTGGGGCAGTGGTATTACGATGGCGAGGGCCGGGAATGTTTCAGCAAAATGCCGGGCTACCGCGACATTGAAGCCCCCCATATCGACGTGCACAAATTTGGCATCGCCGCCCTCGACGCCAAACAGCAAGGCGACATGGAGAGCATGCTCCGCCACGTCGAAGCCATGGAAAACGCCAGCCTGCGCGTCATTCAAAGCCTGCAGTTGATGTCCGACAGTGCCATGATGGACAGTTCGCTACTCTGTCATCACTAGCCAATCGGGGGCGAACACATCGCCCCTGAGTGCCTTTTTCACAGGATGAAAAATGATGGCCACAAAATGGTCTCATTTTGGACAGCGGTGAATTTCGCTCCCCCCAAAACAAAAAGGACCAACGCTGTTAAGCAGTTGATCCTTCGATGAATTCTTTGGTTGCGGGGGCAGGACTTGAACCTGCGACCTTCGGGTTATGAGCCCGACGAGCTGCCAACTGCTCCACCCCGCGTCCGATAAAACACTTGCTGCCCGGCCTTTTCAGCAAATCGATCAGACTTGATCGAAAGCCGCTGAGGCGAACCGCATTAAGTACAAAGCCCCGGCGCTAGGCCGAGGCTTTGTGCTTGAATTCGGTGGTGGCCAATCGCGGAATCGAACCACGGACACGCGGATTTTCAATCCGCTGCTCTACCAACTGAGCTAATTGGCCAACAAGGAGGCCGAATTATAGCGATGTCGGCATCACCTGGCAATACTTCAGGGCAATTTCTCTGAGTTCGCCGACAATTTAGTCTGAACGGGCTATGCGCCGATCGGCGGCGACTGGCGATAAAGTTCCGAAAAATCATCCGGTTCCGGCGGCGGTGGGGGCGGTGGCTGCCACGCGACAAAAACGACCCTGGCGACGGCGCCCCGCCCGTGCGGATTGGGTCGCAGGGTGGCGTGCGAACCGTGCTGCATGGCAATTTCCTGGACGATGGCCAAACCGAGGCCGCTGCCTTCAGGGCCGGCATCGTTTACCCGGAAGAAGCGCTCGAAAACCAGCTCGGCATGCTCTTCGCTGATCCCGATGCCATCATCTTCGACCTCGAGCATCACCGTGACGCCGGTATTCAGGATACGGCACGTCACGTGCCCCCCCGCCGGCGTGTAGCGCAGGGCATTGTCGATCAGGTTCTTGGCCAGCTCGCAGAGCAGGAAGGGATTGCCGCTGATCATCGCCGGGCCGTCCGACTCATAGCCGAGATCGATGCCTTTTTCGATGGCGGGCACCACCCAGTCGGCAACGACGTCGCGGATCAACAGGGCAAGATCGAGCGGTTCGTGCTGTTGCGGCGCCAATTCGCCCCCTTCGGTGCGGGCCAGGGTCAGCAACTGATTGACCAGACGCCCGGCCCGATCGACGCCGGTGGCGATTTGCCGCAGGGCATGGCGCAGGGCTTCCGGATCGGTTTCGCGGATGGCCAACTGGGCCTGGGTTTTCAGACCGGTCAGCGGCGTTCGCATCTGATGGGCGGCATCGGCGACGAAGCGTTGCTGCGCCTCGACGTTTTTCTTCATCCGCTCGAGCATGGCATTGAAGGCTTCGACCAGCGGCTCCAGCTCTTCCGGCACGCGCCGCGTGGCAATCGGCGAGAGGTCGGCCGGTTCGCGGGTTTCGATGGTCTGGCGCAAGCGGGTGAGCGGGCGCAGACCGCGCGACAGGCCGAACCAGACGAGCATCACGGCAAGCGGAATGATGATGAACTGCGGCAAGATGACGCTGGCGACGATCTTGTTGGCCAGTTGTGTACGTTTTTCGGTGGTTTCGGCGACCTCGACAACGATCCACTTTTCACGCGGCAACTGGGCGTCGGCCAGATAGGTGTAGGCCATGCGCAAATCCTGGCCGTTGTAGTCGGCATCGCGCAGGTAGATGTCGCCGGAGAGCGCCGAGTCCTCCTGACGGCTGGCCACCGGCATCGGCAAATCCTTGTCACCAGCCAGCAATTTGCCTTCCTGGGTGACCACATGGAAATAGACGCTGTCGGTCTCGTCGGCCCGCAACAAGGCGCGCGCCGAGGCCGGCAGGGTAAGAACCGGCTTGCCGCCGACCAACTTGACCTGGCGCGCGATGGCCGCCACATGCTCGCGTAGCGCCTGATCGTAAGGATAGTTGGCAACATTGTTGGCGAAGTAATGGGTGAAGGCGATGCTGAGCGGCCAGACGAAGAGCAGGGGCGCCAGCATCCAATCGAGAATCTCGCCGAATAGCGAGCGCTCGGTCTCGGCCGATGACGGCGTGCTCAACTATTCGCCCTGCGGCCGTTCAAGGCAGTAGCCCAGGCCGCGCACCGTGGCAATCTTGACGCCGCCCGGCTCCAGCTTCTTGCGCAGGCGATGCACGTAAACCTCGATCGCGTTGTGGCTGACCTCTTCCCCCCAGCCGCACAGGTGATCGACCAGTTGGTCCTTGCTGACCAGGCGCCCCATCCGGTTGAGCAGCACTTCAAGGAGGCCGATTTCACGCGCCGAGAGCTCAAGCGCGTGGCCCTGGATCTGGGCCACGCGCCCGACCTGATCGTAGCTCAGCAAACCGCACTGGATGGTCGGCGTCGTCCCGGCCGAGCGCCGGGTCAACGCCCGGACGCGGGCCTCCAGTTCGGCCAGTTCGAAAGGCTTGACCATGTAATCGTCTGCCCCCAGGTCGAGCCCCTTGACGCGATCACCAGTCCCGTCGAGCGCCGTCAGGATTAGCACCGGCACCTGGGAATTGCGGCCGCGCAGGCGTTTCAACACCTCCAGCCCGGACAGTTTGGGCAGGCCAAGATCGAGGATCAACAAGTCGTAGCTCACCGTGAGCAGCGCCGTATCGGCTTCCGCCCCGTTCGCTGCCCAATCGACGGCATAGCCGCCCTGACGTAGCGAACGTGATAGCCCGTCGGCAATGATGGTGTCGTCTTCAGCGATAAGAATGCGCATTTTCGGTTACTCAAGCTGGCGTAAGATTTTTGTAAGCCTGCCGCATTATTCTGCGCGGGCTGTTCTCCTTTTATGGTCTTCGGAGTCTGCGGTTCCGCCGCAGCTCAGGGGGTGACCCGATCCTGCACTGGGTAACCCCCTACCGTTTTTTTCCCCTAAAGCCCGCTAAGTCTAACAAATAAACCGCACTGCAATTTCCGCAGTGCACAAGCACGTTCACGATTATCGCGATCATTGTGGGTGGTCGGCAAAATTTGGGCGAAAAAAAGCCCGGGCCGCAGCCCGGGCTTTTGCAACCAGAAGTCTGGTTTAGTGGGCGGATGACGTCGAAGCGCCCAGGCCGGTTTCCGAACGGATCAGCTGATCCGGGAACAGCGCACGTTCCTTCTTGGCCTGCTCGGAGTTGTCGAGGACAGACACCAGCCAGATCGTGAAGAAAGCCAGGGTCATCGAGAAGATGGCCGGCGACGAGTAGGGGAACGGCGCCGAACCCTTCGGGTTGTGCAGCACGGCTTCCCAGACGTTGGCGGAGAGCACGGTCAGGGTCACGGCGGCGAAGAGGCCGACAAAACCACCGACGGTGACGCCACGCGTCGTGCTGTTCTTCCACAGGACGGACATGAAGAGCACCGGGAAGTTGGCGGAACAGGCGATGGCGAAAGCCAGCATGACCATGTAAGCGACGTTTTCCTTTTCGAACAGGATGCCGAGAACCACAGCCAGGATGCCGAGGCAGACGGTGGTGATCTTCGAAACGCGCAGTTCGTCTTCGGAAGTGGCCTTGCCGTGCTTGAACACCGTGGCGTACAAGTCGTGCGACACAGCGGAAGCACCGGACAGGGTCAGACCGGCAACCACAGCCAGGATGGTGGCGAAGGCCACGGCCGAGATGAAGCCGAGGAAGATGTCGCCGCCGACCGCCTTGGAGAGATGCACAGCAGCCATGTTGCCGCCGCCCTTCAGGCCCTTGGCGATTTCACCACCGACGTAGTAGTCGGTCGGGTTCTGCACCAGATTGACGATGGCGCCGAAACCGATGATGAAGGTCAGGATGTAGAAGTAGCCGATCCAGGTGGTTGCCCAGCCAACCGACTTGCGGGCTTCCTTGGCGGACGGCACGGTGAAGAAGCGCATCAGGATGTGCGGCAGGCCAGCCGTACCGAACATCAGGGCCATACCGACCGAGATGGCGGAGATCGGATCCTTGATCAGCGCACCCGGCGACATGATGGCATCGTGCTTGGTATGGACTTCAACCGCCTTGGCGAACAGCGCTTCCGGGCTGAAGCCGAACTGCAGCAGCACGGAGACGGCCATGAAGGTGGCGCCGACCAGCAGCATGCAAGCCTTGATGATCTGCACCCAGGTGGTGGCGGTCATGCCGCCGAACAGCACGTACATCATCATGATGATGCCGACCATGATCACGGCGTAATGGTATTCCAGACCGAACAGCACCTTGATCAGCTGACCGGCACCGACCATCTGGGCAATCATGTAGAAGGCGACGACGACCAGGGAGCCGGTCGCGGCAAAGGAACGGACCGGGGTCTGCGAGAAACGGTAGGCGGCCACGTCAGCGAAGGTAAACTTGCCCAGGTTGCGCAGGCGCTCGGCCATCAGGAAAGTGATGACCGGCCAGCCGACCAGCCAGCCGATCGAGAAGATCAGGCCGTCGAAGCCGTTGGCGAAGACCAGGCCGGAAATACCGAGGAAGGATGCGGCGGACATGTAGTCGCCGGCAATCGCCAGGCCGTTCTGGAAGCCGGTGATACCGCCGCCGGCCGTGTAGAAGTCGGCCGCCGTCTTGGTCTTGCCGGCCGCCCACTTGGTGATGAAGAGCGTAAAGAGGACGAAGGCGCCGAACATGGCGATGGCCGTCCAGTTGGTTGCCTGTTGCTGGGTCTGACCCAGGTCGGCACCGGCGGCACAGGCTGCACCAGCAGCCAGCAGGGCGGCCAGACCGCCCAGAATGTGTTTGTAGTTGGCGTTCACTGACCGGCCTCCTTCAGAACTTGGGCAGCTTCGTCGTCGAATTCCGTATTGGCGCGACGCACGTAGATGTTGGTGAGAACAATGGTGAAGACGATGACGCCCAGGCCCATCGGGATACCGATGGAGGTGACATAACCTTCGCCGATCTTGGTGGCAAGCCACTCCTTGTTGAAGGCGATCAACAGGATGTAGCCGTAGTACACGATCATCATGAGCGCCGTCATCATGAAAGCGTAGCTGTTGCGTTTAGCTATCAGCGACTTGAATTTCGGGTTATCCCGAATTTGCGCATAGCTGTCGGTGTGCTGTGACATTGATTTGCTCCTCAGACTATATTGTTTATAGAGGCATTGCTGCGGAGCGTAATTTAGGCGAGGCGTCTTACAGACAACTTACAGCCAGTAAATCGATTCTGAAATAGTTAATCGATTACACTGGTTATTCACTTGGAATTTCCAGCGTCAGACAAAAAAAGCCCCGCACGCGGCGGGGCTTCTGCTTGGCGTTTCAGCCGGCCGGGAATTACATCCCCATGCCGCCCATACCACCCATGCCGCCCATACCACCCATGTCAGGCATGCCGCCGGCCGGCTTGTCTTCAGCCAGTTCAGCAACCATGCATTCGGTGGTCAGCATCAGGCCGGCGATGGACGCGGCATTCTGCAGTGCGGTGCGGGTCACCTTGGTCGGATCGAGCACGCCCATTTCAACCATGTCACCGTATTCACCGGTGGCGGCGTTGAAACCGTAGTTGCCCTTGCCGCGCTGCACCTTGTCGACGACGACAGACGGCTCGTCACCGGCGTTGGCAACGATTTCACGCAGCGGCTGTTCCATGGCGCGCAGGACGATCTTGATCCCGGCGTCCTGGTCGTGGTTGTCACCCTTGAGCTTGCCAACGGCAGCGCGGGCACGGATCAGGGCCACGCCGCCGCCGGCGACCACGCCTTCTTCAACCGCCGCACGGGTGGCGTGCAGAGCATCTTCAACGCGCGCCTTCTTTTCCTTCATTTCGACTTCGGTCGCGGCGCCCACCTTGATGACGGCAACGCCGCCAGCCAGCTTGGCAACACGTTCCTGCAGCTTTTCCTTGTCGTAATCGGAAGTCGCTTCGTCGATCTGGACACGGATCTGCTTGACGCGAGCCTGGATGGCAGCGGCTTCACCGGCACCGTCGATGATGATGGTGTTTTCCTTGGAAACTTCGATCCGCTTGGCCTGACCCAGATCTTTCAGGACAGCCTTTTCCAGCGACAAACCGGTTTCTTCGGCAATGACGGTACCGCCGGTCAGGATGGCGATATCTTCCAGCATGGCCTTGCGACGATCGCCAAAGCCCGGGGCCTTGACGGCGACGGTCTTGAGGATGCCACGGATGTTGTTCACCACCAGGGTCGCCAGCGCTTCGCCATCGACATCTTCCGCAATGATCAGCAGCGGACGGCCGGCCTTGGCGACTTGTTCCAGGATCGGCAGCAGGTCGCGGATGTTCGAGATCTTCTTGTCGAAGAGCAGGACGAACGGGTTTTCCATCAGGGCTTGCTGCTTGTCGCCGTTGTTGATGAAGTACGGGGACAGATAGCCGCGATCGAACTGCATGCCTTCGACGACGTCGAGTTCGTTGGCCAGGGACTTGCCGTCTTCAACGGTGATGACGCCTTCCTTGCCGACCTTTTCCATGGCACGGGCGATGATTTCGCCGATATCAGCATCGGAGTTGGCGGAAATGGAGCCGACCTGAGCGATTTCCTTGGTCGTCGTACAGGGCTTGGAGAAGGACTTCAGTTCTTCGAGGGTGGCGACGACAGCCTTGTCGATGCCGCGCTTCAGGTCCATCGGGTTCATGCCGGCGGCAACGTACTTCATGCCTTCGCGGACGATGGCCTGGGCCAGCACGGTAGCGGTCGTGGTGCCGTCACCGGCGATGTCGGAGGTCTTGGAAGCGACTTCCTTGACCATCTGGGCGCCCATGTTGGCGAACTTGTCTTTCAGTTCGATTTCCTTGGCGACGGAAACGCCGTCCTTGGTGACGGTCGGGCCGCCG
>JAGTRU010000035.1 GCA_018261905.1 Pseudomonadota bacterium | reverse complement strand
GCGGTGAATCTTGAAGGTTACTTCTTCAGGGTGGCGAACTGGAGCGACCAGATTCTGGGTGAAGTTCGATTTGCCGATGGTCGAAGTATGGGGGTTCAGGCGCTGATAACGCAGCTTGGTGTAAAGCTGGGCGACCTTGCAAACGACAATGTCAAGTTCGGCCAGGATGGCAACGACGTTCTGGATGGAGGGGCGGATGACGACACGTTGTACGGGGAAAATGGTGTTGATACCCTGCAAGGAGGCGAGGGTAACGACATTTTGTCCGACACCGCTGGTCCAACACTCTTTTTGGGCGGAGCTGGTGCAGATATGCTGACAGGTGGCGCGAGTGCAGAAATCTTCGTCGGTGGTCTGGATAACGATACCTACTCTACTGCTACTGGTAACGATATTATCGTATTCAACAAGGGGGATGGTCAGGATAGCGTTACAACTGCTGGCACGGGTAATAACACGTTATCGTTGGGCGGTGGGTTCGTTTATGCCGATCTGAGCTTGAGTAAATCGGACAACGATCTGATTCTGAAGGTGAGCGCGACTGACCAGATAACATTTAGGGATTGGTATGCAGAAATGCCTTCAAAGCCGGTTACCAAACTCCAGGTGATTGCTGAGGCAATGGCTGATTTTTCCTCGGGGGGAAGCGATCCGGTTCGCGACCACCGGGTAGAAAACTTTAATTTCTCTGGCATAGTCAGTGCTTTTGATACAGAGCGGGCTACTAATGCCTCTCTGACCTCTTGGGCGCTGACGAATGCTTTCACAAACTTCCAATTGGCAGGCTCGGACTCCGCGGCTATTGGCGGAGATCTCGCCTATCAATACGGCAAGAATGGTACTTTGGCGGGGATCGGTGTCAACTTCGCTGTGGCAACCTTGTCTGATCCAGCATTTGGTGGTGCGGCGCAAACCCTGACACCTCTCTCAGTATTGCAGACGGGCTCGTCAAAGTTGTCGTGACAAGCCGCGAATAGAAGTACGACTAGCCCCGTGAGTAGTGGATATTTGTTACTCACGGGCCTCATGCAAGTTCCAAATAGTACCCATGAAATCCCCGTTTTCTTCTGCTAATGCCCAGCAAATCGATTTTTTGCCGTTGCTCCTGCGATTGCAGGAGGTGGCTCCCAATCCTTTGGGGCGTAAGGTCTTGTGGTTGCTGCTGATTCTACTTCTGGCCTTGTTGCTCTGGGCTCTTGTCGGGCGACTCGATATTGTTGCCGTCGCCGAAGGCAAGCTGATTCCTGAAAGTTACGTCAAGATTGTTCAGCCAGCCGAGTCCGGTATCGTCAGGGATATCTTGGTTAAGGAAGGACAAAACGTCAAAGCCGGGCAGGTGCTGATGCGAATGGATGCCTTGATCAGTGAGGCTGATACCAAGTCCATCGATGCCGACTACCAACGCAAGCGTCTGGCGCTCCGCCGGATTCAGGCCGAATTGGCAGGGGGGCCGTTCAAGAGCGAAGCCAACGATCCACCGGAGCTGGCCCTGGAAATCAACGCCCAGTACCGTGCCAACCGTACGTCCTTTGAAGCTGCTCTTGCCGAAGAACACTCACGACTGATCAAGGGCAAACAGGAATTGGCGGCGGCCGAGCAAGTTAAACATAAACTCGAAGAGACCTTGCCACATTATCGTGATCAGGACAAAGCCTACGAGAAACTCGTCAAGGATGGCTTTGCTGGTTCCCTGATGGGCAGCGACAAGAAGCGAGAGCGGGTCGAGAAAGAACAGGAGCTACAAACCCAGGCATTCTTGATTGAATCCGCCAAAGCCAGCATTCTTCAATCGGAGAAGAGGCTTGCCCAGATCGATTCCGACTATCGTCGGCAACTGCATGCCGAGCGCAACGACCTTCAAGGGCAATTCGATAAACTCGCCCAGGAAGTCACCAAGCAGGCGCACAAGCAAGATCTGCTTGAACTCAAGGCATCGCAGGCTGGTGTCGTAAAAGACCTTGCAACACATACTACGGGGACGGTCGTTCAACCCGGCACGGTCCTGCTGACCCTGGTTCCCCAAGACGATATCCTGCGCGCCGAAGTCTGGGTGACCAATGAAGATATCGGCTTTGTCCGGAAGGGGCAGCCAGTCAAGTTGAAGTTCGCTGCTTTCCCATTTCAGAAATACGGCATGGTTGAAGGGATTGTTGAGAACGTCAGTGCCGATGCTTCGGATAACAATACTGGGAATGGCAATACTCAAACTGATCCTGCCAAGAAGAGCCAGACTTTGGTCTACAAAGCGCTAGTTGCCCTCAAGCAAATGAGTCTGGAGATGGACAGTCAGCGT
The DNA here is from genome assembly GCA_018261905.1 of Pseudomonadota bacterium. Taxonomy (GTDB): domain Bacteria; phylum Pseudomonadota; class Gammaproteobacteria; order Burkholderiales; family Rhodocyclaceae; genus Azonexus. Next base: position 46,390 of record JAGTRU010000035.1, on the reverse strand, counting down.
TTTGCTCTCTCGGCTGGTATGCAAACTAATGCCGAAATCTGGTTGGGGGACAGAACCGTAATGGAATACCTTCTATCGCCTGTTAGGAAGGCATGGCGCGAGGCAGGACGGGAGCGCTAGGGGGCGGTGAAACGTACATGCGGTGGTGTTCTTGGACGGAGAGGGGAGGGGCTGAATATTCAATTTGAATTGACACCCCCCGCCCCGGCTGCCAGAATTCGCCGCCATTCCCATCAGCTTCGGCGGAAAAATGTCAAAACCCATGCGCATCCTTGTTCTCAGCGTTTCGGCCGGGGCCGGCCATGTGCGAGCGGCGCAGGCGATTTGCGCGACGGCCGCGAACAGCTTTCCCGATCTGGAAACCGTGCATCTCGACGTGCTCGACCTGGTGCCGGCCGGTTTTCGCAAGTTCTACGGCAGCGGCTACATCAAGCTGGTCGAGAAGGCGCCGCAGTTGTGGGCCTATCTTTACCAGCGTACCGACCATCCGCCGGCCAGTTCGCTTGGCGATCGTTTCCGGCGCCAGATCGAGCGCCTGAACACGCGCAAGCTCGATGACGAGATTGCCCGCATCGCGCCCGATGCCATCGTGTGCACGCATTTCCTGCCGGCCGAGCTCCTGTCGCGACGCATTGCCAAGGGGCGGGCGACGCCGCCGGTGTGGATCAATATCACCGATTTCGATGTGCATGGCCTGTGGCTGCATCCGCATATCCACGGCTATTTCGTGGCCACCGAGGAAGTCGCCGTCCGCCTGGCGGCGCGCGGCATTCCGGCCGAACAGATCCACGTCACCGGGATCGCCATCATGCCGCAGTTCAGTACGCCGCCGGCGCGCGATGTTGCGGCGGCCGAGCTGGGCCTCGATCCGGCCAAGACGACGCTGCTCATGATGTCCGGCGGGGCCGGGGTGGGCGGTATCGAAATGCTCGTCGAGCAGGCGGCGGCGCAGTCGACGGATACGCAGATCGTCGCGCTGGCCGGGCGCAACGCGGAATTGCTGCAGCGCCTGCAGGAGATTGCGGCGCGTTATCCGGGGCGTATCCATCCGCAGGGGTTTACCAGGACCATCGAGCGCGTCATGGCTGCTGCCGATCTGGCGATCACCAAGCCGGGCGGCCTGACCACTTCGGAATGCCTGGCCATGCAGTTGCCGATGATCGTCGTCTCGCCGATTCCCGGTCAGGAGGAGCGCAATGCCGACACCCTGCTCGAATCGGGCTGTGCCCTGAAGGCGGTCGATGCGGCGGCGCTCGGCTACAAGATTCGCTTGCTTGCTGAAGATCCGGCCCGCCTGGCGCAGATGCGCCAACGGCAAAAGGCCCTGGCCCGGCCGCAGGCCGCCCGGGCCATCCTGGATATCGTCAGGGCCCGCCAGTGAGCTTGTTTCGGCGTCTGCTGCCGACTGGTGGCCTGATTGCCTATATCGCGCTGCTCGGCTTTTTCTTCGCCCAGGTCGAAATCCAGATTGAGGGCGCGGCCGGCTGGGCGGCCAATCTGCCGACCTGGCGCATCGAGCAGCACTGGCTGCTCGACATCTTCTGGGGTGGCCGGCCGATGACCGGTTACCACGCCTGGGTGTTCTCCTTCATGGCCCTGGTCTTCCACCTGCCGGCCGTGCTCGGCAATCGCTGGGGCGGGTTGCTCGAACTGCGCATTCTCGGCTCGCTGGCCCTGTTCTGGATCATCGAGGACTACCTGTGGTTCGTCTGCAATCCGGCGTATGGTGTGGCGCGTTTCTTTCCCGAATTCGTGCCCTGGCACAAACACTGGCTGCTCGGCATGCCGACCGATTACCTGACGATGGGCGGCCTCGGTCTGCTGGCCATTCTCTATTCCGGCCTCAAGGAAAAGCGCCCATGAAATCGGCTGTCGTCCGGCTGTTACCTCTGCTCTTGGCGCTGGTCAGCCCGGCCGTGCTGGCCGATGGCGACCGCATCACGCTTTTCCCGGCGTACAGCGATGGCGCCGCCCTGGTCGTCGAAGGGCGCATTGTCGAGCGGCATGGCAGCACCAGGCCGGATGGCTCGGATGGCAGTCTGACCAATCTGCGGCGCAGTGCCCGCCAGTTCTTCAACGACGAGCGGCAGCAGCAGTTGATCCAGTTGCGCCTGCCGGGCTACAGCGGACAGGCGCGCAGTGATGGCGAGGGCTATTTCCGGCTGGCCGAGAAAACCGCCCTGGCGCCGGGTTGGCACGCGATTCAGGCCGCAGGGGGCAAGACCAGCGCCGTCGGCCAGTTGCTTGTGGTGCCGCTGGAAAACCGGCTCGGTCTGATTTCCGACCTTGACGACACCATCCTGGTGTCCGAAGTCACCGACAAGCGCCGCCTGCTGGCCAACACCTTTCTCAAGAATTCGGCGCAGCGCCAGGCCGTGCCCGGCATGGCGGTCCTGTACACAAGGCTGATGGCGCACAATGCCCAGCCGGCCAGCGCGCCGCTGTTTTATCTTTCTGCCTCGCCGCGCCAGATGCACGAGGCCATTGCCGATTTTCTCGGACGTAATGCCTTTCCGCCCGGTGTGCTGATCACCAAGCGCATCACCAACGATTTTTCGAGCGAGCCGCGGCTCGATCAGTTCACCTACAAGACGGCCAAGATCGAGGAAATCCTTGCCCGTTTGCCCTGGGTGCGCTTCGTCCTGGTCGGCGATGATGGCGAGCGCGACCCGGAAATCTACGACTGGGTGCGTCAGCGCTACCCCGAGCGGGTGGCCGATATCTGGATACGCCGTGTTTCGCCGGATCCGCAGCGCCTTCGTCCGGCGCAGCAGAAAAACCTGGCCGATATTCTCGGCGCCGAGCCCAACGCCGTTTCCGCCGCGCTACTCGCGCCGGCGCTTTCCCCGTCACCGCAAGGAACAAAACCGTGAAAGCCGCAAAACTGAACGACTCGGCCAGCGTCCCAGAGCCGCCCCGCTTGCCCGTCTATGTCGCCTCGGGAAAGTTTCCCCGCTCGGCGCCCTTCAAGCTGCTGTTGATCGGTGTGCCGGGGATCGCGCTGCTCGCCTGGCCCAGCTTGAACCGGAGCGTTTCATGGTGCATTGGCTGGCGCTGCTGTGGCTGGCCGAGGCGATAATTTTCGTTTGGCTGACGTCGTCGATGGCCGACTCGCCGATCGTCGAAGCCTATAGCGAAGCCGCTGGCGCTTGAGCCAGCGCCGATGCCATTGGTGAACTCTGGTGGGAGGGGGGCTGTCGTCGGAGCTGCGTAGTCGCCTTGAGGAGGAGGGCATCGCTTTCCTGCTACGGCATGCCCTTCCTCTCGGTCTTTTTCGAGAAAAGCCCGCCCTTCCTGCGCGCCAGCCTGGCCGAGGCCGAGCTGCTGGCCTGGTACGGGGCGATGCAGGCACATCTCGATGCCGAAGGTCAGGAAAAGCTGACGGCCTGGCTGGAGAGACTGCCTGCAGCTTGAGCGGGGCGCCTTGCCAATGGCGGGAGGCAGACCGGCGTTGTGAATGAGCGCGGGAATAACTCATCGTTCATGGTCGGGGCAGGGCCTTGATGATCGCCATGGGCGCCGCCATCTTCCTTTGCCGTGGGGGTCTGGGCAAGCCTGAAGTGGCCGCTGGAAGTGCCGCTTGCGCAGCCTTTGGGGGCAAATGTAGGAAACGCCGATTGAGTATAAGCGGGGATGCCGGTTCGACCCGGTGGCATAATAAGGCCTGCAAATGGCCACCTGCTCGGTTGCCGGCCCGGAAACTGAGCAGACATCTGACCGCATTTTCTTGTCATTCATGGGCTTGGAATATCCGGTTTTGCCATTCTCCTTGATCGCTATCGCTTGTTGCGGGTATGAGGTGAAAATCATGGATCGTCGTCAATTCCTGCATGCCGGGGCATTGCTTTCCGTCGCGCTGGCCAGCGGCCGAACTTTGGCCGCGCCGGGCGACATCGTGCTTGGTCAGTCGGTTCCCCTGTCCGGACCGGCCAAGGATCTCGGGATCGAGATGCGCGACGGGGCGCAGCTCTGGTTCAAGGCGTTTAACGCCAAGGGCGGCATCGGCGGCCGGAATATCCGGCTGGAGACCCTCGATGATGGCTACGAGCCCGAGCGGGCCAAGGCCAATACTGAAACCTTCGTGAAAAACCGTGTTTCGGCCCTGTTCGGATATGTCGGGACGCCGACCTCAATCGCCGCCAAACCCGTCTTTGAGCAGGCCAGCCTGCCCTTCGTGGCTCCCTTCACCGGGGCCGAGGCTTTGAGAAATCCCGTTCATCCGCTGATTTTCAATATTCGCGCCTCGTATTTTGAAGAGACTGAACATCTGATCGAGCATTTCTGGAGCCTTAACCAGCGCAAGGTCGCGGTGTTCCACCAGAACTATGCCTACGGTCAGGCCGGTCTCAACGGTGTGCTGCGCGCCCTGGCCAGCCGGGGGGCGAAGGTCGTGGCGACCGGTACGGTGGAGCGCAACTCGGCCAATGTCGAGGCGGCGCTCAAGGCCATTCTGCCGGCCGGCCCGGATGTTATCGTGATCGTTTCCACCTACGGTTCGGCGGCTGCCTTTATCAGGCAGGCGCGCGCCCAGGGCAGTCCGGCGAGCTTCGCCAACATCAGTTTCGTCGGCCCGACGTCGCTGGCCAATGCTCTGGGCAAGGATAAATCCGGCGTCATGGTCAGCCAGGTGGTGCCGCTCAAAGGCTTGGGCGTCCATAACGAATTTGCCCGGATGTTGCCGGCCGGTACGGCGGTGACACCGGTGACACCGGTGGCGCTGGAGGGCTTTATCGCCGCCAAGGTGATGGCTGACGCGCTGAAGCGTGCCAATGGTCCGGAAGGTCTGCTGGCGGCGTTGAACAACACCAATTTTGATGTTGGCGGCTACCGGGTGAAGTTTTCATCCGGCAATCATGCCGGCTCGAAATACGTCGACCTGTCGATGCTGCGCCCGGACGGTAGCTGGTCGGTCTAGGGCAAGCGTGCGGCAATGCTGGCGCGAAAGATTTGCTCGGTCGGAAAATGCCAAAATGACAGGAAGCCGCTCCGCGGGGGATTCATCATTCGTGAAATCGTCTTCCGCAAGGGGGCGAGAGGCGCATGGCAGCAAAGTCTCTGGCGGCGCCTGACAAAGGACTATTGGTAAATAGCCTCGCCAGGCTCGGCCAGAATGGTGGGAATAATCAATGATTTTTTAGCGGTACACCAGCACCGGAATCTTGGAATGGGTCAGCACCTTGTTGGTTTCGCTGCCGAGCAGAAAGCCGCTGATCCCGCGGCGGCCGTGCGAGGCCATGAAGATCAGGTCGGCGCCGGATTTTTCGGCGGCTTCGATGATGGCTTCGTAGGGAATGTCGCTGGTTGCCGTGATGGTGGAACAGTCCACGCCGTTCTCGGCGCACAGTTTCTGCACTTCGCCGAGGTATTCGGCGGCTTGCTGCTCGGCCAGTTCGGCGAATTTTTCCGGCGTCGTCGGGTCGATCAGGGCACCTTCGCCGAAATAGGCGATGGGATATTCCGGTTTGGCGAAAAAGACCGTGACGCGGGCGCCGGCTTCCTTGGCGAAGACCACGGCGCGGGCGGCGGTGGCGCGGGAAAGTTCGGAGCCATCGGTCGGGACAAGTACGTGCTTGAACATGGTTGTTCCTCCTGAAACGTTGTGCTGGCGTTGCATTCAGCCGGATTGAGGTGCATGCTACGCCAAGTCAGGAGGAAATAAAACATGCGACTGGGTTTTCTCGGCGCCGCCGGCGAAGTGACCGGCTCCTGCTATCTCGTCGAATCCGGAGAGACGCGTTTTCTTGTTGATTGCGGCATGTTCCAGGGAGGGCCGGAGGCGCGCAGCAAGAACCTGCGGGCCCTGAATTTCGGCTTCGATGTGCGGAGCATCGATTTTGTTCTGCTTACCCACGCCCACATCGATCATTCCGGCCTGCTGCCGCGGCTGTCGATGCTCGGCTACAAGGGTCCGGTCTACGCCACGCCGGCGACCATCGATTTGCTTGAAGTGCTGTTGCCGGACAGCGCCCACATCCAGGAGAAGGAAGCCGAGTGGCAGTTGCGCCATCGCCATCGGCGGGGCGCCGCCGAGCGCGGCATTCCGGCGCCGCTCTATTCGGTGATGCAGGCGCAGACGATGCTCCAGCAGTTGCAGCCAGTGCACTACGGCAAGAGTTTTCATCCGGTCGCGACGGTCGAGGTGCGTTTCCGCGATGCCGGGCATATTCTCGGCTCGGCGCTCCTCGAAGTGACCCTGAGCGGCGAAGGAAAGCCTCGCCGGCTGGTCTTTTCCGGCGATCTCGGGATGCCCGGGCGGCCGGTGCTCAACGATCCGGAACGACCGGGCGAAGCCGACATCCTGTTCGTCGAGTCGACCTACGGCGACCGCCTGCACCGTTCGCTGGCCGATACCGAGGATGAAATCGTCGATGCCTTCGAACGGACTCGTGCCGCCCATGGCAATCTGATCATTCCCGCTTTTGCCGTCGGCCGGACGCAGGAAATGCTGTACATGCTGGCCGACCTGATCCGCCGCCAGCGTCTGAAGCCGCTCAAGGTCTATGTCGATTCGCCGATGGCCAGCACGGCGACGCGCATTACCATGGCGCACCGGGAATTGCTCGACCGGGAAACCCGCGAACTGATCACCTGGCAGGAGGCGCATCCGGAAAAAATGAAAATCGAGTTCGTCGCCGATGTCGAGGCCTCGAAGGCGCTCAACGAGATTCGCCAGGGGGCGGTGATCGTCTCGGCGAGCGGTATGTGCGAAGCCGGACGGATCAAGTATCACCTGCGTGAGAACCTGTCGCGCAGCGAATGCAGCGTGCTGATCACCGGGTTCCAGGCGGCCGGTACGCTCGGTCGCCGGTTGGTCGATGGGGCCAAACTGGTCCATATTTTTGGCCAGCCGGTGCCGGTGCGGGCCCGCATCTACACCGTCGGCGGTCTCTCGGCACATGCCGACCAGGCGGCCTTGCTGGGCTGGCTGGGCGGTTTCAGGAAGGCGCCGGGACATACTTTCGTGGTCCATGGCGAAGCCAGTGCGGCGGCCAATTTCGCCGCCGCCATCAAGGAAAAGCTGGGTTGGTCGGGGGTCCTGTTGCCGTCTCCCGGTCAACTCGTCGTACTATGATATTTTCAAGTTCGGCAGTAATCAGGAAGAGGTAAATAACATGTCCGGTAATTCGTCCTCCCAACACAATAGCGTCGATATCAGCAGCCTCAGCCCGCTCGAGACGATCGGCAAGGCGGTCAGCAACAGCCTCGATCCGTACGGCGTCACCACCTCCCTGCTCAATGCCCAGATGGCCTGGATGCTGCACCCGCAGGAACTTAACCGGGCGCTCAGTGCGCTGTCCGGCGACCTGATCGCCCTGCAGTCGCATGTCACGCGGCGGGCGCTCGGCATGCCGTCGGCCGACGTCATCGCGCCGCATGGCGACGATGCCCGCTTTACGGCGCCGGTATGGACCGAATCGGCCTCCTGGGACATCATCAAGGAATGGTATCTGGCCTTTACCCACCGTCTGCAGGACATGCTGTTCGAGACCCCCGGGCAATCCGACAAGGAACGCCGGCGCGCCGCCTTCTGGGTGCGCGAATGGCTCAACATGGTGGCGCCCAATAATTTCTTCTGGCTCAATCCCGAGGCCATGCAACGTTTCGTCGCAACCAATGGCGAAAGCCTGAAACAGGGCTGGCTGAATTTCCAGCGCGACGCCAAGGCCAAGAATATCCTGATGGTCGAGCCCGATGCCTTCACCGTCGGCCAGGATCTGGCGACGACGCCGGGCAAGGTGGTGTTCCGCAACCGCTTGCTGGAGGTAATCCATTACACGCCGAGCACGGAGCAGGTGCGGGCGATGCCCATCGTCATCACCACGCCGTGGATCAACAAGTTCTACATTCTCGACCTGACGGCCAGGAAGAGTCTGATCAAATATCTGACCGACCAGGGCTTCTCGGTGTTCATTACTAGCTGGAAGAACCCCGGTGACGACCTGGCCGATGTCCGCCTCGACGACTATCTGCTCGAAGGCGTCAATGAGGCGGTGCGGGTGGCCTGCGAATTCTGCAAGGTGCCGCAGGTGCATCTGGTCGGCTATTGCATCGGCGGGACGTTGGTCAGCGCCTACATGGCCTGGGCCAACAAGCGTTTCGGCGCCGATCACGTGCCGGTGGCGCACTGGACGTTGTTTACCACCCTGACCGACTTCTCGCATCCAGGTGACATCGATGTCTTCATCGACGAAGCCTGCGTCGCCGCGCTGGAGGAATCGATGGCCAAGAAGGGCTATCTCGACGGCAGCGAAATGGCCACCTCCTTCCGCCTGTTGCGCTCGAACAGCCTGATCTGGCATTACTGGGTGAACAGCTACCTGCTCGGCGAAAGCCTGCCGCCCTTCGATGTGCTGTTCTGGAACATGGACACGACGCGCATGCCGCAGGCCATGCACTCCTTCTACCTGCGCGAAATGTACCTGCACAACAATCTGATCAAGCGCGACAAGCTGAACATTGCCGGCGAGTCGATCGATCTCGATCGCATCGTCCAGCCGCTCTACGTGGTGACCGCCGAAGACGACCATATCGCGCCGTGGAAGCAGTGCTACCGCATCCGCAAATATGTCAATGTGGCGGCCCCGGTGCGCTTCGTGCTGTCGACCTCCGGCCATATTCTCGGCATCGTCAATCCGCCGGCCAACCCGCCCAAACGCGCCTACTGGATCGGCGAGCCGGGGCGCAACGAGCATTGGGAACAATGGTTCGAGCACGCCGAGAAAAAGCCGGGGACTTGGTGGGAAGACTGGACGCGCTGGCTGGGCGAACGGACCGGCGAACTGGTCGAGGCCTATCCGGCCAGTAACCGCAAGTTCCCGGCCCTGGCCGAGGCGCCCGGCACCTACGTCCTGGAAAAGTAGGCGGCGCCCGTTCTGCCCGGCCGGACGGGCTATCCCGCCGGCACTTGAATTGTTACATTAGCCGCTGGCTGGAGAATCCCACGGTGTCCGCATGACTCATTTCCTGACGATGTCCGAGCCGCCGCCGCAAACCGGGGCCGACCTGCTGCGCATCGTGCGCATCAATGAAGAAATCAAGCGAGTGGTCGGCGTTTCCCTGAAGATCAATATCATGGCGCTCAATGCTATTTTCCTGGCCAAGCGCGCCGGCACCGCGGCCCGCGGCTTTGCCGTGCTGTCCAATGAATTCCGGAATTTTTCGCAGGATCTGCGCAGTAGCATGGCCGTGCTGACCGGCGTGGTCTATGGTTGCGTCAACGAAGTTTCCGTGATGTTGCAGGACCTGCGCTTTACCCGCCTGCTGCAGGAGGCCGGGCGACAGGCGCCGCAAGCCGCGCTGGCCGGCATCCTGGAGCGGCGGGAAGAAAAAAGTGCGGGGCACCGGGAAAACCTGGCCAAATTGCGCGGGCAGCTCAAAAGGGCCTTCGAAGAGGCTTTCCAGATGGTCGAACTGGGCGGCGTGCTGGCCAAGTCGGCGAAAATCGAAGCGGCCTACGGGCAGGGTTTTGCGTTGCCGCTGGCCCAGGTTTCCGGCGAGTTCGATCAGATCGTCGAAGAAATTCGCGCCTCGCTCGAAGCCTTGCGGCGTTCGGCATTCTTCAGCGGAAATTGAAACGGGGGGTAGGTGAAAACAACAAAAACCATTTTCCAGGACGGCAGCCACAAATGGGTGGCGATTGTCCGCGATCCGCAAAAGCCGCATCACCTGATCGATACCAACGAATACCTGGTGACGCACGGCGGTCGCGGCCTGCTGCTCGATCCGGGTGGGGCGGAAATCTTCCCGGCGGTCTTCTCGGCGTTGGCCACCGAGTTCGACCCCTCGGCGCTGGCCGGCATCTTTGCCTCGCACCAGGATCCGGACATTTGTTCGTCGCTCGCCCTGTGGCTGGAATTCAATCCGCAGATGCATTGCTACGTTAGCTGGCTGTGGAGCAGTTTCATTCCGCATTTCGGCGGTACGGTCGAAACCTTTGTCCAGATCCCCGACCCGGGGCTGAACATCGCTCTCGAGGGCCTGCTGTTGCAGGCGGTGCCGGCGCACTACTTGCATTCATCCGGCAATTTCAATCTCTACGACAAGACCGCCAAGTTGCTGTTTTCCGGCGATGTCGGGGCGGCCCTCCTGCCCGCCGGCGAAGAGGCTCTGTTCGTTGAGGATTTCGATCGCCACATCCGTCATGCCGAAGCTTTCCACCGGCGCTGGATGGGGTCCAACGACGCCAAGCGGCGTTGGTGCGAGCGCATCTCGCAGTTGGAAATCGATATGCTCTGCCCGCAACACGGGGCGATCTACCAGGGGGCCGATGTCCAGCGTTTCATCAACTGGTTCGACGAACTGCAGGTCGGGATCGTCGGGCTTTGACAGCCGTTTCTCCGGCCACCGTCAAGCCGGAGCGCAAAGGAAAGCAAATTGAGTCATCCGAAATCGCGTGAAGTGGTGCTGGCCATCGAACTTACCGGCGAACTGCAGCAGGCGCTCGATGCCCTGCGCAAGGCCTGGAAGCTTGATCCGGCAACCATTCCGAAAGGCCTTTCCGGTTCCGAAACGAAGGAGGGTGTCTTTACCCTGGTGGCCGCCGAAGCGGCCTTCACGACCCTGCCCGGGGCCTGCGTCATCAAGGGCCTGGGGGCCATCCACCTGCTCGGCGACGAGCCCGCCTTCGAACCCGGCGCCAGTTCGAAAACCCTGCTCCTCAAGGAGATGCCGGACGGCTGGCGGTTCTCGGTCAAATACGTGGCGCCGATCATTCGCGAGAGAAATATCAAGTAAAGCGGCGAGCGGGCGGCATCGCCGCATCGAGAAAGCCGATCAGACTTGCCATGTGGCGCTCGATTTCATCGTACTGATCGTGGCTGCCCGGCATCAAGAGCAGTTCGACGCGTTCGTCAGGCCGCCTGGCGAAAATTTCGTGCGCCTCGCTGACCGGCACCATGGCATCGGCTCCGCCATGGGCGAGCAGCACCGGGCAGGCGATCCGGCGGATGGTGTGGCACGGCGCGATAGCGTCGAAACGCTGGCCGATGACCTGTTGCACGTAGAACAGGATGTAGGCGCCGAGCGGCCAGTAGGGGATGCGCCTGAATTTCAGCCAGCGCCGCATCATCGCCGCCGGGTGCGAAAAGGCCGCGATACTGACGACGGCCGCCAGATCTGGTTGGCGCGAAGCGTAAAGCAGGCAGGCGGCGGCGCCGACCGAGTGACCGATGACGCCGATGCGCGGCGGGTCGATGTCGGGCTGGCGGCGCAGCCAGGCGGTGGCCTCGGCCAGATCCTCGGCAAAGCGCGGCAGCGAGGAAAAAGTGTCGACATCGCTGCGCCCGTGACTGCGCGCATCGATCATGAGCACGGTGTAGCCGGCGGCGTGTAGCGGCCCGGCCAGCGGCAGCATCATCTCGGCATTGCCGCCCCAGCCGTGCAGGATGACGATGGCCGGCGCCATCTCGCCGGCCGGGATCAACCAGCCGAACAGTTTTTTGCTGCGTACCGTCGGGATGCTGACTTCCTGCCAGGGCAAGCCCTCGGGCACGCTGTTTTCGACGATGCGTGGCGCCGCCAGGCTGCTCCGGATCAGGCGGTTGAGCAGCAGGATGGCGAGCAGTAAGCCGCCGCCCAAAAGCGGCAAACTCAACGCAACTGCCGCAGGTAATGGCCTTCAAAATAGCGCTTGGCCCAGTGCAGGAGGCTCGAGGGCGGCAACATCCAGCTACGTTTCGGGTCGCGGTAGATCAGCGTGCCGCTGTTCAGGCTGTCGACAATGCAGATCAGCTCGGGCCGGGGACGGGCGCGTGGCGCCGCGCCGGCCAGGCTCAGCAGCAGGTTCTCAGCTGCCGCCGTGGCCTGGAGTTCGGCCATGTGCGCCTGTTTCGGCAGCCAGTCCGGGCCGGGATAGCTGCCGGCATCGCCGGCCACCCAGACCCGCGCGCAGCCCTTGACGGAGCAGAATTCGTCGGCCGGGAAGAAGCCGCCGGGTGAGAGTTCCAGGCCGCTGTTCCCGGCCCATTGAGGGCCCGTCAGTCCGGGCATGAAGAGGATCAGGTCGGCCGGCAGTTGTGTCGTTTCGGTCTGTACATGGGTGGCGCTGAAGCCGAGGATTTTTTCGCCGAGCTGCGTCTTGATGCCGCGCTTTTGCATTTCGCCAAGCAGGGCTTGCACGGCCTTTTCGCCCAGACGCTTGCCGGGTTCGGCGGCGGCGTTGAAGAAGCTCAGTTCGAAGGCATCGCGCCGGCCTTGCTGGCGCAGCCAGGTGTCGATGCCGAACAGCAGTTCGAACATCGGCCCGCCGCGCATCGCCGAAGGTTCCTTGGGGTTGCCGCCGAAGCCGAAGGCGAGATGACCACCGGACATGGCGTGCAGGCGCTCGCCGATTTTCTCGGCAGCGCTGATCCCTTCGCACAGCGTCAGGGCGTGTTCGATGCCCGGCATGCCCTTGAGGAAGCGGCCGCCGGTGGCGATGATCAGTGCATCGTTATGGACTCCGCCCTGATCGGTGATGACGGTGCGGCCGCCATCCTTGAGGCCGGTGACGGTGCACGGGCAGTGATTGATCCGGTATTTTTTCAGGAAGGCTTGCAGCGGCAGGACTAGGTCTTTGCCACGGCGCAGGCCGGTGGGGATCCAGATCAGGCTGGGCAGGTAGACGAACTCCGCCTGCGGGGCGATCAGTGAAATGAAGGCTTTGGGGGCCCGCCGGCGCAGTTCGCGAGCGGCGCGCAGCGCGGCAAAGCCGGCGCCGAGGATGGTGATGCGGGATGTGCCGTCGGGCATATTTTTTCCGTGGATCGTTGGCGGCATCGGAGGGCTGCCGCAAGAACAAGCAATATTAGCGCTTTCTGATTTTATCAGGACTGGTGCTGATGGCCGCAGCCCGTATCGAATTCGACGGGCATGCGTTCGAGACGGCCGGCGAGATAGGCGGCAACGGCGACGTCGGGATCTTCCTCTGTGGTGATCAGCGGCTGGATGCCGCCTTGTTTGAGTCGTTGATGCAGTCCGGCCCCCATGCTGGCGGTGATCAGCACATCGATGTCGGTCAGCGGTGCGGCCAGTTGATGCTGGCTGGCATGGAAACTTTGCTCCATGGGCAGTTCGATCAGGTTCCGGCCGGTCACTACACCGGCTTCGATGTCGTAGATCCAGAATTTGCGGCATTTGCCGGCGTGTTCGGTAATGGTTTTGCGATTCTGGCTGGTGACGGCGATTTTCATGATGTTCCTTGAATGAGAGGTTTCAGAGTGCCCAGGGCAATCGGCCAAGCCAACCCAGGCGAGCCAGGGCCAGGAGCAGCGCGAGTGCGCAAGCAAGTCCGGAGAAAAAAAGGCGGGTCAGGACATGGCGGGGAACGAAGCCGACGCCTCGGACAAAGCCGGCACTCATTGCCCAGAAAATGACCAGCGCGGCGGGATGGTCCGCCTGACCGAGGCGGTTGGTGGCCAGGCTGGGCAACACGGTCATCAGCAGCATCAACGCCAGCGCGGTGAGCAGCGGTAGCAGGGCGAGCCCCGGTTGGCCGCCTGCATCGTCGTCTGGTTCAGTGCCGGGGCGCATCGGAGGGTTGGCGCAAGGAGGCGCGGCGCGCTTCCTCGTGCTCGTTCCAGAGCGCATTGACAATGGCCAGCAGGACGGCAAAGCCGACGCCAAGCAGCCAGGTGAAATACCACATGATGATTCTCCTTGTTGAAATTCAGGTCGTCTTGTCGTCGCTGCCGATGATCAGGCGGCTGTCGCTGAGATAGGTGTAGGGCGGGATTTCGAGATTGCTCGGGGCGGGCTTGTTCTTGAAGACGCGGCCGGCAAAGTCGAAGGTCGAGCCGTGGCAGGGACAGAGGAAACCGCCCGGCCAGTCGGCGCCGAGCGCCGGGTCGCCAGCGGTAAAGGCCGTCGATGGCGAGCAGCCGAGATGGGTGCAGATGCCGATGGCGACCAGCAGTTCCGGTTGGCGCGAACGGAATTCGTTGCTCGCGTAAGCTGGTTGTTGTGGCTTTTCCGAGGCGGGGTCGAGCAGGTTCGGCTCGGCCTTCTTCAGCGCGGCCAGCATTTCCGGCGTGCGGTGCAGGATCCACACCGGTTTGCCGCGCCATTCGACGATCATCATCTCGCCCGGCGCCAGTTTGCCGATCTCGACTTCGACCGGCGCGCCGGCCGCCTTGGCCCGCTCCGAAGGCAGCAGGCTGCCGACGAAGGGCGTCAGCGCGGTCAGCGTCAGGGCGCCGCCGAGGCCGACGGTGGCCATCAGCCACTGGCGACGGGCCGGGCTGTCGCTGATGGTGAAGGATGCGGCCCGGCACTGGTGGCAGGCGTTCAGGGTGGATTCTTCAGTAAGCGCCATGTTCGTTCTCCCGGATGTAGGCGGCGGTCACCTTGCCGGCCATGACCTTGTAGGCCCAGCCGGTGTAAATGATGATCAGCGGCATGAAGATCAGCGTCGCCCAGAGCATGATGTTCAGCGTCAACTGGCTGGAAACGCTGTCCCAGACAGTCAGGCTGGAGCGCAGGTCGGTCGATGAGGGCATGACGAAGGGAAACAACGAAACCCCGGCCGTGCCGATGACGCCGACGATGGCCAGCGACGAGGCGACGAAGGCGGCGAGCGTCCGGCCTTTTGTCGCGAGCAGCATGGCGGCCAGGGTGCCGAGGTAGGCGATGACCGGCAGGGCGATGGTCGCCGGGTATTTGCCGTAATTGGCCAGCCAGGCGCCGTTTTGACGAAGCACCGTCTTGCCCAGCGGGTTGGGCAGGGCCGCCGGGTCGATCAGCGAACTGATGGCATAGCCGGCGATGCCCTGCCACAGCCAGAAGCCGGCCAGCGAGAAAGTGACGAGCAGCAGGCTGCCGAAAATCAGCGTGGCGCGCAGTGTGCGGCGCTGGGTCTCGCCTTCGGTGCGGTGCGTCAGGTAGATTGCCCCATGGAAGGTGATCATCGCGGTCGACACGACGCCGCAGAGCAGGGCGAAGGGATTGAGCAGGCCCCAGAAGCTGCCGGTGTAGGTCGATACCAGGTGATCGTCGAACTGGAAAGGGACGCCCTGGAAGAGGTTGCCGAAAGCGACGCCGAAAATCAGCGGCGGCACGGCGCCACCGACGAACAATCCCCAGTCCCAGGTACTGCGCCAGGCCGGGTTGGCGATCTTGCTGCGGTAGTCGAAGCCGACTGGGCGGAAAAACAAGGCCCAGAGCACGATCAGCATCGCCCAGTAGAAGCCGGAAAAGGCCGTCGCGTAAACCAGCGGCCAGGCGGCGAAGATGGCGCCGCCGCCGGTGATGAACCAGACCTGGTTGCCGTCCCAGTGCGGGCCAACGGTGTTGATGACGACGCGGCGCTCGACGTCGTTCCTGCCGACGAAGGGCAGCAGCGTGCCGACGCCCATGTCGTGGCCGTCCATGATGGCGAAGCCGACGAGCAGCACGCCGACGAGCAGCCACCAGATGATTTTCAGGGTGGGGTAATCAAGCATCGAATTCTCCTTGGGGCTCAGGCGTGGGCGGTTTCGTTGGCATAGCGGCCGGTGCCGAGGCTGCCCGGACCCTGCTTGGCGAATTTCTGCATCAGGTACATTTCGACGATCAGCAGCACGGTGTAGAAGCCGACGAAGCCGGCCAGCGAGCCGTACAGGCTGCTGACCGAGAGAGTCGATACCGACAGGTGGGTGGGCAGCACGCCGTAGATGGTCCACGGCTGGCGGCCGTATTCGGCGACGAACCAGCCGAGTTCGCAGGACAGCCAGGGAATCGGCAGCATCCACAGCGCCCAGCGTTGCAGCCAGGGTTGCTCGACAAAATTGCCTTTGACCGAGCTCCATAGCGCTGTGCCGAATAGGGCCAGCATCAGGAAGCCGAAGCCGACCATCAGGCGGAAGGACCAGAACATCGGCGCGACGCGCGGCACGGTGTCATCGACGGCTTTCTGGATGATTTCCGGGCTGACCTGCGCAAGGTCCGTGACATATTTACGCAGCAGCAGCCCGAAGCCGAGATCGGCCTGGTGGGCGGCCAACTGGGTCTTCATCGCGGCATCGTCGGGATTGCGGCGCAGGGCGTCGAGGGCGACGACGGCGAGCATGCCGTTCACGATGCGCTCGCGGTTCTTTTCCTTGATCTCCTTGATGCCGGGAATCTGCTTGTCCAGCGAACGGGTGCCGAGCAGCCCCATGACCCAGGGAATTTCGATGGCGAAATCGTTCTTCATTGCCTTTTCATTGGGGATGGCGATCAGGTTGAAGCCGGCCGGCGCCGGCTCGGTTTCCCACATCGCTTCCATGGCGGCGAGCTTGGTCTGCTGCGCCTCGCCGACGGTATAGCCGGATTCGTCGCCGAGCACGATGACCGAACAGATCGAGGCGAAGCCGAAAGCCGAGGCAATGCTGAAACTTTTCTTGGCGAATTCGACGTCGCGGCCGCGCAGCAGGTACCACGAGGAAATCGCCAGCACGAACATGGCGCCCGTGACGTAGCCGGCCGAGACGGTATGCACGAACTTGGCCTGGGCGTCCGGGTTGAAGACGACGGCCCAGAAATCGACCATTTCCATGCGCATGGTGACGTAGCTGAATTCGGCGCCGACCGGGTTCTGCATCCAGCCGTTGGCGATCAGGATCCACAGCGCCGAGAGATTGGTGCCGATCGCCATGAGCAGCGTGACCAGCAGATGCTGCTTGCGCGACAGGCGGTCCCAGCCGAAGAAGAACAGGCCGATGAAGGTCGATTCGAGGAAGAAGGCCATCAGGCCCTCGATGGCCAGCGGTGCGCCGAAGATGTCGCCGACGTAATGCGAGTAATAGGCCCAGTTGGTGCCGAACTGGAATTCCATGGTGATGCCGGTGGTCACGCCGAGCGCGAAATTGATGCCGAACAGCTTGCCCCAGAAGCGGGTCATGTCTTTGTAGATGGTTTTGCCGGTCAGCAGGTAAACCGATTCCATGATGACCAGGATCCAGGTCATGCCGATGGTCAGCGGCACGAACAGGAAGTGGTAAAGCGCGGTAACGGCGAACTGCAGGCGCGAGAGATCGACGAGTTGTTCACTGATCATGGGTTGCTCCGGGCAAGGTAGGGCTCCTTTGTATGGCACCGAGATGTTCGGCAGCGGAAATCGGGGTGACGGTGACACGGGCGTCGCGCACGAAATACCACCACAGGGCGGCAATGGCGATGAGCTTGATGACGACGAGCAGGATGATTTCCTGGCGCAGTCGCGCTTTGTCACGTTTCACGAAGGATCTCCGCAGGCTTGAATAACAGCGTTTACTTATCAAGAGCCGTGCCAGCCAGTACTGCCACGAAAAATCGCGTTAAATCATCGGTTTGGCTGTGCCGTCCCGGTTTTGCTGAATCCGCGTTTGACTGCCAACTGCCATGAATGGCAGTATGTGGCAGTTATTTGGCGCAAGGGAGAGGCTCGTGGCAGTTCATCCGGACAGGCTGGCGGAACTGATTTCCTTCCTGGAAAATCTGCCGGAACCGCACATCCTGTGCGATCGCGATTACCGCATCGTCGCTGCCAACGACGCCTACCGGGCAAGCTGGGTCGATCAGCAGGAAGTCATCGGCCGCAAGTGTTTCGAAGTCTCCCATCGCTACACGGTGCCCTGCGACCAGGCCGGCGAATCCTGCCCCTTGCAGCGCAGCCTGAAGTCGGGGCAGCGCGAGCGCGTCCTGCATCTGCACCACACGCCGCATGGCGAAAGTTTCGAAAACATCGAGCTCTCGCCGATTCGCGACGCCACGGGCGAAGTTACCCATTACATCGAAAAGCTCGAGCCGCTGCCGGGAGCGCGCAGCCTAGCCCACGCCCAAGGCCTGATCGGTCGTTCGCCGGCCTTTCTCGGCATGATGGAAATGGTTGCCCGCGTGGCGCCCTCCGATGCCTCGGTGCTGCTGCAGGGCGAGTCGGGCACCGGCAAGGAACTGGTTGCCAATGCCATCCACCAGATCAGCCGCCGTTCGGCCCAGCCCTTTGTCGCCGTCGACTGCTCTGGCCTGGCCGAAACCCTGTTCGAAAGCGAACTCTTTGGCCATGAACGCGGTGCCTTTACCGGGGCGGTTGCCCGCAAAATCGGGCTGATCGAAGCGGCTTCCGGCGGCACCCTGTTTCTCGACGAAGTCGGCGATATTCCACTCAGTATCCAGGTCAAATTGCTGCGCCTGCTCGAAACCGGCACCTATCGGCGGGTCGGTTCGCCCGAGTTGCGCCAGGCCGAGGTACGGATCATTTCCGCGACCCATCGCCCGCTGAGCGAGATGATCGGCGATGGCCGTTTCCGCCAGGATCTGTTCTATCGCCTCAACATCTTCCCGATCGATTTGCCGGCGCTGCGCGAACGCGGCGAGGATGTTGTCCTGCTCGCCGAAGCGCTGCTGGAAAGAGTGGCTGGCGGGCGTTTGCTCGGCTTGGCGGACGAAGTGCGGAACTGGTTGCGGCATTACCATTTTCCCGGCAACGTCAGGGAATTGCGCAATTTGCTCGAGCGCGCCTGCCTGCTTTGCGATGGCGACGAAATCCGCTTGCAACACCTGCCGGTGGCACTGCGCCTTCCCGGTACTTCACCAGCTCGGGCCTTGGTTTTCAACTCCGGCCAGGCTTTTCTGGCGGCAAAGCCGGCCGCTTCGGAGTTGCCGACGCTGGCCGAGCGGGCCCGGACCTTCAAGGGTGATCGCAAGGCTTTGGCCCGCCATCTTGGACTTTCCGAGCGTACTCTTTACCGTCGTCTGCGAGCACTGGCGGCAGAGGCGGCGAAATGAGCGCGTACTCCGGTGAAAACAACCCGCTATTTCGTTTGCATGGCGGGCAATCTGTCCTTTGTTTCAGTTCGACCCAGGCGCAGTCATCTAGACAAGCTTGGGCGCAGCCGGCCCCGGCAACTAGTTGCCGATTAAGATTGCCCGGCATGCCCAGAAACATCGGACCCGCGGCGTCCTGGGCGGGCTGGGTCTGGGGGGCGAAGCATGGATGCATTGGCGCCCGCATTTTTTGAAATTTGATGCCGATCAAGGTTATCCCCGGGCTGGCTGCACACAATGCAGCCATCCTTTCTTTCTCAAGAGCCCGTCATGACCACTATCCGCTACCTGATGACCACCGACCATCGCCGCTGCGATGATCTATTCGCCGCCACCGAGCTGGCCATCGGCGGCAATGATCATGACGCGGCGGCGACCGCCTTCGCGCAGTTCCAGATGGCCATGCTGGCGCATTTCGCCGCTGAGGAACTCAGCCTGTTCCCGGCGTTCGAAGCAAAGACCGGCCTGCACCAGGGGCCGACCCAGGTCATGCGCCTTGAGCACGAGCAGATGCGCAGCCTTCTGAGCGAGGCCGGCGAGGCGCTGCTGGCCGGCCATGTGGACGATTATCTGGGGCAGGCCGAAAGCTTGTTGATCATGATGCAACAGCACAACATGAAGGAAGAAAACATTCTTTATCCGATGTGCGACCAGCAACTAATTGTCGAACTGCCGGCCGTTCTCGAACGGCTGGGTGGCGAATTGGCGACCCGATGAGCCATCCGAAAACGCCGCATGTCGTCGACGCGCGCTTCATGGAGCCGCCCGACCCTTTCGTACACACCATGGAAATGCTCGATACCCTGCAGCCGGGCGAGACGATGCTGCTCCTTCTCTATCGCGAGCCGCATCCGCTGTACAAGGTGCTCCGCCAGAACGGCCACGCCTATCAGACCGAGTTGCTGGCCGACGGCACTTTCGAAATCCTGATTTCACGGTAAGCCGGCGAGCCGAGCACCGTTCCCCATGTCCGCCCTGCTTTCCTTCGAGAATGCCCCGCCCTTCGCGGCGCCGCTCCGCTTTTTCCTGAGCGCTCCGCTTTTCGTCGTCCTCGCCGGCCTCTTGCTGCTGGTCGACGGGCCGTCGCTGTTTGCCTCGCGCTGGATGCCGGGGACGCTGGCGATAACCCATCTGCTGACCGTCGGTTTCATGTTGCAGGTCATGCTCGGCGCCCTGATCCAGATTCTGCCCGTGGTAGCCGGGGCCAATCTGGCCCAGCCGCAGCGCCTCGCCGTCGTGCTGCATGCCGGCCTGACTCTCGGCACGCTGGCGCTGGCCGGCGGTTTCTACCTCGGGGCGCCGGCACTGCTCAGCACGGCGGCCATTCTGCTCGGCCTGAGCGCCTTACTCTTCGTGCTTGCGACCGGCCGGGCCTTGCTTGGCGTGCCGTCCACCAGTCCGACCATCCGCGGATTGAAACTGGCCTTGCTCGGCTTGTCTGCCGTGGTCGCCCTGGGCGTCGCCATGGCGCTGGCCATCGCCGGGGGCTGGGCGCTGCCCCTGGCGCGGTTGGCCGATCTGCACGCGGCCTGGGGGCTGGGCGGCTGGGCTGGGGTATTGCTGGCCGCGATGGCCTATGTCGTGGTGCCAATGTTCCAATTGACGCCCGGTTACCCGGCCCGGCCCAGTTGGTGGTTTCCCGTGCTGATCAGCGCCTTGTTGCTGCTCTGGAGTGTTGCGCTGGTGGCCGATCTGCCCTGGCTGATCCGGCTGTCCGAGGGCGGCCTGGCGCTGGCCGGCCTGGCTTTCGCCGGGCTGACCGGCCGTTTGCAGGGTCAGCGCCGACGGGCGCGGGCCGATGCGACTTACCGCTACTGGCAACTCGGCCTGGGGTGCAGCCAGCTTGCCCTGCTGATGTTGCTGACGGCCTCGTTGTGGCCGGCTGTCGCCGAGCTGGCGGGCTGGTCGCTGATTTTTGGCATATTGCTGATTGCCGGCGGGTTCATGCCGTTCATCATCGGCATGCTCTACAAGATCGTCCCCTTCCTCGCCTGGATGCACTTGCAGAATCAGGGACAAGCGAGGATTCCGGCACCCCATATGAACCGCATCCTGGCCGATGCCGACATGCAAAAACAATTGCGGGTCTACCTCGCGGCGCTATTCCTGTTGCTGGCGGCGGTATTTTTTCCCGACTGGCTGGCCCGGCCGGCCGGGCTGCTCCTGGCGCTGGCCGGCGGCGGCCTGGGCTACAACCTGGGCGCCGCCTTCCGCCGTTATTGCCGGTATGGCGCCGAAATCGCCAGCAAGCTGGCGGCCATCGGATGAGTTACCTGGCGCTCAAACATCTGCATGTGAGCTGCGTCGTCCTCAGCGGCTGCGGCTTCGCCCTGCGCGGCTGGTGGATGGTGAGCGATTCGCCCTTGCTGCACCACCGTTGGACGCGCACCCTGCCGCATCTGGTCGATACGCTGCTGCTCGGCAGCGCCCTCGGCCTGGCCTATCTCAGTGGCCAATATCCCTTCGCGCAGGGCTGGCTGAGCGCCAAGCTGGCCGGCCTGCTGGCCTACATCGTGTTGGGCAGCATGGCCTTGAAGCGCGGGCGGAGCAAGGCGATTCGCCTCGGCTTTCTGCTGCCGGCCGGGCTCGCCTACGCCTATATCGTCAGCGTCGCGCTGACCCGGCAGCCCCTGCCCTGGACCTGATGTTGCGGGCGGTACGCGTTACATGCCCAGGGAGTTGAGCAGGTCGTCGTTGTCGTTGGCCGAGGTGATCTCGTTACGGGGCGCCGGAGCGGCCTTGGCTTCGGCGAAGACGGCGTCCGGATCGGGGGCGGCGTGGGGCTCGAAGTCATAGAGCTTGATGAACTCGGTCCGGTCGATGGCCAGTTCGAGGTAGAAAATATTGTTGCGCCCGGTAAAGAAGGTCACCCGGCGCGCCTCGGGCTTGTCCATGTTGGTGTCTACGCTGAGCATCACCTGCTTGTTGAGGACCAGCATTTTCGGCTGGTTCTGGGTGATATGGGTTTGCAGCTCGCGCGCCACCTTGCCGGTGAAGTCGCCGATGATCTGGTTCATCAGTTCGCCCATCACGTTGCTCACTTCATCCGAGGTGTGGGAAGCGGCCAGCCCATCCCTGGCCATGCCCATGTTCAGCATGTAGCTCTCGTACAGTTCCATCGCCGCCTGGGCCGAGAAATTGATCACGACCAGGCCGGAGAAGCCGCCATCGAACAGCACGAAACAGCCGATATCGGGTTTCAGGCAGGTCTTGGAAATGCGCTGCACCATCCCGGAATAGTGAATCTGGCTTTCGGTGGCGACGGTCAGCACCTTGGTGACCGAATTGCACAGGCTGATCAGGATGTCTTCGGTACCGAAGACGACGGGGGTTTCTTGTAGGGGCATGATGAGGTGATGGTCGGGCTGGAGAATAGAATGAGCCTATGTATAACATAGCTCTCGAGGGCTGGTGAGTTCAGTTGAACCTTCCAGCAACTGAATGGTCCGGCCGGGCGGCTTGTGGCACCGTCGATGACAGCGGTGGGGCGCCGCCCGCGGGCTTGCGCCAAGGCTCTCCCGGAACGTCATATGCGGCCGGGTTTGCCCGGCGCAAACCCGGGCGGGATAAGCATTGCGGGGCCCGGACAAGGACCTTGACCGGCAACCGGCTGGGCCCTGATACTGCGTTGCAAATCGGCCCGATTTCGGGGTGCGATTTCCCGCTGACCCTGTTGCCGCATCCGGATAAATGTCGATCTGCTTCCATTTCAAACCCTTCCAGCGGGCTGCTTTCGGCATTGATGCCAGGCTCTTCCTGCGCCTGGCGACCCTGGCCGCACTGCTCGCCTTTTTCCTCTGGCTCTGGTCGTGGCAATCCTCGCTGCTGGCGCGTGCGCTGCTGGCGCTGCTCATCATTCTCGGCAGCGCCGTCGTCGTCGCCCAGTTGCGCCGCCTGTGGGCGACGCAGCGCGCCTATCGCCTGGCCATGGAGGCGGCACACGACGGATTCTGGGAATGGAACCCGGTCAGCAAGCGCCTCAATGTCGGCGCCCGCCTGCTCGAAATCCTCGGCTACAACGAAAACTTCCTGCCCGATACCGAAGCCTGGCTGGACCTGGTGCACCCCGACGACCGGGGCCATTACAACCGCACGGTGGCCGATCATCTGAAAGGGCGGACGCCCTATTTTTACTGCGAGTATCGGGTGCGGGCGAGTGCCGGGGATTACCGCTGGATCGCTTCGCGCGGCATCGCCGTCCGCGACCGGCGCGGCATTGCCTACCAGATGGCCGGTTCGGTGACCGATATCACCGAGCGTCGGCGCCATGAAGAAGAGCTCAACTATCTCGCCCAGCACGATCAACTGACCGGCCTGGCCAATCGTTTTCAACTCACCGAGAAGTTGGCCCAGGCGATGCTCGCGGCGACTACCGGGCAAACCGGCATCGCCCTGCTGTTCATCGATCTCGACCGCTTCAAGGACATCAACGATTCGCTCGGCCATCGCCTCGGCGACCATCTGTTGCAGGAAGTCGCCAAGCGCCTGGGCACCGTGACCGGCGAGGCCGATACCCTGGTTCGCCAGGGGGGTGACGAGTTCATCGTGCTGCTTCCCGGTTGTGCCGATCCCCGGCTCGCCGAGGCCCGCGCCGAGGCTTTTCTCGCGCAGTTGAACGCGCCTTTCCTGACCGATGGCAACCATCTGCATGTCGGGGCGAGTATCGGCCTCAGCATCTACCCGGACGACGCCGAGGATAGCGAACAACTGCTGCGCAATGCCGATACCGCGATGTATGTCGCCAAGGCCCAGGGCGGCGGCCGCATCTGCCGGCATACGCCGCAGATGAAGGAGCGCGTCCTCTACCGCGCCTCGATCGAAGCCCGCCTGCACCTGGCCATCGAGCGGCGGGCCTTCGAACTCCACTACCAGCCGCAGTTCGACACCGCCAGCGGCCAGTTGCTCGGCGCCGAAGCGCTGTTGCGCTGGTGCGATGACGGCCAGTGGATTCCACCCGACCGCTTTATTTCGGTGGCCGAGGAAACCGGCCTGATCGTGCCGATCGGCAACTGGGTGCTGGAACAGGCCATGGCCTGCCTGGCCGGCTGGAATCGACTCTCGGCCAGGCCGCTACGCATGGCCATCAATCTCTCGGCGCGCCAGTTCTGGGACGGCGAATTGCTCGACCGTGTCGTCTCGCTCTGCGCCCGGCACGGCGTCGCCCCGGCCCAGATCGAACTGGAAGTCACCGAATCGATGCTGCTGCAGGCCGAAGGGGAGCACGTTGACATGCTGCATGCCATGCGTCGGCACGGATTCCGGCTGGCGCTCGACGATTTCGGTACCGGCTACTCCTCGCTTTCCTACCTGCACCGTCTGCCCTTCAATACCCTGAAAATCGATCGCAGCTTCGTGACGGCGATGATCGACGAGAACGGCGATTTTTCCGGCGGCTCGGCACTGGTCCCGGCGATCATCGCCATGGCCCACAATCTCGGCCTCGAAGTGGTCGCCGAAGGGGTCGAAAGCTCCGGCCAACTGGTCGTCCTGCGCGACATGCAATGCGATGTGCACCAGGGCTTCTACTCGGGACGGCCGGTCGGCGAAGCCGATTTCCGGCAGAAATTCCTGGCCCCCGACTGAGGGCTGCTAGTCGGCCTGGCGCTACGCGGGGTAAAACCGGCCGGGCGCCGGTCGGCTAGTCGGCTCGACCGAGAAAACGCAATTGAACCGCAGAGACGCCGAGATGCCGAGGAATACCGAAGGCCCGCCGGGGTTCATCGGCAGACCTTATGGTTAGCTGAAAAAACCTTGCAAGCCATTGTTCTGACGTCCTTCCCTGTTCCTTTGCGACTCTGCGCTAAGGTTTTCGGGTTCAATTGCATTTTCCGGACTTCGTGTTTTGTCGGGGGGCCGTCTTACTGACCGCGCAGGAAGAGCTTGTCCAGTTCGGCCAGCGGCAGTTCGGTCCAGGTCGGCCGGCCGTGGTTGCATTGGCCGGCGCGCTCGGTCTCTTCCATCTGGCGGAGCAGGGCGTTCATTTCCGGCAGGCTCAGTTGGCGGCGGGCGCGCACCGCGCCGTGGCAGGCCATGCCGGCC
Source organism: Pseudomonadota bacterium (assembly GCA_018261905.1). Lineage (GTDB taxonomy): Bacteria > Pseudomonadota > Gammaproteobacteria > Burkholderiales > Rhodocyclaceae > Azonexus. The sequence continues at coordinate 21,613 of JAGTRU010000035.1, read as the reverse complement.
AGCAGCTCGTTGCGCCGCGCCGTGGCCAACTGGCTGATGCCGTGCTCGCGCAGTTCGCCGAGCAGCGAGCGGGCGAGGGCGGTCGGGTCGGCCGACTGGAGCAGGGCGGGGACGCTGCGCACGCCGAGCTGGTTGGGGCCCAGGGCGGCAATCGAGAAACCGAGCTCGGCCAGGGCGGCGCTGTGTTCCTCGACGGCGGCGATGTCGAGCCCATCGGCCGAAAAAACGGCTGGGATCAACAGCGCCTGGGTGGCGATCTGGCGGTTGTCGAATGCCGTCTTCAGTTTTTCGTAGAGGATCCGTTCGTGCGCCGCATGCATGTCGATCAACACCAGGCCGCGCCCGTTCTGGGCCAGGATGTAGATGCCGTGCAACTGGGCCAGGGCATAGCCGAGCGGCGGGCCGTCGTCGCTGGCGGAAAACTCGCCGGGGGGCCGGGCAATGCTTGGCGAAGGCGTGAATTGCGTCGCCGTTGCCGGGTTGGCGCTCGGGTGTGGCGGGTGGCCGATGTTTTGCGTCGCCTTGGCGAAGGCCAAGTAGGCGGCGGCCGCCGGTTCGCCGACGCCGAGGCTGCCCTGGTGGCGCAGCGGGGGCGGATAGTGCGGGGGTTGGCTGGCGGCTGGGGCGACGGGGGCGAGCGGTGCTTCGGCTTGATCGGGGGCGGCGCTGGCGGCCGGATGCGCCGGCGCTGCCAGGGTGCGCTGCAGGGCGTGGAAGACGAACTGATGCATGGCCCGCGAATCGCGGAAGCGAACTTCGGTCTTGGCCGGGTGCACGTTGACGTCGACCAGCGCCGGGTCGATGTTCACAAACAGGCAGACGGCCGGCTGGCGGCTGCCGTGCAGGACGTCGCGGTAGGCTTCGCGCAGAGCGTGGCCGATGATCTTGTCGCGCACGTAGCGGCCGTTCACGAAGACGTACTGGCTGTCCTTGCCCTCGCCGGCGCGCCTCGGGTCGATGGCGAAACCGGCGATGGCGAGCGGGCCGGCGGCGGCTTCGAGACGGCGGGCGGCGCCGAGGAAGTCGTCACCGAGAATGTCGGCGATGCGGCGGGCGGCATCGGCCGGGGCGAGCTGGAACAGGTTGCGGCCGTTGTGGGTGAGGCTGAAGGCGACATCCGGGCGGGTCAGCGCCAGGCGCTTGACGGCGTCGGCACAGTGGGCGAATTCGGTGCCCTCGGCCTTGAGGAATTTGCGGCGGGCCGGGGTGTTGTAATACAGGTCGCGCATTTCGACGACGGTGCCGGCCATCAGCGCTGCCGGTTCGGGTTCGGCGGCGGGCTCGGCTTTCAGCTTCCAGGCGTGGCTGGCACCGCGTTCGCGGCTGCTGATCGCCAGGCGGGCAACCGCGGCCACCGAGGCCAGCGCTTCGCCGCGAAAACCAAGGGTGCTGACCCGTTCGAGGTCATCAAGCGAAACGATTTTCGAGGTGGCATGGCGGGTCAGGGCGAGGCCCAGTTGGTCCTTGGCGATGCCGCAACCGTCGTCGGTGATGCGGATCAATTTGACGCCGCCTTCTTCGAGATGCACCTGGATCGCCTTGCTACCGGCATCCAGGCTGTTTTCGAGCAGTTCCTTGAGAACGGAGGCGGGTCTTTCGACCACTTCACCTGCAGCAATCTGGCTGATCAGCAGGTCGGGGAGGCAGGCAATCGTCGGCATGGCCGAATTATCCCAGATTGCTCGGCGGGGTGGACGGGAATGGCGATGGATGGCGTGTGACCCCACCTTCGGCCGTCAGCTCATGGCTCCCGATCCGGCGGGGCGGCGGCTGGCGGCTCGATAATTGCGTCGGGGGCCGGTGGCAGGTCGGGCAGGGGAATTTCCTGCAGTAATTGTTCGCCAACGACCGGCTGGCTGAAGGTCTGGGGAAAGCTATTGCCGATCTGCTCGTTCAGGTGATGGATTCCCGCCGTTACCCCGGTTTCGGGGTCGCTCATCAGGAGTTGCCACATGTCGTCGAGTGAGGCGTTGAGGATACTTCGCAGTCGGCTCTCGATGGCGCCGCGTTTGGCCTCGTGCAGCATGACGCCGAGGCCAGCGGCGCCAATCGAAATCACCGTCCCGGCGACGCCGCCGATCAGCGTCGTGGCGGCGCTCGTTCCGCCGCTGATGGCCAGCCGGTTCAGCATCTCCTGGCTGACCTGGCGGGCGACCGGCGAGATCCGCGTCTTGCTCAGTCCGGCCCCGGCCTTCTCGTTGGCGGCGCGGATTTGCCGAAGCAGGGCGGCATACGCCGGCAGGGCGTCGATCTGCCCGGCCTCGATGAGCTGGTAAAGCGAGGCGTCATGGGCCGCTGGCGGGGCCAGGGCAATGGCCGGGAGGTCTTGCAGCCGGCGCGCAAACTGTTCGGCGGGGATGGCGTAACGTCGGGCGAGCGGCTTAATGCCCGCGGCGAGCTGCTCGACGTAGCGTTTGGTCGCTTGTCCGGTGACCGTTGTTGGGTCGATTTCCTTGGCCACCGGGATCAACACGCGCTCGTAATATTGCTCCTGCAGGTAGGTGGCCAGCCGGTCGACCGGAGGCCGGCTTCCCTCGTCGGCGCTCAGTTCGTACCAGGCGATTTTGGTGGTCAGCCATTGCTGGGTCAAATAGCTCGAAAACCAGGGAATGAAATCGGCCTCCGCCCTTTTTTCGACCAACTGCCGCCACTGCGCCATCCGGCGGCCGGCGAAATCCTTGGCGACGTCGCTGGCGGCCTGCGCCTCGGCCAGGATGTCGCGGTCGACCTGCTGCCAGGTGTGAGCGGCGACCGGGGGCGGGGCCGGCCGCGGTTCGGAGAGGCGTTCCGGCGTGGCGCACCCGGCCAGGCCAAGGAACGCAAGGAAGATCGGAAAGAGGAGGCGCGGAGGCATGAGCAAGCGATCTCCGATAAGTGCTGCAGCGGCTTTTCCAAATGTGCGGGGCAGGCTTTCATGCTAGTCCATCGGCGGCCAAAGTGCCGGCGCCGGTGCCGCTCGGGGGCGGTTCAATCTACAAATGCCGAGCGAACCGCAGGGCCGCGGAGATGCCAATGAAAAGCCAAGACTGGCCCGGATTGATCGGCCCTTTCCGGGGCGTCGTAAGCCCGCGGCAAGCGACTGTTTCGACGACCTTCTCTGCCCCTCTGCGACTCTGCGGTATGGTTTGCCGGGGCAAGCCGCCCCGGGGCGCACTGGCCGACGGCCGGGCCCGGCCCTTGGGGTAAAATGCCAGCCTCTTTCCCTCTTCGGCCTTCTTGCATGGAACTCGTCGCCCAGTTCATCGATATCATTCTTCATCTCGACAAGCATCTGGCGGTGCTCGTGCTGGACTACGGCCCGTGGATCTACGGCATTCTGTTCTGCATCATCTTCGCTGAAACCGGCTTTGTCGTTTTCCCCTTCCTGCCCGGCGACTCGCTGTTGTTCGTGGGCGGGGCGCTGGCCGCCATCGGCCAGGGCGGCATGGAGATCACGACGCTGATCGGCGTACTGTCGGCCGGGGCCATCCTCGGCAACATGGTCAATTACCAGATCGGCCGTTATCTCGGGCCGAAAGTCTTTCATTGGGAAAACTCGCGCTTCTTCAACCGGACGGCGCTCGAAAAGACCCACGCCTTCTATGCCCAGCACGGCGGCAAGACCCTGGTGCTGTCGCGTTTCCTGCCGCTGTTCCGCAGTTTTGCCCCGTTCGTGGCGGGGATCGGGGCGATGCCCTATGCCCGGTTCACCATTTTCAACCTGATCGGTGCCGTCAGTTGGGTGCTGTCGCTCTGCCTGGCCGGTTACTGGTTCGGCAACATGCCGTGGATCAAACAGAATTTGTCGGTGGTTATCATCGGCATCATTGCTCTCTCGCTGTTGCCGGTGATGATCGGCTACCTGAAGCACCGGGCGGCCGCCTGATGCGTTGGCTGGCCATCTTCATCGCGCTGGTGCTGATGGCTTGTTCGACCAAGCTGGGTAAGGATGGACGAACGGAAACCGGGCTCGATGTCAGATACCTGGCCAAGACGGAAATCGACCGCATCGCCGATACCAGTCGCAATGAAGTGATCGGCGGCCTGCTGCTGATTGCCGACAAGCTCTACAAACGTAATCCCAAGGAGTGGAAGAAAGCCGGGGTGACCAGCCGCGAGGCGGCGCTGGAGCGCCTCAGCCTGCGCAATTTGCGGCCCCTGGCGGAGCTTGGCGGGGCGCGCGAAGGGCAGGCGGCGGCGCTGGCCTTTAGCGAAGCCTATGGCGGGGACCGGGTGGCGGCCCTGATGTTCGGCCTGCTCAGCATGGCCGATGCGGCTTTCGAGCACAAGGAGGAGTTCTACATCCTCGATGGTTTGAATGAAATGAAACTTTACAACTGCGCCCGCAACCTCGATGTCGCCATCTGGAAACTGGGGCATGACCGGACCGGCGTCGGCGAGCCATACCTGTTGTCGAACGAACTCGATCCCAATAACCGCAATCTGTCCTTCGAGCGCGAGTTCGGTCGCCTCATCGGCCTCCTCGATTTTATGGCCAAGCTGGTCGCCGACCGCAATGGCCGCAATTTTTCCCGGCTGACCCAGACCGTGGTCAGTACCATCTTTCTCCCGGTGAGTTTTTTGAAATGAAGAATATCGTCATCCTGATTTCCGGCCGAGGCAGCAATCTTGAGGCCTTGATCGCCGCCCGCCAGGCCGGCCATCTGCCGGTCAATATCGCTGCCGTGATCAGTAACCGGGCCGCCGCCCCCGGGCTGGAAACCGCCGCCCGGGCCGGCATCGCCACGCAATGCATCGACCACCAGACTTTTGCCGGGCGCGAGGCCTTCGATGCCGCGCTCGCCGATTGCATCGATGGCTTTCACCCGGACCTGGTTGTCCTCGCCGGTTTTATGCGCATTCTCAGCGATGGTTTCGTTCGCCATTACAGTGGCCGGCTGATCAATATCCATCCCTCGCTGTTACCCTCCTTTGCCGGTCTGCATACCCATCGGCGGGCGCTTGAGGAGGGGGTGCGCATCCACGGTTGCACGGTGCATTTCGTGACACCGGCCCTCGATCATGGTCCGGTGATCATCCAGGCCGCCGTGCCGGTGCTCGATGACGACTGCGAAGAGACGCTGGCCGCCCGCGTTCTGGAGCAGGAACACCAAATTTATCCGTTGGCCGTGCGCTGGTTCGCCGAAGACCGCCTCCGCCTGGAAAACGGCCGCGTCCGCTTAAACGCCGAACTGCTCGCCAATTCGGCCCTGGTTTCGCCGCTGCTGCGCTGAGCGCCGATGCCGCTGCTGCTTGCCCTGGCCCTGGCCGGTTCGTTGGCCATCCACGCCGCCGCGCTGTTCGGGACGGATCTAGAGTGGTTCGGCGGCGAGCCGGAAAGCGAACCGCTGCAGGCCGTCCTCCGCCCGCCGCCCGCCCCGGGCAAGCCGGCCGGCCCGCCGGTCAAGGCGAAAAAACCGCCGAGGTCAGCGGCGCCCGCCGCGCCCGATGTCCATCCCGAGCCGCCAGCGGAAGCAGAGGCGCCGCCGGCTCTGCCGGCCGCCGAGCCGGAAGCGGAAGAGGTCGTGGCGGACAATGCCGAAGCTGCCCCGCCGCCGGTCAAAGCGCTGCTGCCGAGCAGCGGCGCGATACGTTTCGCCATCTACCAGGAAGCCTTGGGCATCCAGGTCGGGCGCGCCGAACATAGCTGGGAATTCGACGCCGATGGCCATTACCGGCTCCGCAACATGACCGAGACCAGCGGCCTGGTGTCGCTTTTCAAGCCGCTCCGGGTGACGGCCGAGAGTCGCGGCCGGCTGGTCGCCGGCGGTTTGCAACCGGACCGTTACCAGACCTGGAAAAACGGCCAGGACAACCGCGACGGGGCCGATTTCGACTGGGCCAACGGGCAGGTCCATCTCGCCCGCAACGACAGCCGGCAGGCGATACAGCCGGGGGCGCAGGACCTGCTGTCGCTGACCTACCAACTGGCTTATCTGGAAAATCCGGCGGCCGGCAGCAGCATCAGCCTGGTGACGGCACGCAAAGTCGAACCGTATTTGCTGGAAGCGCTGGGCGAGGAGGAAATCGATATTCCGGCCGGGCATTTTCATACCTTGCACCTGCGCGCCCGGGCCGATACGACGACGGAAATCTGGATTGCGCTCGATCTTCACCGCTTGCCGGTTAAAATTCGCTATACGGACAGAAAAGGCGACAGTTTTGTGCAGGTCGCCACCGAAATCGGCTCGCTGGCCACGCCGGCAGCGCCGTGAGTTGCCACTATTTGGGCAGCTCGGCAGATCACAGATTTTAGGAAAACCATGAAAGCTCGCTTCACACCCTCGTTATTTGCCCATGCTGAAGCCGTCGTCGGCCAGTTGTTGCGCTTCGAATATCCGGCCGATGCCGTCGTTTCGCGCTATTTCCGCGAGCATCGCCAACTCGGCCACGCCGACCGTGCCTTCGTCGCCGAGACGGTGTTCGCCGTGCTGCGCCGCGGGCGCAGCCTGGAAGCGCGGTGTGCCGGTCAGCTTTCCGACCGTAACCTGTTGCTGGTTGCACTGGCCATTACGCGCGGCTGGAACAAGCGAGAGTTGGAGCCCGTGCTCAAGGGCAGTGAAGAAGAATGGCTGGCCGCCGCCAAGGCTATGCCGGAAGCCGATTTCCCGCCGGCCGTCCGCTGCGACCTGCCGGACTGGCTGTACCAGGCGCTGGAGCAGCAGTTCGGCGGCGAAGAGACGGTGAAGCTGGCAGCGGCGTTGAACCTGCCGGCGCCGCTCGATTTGCGCGTCAATACCCTGAAAACCGACCGTGCGGCAGTGCTCGCCCGCTTTGCCGCCGACGGCATCGGCGCCGCGGCCGGCCCCCTCTCGCCAATCGCCGTGCGCCTGCACGAGAAGCCGGCCCTGGCCCAGCACCCGCTGTTCCTCGAGGGGGCCGTCGAAGTCCAGGACGAAGGCAGCCAGTTGCTCGGCTACCTACTCGAACCGCGCCGCGGCGAACTGGTTATCGACCTCTGTGCCGGGGCGGGCGGCAAGACGCTATTGCTCGGTGCGCTGATGAAAAATACCGGCCGCCTCTACGCCTACGATGTTTCCGACAAGCGCCTGGCCAACCTGAAGCCGCGCCTGGCGCGTTCCGGGCAGTCCAATGTGCATCCGGTCCGCATCGAGCACGAGCGCGACCAGAAGCTCAAGCGGATGGCCGGCAAGGCTGACCGCGTGCTGGTTGATGCGCCATGTTCCGGGCTCGGCACCCTGCGCCGCAATCCCGACTTGAAATGGCGGCAGAGCGCCGATTCGGTGGCCGAACTGACGGTCAAGCAGGCGGCCATCCTCGATGCCGCCGCCAAGCTGGTGCGGCCCGGCGGGCGGGTGGTGTACGCCACCTGCAGTTTGCTGGCGGCCGAGAACGACGCCATCATCGAAGCCTTCCTCGCCCGCCATCCGGAATTTACCCTGACCCCGGCCAGCGGCATCCTGGCCAAGCACGGCATCGCGCTCGACGGTGACCTGCTGCGCCTGCTGCCGCACCGCCACCATACCGATGGCTTCTTTGCGGCGGTTCTGGATCGGCAGGCATGACGCAGAAAAATCCCGCCCTGCAACTGTTCAACGACCTCTGGGCCGACGTTAACGAGTCCGGCTTCGTCTGGCAGTTGGTCGCCCTGATTGCCTGCCTGGGCGTCGCTTACCTGCTTGCCCGCTGGTGGCGGGGACGCCATCTCGAAGGGGCCGGGCGTTTCGGCGACGCCAGTTCGCGCCTGGTCTTTCCGCTGAGCGGCATGATCCTGGTCGGTCTGGCCTGGCTGCTGCTGAAATCCTTCATCCACGTCAATCTGTTCAAGCTGGCCTTGCCCTTGCTGGGGTCGATGGCGCTCGTCCGCAGCGTCGTTTTCGTGCTCCGCCAGGCATTTCCCAGCGCCCTCTGGCTGACCGCCTGGGAGCGCATCATCAGTATCGTGGTGTGGAGCTGGATGGCGCTCTACATCACCGATCTGGCCCCCTATGTGGTCGATGCGCTGGAGCAGATCGATTTCACCATCGGCAAGCAAAGTCTGAATTTGTGGATGATCCTGCACGGCATCATCACGGTCTTTTTCACCGTCGTCCTGGCGCTCTGGATCGCCGGCCTGATCGAAGCCCGTCTGCTCAAGATCGAGACCCTCGACTCCAGCCTGCGCATCGTTGGCGTCCGGGTCGCCAAGGCGCTGCTGACGGTGGTCGCCATTGTCGCCAGCCTGTCGCTGGTCGGCATCGACATGACCGCCCTCTCGGTGTTTACCGGTGCCCTCGGCGTCGGTCTCGGCTTCGGTCTGCAGAAGATTGCCAGCAACTATGTTTCCGGCTTCATCATCCTGCTCGACCGCTCGATCCGCATCGGCAACATCATCCAGGTCGGTAGCGATGCCGGTCAGGTGACGCAGATCACCACCCGTTACACCGTGCTCAAACACCCGGGCGGCATGGAGTACATCGTGCCGAACGAAACCCTGATCGGCAGCGTCGTCCTCAACCAGACCTATTCCGATACCCGTTTGCGCCTGACGACCAGCGTCGGCGTCGCCTACGACGGCGATCTTGAACTGGCCATGCGCCTCATGGTCGAGGCGGCCATGGCGCAGCCCCGCGTCCTCGCCGAGCCGGCACCCAGCGTCTTCCTGACCCAGTTTGCCGAGAGCTGCATCAATCTCGAACTGGGCTTCTGGATTCTCGATCCGGAAAGCGGCAAGGGCAATGTCGTGTCCGACATCAATCTGGCCATCTGGAAGATCTTCCGCGCTCACGCTATCGAAATTCCCTTCCCGCAGCGCGACGTGCGCATCGTTCGCGAAGTATCGGCGGCCTGACGCGCACGGCCATCGCCGGCCGTGTGCGAATGGCCGCCGACGAGTTGCGAGCCGGCGCCCGGGCCGAGCGCCCGCTAAAGCGTAGGCTGGGTGTTCAACTGTCGCCGCCGGATTCTGCCGCAGGTTGCGCAGCGGGTTGCTGCTCGTCAAGCGAACGATATCGCGACTTGCCGGGAAATTCTCGTGGACAAAAAAACCCCGCCTCGAGGGCGGGGTAACAGGGAGTTTTCTCGAATGGGGGATTCGAGAGGGGGGTAAAGCGGTTCAGCCTTTATGCCGGTGGCGCAATAGGTGCCGGGCGGCGGTGATGACGATGCCGACCGTGACGGCGGCGACGACGGCTTTCAGGGGTTCGGCCTGACCTTCGGTCAGCCAGTCGAAGCCGCTGACGCCGACAAAGACGCCTAGGGTTTCGCTGACCGGCAGGTGGTGGCCGAGGGACATCAGTGGATGGTCCGGAGCGGGATGCTGATTGGTTCCGTTGGGCTCGGCATCGGCTGGAAAAGGTGCTGGCGGGTGGCGGCGATAAATTGCTTGATGTTGCTGTCGAGCATTTCGGTGTTCTCCTGTTCTTGGTCTTGTTGCTGATCCATGGGCTGGATTCTAGGGAGAGCGCGCCGGCGCGTCTGTAGCCCAAGCGTGGTTACGAGGTAACGCGGCTTGATCTTCCATGACGTTATGTAACAGCCAGTCATTGGTTGCCAGTCGGTAGCTGTTAGTCGCGAGTCAGTTTGAGTAACAAGCGCCCAGCTAACAACTCAAACCTGCTAATAACTAACAACTACTGATGGGCTTTCCAGGCCAGCGTGAAGCGGGCGCCACCGAGCGGTGCGGCCTCGGCGGTCGCGGTGCCGCCGTGCAGTTCGAGGACCCGGCGGGCAATGGCCAGGCCGAGGCCGTAGCCACCGGTAGCCCGGTCGCGGGAGCGGTCGAGGCGGGTGAAGGCGGAAAAAATATGCTCGCGCTCAGCTGGCGGGATGCCGATGCCGTCGTCGTCGACGTGAATCAGGATGCGCTCGCCGTCGAGTTCGGCGCTGACCATGATCTGCCGGCTGGCGTATTTGAAGGCGTTGCGGAGCAGGTTGCGCAAGGCGTAAGGCATGGCCTTGCGATCGAGGTCGATGTGCAGATCGTCGGGTAGTTGGTCGGTGGCGATATTGATCTGCAGTTGGCGACCGAGCAGGCGCACCGAGTCGACTTCGTCATTCAGCCATTCGGCGAAGGCAACGCTGGAATAGTGCGGTTCGGGCGCCTCGCGTTCGAAACGGGCATAGGTCAGGCTGGTGTCGATCAAGTGGTCGAGTTCATCGAGATCGGCATCCATCATGTTCCATAGCCGCTCGCATTCCTGGCGTTCGTCGGTTTCGGTAAGCATTTCCAGCGCAAAGCGCATGCGGGCGATCGGCGTCCGCAGTTCGTGCGAAATGCCGCTCGATAGCTCGCGGTGGGTGGCGAGCAGTTGCTGGACGCGCTCCGCCATGCTGTTCATGGTGTCGGAAAGCGGCGCGAAGAGCTGGCTGAGCGCTGGCGGCGAGCGGGCTTCGAAATCGCCGTCGCCAAGATCGCGGGCGGTCTGGCGCAGGGCTTCGAGATCGCGCCAGACGGGGCGGACCCAGAACCACAACGCAATCCCGAAAATCACCCCGATCAGGCTCCAGGTCAACAGGCGCAGACGAAGTTCGAGCGGCAGCCGCTCGACCAGTTCCGGATTGCGGTTGGAGGCCAGCGGGCCGACCACCAAGACCTGGCTGCTGGTGCCCAGGCGGTGATACATGATGTCGCCGGCGTGATCGATGGCGATGTCGCCGGCGTCGAGCTTGGTAACCTGGCCGGGAGTCAGCCGGCGATCCAGCGAGATGCGTTCGACGACGTCCAGGCGGTAGGAGAATTTCTCGTCCAACTGCTTGATCTTTTTCTGCCAGGTGCTGCGCGGCTGGCGAAAAAGCTCATCTTCGATCAAGGTGATCGTGCCGCGCATGAAGCGCCGTGCGTAATCGTCGGTGATGCCGCGCTGGGCGGTGGAAATGATGAAGTCGGCGGTGAAGGCGATGGCGACGAAGGAGCCCATGGCCAGCAGGTAGAAATTGAAAAACAGCTTGGACAGGCTGTAACGGCTGCCCCGCCAACGCGGCAGGGAAACCCGGAACAGTGAGCGGGCAAGGCCCTGGCTGCTTTCGTTGTCGCCTTTGCCGTCGGGCTGGGGCTCAGTTCCAGTCATGCTTGCTGAAGAGGTAGCCTTTGCCGCGTACGGTCTTGATCCGGGTCGGGTTTTCCGGGTCGTCGTTGAGTTTCTTGCGTAGGCGCGAGATGCGGGCGTCGATCGAGCGGTCCAGGCCGTCGAAGCCGATGCCGCGCAGTTCCTGCAACAGGTCGTCGCGCGACAGGACGTTGCCGGCATGCGAGGCAAGCAGCCAGAGCAGGTCGAATTCGGCCGTGGTCAGGTCGATGGTGGCGCCGCCCAGCGAGGCGGTACGGGTCGCCTGACTGATGCGGAACTGGCCGAAGACCATGTTTTCGTTTTCGTTGCCGTTGTTGTCGCCGGCCGTCGGCAGGCGGCGCAGCAGGGCCTTGATGCGGGCGAGCAGGACGCGCGGCTGGACGGGCTTGGCGATGTAGTCGTCGGCGCCCATTTCGAGGCCGAGAATCTGGTCGAAATCCTCGTCGCGCGCGGTCAGCATCAGGATTACGCCCCGGTATTGCTGGCGCACGGCGCGACAGACTTCGAAGCCGTCCTTGCCGGGCAGCATGACATCGAGAATCACCAGATCCGGCTGTTCCGCCAGGATGCGCGTCTCGGCGGTATCGCCGCGGCCTTCGATGGTGACCTGCAGGTCGTTCTTGGTCAGGTATTCGGCGGTCAGTTCGGCCAGCCGTTCGTCGTCTTCGACAAGGAGGATGCGTGTATTCATAGTGCAATCTTAACGGCCTGTCGGGGCGGGGTCCACTTCCCTGCGCCGGGTGGAGGTGTAAAGCTGCTTGCGTCGATGGTTCAGGCATGGCTTAGAATTCCGGACTGACCTACATTTTCTCGGAAAGCATCACCATGGTTTTTTCGCAAGTGCCCCTCCGGGCGTGGTTTGCCACTTTGGCGCTGGGTTGTTTTGGGTTGGTGGGTTTTGGTTTGGAACTGCAGGCCATGTTGCATCTGGCGCCGTGTCCGTTGTGTATTTTCCAGCGTCTGGTCTATTTGTTGGTCGGCGGCGTCGCCGTGGCCGGTTACCTGCTGCCGGCCGGACGTATCGTCTGGGCGGTCCTGGTTGCCGGGCTGGCTGTGCTCGGCATGGGAGTGGCCGCCTACCAGACCTGGATGCAAGCTTTCCCCGAGCTGGCAAATGAGTGCAGCTATACCGATCCCAACCTCATCGAGCGCCTGGTGGACTGGCTGGGCATGCAATATCCACCGCTTTTCCTGGCGACCGGGTTTTGTACCAGCAAGGAATGGGTCTTCCTCGACCTGTCGATGGCCAACTGGTCGGTGCTGGTTTTTGCCGGCATTCTCGGCTACGCCGTATTTCTTCTCAAGCGCCGGGCCTGAGAAAAAGCGGGTAGAAAAAACAAAACCCGCCGAAAGGCGGGTTTGTCGAAAGCTGGAGGAGGCTGAATTACTTCAGCTTCACTTCCTTGTAAGCAACGTGCTTACGAGCCTTCGGATCGTACTTGTTGAACTCCAGTTTTTCAGGCGTTGTGCGCTTGTTCTTGGAGGTGGTGTAGAAGTGTCCGGTACCAGCTGTAGATTCCAGCTTGATTTTTTCGCGTCCGCCTTTAGCCATTTTACTTATCCTTCCTTAATCAGACTTCGCCACGGGCACGCAGGTCGGCCAGGACGGTATCAATACCGTTCTTGTCGATCAAGCGCAGACCGGCGTTGGAAACGCGCAGGCGGATGAAGCGGTTTTCGCTTTCGACCCTTTGTTCCCAACCATCGGGGCTTTACCCGTTACTTGGCAGACTCGCGCCATGATTGGTGCTCCAGAATTCGCTAGAAGAAAGCCCGCGATTTTACGAATAATGATGGCTTCTATCAAGCATTTTTTGCTTTTTCTATAAAAGTCCCCGTTCGGCAAAGGATAGCGGCGGGCTGTTGCCGGCTACGATGAAATGGTCGAGCAGCTTGATATCGACCATGGCCAGGGCTTCCTTCAAGGTGCCGGTGAGCATTTCGTCGGCCCGCGAGGGCTCGGCGAGGCCGGACGGGTGATTGTGAGCGAGGATGACGGCGGCGGCATTGCGGGCCAAGCCGGCCTTGACCACTTCCCGGGGATAGACGGAAGTCTGGGTTAAGGTGCCGACGAAAAGTTCTTCCGCTATTAGTAGACGATTCTGCGCATCCAGCCACAACGCCATAAAGATTTCATGCGGCCGGTCGGCCAGTTTCAGGCGCAGCCAGTCGCGAACGGCCCCCGGTGCCGCGAAGGTGTCGCGTTTCGCCATGTCCTGGAGCAGGGCGCGGCGGGCCAGTTCGAAACTGGCTTTGAGCTGGGCGGCCTTGGCCAGGCCAATGCCGGAAACGCTGGCCAGTTCGTTGAGCGAAGCGTCCGCCAGACGGTTGAGGCGGCCGTCGAAGCGCAACAGCAGGTCGCGCGCCAGATCGACGGCACTCTTGCCGCGCACGCCGACACGCAGGTAAATGGCCAGCAGTTCGGCATCCGAGAGATGGGCCGGGCCATGCGCCAGCAAACGTTCGCGCGGTCGTTCGCCGGCGGGCCAGTCGGTGATCGCCATGTTATTTCCTATAAAATGGCCAGGCTCACATTCTAATGGCAAGATGATGGAATTAAATGCAAAACGCATAATACTCGGCGTAACCGGCGGTATCGCCGCCTACAAGGCCGCCGAGCTGGTCCGCCTGCTGGTCAAGCAGGGCGCCGAGGTGCAGGTGGCGATGACCGAGGGGGCGACGCATTTTGTGACGACGACGACCTTTCAGGCCTTGTCCGGCAAATCGGTATTCACCGATCAGTGGGATCAGCGCATGCCGAACGGCATGGCGCATATCGATCTGTCGCGTTCGGCCGACCTGATGCTGGTGGCGCCGGCCTCGGCCGATTTCCTGGCGCGCATCACCCACGGCCTGGCCAACGATCTGCTGTCCACCATGGTGCTGGCCCGGGCTTGTCCGCTCCTCGTGGCGCCGGCGATGAATCTGCAGATGTGGCAGAACCCGGCGACGCAGCGCAATGTGGCGCAACTGGCGGCCGACGGCGTGCAGATACTCGGCCCGGCGAGCGGCGAACAGGCTTGCGGCGAAGTCGGCGCCGGCCGCATGCTGGAGCCGGAAGAAATTCTCGAGGAAGTCATCGCCTTCTTCACACCAAAATTGCTGGCCGGCCGGAAAGTCTTGCTGACCGCCGGGCCGACCTTCGAAGCCATCGACCCGGTACGCGGCATCACCAACCTGTCTTCCGGGCGCATGGGCTATGCCCTGGCCCGCGCCGCCCGCCAGGCCGGTGCCGAGGTGACGCTGGTTTCCGGGCCGGTGGCGCTGCCGGTGCCGCAGGGCGTTGAATGCGTCAATGTCAGGAGTGCGCTCGAGATGCACGCCGCCGTGCTGGCGCGGGCGGCTTCTGCCGATATTTTCATCGGCGTGGCGGCGGTGGCCGATTACCGCGTGGCCAATGCGGCCGAACACAAGTTGAAGAAAGATACCGGCGGCGTGCCGCCGATCGAACTGGTCGAGAACCCGGACATCCTGGCCGAAGTCGCGGCTTTGAAGAATGGCCCGTTCTGCGTCGGCTTCGCGGCTGAGAGCCGCAATCTCGAAGAATATGCCCAGGCCAAGCGGCACAGGAAGAATATCCCGCTGATCGCCGGCAACCTGATCCAGGAAGGCTTCGGCGGCGACGACAACCGGCTGGTCCTCTTTGACGAGACTGGCGTCCATCCGCTGACCCCGGCGCCGAAATCGGTGCTGGCTCGCCAGCTTGTAGAACACATTGCCCATTTAACAGGAAGCGACGATGCACACGATTGATGTAAAGATTCTCGACCAACGCCTGCGCGACACGCCGCCCCATTACGCGACGCCCGGTTCGGCTGGTCTCGACCTGCGCGCCTGCATTGCCGAGCCGCTGACCGTTGTCCCCGGCCAGACCGTGCTGGTGCCGACCGGCATGGCCATCCACCTGGCCGATCCCGGCCTGGCGGCAATGATCCTGCCGCGCTCCGGCCTCGGTCACAAGCACGGTATCGTGCTCGGCAACCTGGTTGGCCTGATCGACAGCGATTACCAGGGCGAATTGATGGTTTCGGTGTGGAATCGCGGCCAGACGGAATTCACGCTGAACCCGCTGGATCGCATCGCGCAGATGATCATCGTGCCGGTGCTGCAGGTCGGCTTCAATATTGTCGATGAGTTCGACGCCAGCAAGCGCGGTGAGGGTGGTTTCGGCAGTACCGGCCACAGCTAAGGCGGGTTCGTCGCAAATCCGACCAGGGCCGCGCTTGCGGCCCTGTCTTGTTCAGGAAGCGTCGGGACGGTTATTGCAGAAGCGCAGTTCCTGCGGATAAGGGAAAAAGTCCTCGACGTGGCCGTCGCGAATCTTCTGCTGGGCGTTCTGCCAGAATTCTGGGGTCAGCAGGTCGGCGTGGTATTTGTGGAAGACCTGGCGCAGCGTCGGCGAGGCGAGCAGGAAGGTGCTGAACTCTTCCGGGAAAATATCGTTCCGGGCCACCGGATACCAGACTTCGCCGGACATTTCCGTTTCGTAATCGGGAGCGACCGGGATCTTGCGGAAATTGCAGTCGGTCATGTATTCGATTTCGTCGTAGTCGTAGAACACGACGCGGCCGTAGCGGGTGACGCCGAAATTCTTCCACAGCATGTCGCCCGGAAAAATGTTGGCCTGCGCCAGTTCGCGGATGGCGCTGCCGTATTCGCGGATGGCGTGTTCCAGGCCGGCGCTGTTGTTGCTGCGCTCCATGCGCTCGAGGTGGATGTTGAGCGGCTCCATCCGGCGCTCGATATAGAGATGCTTGATGATCAGGCTCTCGCCTTCGATTTCGTAGCAGGAGGGGGCCACCGTGCGTAATTCGCTCAGCACTTCGTCGGCGAAGCGCTTCAAGGGGAAGGCGACGTTGGAGAATTCCAGGGTGTCGGCCATGCGGCCGACGCGGTCGACCTGTTTGACGAGCAGGAATTTCTTCTTGACGGTGGCCTTGTCGGTGTTCTTGGCGGCGCTGAAGACATCCTTGATGATCTTGAAGACGTAAGGGAAGGAGGGCAGCGTGAACACCAGCATGACCATGCCGCGGATGCCGGGGGCCATGATGAAATTGTCTTCCGAATGGTGCAGGTGGTAGATGAAGTCGCGGAAGAACATGGTTTTGCCCTGCTTGCCGAGGCCGAGCATGACGTAGATTTCGGAGCGCGGTTTGTTGGGCATGATGCTGCGCAGGAACTGGACGTAGCCGGACGGCACTTCCATGTCGACCATGAAATAGGCGCGCGACAGCGAGAAGAGCAGGCCGATGCGCCAGGCGTCGAGCAGCACGGTGTCGAGGTAAAGCCGGCCGTCGGCATCGTGCAGGACGGGAATGGCGAAGGGGTATTCGGCGGCGCCATTGATCGCCTTGCCGATGATGTAGGCGGCCTTGTTGCGATAGAAGGCGGAGGCCAGGACCTGTATCTGGAAATTTACCTCGCGCCGCGGAATGCCCTGCAGGAAGTGGCTGATGCTGCGGTAAACCTGGTCGACGTCGCGCGCCAGATCGGCAAACGGCCGTTGCCAGTGGAAATCCGCAATGATGCTGCGCATCGCGCCGTGCAGGCCGTCGGCCTTGGCGTAATAGCTGCGGTAGATCGGGTCGTTGTCGGCTTCGAGGTTTTCCGTCGATAGGGTCGGGCGGACGAACAACACGTCGTTGTGAAAATAGTCGCGGTGCAGGATCCTGGTGGTGACCGAATTGAAGAAGGTTTCGGCCAGTTCCGGCTGCTTGTGGTTGAGCAGCAGGCCGATGTAGAGCAGCTTGATCTGCTGCCAGGTCGGCGGCTCAAGGTGGCGCACGTTGAACTCGTGGTCCAGGCGCTCGACGCACTCGTCGACGCGGTCGTCGTAGAAGCGGATGCGCTCCTTGACCGCCTGGTGCACGCCGAGCCAGTCGCCATGCTCGAAGCGCGCCTTGGCTGCCTGGCTGGTGGCGCGGAACAGGCTGTAATGGCGGTTGAACCCCTGGATCATGGCGAGTGCGATCTGGTGGGCATTGGTGCCGTAGAGACCAACGGATATTTTCATTGTGTTTTGTCTCCTGCAGAAGGCCCGATGGTAGCACCGCGTCCGGCTGAAAAGGCCGGAGAGAGCGCGCTCTGGGGGCCGTCCGGTCACCCTGTGAAAACCTGTTTCGTTGACTGGGATGCGCGGGAAGCCGATACTTTCAACGTTTTGCTTTTTGCAAACTGCTTTAAATAAGTTCCGGGGTTCGCCCGGACCAATAATCATCCAATCCAACGCAAGGGGATATTCATGGCTGGTGGAAAGTCAAAAATCATTTACACGTTGACCGACGAAGCGCCGTTGCTCGCGACGTGTGCATTCTTGCCGATCGTGCGGACTTTTACCGCACCGGCCGGCATTGAGATCGAAAAAGCCGACATTTCCGTGTCAGCTCGCGTACTAGCCGAGTTCCCCGAGTGCCTGAGCGAAGAACAGCGGGTTCCCAATACCCTCGGCGAACTGGGCAAGAAGTGCCTGCTG
Source organism: Pseudomonadota bacterium (assembly GCA_018261905.1). Lineage (GTDB taxonomy): Bacteria > Pseudomonadota > Gammaproteobacteria > Burkholderiales > Rhodocyclaceae > Azonexus. The sequence goes on along the minus strand of JAGTRU010000035.1, from coordinate 4,153 downwards.
CCGGACACCAACATCATCAAGCTGCCCAACATCAGCGCCTCGGTCGCCCAGTTGATCGCCTGTGTCAAGGAATTGCAGGCCAAGGGCTACGCCATTCCCGACTATCCGGAAATGGCCAATAGCGATGAAGAAAAGGCGCTCAAGATCCGTTACGCCAAGTGCCTGGGTTCCGCCGTCAATCCGGTGCTGCGCGAAGGCAATTCCGATCGCCGCGCACCGGCTGCCGTCAAGAACTACGCCAAGAAACGCCCGCACTCGATGGGCGAATGGAAACAATGGTCGCAGACCCACGTTTCCCACATGGAAACTGGCGACTTCTATCACGGTGAAAAATCCCTGACCCTGGACAAGGCGCGCGATGTGCGCATGGAACTGATCGCCAAGGGCGGCAAGACCACCGTGTTGAAGCCGAAACTCTCGCTGCTCGAAGGCGAGATCATCGACTCGATGTTCATGAGCAAGAAGGCGCTCTGCGACTTCTACGAAGCCCAGCTCGAAGATTGCCGCGAATCCGGCATCCTGTTCTCGCTGCACGTCAAGGCGACGATGATGAAGGTCTCGCACCCGATCGTCTTCGGCCACTGCGTCAAAATCTACTACAAGGAAGCCTTCGAGAAGCACGGCAAGGTCTTCGACGAACTGGGCATCAATGTCAATAACGGCATGGCCACGCTCTACGAGAAGATCAAGGCGCTGCCGGAATCGCAGCGCGACGAGATCATCCGCGACCTGCACGCCTGTCAGGAACACCGCCCGCGTCTGGCGATGGTCGACTCGGCCAAGGGCATCACCAACTTCCACTCGCCCAACGACATCATCGTCGACGCTTCCATGCCGGCCATGATTCGTCAGGGCGGCAAGATGTGGGGCGCCGACGGCAAGCAGTACGACAGCAAGTGCGTCATGCCGGAATCGACCTTTGCCCGCATTTACCAGGAGATGATCAATTTCGTCAAATGGCATGGCAACTTCGATCCGCGGACCATGGGTACTGTCCCGAACGTCGGCCTGATGGCCCAGCAGGCTGAGGAATACGGCTCGCACGACAAGACTTTCGAAATCACCGATGATGGCATCGCCAACATTGTCGATATCAATACCGGCGAAGTGCTGCTGACCCAGAACGTTGAAGCCGGCGACATCTGGCGCGCCTGTCAGGTCAAGGACGCACCGATCCGCGACTGGGTCAAGCTCGCTGTCACCCGCGCCCGCCAGTCCGGCATGCCGGCCATCTTCTGGCTGGACAGCTATCGTCCGCACGAGAACGAACTGATCAAGAAGGTCCAGAAATACCTCAAGGATCACGACACCAGTGGTCTCGACATCCAGATCATGTCGCAGGTCCGCGCCATGCGCTTCACGCTGGAACGCGTCGCCCGCGGCCTGGACACCATCTCGGTGACCGGCAACATCCTGCGCGACTACCTGACCGACCTCTTCCCTATCATGGAACTGGGTACCTCGGCCAAGATGCTGTCGATCGTGCCGCTGATGAACGGCGGCGGCATGTACGAAACCGGGGCCGGCGGTTCGGCCCCGAAGCACGTGCAGCAACTGACGCAGGAAAACCACCTGCGTTGGGATTCGCTCGGCGAGTTCCTGGCCCTGGCCGTCTCGCTCGAAGAACTGGGGATCAAGGAGGGCAACCAGCGCGCCGTGCTCCTCGCCAAGACCCTGGACGCCGCTACCGGCAAGCTGCTCGACAACAACAAGTCGCCGTCGCCGAAAACCGGCGAGCTCGACAACCGCGGCTCGCAGTTCTACCTGACCATGTTCTGGGCGCAGGAACTGGCTGCCCAGACCGAGGACAAGGAACTGGCGGCCCATTTCGCCGGGCTGGCCAAGGTGCTGACCGACAACGAAGCGCAGATCGTGGCTGAAATGAAGACGGTGCAGGGCAAGCCGGCCGATATCGGCGGCTACTATCTGGCCGACGCCGTGAAGTGCAAGGCGGTGATGCGTCCGAGTCCGACCTTCAATGCCGCGCTGAAGGCAATGCGCGGCTGATGCTGCAAACTGGCGCGGTCCCTTAGCCGGGGCCGCGCCAGCGGTGTTTGGCAGGGCGTTTTCCAAGGGCTGAGATGGCTGACATCTCGGCCCTTTTTGCTTCATAATCGTCAGCGCTGCCGGGCGCTGCCAACCCCCGTCCGGCGCCCCCAGCGAGGGAGGCGCGACGAAATCCAGGTCGTTCAATAACAACGCAAGGAGTGAGCATGACATCCCACATCACGATTCCAGCAGGTGGTCAGAAAATCGTTCCCGGGCAGGCCACCCCCCATAACCCGATCATTCCCTTCATCGAAGGCGACGGCATCGGTATCGATATCACCCCGGTCATGATCAAGGTCATCGATGCGGCGGTCGCCAAGGCCTACGGCGGCAGCCGGAAAATTCACTGGATGGAGGTCTTTGCCGGCGAAAAATCGACCCGCCTGTATGGTCCGGATGAGTGGTTCCCCAGCGAAACCTTCGCGGCATTGAAGGAATACTCGGTTTCCATCAAAGGCCCGATGACGACACCGGTTGGCGGCGGCATTCGTTCGCTGAACGTCGCCCTGCGCCAGGAACTCGACCTCTACCAGTGCGTCCGCCCGGTGCGCTATTTCAAGGGCGTGCCCTCGCCGCTGAAGAATCCGGAACTGACCAACATGGTCATCTTCCGCGAGAACACCGAGGACATCTACGCTGGCGTCGAGTGGGCGGCCGACTCGGAGGGCGCCAAGAAGGTCATCAAGTTCCTGCAGGAGGAAATGGGCGTCCAGAAAATTCGTTTTCCGCTGACTTCCGGCATCGGCATCAAGCCGATTTCCGTCGAAGGCACCACCCGCCTGGTGCGCGCTGCCATCAAGTACGCCATCACCAACGATCGCAAGTCGGTGACCATCGTGCACAAGGGCAATATCATGAAATACACCGAAGGCCTGTTCCGTGACGTCGCCTACCAGGTGGCCCGGGAAGAGTTCGGTGCCGAGTTGATCGACGGCGGCCCGTGGTGCGAGGTCCGGAACCCGCACACCGGTCGAGAGATCATCATCAAGGATTCGATCGCCGACGCCTTCCTGCAGCAGATACTCTTGCGCCCCGCCGAATACGACGTGATCGCCACCACCAACCTGAACGGCGACTACATCTCCGACGCCCTGGCCGCCCAGGTCGGCGGTATCGGCATCGCGCCGGGCGCCAACATCTCCGACCAGTACGCCTGCTTCGAGGCGACGCACGGTACGGCGCCGAAATACGCCGGCCAGGACAAGGTCAATCCCGGGTCGCTGATTCTCTCCGCCGAAATGATGCTGCGGCATCTGGGGTGGAAGGAAGCGGCGGATCTGGTGATCCGGGCGATGGAAGCGGCCATCGGCGACAAGCAGGTGACTTATGACTTTGCCCGCTTGATGGCGGGGGCGGAGGAGCTTTCTTGTTCGGGGTTTGGGGAGGCGATGATTGAGAGGATGTAGTTTTGCGGGTTTTTGGTTTTGAGCGGGGGAGCCTCCGGTGAGCGGAGGCTTTCCTGTTTTTGGTTTTCTGGTTTTATCTGCTGCTCGGCAAATTGTTGTGTTGGCTTGTTTGGCGGGTGTGTTCCGCCTTGAGGGCGGGCATACTTTCTTCTTGCTTCGCCAAGAAGAAAGTAGCCAAAGAAGAAGGCGACCCCAGGGTCGGCGCCCGCTGCGCGGGTTCCTTGCGCTACTCGGCTTAAGCGGGGGCTGCGGAACTCGGGCTTCGCCCTCAGACAGTCCTCGCCCTTTTTCCGCTTAAGCCTGCGTTGCTCAGCGCCTCTCATGGGGACCCGAAAAGCGTCACGGAACGACGGCTCTGCCCCAGAAAAAGCCCGCTGGCAGCGGCCAAACAAAAAAACAGCCAATAACGAGTTCTGTCGGTTCGGCGGCGACGCCTTGCCGGGCCCCTTGAGAGGTGCCGAGCAACGCAGAAACGCCGGGGGCCTTCGGCGAGCACTGTTTGAGGGGCGCAGCCCCGAGTTGCGCAGCCGCCCGGCGTTTCGAGTAGCGCAGGGAACCCGCGCAGCGGGCACCGACCCAGGGTCGCCTTCTTTTTGCTTGGCGGTCTCAAACATCAAGTGCAACACCGGTTGGGATGTTGGCATTTTGCTTTACGCAATCTTCGAAGAAGACAGCCGCCGGTGTTCTAAAACCCAGGG
>JAGTRU010000004.1 GCA_018261905.1 Pseudomonadota bacterium | reverse complement strand
ACGGGGTTACGGCAAGGTTACTTGGGCACCGCCAGACGAAAGGGGCGGACAACAGACATACCAAGCCTAATGCTACCGCGTCACATCTCTACTCTACACCTTGTTGCCACAGAGGTTGGTCAAATCAGCTCGGTAAAGGGAAAAGGCTGTTGCAGCGGGGATTGCGCGGATTTCCACTGGCACGGATGCACCATGCTCAGCGCAAATCCGCCTCAGACCTGAAGTTTCTCGATCAATTGCCCTTGCCGCCGCTACCGTCCTGCATCTTGGCCAGGGCCTCGCGGCCGGACAGCAGGTGGTCGTGCATGGTGTTTTCGGCCCGCGCCGCTTCGCCCGATTCGAAGGCGGCCATGATCAGGCGATGCTCGTCGAGCGACTGCTGCAGGCGGCCTTCCAGGGACAGCGAATGGAGGCGGGAGAGTTTCAGGACGGTGCGCAGGTCCTGGATGACGGTGAGCAGCCAGCGATTGCCGGAGAGTTCCTGGATTTGCCGGTGGAATTCCTGGTTGGCTTCGAAAAACGCATCGATCCGGCCTTCGCGGGCGGCCGCCTCAAGCCGTTCGTGGATAGCCTTCAGGGTCGCGATATCGGAGGCTTTCGCCCGGTTAACCGCTTCGGCAGCGCAGCGGCCTTCGAGCAGGGCGATGAGCGGAAAGATGTCGTCCAGGTCCTGACGGGAAATCTCGGTGACGTAACAGCCGCGCCGCGGCTTGAGTTCGACCAGTCCTTCCGAGGCCAGTACCTTCAGGGCTTCGCGCAGCGGCGTGCGCGAAATGCCGTATTGTTCGGCGAGTTTCTGCTCGTCGATCCAGGTGCCGGGCGTCAATTCATGCGCGAATATCCGCTGGCGGAGTCGCTCGGCGACTTCCTGGTAGAGCGCAGTAGGTGCAATGCGGTTCATTGTTTCCGTCTAGTGTGAATGGGCACGTCGATGCTTTGCCGACTTGCTTCCATAATTATGGATAAAGTATTATGTGAGGTTTGGTATGTCAAGCTGGGCCTGAGGGCGTAGAATTTTGAATTCTGCATCATCGGCCTGAAAAAATCGAATCGGCGAGGGGTGTGTCATGTCTGAAAAGTTCTTTGATTCCAATAACCTGGATGCTTGGGAAAAGGCCGCAGCCAAACAGTCTCCGGGCGGCGACATCGGGAATCTGGTCTGGAACACCCCGGAAGGTCTGGCCGTCAAGGCGCTGTATACCAAGGCCGATGTTGCCGGCCTCGAATTTGCCGACACCCTGCCTGGCTTCGCGCCCTATCTGCGCGGCCCGCAGCCGACGATGTATGCCGTCAAGCCGTGGACCATCCGCCAGTACGCCGGCTTCTCCACCGCCGAAGCCTCCAATGCCTTCTACCGCAAGGCGCTCGCCGCCGGCGGTCAGGGCGTTTCCGTGGCTTTCGACCTGGCGACGCACCGCGGTTACGACTCGGATAACGCCCGTGTCACCGGCGACGTCGGCAAGGCCGGCGTGGCGATTGATTCCGTCGAAGACATGAAGATCCTCTTCGACAGCATTCCGCTCGACAAGATTTCCGTCTCGATGACCATGAACGGTGCCGTGCTGCCGATTCTCGCCGGCTACATCGTTGCCGCCGAGGAACAGGGCGTGCCGCAGGACAAGCTGTCGGGCACCATCCAGAACGACATTCTCAAAGAATTCATGGTGCGGAATACCTATATCTATCCGCCCAAACCGTCGATGAAGATCATTGCCGACATTTTCGGCTACACGGCACAGCATATGCCGAAGTTCAATTCGATCTCGATTTCCGGCTATCACATCCAGGAAGCCGGCGCTAACCAAGCCATCGAGCTGGCCTTCACGCTGGCCGACGGCATGGAATACGTGCGCACCGGCGTCGCTTCGGGCATGGACGTCGATACCTTCGCCGGTCGCCTGTCCTTCTTCTGGGCCGTCGGCATGAACTTCTACCTGGAAATCGCCAAGATGCGCGCCGGCCGCCTGTTGTGGGATCGCATCATGACCGGTTTCAACGCCAAGAGCGCCAAGTCGAAGATGCTGCGTACGCACAGCCAGACCTCCGGCTGGTCGTTGACTGAACAGGATCCGTACAACAACGTCGTGCGTACCACCATCGAAGCGATGGCCGCCGTTTTCGGCGGCACCCAGTCGCTGCACACCAATGCGCTGGACGAAGCCATCGCGCTGCCGACCGAGTTCTCGTCGCGCATCGCCCGCAACACCCAGCTGATCATCCAGGAAGAAACCCACATTACCAACGTCGTCGATCCGTGGGCCGGTTCCTACATGATGGAAAAGCTGACCCAGGACATGGCCGACAAGGCCTGGGGCATCATCCAGGAAATCGAGGCGATGGGCGGCATGACCAAGGCCGTCGAATCCGGCTGGGCCAAGATGCAGGTCGAAACCTGTGCGGCCGACAAGCAGGCGCGCATCGACTCCGGCAAGGACGTCATCGTCGGCGTCAACAAGTACAAGCTGGCCAAGGAAGACGCCATCGACATCCTCGATATCGACAACCATGCCGTGCGTGAATCGCAGATCGCCCGTCTCAAGCAGATCCGCGCGACGCGCGATACGGCTGCGGTCAACGCCGCTTTGGAGGCATTGACCAAGGCCGCCGAAAGCGGCGAAGGCAACCTGCTCGACCTGACCGTCAAGGCCATGCGCCTGCGCGCCACGGTCGGCGAAGTGTCGGATGCGCTGGAAAAGGTCTTCGGTCGTTTCCGCGCCAACAACCAGACCATTTCGGGTGTGTACGGCGGCGTTGTCGAAGGTCAGGAAAGCTGGGAATCGATCAAGGCCGATGTCGCCAAGTTCGCCGAAGAAGAAGGCCGTCGCCCGCGCATCATGATCGCCAAGCTCGGCCAGGACGGCCATGACCGCGGCGCCAAGGTGGTTGCCACGGCCTATGCCGACCTCGGCTTCGACATCGACATGGGCCCGCTGTTCCAGACCCCGGAAGAAGCCGCCCGCCAGGCCATCGAAAACGACGTGCACGCCGTCGGCGTGTCGTCGCTGGCGGCCGGTCACAAGACCCTGCTGCCGCAACTGGTCAAGGCCTTGAAGGATCAGGGCGGTGACGACATCATCGTTTTCGCCGGCGGCGTGATTCCGGCCCAGGATTACGATTACCTCTACAACGCCGGTGCCAAGGCCATTTTCGGGCCGGGGACGCGGATCGAGGATTCGGCCATCAAGGTGCTCGAAGAAATCCGCAAGGCGCGCGGCTAAGCGCCGCATGAATCTGGGCGAAGCTCCCGTGCGCGCAAATCTTCTGTCGGCGGCCGACCAGTCGCTGGTCGACGGCGTCCTGGCCGGGCAGCGCCGCGCGCTGGCCAAGGCCATTACGCTGATCGAGTCGACGCGGCCCGATCACCAGCAGCGCGCCCAGCAGGTGTTGAACGCGCTGTTACCGCACACCGGCCGAGCCATCCGCATCGGCATTTCCGGCGTGCCGGGGGCGGGCAAATCGACTTTCATCGAGGCGCTCGGCGTCTGGCTGATTGAGCAGGGCAAGAAACTCGCCGTGCTCGCCGTCGACCCTTCGTCTTCGGTGTCCGGGGGTTCCATTCTCGGCGACAAGACGCGCATGGAACTGCTTTCCCAGCGCGAGGAAGCCTTCATCCGGCCAAGCCCATCCTCCGGTTCGCTGGGCGGCGTTGCCGAAAAGTCGCGTGAAGCCATGCTGCTCTGCGAAGCTTCCGGCTACGACGTAATCATCATCGAGACCGTCGGTGTCGGCCAGTCGGAAACGACCGTCGCCGGTATGGTCGACATGTTCTGCCTGCTGCAGTTGCCGAATGCCGGCGACGACCTGCAGGCGATCAAGAAGGGCATTGTCGAGATCGCCGACATGGTGGTCATCAACAAGGCCGATATCGACCGTCAGGCCACCGCCGTCGTCCGCGCCCAATGGCGCAATGCGCTGCACATGCTGCGTCCGGCCTCGCCCCACTGGGCGCCGCCGGTTGTCGCGCTGTCGGCCCTGCACAAGGAAGGCATCGCCGACTTCTGGGCGCAGGTCGAGAAGTACCAGGCGGCCTTGAAGCCGACCGGCGAATTCGAGCAGAAACGCCAGCACCAGGCCCTGTCCTGGATGTGGCAGTTGATCGAGGCCGGCCTGCATCAGCATTTCCGTCGGCATCCGCTGGTCCAGGAAAACCTGCCGGCGCTGACCCGTTCCGTCGAGGAGGGCAATACGACTCCGGCTGCTGCCGCGTATGCCCTGCTCGGTTACCTCAAACACTGATTTTTTCGTATTACCCGCACCATTTAGGGAGATTTCCTCTATGCACGACATCATCCGACAGCTGGAAGAAAAGCGCGAACTGGCCCGCCTCGGCGGCGGTCAGAAGCGTATCGCCAGCCAGCACAAGAAGGGCAAGCTGACCGCCCGCGAACGCATCGAGCTGCTGCTCGACCCGGATTCCTTCGAGGAATGGGACATGTTCAAGGAGCATCGCTGCGTCGATTTCGGCATGGACCAGTCGGAAAAAACGCCGGGTGACGGCGTCGTCGTCGGCTATGGCACGATCAACGGCCGTCTGGTGTTCGTTTTCTCGCAGGATTTCACGGTGTTCGGCGGCTCGCTGTCGGAAACCCATGCCGAGAAGATCTGCAAGGTCATGGACCAGGCGATGAAGGTTGGCGCGCCGGTGATCGGCCTCAACGACTCGGGCGGCGCCCGCATCCAGGAAGGTGTCGCTTCCCTCGGCGGTTACGCCGACGTCTTCCAGCGCAACGTCATGGCCTCCGGCGTCGTGCCGCAGATTTCCATGATCATGGGCCCCTGTGCCGGTGGTGCGGTGTATTCGCCGTCGATGACCGACTTCATCTTCATGGTCAAGGATTCTTCCTACATGTTCGTGACCGGTCCGGAAGTCGTCAAGACCGTGACCCACGAAGACGTCACCGCCGAAGAACTGGGCGGTGCCATCACCCATACCAGCAAGTCCGGCGTCGCCGATCTGGCCTTCGAGAACGATGTCGAAGCGCTGGCCATGCTGCGTCGTTTCATGACCTTCATTCCTTCCAACAACAAGGAAAAGCCGCCGGTCACGTGGACCAACGATCCGGCTGCGCGTCTCGATTATTCGCTCGACACCCTGGTGCCGGACAATAACAACAAGCCCTACGACATGAAGGAACTGCTGGTCAAGGTCGTCGATGACCACGACTTCTTCGAACTGCAGGCCGAATACGCCAAGAACATCATTATCGGTTTCGGTCGCATCGACGGCCATCCGGTCGGTATCGTCGCCAACCAGCCGCTGGTGCTGGCCGGTTGCCTGGACATCAAGTCCTCGATCAAGGCTGCCCGCTTCGTGCGCTTCTGTGATGCCTTCAACATTCCGGTCGTCACCTTCGTCGACGTCCCGGGCTTCATGCCGGGCACCCAGCAGGAATACGGCGGCATCATCAAGCACGGCGCCAAGCTGCTCTACGCCTACGCCGAATGCACCGTGCCGAAGGTGACCGTGATTACCCGCAAGGCCTACGGCGGTGCCTACGACGTGATGTCGTCCAAGCATCTGCGCGGCGACGTCAACCTCGCCTGGCCGTCGGCGGAAATCGCCGTGATGGGCCCGAAGGGCGCCGTCGAGATCATTTTCCGCGAGGAAAAGAACGATCCGGCCAAGCTGGCCGAGCGCGAAGCCGAGTACAAGACCAAGTTCGCTAACCCGTTCGTGGCGGGCGCGCGTGGCTTCATCGACGACGTCATCATGCCGCACGCCACCCGCAAGCGGATCGCCCGTTCGCTGGCCATGCTGCGCGACAAGAAACTCGAAAACCCGTGGCGCAAGCACGGCAACATTCCGCTCTGATTAGGATCGAGGATCGAGCTATTAGGATCGAGGGGCCGCGCTTACTAGCAGCTCAAGCCCCTCGATCCTCGATCCTAAAAAAACAGGACAAACACATATGTTCAAGAAAATTCTGATTGCCAATCGCGGCGAAATTGCCTGCCGCGTCATCAAGACCGCCCGCAAGATGGGTATCAAGACGGTTGCCGTCTATTCCGAAGCCGACAAGGATTCGCTGCACGTCGACCTGGCTGACGAAGCCGTCTGTATCGGTCCGGCCGCCTCGAAAGAGTCTTATCTGGTCATGGACAAGATCATCGCCGCCTGCAAGCAGACCGGCGCTGAAGCGGTTCACCCGGGTTACGGCTTCCTCTCGGAAAACGCCACTTTCTCGCGTCGTCTGGAAGAAGAAGGCATCAAGTTCATTGGGCCGAAGCACTACTCGATCGCCAAGATGGGCGACAAGATCGAGTCCAAGAAGCTGGCCATTGCCGCCCAGGTCAACACCATTCCGGGTTACAACGACGCCATCGCCGGTCCTGACGAAGCCGTCAAGATCGCCCAGGGCATCGGTTACCCGGTGATGATCAAGGCTTCCGCCGGCGGCGGCGGCAAGGGTCTGCGCGTGGCCTACAACGATGCCGAAGCGCACGAAGGTTTCTCCTCCTGCGTCAATGAAGCCCGCAATTCCTTCGGCGACGACCGCGTCTTCATCGAAAAATACGTGCTGGAACCGCGCCACATCGAAATCCAGGTGCTCGGCGACAGCCATGGCAACTACGTCTACCTCAACGAGCGCGACTGCTCGATCCAGCGTCGTCATCAGAAGGTCATCGAAGAGGCGCCGAGCCCCTTCGTCGATCCGGAAATGCGCAAGGCGATGGGCGAACAGGCCGTGGCCCTGGCCCGTGCGGTGCAGTACGAATCGGCCGGTACCGTCGAGTTCGTTGTTTCCGGTGCGACCAAGGAGTTCTACTTCCTGGAAATGAATACCCGCCTGCAGGTGGAGCACCCGGTCACCGAGCTGATCACCGGCCTCGATCTGGTTGAGCAGATGATCCGTGTCGCCTACGGCGAAAAGCTGCCCCTGTCGCAAGCCGACGTCGGCATCAACGGCTGGGCCATGGAATGCCGGATCAACGCCGAAGACCCGTTCCGCGGCTTCCTGCCGTCTACCGGTCGTCTGGTCAAGTTCCAGCCGCCCAAGGAAGAAGGTTCGGTTCGCGTCGATACCGGGGTGTACGACGGTGGCGAAATCTCGATGTATTACGATTCGATGATCGCCAAGCTGATCGTCCATGGCGCTACCCGCGAGCAGGCGATTTCCCGCATGCGCGACGCCCTGAACGGTTTCGTGATCCGTGGCATTTCCTCGAACATTCCGTTCCAGGCCGCGCTGATGCAACATCCGCGTTTCCAGTCCGGCATCTTCGATACCAGTTTCATCGCCAAGGAATATCCGCAGGGTTTCGACGCCTCGATGGTGCCGCACGATGATCCGGCCCTGCTGGTTTCCGTCGCCGCTTACGTGTACCGCGCCTTCACCGACCGTTCCGCCTCGATCTCCGGCCAGTTGCAAGGCCATGAGCGCATCGTCCGCGACCAGTGGTGTGTTGTCCGCCTGAACCCGAATGGCAACGAGAGCCATCACGTGGTTGCCCGTCCGATCGACGGCGGTTACCACGTCGAATACAAGGGCGAACAGTACGAGATCCTCTCCGACTGGAAACTGGGTCAATCGTTGTTCAACGGCACCTGCAACGGAGAGGAATTCACGCTGCAGGTCGAACGGCACAAGACGAAATACTCCCTGTTCCATTGGGGCACGCGTGCCGACTTCATGGTGATGAGCGCCCGTGCTGCCGAACTGCTGGCCCTGATGCCCGAGAAGCCGGCGCCCGACCTGTCGAAGTTCCTGCTTTCCCCGATGCCGGGCCTGCTGCGCGAAGTCGCCGTGGCGGTCGGTCAGGAAGTGAAGGCCGGCGAGAAGCTGGCCGTCATCGAAGCCATGAAGATGGAAAACATCCTCAAGGCCGACCAGGACTGCAAGGTCAAGAAGATCTCGGCGGCGGCCGGCGAAAGCCTGTCGGTGGATCAGATCATCATCGAGTTCGAATAAGCCCTTGCCCGACCGTCGCGGACGGTCGGTAGCATCAGCCCGGCCCGTCAATTGACGGGCCGTTTTTGTTTTCAGCCCGGGCGGCAGGCGTAACGGACGAAGTCGATGCCCCGTTCGATGACTTCGGTGGGCACCAGATGCTGGATCAAATGGCCTTCCAGGGCCAGTCCGACGCCCGGCCGTATCGGCGCATTGCTGGGCAGGATCAACGACATCTGCGTGGCTTCGCGGAGCAGGAAGACGGCGACGCGGGGCAATTTTTGCTCGCGCAGGCCCTGTTGCTGCAGACGGTAGGCCTCGACCGTGCCGCCATACCAGTCAATCCGGCCTTTCAGGGTAGCTTCCCCATCGCACAGCAGGGCACGCAGGACGCCCAGTCGCGGCTGTCCGGCGAGGGTGTTGGCGACCAGACAGGGGGCCAGGCGGCGAGCCCCGGCCCAGCCCGCCCGGCTGGCCCGCCCGGCGGCCAGGGTCCAGGTTTCGCCGGGAATGTCCAGTTTGCAGACGGCTGTCGGCAGACGCGATACCTGGTCAAAGCCGAACACGGCCATGCGCTGGTTGGACAGGGAGCCACTGGTCACATCCATGCCGCTACTCGGATTCAGGTATTCGTCGGTGAACACGCTGAAAGCATGTTCGGCGCCAAACACCAGAAGCAGTTCGCCGCTTTCCAGGCTGGCCGTTGCGGGCTGCAGTTGCAGACGCTGTTCGATGTCGAGCAGCAGGCGGATGCAGGCGGACGCCGAGAGTTCGCGTCCCAGTTTCAGGGCTTCGGGCGTTTCGCCGCGGCGCAGGGCATCGAGACGGGCCTGGATTTTGCGGCTGACCGAGCGGATATTCAGCCAGGCCGGCGTGCCTTCCGGCAATTCGACGTCAAACTGCGCCGCCAGCGCGATGCCCTGCACTTTCGGTGAGGGATCGGCCACCGCATGAAAACTGCACAACTCGCGCCAGCGACTGAGGGCCCGGTTGGCCACGGTGAGCTGGGCCGAGGTCAGGCGATAGGGGTCGAGCAGCCGGAGCAGGAAAGCCCAGGCCAGCAGACCGGCGATATTGGCTTCGCCGAGATGCGGTAAATCCGTGTCGGCGACCGGTTGGCGCAGGATGCCGGAACTCTCGCCGTGGATCAGCACGGCAAACAGCAGTTGGTCGAGCAGCGGCGGACATTCGCGGCCGGCCAGAAAGTGACAGAACTCGGCCATCCGGAAGGCATTGGCGGCGCGCAGCAGGAGCGGGCACTTTTCCGCCGGGGCAAGGTGCGGGGCCCGGCGGAGATAGGCGATACCCAACTGGGACCACAGTTCCTGCGCGGCGCCAAAAATGCGTTCCTCATCGGCCGGCATGGGCAGGGCTTTGCGCGCGTAGCGCACTTCCAGGCTGGCCTGGGTCGGTACGACGCTATGGTGCAGGAAGTCGAGCAACTCGACGGCTTGCGCTGGCGCCAGTTGGCCCGCGTCAATGGCGTCGATCTGGGTGCTCAGGGCTCTTTGCATGAGCAGCGGCTGGGCTTGCGGCTGGGTCGCCAGCCAGCTCCTGGCACCGGCCAGATCGAGGAAGGCAGGGGGCTGGACTGCCTTGGGCGATGGCAGGGTTAACCAATGCATGCAAGCTCCTTTCGCGAAAGACGGTGGGTATGACTAAAGCATTATGCGCGAAATTGGTCGATCCGGTTTGGCAAATTTACCGCAGATGGCGCTCGAACGCAGCTATTCCCGCCCCTTTTCCGAGGGTTGATGCCGGTTCGCCGGCAAAGTTCCGGCGCTGCCAGGGGCGGGCCGAGCGGCCGGCGGGCTATTTTCCTTGTTTCATTTTATCGATGCCGCTACGCAGCATCTGGTCGATATCGGAACCCGGCTCGACCTGGGGCAGCAGGGCTTCCCAGTAGGCAATGCCTTGCTTGTTGTCGCCGGCTTCCATGGCGGCGGCGCCGGCCAGGTAAAGCGAGTGGGCATTGTTTGGATCGAGCTTGAGGGCGCGCTCGACCAGTTGCCGCGGTTTGCCGGCCAGGCCCTTGCCGCTGGCCAGGCCCAGGGTTTCGGCGTAGGTGGCGAGCAGGTCGGGATCTGCATTGACCAGCGTTTCCGCCTTGCCATAGGCTTGGGCGGCTTCGTCATAGCGGCCCATGGTGCGATAGGAGCGGGCCAGCATCAGCCAGCCCTTCTGGTCGCCCGGATTGGCTTGCAGGCGTTCCGCCAGCTTGTTGACCATGGCATTGATCTGCTCCGGCGTCATTTTCGGCGCCGCCCCGGTCTGGGTCGGATCAAGGGCGCGCAAATTGCCGAGCAGGCCGTAGCCGAGCAGGGAGAGCAGCGGCAGCAGCAGCAAAATGGCAATGGCCGTCTTCCGGCTCGGAGCATGGCTGGCCGGTGCGGCGTCGGTTCCGGTCGGGGCGGTTTCTTCCAGCAGGCGTCGTTTCAGTTCGCTTTTGGCCTGCTCGAAATCAGCTTCGGCCAGGCTGCCTTCGATTTTCTCCTTTTCCAACTCGGCCAGTTGGTCACGGAAAATACCGAGATTGGTTTCCCGGCGGTCGAGCTTGTGCCCACTCGGGCGGCGCCCGAGCCACAGCGGGGTGAGAAGAATGCCGGCAACCAGGACGATGAGCAGGGTGGCGAAAATGGCGAATTGGTTCATTTAGGAGCGGTTTCGTTGAGCAGGGTATCGGCGCGGCTGGCTTCCTCGGCGGAAAGCGGCTGCTCGGCGTCTATGCGGCGGGCGCGCTGGCGCAGGTAACGGAGGAGCGCCCAAATGCCGATCAGCAGGAGGGCCATCGGGCCGCCCCAGAGGAGCAGCGTGACCCCGTTGACCGGCGGCCGGTAGAGTACGAAATCACCATAGCGGGTGACCATGAAGTCGATGATCTGCTTGTCGGACTGGCCGCTCTGGATCATGCCGCGGATTTCGTGGCGCAGGTCCTGGGCCAGTTCGGCATTGGAGTCGGCGATGGTCTGGTTTTGGCAGACCAGGCAGCGCAGTTCGGCCGAGATTTCCTGCAGGCGTTTTTCGGCCACCGGGTCGGCCGCTAGGGGGGCCGCCTCGCCGGCGTGAGCCAGTGGCAACAGGCAGCCCAGGGCGAGACAGCAGGCCAGCAGGCGGGCCCTCATTGGTTCAGCTCCGCCAGCAGGGGCAGGATTTTCTTGTCGAGGACGTCAGGGTTGATCGGGCCGGTGTGCTTCATGCGGATCACCCCGGCTTTGTCGATGACATAGGTTTCGGGCACGCCGTACACGCCGTAGTCGATACCGACCCGGCCGTCGAGATCCATCACCGTCAGGGTGTAGGGATTGCCGTGCTGGGCCAGCCATTGATTGGCCCGCTGCAGGGCCAGCGATTTCTCTTCGGCGGGCTTGATCTTGCTGATGTCGAAATCGCCATCGCCGCGCACCTCCTTGTAGTTCAGACCGACCAGCGGCACGTTCGTCTTCTTCGAGAAGTCGACCAGCACCGGGTGTTCCTGGCGGCAGGAAACGCACCAGGTAGACCAGACGTTGAGCAGCCAGACCTTGCCCTGCATGTCCTTGGGGCCGAGGCTCTTGTCCGGTGTTGCCAGGACGGTGAGATTGAAGCTGGGGGCCGGCTTGCCGATCAGCGGCGAGGGCACATCGCGGGGGTCGAGGTTGAGGCCGATGGCGAGTAGGACGACCAGGGCGGCAAAGCCGCCAAGAATCCAGAAATAACGGTTCATGCGTTTTGAGTTCCGGCAGGGGTGTGGATGGTGGCAGAGGCGCGGGATTTGAGGCGATAACGCCGGTCGAGCATGGTCAGCAGGCCGCCCAAGGCCATCAGGAAGCAACCGCCCCAGATCCAGTCGACGAACGGCTTGTAATAGACGCGAACGGCCCATTCCCCTTCCGGCCGCTCGCGATCGATCGGTTCGCCGAGCGAGACGTAGACGTCGCGCAGGAAACCGGCATCGATCGAAGCCTCGGTCATCGGCATGGCCGACGAGTTGTAATTCCGCTTTTCCGGGTTCATCTTGCGCTGGAACTGGCCGTTGATCGCCAGGTCGAAATCGCCCTGGGCCGCCGCGTAGTTCGGCCCCTGCACCGCGCGCGTGCCGTTGAAGGTAAAGCTGTAGCCGGCGACATGGACGGTGTCGCCGGGCGCCATCTTGACGTCCTTTTCTTCCTGGAAGCTGTTCACCATGGTGACGCCGGTGACGAAGACAGCGATGCCGAGATGCGCCAGATGCATGCCGAAAAAGTGGCGCGGCTGTTTCAGGGCAGCGCTCAGGAATGATTGGCCGGCCCGCGTATGTTGAACGCGCTCGACGAAATTGATGCCGCCGGTGACGACGATCCAGACCGCGAGCAACAGGCCGAGTGCGGCCAGCGGGCTCCAGGCGCCGTAAATCAGCGGCAGCGCGACGGCGACGATGACGGCCGGAATCAAGGCCCAGCGGACGGTGCGGAAAATTTCCGGAATCGAGGCTTCCTTCCAGTGGGCGAAAGGCGCGACGCCCATCAGGAAGAGCACCGGCGTCATTACCGGCACGAACACCGCGTTGAAGTAGGGCGGGCCGACCGAAATCTTGCCGACGCCCAAGGCATCGACGAGCAGCGGGTAGAGCGTGCCGAGCAGGACGGTGGCCGCGGCAACGACCAGCATGACGTTGTTGGTGAGCAGCAGCGATTCCCGGGAGAGCAAGCCGAAGCGGCCGCCCAGTCCGACCTTGGGGGCCCGCCAGGCGAACAGGGTAAGCGAGGAGCCGATGACGGCGACCAGGAAGGCGAGGATGAAAATGCCGCGTTTCGGGTCGGTGGCGAAAGCATGGACCGAGGTCAGAACGCCGGAACGAACCAGGAAGGTACCGAGCAGCGACAGCGAAAAGGCGGCGATCGCCAGCAGTACCGTCCAGTTCTTGAAGCTGCCGCGTTTTTCGGTGACCGCCAGGCTGTGGATCAGCGCCGTGCCGACCAGCCAGGGCATGAAGGAGGCGTTTTCGACCGGATCCCAGAACCACCAGCCGCCCCAGCCCAGTTCGTAATAGGCCCACCACGAACCGAGGGCGATACCGAGGGTCAGGAAGCACCAGGCGGCCATGGTCCACGGCCGCGACCAGCGCGCCCAGGCGGCGTCGAGCTGACCGGAAAGGAGGGCGGCGACGGCAAAGGCGTAAGCCACCGAGAACCCGACGTAGCCCATGTAGAGCATCGGCGGATGAATGACCAGACCGGGATCCTGCAACAGCGGATTGAGGTCGCGTCCTTCGGCGGCGCCCGGCAGCAGGCGTTCGAAGGGGTTGGAAGTAATCAGGATGAAGAGCAGGAAGCCGAAGGCGACCAGGCCGAGGGTGCCGAGGACGCGGGCCACCATGGCTTCCGGTAGTTGCCGGGAGAGCATGGCAACGGAAACGGTCCACCAGGACAGCATCAGCATCCACAGCAGCAAGGAGCCCTCATGGCCGCCCCAGACGCCGGCGACGCGATACTGGATGGGCAGCAGCGAGTTCGAGTGCTGGGCGACGTAGACCACCGAGAAATCGTTGGCGACAAAAGCCTGCGTCAGACAGCCGAAGGAAAAGGTGACGAGCAGCGCAAAAGCGACGGCCGCCGGGCGAGCCACGGCGATCCAGGTGAGACGGTTCTGGTGGGCGCCAATCAAGGGCAGGGTGCCGAGGATGAGGGCGACCAGCACGGCAAGGATGAGAGCGAAATGGCCGAGTTCGGGAATCATGATCAGTAGCTCGCTTTCGGCTTGTCGGCCGCCGCAGCGGATTTCTGGCTGGCCGCCTGGGCGTCGCTGACGGCCTTGGCGGCTTCCGGTGGCATGTAATTCTCGTCGTGCTTGGCCAGCACTTCCTGCGCGGCAAAAGTATCGTTCGCCGTCATCTTGCCTTGTGCCACGACGCCTTTCCCCTCCTTGAAAAGGTCGGGCAAAATGCCCTTGTAATTGACCTTGATGTCCTTGGCGGTGTCGGTGATGACAAAAGCCATGGTGACGCCGTCGGCCTGGCGCTGCAGGCTGCCTTCCTTGACCAGGCCGCCGATGCGGAAGGCCTTGCCTTGCGGCGCCTTGCCCCCGGCGACTTCGGTCGGCGTGATGTAAAGCGCGATATTGCTGTTCAGGGCGTTGAGGACGAGGGAAGCGATGATGCCGAGGACGGCGAGCGCGCCGCCGATCAGCGCGAGTTTCTTGTGGCGGGATTTCATTCAGCGGTGTTCCTGGTTTCGGCGCGCAACTGACGCCTTAGACGAGCTATGGTGGACTTTCGATTGCGGCTGACCAAAATAGGTTCAATCAGCATGATCAGGGCGGTGACGCCGAAGGAGCCCCAGACGTAGCCGGCGTAACCGCCCATGGCGATGAAGTCGGCAAAACTGTGCCAGTAGATCATTTTTCGTCTCCCGCCAGGCGGGCCTTGACCCAGTCGGTATGCCGTTCGCGCTCCAGCATGATGGTGCGCACCCGCATCAGGGCGACGGCAATCGAATACATCCAGAAGCACATGGCCATCAGCAACATCCCCCACAACATGGTGGTCGCCATCGACGATTTGGCCATGTTGATGCTTGAGCCCTGGTGCAGCGTGTTCCACCATTTGACCGAAAAATAGATGATCGGCACGTTGATGACGCCGACCAGCAGCAATAATCCGCCGGCCTTGTCGGCGCGGCGCGCATCGTCGATGGCGGCGGTCAGCGCCATGTAGCCGATATAGAGGAAGAGCAGGATGAGTTCCGAGGTCAGTCGGGCATCCCATACCCACCAGGCGCCCCACATCGGCTTGCCCCACAGGGCGCCGGTCCACAGCGACAGGAAAGCCATCAGGGCGCCGGTCGGGGCCAGGGCCTGCGCCATCATGCCCGACAGGCGGGTGTTGAAGGCGAGGCCGATGGCGGCCCAGAAGGCCATCACCAGGTAGATGAACATCGACATCCAGGAGGCCGGGACGTGGATGAAGATGATCCGGTAGCCTTCCCCCTGCTGGAAGTCGGTGGGCGCAACCAGCATCCCGAGATAGAGGCCGGCCATGCCGAAGACCGCCGAGACCGCGGCAAAGTAGGGAATCATCGTCCCGGCGAAGGGATAGAAGGTCGCTGGCGAGGCCAGACGATAGAGATTGAAGCGATCTTTCATTCGAGGGCAATCTTCAAGGCGGCGGCCGATGCCCAGGGGGCAAAGCCAATTGAGGCAAAGGTCAGGGCGGCAAGCAGGGATAGATGACCTTCCCCCCCGAGACCGGTCACCGTCGCATCCACTGCGCCAGCGCCGAATATTAGCACCGGAATGTAGAGCGGCAGAACGAGTAGCGAAAGGAGGACGCCGCCGCCGCGCAGGCCCAGGGTCAGGGCGGCGCCGATGGCGCCGATGCCGGAGAGGGCCGGGGTGCCGAGCAGGATGGCGAGGGTCAGGACGAGCAGGGCATCGGCCGAAAGATCGAACTGGATGCCGAGGACCGGTGCGATCAGCGCCAGCGGCAGGCCGGAAACCAGCCAGTGAGCGATCACTTTACCGGTCACCACCAGGCCCAGCGGGTAGGGCGCCAGGGCCAGTTGTTCGAGCGTGCCGTCGCGATGGTCGTCGGCGAACAGGCGGGGCAGCGACAGCATGGTGGCGAGCAGGGCGGCCACCCACAGCACGCCGGGCGCCAATTTGCGCAACAGGTCGGGCTCCGGCCCGACACCGAGCGGAAAGAGGCTGACCACGATGATGAAGAAGAAGAGCGCCGAGACGATATCGGCCTGGCGCCGCATGGCCAGTTTGAGATCGCGGGTAATCACCGCCATGACGATTTTCAGCATCCGCCGCTTTCCCTCAACTGAGCCGCAATTCGCGGACCCGGCCGGCCGCGATATCGACCAACTGGTGCGTTGTCATGACGGCCAGGCCGCCGCGTTGGAGGTGGCCGGAAATGATCCCGGCCAGCCAGTCGACGGCCGCCACATCAAGGGCCACGAAGGGTTCATCGAGAATCCATAGGGGGCGTTTTTCCTTGACCAGACGGGCCAGCGCGACGCGCCGTTTCTGGCCTTGCGAGAGGTATTTGCAGGCCAGGTCCTCGCGACCGGCCAGGCCGACCTGCTCGAGAGCGTCGATGGCATCGTCTTCGCTCAGCGTTTCGTCGGCCAGGCGGGCGGCGGCCAGCAGATTTTCGAGCGGCGTCAATTCTTCCTTGATGGCATTCAGGTGGCCGAGATAACAAAGATCGGCCCGAAACTCGTCGGATTGCTGCCGGATCGCTTTGCCCCGCCAGCGGATTTCGCCGGCTTCCGGCGGCAGCAGGCCGATCAGCATGCGCAGCAGGCTGGTCTTGCCGGCGCCGTTCTTGCCCTGCAAATAGAGTAGCTCCCCCGCTTCCAGCTGAAAGCCGAGGCCGGCGAACAAGCGGCGCTCACCGCGCACGCATTCCAGATTGTCAGCTTCAAGCATCAGGAGAAAAACCGAAAGAAATCAGGGACAAATAATCAGCCTGCAAGTGTACCGGCAGATTGGCGGGAAGCAAACAGAAGGGGCAAGAAAAACGGCGCTTCTTGCCCCGTCGCGCGGCGGGAATGGCGAGGGGCGATCGATCGCGGGTCGCCAGTCTGCCCAATTTTGCTTAAGGTTTCCTGACTTGATAGGAAAGCAGTAGCGCAGCCTGGATTTTTTCCAGGTGTCGGGACAAGGCGCCGCTCAGCTCTTCCAACTCGCCGAGTTGCGACTGACGGCTCGCTTCGCTGGCGGTCGTGCGCTGTGCCATCAGCTCTTCGCCAAGCCGATGGAAGCGGCGGTGGAGCGGCGCGAGTTCGGCGAAGTCGGAGAAAACGGCATATTTTTGCGCCGCCGGACTATGGTACCAGCGGCCAAAGCGGCATTGCCCGGGCTCGTTGGGCGGGGCCGGCAAGCTTGCCGTGCTGTCGGCGAGGTAGGCGTACAGGCTTTTTTTCCAGCGCTGGTGGTCGACTCCGGCGATCAGCAGCGGCAGGTCTTCGCGCGACCAGCGGAAGACGGTGGCCTGATCCCACAGCTTGTCCGGTCGGAACAGCGCCACCCAGGCCGGCAGCTTGGCCGCCGGCATTGGCCGGGCGATACCGAAGCCCTGCGCCATGTCGCAGCCGAGGAGCAGCAAAACCAGGCCGTGCTCGACCGTTTCGACGCCTTCGGCGATCACCTTGCGCTGGAAGGCCTGGGTCAGGCCGATGACGCCTTCGACGATGGCCAGGTCGTCCGGGTCGTCGAGCATGTCGCAGACGAAGGACTGGTCGATTTTCAGGACATCGGCCGGCAGGCGGCGGAAATAGGTGAGCGAGGAATAACCGGTACCGAAGTCGTCGAGCGAGAAGCTGACGCCGAACCGCCGGCATTCGGCGAACAGTTCGGCGACCCGGCCGATGTCTTCGAGGGCCGCCGTCTCCAGCACTTCCAGTTCCAGGTTGTGCGGCGCGACGTTCGGGTGGGCGGCCAGCAACTCCCCGAGGCGCCGGGCGAAGCCATGGCCCTGCAAGTGTTCGCCGGCGATATTGACGCTGACCGCCAGGTCGAGCCCCTGCTCCTGCCAGATGCTCAACTGGCGCAAGGCTTCCTGGATGACCCAGTCGCCCAGGGCGATGGAAAGTTCGCTGCCTTCGATGGCCGGCAGGAAGTCGTTGGGCAAGAGCAGGCCGCGCTCCGGATGCTGCCAGCGGATCAACGCTTCGGCGCCGACCACGCTGCCCTGGCGCATGTCCACCTTGGGTTGGTAATAGAGCACGAACTCGCCCTCGGCCAGGGCTTCGCGGATGCGGCGCACTTCCTCGTGGCGGACCCGGGCCCGGCGGTCGTTTTCCGGGTCGAACAGGTGAAAGCGATTGCGGCCGGCTTGTTTGGCGGCATACATCGCCTGGTCGGCATGGCGCAGCAGGGTGTCGCTGTCGGAGCCGTCCTGCGGGTAGAGGGTGACACCGATGCTGGCCGAAATGGAGATTTCATGGCCGCCGATGCGAAACGGTGTGGTCAGTGCCGCGATGATACGGTTGATGGCATGGTCGCATTCCCGCACGTTGTCGAGTTCGGAAAAAAGCAGCACGAATTCGTCGCCACCCAGCCGGGAAACCGTGTCGCCGGCCCGCACGCAGTTCCGCAGGCGCTGGGCGACCTCGACCAGTAGCTTGTCGCCGGTGGCGTGGCCGTATTGGTCATTGACCGGTTTGAAGCCGTCGAGGTCGAGATAGCAGACGGCCAGGGCCTTGCCATTGCGCTCGGTCTGGGCCATGGCCAGTTGCATGCGGTCGCCGAGCAGCATGCGGTTGGGGAGCTGGGTCAGGGCGTCGAAATGGGCCAGATGTTCGAGGCGTTCCTGGTGCTGCTTGAGCACCGTGATATCGGAGAAGATCCCGACAAAGTGGGAAATCTGGCCGGCCCGGTTGCGCACCGTCGAGATGGTCAGCAGCTCGACGAAGACTTCGCCGCCTTTCTTGCGGTTCCAGACTTCGCCCCGCCAGTAGCCGACGTCGCGGATGGTCTGCCACATCTTCGTGTAAAAGTCGTCGTCATGATGGCCGGACTTCAGTAGGTCGGCGGTCTGGCCGATGGCTTCTTCCCTGCTGTAGCCGGTCAGTTCGCTGAACGTGGCATTGACTTCGATGATGTGGCCGGCCGGGTCGGTGATCATGATGCCTTCGTGGGCATTATCGAAGACGCTGGCGGCCAGCTTCTGGCGTTCTTCGGCGATCAGGCGCTCGCTGATATCCTGGGCAATCCCGAAAAAGGCCGGCTGGCCGTCCCAATAGCCGGCGACGATACGGCTTTCGGCGCTAATCAGGTGGCCGTCGGCGTGCACCAGCGGCAACGGGCTGTGCGTGCACTGGCCGGCGACGATCTTGGCGAGTAACTGGCCGACCTGTTCGCTGCTGCTCACCGGATGCAGGATGCTGACCGGCTGGCCGAGCAGGGCGTTGGGGCCGTAGCCGAGATTTTCGGCGAGGGCCCGGTTGTAATGCAGGATGCGGCCAGCCCCGTTGATCACGAAGAGAAAATCGGTCAGCGTGTTGAACAGGCCGCCCAGATTTTGCTGCAGGCGTTCGGCTTCTTCCTGGGCGTTGAGGCGGAGCAGGGTCTGGGCGAAATTGCCGGTCAGCGTTTCCAGGGCCTGCAGTGTGTCGGGCGAGATCTGTCCGGCCTGGCGGCCAGCCAGGTAGAGGCAGGCGATGGGCTGGCCGCCGACCATCACCGGTAGCACGGTCAGGCAGCGCAGGCCTTCGGTTTGCAGGCGCGGCGTGTTGATCAGTTCGGGATCGTTGCAGTGCTGGGTGAGTTCGCGGCAGGTGCACACCAGGTCGCCCTGTTGAATGACCGCCGCCTGCCGGCTGGCGGCTTCCAGTTGGCTGTTTTCGGCGACGAATTGGGATGACAGTCCCTGCTGCGCCACCAGGTGATAGGCGCCGTCGGCCTGCCGGTAATAGATGCCGCCGGCATCCAGGTCGGGGAAGCGCAAGGCGGCCTGGAGAATGGTGTTCAGCACGTCTTGGCGCGGCAGGCCGGTGGCCAGGGCCTGCGCCAGGTCGTGTTCGATCTCGAGGCGCAGGGCGGCGCGCTGGCGTTGGCTGATGTCGACGACGGAAGCGATCAAGACCTGCTGACCGAAATAGCGACAGGGATGGAGCCGGACATCGACCGGGAAAATCCGCCCATTGCTACTTTGCGCCCAGTATTCGAAATACTGCGGCTGGCCGTCGATGGCTGCCGCGATGTGCTGCTCGATTTGTTGCGGATCGTTCAGGCCGGGGGCGCCGACCGCCGTGTGGCGCTGCCCGATCAGTGCGCTGCGCGGCTCTCCGAACATCTGCTCGGCACCGCTGTTGGCATCGAGGAAAGTGCCGTCGGCGGCCTGGATGAACAGCGCCTCGCTGATGCTGTCGAAAATGCCGCGAAAGGTTTCCAGGCTTTTCTGCAGGTTCTCTGCCCCCTGGTGATGGGCGAGAATCAGCGCCGCCAACTGGCCGGCGTGGGTCAGCAGGGCCTGCTGTTCGTCACTCGGGCCGCGGCTGGTGTGGTGGTAGGCGGTAAAGGTGCCGATTACCTGGTGTTGCGGGTTGAAAATGGGTTCGGCGTAGGCCGCGGCGAAGCCGGCTTGCGCCGCCGAGTCGCGTTTGACAAGCCAGTTCGGGTGGTTGGCGATGTCTTCGGTGATGACCCGCCGCTGCAGGAATGCCGCGCTGCCGGAGCAACCGGAATCGGCCCGGATCGGCAGGCCGGGTTCGCTCTCGCGGAAGCATTCGGGCAAGCGCGGCGCCGCGAAGTGGTAGAGGTGCTCCCGGTCGTCTGTCAGGAGCAGCGTCGAGCACGTCCATTCCGGCATCTCGGCCTCGACGGCGAGGGCGATCAGTTCGAGGACGCCGACCAGCGGTTCGTTGCGCAGCATGCCGGCGAGTGCCGCGTTGCGCAGCAGGATGGCTTCTTCGGCCCGCCGCCGTTCGGAAATGTCCTGGGCGAAACCGACGGTGCCGAGCAGTTTGCCGTTATCGTCGATGACCGGTGTCTTGCAGGTCTCGAACCAGGTGAACTGTTGGTCGCGAACGATCGGTTCGACCACCACATGTTTCTGCCGACTGTTCATGACCCGGAGGTCAGTGGCCCGATAGCGCTCGGCGAGTTCAGGCGGAAAGAGATCGAAATCGGATTTGCCGATCAGCTCGCTGCTCGACGCGGCACCGCAGTTCTCGGCCAGGGCGCGATTGACGGCGAGAAAGCGCGATTCGGTATCCTTGAGCCAGACGAGAAAGGGGAAATTGTCGAGCAGTGCCCGTTGGTAACGTTCGTCGCGGTTGCTTTTTTCTTCGGCCTGATCGCGTGAGCGGGTCAGGGCCAGGCGGTCGGCCAGCGCGTCATCGAGCAGATCGAGTTCGAGCGGGCGCATCAGCGTGTGTTCGGACAGCAGACCGACGGCGTGGCCGGCTCCATTGACCACGACCAGATGGCGGATGCGCCGTTGGTCCATCAATTGCGCCGCATCGGCCAGCGAACTGTCTTCGTTGACGGTAATCGCCGGCCGGGTCATGACGCTGGTCAGCGGCGGGTTGTTGCCGGCCTCGAGGAACAGGCGCACGACATCGCGTTCGGTCAGGATGCCGATCGGCAAGTTGCCTTCGACCACCACCGCGCAACTGGCGCGCGCCGCCTCCATCGCCGACAAGGCGGCCTCTAGCGTCGCCTCCGGCGGCAGACGGGGAAACATCCGCTCCATCAATGTGTCGACATTGTTGAGGTGGCGGAAAAAATCCGGCCCCAGGTGGTGGCGGAAATCCGATTCGCTGACCACCCCGAGCGGCTGGCCGGCCTCGTCGGTCACGACGATGTGGCGGATGCCGAGGCGGGCTGCGGCGCGATAGGCTTCGCGGAACTCGGTGTGGCCGGGCAGGCTGTGCACCGTCGTGCTCATCACCGCGCCGAGCGGCTGCTGCAGGCCACGATGTTGACGCATGGCGTGCAGGATGTCGCCTTCGGTGGCGATGCCGAGAATGCGCTGGTCGTCGACCACGATGATCGACGACAGCTTTTCCTTGACCATGATCGCCGCGGCTTCGCCGAGCGTGGCATGGGGCCGGATCTGGCCGCTTTGACTGCTGATCAGTTCGACGATTCTGGGCACTGTCTCTCTCCTGTAGCCTGGATTTTAGAGCCAGAAGGCGGGATCGGGCGAATCGTGATTACACACTGTGGCGAAGCGGCGGGCGAATGTGTCGGTCGCGAATGGAATAAAACCTTCCACTCTGTATTAAAGTCGACCACTTGTCGCATGCCCAACGTCCATTGCTGGTTGCCGGTCGGCCGGGAAATGTCTTGATTTATATCGTTAATTGTTGATTTCCAGGCGAATGGCACGGGGCTTGCATAAGGCTTTGCTCGCCAAGCGACATAACGATGGGGGATACATCCGTGACCGAGACATTCTATGAAGTACTGCGCCGCCAGGGCATTACCCGGCGCAGCTTCCTCAAATTCTGCAGCCTGACCGCCACTTCGCTGGGCCTGGGCAGCGCCGCCGCACCGCGCATCGCGCAGGCGCTGGAAACCAAGCCGCGCACGCCGGTGATCTGGCTGCACGGCCTCGAATGCACCTGCTGCTCCGAATCCTTCATCCGCTCGGCGCACCCGCTGACCAAGGATGTCGTGCTCTCGATGCTCTCGCTCGATTACGACGACACGCTGATGGCCGCCGCCGGTCACCAGGCCGAGGCGATCATCGAAGAGGTCAAGAAGAAGTACAAGGGCAACTACATCGTTGCCGTCGAAGGCAACCCGCCGCTCAACGAAGACGGCATGTTCTGCATCCACGGCGGTCGTCCCTTCGTCGAAGTGCTCAAGGAAACCTGCGCCGACGCCAAGGCCGTGATCAGTTGGGGCGCCTGCGCCTCCTACGGCTGCGTGCAGGCCGCCAAGCCGAATCCGACGCGCGCCACGCCAGTCCATAAAGTCATTTCCGGCAAGCCGATCATTAATGTGCCGGGTTGCCCGCCGATTGCTGAAGTGATGACCGGTGTCGTCACCTACATGCTGACCTTCGACCGCATTCCGGAGCTCGACCGCCAGGGTCGTCCGAAAATGTTCTACGGCCAGCGTATTCACGACAAGTGCTATCGCCGTGGCCATTTCGATGCCGGCCAGTTCGTCGAGAACTGGGATGACGAAGGGGCACGCAAGGGCTACTGCCTGTACAAGATGGGCTGCAAGGGCCCGACCACCTACAACGCCTGTTCCTCGATGCGCTGGAACGGTGGCGTGAGCTGGCCGGTACAGTCCGGGCATGGCTGTATCGGCTGTTCGGAAGAAGGCTTCTGGGACAAGGGCAGCTTCTACGACCGGGTTACCGACATCAAGGCCTTCGGCGTCGAAGGCAATGCCGACGCCATCGGCAAGGCTGCCGCCGGCACGGTCGGCGCCGCGATTGCCGCGCATGCCGCCGTGACGGCGCTGGTTCGTGCCCGCCAGAAGGCCGGCGAGACTGAAGAACAGAAGGGGGAAAAATAAGATGGCTGCCTACGAAACCCAGGGCTTCAAGGTCGATAACTCCGGCAAGCGCGTCGTCGTCGACCCGGTTTGCCGCATCGAAGGTCATTTGCGCGTCGAGGTCAATCTCGACAGCAACAACGTCATCCGTAACGCGGTGTCCACCGGCACCATGTGGCGCGGTCTGGAAGTCATCCTCAAGGGCCGCGATCCGCGCGATGCCTGGGCCTTCACCGAGCGCATCTGCGGTGTCTGTACCGGCACTCACGCGCTGACTTCGGTGCGCGCCGTGGAAGATGCGCTGTCCATCAAGATCCCGGAAAACGCCAACACCATCCGCAACATCATGCAGTTGAACCTGTACGTGCATGATCACCTGGTGCACTTCTATCATCTGCACGCCCTCGACTGGGTAGACGTGGTTTCGGCCCTCAAGGCCGATCCCAAGGCGACTTCGGCTTTGGCGCAAAGTATTTCCTCCTGGCCGCTCTCCTCGCCGGGCTATTTCCGCGACATCCAGAACCGCCTGAAGAAATTCGTCGAATCGGGCCAGCTCGGTCCCTTCATGAACGGCTACTGGGGCAACCCGGCCTACAAGCTGCCGCCGGAAGCCAACCTGATGGCGGTCGCCCATTACCTCGAAGCCCTCGATTTCCAGAAGGAAATCGTCAAGGTGCACACCATCTTCGGCGGCAAGAACCCGCATCCGAACTGGCTGGTCGGTGGCGTACCCTGCGCCATCAACATGGAAGGCACGGGGGCGGTCGGCGCCATCAACATGGAACGGCTGAACATGGTCAAGAGCATCATCGACCGTGCCGCCGAGTTCGTCGAACAGGTCTATATCCCCGATCTGCTGGCCATCGGCTCCTTCTACAAGGGCTGGCTGTACGGCGGCGGCCTGTCGTCGAAGAACCTGCTCTCCTACGGCGACCTGCCGCAAATCGCCAATGACTACACCGCGGGCAACCTGCTGCTGCCGCGTGGCGCGATCATCAACGGCAAGCTCGACGAAATCCACCCGGTCGACCTGAAAGACCCGGAACAGGTGCAGGAATTCGTTGCCCACTCCTGGTACAAGTACCCGGACGAAAACGTTGGCCTGCATCCCTTCGACGGCATCACCGAGCCGAATTTCGTGCTCGGCAAGAACACCAAGGGGACCAAGACCCGCATCGAGGAACTCGACGAAGGCGCCAAGTATTCCTGGATCAAGGCGCCGCGCTGGCGCGGCCACGCCATGGAAGTCGGCTGCCTGCCGCGCATGGTGCTGGGCTACCTGCAACCCAAGCAGTACCCGGAAATCCACGAGTTGGTCGATGGCGCGCTGAAGAAGCTCGACGTGCCGGTCACCGCCCTCTTTTCCACGCTTGGACGCACGGCGGCGCGTGGCCTGGAAACGGCGTATTGCGTCAAGCTGCAGCAACAGCAGTTCGACAAGCTGATGACCAATATCAAATCCGGCGATCTCAACACCGCCAACATCGAGAAATGGGAACCCAGCACCTGGCCGAAGGAAGCGCTGGGCGCCGGTTTCACCGAAGCGCCGCGCGGCGCGCTCGGTCACTGGATCAGGATCAAGGACACCAAGATCGACAACTACCAGTGCGTCGTGCCGACCACCTGGAACGGCGGACCGCGCGACCACAAGGGGCAGATCGGGGCGTTTGAAGCCTCGCTCATGGACACCCCGGTGGCCAAGGCGGAAGAGCCGCTGGAAATCCTGCGCACCCTGCACTCCTTCGATCCCTGCCTGGCCTGCTCGACACACGTGATGAGCCCGGACGGACAGGAAATGACGTCAGTGAAAGTCCGTTAAGGAGACTGTTATGCTTTCACAACAGGACATGCTGGAGGCCGAACAACGCGGTCGCCAGGTTCGTTCGATCTACGTCTATGAAGCCCCGGTGCGTCTCTGGCACTGGATCAACGCGCTGGCCATGGTGGTCCTGGCGGTGACCGGCTATTTCATCGGCACGCCCTTGCCAACCCAACCCGGCGAGGCGGCGACCCATTTCCTGATGGGTTATATCCGCTTTGCCCATTTCGCCGCCGCCTACATCTTCGCCGTCGGTCTGCTCGGCCGCATCTACTGGGCTTTCGTCGGCAACCGCCATGCCCGGCAGATTTTCATGTTGCCGATCACCAACAAGCACTGGTGGAGTGAAGTGTTTTTCGAGGTGCGCTGGTACCTGTTCCTCGAAAAGCATCCGAAGAAATATGTCGGCCACAACCCGATGGCGCAGTTGATGATGTTCTTCTTCTTCACCATCCTGGCCGTCGGCATGGTGTTTACCGGCTTTGCCATCTACAGCGAAGGGGCCGGCCTGGGCAGTTGGCAGGACAGCCTGTTCGGCTGGGTCATTCCCGCCCTCGGCGGTTCCATGCAGGTGCATAACCTGCACCGGCTGGGCATGTGGATCATGATGACTTTTGCCATCGTGCACATCTACGCGGCGATTCGCGAAGACATCATGAGCCGGCAAAGCCTCATATCCACGATGATCTCCGGCTGGCGGATGTTCAAGGATTGATTGATGGACAGGCTTGCCAGGGCCGCGTTGTCGGCGCTTGCCGTGCAAGTGCACTGCCTGCGCGCCTTCGCCTTGCCCTGGCGGCGCCTGACCATCAATCGGGGCTAAGGGTCTAGCTTGCACAAGCCCCGGTCTGCATGCGAATGTAGCCGGGGCGTTTCTTTCTGGGGGTGGCAATGAATTCCAAACGCATTCTGGTACTGGGCATCGGCAATATCCTGTGGGCCGACGAAGGCTTTGGCGTGCGTTGCGTCGAGGCGCTGAACGCCGGCTGGGAATTCCCGCCGCAGGTCGAACTGATGGATGGCGGGACGCAGGGCCTCTACCTGCTGCCCTACGTCCAGGAAGCCGATTGCCTGCTGGTTTTCGATGCGGTGGATTACGGCGATACGCCGGGCACGCTGCGCGAAGTGGTCGGCGATCTGGTGCCGCGCTTCATGGGCGCCAAGAAGATGAGCCTGCACCAGACCGGTTTCCAGGAAGTGCTGGCGGCTGCCGAGATGACCGAGAAACTGCCGGGCGAACTGGTGCTGATCGGCGTCCAGCCGGAAGAACTGGAAGACTTCGGCGGCAGCCTGCGCGACGTGGTCAAGGCGCAGATGCCGGCGGCGTTCGACATCGCCTTTGCCTGGCTCGAGCGCTGGGGGGCGACGCCGAAAAAGCGCCAGGGCGAAGCGCTCGGCATCAACAACTCGGCGCTGGCCATCGACCTCTACGAAGCCGAACGACCGCCGGCCGACCAGGCTTACCGCATGGGCGACGCGCGTTTCCTCAATATGGAACAAAGCTGAGATGTGCCTCGGCATTCCCGTCCAGATCGTCGAGTGCGGCGAGCATTTCGCCCGCTGCCTCGGTCGCCATGGCGAAACCCGCGTCGACCTGGCGCTGGTCGGCGTGCAGCCGGTCGGCACCTGGTTGCTGACCTTTCTCGATGCGGCGCGTGAAATCATCCCGGCCGAACGCGCTGCGGCGATCAATGCCGCTCTGGATGCGCTCGATGCCGTCAACGCCGGCGCAACCGATTTGTCTGCCTTTTTCGCGGATCTCGACCGCGAACCCCAATTGCCCGAATTTCTAAGGACGCAAAAGCCATGAGCCTGCAACTTTCTCCCGGAGCGACTTCGCTCGAACGCCTGGAAACGGCCATCGGCCGGATGTTGCAAAAACACGCCTTCCAGCGCGTCGAAGCCGGCCAGAGCGATTACCCGGCCGGCCTCACCGCCCTGCTGCTGACCGAAGACCCGCAGCGCAACCTGGAGGTGCTCGACGCCTGTGTGATCCTGCCGGAAGCCCTGAAGCCGCTCGGCGACAAGATTTCCCGCCGGGTCGCCGGCGCCGAGGCGAGCGCGCCGCTCATGCAGCAATATGGTGTGGCCCGCGCCCCGGCCGTCGTCTTCCTGCGTGACGGCCAGTACGTCGGTGCCCTGAATGGCATCCGCGACTGGAACGAATACCAGAATGAAGTCGCCCGCCTGCTCGACGGGCCGGCGCAACCGAAACCGATCGGCATTCCGGTGCGTGCCGAAAATACCTCGGGAGCCTGCGCATGAACCCTTCAGCGATGCGTCCCTTCCCGATTTCCGTCGTCGCCATGGGCCCCGGCTCGCAGGGCGAGGAAGCGCCGGATTACCTGCCGTTGCCGAGCATGGACACCTTCTCGGCACCCCGCCTGCCAGAAAACGCCGCGCCCGAGGTGGTTGCCGAAGCGGCCACCCTGCTCGGCGCCTGGCTCGATGCTGCCGAGGTTGCCGGCTTTGCCGGCGGCGCGACGCTGAATTTGGTCGGCCTTGGCGCGCCGCTACGCGATGTCATTACCCAGTCGCTCGGTTTCGGCGAAGTCAGCGCCTTCACCAGCGCGCCGGAGCACTGGCGCGTCCAGGAAACGGCCTTCACCGGCCTGTGGCGGGTGCTTAAACTGGCCGACGACGGCGCCTTCGTCGTCGACCGTCTGGAAACCGGGAGTATTCCGGCGGTCCTCGTCGATACCATGGAAAACACGGCAAGCGCCGATCAGCCCGCGCCAGCCTACCCGGAAGGCACGATGAACGCTCCGGCTCTGATCGAGGAACTACGTCAGCAGGCGGCCGCCTGGAAACCCGGCGCAGCCGCCCATGTCATCAACCTGACCCTGTTGCCGGTCAGCGAGGCCGATCTCGATACGCTGTATAGCTGGCTCGGCCATCGCGAGGTGTCGATCCTGTCACGTGGTTACGGCAATTGCCGGATTACCAGCACGCGGCTGAAAAACGTCTGGTGGGTGCAGTACTTCAACTCGATGGACACGCTGATCCTCAATTCGATCGAAGTGGTCGGCATGCCGGAAGTGGCGCTCGCCGCCGACGAGGATTTTGCCGATTCCATCGAGCGCCTGCGCGAATATCTCGACATGATGGTCGAGTCCGATTAGATTGCCGGCATGCGTTTTGAAGGTTCATTTCTCGCGGTAAAGCCGGAAGACCGGCTGGAGTGCGGCATCTGCTGGTGGGTCTATGACCCGGAGCAGGGCGACGACGTGCGCGGTATTGCGCCCGGCACGCCTTTTGCCAATTTGCCGGAAGACTGGTGCTGCCCGGGCTGCGATGCGCCGAAGCACAAGTTCATGGTGACCGAATGAGCAGGGAGCAAGGCTCCAAGGCTTGCCTTGGAGTGCGACCGCCAGCGAATGCGATCCGTGCCTTCCCGTGGCGGTATGTGCCGGTATCCTGCTGCCCGGGGATTTCGCCTGTTCCCCGGAAGTGGAAGGCAGAATGAAAATCTGGCGGCAAAATCCGGCGGCGGAACTGACTGAGGTATTCAGCGAAATCGCCCGCAGCCGCATGGCCGACGTGCCGATCTGCAATGCCGCGCTACAGGTCGAGGCCGTCGATTTCCGGCGTGATGGCAATGGCCACTGGGTCGGCGCGATGATCACGCCGTGGGCGATCAATCTGCTCTGCCTGCCGGGTCAGGAAGAGAACTGGCCACCCCTGGCCGCCTGCGCCAAGTACGACTGGCAATTTCCGTCCGGTATTTACGAATTCACCGTCGCCGAAGAAAGCAGTCTGGGGGTTTATCACCTCTGTTCGCTGTTTTCGCCGGTCTTTGAGTTCGAATCGCACGAAGCGGCCCGGCTGACCGCACTCGCTGCCGTGCATGCGCTGTTCGCCGAGCCGATCAGCGTCCCGGCTGCGGCGACGGCGACCAGCCGGCGGGCTTTTCTCGGATTGCGCACTTGACCTCGTTGGGCTTGTTGACCGTTCGCGGCCGGTTTCGCGACCAGGGGATCGCTGACCTCGCCGTGCAGCTGACGCGGCCGCCGGTGACCCGGCTGTTCATCGGGCAAAGTCCGGAAGTCGTCGTCAAGACCGTGCCCTATCTCTACGCCTTGTGCGCCCATGCCCAGCGTGCTGCCGCCCAGGCAGCGCTGGCCGCGGCGGCGGATGAGGCGCGGCGGCCGGTCGATGACGGCGAGTTGTGGATCGAGTTTCTGCACGAAAATCTCTGGCGCCTGCTGCTCGACTGGCCGCCGGCCCTTGGTCTGGCCCCGGCCAGTGCCGCTTTTGCCGCCTGGCGGGAAGCCCGCCAGGGCCCGGAGCGGGTGGCTGTTACGCAGGCTCTGCTGGCTGGCGTCCTGCACGAAGTCGCCGGCCAATGTGGCGCGCTGCTGGACGAGCCGGCGCAGCGGCCACATGTCGTCGCGCTCAGCCTGCAGCCGGAAGCCTGGCTGGCCTACTGGCAGGGTTGTGGCGGCGAGCTGCCATCGCCGCGCCAGCCCGCTTCGCTGGGCGCCGCCTACCAAACACGCCTGGCCGAAGTGCACATGGCTGCCGCCGCCTTGGCGCATAATCAGCCTTATCCGATCGCCGCTGCCGGCAGTAGCGGCTGGGGCGTCGGGCAGACGTTGACGGCGCGTGGCGTACTGACCCATGCCGTGCATGTCGCTGACGGAAGGGTCCGGAATTACCGGGTCTGGTCGCCGACCGATTGTTATTTTGCCGATGGCGGTGCCCTGAACGCATTACTTGCCGGCCGGCAGTTCACCGACCAGGGCGCGGCGCAGCACGGGCTGGAGCAGGCGGTGCTGGCCCTTGATCCCTGCCTGCCCTATGTCGTGGAGTTGAACAATGCATGAGATGTCGCTGGCCGAAGGCGTGCTGCAATTGGTCGAAGATACGGCCCGCCGCGAACAGGCGCACAAGGTGAAACTGGTGGTGCTGGAAATCGGTCGTCTGTCCTCGGTCGAACCGGAGGCGTTGAAATTCTGCTTTGAAGCCGTGACTCACGGTAGCATTGCCCATGGCGCGGCGCTGGAAATCGTCGCCGTGCCGGGCATTGGCTGGTGCATGCCGTGTGGCGCCCGCGTGCCCATGGAAGAGGTTTTCGGTTGCTGTCCGCAATGTGGCAGTCACCAGGTGCAGCCGACCAGCGGCACGGAAATGCGGGTCAAGGAAATAGAAATCGAGTAATTCGAGAAGGAGATCGGCGATGTGTACAGTTTGCGGTTGTGGCGCGGGAGAAACGCGCATTGAGGGTGAAGCGCACGAGCACACGCACGTGCATGCCGACGGTACGGCCCATAGCCATGCCCACGAGCATGCCGATGAGCATAGTCACAGCCACGACGAAGCGCCGCTCGGTGTGCATGCCCACAGTCACCAGCACGCCGACGGCAGCGTACATAGTCATGCCCACGGCCACGATGGCGAGCATGCCCACAGCCACGAGCAACATCTGCACGCCCACGGTGTCGGCGGCGATCTCGATTACGGCAGCGGTCCGGCCCACGCCCACGTGCCGGGCATGAGCCAGGCGCGCATGGTGCAGATCGAGCAGGATATCCTGTCGAAGAACAACGGCTACGCCGGCGAAAACCGGCAGAGTTTCGACGATCGCGGCATCTTCGCCCTGAACCTGGTGTCCAGTCCCGGTTCCGGCAAGACGACGCTGCTCGTCAAAACCATCGAACTCCTGAAAGACAAGGTCGCCATCAGCGTTGTCGAAGGCGACCAGCAGACTTCCAACGACGCCGAACGCATCCGCGCCACCGGCGTGCCGGCCCTGCAGATCAACACCGGCAAAGGCTGCCATCTCGATGCGCACATGGTCGGCCACGCCCTGGAGAAACTCAAACCGGCCGACGAGTCGCTATTCCTCATCGAGAATGTCGGCAACCTCGTTTGCCCGGCCGCCTTCGATCTCGGCGAGCAGCACAAGGTGGCCATCCTCTCGGTGACCGAGGGCGAGGACAAGCCGCTCAAATACCCGGACATGTTCCGCGCTGCCGATGTGATGCTGCTCAACAAGTGCGACCTGCTGCCCTATCTCGAATACGACGCCGACCTGGCCGAAGCCAACGCCCGCCGTGTCAATCCGGACCTGACCATTTTCCGCGTCTCGGCCAGCACCGGCGACGGCCTGAGCGCCTGGCTGGACTGGATCGCCGCCGGCCTGGAAGCGCAGCGCGGCAAGCGTTCGGAAACGGTGGACGGGCTGAAGCGGCGGGTGGCCGAACTGGAACGGCAACTGGCCGGGAAATAGCCAGAAAAGGACAAAATATCCGCAGTTGGGTTGAGCCCGCATACGTATTCACTTGCCGTGAATGCCTATTACATGGGATTGGCCCGGTTTTACTTGGGCCAGGAGGAGAATGCTAGCGCTGCCCGTCCTGTATTGCAGCGTGGCCGGGATTGTCTTGCGCGAAGGTGGTGGCGATCCGCCGAATGGTTTCAGCCCAGTTGGGGCCAGGAATTTCCCGATTCGTGCCGGCAAACTGCTCCAAGTGTGCCTTGGAAATGTGAGGGTTGTTCAGCGTGGCGCCGCGTTCAGCGATGTATTTTGAGCGCAAGCTGAGAATTTCCAGCATTTTCGACTGCGATATCCGCTGTTGCCCAGCTTCGACAGTATCCAGCGCGGCACTGTATTCCTCGGCGCTCCACTGTTGCTTGTGTAAGCGCCGGGCATCTTCCAAAGAGTAGGTTTCCTGTTTGCCGCAGACCTCGAACAAGTCTTCAAGTCCGAGCCGGCGGGAGGCGCAAGCGGCAAGCTTGAAATCGATCATGATCTTCGTTTCGATAGCTGCTATCCATGGCTCCATGTCCAGCGGTGTCAGGCAAAGGCAGCGTTGCAGTTCAGGGCGCCGGGCTTCCTTGGAGTAGAAGCCAATGACGAACAGTTTCCTACGCCATTTTTCGATGTGTTCCATCCCAACGTCGCGAGCCGTCGAAACCGTAGTCCCGGTGGTGGATTTTACTTCGACCTCGAAACTGATCTGCCTGTCAGGCAGGACAAGACTCAATATGGCATCAACCCCGGCTCGTTGGTGGCTGGGATCCCAGTCGAGGTTGAACATGCGGACCAGTTCGCGCTCTCGTTCGTCGTCTTGTACCGGCATCAAGCGACTCCGAGCGCACGAGCAACCTGGCGTGCTACGGCATAGGCAACAGGGGGGCAGACGCTGTTTCCGATTTGGCCAAGTGCTTGGTAAACCGCACCGCTGAACCGCCAGTCACTGGGAAAGCCTTGCAAGAGTGCGCAATCTGCGACTGACATTCGGAAATGGCCGTTTTCCGGGGGATAGGCGCGCGCCATGGAGTGCGTTGGCTGGACTCCATTCGGCCAGACTCGCAACTGATTCCAGATATTCAGTGCAGCTTTGCTGTTTAGAACGCCGGTTGTGTTGCGCGGGCCGGTGAAACCCGAGCGCAGGGTTGGTGAAACTTGATCGAAACCTATCTCCGGAAGTCCCAGACTCTGGCGCGCGAGATTGAAAGGCTGCAACGCACCGAACAAGGTGTCGGTTTCGCCGTGTGTTGAAACGGGTTGAAGCCAGCGAGCGGTATCACGTTGCGAACGAAAGCCGACGAAGAAAACCCGTCGTCTAGCCTGCGGAACCCCGAACTCATGGGCTGCCAGCTTGAATCGAAAGACCGTGTAATGATTCTCCAGAGGGGTCAGAATGTTGTCGCGGACGAATGACTCGAATTTGCGGTCAAGTAATCCCGGGACATTTTCTGCCACGAAGGCTCGTGGCCGTGTTTGCAGAACGCAGCGGACGAAGTCGGGCCACATGTTTCGGGGATCATCCGCGCCTGCTTGTTTTCCGGCAACGGAGAAGGGCTGGCAGGGCGGCCCGCCGTGCACAACGTCGACACCGCGAAAGGGCGTGAAGCGTGCCGCGCGTACGTCACCCGCTTCAGTTCCGGCGTGGATATCCCAGCTTGGCCTGTTCGCGCGAAGAGTCTCGCCGCAAATGTCGAGAATTTCAAAGGAGGCGGAGTGTTTGTAACCCGCGCGTTCGAAGCCAAGGTCAAGTCCGCCGCCCCCGGAAAAAAGGGACAGGCTGGTGAGACCGTTGGGAGCCAATTGAGGCATCAGTTCATTGACGTCGAGACGTTCGCCGAAGCGCTGGTGATTGCCGTCTTCAGCATCCTCGACATGAAAACGCAGCAGTTCCTGCTTCCTTAGCTGGGAGCGGATGGCAGTAGCGCGGTATCGGTCACGTTGTTCGTCGGTCAGTTCGTAAGCCATCAGTTTTCTCCCGTGGGTGCAGCCAAGATAAATGTGCGGGTACTGTATTTTAATCCAGTAAATGGCATTTGTAATTCCAACTGCAGTGACCGTTCAACAATCTGCTGCATTATATTTGAGCTCAATGAATGCTGTCGGCATTTACACCAAGCTCCAAAATTTTCGCTACCCTCTACGGCGCAAACACCAGTTTCGGCAAAACCACTTCCCAGCGCTCACAGCGGCAGCTTTCCAGATACTCGGCAGGTGTGTCGCGGCGGCGCCAGGTGATGATGGCGCGTACCGTCGCGGCAATGCAGTGCAGGCCCTCTGGCGGGGTGAAATTGCGCTGGGAAAGACGACCGACGGCGTGACCGTCGAGCGTCAGCAGGCGGTACTCGCCGCCGTCACTGACCAGATGTAAGGCGGTGCCGACCTGCAAGGCGGCAAGGTGGCGGTGCACGGCATCGGCGGGTTTCTTTCGGCCGGCAAAGCCAAGGTCAATTTCACGTAGCGCGGGCAGCAGAATGCGCTGATGCAAGCCTGGCGGTTCAGGTAGCCATTGCGTCGGCGGCCGACGCAACAGGGCCGGGCTGTCCGGCAGGTGGTCGAGGAGCGGATTGGCAGCATCCAGGCGCGCCAGGGTCAGCGTTTGCCGGGCTCGAGTCATGGCGACGTAGTAGAGGCGGCGCGTGGCAGCGAAGTCTTCACCGTTCTGCTTATGCCATTCGCCGTCGAGCACGAAGACATGATCGAATTCCAGCCCCTTGGCACGGTGTGCGGAGAGGAGCAGCAAGCCGTTTTGCCGCCGCCGGCTGGCGCGTCCCCATTCGGCCAGCCAGTCGCGGAAATAGGATAGCGACACTTCGGCGCCTTGGCTATCTTCGGCAAAGGCGGCGATGGCTTCCTGCAGGCAACCCGACCAGCCCTCCGCACTGCGCCCGGCAAACCAGGCTTGCAGGATTTCCGCCTTGATCAGTTGTCCGTGGGCTTCGGCAAAGGCCAGCAAGGCCTGGGTTTCGCGCAGGCGCCAGAGGGGCGGTGCTTCCTCGTCGGCCATGCTGACTGGCAGTCCCAGGCCGGTGCAGGCGGCGCGCAAGGGGTCGAGAAACTTCCATTGGCGGGCGATGACGGCAGTCTTGCTCAGGTCGAGGCCGAGCGGCAGCAGACGCTGTATTTCGGTCAGCACGGCCATCGCCTGTTGCTCGGCGTTGCGGCCTGCCGGCAGGATTTGTACGCGGCCCTGCCCGACGCTGTCGCGGCTTTGCCAGTCGCCGCCGGCCGCTGAGCGGGCGCGGGCACTGTTGATGCGGATCGGCTGGGCTTGTTTCAGGCGCGTCGTCGCCCCGGCGATCAGGGCATTGGCGAGCGCGATGATGTGCGCTGTCGAGCGGTAGTTTTCGACGAGAAACTGCGTCTGCGCCTGGTAATCCTCGGCAAAGCGGCGGATGAATTCGACCGAGGCGCCGTTGAAGGCGTAGATGTTCTGGTCGTCGTCACCGACCGCGAAGAGGTTGAGCCGGCCGTCCTCGTCGCTGCGCTTCCTGCCGGCCAGGGCCGAGATCAGCGCATATTGGCCGGGACCGATGTCCTGATATTCGTCGACCAGTATCCAGCGGAAGCCGGCGAGCAGGCGGTCGCGCTGCTGGTCGGCGTCTTCCGGTGGCAGGCCGCGCCCTTCGAGCAAGGCGGTGGCTTCGTTGAGGACCGCCTCAAAATCGTTGTCATCCTGCTCCCGGCGCTCGGCGAAACTGGCGCCGACCAGGCGCATGGCCAGGGCGTGACAGGTCAATACGGTAACGCCGCGCGCATCGTCGCCGATCAGCTCGCCGAGACGCCGGCGGATTTCC
The DNA here is from genome assembly GCA_018261905.1 of Pseudomonadota bacterium. Classification (GTDB taxonomy): domain Bacteria; phylum Pseudomonadota; class Gammaproteobacteria; order Burkholderiales; family Rhodocyclaceae; genus Azonexus. The sequence continues at coordinate 103,449 of JAGTRU010000004.1, read as the reverse complement.
AGCGCGGCGTGGCGGTTGTAGGCGAGCGCCAGGATGGCCCGCGGATTCTCCCGGCGCATGCGCACCAGATAGGCGATGCGATGCACCAGCACCCGCGTCTTGCCCGAGCCGGGACCGGCCAGGACCAGCACATTGGTGTTTTCCCGTTCGTCGGTGACGATGGCGCGCTGGCTCGGCTTGGCCAGCGTTTCGACGATGGCTTCCCAGGATTGCGGTGTCGTTTGCCGGGTTAGTTCATCGGCCCGCTCGGGTAGCCAGCGCTGACAGAATTCGTCGCGCGGCAGGCGGAAATAGTCGAGGGCCAGTTGCGCGGCATCGGCGATGCGCTGCATGCCGCGTTCGGCGTATTCCGCCATGATGTGGATCTGCCGCGTCAGCTCGCTGTAGTGCAGTTGCAGGGGCTGGTAATTGCTCTTCTCGAATTGCAGTTTCCAGTTGCTTTCGAGGTGCAGGGTCATGGCCGTGCGGAAAATCGCCAGACCCTTGTTGAGGCGCAGCACCTCCTGCTCGTGCAGCCAGAGCAGGGCGCGCTCGACGAGTTTGCGCATATCGGCGATTTCAGCGGCAAGCAGGCTGTCCCCGCTGACGCTGGCGGTGAGCTTGCCGAGGGTTGTTTCAGCGAGCAGATCGACGCCGCGCGCACCATTGGGCAGGCAGGCCAGCCAGTGGTCGAGCAAACGGCTAGCGGCGGTCCGGCGGAGTTCCGCCGTTTTCTCGAGGGCATGCCAGGTGCGGTTGAGGGTGACATGCACGGTTTCCGGATCGCTGGCGCGCTTCAGTGCCAGGCTACCGCGACCGTCCGGGTTGTCGCGCCCGTCACCCTCAAGCCCCTTGATGATCTGGCGCAGCCATTGCGGTAAGGCCTCGCTATGGCCCTCGTCCTTCAACTGTTGGGCGAGCAGGCGCAGATTGAGCGGATAGCCCTCGCCGGCAATGACGTCCGGTGCCGTGGCGCGCAGCGCCGCGATGAGCGCCTTTTCCAGCGTGGCGGCGGCCTCGAAACGCTTCTTCGAGGCCTGTTCGACGCCGACATGGAGAAAGGCCGTCATGCCGGTATCGTTGCTCGAAATACCGACGGCGTCGAAAAGATGCAGGGCCTGGCGCAAGGCATCGGAATCGAAGCCGGCGCTGGCCATCAGTTCGTCGGTGGTGATGCCCTCGTCGGCCGGGGCGCACATCAGGATTTGCAGCAGATTCAGGTACTTTTTTCGCTCGGCTGCCGCCGGAATGTGCGCTGCCAGCTTGTCTTCGGCTTCGGCCAGATCCTTGACGCGCAGCGCCGACGGAAAAATCTGCACGCTGTTTTCCTCGCGCCGTACCAGGCAGGCTTCTTCCAGCCAGGCGATGGCGGTGCGCACGCGGGTGTCGTCGGTGGCGATATCGCGCTTGAAACTGCCTTCCTCGTCTTCGTCGAGAATTTCCCCGGCGGTGACGACGATGGCCGCATCGCGATTCTTCTTGCGCTGCAACTGGCGCAGGGCGCGCAGGACACTCTGGATGTCGCGCCGCGACAGGCGGGAAGCCGCCGACATGCTGTGCTGGCGCTCGACATCGTCGGTCACGTAGAGCAGCACGCAACGTGCTGCCGCGCGGTCGCGGCCGGCCCGCCCGGCTTCCTGCAGATAGTTTTCCAGCGAACCGGGAATGTCGGCGTGCACGACCAGGCGGACATCCGATTTGTCGATGCCCATGCCGAAGGCGTTGGTCGCGGCGATGACGCGCAAGCGTCCAGCGATGAAGGCTTTCTGGGTTTCCTTCTTGGTTTCCGGTGGCAGCCTGGCATGGTAGGGCGCGGCGGCCAGCCCCTTGTCGGCGAGAAAACGGGCGAGCTCTTCGGTCTGCTTGCGTGTCGCGCAATAGGCAATGGCGCCGCCGGAGACTTCGGGCGGCAGCTCCTCGGCGACCAGGCGGGCGACCTGGTCGAATTTTTCCGCTGCCGTGGTCTGGATGACGGCAAATTGCAGGTTCTTGCGCTCAGCACCGCCGTCGAGCAGGCGCATCTCGATGCCCAGCTTTTCCCGGAAATGGTCGATGATGTCGGCCACCACTTCCGGCTTGGCGGTGGCTGTCAGGCATTGGATTAGCGGCAACTCATTGCCCGGGCTGCTGTCTGCTGATTCGCGGATGTAACGCGCGACATAGCGGTAATCCGGCCGAAAATCCTGTCCCCATTTCGACAGGCAGTGCGCCTCGTCAAAAATCCAGGCGCCGATTTCGCGCTGCGCCAGTACCTTGCGCACGCTGCGATTGCGCAACTGCTCGGGGGCAATGAGCAGGATGCCGATGTCGCCCAGGCGCAGGCGTTCGAGCACGTCGGCCCGCTCCGGCATGGAAAGCAGGCCGTTGATTGCCGCGCAGCATTCGATGCCGCGTTCGCGCAGGCCCTTGACCTGGTCCTCCATGAGCGCGACGAGCGGCGAAATGACCACCGCCAGCGCGCCGGTGCGGACAAAGCGCGACAGCGCCGGAATCTGGTAGCACAAGGACTTGCCGGTGCCGGTCGGCAGAATGCCGAGGTTATGTTCGCCGCGCATGGCGCATTCGACAATGACCTGCTGCAGCGGCCGGCCGCTTGCCTGATCGAGCGGCTCGGGCCGGAAATCGTAGCTTTTGCCGAACCAGTGCTGCAATTGCTGGCGCGCGTCGTGTTCGTGCTGGCACCAGGCGCAATCGGGATCGCCGCAGGAAATGTCGCGCAGTTGGCGGACCAGCCTCCCGGCCTCGGGAAACTGATGGCGGACCCAGGGCGGCATCACCGAATTGCCACCGGCCACCGACAGCCAGGCCAGCGCATAGGCCAAGGGCCAGGCCAGTTGCGCGGCGGCGTCGACGATCCGCCGGGCGGCCAGTGTGCAGCTCTTGCCGGCGAGCAGGCGCTGCAGTGCGGCTTTGGCGTTGGCTTCGGTGGCCGGTAGTACCTTTGGGCCACGACCACGCACCGTCATGAAAAAGCGATTGAACCCGGAAACGCTCTCGTCACGCGTCGTCAACCAGTGCCAGGCGAGCAGTAGGTCGGGCGAGGTTTTCTGCAGTTGGCGGAAACTCCGTTCCTGGTCGCAGAAAACCTGTAGGGCCAACTCGGCATCGAGGAGGGGGTTGTTCTTGCGGTTGCCGAGAAGTTGGCCATCCTGATAATGCTTGACCAGGTGGTGATAGGGATTCTTCGGGAAAGCCAGCGGGTTGAGGCGCAAAGTGTCGATCACCGGCTTGCCGAGCAGGCGCAGATTGGGCTGCACGGCGCGCAGATGCGGCAGATCGAAGGCGATCAGGTTGTGGCCGAGCAGGAAGGCCGCGCCATCCGCCAGGCCGTCCAGCGCCGCAATGGCGGCGGTCAGTTTGCCGGGTGGGAAGCTCAGGCTGTCGCCGGTATCGCCGCGCAAGGCGGCGAATTGATGGATAACGGCGCTATTGCGCCCGACTTCCAGGTCGATGCTCAGACATTGGGGCTTGAGCGCGCGTTCCTCTTGAACGGGATCTTGGTCTGTAAGCAAGGACAAGGAGGACAACAATAATAGTGGTCGGATATTCGGCCTGCATTGTAATTCGCACGGCCATCGGCGGGCGAATTATCGTCGGCGGGCATTAGCGGCTTAAACTGCCGGCTTTGGCTTATTGGGTGCGGTAATGTCTGCTCGGCTTTTTCGCGTGCGTGGCCTGGTCCAGGGTGTCGGCTTTCGGCCCTACGTCTGGCGGCTGGCCAATGAACTCGGCCTCTCCGGCTGGGTGCGCAACGATGGCGCCGGGGTGAGTATTGCGGCGGCCGGGGCGCGGCTCGCCGAATTCATTGCCCGTTTGCCGACGGAAGCGCCGCGCCTGGCGCGTATCGACGGCATCGACAGCGAGTCCGGCGAGGTCGTTGGCGAAGGGTTCGTCATTCTCGACAGCGTTGCCGGCGCGATTGCCACCGCCATCGGCCCGGATGCCGCGCTCTGTCCGGACTGCCTGGCCGATCTGTGCGACCCGGCCAACCGCCGCTGGCGCTACGCCTTTACCACCTGCACCCACTGCGGCCCGCGTTACACCGTCAGCCGCAAGATTCCCTACGACCGGGCGCAGACCAGTCTGGCCGGTTTTCCGCTGTGCCCACCTTGCGAGGCTGAATATACGAATCCGGCCGATCGCCGCTTCCACGCCGAAACTACCTGCTGTCCGGCCTGCGGCCCGCAGTTGTGTTTGCTCGATGCAGCCGGCCAGGCGCTGGCCGGCGATCCCTTCGCCGCAACCTTGCGCCTACTGCAGGCCGGCAAAATTGTCGCGCTCAAGGGCCTGGGCGGTTTCCATCTCGCTTGCGACGCGCGCAATGCTGAAGCTGTGGCCGAATTGCGCCAGCGCAAGCAGCGCGAGGCCAAGCCCTTTGCCGTGATGGGTCTGAATGCCGCCGTGCTGGCCGCTTTTGCCAAGATCGGCGAAGCCGAATTGGACCTGCTGCGCAGTACCGCCGCGCCCATCGTGCTTTGCCCGAAAGGCGCCAGCGAGCTGCCCGGCATTGCTCCCGGCCTGCCCTGGCTCGGCGTCATGCTGCCCAGCACGCCGCTGCACCTGCTGCTCTGGCACGAAGTGGCGGGCCGGCCGAGGGGCACCGACTGGCTCAAGGACGCCAATGAACTACTGCTGGTGATGACCAGCGCCAATCCACACGGCGAGCCGCTGGTCACCGGCAACGACGAGGCCCTGAACCGCCTGGCCGGCATCGCCGACGCCTATTTGCTGCACGATCGCGACATCGTCGTGCGCTGCGACGATTCGGTGCTCCGGGCCGGCCCGCTGTTCATCCGCCGGGCGCGCGGCTACGTGCCGGTGCCGATCGCGCTGGCCAAGGGCGGGCCGAGCGTGCTGGCGCTGGGCGGTTTCCTGAAAAATACGGTGTGCGTGCTGAAAGGCCGGGAAGCCTTCCTCTCGCAGCATGTCGGCGGTCTCGACAATGCCGCGGCAATCGGCTTTCTCGAAGAAACGGTGGGGCATTTGCTGGGCATCCTCGAGGTCCGGCCCGACCTGATCGCCCACGATCTGCATCCGGATTTTCCCTCGACGCACTTGGCGCTCCGGCTGGCTGAGGAGCTCGGCGTGCCGGCGCTCGCCGTCGGTCATCATCACGCCCATATCGCCGCGATCTGCGCCGAACACGGGATCAACGAGCCGGTTCTCGGTCTGGCCATAGATGGCGTCGGGCTGGGGCCGGACGGCGGGGCCTGGGGTGGCGAATTGCTGCGCGTCGCCGGCGCGGCCTGTACGCGACTCGGCCATCTGTGGCCGCTGCGCCTGCCCGGCGGCGACCGGGCGGCGCGCGAACCCTGGCGCATGGCGCTGTCGGCACTGTACGACGGCGGCCAGCAAGAACGGATCGCCGGCTGGCTGCACCAGCACTATCCGCAGCGCGACGCGGCGCCCTTGCTGACCATGCTGGCCCGCGACCTGCGTTGCCCGCCGACCTCCAGCCTCGGCCGCTGGTTCGACGCGGCGGCCGGCCTCCTCGGCTGGCGAGACATTTCTTCCTATGAAGGGCAGGCGGCGATGGAACTGGAAGGCCTGGCCGCAGTCCACCAGGCATGGCTCCCCTTGCCCGGCGGTTTCGCGCTAAACAGCGGGGTTCTCGATTTTTCCCCGCTGCTCGCCGCCTTGCTCGATGCCGAAGATGCGGCCCAGGGGGCGGCCTTGTTTCATGCCACGGTGGCTGCCGGGCTGGCAGAATGGGTGTTGGAAATGGCGACTCGCGAGAAGCTGGCAAAAATTGTTGTTGGCGGCGGCTGTGCGATGAATGCACTATTGATGGCGGCGCTGCGGCCAGTTTTGACCGCCGCCGGATTAACCGTGCTTGAAGCGCGGCAGGCACCGCCCAACGATGGTGGGTTGGCGCTGGGCCAGGGCTGGGTGGCGCGGGCGATGTTCAAGGAGATGAAAAATGTGTCTGGCAATTCCCGCGCAAGTCGTTGAACTGCGCGAAGGTGACAATGCGGTGGTCGATCTGGCCGGCGTGCGCAAGGAAATTTCGCTGTCGCTGGTCGATAACGTGGCGGTTGGCGACTATGTCATCGTGCATGTCGGCTATGCGCTAAACAAGCTCGATCCGGAAGAGGCGGCCAAGACCCTGGCGCTGTTCGCCGAACTCAGTCAGGTCAACGCGCTGATCACCCAGTGATGAAATATATCGACGAATTCCGCGATGGCGAGGTGGCCAAGGGTCTGGCCGAAGCCATCCGGGCCGAGGCCGATCCGACCCGCCGCTACCATTTCATGGAATTCTGCGGCGGTCACACGCACGCCATTTCCCGTTACGGCGTCACCGACCTGTTGCCCGACAACGTTCGGATGATCCACGGGCCCGGTTGTCCGGTCTGCGTCTTGCCGATCGGTCGGGTCGATCAGGCGATCCGCCTGGCGCTCGAACAGGGCGTCACCTTGTGCACCTACGGCGACTGCCTGCGCGTGCCGGCCTCCGACAGCCTGTCGCTGATGAAGGCCAAGGCCAAGGGCGGCGACATCCGGATGGTGTATTCGAGCGCCGATGCCGTCGCCCTGGCCGAGAAATATCCGGAAAAACAGGTCGTCTTTTTCGCCATCGGTTTCGAAACGACGACGCCGCCGACGGCAGTGGCGATCAAGCAGGCGGCTGCCCTCGGCCTGAAGAATTTTTCCGTCCTGTGTTGCCATGTCCTGACGCCGTCGGCCATCGCCAGCATTCTCGAATCGCCGGAGGTGCGCCAGTGGGGCACCGTGCCGCTCGACGGCTTCATCGGCCCGGCACACGTGTCGACCATCATCGGCAGCCGGCCCTACGAATTTTTCGCCGAGGAATATCGCAAACCGGTGGTCATCGCCGGCTTCGAGCCGCTCGACGTCATGCAGGCCATCCGCATGTTGATCCGTCAGGTCAACGAAGGCCGCGCCGAGGTCGAGAACGAGTTTTCGCGGGCGGTCGATCGCGATGGCAACAAGAAGGCGCAGCAATTGGTGGCCGAAGTCTTCGAGATGCGCAAGAGTTTCGAATGGCGGGGCCTCAATGTGCTGCCTTACTCGGCGTTGCGTATCCGCAGCCAGTTTGCCGAATTTGATGCCGAAAAGCGTTTCCCGCTCGACTACCAGCCGGTGGCCGACCACAAGGCCTGCGAATGCGGGGCGATCCTGCGGGGCGTCAAGCGGCCGCAGGACTGCAAGCTGTTCGGCACGGTGTGTACGCCGGAAAACGCGGTCGGCTCATGCATGGTGTCTTCCGAGGGGGCTTGTGCGGCGCATTACACGTATGGGCGGTACAAGGATGTGGTGCAATGAGCTGGCGGTATTGCGCCGGTAGGCATTTGTCTCTGGCGGAACCGCTGTTTTCCGCCCTGCGGGGCGTCTTACTTTCTTTTGCTTCGCCAAAAGAAAGTAAGCAAAGAAAAGGCGACCCCAGGGTCGGCGCCCTTCGGGTCCTTTGCGCTACTCGGCAGTCTGGGCGGCTTGCTAAACTCGCCTGTGGCTCAGACAACGCAAACCGAAAGCCCCCAGACCGCCTGCGTTGCTCAGCGCCTCTCATGGGGACCCGAAAGGCGTCATGGAACGATGGCTCTGCCCAAGAACAAAAAGTGACCTTTTTTAGCGGCCGATTGCTGGAAATCCGCAAAAACGAATATTGCCGGTTCGGCGGCGACGCCTTTCCGGGTCCCCATGTGGAGCGCCGAGCAACGCAGGTGCTGGCGGAAAAAGCGCGAGGACTGTCTGAGGGGCGTAGCCCCGAGTTCCGCAGCGCCCTGAACGATGCGCAGCATCGTGAGGAAGTACTCTTGGGGTGCGCCCGCCAGTGCCGAGTAGCGCAGGGGAGTCGGCGCAGCCGACCGCGTAGCCTGGGGTCGCCTTCTTCTTTGGCTACTTTCTTCTTGGCGAAGCAAGAAGAAAGTACGCCCGCCCGCAAGGCGGAGCCCCCACGTAAAACAAACTCAGCACCCACCGTAGCCGAGACTCCGGACCATCAACTGAAAAAAAGTTCAATCCCCCTCCCATGACCCAAACCCGCAAAACCTACATCCGTCCCCTCGACATCAAACACGGCCAGGTCGACATGGCCCACGGCTCGGGCGGCCGGGCCATGGCGCAACTGATCGAAGAACTGTTCGCCAAATACCTCGGCAACGAATACCTCGCCCAGGGCGATGACGGCGCGCTGCTGCCCGCCCCGGGCGCCGGCAAACTGGTCATGGCGACCGATAGCCATGTCGTCTCGCCGCTGTTTTTCCCAGGGGGCGATATCGGTTGCCTGTCGGTACACGGCACGATCAACGACGTCGCGATGATGGGCGCGACGCCGCTCTATCTGGCGGCCGGCTTCATTCTCGAGGAAGGCTTTCCCCTGGCCGATCTGGCGCGCATCGTGCAAAGCATGGCGGCGGCGAGCCAGGAGGCGGGCGTGCCGGTGGTGACCGGCGATACCAAGGTGGTCGAGCGCGGCAAGGGCGACGGGGTGTTCATCACCACCACCGGTGTCGGCGTCGTCGCGCCGGGCATGGAATTGTCCGGGCGCGGCGCCCGGCCGGGCGATGTGGTGCTGGTTTCCGGCACCCTCGGCGATCACGGCATGGCGATCATGGCCGAGCGCGAGAGCCTGGGGTTCGAGTCGCCCATCGTTTCCGACACGGCGGCGCTGCATGGCCTGATTGCCGCGATGCGGGCGAGCGGGGCCGAGATTCATGTATTGCGCGATCCGACGCGCGGCGGCCTGGCCACCACTTTGAACGAAATCGCCGCCCAGTCCGGCGTCGGCATCATGTTGCAGGAAAAGGCGCTTCCGGTGCAGCCAGCGGTGCATGCGGCCTGCGAATTCCTTGGTCTGGATCCGCTTTATGTCGCCAACGAAGGCAAGCTGGTGGCAATTTGCGCCGCAGCGGATGGTGAGAAATTATTGTCCGCCATGCGCGCCCATCCGCTGGGCGCTGCGGCCGCCATCGTTGGCCGGGTGCACGAAGACGCCCATCATTTCGTGCAGATGACTACCGGTTTCGGCGGCAAGCGGATCGTGGACTGGTTGTCCGGCGAGCAGCTACCGCGGATTTGCTGAAGGGAGGGATCAGTGGCGCAGGGCGATGACCAGCGAGCGTACCTCGCCCAGTTCCGAGATCACCAGGGCACGGGCATCGGCCATGTCGTCGGCGTTGCGAACGTGGAAGATGTCGCGACTTCCGTCGAGGTAGCGTACAGCGGCGGTATATTCCGGGCGCGGCGCACGATATGTCCGTACTTTCGGCGATTCGGCACGTTTCCGTTGACCTTGCATGATGATCCCCCTGGTTATATTTCAAGACAGCACACATAGTAGTCAAAGCTAACTAATTGAAAAATATCGCGAAGGTAATATATCCATTGGGCTAGACAGCCTTCTTTGCCCCTCAAAGGTGCATGGTTACTGGCCCCATTTCTTTTGCATACCCCTGAAAATACCCTAACAGCATGCGAATTCTTTTTTTGACACACGCTTTTAACAGCCTTGCCCAGCGTCTTTTTTGCGAACTGGGTCGGCGTGGCCACCAAATCAGCATCGAATTCGATATCGCCGATGCGGTCAGCGAGGAAGCCGTGGCGCTCTTCAAGCCCGATCTGATCATTGCCCCTTTCCTCAAGCGGGCGATTCCGGAAGCGATCTGGTCGCGCCACGTCTGCCTGGTCGTCCATCCCGGTAGCCCCGGCGATCGCGGTCCATCGGCGCTGGACTGGGCGATCCAGAACGGCGAGCCGGAGTGGGGCGTGACCGTGCTGCAGGCCGAGGCCGAAATGGATGCAGGCCCGGTCTGGGCCTCGGCGCTCTTTCCGCTGCGCGCTGCCCGCAAGGCGTCGCTGTATCGTCATGAGACGACCGAGGCGGCGGTGCAGGCCGTGCTGTGCGCGGTCGAGCGTTACGAAAGCGGCAGCTTCACGGCGCAGCGCGTCCCCGGTCGGCCGCATGCCCCGATGCGGCAGAGCGATCGGGCCGTGGACTGGGCGACGGCGAGCAGCGCGGTGATCCTGGCCAAACTCAATGCGGCCGACGGTTTCCCCGGGGTGAGCGACGAATTGTTCGGCCAGCCCTGCCATCTCTTCGACGCCTGGCCGGAAGCGGAATTGCGCGGCGCTCCGGGCGAACTGCTCGGGCGGCGGGAAACGGCCATCTGTCGCGCCACGGTCGACGGCGCCGTGTGGATCGGCCACGTCAAACGCGCCGGCGGCATCAAGCTGCCGACGACGCTGGCTTTCCCCGAAGCCGGCAATTTGCCGGAACTGCCTTTGCCGGGCTGGCGCAAGTCGCCGGTCCCGACCTGGCAGGACATCGCCTACGAAGAAGCGGCCGGCGTTGGCTTCCTGTCCTTCGATTTCTATAACGGGGCGATGAGTACGGCGCAATGCCGGCGCCTGACCGAAGCCTTCGCGTGGGCGACGACGCAGCCGACGCAAGTCATCGTGCTGCGCGGCGGCAGCGATTTCTGGTCGAACGGCATACATCTCAATACCATTGAGGCCGCGGAAAGTCCGTCCGACGAATCCTGGGCCAATATCAACGCCATCGACGATCTGGCCGAAGCCATCCTGCGTTGTTCGCGGCAATTGACGGTCGCCGCGGTCGGCGGCAATACCGGGGCCGGCGGCTGTTTCCTGGCGCGCGCCGCCGATTTCGTCTGGGTCCGCGACGGCGTCATGTTGAACCCGCATTACAAGAACATGGGCAACCTCTTCGGTTCCGAATTCTGGACCTACCTGTTGCCGCCGCGCGTCGGCGTGGACGGGGCGCGGGCGATCATGCGCCATCGGCTGCCGATGACGGCGCCGGAAGCCGTCGAGCTGGGTTTTTACGATGCCTGTCTGCCCGGCCCCGGCTTTGCCGTCGATGTCGCCCGCCGCGCTGCCGAATTGGCCGCTGGCCCGGATTTCGCCGCTCGTCTCGCCGCCAAGGCCGCCCAACGGCAGGCCGACGAAGCCGCCAAGCCGCTGGCCGTATGGCGGGCCGAGGAATTGCAGGAAATGCGCCGCAATTTCTATGGTTTTGATCCGTCCTATCACGTCGCCCGTTATCATTTCGTCTCGCGCGCGCCGAACTCCTGGACGCCGCGCCACCTCGCCCGTCACCGCGACCTCGACTGGAAAACGCCGGCATGAATCCGACCAGCCTGCGCAAACTGCCGGCCGTCCTTGTCGTCGATGACGAGGTGCGCTCACAGGAAGCCTTGCGCCGGACGCTGGAAGAGGATTTCGAGGTCTTCTGCGCCTCCGGCGCGGCCGAAGGCATTGATGTCCTGGAACGCGAGATGGCCACTGCCGCCATCCGCATCGTGCTCTGCGACCAGCGTATGCCGGGGACGACCGGTGTCGCTTTTCTCAAGGAGGTCCGCCAGCGCTGGCCGGATGTCGTGCGCATCATCCTCTCCGGCTACACCGACGCCGAGGACATTATCAGCGGCGTCAACGAAGCCGGCATCTGGCAATACCTGCTGAAGCCCTGGCAGCCGGAGCAATTGCTCCTCACCCTGCAGCGCGCCGCCGAATTGTGGCGCCTGCAGCAGGAAAACCAGCGTCTGTCGCTCGATCTGCGCACCGCCGAGCCGGTGCTCAGGAAGCGCGTCGATGCCAAGCAGGACAAGGTCAAAAGCAGTTTCGGCCTGGGCAGTTTCATCCGTGCCCCGAACAGCCCACTCAATGTGCTGTGCGCGCTGATCGAGCGCATCGCGCCCTACGACCTGTCGGTGATGGTGACCGGCGAATCGGGTACCGGCAAGGAAATGGTGGCGCGCGCCATCCACTACGAAAGCCGGCGGGCCAGCCGGCCCTTCATCACCGAGAACTGCGGCGCCCTGCCCGATACCCTGCTCGAATCGGAACTCTTCGGCTACAAGCGCGGCGCCTTCACCGGCGCCGTCGACGACCGGGTCGGCCTGTTCCAGCAGGCCGACGGCGGCACGCTGTTCCTCGACGAAATCGGCGAAACCAGCCCAGCCTTCCAGGTCAAGCTGCTGCGCGTGCTGCAGGAAGGCGAATTCCGGCCGCTCGGCTCGAACCGGGTAGTGAGCTGCGACGTGCGCATCATCGCCGCGACCAACCGCGATCTTGAAGACGACGTGCGGACCGGGCGTTTCCGCGAGGATCTCTATTACCGGCTGGCGACCATTCCGCTGCATGTGCCGCCCTTGCGCGAACGGCCGATGGACCTGCCACTGCTCGCCCGGCATTTGTTGAAAACCAGTTGCCAGTCGCTGGACAAGGCCATCGACGGTTTTGCCGAGGAGGTACTGCAAAGCATTGCCGCCTACCCGTGGCCGGGCAATGTCCGCGAATTGCAGAACGAAATCCTGCGCCTGGTGGCGCTGGCCGATGTGCCGCTGCTCGGTAGCGACCTGCTGGCGCCGCGTATCCTGCAATATCACGCCCGCCGGCAAACGACGGAGCAGGAGGCACTGGCTGCCGCCAATCTGAGCGGCGGTCTGAAGGAACGCATGGAGCGCCTGGAGATGCACGTCGTTCGCGAAGCCATGCTGCGCCATCGCGGCAACAAGTCGCGGGCGGCCCGCGAGCTCGGTCTGTCGCGCGTCGGCCTGCGCGGCAAGTTGGCGCGTTACGGCCTGGAGTCGGACGAATGAAAGTGCTTTGGCTGCAAAGCGGCGGTTGCGGTGGCTGTACCCAGTCGCTGCTCTGTGCCGAGCCGCGGCCGCTGTTCGACGAATTGCGCGATGCCGGCATCGAGTTCGTCTGGCACCCGGCGCTGGCGCAGGCCAGCGGCGAGGAAGCCCAGGCCATTCTTGAGGCCTGTGCCGCGGGCCAAACGCCCTTCGACGTGTTGTGCGTCGAAGGGGCCATGCTGCGCGGCCCGAACGGCAGCGGCAAATTCCACCTGATGGCCGGCAACGGCCGGCCCCTGACCGAGTGGGTGGAACGTCTGGCGGGCCAGGCTAGCTACGTTTTCGCGATCGGCTCGTGCACGGCTTACGGCGGCTTTTCGGCGAGTACGCCGGGCAATCCGCTGGAAGCCTGTGGGTTGCAGTACGACGAGCAGACCCCGGGCGGCCTGCTCGGCGCCGATTTCCGCTCGAAGGGCGGCTTGCCGGTGGTCAATATCGCCGGTTGTCCGACGCATCCCGGTTGGGTCGTCGATACCCTGGAAAAACTGGCCCTGGAAGGCCTGCCGGCCAGCGATCTCGACGACTTCGGGCGGCCGTTGTTCTACGCCGGCGAACTGGTGCACCACGGTTGCCCGCGCAACGAATATTACGAATTCAAGGCCAGCGCCGAGAAACCCTCCGACCTTGGCTGCCTGATGGAAAACCTCGGCTGCAAGGGCACCCAGGCCCACGCCGACTGCAACCTGCGGGCCTGGAACGGCAGCGGTTCCTGCCTGCGCGGCGGCTTTGCCTGCATCGCCTGTACCGAGCCGGGGTTCGAATCGCCCGGGCATGCCTTCCAGGAAACGCCCAAGGTGGCGGGCATTCCGATCGGTTTGCCGAGTGACATGCCGAAGGCCTGGTTCGTGGCGCTTGCCGCCTTGTCCAAGTCGGCGACGCCGAAACGGGTGCGCGACAATGCCCGGGCCGATCATACGGTGGTCCGCCCGGCCGTCCGCAAGGGCAGCAAATGAGTCGCATCGTGCTTGGCCCCTTCAACCGGGTTGAAGGCGATCTCGAGATCAGTCTCGACCTCGACGGCGGCCGGATTGGCCAAGCCCGGGTCAATTCGCCGCTGTTTCGCGGGTTCGAGCAGCTCTTGGTCGGTCGGCCAGCGCTCGACGCGCTGGCCATCGTGCCGCGCATCTGCGGCATCTGCTCGGTGGCGCAATCGGCGGCCGCTGCCGCGGCCCTGGCCGACGCGATGGGTATCACGCTGCCGCCGAACGGCCGGCTGGCCCGGCAACTGATCCAGGCCACCGAGAATCTGGCCGATCACCTGACGCATTTCTACCTCTTCTTCATGCCCGATTTCGCCCGCCCGGCCTACGCCGATCGCCCTTGGTACGGCTCCGTCGCCCGGCGTTTCACGGCGCTCACCGGCGACGCGGCGGCCGAGGTGTTAACGGCCCGGGCCAATTTTCTCAAGCTGATGGGCTTTCTCGCCGGGCGCTGGCCGCACAGCCTGGCCATCCAGCCCGGCGGCAGCACGCGGGCGATCACGGCCGGCGAACGCATCCGTCTGCTGGCACTGCTCCGCGAATTCCGCAGTTTTCTGGAGAAACGCCTGTTCGGCGACGATCTGGGGGCGGTTGCCCAACTCGACTCCAAAGCCGCGCTGCTCGCCTGGGCGGACGGCCGGGTGGCCGATTTTCCGGCCTTCCTGAGGGCCGCACTTGATCTCGGTCTGGACCAGCTCGGCCGGGCCGGCGACGTTTTCCTCTCGCACGGCGCCTACGCCCTGTTCCCGGCCGGTGTCCGGGCGTCGGGAGCTACGGCCGCCTTCGACGCCGCGCAGATTGCCGAAGACAGCACCCACGCCTGGCTACTCGACAGTCCGCCACGCCATCCGGCGAATGGCGAAACCATCGTCGCCGCCGACAAGGCCGCTGCCTATACCTGGTGCAAGGCACCGCGCTACGCCGGCCAGCCGGCCGAAGTCGGCGCCCTGGCCCGCCAGCTTGTCGCCGGCAACCCGCTGCTGGTCGATTTTGTCGCCCGGGATGGCGGCAGTGTCGTCGCCCGCGTCGTCGCCCGCCTGCTCGAACTGGCTCTTGTCTTGCCGGCCATGGAAGCCTGGGTGCAGGCCCTCCGGCCCGGCGAAGCCTTCTGCGCCCAGGGCAAATTGCCCGATGAAGGCAGCGGCGTCGGCCTCGTCGAAGCGGCTCGCGGCAGCCTCGGTCATTGGCTGAACATCAAGCGCGGCCGCATCGAGCGCTACCAGATCATCGCCCCCACCACCTGGAACTTTTCGCCACGCGACGCCACCGGCCAGCCCGGCCCACTCGAACTGGCCCTGGTTGGTTTAGCCGCCGGCGAAGGTGCGCTGCCGACGGTGCAGCATGTGGTGCGATCATTTGATCCGTGCATGGTGTGTACGGTGCATTAGCCTTAACTGGTTGATTTTTATAGGGGTGAAGAAAACAGGAAGAAAACGTGAAGAAAATCACTTTGTGATTTTTGGCCTGAACCACCCATCGCGCTCGTCCTGATAAAGCGCTGCCATCTTGTCCGACTTGTGTCCAAGCAATGCCTGGGCGAACTCTTCGCCATACTTCTCTTTGTAAAGTCTGGCCGATAGAGAGCGGATTTCCCGCAAGGTTGGCGTGGGTGGGACGCTTGAGCCAACTCTTCTGTGTATTTCTCTGTGGAGCGTCCGGCTAATAATCCAGGCAAAACGCAGCCTCTATGTCGATTTCTGTCGCTTAAGCCAGCCTGCCTATTTTCGTCCGAATCTTGCCAGTCAATCTGTCGCATTTGACCGGTATTTCTCGTTTGGAAGCGAAAGGAATCCTTCGTGAACCGGATCCGCCGATCCGGCCCAAGCTCGCGGGCAACCCGTGCTTTTGAGAACGGCCCGATCGACCTTTCTCCCGTTGCCATCCAGGGCCGGAGAATAATTGCGGCAGAGGCGTAGGGTTTTATGACATAAAGCATACAATATGCCCTCCAAATTTCGTAGCCGGTCAGCCTCATGAAACTGCCGATCCCCGTTGCCCTTGGGCAGCGCCGCAGCAAGTTCTACCTTCTCCTCGTCCTTCTTGCCCTGGGCCTGGCTTTTGGGGCTTACCGCTACTGGCATAGACTGCCCCATTACCAAGGGGTTTCGCCCCTGCAGGTCGATCTGCGCCATCCCGAGATGTTGCTGGCGACGCGCAATCTGGCGGATTTGCCGAAAGCCATCGCGGCGACCCCGGTTCTTGCCGGCTTGGTCGACGAGGAGCTGGTCTTTCACTATGAAGAAGATGAAGCCCGCTTGTCGATCGAAGGAACGCTGCGCCGCCTCGCCTATGAACATGACCTCGACCTTGCCGACCATTTTTTGGCCAGCCTGCTCGCCGCACCGGCCGAAATCGGCTTGTGGCGATCCGGCAAGGGGCGCCCGGAACATTTCGTCGCCAAGCTCGAGCGCGGCACCCTGGGCAAGTTGGCCGAAGCCCTGGCCAGGATTGCCGGCGACGATCGGCAACTGAAGCAAGCCGGCAAGTTTTCCCTGGCGGGCGACGAAGTCACCCTCTATACCCTGGATTACGGCGCTGGCCGCACGCTCGCCTTCGCCGGGCGGGGTGAGAACTGGGTATTTCTCTCCGACCCCAGGCTGGCCCTTGACGAAGAAGGCCAATTGAGCGGCGATGCCGAGGCGGTGCTCGGCGATCTGCTGGACGGCGGCCACCCCTGGCAGGCCAGCCTGCCTTATGCAAAGTCGGCACAACATTCCTTGGTTATCGGCAAGGCCGCTTTCGCGCTCGATTACGGGCATTTCCTGCCGGCCCTGGCCGGTTTGCGCCTCGACCATGAAAACGGTAGCTGGCGGGCCGCTTTGCGGCTCGATACCAAGTACCTGCCGGGTGGCCATGACACGGCAGCCATATGGCGGGCCCTGCCGCTCGGCGCCGCCTTCTGTAGTGCCCTGCCGGTCGACTGGTCGGCTGCCAGGGCACCGCTGGCCGCGCTGCTCGGCAACGATGCGGCCAGCGAGCCGACACTGGCCGCCCTCGACCCGATTGCCGCGGTCTGCTGGTACGCCGATTCGCGCCTTGCCGCGCCGCTCTTCGTCGCCCGTTCGGGCAAGGAATTGCCGCCCGGGGCCGGGCCCTTGCTCGCCCAACTGGCGGAAAAGGCATGGTCGGCCAAGGCCGAGCCCGTCGCCAGCCAGGATGACAAGAACCCGATCTATGTCGCCACCGTCGCCTCCCGCCATGGACTTCGCCAGGAAAGCGGCAGCGAACGTGCCTTCCCGGTGGCCCTGGCCCGGCACCGGGAGTTGATTTTCTTTTCTCCCGATCGGCGCCTGGTGGATGCCGCCCTCGCGGTCGCCGCCAAGCGCGCTGCCGCCCTGGGCGACGAGCCCGGCCTGGCGGGGGCGGGCTGGCTGGTGGTCGATCCGGCCTTGGTGGCTCGTCTGCTGCGGGCGGAAGTCCAGGAAGTGTTGCCGGCCGACGAGGAATCCTTTTTCCGGGAAGTGGCGCGCAGCCGCCTCTGGCCGCGTCTCGAGGCCTGGGGCAAGCAACAGACGGCCGCCGTTGCGGTGCCCGGCCCGGCCGACGGCGATGGTTTCCTGGCGCTCGAGTTCAAGGCGCTGAAGGGCAGCGGCCGATGAGCGCTCGGCGGAAACTGCTCGGGCTGCTTGGCGGCCTGGCCGTGTCCGGCTTGTTGCGGCCGGCCGCCGCCCTGACTGCCGACCGCCCGGCGCCGGCTGGCTGGCTCGACGGCGAGCAATCCGACCGTTTTCGTGCCTGGCTCTCCTTCATCGTTGCCGACCAGCTCCAGCGCGGTCCGTCGCCCCGCTGGTTCCATCGCGACTGCGCCGGCCTGGCCCGCTTCGCGGTGGCCGAAACCCTGCGTAGCCACGATGCGCGCTGGCGGCGGGCAAACGGTTTGGCGGGCCGCCGCCTGCCGCCGGAGCTCGACTTGGCGCCGGTGCAGCGGTCGCTGCTCAACGGCTGGACGACGCTGGACGGTGAGCGGCAGAATTTCGTCACCGCCCAGGCCCTGATCCAGAAGAACAGTCGCCTGCTCGGCCGGGAAAGCGCCATGGCCAAACCCGGTGACCTGCTCTTTTTCGATCAGGGCGATGACCAACACCTGATGATCTGGATGGGCAGCTGGATCGCCTATCACACCGGCCAGCCGCCGCCTGCCGCGCCGCCTGCCGCGCCGGCGGGCGGTGCCGGGCAAGGCCGGGCATCCCCCTCTACCCCTCAAGACAACGGCCTGCGTGCAGTGACGCCGGCTCAACTGCTGCAATGGAAGGACACACGGTGGCGACCACGCGACGACAACCCCAATTTTGCCGGCTTTTTCCGTCTGGCGTTTTTGTCCCGCTGATCCTGGCGTTCCTGCTCGTCGCCAGCCCCACCGGGGCCGACGAAATGGTCGCCGCCAGCTCGAACTACCGCCCGGTTTCCGGTGAGGAATTTTTCCTCCTTTCGGAGACCAGCTACGGGTCCGACGAGCCGGCCTCGGTACGCCTGGAGATCCAGCGCAACTCGCCCGAACTGGAAGAGTATGGCGGCGTCGATATCGCCATTTACCGAGTGCCCGATCCGGTCGCCTTCCTGCGCACCCAGAGCAACCTGCACCGCGTCAAGGTGCCGGCCAAGCCGCAGGCCGAAGGCATGGCCAACATGCTCCGCCTGTCCTGGGACAAGATCTGGGCCAATGCCCGCTTTGCCTGGAAGCGCCTGTTCTCAAGCGCCGCCCGCCAGGCGGCGACCACGGCCGCTCCAGAACTGCAGACGCCGAGCGAGATCTTTACCCCGACCCGGCTCCGTCATCCGGCCGCCTATGCGCCGCTGCCCGGCTTGCCGCTGACCGACCGTTTCCGCTATCCGGTGCATCGCGCCAAGCCCATCGTGCCGCCCACCGACGTCAAACTGGAAGGCAGCAGCAGCGAGTTCCTGCCCAACAACGAAGGCAATGTGCGCATTCCGCTGGGCAAGCGGGCGCCCGGCCTGTACCTGGTCGAGGCCTATGTCGGCAAGCATCGGGCGCTGACCCTGGTTTTTGTTTCCGACAGTGTCGCGGTGAGCAAGAACGCCGCCAGCGAGATGCTGGTCTGGGTGGCCAAGCGCCAGAACGGGGCCCCGGTGGCGGCGGCCGAGATCAACTGGAGCGACGGCCTCGGCGTCCTGAAGAGCGGCCAGACCGCGAGTGACGGTGTCGCCCGCCTGCCGGCCAAGAGCCCGGAAACGAGCTATGTTTTCGGCGTAGACCCGGCCGGCGGCGTCTTCATTTCGGAAAATTTCTACCACGACAGCGAAATCTACAACGCCAAGATCTACGCCATTACCGATCGGCCGCTCTATCGGCCGGGCGATCTGGTCCAGGTGAAATTCCTCGGTCGCGAATTCAAGAGCGCCCGGCGCTCCGAGCCGGTGCCCTCGGGCGAAATCACGCTGACCGTGGTCGACCCGGCGGGGACCGAGATCATCAGTCGCAAGCTGCGCTACGACGCGGCCAAGGGCGGCGAAACCGATTTCCGTCTGCCGCCCGCCGCCCAGGCCGGTGGCTGGGAACTCGTCTTCAGCAAGGGCGAAGACAGCTACGGCGCGGCCTTCCGCGTTGCCGACTACGTCAAGCCGCATTTTGAAGTCGACGTGGTGCTCGACAAGACCGAGTTCAAGACCAAGGAAGCCGTCAGCGGCCGGATCCGCCTCAGCTATCCCGACGGCAAGCCGGTGGTCGGGGCCTTGCTGCGCCTGACGGCGCGCGCCCAGCCCTTGACCATGGTCGAGGGCGAACTGCAATACGGTGGCCAGGTGCCGGTCGCCATCAAGGCCGCCGAACTGAAGACCGGCAACGACGGGGTCGCCATCTTCAGCCTGCCGGCGGCCGACGACCCATCGCGTTACCTCCTCAGCCTGCTGGCCCAGGATGGTGCCGCCTATCGGGTCCGGGCCAACAAGGAAATTCTCATCGAACGCGGTGCCACGCTGTGGCAACTGGCGGCGCCCGCCTATTTTTCGCGCCCCGGCGAAGCCGTCGATTTCCGCTATACGCCGCAGGGGGCGGGCAGCGCCCAAAACCGGCCGACGCGCTGGGAAATCCTTCGTCTGGAAGACCGCCAGAAACACGACGGGGCACTGGCCGAAGGCAACAGCACCCGCCTCAGTTTTCCCGAGGCCGGCTCGTATACGGTCAGCCTGCGCGACGCCCGGGGCAATCTGCTGGCCGCCACCAGCCACTGGGTGGCCGGGGCCGGCATGCAGGCCGTGCCGGGCAGCGTCGAAATTGTTTTTGACAAGGAAAACTATCAGGCCGGCGACACCGCCCATGCCCTGATTACCTTCCCGCAGCCGGTCAGCGATGCCCTGCTCACCCTCGAACGCGACCGCGTCGAGGCGCATGCCGTGCTCAGTGGCAAGGCCGACTGGCTGGCCGTCAGCCAGGTGGCGCCGGCCCAATGGCGGGCCGATATCCCGGTCAAGGACGACTACGGGCCGAATGTCACCTTCTCCGTGCTGTACCTGAACAAGGGCGACTACGTCTTCCAGAACAAGGGCTTGCGCGTTGCCGTGCCGAGCGTCGAGGTCGCCGTGCGTCCCGGGCGCGAGCGTTACGCGCCGGGCGAGATGGTCACCCTGGAACTGGAAACCCGGGTCGGCGGCAAGCCGACGCCGGCCCAGGTGACACTCGGTGTGGTCGACGAGATGATCTATGTGCTGCAGCCGGAAATCGCGCCGAGCATCGGCAATTTCTTCTATCACCCGCGGCGCAACAATGTGCGAACCGCCGTCAGCCTCTCCTTCATCGGCTATGACCTGGCCCGCCTGCCGGGCCAGGGCGGCGCTCCGCTGCGTCGCTCGCCGTCGGAGCGCGGCGTCAAGGTCCTCGAACGGCCGCGCCGCGACGATACCGATACCGCCGGCTGGTGGCCGAGCCTGAGCACCGGCCAGGACGGCAAGGTCAGCGTCAGTTTCCGCATGCCGGATGCACTGACCCGCTGGCGCGTCACCGCCCGGGCGATCACCGCGGCCGGGGTGGTCGGCCAGCAGACGCGGCATGTCGAGTCGCAGCAGGACTTCTATGTCAAGTGGACCGGCCCGACGACCTTCCGCCAGGGCGACCAGCCGAACGCCACCATTGTCGCCTTCAACCAGACCGCCAGTCCCGCCAAGGTTCAGCTAACGGTCGATGGCGGCGGCCTGGCGGTGCGTCGCGAGCTGACCCTGCAGCCCGGCGCCAATAACCTCCCCCTGGCGCTGGAGAAGCCGGTCAGCGGCGATCTCGCGATCCGCCTGGGGCAGGGCGGCAAGGACCTCGACAGCTTGCGGCAGAGCATCAGCGTGCTGCCCGGCGGCTGGCTCTCGGAACGTTTTCAGACGGTGGAATTGCGGGAGGGCGACAATCGCCTGGCCCTGCCGGCCGATGCCCGCGATCTGCGGGTCAGCCTGGGGCGCGGCAGCGCCGGTCAGTTTGCCCGCATCGCCGACGATTTGCTCGAATTCCCGTGGGGCTGCGTCGAGCAGACCGCCAGTCGCCTGCTGCCGCTCAGCCTGGTCTATCGCAGCCTGCCGGCCGATGCGCCGCGCCTGCGCGAAATCTCCCAGGCGATCGCCACCCACCGCTTGCGGCTGGTCCAGATGGCCGGTCCGGAGGCGGTTTTCGGCTGGTGGGGAGCGAGCACCACGGAGAGTGCCTGGCTCACCGCCTATGCCTACTATGCCGACTGGCATGCCTCGCGCGCCCTCGGCCTCAAATTGCCGGCCGAACACTGGCGGCAGAGCCTGGCTGCCTACAGCAAGCATTCGGCCAAGGACACCCTGGCGCTGCGGGCCTTGGCGGTGTGGTTCATGGCGGAAATGGAGCTGCCAGTGCGGACCCTGGTCGAAGGCCTGCTCCAGGATGGCGCGACGCCGGCCGTCGCAAAGCCGGCGAGCGCCGGCCGGGGCAGCCTGTGGTTGGGTTCAACGGCAGGTTCGGCCGATGCCCTGAGCGTCGTTCTGATCGGCGAACTGGCCCGCCAGCAGAAGATCGTCCTGAGCCCCGAGCAGACGCAACGTGTCGACGGTGCCCGCGAAGTCCTGCGCAGTCAGCCCGAAGCCGTCGGCCAGGCGCTTCTCGCCATGGAAGGCAAGGGCAATCGCGAGAGCCTGAAAGAGGACGCCGGCCGCTGGCTGGCCAGCCTGGGACCGGGGGCCGCCACCTTCGACCGCGCCCTGGCCCTGGCCTGGTGGAGCAAGGCCCTGGGTGGCAACCTGCCCGGCGAGGGCAGCACGGTTACTCTGAAGGGCAACTGGCAGCCGCATGGCGGCCCGCTCGGGGCGCCGACCTGGCGTTGGGGCGACAAGGCTCTGCCGACCTCGATCAGCCTGGCGGCGCCCGTTGCCGGCCCGCTGACGGCCTTTGTCCGCTACCGTTCGGCGGCGCCCGAAAAGGGTAAGCTGCCGCTCAAGATTGAACGCCAACTCTATCGTCTGGTCGCCGTTGCCGCGCCCCCGCCGGCCGCCGAGGCCCGCCCGGCCAGCGCGGCCCTGGTCGGCGAGGCGACCGAATTCAAGGTCGAGGCGGTGGGCGATGGCGACATCCGTTCCAACGAGCTCTACCTGGAAGAGGTGACGCTCCACGCCACGGCTGGCGAGCCGCCCCGTTACGGCTTGCTGGAAGTGCCACTGCCGCCGGGCGCCGATGTCGAGCGCGGCACCTGGGGTATACGCGTGCGCGGCCTGGATGGCGAAGAGGTGGTGCCGATGGAACGGGCTCGCCACCAGCCGGGCGAGTTGTCCTACGCCGTGCCGGTCGATGACCTGGCGGAACACCACACCTTCCGCCACTTGCTGCGGTTCGGCAGCCGCGGCAGCTTCAGCGTACCGGCGGCCCGTTTCCACCGCATGTACCAGCCCGAGGAGAAGGCGTTCGAGGCGGTGACGGAAAGGCGGCTGAAGGTCAAATGATCCGAAAAACCTTACCGCAGAGTCGCCAAGGAGCCGAGAAGAACGTGAAAACAATTGCTTGTGTCGTTTTTTCGGCTCACCCGGAAGGTGTGCTGAACCCTTCAGGCAAGCCCTGGCTTTTCCTCTGCCTCACTGCGTCACTGCGGTTCAATTGCGTTGATTAGGATGCTGAGAGCAAGTCGGCCAGCGCTTCGTCATCCGTCGTCTGTCCGGTGGCGCCTCTGCTGCCTGGCGGCCGGGTTGCTGCTGGCGGCCGGGGCGGGGCAGGCGGCGCCTGCCGTCGAACTGGTTTTTGGCGACCCGGCGGCGCCGACCGCGCTCCGCCTCGGTGCCGCCGGTGCCGAGCCCATTGCGGTTCCGGACAAGACACCGCTGGGCAGCTTGTGGAAGCTGTTCGTCCACGTCTATCTCAGCGACAGCGGCCGGCGGGAGGCCGATTACCGCTGTTCTGGCCGCGCCCCCGCCGAGGAGGCCTACTGCTGCGCGCCCGGCGAAACGATCGGGCGCGATGCGGCGCTCGCCCAATCCTGCGGCCTTTATTTTTCCCCCACCCGTCTCGGCCTGTCGGCCGCCGACTGGCGCGCCTACTGGCGCCGTCAGGCACCGCAGGGGCCGGCCTGGCTGTTCGATCTCCAGCAGTTGCAGCCGGCCAGCGAAGTCTCCGTCAGCTCGTTGCTGGCCGCCCTGGCCGCCATCGACGAGGCGCACCGCCAGCCGACCCTGGCCGCCCTGCAACGGGTCAGCCTGGAAGCCCGGGGCCGGCCCCTGTTGACCCACCTCGGCAACGCCCTGCGCGTCAAAACCTGGAGCTGGCCCGACGCCCATGGCCGGCGGACGGGCGGCTTCGCCGGCTGGCTGAGCGACGGCACGCCGCTCTGGTTGCGCGGCAGCGGCAGCAGCGCCCAGGTCATCGCGCAGGCCGCCCCCTGGTTGGCTGGGCAACTGCCGGTCAGCCCGCCGCCTGCCGCGGCTTGCGTACGGGTTCATTTCTTTGCCCGCTATCCTTTGGCCGCCGTCCTGCTCGGCGGCCAGCCGGCCCCGGAAGGCCCGCTGCGCGGCGCCGTCGAAGCCCGCTTCGCGAATGGCCAGCGGCTCAGCTTTACCGCCCAAGGCGAGCTCAGCCACCGGCGGGTGGGCCAACGTTCCTACCTTGACGGACGTTTTGCGCTTAACGACTACGTCGCCCGCGTCGTCCAGCGCGAGGCCGCCGCCGAGCCGCTGGCAGCGGCCCGCGCCCTGGCCGTCGCCGCCCGTACCTACCTGGTCCGCCACGCCGGGCTGGCCGCCGGTTGCTACGAAATCGACGACGACAGCCGAACGCAGCGGGTTTCGCCGGCGCCGCCGGCCGCGCCGGTTTTGCGGGTCGCCGAGTGGAGCGACGGTCTGGTCCTGAGCGGCGTCGATGGGCGCTACCATTCGACGCGCCGCGCCGCCAACCAGTTGTCCTGGCAGGCGGCCGTCGCGGAGGCCGCGGCGGGCAGCCGCTGGGACGAAATCCTCCGCCAGGCCTATGGCGATGCCGGCTTTGCCGTGGCCGGCGAAGCCGACGCCGGCGAGTGCCATCCGCTGGCGCCCGCCGAAAATTGGCTGGCTGCCCGGCAGGGCGCCTGGCGGCGGCAGTTGGCGATGCTTCCCGGCTTCGAACGGCCGACCCCGCTGCCCCGGGTCTGTCGTCTGGAACACGGCAATCCCTATGCCGACATCGGTCGCGGCCGCATCTACGCCACCGGGAGCGGCAGCGTCAACGAGCGCCTGACGCTGGCCCACGAATACCTGCACTTTGCCCTGGCTAATCACCCGCGGGGTCGCGACGAGGACTTCGTCGAACAGACCGCCCGCTCCCTGCTCGGCACCCCATGATCCCGCACTGTCCGCTCTATTTGCTGCTCTTCCTGCTGGTCGGTCAGGCCGTCGCCGACAGCGCCATCGTCCTCGACGGGCCGCGCGGGGGCTGGCGCAACAGCGGCGCGGCCGGGGACAAGGAAGCGGCGATCGCTGCCGCCTACCCGAAACCGCCGGTCGATCGGGGCGGGCAGAAGAACCGTGCGCTGATCGCCGGGCAGTTGCGCCAGGCCGGGACGAATCGTCAGCCCGGCCGCCTCATCGTCAATGGTATCGACATGCCCTTGTATACCGACGAGCAAGGCCATTTCGTCAAACCCTGGGCCTTCGGGCCGGGCAGCAACAGTGTCGAGGTGGTGGCGGCCGGCGGGGCGCGCCGCCGGCTGCAGTTCTACGAAAACCAGGCCGACAAGACACGCAGCAAATTGCGTTTCGTTCTCGGCTGGGACGATCCCAAGGCGGAAGTCGACCTCCATGTCCTGACCCCGGACGGCGAACACGCCTTCTGGGCGCAGCCCTTGTTGAAACGGGGCGGCGGCCTGGACGTCGATAGTGTCGATGGCGGCGGTCCGGAGATTTTCTCGACCGCCTCGCCGGTCAGCGGCACCTACCTGCTCTATGTCAATTACTGGGGCAATTTCAATGCCGCCGGTTATAACTTCGCGGCCGATGCCCACGAAAAGCCGCTGATCACGGTCCGTCTTAGCATCGTGTCGAACGAAAATACGCCGGACGAACGTCAGGAAACCCTAGTCGTCCCGCTCCGCCGGGTCGGCGATCTGACCTTTGTCCGCGCCCTGCGCTACGGAGAAAAGAAATGAGCCGACTGCTGCTCTCCTTGATCGCCCTGCTGGCCGCGACGGCCGCCCAGGCCCAGGCCACTCTCGAGGCGCCGCGCGGCGGCTGGAAACATTCCGGCGGCGAGCCGGGCCAGCATCTGCAGGAGGTCAATTATCCGGCCAGCCGGGTCAATGCCGGGGCCAGCCGGCGGGGCGAAGATGGCCGGGAGTTGGGGGCGGCGATCCGCGGCCGGATTGCCCGGGCGGCCGGCGAGAAGTCGCGCCAGCCGCATCTCCTGGTGGTCAACGGCGTGCCGCTGCCGCTCAGCGTCGGCGCCGATGGCAGCTTCGCCCGGCCGTACGCCTTCCCGCCCGGGGCCAACAGTGTCGAAGTGCGTTCGGCCGATCGCCAGCAGGTCCGCCGGGTGAATTTCTACGATGCCAACCCGGCGCGCCAGCGGGTCGGCTTGCGCGTCGTCCTCAGTTGGGATACCGATATGACCGATCTCGATCTCCACGTCATTTCCCCGGATGGCCAGCATGTCTATTTTGGCGACCGCTTGGCGAAAAACGGCGGTGCTCTCGATGTCGACGTGACCGGCGGTTACGGTCCGGAAATCTATGCCATTCCGGCGCCGCCCAAGGGCATCTGGCAGGTGTACGTCAATTATTTCGGGGGCTTGGGCGGCAACAGCGAGGACAGTCCGGCGGAGATCAGCGTTGCCCAGGTCGCGATCATCAGCCGCGAAGGCACACCCGACGAAAAATTGCAGGTCTTCCGCATTCCTCTGCGCCGCCCCGGTGAACTGACCCTCGTCAAATCCTTCGTCTTCCCTTGAGGGGGCTGTATTTGCCGCGCCTGCTCCTGGTCGGACTGGTGCTGCTGGCGGCCTGTCGGGAAAGCCCGCCGCCGCGTCTCGAGCACGATGCCTACGTCTGGCAGCGCCGCTGGGCGGAGCCGGTCGTTGCCGCGCTGCGCGATTCGGCCGATCTGCTTCGGGCCTGGCGCGTCCTGGCCGGCGAAGTCGATGCCAAGGGTCGTTTCCACCGCCTCGCCGTCGACCTGGCGGGGCTCGCGGCGAGCGGCCGGCCGGCCATTCCGGTGGTGCGCATCGCAGCGCCGCTGGCCGGGCTCGACGGCCCCGGACTGATCGCCGAAATCGCCGCCCTGCAGCAACACTGGCAGGCCGCCGGGGTGCCCCAGCTCGGCCTGGAAATCGATCACGACTGCGCCACCCGGCAACTGGCCAACTATGCCGACTGGCTCGCCAGCCTGCGCCGCGCTCTGGCCGCCGAGCGCCTCCTGTCGATCACCCTGCTTCCCGACTGGCTCGGCGTTCCGGCGCTTGACGCGCTGCTCGCCACGGTCGACGAGAGCGTCCTGCAGTTGCATGCCGTCGCCAATCCGCGCGGCGTACTGTTCGACCCGGCCTCGGCCCGGGCCTGGACGGCGGCGTTGGCGCGACGGACCAAGCGGCCGTTCCGGGTTGCCTTGCCCAATTACGGCTCGCTGGTCAGACGCGACGAAAAGGGCCGCATCACGGCGATCGAGAGCGAAGGTCCGGCCGCCCGCGCGGCCCCCGCCGGCGTCGAGTGGTTCGCGGCGCCGGCCAGCGTCGGCGGCTTCCTGCGCCAGCTTGAGGCCCGGCCGCCGGCAGGCCTGGCCGGCATCGTCTGGTTCCGGCTGCCGGTGGCCGGCGATCGCCGGGCGTGGACGCCGGCGACCTGGCGTGCCGTCATTACCCATCGCGAAACCCCGGTCCGCCTGCTCGGCGAAATTCGGCAGCCGGCAACCTCGCCAACGTCACAGCTATTCCTGCGCAACGTCGGCGCCATGGACGGCGTCCTGCCAGCCGCCCTGGTGGTCGCCGCGCCCTGCCGGGGGAGTACCGGCGGGGCCAGCTTCAGTTTCGAACGGCAAGCTGCCGACAGCCTCTTCCTGCGGACCGGGAAAGCCTTGTTGCGGGCCGGTGACGAGCTCTTCGTCGGGTCCCTGAACTGTCCGCCGGGCGGTGCCCAGATCCGGATCGAGCCGTAAAGGGCCGGTCAGCGATCAAACCCGGGGGCGGGGTGGTGCGCTAGTCATGCTCGCGGAATAAAATGCGGCGGAGGACGAATAAATCGATCCGGCATGCAACGGTTCGCGGTCCATCTTGTCAGAGACGAGAAGGGGTGGCAGAAAGCCGCTTGACTACGAAACGATGCAAATGGCGACAAAGCGTTGCTGGGGATGACGACGGGTCACAAAAATAAGGGGGGACAAATGGGCAGTGAAGCGGAAAGCGATAAAAGAATTCCGGTATTCCAGTCAGCCGTTCAGCAGTTACGGGAAGGTAATTTTGCCGTCGATATTCCGGCCGAGCCGCTTGATGCGGTCGGTTATCTCGGTCTGGAACTGACCCGGCTGGCGGAAACCCTTGAGCAGAATTTCGAGGAAAGCCGAAAACTTCAGCATATTGCCGAGCAGCTAACCAGCGGCCTGTTCCTCGACGATGTGCTGGAAAAGGTATTCCAGACCTTTCGCCGGGTCATCCCCTACAACCGCCTGGCGGCGGCTTTTCTCAGCGACGACAAGCGGCACCTGACGCATTACTGGGGACGCTCCGATGGCGAAATGGTCAATATTCCGCCGGGCTATACCGCATCGATGCAGGGCAGCAGCCTGCAGGTCGTGATCGAGACCGGCAAGCCGCGCATCATCAACGACCTGGAACGCTACCTGGAGGCCCATCCCGCTTCGGAGTCGAGCCGGCTGGTGCTGGCCGAGGGCGTGCGTTCCAGCCTGACCTGCCCGCTGATCGCCCACGGCAAGCCGATCGGCCTGCTGTTCTTTTCCAGTTTTACGCCGAATACCTACGAGAACGTCCATCAGGGTGTTTTCCTCCGGCTGGCCGTGCAGTTATCGCTGCTCGTCGAAAAAAGTCGCCTGTATCAGCAACTGTACGAGGTCAATCAGGAATTGCTCGAAGCCAAGCGCATCCTGCAGGATCAGGCGATGCACGACGAATTGACCGGTCTCTACAATCGGCGGGCGATCATGGGGTTGCTCGAAACCCGATTGTCGCGGGCGCGCCGGGAAGGTCTACCGCTCTGCCTGGTGATGATCGACATCGATTTTTTCAAGAGAATCAATGATGGCCATGGCCACCTGGTCGGCGATCGCGCCTTGAAAGCCGTGGCCGACCGTTTGAGCCGCGGGGTCAGGGATTACAACCGGGTCGGCCGCTATGGCGGCGAGGAATTCCTGATCGTTCTCGACGGCGAGGATGCCGAAGTCGCCGAGCAGATCGCCGAGCGCCTGCGCGCCGCGGTTGCCGAAGAGGCGCTCGAGGAGTGCGGTCAGCGGGTCAAGCTGACGATCAGTCTCGGGCTGGCGCTGGCCCCCGCGGTGGCCGAGCTCGATCCCCTCCAATTGTTGGCCGTTGCCGACCAGGCCTTGTATGACGCCAAGCAGAACGGGCGCAATCAGGTCAAGGTGCGGCGCATGGCTTGAGGACAAGGCACTTTCGAGACCGGCGACTTGGTTGCGGCGGGATGACTTTGGTATGCTTGGCGGCGGGGTTGGCCGGGAATATCCGTCATCATGAAGCAGACAACGAATTATTACGATTTGCTGGAGATAGCGCCGTACGCCGATCTGGCGGAAATCAGTGCGGCCTATCTGCGCCTTTCGCGTCAGCTAGCGGCCGGCGACGGCGCCTTGCCGCCGGGCGAGGCCGAACTCCGGTTGCAACTGGTCAAGCATGCCTGGGAGGTGCTCGCCAATCCGTCGCGCCGCGCCGAATACGACGCCACGCTCGGCGACATTGGCGGGGCGGACCTCGCAATGCACCACGGGCTGGCGGCGGAGGCCGCCAAGTGGAGTCCGATCCGGCGATTATTGACGGTCATTGCCAGCCTGATGGTGATCGGCATGACAATGCAGATCGTCGGCATGTTTACGGCTTACCGGCAGGCCAGCGCGGTGATCGGTGCCAATGCCGTCTCGCCGGCCGCCGACAAGGTCTTTCTGCAGGATTTCTATCAGACCTACGGGATTCGGGCGGCCAACCGGGCCGAAGCCGAGCTGTTGCTCGCCGACATGCGCCGCAAGGAAGAGGCCGAGCGCGAGGAGCGACGGCTGGCCCAATCGGCCGACGAGCAGGAGCGCAAACAGCGTCGCTTCGAGGAGGAGTCCCGGCGCATCGGCGCCGAGGTCTCGGCCAATCTCCAACAGGCCGAGCGGGAAGCCGAGCGGGCCAGGGAGGAGGAGTTCCGCCGCAAGGAAGCCAAAGAACAGGCCGAAAAAGCCGCCGAAAGGGCGCGACTCGAACGCGAAATCAACCGTTTCCGGGGGCGCTCCGGTGCCTATGGCGAGTAAGGGCAAGGTTGCCGTCGCGCCCGCTTTGGGTAACGGGTTCTTGGCTGGGTGGCGGATCAAGTTCTTCCTTCTGCTGCTGGCGGGCGGGCTGGGTTATTGGCTGGTCGCCGGGCCGGCGATCAGCGAGCGCGATTTCGTCGGCAAGTGGCAGTCGTCGCGGCTGGTTACGCCACTCCATCTTGCCGCCAACGGCGAGTGGGAGATCAAGACCGAAGCCGGTGCCATCCTGCAATACGGGGTCTGGCGCTACGCCGACAAGAAAATCATCTGGACCATCAAGCAGGGGACGCAGATCAGCGACGAGGTCAATCCCGTCGTTTCGCTAGGGCCAGGCGAATTCCGCCTAGAGGAACGCGACGGCACGACGACCGTCTTTCGTCGCCTGGAATGAGCGGCGGGCCGTCGCTGGCCAGTCCTTCGCCCTCAGAAGCCGATCTTCCGGCTGCGTCCCATCCTGGTTTGCTCGAAATCGGGCTCGACCAGATAGTTGCGGCCTTCCAGTTTGGCGCTCCCGAAGGCGGCCAGCAGGCGCTTCTTCATGTCGCGCGGCGGCAATGAGCCGAGGCGTTCGAGGATGCTGGTTTCGGCTTCCGGCGGGAAGCCCCAGTCGTGCTGACTGACGATTTCGCGGTAGAGGGCGGCGCCGATGCTGAGCGCCGCATCGTGGTCGGGGCGCGGCACTTCGTAGACGTTCATGCGGTTGAGGATCGGTTCGGGAATCGAGCGTTCGTCGTTGGCCGTCGTCACCCACAGGATGTGCGACGCATCGATGTCGATATCGATGAACTCGTCCTTGAAGGCGCGCGCCGTGTCGCGTTCGAGCAGGCCGTAGAGGGCGCCCATCGGGTCGTAGCGGGAATCGCCGCCGGCCTTGTCTACTTCGTCGAGCACCACAATGGGGTTGGCGTAGTCGCCATGCACCAAAGTGTGCGCTACCTTGCCCGGCTTGGCGTTGTTCCATTGTGCCGAGGCGCCGGACAGCACCCAGCCGGCGGTCAGCGAACTCATGGAGATGAATTCGTGGCCGGTCCCCAGAAGGGTGGCCAGTTCGCGGGCGAAATGGGTCTTGCCGATGCCCGGTTCGCCGAGCAGCAGGATGGGTGTGAAGCTCATCGGCTCGTTGCCGGCCACCGAGAGGGCGATGTACTTCTTGAGGTCGTCGATGACTTCAGCAAAATTGGGGCAACTGTCGTAGAGCTCGTCGATCATGTCGGCGCCGCTCGGGCGGACCAGGAAGCGGCCGCCGCCGCGTTGCTTCATCTTGTCGTAGAGCGTGGCCAGAGCCTCGTTGCGGTTGCCGGCGGCCTCTTCCATGGCGCGCTCGATGGCGGCCACGTCGTAGATGGTGCGTTCTTCGGCGACGGCGAGTCGGATGTCGGTATGGGCCATGATGACTTCCTCCTGGTGCTGCCCGCTTCTGGTGAAAGCAGGGATGCGAAAGCGGGAATCGCTTTCCGCAGTGAGTTTCAAGCATATCCCGTTCCCGATTTTTGCCGGGGGCGGGTTGCATGTGCGGAAAAATGCCGGCATTGTGGCCGCTGTTTTCGTCAGGAGAATGATCCATGGAGCGCTTTACCATTTCGCTGGACGAATCGCTGGCCCGCCAGTTCGACCAGTTGATCGCCGTGCGCGGTTATAGCAATCGTTCGGAAGCCGTGCGCGACCTGATCCGTGGCGCCATCGAGAGCGATGGCCAGCGGGCGGCACCGGCCGGCCATTGCGTCGCCAACCTGTCCTATGTCTATAACCATCACGAACGGGAAATGGCCGAACGTCTGACCGGCTTGCAGCATGCGCATCATGACCTGACGGTGGCGGCGATGCACAGCCACCTGGACCACGACAATTGTCTGGAATCCGTCATTTTGAAGGGGGCGACCGCCGATGTCCGACAATTCGCCGATGCCCTGATGGCGGAAAGCGGCGTCCGCCATGGTCATCTCAACGTGATCGCCCTGGAGCCCGAGCATCACCATGCCCACGACGAACACGGTGACGCCCATGTCCATTACCGTCCCGCCCGCTGAATCGGCGTTCCCCCCGGACGGCGAGCAGGCCTGGATCGAGGTGATCCAGAAAATGGACGAGGTCTACAACGACCTCCTCCAATACGAAGTGGCCCTTGAGGAAAAGAATGCGGCACTCGAGGATTCGCACCAGTTCATCGAGAGCGTGCTGGCCTCGATGTCGGACATCCTGATCGTCTGCGACCGCAACGGCAATATCGACGAAGTCAATTCCTCGCTCCGTCACTTCTCCGGCAAGTCGGCCGAAGAACTCGAGCACAAGCCGGTTTTCGACCTCTTCGCCGATGATCTGGAGCGCGCCCGGGCGCGCGACGTCTTCGCCCGATTCGGCCGCGAAGGCGTTCATGACTGCGAGTTTTTCCTGCGCGCCGGCGACGGGTCGACGGTGCCGGTGTCGATGAACTGCACGCCGCGCCTGTCGCAGACCGGCAAATTGATGGGCATGGTGGTCACCGGGCGCCCGGTCGGCGAGTTGCGTAGGGCCTATTCGGCATTGCGGCAGGCGCACGACGATCTGAAGCGGACGCAGGGCCAGTTGCTGCATGCCGAGAAAATGGTCTCGCTCGGCCGGCTGGTGGCCGGTGTGGCGCACGAACTCAACAACCCGATCAGTTTCGTCCTCGGCAACGTCCTTTCCCTGCAACGCTACGGCCGGCGCCTGACGACCTATCTCACGGCCGTCCATGCCAGTCCGGCGGCGGAGACGGAGGCGTTGCCCGCCCTGCGCCAGGACTTGCGCATCGATCGCATCCTGGCCGACATGCCGCAATTGATCGACGGCATGATCGAAGGTGCCGAACGGACCCGCGATATCGTCGACGCCCTGAAGCGCTTCTCGGCGGTAGACAAGATGACGCCGGAACAGGTCAGTCTCAACGATGTCGTCGAGCGCTCGGTGCGCTGGGTGGTGCAGAGTGCGACGGCGAAATTTGCCGTGACCCTCGATCTGCCACCCGCTTTGATCTGTTCCGGTTCCTCCGGGCAATTGCAGCAGGTGGTCATGAACCTCGTCCAGAACGCCTGCGACGCGACGGCCAGCCAGCCGCAAGCGAGCTTGAAAATTAGCGGTGGCGTGGTCGACGGCATGGTCGTGTTGCGTTTTGTCGACAACGGTCCGGGGATTGCGGCCGAACATCTCGATCGGCTATTCGAACCTTTCTTCACCACCAAGCCGGTCGGCCAGGGCACCGGTCTCGGCCTGTCGATCAGCTACGGCATCGTCGAGCGGCATGGCGGACGGTTAAGTGCCGGCAACGTGGCGGGCGGCGGTGCGGAATTCGTCCTCGCCCTGCCGGTGGCCGGCCGCTGAAAATTTTGCCGGTCGCGAATTGCCGGATGTGGCGCGGGGTACGACGAGCAATCAGTTGTTGCACTGGTCGATCATTTGTATGAAGATTACGAAAACATTCATACGGGCTGACCATGGAAGCGCTGTCCTCCGACTGGCTGTCATTACTGATCCTGACCTTCGTGCTCGGCATGAAGCATGGTTTCGATGCCGATCATCTGGCGACCATCGATGGGTTGACCCGGTATAACGCGCGGGCCCGGCCGGGCATGTCGCGTTATTGCGGTACCTTGTTTTCGCTTGGCCACGGTGCCGTGGTGATGGCCATTGCCCTCGGCGTCTCGGCGCTTGCCGGGCAGTGGCAGGTGCCGGAATGGTTCGCCCTGCTCGGTGCGGTGATTTCCATCGCCTTCCTGGTCGCCCTCGGCAGTCTCAATCTGTCCGCCGTCCTCCGTGCCGAACCCGATGAAGTGGTGCAGCCGGTGGGGCTGAAGGGCCGCTGGCTCGGCAATCTCCGCCACGTTTCCCAGCCGGCGCTGGTCGCCCTGGTCGGCGCCTTGTTCGCCCTGTCCTTCGATACCCTTTCGCAGGCCGCCTTTTTCGCCCTCACCGCCACCCAGTTCGGCGGCTGGGAGCATGCCCTGGTCCTGGCGCTGCTCTTCATGCTCGGCATGCTGCTGACCGATGGCATCAACGGCTTGTGGATCGCCCGCCTGATCGCCCGGGCCGATCAGGTCGCGCTGGTCGCCTCGCGTGTCATGGCCCTGGTCGTCTCGGCCGTCAGCCTGCTGGTCGCCGCCTTCGGCGCCGCCAAGCTGTTGTCGCCGAGTATCAATGCCTGGAGCGAGGGTAAGGAGATGATATTCGGTTTCTCGCTAGTACTTATCGTGGCCGGCAGCTATTTGTTGGCTGTACGTATGACCCGGCGGATAGCTGTGGCATAAAAAGCACGAAAAGGGGAAAGCCGGCTTGCCGGCTTTTTTATCGGTAAGGGGTAAGATAAATTAAAAATAATTCATACGTATATAGGGCTCGTTCCTTGGTTCTGATTTTTATTTCACTGACGGCGCTTGGCGTTCAGGGAGAAGAAACTACCGAGTTGCCGGAAATGCTGGTTACCGCAACGCGCAGCAACAAGGCAGTCGACGAAACGCCAGTCGCCAGTTATGTGGTAACCGCCGAGCAGATGGAAAAGCGCAATATCAAGAGTGTAGACGAGGCTGTCAGCCTGGTTCCCGGGGTTTTCCAGCGGCGTGGCAAGGGCTTTATGGACACCCTTAACGCCATTACCTTGCGTGGCGTACCCGATGCCAAGCGCAGCCTGATCATGGTTGATGGCCTGTCGATCAATGATGCGTATACCGGCGGTGCGGACGTTGGTGGCTTTGCGCCCGAAGATCTGGAGCGCGTAGAAGTGGTGCTTGGTCCCGGCTCCAGTCTGTATGGTTCCAGTGCCATGGGCGGCGTCATCAATTTCGTTAGCCGCATGCCGAAGGCCGAGGAGTATCGCTTCAAGCTGGGTTACGGCAATGGCTTGGGTACCGGCAGGGCGCCGGCCAATTTGTTGCGGACGTACCTTTCGGCCGGCAATGCCTGGCAGAACGGCCTGTCGCTACAGGTCTCGGTGGCGGAATCGCAGACCGACGGCTATGTGACCGACGAAGTGCGTAGCACGACGGCCCCGCCAGCCTCCGTGAGTGGTGCGACCCGGACGGCGACGACAGCCGGGGCAACGACTTACATCATCGGTGACAAGGGTGAAAATGCTTGGCGCGATTCGCAGATTGCCATCCGCGCCGCTTTCCGGATCGACGCGGACAGTGCGCTCAGTGCCTCGTACAAGCGAACGGCTTATCGCTACGAATACGAAAACTATCAGAGCTATTTACGTAATGTAGCTGGCGATCAGGTATGGACGTATACCAATGGCTCGACAGTTCGGGAGGCAGCCTTTTTGCCCGGACAAGGCGAGATGGTCCGCGATATTTCCAGTCTCGGGCTGGAGACGCGAATCGGTGAGTCGAAGGTGAAAGTCCTGGGCGGTGTCATTGATATCGGTACCAACTGGTATACGACGGTGACCTCGACGTTGAGTACGGCAACGGCCAGTGGCGGTGCGGCGGCCAATGGCTTCTCCTCAACACCTTTACGTAGCAGTCAACTGGAAGCAACGGTAACCACACCTCTTTTCGGTCAGCATCTGTTGCTCTGGGGTGCCAGCCGACGCGAGGAAAAGGCCAATACCAGCGAGTACGATCTGGGCGACTGGCGCAACGAGTTGTCGCGTACTTCGAAGGCTTCCGAATCCGGCGGCAAGGCAGCGACGACCGGCTTGTTTGCCCAGGCTGAACTGGCGCTAGCCACGTCGGTACGCGCCTATGCCGGCTTGCGCTATGACCTCTGGGAAGCGACCGACGGCTATTCCGCCAAATATGGTAGTGGCGCCTTCTCGCGTACTTATGCCGGCAAAACGGTCGAGGCCGTTTCGCCGCGTTTGGGCGCAACCTGGAGTCTGTCCCCGCAAGTCTTGTTGCGCGCCAGTCTGGGCAAGGCATTCCGAGCCCCGAATATCTACGATTTGTACCGGACCTGGCGTTCCACGGCAGGAACGGTCTTTGCGGGGAATCCCAGACTTGAACCGGAAAGCCTGCTCGGAGCGGATATCGGCTCCGATTTGAAGCCCTGGCCGGGTGCCGACCTGAAACTGACTGTTTATCACAACCAGTTCAAGGACATGATTTACCGCAAGACGGTCAAGGACAATACCGAGGCGCTCAGCGTCTGTGGTCAGGCCTTGAATGTCGCCAAGGACAACTGCCGGGTCTGGGACAACGCCGGCCGGGCGCGTAGCCAGGGCGTCGAACTCTCGCTTCGCCAGGTGCTTTCCAGTAACTGGAGCGCCTTCGGTAGTCTGGCTTACAACGATACGAAGATTCTCGAGAATAGGCTGAATCCTGGGGCAGAGGGGAAGAAGTTTCCCCAGGTTCCGCAAACAACTGCGGCCCTGGGGGCCGAGTGGCAGCATGGCACATGGTCGGTTTCCTCGACGGCTCGTTACGTTGCCCAGCGTTATTCGGCGGAAGATAACTCGGATACGGTGACCGGTGTGCCAGGAGCCTACGATGCTTATACCTTGGTTGATGTCAGAGGGGTGTACCGGATCAACAGCAACTTCAAGTTGGCCTTGTCGATCGACAACCTATTCGACCACGAGTACTACGCCTCCTACCGTGCTCCAGGTCGAGCCTGGTTTTTTGAACTGTCCGGAGCCTTCTGATGGAATTCGTATCATGGCTTGAACGCTTTCTTTTCGATGTCTCCAACGCGTTCTACCTGCCGGTGATCCTCGGCGTCTCCCTGCTTATCGTCTATGTGGCGCTGATGCTGGGCGCATTGGTGCATGAAGCCTGGGAGCGACGAAAACTGGCGAGGGCGGTGACTGCCTATCGGGCGCAAATGGCGATCGAACTGGCGCTCGGTACGCCGCATCTCGATGCTCGCCTGGAGCGCCTGCTGCAAGGCGCTGAGTTGAGCCTGGCGAAAAACCTCGACCGCATCCGTTTCGTGATCAAGGTCGGGCCGGCGCTTGGCCTGATGGGAACGCTGATTCCCATGGGCATCTCGCTGGCTGCGCTGGCCGAGGGCAATATTCCCAAGATGGCTGGCAGCATGGTGACTGCCTTTACCGCGACGGTCGCCGGCCTGGGTAGCGGCGTCGTCGCCTACCTGATTGCGCTGGTTCGCGAAAAATGGCTGAAGGACGACATTCGAGAAATGGAGTATCTGACAGAAGTTGCGGCCCGGGAGCATGGCCTTGATCAACCGGAAGGCAGCCATGCGCTATCTGAAACGGCGTAGGCGTGCCGATAACGGTCAGGAGGCGCTGGAAGACCCGATTTCCGGGGTCGCCAACCTGTTTGACGCCTCGATCGTTTTCATTGTTTCGATGATGATTGCCCTGTTCATGGCCTACAACATGATTGACCTGGTCAATCCGAGTGCCGAAGTGACCATCACCAAGAAGGGCTCCAATGGCCAGATCGAGGTCATTACCAAGAAGGGCAACGAGATCAAGGCCCACAAGGTCACTGACAAGCACCTTTCCGGGCAGGGTGAGAAACTCGGCACCGCCTACCGGTTGGGCGATGGACGCGTGGTGTATGTGCCGGAATAAGCTGCAGGCCCTCATTTTCTGGCTCTGGGCCGGGTGGCTCCAGGCGGCGCCATTGACCGTCAGCCTGGTGCTCGGCGATCTGGATTCGCAGACGGCGCTGGCGGCAGTCAAGCAGTTGCGTGCCGACTCGGCCTTGCGCGATGTGCGTTTCGCCATTTACCCCAGCGTTGACCTGGCCTCGGCCGACCGTGGCGCTTTGCAGGCCTCGCGCCTGGTGTTTGTGCAGACGACCGGGCGCAATCTGGCGACCGGGCTGGCCGCCGAGTTGCGCAGCATTGCCGCCCGGGGCGGTCGGGCCTATGCGGTCGGGCGAACCTGGGATGCGGATTTCGTCGATTTCGGTCTGACTCGGGACAATCTCCTGCGCGACTACATGCTGGCCGGCGGCCCGGACAATGTAGCCAACATGGTGCGCCTTGGCCTGGCGCGAGAATTCAAGCTGGGCAAGCGACCGCCGGGGCCGCTGGCAATGCCGGAAATAGGCCTGTTTGAAGCGAAGAGCCGCAAGGTCGTCGAGCACTTCGAGGACTATCGCAAACTTTATCGGGGGCGCGACGGGGCGCCCTGGGTGGCCGTTCTCTTTTATCGCAGTAATGCCTTGTCGGGTCAGACGGCGACGGTGCGGGCAATTGCCAGGGAACTGGAAAAGCGCGGCCTCAACGCTCTGCCAGTGTTCGGTTATCCCAACGAACTGGTCGTCGAAAAGTATCTCTTCGATGATGAAGGACGTCCGCGGGTTGTCGGAGTCATCGCGCTCGGCATGAAAATCGGCGTCAGCCCTGACAAGGTGGTACCGGTGCTGGAAAGGCTGGGAGCGCCAGTGCTCAACGCCATTACCTTGAATAGTCAGAGCCGCGCAGCCTGGGAGTCTTCGCCGGTCGGTCTGGACATCATGGAGCGCTCATGGCAGGTGGCTGGTGCAGAGTTCGCCGGGACGATTGCCCCGACCGTCGTGGCCAGCAAGGAAAAGGTTCGCGATTCGGAGGGCGGCCTGGAAGTGATTGCCGAAACGCCTATCCCTGAACGTGTGGAACGCATCGCCGAGCGCGCCCGGCGATGGGCCGATCTGCGGTCAACGGCGAATCCGGGCAAAAAAGTGGCGGTCATCTATTACAACTATCCGCCGGGCAAGGAAAACATTGGCGCCTCCTACCTGAACGTGTTGCCCCGCTCGTTGTGGCAGATTCTCGAGCGCTTGCGCCAGGATGGCTATTGGGCCAAGGCGGCACCCTCTGACGAAGAGGCTTTGTTCGAGGCGATTCGCGGCCATGGGGCTAATCTCGGCAACTGGCAGGCCGGAGCGATCACTGCCCTGGCGAAGAGTGGCAAAGTCGTTCTCTGGCCGGTGAGCGAATACCGCAAGTATTTCGACAAACTGCCGGCTGAACTGCAGGAGGCCATGAGAAACGCCTGGGGGCGGCCGGAGGAATCAAAAGTATCCATCTGGCGGGACGAGCGTGGCGTACCGAACTTTATTTTCCCGGCACAGCGCTGGGGTAACCTCATCTTTGCACCGCAACCCAGTCGCGGCTGGGAGCAGGACGTCAAGAAGCTGTACCACGATGTCACCGTGCCGCCGCATCACCAATACCTGGCCTTCTATCTCTGGCTGCAACACGAGGCCGGTGTGCATGCGATGGTCCATGTCGGGACCCATGCGACGCACGAATGGCACCCGGGCAAGGAAGTCGGCTTTACTGCCGCTGATCCCGGCGAAATCTTCGTTGGTGCTGTGCCGCAACTCTATCCCTACATCGTGGACGACATCGGTGAGGCGCTCCAGGCCAAACGTCGGGGCATGGCAACCATCATTTCCCACCTGACCCCGCCGCTTGACAAAGCAGGCCTCAACCCCGAGTTGAAGGAACTGGTTGGTCTCATTTCGGATTTCGCCGTGGCCAGGGAGAAGGGAAATCTCGCGCCCGCGGCCATTCGCGCCGACATCGCCGCTCGCGCCGCCAAGATGGGCTTGCTCAAAGATTTGGGCATCACCGAGGTTGACGATGCAGCCATCGAGGAGATGGAGCATCACATCAAGGACATCGAGGAAAAGCGCAGTCCCTTCGGAATGCATACCTTTGGTCTGGCGCCATCGGCCGAACGCCGTCGCTCAACGGCGGAGGCTGTCCTTTCGTTGGAGGCCGGTCTGGCGCCAGATGTTCGTGCTAATCGGCAGGCAGCGCTGGAAATGGCTCTGGAGCAGAGCGGGCGGGCCGAACTCAATGCCCTGGCTGCCGGCCTGGCCGGTCGCTATGTGGCGGCTGGGCCCGGCAACGATCCGATCCGTAATCCGGCTTCGTTGCCCACCGGTCGCAATCTGTTCGGCTTTGATCCGTCGCGTCTGCCGACGCCGGCGACCTATGGAGTGGGGGCAAAACTGGCCGAGGATCTGGTGGATAACTGGAAGAAACGCCATGGCCGCTGGCCGAAGCGCCTGGTGTTCAATCTTTGGGGGGTGGAGTCCTCGCGCCATGAAGGGGTGATGGAAGCCCAAATCATGGCCCTGTGGGGTGTCAAACCAGTGTGGGATGCGCGTGGTCGGGTCGCCGGGGTGGTGGCGATTGCCAGAGACAAGTTGGAGCGGCCGCGAGTCGATGTGACGGTGGTTCCCTCCGGTCTTTACCGCGATCTCTTTGCTAACTTGATGAAACTTCTCGACGAGGCCGCCAGCGCTGCACGTGAGGCGTCGGAGGGCGACAATCCCCTGCGCCAGCACGTGCAGGAAACCAAGGCTGCCTTGATGGCGCAAGGTGTCGCCAAAGAAGAGGCCGAAAAACTTGCTGCCGTGCGTCTCTTCTCGGTGCCTTCCGGCGCCTACGGGACCAATCTCGACAAGGTGATCCCGTTCTCCAATACCTGGGAGAGCGAAAAGCAGGTGGCCGACGTCTATTTCATGCGCATGAGCCACGCTTACGGTCAGGGTTTCTGGGGTGGCCGGGTCATCAAGGACGGCAAGGTAACGCAGGAGACGGCGCCGCAACTGGGCGTCGATCTCTTCAAGCTGGCGCTCAAGGGGGCGGAGGCCGCCATTCACAGTCGTTCGTCGAATATTTACGCAACGCTCGATAACGACGATTTCTTCCAGTACCTGGGGGGCACGGCGCTGGCCATCCGCCAGGTCAATGGCTCGACACCGGAAGTGCTGGTGACCAATATGGCCAACCCGCACGAAGCAAAAACTGAAACCCTGGAGAAATACATGGGACGGGAAATGCGTTCCCGCTACCTCAACCCGCAGTGGATCGAGGTCATGCTGCAGGAAGGCTATGCCGGTGCCCGCTTCGTCAACAAGGTCGTCGAGCATCTGTGGGGGTGGACGGTGACGACCCCGGACAAGATCGACGATACGAAGTGGCAGGAAATGTACGAGACCTATGTCGTCGACCGTCACCAGCTCGGGATTCGCAAGAAATTCAGGGAGGCCGGGAACATGCTCGCCTACCAGGTGATGGTCGATCGCATGCTGACAGCAGTCAACAAGGGCTACTGGAAAGCTTCGCCGGAAACCGTGGCGAGGCTACAGCAAGCGAATCAGGAAAGCATCGCCGAGGCTGGTGTCGCCTGCTCTGTCGACACCTGTTCGAGTCCGCAAGTGACGGCCCAGGCCAAGACCCAGGACCGGCGACTGGCCGATGTCGCAGCGCAACAGCCGGTGCCGGGTGAGGGAAAGGCATTCCGCCTTGGACAACAAGCGGTGCCAGCGACGAAGGTGGCGCAAGCGGCTGCCAGCGCAACCACGGCGCCTCCCGTGCCGGCGGCGGAAGCGCCACCGGTCAACGGTCTCGAAATGACGGAAATCAAACCGGCCGTCCCGGGCAGTCTGCCGGCCGTGACGGGTTGGATGGGGGCAGTTTTGTTGCTGCTTGCCGTAGCCGGTTGGGGATGGCGGAAATACTCGGTGGTGCGGCTACCAATAACGCAGGAGGGAGTATGAGGAAATTTGAGCGGACGCTAATGGTAATCGCCATGTTGGGCTTGGCGGGGGCGGCCGTGGCCGAGGAAACACCACAGCTCTCGACCGTCGAGGTGCGAGCACAGACCGAAAATCTCGAAGGCATCGCGACGGCGGGCAGCGAAGGCGTGGTTTCCAGCCAGCGTCTGGCCGCCGTGCCGATCCTGCGGCCCGGCGAGGCGCTGGAGATGGTGCCCGGCCTGATCGTCACCCAGCATGCCGGCGACGGCAAGGCCAACCAGTATTTCCTGCGCGGTTTCAATCTCGATCACGGCACCGACTTCGCCACCTACGTCGGCGGTGTACCGGTCAATATGCCGACCCACGCCCACGGCCAGGGCTACACCGATCTCAATTTCCTGATCCCGGAACTGGTCGATCGCATCAGTTATCGCAAGGGGCCGTATTACGCCGAGGAGGGCGACTTTTCCTCGGCCGGGGCGGCGCATGTCGATTATTTCCGGCGCATCGACGGGGTCTTGGCGCAACAAACGCTCGGCCAGAACGGCTATGCCCGCAGCCTGCTCGCCGGCTCGCCGGAACTGGCCGGCGGCCACCTGCTTTATGGCCTGGAGCTGTTCCACAACGACGGCCCGTGGCAGGTCGCCGAGCACTACCGCAAGCTGAACGGCGTGCTGAGTTATAGCCAGGGGACACGGCGTAACGGTTTTTCGCTGACCGGCATGGCCTATCAGGGGCGGTGGACCTCGACCGACCAGATCGCCCAGCGCGCCATCGACAGCGGTGCTGTCGACCGTTACGGTTCGCTCGATCCGAGCACCGGCGGCGCGACGCAGCGCTACAGCCTGTCCGGTGAATGGGCGAAGAATTGGGGCAATGCGCAGAGCAAGGCGAATGTCTGGTGGCTGCAATCGAGTCTCGAACTGCGGTCGAACTTTCAGTATTGCCTGAACAATGGCTGTCCGCCGGGCGACCAGTTCAAACAGTCCGAACATCGTCAGGCCGGCGGTTTCTCGGCTTCGCACGCGATCTTCGAGCGCTGGGGCGGCTTCGACGTGGAGAACAGTTTTGGCCTGCAAGCGCGCGTCGACCACCTGAGCCCGGTCGGGCTATACGCGACGAACAATCGCGAAACGCTGCTCACGATCCGCGAAGACAAAGTCACGCAGCGCAGCCTGTCCCTGTGGGCGGAGAACGAAACGCGGTGGACCGACTGGTTCCGTTCGCGGCAGGGACTGCGTGCCGATGCCTATGACTTTACGGTCGATGCCAGTCGGGCGGCGAATTCCGGCAAGGCCAGCGAGCAGATGGTGACGCCGAAGCTGTCACTGATCTTCGGGCCGTGGCGGAAGAGCGAGTTCTATCTCAACTATGGCCACGGCTTTCATTCGAATGACGCGCGCGGCACGACGATACGTGTCGATCCGGCCGACGGCGTGACGCCGGTCAGCCAGGTGCAACCGCTGGTGCGGACGCGCGGCTACGAAATTGGTCTCCGTTCGGAAATCCTGCCCGGCTGGCAGTCGACCGTCGCGCTCTGGCAATTGACCGCCGCCTCCGAGCTGCTTTTCGTTGGCGACGCCGGGACCACCGAGGCGTCGCGCCCGTCGCGCCGCTATGGTGTCGAATGGACCAATCTCTACGTGCTGTCCGACTGGCTGGCGCTTGATGCCGACCTGGCCTGGTCGCATGCCCGCTTCCGCGATCACGATCCGCTGGTTGGCGACTACATCCCGGGGGCGGTGACGACGACTGCCAATCTTGGCCTGACCGTAGACAATCTCGGGCCGTGGTACGGCGCCCTGCGCCTGCGCTACTTCGGGCCGCGGCCGCTGCTCGAGGACAACTCGGTGCGCTCGCAGGCCTCGGCGCTGACCAACTTGCGTCTTGGCTACAAGTTCGACAAGCGGACGCAACTGGCGCTCGATGTGTACAACCTGTTCGATCGCTCGCTCAACGACATCGAGTACTGGTACTCGTCGCAGTTAAGCAGC
This sequence comes from Pseudomonadota bacterium, assembly GCA_018261905.1. GTDB lineage: Bacteria > Pseudomonadota > Gammaproteobacteria > Burkholderiales > Rhodocyclaceae > Azonexus. The sequence continues at coordinate 60,592 of JAGTRU010000004.1, read as the reverse complement.
GAGAGCGGCGCGCTCTTCGATCGGCATGTGCATCCGGCGGAAGGGAGAACTTTTCGGCTGACTCTGGCACATCGTTTCTGAGTCGCCGTAATCCATAATTACAGCGACTTTGCCGGCAATAACGCTTTGGAGTAACCTACGCGGTTTTCCCTTACAGACAATTCTCAGGAGAATCCGTGGAAAAGGATCTGCGCGAAGCCGCTCTCGAATACCATCGCTGGCCCACACCCGGCAAAATTTCTGTCCGCCCGACCAAGGGTCTGACCAATCAGCGCGATCTGGCGCTGGCCTACTCGCCCGGCGTTGCCGCGGCGTGTGACCTGATCGTCGAAGATCCCTCGATGGCGGCCGAAATGACCTCGCGGGCCAACCTGGTCGGCGTCATCACCAACGGCACCGCCGTGCTCGGCCTCGGCAACATCGGCCCGCTCGCCGCCAAGCCGGTGATGGAAGGCAAGGCCTGCCTGTTCAAGAAATTTGCCGGGATCGACGTTTTCGACATCGAACTGGCCGAAAACGATCCGGACAAGTTGATCGACATGATCGCCGCCATGGAGCCGACGCTCGGCGGTATCAACTTGGAAGACATCAAGGCGCCCGAGTGCTTCTACATCGAGGAGAAGCTCAAGGAACGGATGAATATTCCCGTCTTCCACGATGACCAGCACGGCACGGCCATTATTTCCGCGGCTGCCATGCTCAATGCCATGAAAGTGGTCGGCAAGAAGGCCGAAGAGATCAAGGTGGTCTGTTCCGGTGCCGGTGCCGCTGCCATTTCCTGTCTCAACCTGTGGTGCCAGTTGGGCGTCAAGCGCGAAAACATCACCGTTTGCGATTCTAAGGGTGTCATCTACGTCGGTCGCGAAGCCAACATGGAAGCGACCAAGGCCCGTTACGCCCGGGAAACCAGCAACCGCACCCTGGGCGACGCGATGGTCGGGGCCGACGTTTTCCTCGGCTTGTCGGCGGCCGGCGTGCTGAAGCCGGAAATGGTCGCCAGCATGGCGGAACAGCCGATTGTCTTCGCCCTCGCCAACCCGACCCCGGAAATCATGCCGGAACTGGCCAAGGCCGTGCGTCCGGACGTCATCATGGCGACCGGCCGTTCCGACTATGTGAACCAGGTCAACAACGTGCTGTGCTTCCCCTTCATCTTCCGCGGGGCGCTCGATGTCGGCGCCACCCGCATTACCGAAGAGATGAAGATGGCCAGTGTCATGGCCATCGCCGAGCTGGCCGAGGCCGAAGTCACCGACGAAGTGGCCATGGCCTTCCCCGACCACGCCATCACCTTCGGCCCGGAATACCTGATTCCCAAACCCTTCGATCCGCGCCTGATCGTCAAGATCGCCCCGGCCGTCGCCCAGGCGGCGATGGATTCGGGCGTCGCGACGCGGCCGATTACCGACTGGGCGGCCTATCGCGCCAAGCTGTCGGAGTTCGTCTATCACACCGGCGTCGGCATGCGCGCCATCTTCCAGGCGGCGCGCCAGGTTCAGGGCAAACGCATCATTTACGCCGAAGGCGAAGATGTCCGTGTCTTGCGTGCCGTTCAGGTGGTGATCGAAGAGAAGTTCGCCCGGCCGATCCTGGTCGGTCGTCCCGCCGTCATCGCCCATCGTCTGGAAAAAGCCAACCTGCGGATCAAACCGGGTGTCGACTTCGATATCGTCAACCCCGAATCCGACGAGCGCTATCGCGAATGCTGGACGGCCTACCACAAGCTGATGGTGCGCCACGGCGTGACCCCAGCCATTGCCAAGGAAGCCCTGCGCCGCAAGCCGACGCTGATCGGCTCCATGCTCCTCAAGCTGGGCTACGCCGACGGACTGATCTGCGGCATGACCGGCCAGTTCAGCCACCATATGGGGGTCATCAACCAGGTGATCGGCAAGCGTGAAGGGATCAATACCCTGGCCGCGATGAATTACCTGATGTTGCCGGGCCGTTCGCTGTTCATTTGCGACACCCATATCAACGAGAACCCGAATGCCGAGGAAATCGCTGAAATGACGGTGAGCGCGGCCGAGCAGGTCAAGCGTTTCGGTATCGTCCCGAAAGTCGCACTGCTTTCCCACTCAAATTTCGGCTCGGCGGCTTCCGAGTCGGCCAAGAAGATGGGCCGCGCCGCGGCGCTGATCTCGGCGATGAGCCAGGGCGAGATCGAAGTTGATGGTGAAATGCATGGCGATTCGGCCTTGTCGGAAGCCGTGCGGCACGCCGCTCATCCGGATTCGACCTTGAAGGGCGAGGCCAATCTGCTGATCATGCCCAATATCGATGCTGCCAATATCGCCTACAACCTGCTCAAAATGACCGCCGGCGAAGGCGTCACCATCGGTCCCATCCTGTTGGGCGCGGCCCGTCCGGTGCATGTCATGACCTCGACGGCAACCGTCCGTCGCCTGGTCAACATGACGGCCCTGGCTGTCGTCGAGTCGATGGAACGTTAAGCTTCAGTCGCAAAACAAAAGGCGCGGCAGGGGAAACCTGCCGCGCCTTTTTATTTGTCTGCGCAATTGAGCGTCAGGCGGCGAGCGCCGCCAGCAATTTGCCGTGGATGCCGCCGAAGCCGCCATTGCTCATGACCAGAATCTGGTCGCCGGGCTGGGCGGCGGCGACGATTTTGCGCACAAGTTCGTCCAAGTTGTCCTCAACGAGCGCTCTATCACCCATCGGGGCCAGTGCCTCGCGGGCATCCCAGCCGAGGTTGGCGGCGTAGCAGAAAGCGCTATCGACTTGGCGCAGGCTATCCGGCAACTGGCTTTTCATGGTGCCCAGTTTCATGGTGTTCGAACGTGGTTCGAGGACGGCCAGGATGCGGGCGGCGCCAACCTTGTGGCGCAGACCGGCGACGGTCGTCGCGATCGCCGTCGGGTGATGCGCGAAATCGTCGTACACGGTGATGCCGCGCACTTCGCCGCGCACTTCCATGCGCCGTTTGACATTGACGAAGCGCGCCAGCGCTTCCAGCCCCTTGTCGAGCGGCACGCCGACATGGCGCGCGGCGAGCAGCGCGGCACAGGCGTTGGCCCGGTTATGTTCGCCGGACAGCGCCCAGGTGCAGCGGCCGATCTCGCCCTGGGGGCCGTGCAGGATCAGTTCGCCGCTGGCATCGTCGCCGCTGATGCGATAGCCGTTCGGGGCGTTGAAGCGTTCGACCGGCGTCCAGCAGCCGCGCTCCAGGACGCGTTCCAGGCTGGCTTCGTCGGCATTCGCGACGATCAGTCCGGCGGCGGGCAGGGTGCGCACCAGGTGGTGGAACTGCGTTTCGATAGCCGCCAGATCGGCGAAGATGTCGGCGTGATCGAATTCCAGGTTGTTGAGAATGACGGTGCGCGGCTTGTAGTGCACGAATTTGGAGCGCTTGTCGCAGAAGGCGGTGTCGTACTCATCGGCTTCGATGACGAAGAAAGGCGTTTTGCCAAGGCGGGCCGAGACCCCGAAATTGAGGGGCACGCCACCGATCAGGAAGCCCGGTGCCAGGTTGGCATCCTCCAGGATCCAGGCCAGCATCGAACTGGTCGTCGTCTTGCCGTGGGTGCCGGCAACACCGAGGACCCAGCGGCCCTGCAGGACATTCTCGGCCAGCCATTGCGGCCCGGAAACGTAGGCCAGGCCCTGGTCGAGAATGGCTTCGAGCAGCGGGTTGCCGCGCGAAATGGCATTGCCGACGACGAAGACGTCGGGTTTCAGGGCGAGTTGGTCGGTGCCGTAGCCCTCGATCAGATCGACGCCAGCGGCCCGCAACTGGTCGCTCATCGGCGGATAGACGTTGGCGTCGCAGCCGGTGACCCGATGGCCGGCGGCTGCCGCCAATTGGGCGACGCCGCCCATGAAGGTGCCGCAGATGCCGAGAATATGGATATGCATGATGAAACTTGCCTCAAAATAATGGGCTGGCCTGGCGCATCTGCCGCGGTGCTAGCGGCAATTTCGGAGAGAGACCCGTTAGAATGGGGGCGATTTTACCCTGATTGAGTCACCATGCCCCGCCATGACCGGCCCCGCCCGAGCATCTCTGCCCGGGCCAGTATCGCCGCCGCCGCCGCCCGCTTGATGGTGGAAGACGGCATTACCGACTATCACCACGCCAAGCGCAAGGCGGCCCGGCAGCTCGGTTTCCCCGAGCACACCGCCTATCCGGACAATGCCGAAATCGACGTCGAACTGCGGGCCTACCGCAGTCTGTATCAGGATGAGGGGCACGCCGAATTGCTCCGCGAACAGCGCCGGGCGGCGCTGGCGATTCTCGAGTTGCTGGCAGCCTTTCGTCCCTACCTGACCGGCTCGGTGCTCGACGGCACAGCCGGCGAGCATTCGAGCATCGATATCCTGCTCTTTGCCGACAGCGCGAAAGAGGTCGAAATATTCCTGCTCAATCGCAATGTCGATTTTGAACATGCCGAGCCCCGCAACGAGCGGGCCGAAGCGGTGCTGGTCCTGGAAACGGAGGTCGCCGATGTCAACCTGGTGATCTTCCCGCCGCAACTCGAACGGGTCGCCATGAAACACCGTGACGGCCGTTCGCGCGAGCGAATCCGCGCCGAGGGGCTGCGCGCCCTACTTTTGGAATAGACTGGACAAAATGCGGCTAATTACGGCAAACTTGCCGCCATGAAGAAGCAAAAAACCGCTTCCAAGCCGGTCGAAAGGGCGCGCATCCTGGTGTTGCACGGCCCGAATCTGAACCTGCTTGGCACTCGAGAGCCCGAACATTATGGTCGGGTCACCCTGTCGGATATCAACATGGCACTGGCCCGCATGGCCGAGGTTGCCGAGGTTGACCTTGATGCCTTCCAGAGCAATCACGAAGGTGCCCTGATCGAGCGCGTGCATGCGGCCCGTGAACAGGGCGTACGCGCCATCATCATCAATCCGGCGGCCTATACGCATACCAGCGTGGCGCTGCGCGATGCCCTGGCGGCCGTGGCCATTCCGTTTGTCGAGGTCCATTTGTCCAACGTGCATGTCCGGGAAGCCTTCCGGCAGCATTCGTACTTTTCCGATCTGGCCGTCGGGGTGATTTGCGGACTGGGGCATCAGGGCTATCTGGCCGCCCTCGAGTACCTACTTAATAAGATCAACATTGAATAGCCGGCTTCGTGCCGGCTTCTTGCGTCGAAATGGCGCAATACAGAAGGGAGTCATCCATGGATCTGCGTAAACTCAAAAAATTGATCGACCTGGTTCAGGAGTCGGGTATTTCCGAGCTTGAAGTCACCGAAGGTGAAGAAAAGGTCCGTATCGCCAAGCATTACGGCACCGTTGCCGCGCCCCAGCAATACTACGCCGCGCCGCCCCCGCTGCCTGCCGCGCCGGCCTCTTCGAGCGTCAATCTCGACGACGAGGACGATCTGCCGGAAGGTCATGTCGTCAAGTCGCCGATGGTCGGCACCTTCTACCGGTCCCCGTCGCCCGGTGCCGAAGCGTTTGTCCAGATCGGGCAGAGCGTCAAGCAGGGCGAAACCCTGTGCATCATCGAAGCGATGAAATTGCTCAACGAGATCGAGGCCGATGCTTCCGGCGTGGTCAAGGCCATCCTGCTCGACAACGGCGAACCGGTCGAATTCGGCGAACCGTTGTTCGTGATTGGCTAATCATGGCCATGTTTGAAAAAATTCTGATCGCCAATCGGGGTGAGATTGCCCTGCGCATCCAGCGCGCCTGCCGCGAACTGGGCATCAAGACCGTCGTCGTCTATTCCGAGGCGGATCGCCATGCCAAGTACGTCAAGCTGGCCGACGAGTCGGTCTGTATCGGCCCGGCTTCGTCGGCACTGAGCTACCTGAACGTGCCGGCCATCATCTCGGCGGCCGAAGTCACCGATGCCCAGGCCATTCACCCGGGCTACGGCTTCCTCTCCGAGAATGCCGATTTTGCCGAACGGGTGGAAACCTCCGGTTTCGTCTTTATCGGACCGCGCGCCGAGACCATTCGTCTGATGGGCGACAAGGTGTCGGCCAAGGCGGCGATGAAGGAAGCCGGCGTGCCTTGCGTGCCGGGTTCGGAAGGCGAGTTGCCGGACGATCCCAAGGAAATCGTCAAGATAGCCCGTGCCGTGGGCTATCCGGTAATCATCAAGGCGGCCGGCGGCGGCGGCGGTCGCGGCATGCGGGTGGTCCATACCGAAGCGGCGCTGGTCAATGCCGTGGCGATGACCAAGCAGGAAGCGGGCAGTTTTTTCAACAACCCCGCCGTGTACATGGAAAAATATCTGGAAAACCCGCGCCACGTGGAAATCCAGGTGCTGGCCGACGAATACCGGAGCGCCATTTATCTCGGCGAACGCGACTGCTCGATGCAGCGTCGCCACCAGAAGGTCATCGAAGAAGCGCCGGCCCCGCTCATCCCGGCCCGCCTGATTGCCCGCATCGGCGAGCGTTGCGCCGAAGCCTGCCGCAAGATCGGCTATCGCGGTGCCGGCACGTTCGAATTTCTCTACGAAAACAACGAGTTCTATTTCATCGAAATGAATACCCGGGTCCAGGTCGAACATCCGGTCACCGAGATGATTACCGGTGTCGATATCGTCCAGGAACAGATCCGCGTCGCGGCCGGCGAGAAATTGCGCTACAAGCAAAGAGATATCGTGCTGCGCGGTCATGCCATCGAATGCCGCATTAACGCCGAAGATCCCTTCACCTTCGTGCCCTGTCCCGGCAAGATCGAGTTTTATCATCCGCCCGGCGGCCCCGGTATCCGGGTCGATTCGCACATTTACCAGGGCTATACCGTGCCGTCGCATTACGACTCCATGGTGGCCAAGGTCATCGCCTACGGCGACACCCGCGAGCAGGCCATTCGGCGCATGCGCATCGCGTTGTCGGAGATGAGCATCCAGGGCATCAAGACCAATATTCCGCTGCACCAGGAACTGATGCAGGACGCCCGTTTCGTCGAAGGCGGTACCAGTATCCATTACCTCGAACAAAAACTCGCCGACAAGGGCGAGGTCAAGAAGTAGATCATGAGCTGGCAAAATGTCAGTTTTCTGACCGATGTGGCGCATGCCGAGCCCCTGTGCGACGCCCTTCTCGAAGCCGGTGCACTGTCGGCCAGCATCGAGGATGCCGACGCCGGCACGCCCGACGAGCAACCGCAGTTCGGCGAGCCGGGCTCGGTCAATTCGCCGGGCTGGCAGCGCTCGCGCGTCATTGTCCTGCTCGAGCCGGAGGCCGATGTCGCAGCCTTGCTGGCGACGGCCGGGCAAGCTATCGGTCTGAATGAAGTGCCCGAATTCGCGATCGAGGAGGTCGCCGAACAGAACTGGGTGCAACTGACCCAGTCGCAGTTCGATCCGATCCGTGTTTCCGAACGTCTGTGGATCGTGCCCTCGTGGCACGAGTCGCCCGATCCGGCCGCGGTTAACCTGATTCTCGATCCGGGCATGGCTTTCGGTACCGGTTCGCACCCGACCACCCGGCTTTGTCTGGAATGGCTGGAACGCACCGTCGATGCCGATTGCAGCGTGCTCGACTACGGCTGCGGTTCCGGCATCCTGGCCATTGCTGCGGCGCGTCTAGGGGCCGGTCGCGTTGCCGGCGTCGACATCGACCCGTTGGCCGTCGAGGCGGCCCGGGCCAATGCCGAGCGCAATGCGGTGACGGCACTGTTCGCCGATTCGGCAGAACCAGTGGCTGGCGAGTATGATGTTGTCGTGGCCAATATTCTCTCCAACCCGCTGCGCGTCCTGGCTCCCGCCATTTGCGCCCATGTCCGCCCCGGCGGCCGATTGGCGCTGTCCGGCATCCTGCGCGAACAGGCGGAAGAGATCATCGGAATTTATGCCCAGTGGCTGCCCATGCAGGTCGCCGATAGTCGCGAGGACTGGGTCTGCCTGAGCGGGGTCAAGCCCTGATGCGGACACGCTGCCCGGCTTGCAACACGGTTTTCCGTGTTACCTCCGAGCAGTTGCGCCTGAAGGCGGGTAAGGTCCGTTGCGGACATTGCCAGACCCTGTTCAATGCCTTTGATCAGCTAGTGACCGAGACCCCGGTTGCCGAGCGGCCGCTGACCACGGAGGCGCCGCCAAGCCCGTTGGCCACGTCGGTGCCGGCGCCGGTCGTGCTGCCGGAGCCGCCGGTGGTCAGCATCGATGCAGAATTTCTGCCGGAACCGGAACCGGAACCGGAACCGGAAGCGATTCCAGAGCCGGAGCCAGAGTCAGAGCCTGTCGAGACGATGGAGTTACCGCCGGTGGCCAGGTTGCCGGATGGCGAGGAATTGCCGGAAACCGCCGAAGAGTCGGCCCAGGCAGCCCGCGAGGTCGGTCTGGTGGCGGTTCGCGAATTGACGGAGACGGCGGGCTACAACCGCTGGGCGGCGGGGACGCTGGCCACTGGCGGGGCGGATGGTTTCGACAGCGCGAGCGGGCAACGGGCGGTGTGGCCGTTTGTGCTGTTTTTGCTGGTTCTGCTCCTGCTGTTGATCGGCCAGTTGCTTTACCACTTCCGTACCGACCTTGTCCGGCGTCTGCCTGAGGCTGCCGCGCTCTATGCGTTGGCGGAAATTGCCGTGCCCTTGCCGCGTCAGGTCGAGCTGGTGGCGATCGAGACTTCCGATCTGCAATCTGACAATCAACGCGGCATGTTCGTGCTGCAGGCCACCCTGCGCAATCGGGCAAGTTATGCCCAGGCCTGGCCCGCTCTCGAACTGACCCTGACCGATACTCACGACTCCGTGGTTTCCCGCCGTGTCCTGGCACCCGCCGATTATCTGCCGCCGACCGCGCCGCCCGCTGCCTTCCCGGCCAATGGCGAAACCGCCGTGCGCCTGTGGGTCGAGGCCAAGGATATCGGCGCCGCCGGTTACCGGCTGTACGTCTTTTACCCCTGAGAATTCTTGATGACTACCCTGATCTGCGGTTCACTGGCCTTCGACAACATCATGGTCTTCCCCGACCGTTTCAAGAACCATATCCTGCCCGAGCAGATTCACATCCTGAATGTGGCTTTTCTGGTGCCGGAACTGCGTCGCGAGTACGGCGGCTGTGCCGGCAACATCGCCTACAACCTGATGCTGCTCGGCGGCCAGCCGCTGATCATGGCTACCGTCGGCGACGATGCGCCGCCCTACCTGGCCCGTCTCGACCAACTCGGTTTGCCGTGCCGCCATGTCCGCCAGGTGCCCGGTACCTTCACGGCGCAGGCTTTCATCACCACCGATCTCGACGATAACCAGATCACCGCCTTCCACCCCGGCGCGATGACGTTCTCGCATCTCAACAAGGTCGAACATGCGCCGGGCGCCAAGCTCGGTATCGTCGCGCCCGACGGCCGCGAAGGCATGCTGCAGCATGCCCGCGATTTCAACGCGGCCGGCGTGCCCTTCATTTTCGATCCGGGCCAGGGCCTGCCCATGTTCAGCGGCGATGAACTGCTCGATTTCATGCAATTGGCCGACTATGCCTGCTTCAACGATTACGAGGCCAAGCTGCTCTGCGATCGCACCGGGCGCAGCCTGGAGCAACTGGCCAAGGACGTGCAGGCCCTGATCGTCACGCGCGGCGGCGAAGGTTCCGAAATCTACGCCGCGGGCGAACGTCTCGTTATTCCCTGTGTCGAAGCCGATCAGGTGCTCGATCCGACCGGCTGCGGCGATGCGTACCGTGCCGGCTTGTTGTACGGCATCGCCAACGGTTTCGACTGGCCGACCACGGGGCGGCTGGCAGCCGTCATGGGGGCCATCAAGATTGCCCATCGCGGCGGTCAGAATCATCAGCCGAGTCGCGACGAAATCGCGGCCCGTTTTCAACGCGCTTTTGGCGCCCAGCCCTGGTAGGAGATCGACGATGAAAACCGTATCCCTGTTGATGATCGTGGCGGCCTTGCTGGCCGGCTGTGCCAGCAGCAAATCAGGCGACGTCTATCGCCGCGACCAGGCTCGGCACGAAATGACCGTCCGCAAGGGGGTGGTCGAATCGGTCCGCCTGGTTGCCCTCGAAGGCACCAAGTCGCCGGTCGGTACCACGGCCGGGGCGGTCATCGGCGGCGTTGCCGGCAGCACCGTCGGGCGTGGCAAGGGCAGCATCGTCGGTGCCGTGGTCGGCGCCGTGGCCGGCGGTTTGGCCGGTAGTGCGATCGAGGAAGGCGTCACCAAGAAACAGGCACTGGAGATCACCGTCGACCTCGACAATGGCCGCAGCATCGTCGTGGTCCAGGAAGGTGCGGCCGACGAGTTCCGGGCTGGCGATCAGGTCCGGGTCCTTTCCGGCGGCGGGGACACCCGGGTGACGCGTTGAAATAACTTGGTAAAACACCTGCAATAGCCATGTAACGAGCCTCTTTCATGCTGTTCTCCATCAACTAGGAGAACAGCATGGAACACATTCGCAAAGAGACGGGGCGCAACCGTCCCCCGCGCCACCAGCTAGCAGTCGGCTTCGCCCGCAGCAGCAGCGACATCCTCGACGCGCAGCGCCTGCGCTACCGTGTCTTCGCCGGCGAAATGGGCGCCAACCTGCCAAGCCGGATCCCCGGCGTCGATCACGACATCTACGACCCGTATTGCGAGCACCTGGTGGTGCGCGATACGCAAAGCGGCGAAGTGGTCGGCACCTACCGCATCCTGTCGCCGGAAAATGCCCGCCAGATCGGCTATTACTCGGAAAACGAATTCGACCTGACCCGCCTGCAGCACCTGCGTTCGCGCCTGGTCGAGATCGGTCGCTCCTGCGTCCACCCCGATTACCGCAGCGGCGCGACGATCACCCTGTTGTGGGCCGGTCTGGCCCAGTACATGGCCGAGAAGAAATACGATTACCTGACCGGCTGCGCCTCGATCAGCATGGCCGATGGCGGCCACATGGCGGCCAGCTTGTATAATCAGTTGGCGGCTCACATGGGACCGCCGGAATACCGGGTTTTTCCGCGTTGCCCCTTGCCGCTGGCGGCTTTGCAGCAGGATCGGCCGGCCGAGACGCCGCCGCTGATCAAGGGTTACCTGCGGGCGGGCGCCTGGATTTGCGGCGAACCGGCCTGGGACCCCGATTTCAATACGGCCGACCTGCCCATCCTGCTGCCGATGGCCAAGGTCTCCAATCGCTACGCCAAGCACTACCTGGGACAAGAAAGCTGAAGCCAACCCATTTCCTGATACGCTGCTGCCGCATGGGCCGCCTGGCCCTGCTGGTCCTCGCCGGCCTGTTCGTCACGGCGACGGTTTTCCCCTGGTGCAGCCAGGCGGCGCGTCGGCGCCTCAAGTCGAGCTGGGCGATCGCCCTGCTCGACAGCCTGGGGGTCGAAGTCGAGGCCGACCTGACGCATGTCACGCCGGGCGCCCTGGTCGTCGCCAACCATGTCTCGTGGATCGACATCTACGTCATCAACGCCGCGCTGCCCTCGGCTTTCGTCGCCAAGGCGGAGATTCGCCAGTGGCCGGTGATCGGCTGGCTGGCCGCGAAGAACGACACGATCTTCCTGCGCCGCGGCAGCCGTGGCCACGCCCGGATCATCAACGATGAAATCGCAGCCGTTCTGGCCAGCGGCCAGCATGTCGCCGTTTTTCCGGAAGGCACGACGACCGATGGGCGCAGCCTGCTGCATTTTCATGCCGCCCTGCTGCAACCGGCGCTGACCGCTGGTCGGCCGGTGCTGCCGGTGGCGATTTCCTACTGGGAAGTCGATGGCGAACGCAGCATGGCACCACGCTATGATGGCGATATTTCGCTCGGCCAATGTGCCCGCGCCATTCTTGGTCGGCGGCGCCTGATTGCCCGGCTGGTGACCACGCCGCTGCGCGGCCTGCATGGCGAAGACCGGCGCCAGGTGGCGGCCGAGGCGCGCGAGGCCATCGCTCTCGGCGCCCGGCTGCCGTTGGCGACCCCGGAGTTGGAGTTCCGGCCGGAACATGCTGCGGCGCAGTCGCCGCACAGGCAGGCGGCCGGCTCGATCTGAGCTGGCGCAGGCCGGCAATAGCGGCAGCCGATTTCGTCTATTGCGCCGATTGGGGGAAAATCAGGTTTTTGCCGAGGCGGAGCTTGTTTCGCTTCGGTCGCAACCTTTTTCCGACAGATTGGTAATGCATGGCAACCTACGCCATCGGTGACATTCAGGGCTGTTTCGACTCCCTGCGCCGGCTCCTCGACAAATGCGCCTTCGACCCGGCCAGCGACTGCTTGTGGCTGGTCGGCGACCTCGTCAATCGCGGTCCGAAATCCCTGGAAACCCTGCGTTTCATCAAGGGCCTGGGGAACGCCGCGCTGACCGTGCTCGGCAACCACGATCTCTACCTGCTGATGGTCGCCGAAGGTGGCGCCAAGCTGCGCGGCAAGGACGATACCATCCAGCCCGTCCTCGATGCGCCGGATCGCGACGAATTGCTCTATTGGCTGCGGCAGCAGCCGCTGTGTCATACCGAACGAGGCTACTGCCTGGTGCATGCCGGTCTGCTGCCGCAATGGACTGCGCTGCAGGCCCGCCGCCTGGCGGGGGAGGTCGAGGCGGCATTACAAGGGCCGCACTATCGCGAATTCATCGCCAACATGTGGGGTAGCCAGCCGGATGCCTGGTCCGACGACCTGGTTGGCTGGCCGCGCTTGCGGGCTGTGATCAACGCCATGACCCGGATGCGTTTCTGTAGCGCGGCCGGGGTCATGGATTTTCGCGTCAAGGGCAAGATCGCCAATGCGCCAGCCGGCTACGTGCCGTGGTTCGACGTGCCGGGCCGCAAAAGTGCCGAATCCATCCTGGTCACCGGCCACTGGTCGGCGCTCGGTCTGATGCTCACCGACAACCTGCTGGCGCTCGATTCCGGCTGCCTCTGGGGCGGTCACCTGACGGCGCTGCGCCTGGAAGACCGGCAGGTCTTCCAGGTCGATTGCGCGGCCGGCGAAGCGCTGACACTCGGCAAATAGCCGGCGGGACCCGATTCTCGCTAACATCCGGTTCAATCACTATTCCGCGGGCGAAAACATGAAAAAAAGCCATCTGCTCGTTGTCGCTGCGCTCGCCGTCTTGGCCGGCGGTGCCGCCTACTGGTCCTGGAACAGTGCAACATCCGGCCCGGCCGTCGCCAAGGCGCCAGCACCGGTGCCGGTCGTGCTGGCCAAGGCGACGAGGCGCGATATGCCTTTGGTGCTCGAGGTGGTCGGGCGGGCCGAGGCCTACGAAACGGTGACCCTGAAGTCGCGCGTCGATGGCCAGGTCGCCAGTCTGCAATTCACCGAAGGGCAGGCCGTCAAACAGGGCGATGAACTGATTCGCCTGGATGCGACCGATTTCACGTTGCGCCTGCGTCAGGCCGAAGCCGCCGTTGCCCGCGACCAGGCGCAACTGGCCAAGGCCAAGGCCGATACCGTCCGCTACGTGGAGCTACGGGGGCGTAATTTCGTATCCGAGGAAAAGGTCAATGAAATGCGTACCAACGAGGCGGCGCTGGCGGCAACGTTGAGTGCCGACCAGGCGGCCATCGATCTCGCCCGTTCCCAATTGTCCTACAGCAGCATCCGCGCCCCGTTTGCCGGGCGGATCGGCGCCAAGCTGGTTTTTCCCGGCGCTGCCGTCAAGGCCAACGATACCGGGCTGGCCGTGATCAACCGGGTACGTCCGCTGTTGGTCAGCTTTTCCGTCCCGGAAAAATACCTCGCCAAGCTCAAGAGCATGCTGGCGCCGGGCTCGGCCGACTGTCGCGCGGGCGCTTGCCTGAAGGTGGCGGTTGGGGTGCCGGGCAGCGGCCAGGTGCGTCGCGAAGGCCTGGTCCATTTCATCGACAACGCGGTCGATGCGGCTACCGGCACCATTATCGTCAAGGCGCGGCTGGACAATGCCGACGAAGCGCTGACCCCGGGGCAGTTCCTCAACCTGGGTCTCAAGCTGGATACGCTGCCCGCCGCCGTTGTGGTGCCCAACGAAGCGATCCAGCAGGGGCCGGAGGGACCCTTCGTCTTCCTGGTCAATGCCGGGCAAAAGGCCGAAATGCGCAAGATCGAAGTCGGCCACACCCATGCCGGCGCGACGGTAATCGACAAGGGGCTGCAGGCCGATGACCTCGTTGTCACCGACGGCCAGTTGCGCCTGACGCCGGGCGCCGTCGTTGTCGCCCGCCCGGCCAAATAGGCGGGGAGCGCGCATGCAACTGCCCGAACTTTGTATCCGGCGGCCGGTGATGACGACGCTGCTGGTCGTCGCCGCCGTCATTTTCGGCATCATCGCCTACCGTGCCCTGCCGGTTTCGGAACTGCCCAGCGTCGATTTTCCGACCATCTCGGTGAGCGCCAGCCTGCCCGGCGCCTCGCCGGAAACCATGGCCGCCGCGGTGGCGACGCCGCTCGAAGGCCAGTTCTCGACGATCGCCGGGCTCGATTCGATGACCTCGACGAGCGCCCAGGGCACGACTTCGATCACCCTGCAATTCAGTCTCGAGCGCAATATCGACGCGGCGGCGCAGGACGTCCAGTCGGCCATTTCGGCAGCGCTGCGCAAGCTGCCGCCCAACCTGCCGACGCCGCCGTCCTTTCGCAAGGTCAATCCGGCCGATTCGCCGATCTTCTACGTCGCGCTGTCGTCGCCGACCCTGCCCCTGCCGATGGTCGACGAATACGCCCAGACCCAACTCGCCCAGCGCCTGTCCACGGTGCCCGGCGTCGCCCAGGTACAGGTCTATGGCGCCCAGAAATTCGCCGTGCGCATCCGCGCCAACCCGGACCAACTGGCGGCGCGCGGCATGGGCATCGACGAGTTGCAGCAGGCCATCACCCAAGCCAACGTCAACCAGCCGGTCGGCGTCTTCGACGGCATCCGCCAGACCTTCGCGATCAAGGACAACGGCCAGTTGTCCAATGCCGCCGCCTATCGGCCGCTGATCGTCGCCTGGCGCAACGGCGCGCCGATCCGTCTCGAAGAAGTGGCGACGCCGCTCGACAGCGTCGAGAACAACCGCATCGCTAGCTGGAACGTGGACAAGCGCGCCATCGTGCTGGCCATCCAGCGCCAGCCGGGCACCAACACCATCGAGACGGTCGATGCGATCCGGAAAATCCTGCCCGGCTTCCAGGCCAAGCTGCCGGCGGCGATCGAGATGAACATTCTCTACGACCGCAGCATCTCGATCCGCGAGGCCATCGACGACGTGCAATTCACGCTGCTGCTGGCTGGTGCGCTGGTCATCCTGGTCATCCTGCTCTTCCTGCGCAATCTCTCGGCGACGGTGATTCCCGGCCTGGCGCTGCCGATCTCGGTGATCGGCACCTTTGCCGTGATGTACGTGCTGGGCTACAGCCTCGACAACCTCTCACTGCTCGCCCTGACGCTGGCCGTCGGTTTCGTGGTCGATGACGCCATCGTCATGCTGGAGAACATCGTCCGCCACATGGAAGCCGGCGAGGCGCCGTTCGAGGCGGCGATCAAAGGGGCGCGCGAAATCGGCTTCACGATCATTTCGATGACCATTTCGCTGATTGCCGTGTTCATCCCGGTGCTTTTCATGGGTGGCATCGTCGGCCGCCTGCTGCATGAATTCGCCGTCACCATCTGCGCCGCCATCCTGGTTTCCGGCTTCGTCTCGCTGACCCTGACGCCGATGCTGTGCAGCCGCTATCTCAAACACGCCGAGCCGGCAGAACACGGGCGAGTGTTCAACGCCTTCGAGCGCTTCTTCGAGGCCGGCAAGAACGCCTACGAGCGCAGTCTGGCCTGGGCCATGGCCCGGCCGAAACTGATCATGACCAGCTTCTTCGCCAGCCTGGCGCTGACCGTGCTGGTCTTCATGAACGTGCCCAAGGATTTCATCCCGAGCGGCGACAGCGGCCAGTTGATCGCCTTCACCGAAGGCGCCCAGGATGCCTCCTTTGCCTCGATGGTCGAGCACCAGCGGGCGGCCGCGGCCATCGTTGCACAGGACCCCAACATCCGTTCCTTCATGTCCTCGGTCGGCGCCGGCGGCATCCGGCCGACGGCCAATACCGGCACCATGTTCATGCTCTTGAAGCCGCGCGACGAACGTCAGCTGACCCCGGACCAGATCATCCAGGAACTGCGCCCGAAACTCGCCGCCATCCCCGGCCTCAAGGTCTATATCCAGAATCCGCCGGTGATCCGCATCGGCGGCCAACTGACCGCCGCGCAATACCAGTACACGCTGCAGGACACCGATCTCGCCGAGCTTTACCAATGGACCGATACTTTGCTCGGCAAGATTCGCCAACTGCCGGGTTTCGTCGATGTCACCAGCAATCTCAACAACATGAGTCCGGTGATCGCCCTCGACATCGATCGCGACAAGCTGTCGACGCTGGGCCTTTCCTACGCTCAGGTCGAGGACGCGCTGCAGAGCGCCTTCAGTTCGCGGCAGATTTCCACCATCTACGGCGCCACCAACCAGTACCAGGTGATCCTCGAAGTGGCGCCCGAATTCCAGGCCGATCCGGCCATGCTGTCGCGCCTCTACGTGCGGGCCAGCAGCGGCAAACTCGTGCCGCTCGACACGGTGGCGCGCATCAGCCGCAAGACCCAGGCGCTGACCGTCAATCACCAGGGGCAACTGCCTTCGGTGACCATTTCCTTCAACCTGCTGCCCGGTGTTTCGCTGGGTGATGCGGTCGACCGCATCAAGGTTATGGAACGCGACATCGCCCTGCCGGCCTCGCTCAACACCAGCCTGCAGGGCACCGCCCAGGCCTTCCAGTCTTCCCTCAAGGGCCTTGGCGTGCTGCTGCTGATCGCCGTGCTCGTCGTCTACATCGTGCTCGGCATTCTCTACGAGAGCTTCGTGCACCCGCTGACCATCCTCTCCGGCCTGCCCTCGGCCGGCCTCGGCGCGTTGCTGACGCTGTGGCTGTTCAAGGTCGATCTCAGCCTCTACGCCTTCGTCGGTGTCATCATGCTCATCGGCATCGTCAAGAAAAACGCCATCATGATGATCGACTTCGCGCTGGAATTGCAGCGCGGCCAGCGCGTGCCGGCCAGCGAAGCCATCTTCCAGGCCTGCGTCATCCGCTTCCGGCCAATCATGATGACCACCATGGCCGCCCTGGCCGGCACCCTGCCCATCGCCCTCGGCCTTGGCGCCGGTGGCGAATCCCGGCAACCGCTCGGTCTGGCCGTGGTCGGCGGTTTGCTCGTCTCGCAATTCCTGACGCTGTACCTGACGCCGGTGGTTTATCTCTCTCTCGATCGCCTGGCCGGGCGGCGCCTAGCGGTGCAGCCCAGTCCTCTTCGCAGTTAGCGCCGCCGCTGCGGCCGGTTCATGCTCCGTCCCGGCGGGCCATCCGCGATCCTTTTGAAAAACCCAATTGAACCGCAGAGAGGCGGAGACACAGAGGAAAAACAAAGACTTGCCCGGATTGTTGCGCACTCCTTCCGGGGGGCTCCATACCCGACGCAAGCGACTGTTTTCCCTATCCTCTCCGCTACGTTGCGTCTCTGCGACAAGGGTTTTTGATCATCCAATTCCTTTGCCTGTTGTCGGCTGAAGCCGCCGGCCTTGTCGCCGGTTTGTGGCGGGGGCTGGAATAAATCGTTGGCGGCCGGCGTTTACCCCTGTGCAAGCCAATCCTGTCGCCGCCCCTTGATCGGGGCTTCGGAAATGACCGGGTCGGTCAAAGCTGGCGCCCGCGGCGCATTGTTGTAAACAACACGAAGGAGAAGGACACCATGAAAAATCACTGGAAACTTGGTTCTTTGGCAGTGCTGGCAGGAATCTGTACTTCCCCGGCCTTGGCCGCCGGCAACCTGCTGCAGTTCGATGGGGGAATCGGCGTGCTTCCGTTATCGAGCGGTGTCGGCACGGCGGCAACGGCCGAGGTGGTCAATCGGAATATTGTTCGTGGCGTGCAACCACCGGGCAATATCTGGGTGATCCGCGACCTCAAGGCGAGCATCAAGGAGGATGGCCGGATTCGGGTCGATGGCCGGGGTCTTCTCCTCGGCGGTGGCGGCAATATCGGCGGCACCGCCAACCAGAGCGTTTTTGCCACCCTGATCTGCGATGCGGCCCCGCCGTTTACCCTCTACAGTTCCAATCCCACCGGCGTTCCCCTGGAGCCGAACGGCGATTTCCGGATTGACGACGTGCTGAGTCCAACACCGCCGAGCGATTGCGCCAGTCCGGTCCTGCTGATTCGCAATCTGGCCGGGGCCTGGTTTGCCGCCGGCATTCCGATGCACTGAGCGGGAGAGTTGGTTCGGGCCGGCGCGGCGCGGTCCGAACAGCCCGCGTCAAAGCCGCCGCGCTTAACGCTGTTTCCCGCCCCACTGCCGCCGGTAATGCATCGGCGCCATGCCGGTCCATTCGACGAAGGCCCGGTAGAAGGCCGAAGGGTCAACGTAGCCGAGATCGGCGGCGACTTCGCTGATCGGGTCGGCGGTCTTGGCCAGGCGGGCCAGGGCCATGTCGCGGCGCAGGGCGTCCTTGATGGCGCGGAAGCTTGAACCTTCTTCTTCGAGGCGGCGGTGCAGGGTGCGCGGGGAGAGGTGCAGGCGGTCGGCGATTTCTTCCTGGCCGGGCGTGTCGGGCAGGGCGGTGCGTAGCAAGTCGCGAACGCGGATGACCATTTCCCGGTCGCGCCGGTAGAGGGTGGTGATCTTGCCTGGGGCGCCGTCGAGGAAGGCGGTGAGGGCTGCTTCGTCGCGGCGGATGGGCAGGTCGAGCAGGTTGGCGTTGAAGCTGGCGACCAGGGTGCCGGTGCCGCCGGGCACAGTCGGCGCGAAACGCGAATCCTCGGTGAAGATCAGGGCGTAGTCAGCCGAGTGGGCCGGGCGGCGGTAGGGAAAGATCACGCTGTCCAGCCCCAGGCCGCGGCCGGCCAGCCAGCAGGCGAGGCCGTGCAGCAGGCGGAGCAGCCATTCGAAGGCAAAGACGCGGCCGGGGTCGTCGGGGGTTTCGGCCAGCCGCCGGCTTTCGCTGATGACCAGTTCGGCGTGTTCCTGGCGGCGACGGATGCTCACCGCCAGATCGGGCAGCACGATGTGCAGGAAACGGCTGGCCCGCTGCAGCGCTTCGGCCAGGGTCGGAGCGGAAAGGCAGCCGCGACAGAGGAATTCAAAGCTACCGCCGCGCATGGGTTGCGAGAACAGGCCGAAGCCTTCGTCGTCGAGGCGGCGGTTGACCAGGTTGTAGAGCGCGGCGTATTTGTTCAGCGGAATTCGGCTGGCGGACTCTGCAGGGTCGATGCCGACGGCGCTTAATAGCGGAGCCGGATCGGTGCCGCGCCGGGCAAGGCCGGCCAGCATGCCGCTGACAAAGCCTATGGCAACAGTGGGTTGTATGCGAAGCGGCGGGTTTTTGATGGTGCGGCGCAGCATTCTGGCGGTTCTTGGCATTCGGGACGGCGAGCTTAGCATCTTGGCTGAATTTGCACGATAGTCGTCTGTCACAGCAATGGCGCCGCTCGAAAAGCGTCATAACATGGGCGCCTTTCCTTCTTTCGCCGAGACATGCCGCCATGACCGATTTGTCCATTGCCAAGAAACTGGTCCCGTACAAGCCGAAGAACAAGGTCCGTTTCGTCACCGCCGCCTCGCTGTTCGACGGCCATGACGCCTCGATCAACATCATGCGCCGCATCCTGCAATCGACGGGCTCGGAAGTGATCCACCTCGGCCACAACCGTTCGGTGCAGGAGATCGTCAACGCGGCGCTGCAGGAAGACGCGCAGGGCATCGCCATCACCAGCTACCAGGGCGGCCACGTCGAGTTCTTCAAGTACATGATCGACCTGCTCAAGGCCAATGGCGGCGAGAACATCAAGGTCTTCGGCGGTGGCGGCGGCGTCATCGTGCCCTCCGAAATCAAGGAACTGCACGCCTATGGCGTGACCCGCATTTACGCGCCGGAAGACGGCGTGCACATGGGTCTGCAGGGCATGATCAACGAGGTCGTCGAGCAATCCGACTTCGATGTGGCCGATGCCGGCGTGCCGAGCGCGGAACAAGTCCTGGCCGGTCTGCAGGCCGGCGACAAGCGCCTGCTGGCCCGAGTCATCACCTTGCTCGAAAACGGTGAAGCGCATGAGCTGAAACAGCCCATCTTGCAGGCAGCATCGGGATTGCAGGTTCCTGTCCTTGGCATCACCGGCACCGGCGGCGCCGGCAAGTCGTCGCTGACCGACGAGATCGTCCGCCGCTTCCGCCTCGATCAGGGCGACAGCGTGAAAATCGGTCTGGTCTCCATCGATCCGTCGCGCAAGCGCACCGGCGGCGCGCTGCTCGGCGACCGCATCCGCATGAACGCCATCGAACATCCGAACATTTTCATGCGCTCGCTGGCCACCCGCGATACCGGCAGCGAAATCTCCGTCGCGCTGCCCGAAGTCATCGCCGCCTGCAAGCTGGCCGGCTTCGATCTGGTCATTGTCGAAACCTCCGGCATCGGCCAGGGCAACGCGGCCATCGTGCCCTTCGTCGATCTGTCGCTGTACGTCATGACGCCGGAGTTCGGCGCCGCTTCACAGTTGGAAAAGATCGACATGCTCGACTTCGCCGATTTCGTCGCGATCAACAAGTTCGACCGCAAGGGCGCCGAGGATGCGCTGCGCGACGTGCGCAAACAGTACCAGCGCAACCGCGAAGCCTTCACCACGCCGACCGACGACATGCCGGTGTTCGGTACGCAAGCCGCGCGTTTCAACGACGACGGCGTCACCGCTCTGTATCAGGCGCTGGTCCCGGCGCTCACGGGAAAAGGTTTGAAATTGCAGGCCGGCAAGCTGCCGCTGGTTACCGTCAAGCAGTCCTCCAGCCAGCGCGCCATCGTGCCGGCCCAGCGCGTGCGCTACCTGGCTGAAATCGCCGATACCGTGCGCGGCTATCACGCCCATACGGATGAGCAGGTGAAGATCGCCCGCGAACGTCAGGCCCTGCGCATCGCCAAGGGCATCTTTTCCGGCTGTGACAAGAACACCGGCGATTTCGACGAGATGGTGTCCTTCAAGGACAGCCAGCAGGACCCGAAGGCGAAGAAGCTGCTCGACATGTGGCCGGCCACCGTCGAAGCCTATGCCGGCGACGAATATGTCGTGAAAATCCGCGACAAGGAAATCCGCACCAAGCTGGTTTCGGAATCGCTGTCCGGCACGAAAATCAAAAAGGTCATCCTGCCCAAGTTCGGCGATGACGGCGAAACCCTGCGTTTCCTGATGCGCGAGAACGTGCCCGGCTCCTTCCCCTACACCGCCGGCGTCTTCGCCTTCAAACGCGAAGGCGAAGACCCGACCCGCATGTTCGCCGGCGAAGGCGACGCCTTCCGCACCAACCGCCGCTTCAAGCGCGTTTCCGAAGGCATGCCGGCCCACCGTCTGTCTACGGCTTTCGACTCTGTGACGCTGTACGGCTGCGATCCCGACGAGCGCCCGGACATCTACGGCAAGATCGGCAATTCCGGCGTGTCGATTGCGACGCTCGATGACCTCAAGGTGCTCTACGATGGCTTCGACCTGCTCGCCCCGAGCACCTCGGTCTCGATGACCATCAATGGCCCGGCGCCGATCATCCTGGCCTGCTTCTTCAATACTGCCATCGATCAGCAGATGGTGAAGTTCAAGGCCGACAATGGCCGCGATCCGACCGAGGACGAAGCCGAGAAGATCCGTGAATGGACCTTGTCGACTGTCAGAGGCACCGTGCAGGCCGACATTCTCAAGGAAGACCAGGGCCAGAACACCTGCATCTTCAGCACCGAGTTCGCGCTGAAGATGATGGGCGACATCCAGGAATTCTTTGTCCATAACCAGGTGCAGAATTTCT
The DNA here is from genome assembly GCA_018261905.1 of Pseudomonadota bacterium. Classification (GTDB taxonomy): domain Bacteria; phylum Pseudomonadota; class Gammaproteobacteria; order Burkholderiales; family Rhodocyclaceae; genus Azonexus. The sequence continues at coordinate 38,912 of JAGTRU010000004.1, read as the reverse complement.
ACTCGGTGTCGATTTCCGGTTATCACATCGCCGAAGCCGGTGCCAATCCGATCAGCCAGCTCGCCTTCACGCTGTCCAACGGCTTCACCTACGTTGAGTCCTACCTCGCGCGTGGCATGAAGATCGACGACTTCGCGCCCAACCTGTCCTTCTTCTTCAGCAACGGCATGGATCCGGAATACTCGGTGATCGGTCGTGTCGCCCGCCGCATCTGGGCGGTGGCGATGAAGAACAAGTATGGCGCCAATGAGCGCAGCCAGAAGCTCAAGTACCACATCCAGACTTCCGGCCGCTCGCTGCACGCGCAGGAAATGGACTTCAACGACATCCGCACGACCTTGCAGGCGCTGATCGCCATCTACGACAACTGCAACTCGCTGCACACCAACGCCTACGACGAAGCGATCACGACGCCGACCGAGGAATCCGTGCGCCGTGCCATGGCCATCCAGCTCATCATCAACCGAGAATGGGGCGTCGCCAAGAACGAGAACCCGAATCAGGGCGCCTTCGTCATCGACGAACTGACCGATCTGGTTGAGGAAGCCGTGCTCAAGGAATTCGAAGCCATTGCCTCGCGCGGCGGCGTGCTCGGCGCCATGGAAACCGGCTACCAGCGCAGCAAGATCCAGGAAGAGTCGCTCTACTACGAGCACAAGAAGCACGACGGTTCCTACCCGATCATCGGCGTCAACACCTTCCTCAACCCCAAAGGCATGGCCCAGCAGGAAATCGAACTGGCGCGCTCGACCGAGGAAGAAAAGCAGTCGCAGATCAAGCGCCTGCGCGACTTCCAGGCACGCAACTCCGCCCAGGCCCCGGCCATGCTGGAAAAGCTCAAGCAGACCGTGATCGAGGATGGCAACGTCTTCGCCGTGCTGGTCGAGGCCGTCCGCTACTGCTCGCTCGGTCAGATCAGCTCGGCGCTCTACGAAGTGGGCGGCCAGTACCGACGCAGCATGTAAGGCTTTCCCCGGCGCCAGCGCCGACTGAACCCGCAAGGGTGGAGGAGATTACAACGACGGCGAGGCTATGTACCTCGCCGTTTTTATTAGTCAGGCTTATGCTACTTTTCTAGAGTTTCAGCGGTAACCTCTGCGAGGGAGGTTTTCTTGACGTAACCGGCGAGCGTGTGGCCGAGCATTACACGACACCAACCGCCTGGCTCGCAGGTCGTGCTGTCCACGGATGTTCCCATTGGTAATTTGGTGTAAACAGGTGCTCCAACGTGCGGTGAGGCGAGCGCGTCAACCTCGGCCTTCGTCTTGTAGAGTACGGGCCTCTTGCCATAGCGCCTTTCCTCGTAATAACCACGGATGACCGGATCATACGGCGCGAGACGCAACGCCGCGTCAATGTCGTCGCGGGCGAGGTTCTTCTTGCCCATCGCGTGATAAGCGGCGCTTCGGTAAACATAGGCTGAAGCCCAATCGGCTTTGGCAACAATCACGTCATTAAATGCCGCCACAGCCTCCTCATATCGCTCTTGCTCCAGCAGGGCGCGTCCAAGGCCCAGATCATAGCGCGGGTCACTCTTCTGCTTCTTGGACGTGCGAAAGGCAGCGTCCGCTTCTTTTAAGCGATCTTGCGCAAGAAGACTAAGCCCCCGCGAGAAATGTGCGTCGGCCAGCGTTCTGTCGATTGCCAGCGCTTGATCCAGCGAATTCAACGCTGCATCGTGTTGGCGCAACCCGCGCAGTGCCTCCGCACGGTTGATGAGCGTGCGCGGCTCACGCGGCGAGAGTTTCAACGCCTGGTCAAACGCCTTAAGCGCGAGGTCGGGTCTGTTGTTGCCCAGATAAACGGTGCCGAGATTGTAGAAAGTTTTTTCTCGGTGCGCAGGCGCGAGATCTTTGGCCCCCAGCGCTGCTTTAAACTGCTTCGCTGCCAAATCACCTAGTCCCATCTCGGCCAATTCAAGGCCTGCTTTAGCTTCATCGACCCCCGACGCAAAAGTCGGCGAGGAAGCCAACAATGCCGCCAAGGCGCAAGACAAAAGAGATTGGTTCATGGGCGTCATCTCCTTAATAAGTCACAAGTGGTTGCGTAGCGTTCGATGAACCAAACCCACCGCCGAAACCGCTGGCGCCGGTATTGTTGGTCGAGCCAGTGCTTGCATTGGCGTTTTTGTCATCCTTGATCCAGTCAGAAACGGCTTTGATACCCGGCTTGCCAGCCAGTTCGCCCACCGCCTCTTGACTGCCCGCCTGGGTGGATTTAACGACAACAAACGTGATGCCCTTCGCGCCATATTCTGCGACTTGCTTGGTGGTCAGCTTTGTAAAGCCGACTTCCGTCAGCACTGCGACGCGGTTGGCAAGGCCATCTGCGCCAGCCGTAACTTTATTCCCGACAATGGAAACAACCCCGTTGAAACCGGCATTGATGGAAGCGATTTTCAGTGCATCCCCCCATGACGTGCCTTTGCTCATTTCATCACCCAAGGCCTCCGCAAAACCTCGGGCGCTTGACAACGCGACGTCATATCCGCCGGCTCCCGGCACAAACCCAACGACCGTTTGTGCCGCTTTGCCCGCGATGTCCGCTGTCTCAAGGAATCCTGTTTGAAACTCGACAGAACCAAGTTCGGAGAAGGCTTCCCTTAGACTGTCTTCGCGAAGCTCCTGCATCGATTTGTTAGGCGAAATGTCGGCCGTTTCCGATGACTTCGCGGGATCGCTACCGCTGAAAGGATCATCCGCGCGCAAATCGCCAGCGGAAAGCGGCTTTGTCTCAAGCTTGTCAAAATCAACCAAGTCGTTCTTGGCCGCTGCCTCATTGGCTTTAAGTACATCGGCCATCACGGTTTTGTTGATCTCCTCGACCGTTTTGTTTTTTTGCTCCAACAAATCCCGCATTTGATTTGAGATGTCCGTAATCTTGTCTTGCAGTACGGAGCGACGATCAAATTCGATAGTCCAGAAACTCAAATGCCCTTCGGCATCCTCGATGTTCATAAAGCACCCGGCTAGCGAAATCTCATATCCAGTTCGCAACGGACTGTTCTCCGGAAGTTCGTCCAATCTTTCCTGAAGCCTCTCAATCTCGGCTTCATTACGTGCGATCGTTTGCTTATAAACATTTATATAAATTGCTGCCCCGGAGGCCGAGTCCATCGGCATACATGAATCTTTGCCGCATAGCGCCTGGGTCAACGGCAATAATTTTTCTTTGCCCACTTTCATATACTCGTCACCAAGCCCATCCCGCTTCTGGTTGAGTTCTTTTACCGTAGGTGGTTTGGGAACGTCCTCGACGGGAGGAGGCTGAATGATTGCTGAAGGGAAAGCAGGTACCGTCGGCGGGATAAACGGAATCGGCGGTAGTGAAGGTGGTGCTTGCGGTGGCTGGGGAGGGGGCGGCGGGGGAGGTGCCTGCGGCGGGGGCGGCGGCATGTGGTGATTGCCCATCTGCCCATGAGCCGGAAGGCAAATAATGGCCGTGAGCGCAAACGCTATTGCTATGGTTTTTGAAAATCGCATCGCGAAAACCTTTCTTCTAATTGGCATGAACGGGCCATCTGTCAGGTGCGTAAGGCGTCTTGCAGTCGTGTTCGAAATTCCCCTATTCGCGCGTTCAAATTGCAGAGGGACAACAATCAGTGGCGAAGAAGCTCGCAGGGGAATGGGGTATTCAGCAGACGGGGCCATTGCTCTTCCCATCCCGTGTTGTGCGTCGCCTGGACCTTGATGACATGTGCGCAATTTCCTTCGTCAAGACGATTCAAGAAATTCTGCGCAAGATCCGGTGGAATAACTGTGTCACTTAATCCAATAAAATGCAGTTGCGGGATGTGGCTAATCTGTGCCGCAAAATCAACGGGATTGAGTGAATCCGGTATCGGCGAAACTTTGTGGTGGGCGTGCAGTTCCGCGTGATTCAAATTGCCCGCAACCGTGCGAAGGCTGGCGATGTCGTTGCGGCGGGCAGCGACCAGGACGGCGATCGCGCCGCCCCCCGAGTAGCCGACAAGATGAATTCGTTGTGCGCTCGCTCGCGCTTTTAGCGTACTTATTGCCTGATCGAAGGCGCCAATCACTGCTTCAGAAAATCGGGCACCCGTCCACCACTTCTCATCACGACAGACGTCCGGTGACAGTGCGGCCGTAAATTGGCAGGGCCGAGCCAAATAGACTGTGTGCGCAGTGTCAAGCGCGGCTAATTGGAGTGCAACGGGGGTAACTGGCGTAGGATCGCTGGAGATGTGCTGGCGTGAAATCCAGGCGAAACCGTCACCCTCAATATAAATAACCAGATCAACGGCTGGGGACACCGCTCGGCTCCATGTGGCCAGGTGAAAGCCATTTGCCGCAACGTGTCCGGCCATCATGCTGGCGGACTTTGCAATCGTCTCTGCGTTGCCTAAGCGCTGGCTGAGACTGCTGGCGCAACCAATTTCTGTCAGGCAAGCCAGCAGAATCGCAATTGAATTTAATGATGGACGGATTGCGCTGTAGCCACTATTACGCTTCAACTGAAGAGGGTTTTTCGTAACAGTGGTGCTCCGCGGTTTTTCGAGTCATCGGAAAAAATTTAGAAGCGCTTGCCGAGGTTCAGCATGACCGAGGTATTTCGCGTGTCGCTACGCGTTTGTTCGGTATTCGCAGCGAATCCGCCAAACCAGCCATCCTTGCCAAAGACATTGGCTCCGACACTGAGTCGGATCGAGTCGCGATCATTGCTGGGCGAGGGTTGTCCAATCACCACCGCCGGAAGTTTTCTTTGGACATCGTTGAGATAAGCAATCTCCACGTAAGGCATGATGCCGTCGAACCAGTAAGCCGCTTTGACTCCCAACTGGATCTGCCCAAAATTATTGGTTTGACCTGCTTGACGCACCCCGTTACTTTCAGTGAAATCCTTGCTGCTGTCTTTGGCATGGAGGTAGCCAAGGCCAGCCGAAAGATTCCAGCGTTCCAGCCATGTCGACGCGACGGCATTTGTCTGGATAAAGGATCGATCAATATTTTGAGTGCCAGTTATTGTCGTAAAGAGCGTCGGATCCGTGCGCGATTGCTTGGCCGTGGTATCGGCAATGCCGCCCGCCAGGCTAACGCGTAACCAAGGATAGAGTTGCCCGCCGACATAAGCGGAAAAGGTTTGGCCATCGTAATTTACGTGGCCTTGATTGAAGCTGGTGTCCAGCTTGGTTGAATCGTCGCTGATGCTGATACCAGCAACCCAGTCTTTGTTAATGCGATAGTCTCCACCAAGGGTGAATGATTTCGCGTCGCCAGTGTATGCGGTGCTGCTAAGCGTGTTCTTCATGTCATTTTTGTTGCCGCTCACCCAGAGCGACCATTTTGTTTCGGAATCGCCGGAGGATATGCCGCTTGTCTGCCGCGCGGCGAGTGGCGCCCCTGTGTTGGGCGGTGGCGAAACAAATAGCATATCCAGGTGATTCTGGATCTGCGTCATGGGAAGAAGGGCAGAAGAGCGCAGGACACTAGTGCCAACAACGGTTTGCGCGGGTTGTGCCGTCGTTGAGTCCGGGGAAACTGGTGGTTGTTGTTGCGCTATCGCAGATTGAGTTGCCACACCAAGCGCCAAAGTCAAAGCAAATGAGACTTTCATTATTGTTTGTTTCCAAGGGAATTATCTGTGGATAAAATTTTACGCTTGTTGATGCTAAAACTCTGATTTAAATAAATCGGTATGCTTGATTTCGCCGATTTTGTAGGGCTCAACAAGTTCAACCATTAGGGCGGCGAGGATGCACTGCGCGACATGCCCGTGCCGCTAATGCGACAATGCCCTGCAATTGACTCAAGACAGAATTTCCATGGTCCGCGATCTTTTCAATGCAGTGCCGCCCGAAGATGCCATTGGCAAGCTCGACAAACAAGGGCTCGCCGCCGACACCCATAAAGTCGCGCTGGCCGGCGCCCTGCTGTGGTCCTATTTCACCCGCACCAATCTTTGCAACCTGCTTCCCTTGCTGGCGTTCAAGACTTCGGCCGGACGCAATTTCACCATCGAGCAGGTCAAAACGGCGCTCGATGAACTGAGGCGCAAAAAGTTGCTCCAGGAGCATGCGCAACGCCCCGGCTATTTCCAGCTCGCCGACGCGCTGCGCATTGCGCTCTATCGGCAATTGCTCGAACTCATGGCGGGCCGCGAACTGGTCAGCCTGATCTGCCGCTTCCATCACTTCGACTTGCGACAGCTAAGCTATTACAGCTTTGGCGGCAACCAGCCGGGCAGCATCGCCTTGCTGCGCGCCATGCTGCTGGCCGGCAGCGGACGGGAAGAACTGGCGCCAGTGGTCAATATACTCAACCGGGAAGAGGACTGGGGGCAACTCGCGGCCCACGCTGTCCTGCTGCCCTTTGATGCCGCCAGTTTCAAGCGCCTCGATCCTTACTGGCAAAGCGAACTGGCCAACCGGGCCGTCATCTGGGTCAGTAATAACTGGTTAGGCGACCTGCTGCCGGTTGTCGACTGGGCCATGGAACAATTGCAGGCCCGGCCGGATACCGTGGCACCGTATCTGCGCATGGCCCTGGCCGATATCGCCCTGCAGCGCGGCGACCGGGCCTTGCTGCAGAAAGCCCTGGACGGCATTGACGGCGCCAGCTGCGACGCCCTGCGGGCGGCGGCGCTGATTGCCGATGGGCAATGGGCAAGCGGTCAACAGGCCTTCGAAGCCGCCCTCAAACGCGGCCAGAGCGAGGCCGGCATCCGCAAGCAGGTTTTTCCTGAAAGCGTCAGTTGGTTCTACCCGCTTTCCCTGCTGGCGCAAGGGGGGCAGAAACAGCTCGCCCAGGCGCGCAAATTTTGTATCGGCGAGGCCGGCAAACGAACGCCCAGCGCGCACGACGACTGGGGGCGCTGGGTCAATGCCATCGACGCCCGCCAGGGCAATGCGCCGCTGGTGGCGAGCGCCTTTTCGCTGCAGGACTCCAGCTACGAGCGCTATTCACCGGCGCTCTTGGGGAAAGTCATGCTGGCCGCCTGGCTGGGCAGCGAGACGCTGGGCTCGGTAAAGGCTGGCGGCAAGGGCAGCGTGCTGGACGGGCTGCGCCAGCGGCTGCAGAAATGCCAGTTCAACTTGCTGCTCGGAATGCTCGACAGTGCCGAAATCGTCCTCGCCGGCGGTGAGCCGCCGGCCGGCTTTTTTGTCGCCGGCCAGGGCGAGCAATGGCGCGAGGTGCTCAGTGCGCTGCAGGAACTGGCCGGCGAAAGTACGTCGGGTACGAAAGGCAAGGACGAGGCCGAAAAGAGCCGCATCCTGTGGACGCTGGAGATCGGCAAGCAGGGCGAATTGCTCGATATCAAGCCCTTCGAACAAAAACGCAGCAGCCGTAGCTGGAGCAGCCCGAAGGCCCTGCCGCTCAGTCGGCTGGCCGCCAATCAGGCGCTGCCGCCGGCCGACGCCAAATTGGTGCACTGCCTGCGTGCCGATCGCTATTACGCCAAACGCTTCAATCTCGATCTGGCGGCCGCCATCGGCGCGCTGATCGGCCACCCGGCGGTAGCGCTCGACAGCGCGCCGGGGCAATTGATCGATCTCGTCGAAACGCCGCCCGAACTCGAAGTCGTCCGCCAAGGCGACAAGATCGTCATGCAGATCAGCCCGCCCTTGCGAGCGGAGCCAGACGGCAGTTATTACTTCGACGCCGAAGAAAAGCGCAACGCCGACGCGCTGCGCCTGATCACCCTGTTGCCGGATGGGCTGCAGCGCGTCCGGCTGGTACGTTACACGGCGGCGCAACGACGTGCCGCGCAACTGGTTTCCGGGCGTTTCGCCGTGCCGGCGAAGGCCGAAGGGGCGCAAGCCGACCTCGACAAGACCCTGCAAGCCCTGGCCAGCCATTTTCAGGTGCAGGCCGATGCGGCGCAGGCATCAAGGCAGGTGGCCAGCGAATCGCGTCTGCGCGCCGAACTGGCGCCAGTTGGCGAGTCGCTGTCGCTGCGTCTGGTCGCCGCGCCGCTCGGTGCCGACGGCCCGCGCCTGCCGGTCGGCAGTGGTCGTGTCCGCCTGATGGCGGCGATGGGCGGCGAAACCTTGGGCACCGAGCGCAACCTAGCAGCCGAAAAGCAGCATCTGGAAAGCCTGCTCGACGCCTTCCCCTTTCTCGAAGACGCCGGTGGCGCGGAGAACTGCGAGTGGCTGATCGACGACCCGGAACTGGCGCTCGGCCTGGTTGAAGCCTTGCCCGGCCTGGCCGCCATCGCTGCGGTCGATTGGCCGAAGGGAAAAAGTGTTCGCGTCATCAGTGTCGATGCCGGCAAGCTCGGCATCACCGTCAGCAAGGAACGCGACTGGTTCCGGGTGTCCGGCCAGGCCGGGCTGGATGAGGGCCTCGTCGTGCAACTCGAAACCCTGCTCGCCGCCGCCCGCGACAAGAGCCGCTTCATCCCGATGGGCGACGGCGTCTACGCGGCGTTGACCCGCTCGCTGAAACAGAAACTACTCGACCTCGCCGCCGTCGCCGAAGTCGACAAGCACGGCAGCAAGGTGCCGCAGATCGCTGCCGCCTGGCTCGACGAAGTGCTCGACGGCACCAAGCTGGAGGCCGGCGCCGATTTCCGCCAGGCCATCGACCACCTGCGCGCCGCGCAAACCACCGAGCCGAAACTGCCGAAATCCCTGCAGGCCGACCTGCGTCCCTACCAGGAGGAAGGCTACCAGTGGGCCATGCGCCTCGCCGCCGCCGGCCTGGGCGGCTGCCTGGCCGACGACATGGGCCTTGGCAAGACCTTGCAGGCGCTGGCCGTCATGCTCGAACGAGCGAAAGGCGGTGCGACCCTGGTCATCGCCCCGACCTCGGTCTGCGGCAACTGGCTGGCCGAAGCGCTGCGCTTCGCGCCCAGCCTGAACGCCCGCATCTACAGCGAAGCCAACGACAGCGAACGCGAGCAGTTGATCGACCAAGCCGGCCGGCAGGATGTGCTGATCGTCTCCTACACCCTGCTGCAACTGGCCCAGGAACGTTTTGCCGGCCGCACCTGGCACACCCTGGTCGCCGACGAGGCGCAGGCGATCAAGAACGCCGCGGCCAAACGCTCGCAGGCCGTCTTCGACCTGCCGGCCGATTTCCGCCTGGCCTTGTCGGGCACGCCGGTGGAAAACCGCCTGGCCGAACTGTGGTCGATCATGCGCTTCGTCAATCCCGGCCTGCTTGGCACCATCGGCCGCTTCAACGAACGCTTCGCCGGCCCGATCGAGCGCAACCGCGACCGCGACGCGCAACACGTCCTGAAACGTCTGATCGGCCCCTTCGTCCTGCGCCGCACCAAGGGCCAGGTCTTGCAGGACCTGCCGCCGCGCACCGAACTGATCCTCTCGGTCACCCCGGAAATGGCCGAAGCCGCCCACTACGAAGCCCTGCGCCGGCAGGCGATCAGCGATGTCGGCGCCCTCAACGACAGCGGCGCCCAGGCCGGGCAGGCGCGTTTCAACATCCTGGCGCAACTGACCAAGCTGCGCCGCGCCGCCTGCGATCCTCGGCTGACCAGCCCGGAATTCGGCATCGCCGGCGCCAAGGTACAAGCCTTTGCCGAACTGGCCGCCGAACTCACGGCCAACGGCCACAAGACCCTGGTTTTCAGCCAGTTCGTCGATTTCCTGCAAATCTTGCGCGGCCCGCTCGACGCCGCCGGCATCAGCTACCAATATCTCGATGGCGCAACACCGGCCGCCGAACGCAGCAAGCGCGTCGCCGCCTTCCAGGCCGGTGACGGCGACCTCTTCCTGATCAGTCTGAAAGCCGGCGGCTTCGGCCTCAATCTGACCGCCGCCGACTATGTGGTGATTACCGACCCCTGGTGGAACCCGGCCGCCGAAGACCAGGCCATGGGCCGCGCCCACCGCATCGGCCAGCAGCGGCCGGTCACCGTCTATCGGCTGGTCAGCAAGGGCAGCATCGAGGAGCGCATTGTCGATCTGCACCAGGACAAACGGGCGTTGGCCGACAGCATCCTGGCCGAAGGCGACGCCTCGACCCTGCCGTCGACCGAAGACCTGGTGGCGCTGATCCGCGGCGAGTAGATGAACCTAGGAAACGCCATTAAACCGCAGAGACGCTGAGGAAAAACCGAGGCTTGCGTCGATTGTTCGGCCGACCTTACTGGGGAGCTGCAAAAAGGACGCAAGCCACTCGACCTCGGGGAAGGAGCGGTGCTCTGGGAATTCGAAGCCAACGGCGAGGCTAGTCACCTCGCCGTTTTCGCGTCCGGCCCGAGGAACGGAGACCCGGGCTCAGGGTTTGGCAGCCGCTCCCAGTCGATCGACCATCGCTTTCAGGGTCTGGATCTGAACGCCGTTCTTCGTCGCGTAGTCGGCGCCGCTATAGCCCCACCAGTCCCAGCAGCCGTTCGGATTCAACAAGGGAATCGAGACCGCCTGCGGGTAGAGGATGACCAGGTGGTTGTTGTCGGCCCAGCGGTTGTAGCCGGTGTTCTTGACGAAGGTCGTGCCGTTGTACAGACCGCCGCCCGGGGGCGGATGGAGCGGCAGGAAGTTCTGTCCCTGCTTGCAGCCGTGGAGCACGATGTGGAGGCGGCAGGGCTCGCCTTTGGCGCAGCTATTCGGGACATACAGCCAGCCGCTGTTGTCGAGTCCGCTTTTCCAGGAAAAACCACCGCCCGGCGGCAGGTAAGCGCTTTGCTCGAATTCGACGAAGCGGCCTTTGGCCTTGCTGCCGGAGGCGGCCTTGAGCGGGCCGTAGATCCAGCTCAGGATGCTTTTGGCGGTGTCGAAACCGCATTTGCCGATGTAGGGCTCATCCTGTGTACCGCAGGCAATGCCGAATTTCGGGGTGGGCATGGTGTGGGCGGCGTTGGTCAGGGTGATGGTGGAGAGATTGGCAGCCGGCAGGCCGAGGGCGGTATAGAAATCGGCCAATTGCCGGACGATCGGCGTCGGCACCAGGGTGTCCTTGCTGCCGGAAAGGGTTTGCACCTTTTGCCCGGCGAGCGCGGCGGGCGGGTCGATCAGGCCCCGCGCGGCCAATTCATGGGTGCTCCTGACCAGCCCGGGAACATCGGTGCTGTTGGCGGTGACCGCGCAGGGCACGCTCGGCTCGCCGGTGCATGAGCATTGGGCGACGGCGGTCAGCAGGTTGTCGCGCGAACAGTAGTAGGGGCCGCCGGCGATCACCCCGGCCCCCTTGACCGTTGCCGAGTGGGCCACCTGGAATTGCACGGCCATGAAGCCGCCGGAGGATAGTCCGGAAATCGAGGTCTGTTTGATATCGATATTCAAGGCCGGCAGCGGCGGCGCCGCAAGCGCCATATTGGCCAGACCGAGGAGCAGGGCAAAGAGGCTGCGGTATTTCAGCGAGCCGGGCCGGGGGACGGCGGAAAGAGGGGGCGACATGAGCAATCTCCTGTGGTTGGGGGGTATCGATGGTCAGTTGGCCGCGCCGCAGTTTGGCTGCGGGCTTGAACGTCGGCTCAGCCTAGTTGGCACCGGCGGGGATGTCAAACGGGTATTTCAGATGGGGCGCTATTCGCCGCGAGGGGTTGCTTCCGGTGTCGAAAAATGCTCCTGTGTTAGCATGCCGGCAGCGCAAGGGCGGCTGATTTTCTTGCCGGCCCGTTTGCCGTTGGGTCACACGGCCTTTCGCGAGACGCCGCTTTTTCGGTGTCCATTGAGGTCAATTGGGGGTATGCGATGTGGATCGGCATCATCATTGGGCTACTGCTCGGGGGCGCCTTCGGCTCCTTTATGGCGGCGGTGATCCTGGCCATTCTTGGTGGCCTGGTCGGTGCGATGGTCGCGCGCAAGGGCGAGGTCGACAGCGGCGGCGCAGCGCTCAATGACGGTTCGCCGGCCAGTCTGCGCCGCCAGGTGCACAGCTTGCAGGCGCAAATGCAGCAGGCGAATCAGCGGATCGCCCAGATCGAAAGGCAGGTGCAGCAACTGGCCGCTGGCCACCGCCCGCCGGAAGCGGCGGCCTACTGTTCGCCGGCCGCAGGGGCCGCAGACAGCGCAGCGACAGCGCCGGTCGCCGACGAAGAATTGTCCAGGCAGGCGCTGGCCGCGGATGTCGAGAGCGAAGCCTGGCCGGCCGAGCATCCGGCGCTCTTGGCAGAAGATCTGCAGGTCCAGCCTGACGTTCTGCCCAGCGCCTTCGGTCGGAACCCGGTTCCGCTCACCGAGCCGGTCAGTCGCCCCGAAGTCTCGCCGCTGCCGCCAGCGGTCGACGCTGTACCGGCGTTCGGCCAGACCGGCACCAGCTTTTCCCGGCGCCCGGTCGAGCCGGCGCCGCTGGCAGAGGCTTCATGGCTGTCGAAGTTCGTCGCGCGCTGGATCTTGGGGGGCAATCCGCTGGTCAAGATTGGCGTTCTCATCCTTTTCCTCGGTTTCGCCTTTTTGCTGCGCTACGTCGCGGAAAATACCGTGCTGCCGATCGAATTGCGCTACGCCGGGGTGGCGGCGGCCGGCATCGGCCTGCTTTTGTTTGGCTGGCGTTGGCGCAACAAGCCGGACAGTTATGGCCTGATCCTGCAAGGGGCCGGGGTTGGCGTTCTCTACCTGACGACCCTGGCCGGCATGAAGCTGCATCCGTTGATACCGCCCGAGCTGGGTTTTGTCGTCCTGATCGGGGTCGCGGCCTTCGCCGCCGGCCTCGCCATTCTCCAGAATGCGCTGGCCCTGGCCGTGGTTGCCGCCTTGGGCGGCTTTGCCGCGCCGCTACTGGCGTCGACCGGCAGCGAACATCATCTGGCCTTTTTTGCCTATCTGACGGTGATCAATCTGGGTATTGTCGCCATTGCCTGGTTCAAGGCCTGGCGCGTGCTGAACCTGATCGGTTTCGGGTGCACCTTTTTCCTGGCTTCGGCCTGGGGCGACAAATATTACCGGCCCGAACTCTTCGCCATCGTCGAACCCTTCCTGTTGCTTTTCTTTGCGCTGTACGTGCTGGTCGCCTTCCTCTTCGCCCGGCGCACGCTGGCCGATGCCGAGGCGGACGAAAGTCTGTCGTTCGCAGCGCAGGCCCGGCACCTGGCGGCACGGGTCAGTTATGTCGATGGTTCGCTGGTCTTTGGGGTGCCGCTGAGCACCTTCGGTTTGCAGTACCTGGTCAGCCGCAGTTTCGAAAATGGCCCGGCGTTCAGCGCCCTCGGTTTCGGACTGGCCTATATCGTTCTTGCTTTCGGCTTGTTCCGGCGGAGCGGCAGGCGCTATGCGCTGCTCAGCGAAACGATGATCGCCCTGGCCGTGATTTTCGCCAGTCTGGCGATTCCCCTCGGCCTGGAAGGCGAATGGACGAGCGCCGCCTGGGCGGTCGAGGCGGCCGGCGTCTATTGGGTCGGCGTCCGCCAGCAGCGGGTGCATGCCCGTCTCTTTGCCCTGTTGTTGCTCTTCGGTTCGGCCCTCTACTTCGTGCCGGACCTGCGGCTTGGCGATGGCGATAGCGTACTCGACGGTTCGTGGCTGGGCTGCCTGATGCTGACGCTGGCCATGGGCTGGACCTATCGTCTGTTGCGGCAGATTCCGGCCGCCGCTTTGCCCGCCTTTGAGCGCGGCTTGCGCACCTGGCTGCTGGCCTTCGCCTGCTTTTTCCTTGCCCTCCTGCCCTTCCTCCTGTGGGCCATGGACTGGGCCGCCACGGCGCTGGCCATCCTCGGCGGGCTGGCCGTCTTCGCCGCCCGGCGTCTGGCCGAACCGGCCCTGCTCAATTGGGGGTGTGCCTATCAGTTGCTGGGCGGCTTGCTGTTCACGACCACCCTGCAGCGTGCCGCCGATGGGTCGGCCCTGGCCAACGGCTGGCGCGGGCTGCTGACCGCCGCGCTGATCGGCCTGGCGATGCTGTTTGCCGCCTGGGCGACGCTGCGCCAGCCGGCGGCCCCGGGCGAACCGTCGGCCAATGACGAGGCGGCAGGTGGCGCGGTGCTATTTAACCCGGTCTTGCTGGGCGGCTTGCTATTTATCAACCTGACGCCGCTTTTCGTGCTGCCCTGGCGGATCGCCGGCATGCTCTGGCCGCTGACCGCAGTCACCACCCTGTGGTGGGCACTACGGAGCCACCAGCGCGGCGCCCTCGGTTTCGCGCTCGGCCTGCAACTGGTGGCCGGCCTGGTGTTTCTGGGCGGCCCGCTGAGCGGTGTCGACAGGTATTCCGCTCCGGGCGAGCTAACGCCTTTCCTGCACAGCGGCTTCTGGAGTCCGCTGCTCATCGCCTTGGCCGCCTTTTTCGGGGCCCGCCTGTTGCAGCGGCGGGATAGCGCGGCGGCGGTCGTCGCCTTGGGTTGGGGCTCGCTGGCTTGGTCTCTCGCCTGGTGGAGCACGGCCTGGAGCGGCGAGTTGTCGCGCCTTCTGGCCCCGGAGACGGCCGTTGTCGGCGGGCTGCTGGTCGCCGTGTTGACCGCCGCGATAGGGCAGGCGATCGCCCGCCGTTACGACTGGCGACAACTGGGCCAGGCGACTTTGGCCTATCTGCCAGTCCTTGCCGTCCTGCTGGTCGCCCACCACCGCTGGCCGGAAACCCATCCGCTGGCCGGCTGGGGGGGGCTGGTCTGGCCCCTGGCGCTGCTCGTCCATGTCCGTTTGCTGCGCGTCCAGGGCCAGTGGCTGCAGGCGCCCTGGCGGCAGGGGGGGCATGTCCTCGGCGTCTGGCTGTTCCTGGTCTTGACCATGCTCGAAGTGCACTGGCATTTCGCCGCCTGGGGCGAGGCGGACAGTGCCTGGCCCAGCTTGGGTTGGCTGCTGGCCCCGCTCGCCTATTTGTGGGGCCTGCAGTCCAAGAGACTGGGCGCGCGCTGGCCGCTTACCGAATTCGGCGCCGCCTACTCGCTCGTCGCCGCCGGACCGGTGATTCTCTATCTGCTGGGCTGGACCTGGCTGAGTGCGATGCACAGCAACAGCGCGGCACCTTTGCCCTACCTGCCGTTGCTCAATCCAGCGGAGCTCGGTCAGTTTGGCGTACTGCTCGGCGTGGCGCTGTGGTGGGCCGCCCGGCGCGCCCAGCCGGCGTTCCGGGCGGCGGCCGGGGGGCTCGGGCTGGGGCTCGGCGCGACCGCTTTCGCCGTGCTCAGCGGCATGGTGCTGCGCACCTGTCACCACTGGGGCGGGGTCACCTGGCGGGCGGATGCGCTGTTTGCTTCGTTGCTCGCCCAATCCGCCTTGTCCATCGTCTGGAGCGTGCTCGCCATCGGCCTCATGCTGTTCGCCAATCGGCACCGCCAGCGCTGGCTGTGGGTGATCGGCGCCGGCCTCATGGCGCTGGTCGTCGGCAAGCTCTTCCTGGTCGAACTGGCGGCCAGCGGCAGCCTGGGACGCATCGTTTCGTTCATTGTCGTCGGCCTGCTCCTGCTGCTCGTCGGCTACTTTGCCCCCTTGCCACCCCGGCGTGATGGCGGGGAAGCGGCTCCGGCCAACGTCCATGGATCGTCCCCCGGATGAAAGTGTTGAGCGCTTTGCTGGTCGTCGCCCTGTTCGCCACTTCGGCCCTGGCTGAACTGCCGCTCCAGCCGGAGAACTTCGCCCATCGGGGCAAGCTCGCGACGGTCGGCAGCGGCCCCTTCCATCAACTGGTCTTGCCGCTCGCCGTCTATCAGGGGAGTGCCCGCCCCGATCTGGCCGACCTGCGCGTCTTCAACGCCCGGGGCGAGGCGCTGCCCCATGCCTTACTGCGCAGCGAAGCGCGTAGCGAGTCGCAAGCGACGACCAGCCCGGTTCCTTTCTTCCCGCTGCTGGCCGGGCCGGAGACGGCCGACGGCGATGGGGATCTGGCGGTGACCGTGCGGCGCGGCGCCGATGGCACGCTGATCGCCGTGCGCCAGGGGGCGGGGAAGGCTCAAGCCGGCAGTCGGCCGCGCGGTATCGTGATCGATGCCGCTCGGGTAGCGGGGCGGATCCGCTCCCTGCGCCTGGAGGTCGGGCCGAGCCGGCAGACCTTCCTGCGCTATACGCTGGAAAGCAGCGCTGACCTGCAGCGCTGGCGCCTGTTGAAAGCCGACGGTCAGCTGGTCCATCTCGAGCATGCCGGGCAGCGGGTGGACAACAATGTCGCCGAGTGGGAGGGGGGAGCCGACAAATATCTGCGGCTGCTGTGGGCCGATCCGTCACAGGCCCCGGAGGTCAGGTCGGTGCTACTCGGTAGCGTCGCCAGCCGTTTCGAGCCGCCCCTGCGGCTGTGGTCCGAGCCCTTGCCGCCGAGCACCGTGCTGCCCAATGTTTACGAATATAGCTGGGTGGGGCAGATGCCGTTGGACAGGCTGCGCCTCGACCTGCCGCAAGTCAATGCGCTGGCGCCGCTGGACATTCAGCACCAGGTGGCGGGCGGTGGGCGGCGGCGCCATCAGCGGCCGCCAGCGGTCTGGGAAAGCCTGGCGCGGACGGTCGTATACCGCCTGCAGTCGCCGGCCGGTGAAATCAGATCGGCTGATGTCGTATTGTCCGGCCTGCGCGGGAATCGCCTGCGCCTGGTGGTCGATGCCCGGAGCGGCGGCCTGGGGGCGATGCCACCCACTCTGCGCCTGGGTTTTGTGCCGCATGTCCTGGTTTTCCTGGCCCGTGGTGACGGTCCCTATCTGCTGGCCTGGGGCGCCAGCCCTGTCGAACGGGCCGATTTGCCGGTGGCGACGCTGATCCCGGGTTACGACGGGCGGGGCGAGTTGCCGGCGGCAACTGCCACGCTGGGGCTACTTACCGCTCCGCCCAGCCCCGCCGCGCTGGGCGCTGCCAAAGCGCTAACGCAATCCCCTCAGACGCCCGGCGTTTCGTCGAAATGGGTCCTCTGGTCGGTGTTGCTGGCGGGCCTGCTGGTCCTGGCCGCGATGGTCCGGACGCTGACCCGGCAAATGCGGCAAAGCGCTGAACCCAAGGCCGAATAACCCTAAAAACCTTACCGCAGAGTCGCAAAGGAACAGAGAAGAACGTTAAAACAGTGGTTTGCAACGCTTTTTCGGCTCACCCGGAAGGTGTGCCGAATAATCCTGGCAAGCCTTTGTTTTACCTCTGCGTCTCCGCGGTTCAATTGCGTTTTCTCGGATAACGGTGGTGATGTGGCCCGCGCCCGGCCGCCACTCCGCTCAGTCGCCGAAAGTGCGCAGGCCATCGAGGTCGAGGATGTTGATGCCGCCGTACTCGCTGCGCACCAGCCCGGCGTCTTCCAGCACTTTCAGCGCCTGGTTGGCGCGCTGGCGGGAGACGCCGGCCAGGTAGCCGAGTTCTTCCTGGGAAATCTGCAGCAGGCGGTTGGTGCCCGGGTAAAGCACCGGGTTGAACAGGGCGGCCAGGCCGCGGGCGATGCGGGCGTCGGTGTCGAGCATGCGCTCGTTTTCCAGCATGCCGATGAACTGGCCGAGGCGCTCGTTCAACTGGGCAACCAGGTAGCGGTTGAACGGGATGCTGTGGTCGAGCAGCCATTCGAAAGTGCTGCGGTTCATGAAGGCGACGCGCGTTTCGCGGATCGCCATGACGTCGTAGCGGCGCGGCTCTTTTTTCAGCAATGAGCCTTCGCCGAACCAGCCGCCGGAACTGATGCCGGTCAGCGAGGTGGTCTTGCCGGTGGTCCAGTGGCTGGCCATCTTGCCCAGGCCGTCGACGATGCCCATCCAGTAATCGACTGGCTTGCCCTTCATGCAGATGAAGGCGCCGGCCGCAAAGCTGCGCTCGGTTGTGCCGGCCAGGGCCTTGCGCATTTCTTCCGCGGTCAGGGACTGGCCCCAGATCGAGCTACGCAGCAATTCCTCAGCGTTTTTCAAGGTTTTTCCGATTATTTTCTGGATTGTCCGCCGGATGACAATTATAAGCCCGGCGCTTGCCTACACTGAGCCGCAAAGCTGAGTACCCGTCGGTTTGCCGCAAGGTCTGTGTAAGGCAGTGGTAGCCCAATGGGTTGAACGAAGGTCAGACCGCGAACCATGAGTCGCGGCGGAGGAGACAAGAAATGCCCAAGCTGGCGAATTTCGCCGCAGTGGACGGTTTGCATACCTTCCCGCGGTTGTTGTTTCATCACGCGCAAATCCGTCCGCAGGCGCCGGCCATGCGCGAGAAATATCTCGGCATCTGGCAGACGTGGACCTGGCTCGATGTTGCCGAGCGTGTGCGCGCCCTGGCCTGCGGTCTGGCGGCGCTCGGTTTCAAGCGTGGCGACAACCTGGCGATCATTGGCGACAACCGGCCGCACCTGTACATGATGATGAGCGCTGCCCAGTGTCTGGGCGGCGTGCCGGTGCCGCTCTACCAGGACGCGGTGGCCGGCGAAATGCTGTTCGTGCTGCAGGATGCCGGCATCCGCTTCGTCGTTGTCGAGGACCAGGAGCAGGTCGACAAGATGCTGGAAATCCGCGACCAGGCGTCGGCGCTGGAACACATCGTGTACGACGACCCGCGCGGCATGCGCCATTACAACCAGGCTTTCCTGCACGATATCCACGAACTGATGGAAATGGGCCGGGTGCATGACCGCAACCATGCCGATTTCCTCAATGCCGAAGTCGAGCGCGGGCATTTCGACGACATCTCGGTGATGCTCTACACCTCGGGCACCACCGGCAAGCCGAAGGGCGTCTGCCAGACCCACGCCGCCTTCATCGCCGCCGCCCAGGGCGGGGTGGCCGTCGATCATCTGGACGCCAGCGGCGACATCCTCTCCTACCTGCCCATGGCCTGGGTCGGCGATCACCTGTTTTCCTACGCCCAGGCGCTGGTCGCCGGCTTCACCATCAATTGCCCGGAATCCGGCGAGACGGTGATGACCGATCTGCGCGAAATCGGCCCGACCTGCTACTTTGCCCCGCCGCGCGTTTTCGAGAGCCTGCTGACCTCGGTGATGATCCGCATGGAAGACGCCGGCCAGCTCAAACAGAAAATGTTCCACCACTTCATGGCGGTGGCCAAACGCTGCGGTGCCGACATTCTCGATGGCAAGCCGGTCGGTTTCGACGAGCGCCTGCAATACTGGCTGGGCAACATCCTGGTCTATGCGCCGTTGCGCAACGTCCTCGGCATGAGCCGGATCAAGGTCGCCTATACCGCCGGCGCCGCCATCGGGCCGGATCTTTTCAAGTTCTACCGCTCGATCGGCATCAATCTCAAGCAGTTCTACGGCCAGACCGAAACCTGCGCCTATGTCTGTATCCAGCCGGACGGCGCCATCAAGTTCGACTCGGTCGGCCAGCCGGCACCCGGCGTCGACATCAGGATCGCCGCCAATGGCGAGGTGCTGGTCAAGGGGCCGATGCTGCTCAAGGAATACTACAAGCGGCCGGAGGCCACTGCCGAGGCGATCAACGCCGACGGCTGGTTCATGACCGGCGACGCCGGCTTCCTCGACGCCGACGGTCACCTGAAAATCATCGACCGGGCCAAGGACGTCGGCAAGCTGTCGAACGGCGCGATGTTCGCCCCCAACTACATCGAGAACAAGCTGAAGTTCTTCCAGTACATCAAGGAAGTCGTCTGCTTCGGCCACGACCGCGACATGGTCTGCGCCTTCGTCAATATCGACGTCGGGGCCGTCGGCAACTGGGCCGAGCGGCGCGGCATCGCCTATTCCGGCTATGCCGACCTGGCTGGCAAGCCGGAAGTGCTGGAACTGATCCGCGAGTGTGTCGAGCAGATCAATGCCGACCTGGTGCATGACACGATGGTCGCCGATTCGCAGATACATCGTTTCCTCGTGCTGCACAAGGAACTCGATCCGGACGACGATGAACTGACGCGGACGCGCAAGGTAAGGCGCAATTTCGTCGCCGAGAAATACAAGGTGCTGATCGACGCGCTGTACAGCGGCAAGTCCAGCCAGTTCATCGAAACCGAGGTCAAGTTCGAGGACGGTAGGCGCGGCAAGGTCTCGGCCGACCTGAAGATCCTCGATGCGAAGACCTTCCCGATTGTCCGGAAGGCGGCCTGAGATGAACCATCCCGAGCCCATTTCCGCCCTGTACGGACAATCCAGCGAGCCCTCCACGATGAGCCGCAAGAAAATCGGCGAGGTCATTCTCGACCTGCAGAACATTTCGCTGCGCTTCGGCGGCGTCAAGGCGCTGACCGACATTTCCTTCAATGTCCGCGCCCACGAAATCCGCGCCATCATCGGCCCGAACGGCGCCGGCAAGAGTTCGATGTTGAATGTCATCAACGGCGTTTACCACCCGCAGGATGGCAAGATCTTCTGGCACGGCGAGGAACGCAAGCGCATGGAGCCGCACATGGCGGCCCAGCAGAACATCGCCCGCACCTTCCAGAATATCGCGCTGTTCAAGGGCATGAGCGTGCTCGACAACATCATGACCGGGCGCATCACCAAGATGAAAGCCAATTTCCTCGAACACGCTTTGTGGTTCGGCCGCGCCCGGCGGGAAGAACTGGAGCATAGGCAGAAGGTCGAGGAGGTGATCGACTTCCTGGAAATCCAGCATATTCGCAAGACACCGGTCGGGCGGCTCCCCTACGGCCTGCAGAAGCGTGTTGAACTGGGCCGGGCGCTGGCCGCCGAGCCGTCGATGCTGCTCCTCGACGAGCCGATGGCCGGTATGAATGTCGAGGAAAAACAGGACATGTGCCGCTTCATCCTCGACGTGAATGACCAGTTCGGCACGACCATTGTCCTCATCGAACACGACATGGGCGTGGTCATGGACATCTCCGACCGCGTCGTCGTGCTCGACTACGGCAAGAAGATCGGCGATGGCGAACCGGAAGAAGTTAAGAACAATGAAGACGTGATTCGCGCCTATCTCGGCGCCGGTCACTGAGGAGGCGGGACGATGAACTTTTTCCTTGAAGTCCTGATCGGCGGCCTGCTCAGCGGCGTCATGTACGCCCTGGTGGCACTGGGTTTCGTGTTGATCTACAAGGCCTCCGGTGTCTTCAACTTCGCCCAGGGGGCGATGGTGTACCTGGCCGCGCTGTCGGTGGTCGGCGTCATGGAGAAGGGGGCGCCGCTGTGGCTGGCGGTGATCCTGGCCTTTGTCATCATGACCCTGTTCGGCATCGCCACCGAGAAGTTCGTGCTGCGCAAACTGGTCAACCAGCCACCGATCGCGCTGTTCATGGCGACCATCGGCCTGGCCTTCTTCATCGAAGGCCTGGCGCCGATGATTTTCGGCAGCGAGCCGCGGGCGCTGGAACTGGGCATCGTCGACGAGCCGATTCCCTGGATCCTCGATAACTGGAACATGGTCATTTCCAAGTTCGACCTGGTCGCCGCTGGCGTCGCCTCGGTGCTGGTCGCGACACTCGCCCTGTTCTTCCAGTACACCCGCATCGGCCGGGCGCTGCGGGCAGTCGCCGACGATCACCAGGCCGCCCTGTCGATCGGCATTCCGCTGCAGCACATCTGGGCCATCGTCTGGGGTGTCGCCGGTTTCGTCGCCCTGGTGGCAGGAATGATGTGGGGCGCCCGCAACGGTGTGCAGTTTGCGCTCACGTTCACCGCCCTGAAGGCGCTGCCGGTGCTGATCCTCGGCGGCTTCACCTCGGTGCCGGGCGCCATCGTCGGCGGCCTGATCATCGGCGCCTCGGAAAAGCTCGCCGAAATCTACATCCCGCCGGTCATGCAGGACCTCTTCGGCGGCAACTTCGGCGGCATCGAAGGCTGGTTCCCGTATGTGTTGGCCCTGCTCTTCCTGCTGGTACGGCCCGAGGGCCTGTTCGGCGAACGTCACATTGACCGCGTGTAGCGCGGCTTCTGCTCCCCGACTAAAGACTAGCGACTAAGGACTAAAAAAACATGCTTTACCGTGAAGCCGGTCAGTTCAAGACCTCCTACGCCGCCGACCAGCAGCTTTTTCCGATCCGCCAGGACCGCATCGGCGTGCTCGTGCTGCTCGCCGTCGCTTTCCTCGGGGTGCCGCTGTTGGCCAGCGAGTACTGGTTCTCGGCGATCCTCATTCCCTTCCTGATCTTCGCGCTGGCCGCCCTCGGGCTCAATATTCTGACCGGCTATGCCGGCCAGTTGTCGCTCGGTTCGGCCGCTTTCATGGCGGTCGGCGCCTATGCCGCCTACAACTTCCAGCTACGCATCGAAGGCCTGCCGCTGATCGCTTCCTTCATCTGCGGCGGCTTGACGGCGGCGGCGGTGGGCATCCTGTTCGGTTTGCCCAGCCTGCGCATCAAGGGCTTCTACCTGGCCGTGGCGACGCTGGCGGCGCAGTTCTTCATCGTCTGGTGCCTGACCAAGTTTCCCTGGCTGTCGAACAATTCGTCGTCCGGCGTGATTTCGACGCAGAAGTTGATGTTGTTCGGCCATGAACTGAACACGCCGGTCGAGAAATACCTGCTGGTCCTCGGCATCGTCGTCGTCATGGCGCTGGCCGCCAAGAACATGGTGCGCTCGACCACCGGCCGGGCCTGGATGGCGGTGCGCGACATGGACGTCGCCGCCTCGGTGATCGGCATCCGCCTGATGCCGACCAAGCTGCTGGCCTTTGCCGTCAGTTCCTTCTACTGCGGCGTGGCCGGGGCGCTGTACGCTTTCTGCTACCTCGGCTCGGTCGAGCCGGACGGTTTCTCGCTCGAGATGTCGTTCAAGATCCTGTTCATGATCATCATCGGCGGCGTCGGTTCGATCATGGGCAGTTTCCTCGGCGCCGCCTTCATCCTGCTGCTGCCGATCTTTCTCGACGTTGCCCTGCCTTTCCTGGCCGAACTGTTCGGCCTGCCCTTTGCCAGCGCTACCGTGTCGCACATCCAGATCCTGGTGTTCGGTGCGCTGATCATGTTCTTCCTGATCGTCGAGCCGCACGGGCTGGCCCGTCTGTGGCAGATCGCCAAGGAGAAACTGCGTCTGTGGCCTTTCCCGCACTAGGAAACGGCTGTCGTCCAAGCGCCAGAAGTGCCGGCGCTTTTCTGTAAATCTGGAGGAGACATCAAATGATTAGAAAACTGAAACCCGCTCTTGCCGCTGCCGCGCTGTCCCTGGCCATCCTGTCGCCGCTGGCGATGGCCGCCGAGGAGCAGTTCTTCCCGTTGATCGATTACCGCGTCGGGCCCTACGGCTCGAACGGCCAGGCCTTCTACGGCGGCTTCATCGACTACCTGAACTACGTCAATCTCAAGGAAAAGGGCGTCAATGGCGTGCAGATGACCTGGGAAGAGTGCGAGACGGAGTACAACAACGCCAAGGGCGTCGAGTGCTACGAGCGTCTGAAGAGCAAGGCCGCCAAGTCGGCCGGGCCGATCCACACGATGTCCACCGGCATTTCCTACGCCCTGGTCGACAAGGCTGCGCAGGACAAGCTGCCGCTCGCCATGATGGGCTACGGCCGCACCGACGCGGTGGACGGCTCGGTCTTCCCCTATGCCTTCCCGCTGGTCACCACCTACCAGATGCAGGCCTCGGCCATCGTCAAGTTCATCAAGGACAAGAACGGCGGCAACCTGGCCGGCAAGAAGATCGTTTATCTCTACCACGACTCGGCCTACGGCAAGGAAGCCATCATCGCCATGGAAGCCGAAGCTTCGCTGAACAAATTCACGCTGGTGCAGATCCCGGTCGCCCATCCGGGCAACGAGCAGGGCGCCCAGTGGCTGAAGATCCGCCAGGAAAAGCCGGATTATGTGGTCTTCTGGGGCTGGGGGGTGATGAACCAGACGGCCCTGAAAGCGGCCCAGAAGGTCGGTTATCCGCGTGACAAGATGATCGGCTCGTGGTGGACCGGTTCCGAGGAAGATGTCGTGCCGGCCGGCGACGCCGCCAAGGGCTACATGGCGGCGACGTGGAACGTTGCCGGCAAGCAGGTGCCGGTGATCGCCGATATCCAGAAAGTGGTGTACGGCGCCGGCAAGGGCAACCTGCAGGACGCCGGCAAGATCGGCACGGTGCTCTACAACCGCGGCGTTTCCGCTGCCGTACTGTCGGTCGAGGCGATCCGCAAGGCGCAGGAAAAATATGGCAAGGGCAAGGCGATGAACGGCGAGCAGGTGCGCTGGGCATTGGAAAACCTCAATATCACCGACGCCCGCCTGAAGACCCTGGGCGCGACCGACCTGTTGCCGGAAATCAAAACCTCGTGCGACAACCACGAGGGCTCCGGCAAGGTGAAAATCCAGCAATGGGATGGCGCCAAGTGGGTGCCGGTGTCCGGCTGGATCGAGGGTAACAAAGGCTTGATCCACCCGCTGTTCCAGGCCTCGGCGAAGCAGTACGCCAAGGAAAAGGGGATTACGCCGCGCGATTGCTCGAAAGAGAAGTAAGGATCGAGTATTCAGGATCGAGGATCGAGCCAAAGCTTCCGCGCCACAGGCGCGCAATATTTGCTAACAGCTCAAACCCCTCGATCCTCGATCCTAAAAATTCCAGGACCGCCATGACTACACAGATTTCCACTGCCGCCCCCGACCACTACCTGGCCATCAACAATATCGAGGTCATCTACGACCACGTGATCCTGGTGCTCAAGGGTGTGTCGTTGCACGTCCCCAAGGGGAAAATCGTCGCCCTGCTCGGCGCCAATGGCGCCGGCAAGTCGACGACGCTGAAGGCCATTTCCAACCTGCTGCATGCCGAGCGCGGCGATGTCACCAAGGGCTCCGTCGAATACAAGGGGCAGCGCATCGACCAGTTGTCGCCCAACGAACTGGTCAAGCGCGGCGTCATCCAGGTCATGGAAGGCCGCCACTGCTTCGGCCACCTGTCGATCGAGGAAAATCTGCTGACCGGGGCCTACACGCGCTCGATCTCGCGTGGCGAACTCAAGGACAGCCTGGACAAGGTCTATCACTATTTCCCGCGCCTGAAGACGCGGCGCACTTCGCAGGCCGGCTATACCTCGGGCGGCGAGCAGCAGATGTGCGCCATCGGCCGGGCGCTGATGGCCAAACCGGAAATGATCCTGCTCGACGAACCGTCGATGGGCCTGGCGCCGCAGATCGTCGAAGAGATTTTCGAGATCGTCAAGGACCTGAATTCTCGGGAGAACGTCAGTTTCCTGCTCGCCGAACAGAACACCATGGTGGCGCTGCGCTACGCGGATTTCGGCTACATCCTGGAAAACGGCCGGGTGGTCATGGAAGGGGAGGCTGAGGATCTGCGGACCAATGAAGACGTCAAGGAGTTCTATCTCGGGCTGAGTTCGGCCGGGCGTAAATCCTTCAAGGACGTAAAACATTACAAGAGAAGAAAGCGCTGGTTATCATGAGCTTTTACGATCCGCTGGAAACCCGCGATCCCGACGAGCGCGAAGCTGATCTGATGGACAAGCTGGCGCGCCAGGTGGCGCATGCCAAGGAAACGACGCATTATTATTTTCAGGCGCTGGCCGGCATCAATCCCTTCGAATGCATCAGCCGCGAGGCGCTGGCCAGGCTGCCACTGACCAGGAAGCGCGACCTGATCGAGCTGCAGAAAAAGAATCCGCCCTTCGGTGGCCTCAACTCCCTGTCCCGACACAGGGCCAAGCACGTTTTCTCGTCGCCCGGGCCGATCTACGAAATCCAGGGCAAGGACATGGATCCCTGGCGCATGGCTCGTGTGCTCTATGCCGCCGGTTTTCGCGACGGCGACCTGATCCACAACTGCTTTTCCTACCACTTCACGCCGGGTGCCTTCCTCTTCGAAGGCGGCGCGCGCAAGCTCGGTTGCGCGGTGTTTCCCGGCGGCACCGGGCAGACCGAGCAACAGGTGCAGGCGATGGTCGACCTGCAGCCGGCGGGCTATGTCGGCACGCCCTCCTTCCTGCGCATCATTGTCGAAAAGGCCGAAGAACTCGGGGCGAATATCAGTTCGCTGCGCAAGGCCTGCGTTTCCGGCGAAGCGCTGCCGGGCGTCACGCGCGATTGGCTCAAGGAGCGCGGCATCACCGTGCGCCAGTGCTACGCGACGGCCGACATCGGGGCGATTGCTTACGAAACGGAAGCCGAAGCCGGGCTGGTCGTCGAGGAGGGCGTGCTGGTCGAGATCGTCCGGCCGGGGACCGGCGACCCGGTCGAGCCCGGCGAGGTCGGCGAAGTGGTGGTCACCACCTTCAACCCGGATTACCCGTTGATCCGCTTCGCCACCGGCGACCTGTCGGCCGTCCTGCCCGGCCGCTCGCCCTGCGGCCGCAGCAATCTCCGCCTCAAGGGCTGGCTCGGGCGGGCCGACCAGACGACCAAGGTCAAGGGCATGTTCGTGCATCCCGAGCAGATTGCCGAAATCGCCAAACGCCATCCGGAAATCCACCGCCTACGCTTGGTGGTGGACAATCCGGGTGGTCAGGACCGGATGGTGCTGCATTGTGAAATCGAGGCCGGCGGCGAGGTGCTCGATCAGGCCGTGGTGGCCAGTCTGCGCGAAGTGACCAAGTTGCGCGGCGAAGTGGCGTTTTGTACGCCGGGGGGCTTGCCCAATGACGGCAAGGTGATTGAAGATAGCCGGGTCTATTGACCGGGCAATTTTCATGAGAATTCTCCTTGTTGCGTTGGCCGTGCTGGCCACTTCGGCGCTGGCCGAGGATAGTGCTTTGCGTCCTTCGGCCCGGCTGCTCTTCAAGCATCCCGAGTTGCTGCAGCCCGGGACCTGTGCCATCTACGAAGAGGGGGGCAGCGGCTGGGTCGTCACCGAACCGGTTTATTACCTGCGGGGCTCGGTCGTGGCGAGCGAAGTGCGGACCCGTCATCTCGGAATTTGTCCGCAGGTGCCGGGCAAAAGCATCGGACAATACAGCCGCCAGGAATTCAACCGCCATGTCCTGGCCCATCCCTGCGTGTCGCCCGGCATTCCCGAACGCGACGAGCAGATCGGTGTCGTCCGCCTGCGCGTCAGCGATTGGGAAACGCCCCATGGCGTCAAGGCAGCCAATGCCGGGCGGCTCTATCGCGGCACCTTCGTCGACCAGCCGCTGAAAAAAGACATGGAAATCGAACTCGAAGCCGATCTTCTCGGGCTGTGCCAGGAATGAGTCGGGCCGCGCCGCTGGCCGGTCTCCGCGTTCTTGATCTGACCCGTCTGCTGCCCGGTCCGGTGGCGACGCTGCACCTGGCCGATCTGGGGGCCGAGGTCATCAAGATCGAAGACCCGCAGGTCGGCGATTACGCCCGCACGCTGGGGACCGGGACGGGCGAGGACAGCGCCTATTTCCGGATGATCAACCGCAACAAGCAGGGCTTGCGCATCGACCTGAAAAAACCGGAGGGGGTTGAAATCTTCCTGCGTCTGGCCGCCACCGCCGAGGTCATCGTCGAGAGCTTTCGGCCCGCTGTCGTCGACAAGCTGGGCATCGGCTACGCGACGGTGGCGGCGCTCAATCCGAAAATCGTCTACTGCTCGATCAGCGGCTATGGCCAGGATGGGCCGTATAAAGATCTGGCCGGGCACGACATCAACTACCTCGGTTACGCCGGCGTGCTCGAGCAGATCGGTCGCGAGGGCGGCGATCCGGCGATTCCAAATTTCCAGATCGCCGACCTGCTGGGCGGTGCGCTGACCGGCGTCATGGGCATCCTGGCCGCGGTCGTCGACGCCCAGCGCAGCGGCCAGGGGCGCTATGTCGATGTCTCGATGACCGACAGCGTGCTCGCCCACAGTTATTTCAGCATGTTGCGCCTGAACGACGCCGGCCATTCGGCGCCCCGCGGCAGCGACCTGCTGTCCGGCGGCCTGCCCTGCTACGCCACCTATCGCTGCGCCGACGGCAAGCACATGGCAGTCGGCGCTCTCGAAGGCAAGTTCTGGCAAAGCTGCTGCGCGGTGCTGGCGCGCCCGGACTGGGTGGCCCGCCAGTGGGATGCCGGCTTGCGCGGCGAGATGGCGGCCTTGTTCGCCAGCCGCCCGCGGGCCGCCTGGGTGGGCCTGTTCTCGGCGGTCGACTGTTGCGTGACGCCGGTCCTCAGCCCGGAAGAAGCGCTCGAAAATGAGCAGATCGCGGCGCGCCGCATGGTCATCCGGGAAGACGGCCTGAGCCAGTTCGCGCCGCCGCTGAAAATGTCGGAGTATCAATTCGCCGTCCGCCAGCCGGCCCCACGGGCTGGCGAGCACAACCTGCCGATCCTGCGTGCCGCCGGTTTTTCAGCGGCCCAGATCGACCAGTTCCTGGCCTGCGGGGCGCTGGGTTGAGGCGGCGAGACCGGTGTCGCGAATTTCGCGGCAAGAATGACGGCCGGGGGCTCGGGGCGAGTAATCACGCTGGGCACGCCACCGGGCCGGTCTTTCGATTTCCGTCCTGTCTCGGTGCTTCAATTGCGTTTTTTCGGGTGAGTTAGACGGCCGCCGAACACAAGCAATTGCGGCCGGCTTTCTTGGCCCGGTAGAGCGCCAGATCAGCCTCGCCGATCAGGTCTTCCGGCTTGCTCTGGCGGGACGGTACGAAGCTGGCGACGCCCAGGCTGAAGGTCACTATGCCGGGGGGGATCCCGGCGTGGGGCAGGGCCAGCGCCCAGACCTCTTGCTGGATGCGGCGGGCGGCTTCCTTGGCCTCCTCCAGGCCGGTTTCCGGCAAGAGTACGGCGAATTCCTCGCCCCCGTAGCGCGCCACCAGTTCGCCGGCCCGTCGCCCCGCCCGGAGCAGAGCCCGGGCCAGGGCGCGCAGGCAGTCGTCGCCGGCCAGATGGCCAGACTGATCGTTGAAATGTTTGAAATTGTCGACGTCAAGCATGATCAGGGCCAGGGGATGGCCGCTCCGTAGGGCACGGATCCACTCTTGCGTCAGCAGCCGGTCGAAACTGCGTCGGTTGGCGATGCCGGTCAGGCCGTCGGTATTGCTCAATAGCTCCAGCCTGTTGTTGGCTTCCTCAAGGGCCCGGGTCCGCTCCTCGACCAGGATTTCCAGCTGGCTGTTGCGTTCCCGCAAGCCCTTCAGCGGGTACACCTCGCCCTCTTGCACCAGGTTATAGGGGATGGAGATGCCGCTATGCACGATTTTCCATTCCTCCCCTTCGCGGCGAAAAATGAGGACCAGCCGCGCCGTCTCCCGGGAAAGAATATGGTCCGGCGTGGGCAGGTGAATGTGAAAAAAAGCGGTGCTGACGACGACTTCCTCGCTGAGCTCCTGCAAGGCCAGGTCGAGCATCTCGATGCCGATACGGCCGGGCACCTGGGCAAAATCCTGGCGCGTTATCCTGACCCATTCGGCCCGATCCTTGACGAGAACATTGCCGCCGCCGGTGTAGCCGCTGAAATTGTCGCTGAAACTCGCGCTCAGCCTGTCGTCGCGCGCCGCATAGAGTTCGATGTATTCCTCGAATAGCGAACGTATCAGTTGTTGGCGATCGCTATGCATTGGGCGTGCCGGCTTGGTTCGGGACGGCAGCCCGGCGCCTAGGCGCGGCGTCCGAACAGGCCGCGCACCGCTTCCTGCAAGTCGGCCGGCAGGACGACGACCTTGGCGTTGTCCTTTTCGCCCATGCGCTCCAGGGCCCGGATGTATTTTTCGCCCAGCATGTAGGACATCGGCCCGGTCTGGTCGCCGATCGCGGCGGTAATGCGGCGGATGGCCTCGGCCGAGGCTTCGGCCAGCATGACCTGGGCGCTGGCATCGCGCTTGGCCGATTCGAGGCGGGCTTCGGCTTCGAGAATGGCCGCCTGCTTGGCGCCTTCCGCCCGGATCACCACGGCCTTGCGCTCGCGCTCGGCGGCGGCCTGCATTTCCATGGCCTTTTGCATCGACTGCGAGGGCTTGATGTCCTGGATTTCGACCGACTTGACGGTCAGACCCCAGTCCACCGCTTCGTCGGCAATGCTCTCGCGCAGGCGGGCCTTGATCTTGTCGCGCGAGGAGAGCGCCTCGTCGAGTTCCATTTCGCCGACGATGGAGCGCAGCGTCGTCATGATCATGTTGCGGATGGCTTCCGAGAAATCGGTGATGCCATAGACCGCCTTGACCGGGTCGGTGACCTTGATGAAGGCGATGGCATTGGTCAGAATCACCGCGTTGTCGCGGGTGATGACCTCCTGTTCCTGGACGTCGAGAATGATGTCCTTGGTGACCAACTGGTAAGCGATCTTGTCGAGATAGGGGATGACGATGTTGAGGCCCGGTTTCAGCGTGCCATGGTATTTCCCCAGCCGCTCGACGATCCACTCCTCGCCCTGCGGCACGATGCGCACGCCCTTGGCGATGGTGACGGCAACAAAGGCCAGGATGGCCAGAACGACGACAAAACCGGCACTGAATTCCATGAGATGACTCCCTTAAGCCTTGTTGACCTTGAGAAAACTGCCTTCGACGGCGATGACGCGGACCCGCTCGCCGGCTACGATGGTGGCGTCGGCAATGCAAACCCATTCTTCGGAACCGAGTATCGGGCGCTGGAAGCGCACCTTGCCGCGCTGGAAGGGGGCGACTTCGCCGACCAGCAGGCCGACTTCGCCGATCACCTCGCCATCCGCCGTGCCGATGCGGGTTTTCTGAAAACTTTGCTTGAAGACCTTGAACCACAGCACGACCAGGGCCAGCGAGGCCAGCGTCCAGGTGGCGATCTGGGCCGTCGCCGAAAGTGCGGGGAAAAGCAGTACGAGCAGCCCGACGAGCAGGGCACCGAGGCCGAACCAGATAATGAAAAAGGCCGGTATCGCCAGTTCGGCAATGACCAGCGCGATGCCGCCGACAATCCACATCCACCATTCGAAGGTCATGTTCTTCTCCTTGCCGCTGAGTATTGAGTGTTTGCCGGTCGGGGTCAAGCGCCGAGCTGCGGCAATCCACAGTTGGAGGCGCGGTCGGCCACCCCTAAAATGGCGGCATGAACACCGCCCTCCTGCTCCTTCCCGATTTTGCCCTGATCCTGCTCGGTACCGGCATCCGGCGCTGGATGCACCTGGGCGACCATTTCTGGAACGGGGTCGAAAAACTGGTTTATTTCATCCTCTTTCCCGCCCTGCTCGTCAATGCCATCGTCAAAACCCGGCTCGATCTGGCCGCCGCCCTGCCGCTGCTCGGCACGGCGTTCGCGGCGATGGGCGGAGCGATGCTGCTCGGTGGGGCGGCCAAACTGTTGTGGCGGCCGTCGCCGCTGACTTTCGCCTCGCTCTTTCAGTGCGCTTACCGGTTCAATTCCTATATCGCGCTCGCCGTCGCCGGCATGCTCTTCGGATCGCCGGGCATCGCCACCATGGGGTTGCTGGTCGGGGCAGCGGTGCCGGTGGTCAATCTGGTCTCGGTCTGGATGCTGGCCCGCCACGGCGAAGTCGGCCTGTGGCGGGAGGTGGCGCGCAATCCGCTGATCTGGGGCACGGCCGCCGGCTTCCTGTTGAACCTTGCCGGCTTCGTGCCGCCGCCACCGGTACAGGCCTTTCTCGGCCGGCTGGCCGACGCCTCGATCGCCCTCGGCCTGATTACCGTCGGTGCCGCCTTGCGTCTGGAAAACTCGCCCGGCGTGCGCGGCATCTCGCTCTGGCTGCTCGCCGTCAAGCTGCTTGCCCTGCCCCTGCTGGCCGCCGTGCTCGGTCGCCAGTTCGGGCTGAGCGGACTGAATTATCAGGTGGTGGTGTTGTTTGCCGCCTTGCCGACGGCGTCATCGGCCTACATTCTGGCAATGCGCATGGGCGGTGACGGGCGCAGCGTCGCCTGGTTGATCTCGGCGACGACGCTGGGCTCAATGCTGACGCTGCCGTTCTGGGCCGCGTGGCTGCTCAATTGATTCCGGAAAGCTTGGCCTAGCGGCGCAGAAAAGCAGAGAAAATGGGCAAAACCGTCGCTCGCCTCGTTCGTGGGGCCACCCGGGCGGTGGGCTCCACGATCCTGGCCGGTCTTTCCAGTGTCTCTGCGGCTCTGCGCTTGAATTGCCGGTTTGGATTTAGCTTGATTCTTTCTTGCCGCGCCGGCTGGCCGGCTTGTCGTCGGCCGCTGCCGGGCTGATTTCAGCAGCGACGGTTTCAGCGTGCTGCTGCATCTGTTCGCGCAGTTGGCCCATCATCTGCCACGGCCAGAGCGCCGCCTCCGACAGCGCATTGCTCGCCGCTGCGGGCTCTGCCGCTGGTGCCTCGGGGGCGGCGGTCATCGATTTGGCGGCATCGGTCGCCATCTTGCCCATGGCCTGCACGGTGGACACCGTGGTGCGTTGCATTTCCAGCCCCTGGATGGTCATCTGCAACATCGAAAGATTCATCCGTAACCAGCCTTCGACGGCTTTCATGTCCTTGATGCGCTTGTCCAGCTCGTCGAGATCGAAGGTCGGGGCGACCATGCCGGGCAGCGTAAAGCCCATATTGCCCCAGATATTGCGCATGAAGTTGAGCGGATCGTTGTTTTGGTCATTTGTCATGTCTCTCTCCGTTGGTTTGCGTTGTATCATCTTAGACCAGTTCATCCTACAAAATGCTATTTTAGGACGCGAAAAAAGGGGGGGTCAGAATGCTGCAGTTGCTGGTGGTGGAAGATCATGCGTTGGTCCGCGAGGGGTTGGTCCGCCTGCTTGGGCAAATCGAGGATAAAACCAAGGTCTTTGAGGCGGCTGATTTCGAGTCGGCATTGACCGTGCTCGACAACGAGGGCGAGTTCGACCTGGTCTTACTCGATCTCGCCTTGCCCGGCATTGACGGTTTCGCCGGTCTCGACATCCTGCGTCGGCGTTACCCGGCGATGCCGGTGGCGGTGGTTTCGGCCTTCGACGATACGCCGACGATCACCCGGGTCATGAACCTCGGTGCTTCCGGCTTCATTCCCAAGGCGTTTTCCGGCGAAGCGCTGCTTTCGGCGGTGCGCGAAGTGCTCGCCGGCAACCTCTTCCGGCCCTGCGGCCAGCAGGGCTCCCGTCTCGACGATGCGAAACCCCTGCCGCCCAGCAAGGTCAGCGTCCGACCCGACGAGATTGGTTTGACCGACCGCCAGGCGCAGGTCCTGGCCCTCATGGTGCGCGGCTTGTCGAATCGGGATATCGCCGATCAGCTAGAGCTTTCCGAGGGCACCGTGAAGATCCACGCGACGGCGGTTTTCAAGGCCCTCGGCGTGACCAGCCGGACCCAGGCGCTGGTCGCCGTGGCCCGTTACGGCGTCGATTTCGAGAGCGTCTTCTGAAGCTGGCCGAGTAAGGCCCGGAGCCGGGCCGGGCGGACCGGCAGCGGCAGGGCATGGGCGCCCGACGGAATGTTCGGGTGTTCGCCGCTGCTCAGGACGACGAAGGGCGTGTCGTTCGCCAGTTCCTGGCTGACCGCTTCGGCCAGGGCCATTTCGCAGATGATCACGGCGTTGCGCGGCGGCGCCTCGCGACCGGCGCCATCGTCATGGCTGACCGCATAATTCCAGCTTTCGGCGAGGCGCAGGCAGTCCGCAATCGCCTCGCTATGACCGATGCAATGCACCTTGCCGAGCGGTGCCGGCAACAGTTCCGTCGGTTGTCCGTGCAACGGCCGCCCGCCGCGTACGCGCAGCGCGAACGTGGTGCCCTCGCCGAGCCGCGAGTTCAGGGAAATGCTGACATTCAGGGCGCGCGCCAGACGGTCCACGATCGACAGGCCGAGCCCCAGCCCCTTGTTGTGCTCGCGGGCCTCGTTGCCGATCTGGTAGAACTCGGCAAAGATCGCCGCCTGGTGTTCCGGGGCGATGCCCATGCCGCTGTCCCGGACCTCGATCAGCACTTCCTCGCCGCGTTGCCGGGCGGTCACCAGCACCCGGCCGCCGGCCGGCGTATAGCGCAGAGCGTTGGAGACGAGGTTGGCGATGATACGTTCGATCATCATCGGGTCGGATTCCACCCACAGCTTGCTCGGCCGGAAGCGCAGGGTCAGGTTGTGGTCGAGCGCCGCCCGTCGTCCCGAATTGGCCAGCCGTTCGAAGAGTGGCCCGAGCGGGAAAAGGCGAATTTCCGGCTTGATGCCGACGACATCGAGACGGGAAATGTCGAGCAGCGAATCGAGCAGTTCGCTGAGCATTGCGGTCGACGTCGAAATCTGCTCGGCCAGGCGGGGCAGTGAACTGCTCGTGCCATTGCGGATCTGGCGCTGGAGATCGGCGGCAAACAGCGACAGGGCGTGCAGCGGTTGCCGCAGGTCGTGGCTGGCCGCGGCGAGGAAGCGGCTTTTCGCCCGGTTGGCCCGTTCAGCGGTGTCCTTCTGCCCGGCCAGTTCCAGGGTGGCGGTGCGGATGCGGGCCCCGAGATGTTCGTGGCCCGCGGCCAGTTCGGCGGTCAGGGCCGCCATCTCGCGCACCTGTCGGCGGACCAGCAGGCCGCCGACGAAGAGCACGGTAGTGACGAGCAGGGCGAGGGTGCTGAGTTCGATCAGGCGGCTGCGCCAGTTGGCGAGCAGGGTGCTTTCCGGGATGGCGGTGAGGATGCGCAGGTCGGTAAAGCCCGGCACCGGCGATACCGAGATCAGCATGCCGTTGCCGTTGGCCAGCCCGGTGTCCGGCAGCAGGCCGCGCAACTGGCCGGCAAACAGCGTATCGCCAGCCAGGCTGCCGAGGATCGGCGACTGGGCGCTGAGGTCGCTCGGCCGACAGGAGGCGACGATCTGTCCCTTGGCATTGATCAGCACCGCCTCGAAGTCGTCGGAGAGTCGGTTCGACCAGCAGAAATCCTGCAGATAGGCCGGCTCGATGGCGGCGAAGGCGATCCCGCTCATGACGTCGCCGTCGCCGGTGATGCGGCGGGCAATGGCGTAACTGTAACGCCCTGAATTGCGCCCGATGTAGGGACCGTAGGTGGTTGCCTCGGCCCCTTCGGTCAGGGTGGCGAAATAGGGACGATCCCGGACATTGATCCGCGGCGTCGGGAAGTAACTGGAAATGAAGCGCTGGTTGCCGTCGCGGTCGAAAATGATCAGGTCGCGCAATTGCGGCATGGCCCGCGAATGGCGTTGGGCGACGTATTCCCAACCCTGGCTGGCTTCCCAGTTTTCCCAGTTGCGGCGATTGTGGGAAAGATCGGTCGCCATTTCGCGGAGCAGTACATCGATCGCTTCGAAGGAACGCGCCGTGTGTTCGGCCATCATGATGCCGAAGTGCTGCAGGCGCCGTTCGCCGGCATCGAAATCGCGGTGCCGGGCGACCACCAGGTCGGCGAGAAAAACGAAAAGAACGGTCAGCGTGCCGATCAACGCAACAAAAAGAGCGAGGGTTTCCGGCT
This sequence comes from Pseudomonadota bacterium, assembly GCA_018261905.1. Lineage (GTDB taxonomy): Bacteria > Pseudomonadota > Gammaproteobacteria > Burkholderiales > Rhodocyclaceae > Azonexus. Next base: position 4,030 of record JAGTRU010000004.1, on the reverse strand, counting down.
TGCGCTTGAGCATCTAGAGCTGGTAACAGTAGAGCGGGCGGGGCGGCGTGCAGGGCACTTCGATGATCTGGTTGGGGACGACACCGGGGAGCGGAAAACTGTTGCTGATGAAGAGACTGCCCGGCGCCATTTCAGCCCGAATCTTTTCCCAGAGTTTGCCCATCGGGGCCGGCGACAGGAAGGCGTAGACCACGTCGTAATCGCCGAGGCGGGCCTGCCAGAGATCGTCCCAGCGCCACCTGATATTCGGCCGGCCGAGGCAGAACAGGCGGCCCAGCAACCAGGTCAGCGGGGCATTTTCGTAGCCGGTGAAATGGCTCTCCGGCAACTGGTCGGCAAGCGGCACGGTGGTGCTGCCCAGCCCGGCACCCAGGTCGAGGAAGCGGCAGGGGCCGCGTTCGGCCAGCAAGTCGGCCAGTGCGGCGACCGTCTGGCGATTGGAGAGATAGAGCGGAACCTGGCCGGAAAGGGCGCCGCGATAGACCAGCAGCAGCAGGATGAAGGCCAGCAGGAACCAGCCCGGCTCGATCTTCAGGCCCTGGGTCAGCCAGACCAGGGGCATGAAAGTGGCATGAATCAGGCGCCACCACCAGGGCTGGCGCGATAGCGTGGCAAAAATGAAGGCGGTGGCGCCGATCGCCAGGCTGGTTTCCAGCCAGGGCATGGCCGCCGCCTGCCAACCGAAATACGGCCAGGCGAGCGATAGAACAAGGATGACGGCGGCCCCTTGCAGGGCGAACTGGCGCATTGGTGTGGCGGACATGGCGAGATTCTAAGGGAAATATGCCGCCGAAATCCGCTTTGTCGAATGCTCGCCGGTATTTTCCCGAGCCGCCGCCGGGCCCGCGCGCCGCGGGATCTTGCCGCGCTTGCCGGCGCTCTGCCGGGGTCACGCCGCCGAGGGGTGCCTGGCGTCAATTTCGGCCTGCGCTTCGCCGAGTTGGGTCAACAGGGCCAGGGTCAGCGCCGCCTCCGCCTCGTCGAGACGACGTATGGCAAAACCGAGATGGACCAGGACCCACTCGCCCAGGCAGGCGGCTGCCGGATGCGCCGCGTCGACCACGAAGGCGATATTCACCGGCCGCTGCTCGCCAGCGATCTCGACCATGGCCAAGGTCATGTTGCTATCGATGATGTCAACGACCTTGCCGGGAATACCCAAACACATGATGGCCTCCGTATTGCGTCATCCGAAAAAACTCACCACAGAGTCGCAGAGGCGCGGCGAGGACGGTGAAAACAGTCCGGGCCAGCCTTCGTTTTTCCTCGGTGTCGGTGCGTTTCAATGGCGTTTTCTAGCGTTGTTCAGTGAAGATGGGCAGCGCGGGCGCGAAGCTCAAGCTCATTAGCGCCCGGCTTCGTAGGCGAGCATGTCGAGGCTGGCCGGCAAAAGGTAGTCGTCGGCGGCGAGCGCTTCATGCCGGGCCTGCTCGACGCCGCCCCAGGCCCGCAAGTAGTCGAGCGCGATGGCCAGGGCGGGCGGTAGCTGCGCCTTGACGAGCGGCCGCAGGCTGCCGCCGTAGTCGTCGATCGATTCGGGCTGGACGCCGATCAGGACCAATTCGTCGGGCAGGCCGCCGGTCAGGGCGGCGACGCCGAGCACGTCCTGGAAGCCGGTCTGGTGCAAGCTCAACTTCTTGCTGCCCATGAATCTCGGCACCTGCTCGTTGCGCAGGACCTTCAGGCTGCCCGGCGGCAGCCCATAGTCGATGGCGTCGAAGACGATCAGGCGCTGGGCCGACTGGATGATGCCGAGTAGATTGAAGCCCTGGGTGCCGCCGTCCACCAGATTGACCCGGGGCGAAAAACACCACTGGCTGTGGAGCATCTGCACGGCACGCACGCCGAAGCCTTCATCGGCCCACAACAGATTGCCGAGGCCGAGAACCAGAATATTCCCTTCGCCCGATGATGCCATCTCCGTTCTCCCCGCCGTCCCGTTCAAGGCAGGCATTTCGCGCCGGCCGACTGGGCCGCCGAGCATTTGAGCAGCAGCTCCTCGCTGCCGCTGCTCGGGTTGCGGATGTACTGGGCGACCTGTGCCGCCTGCTGCTCCCGGCTCATCGGCATGGCGGCGGGGACCGCTGCCGCGTCGGACCAGAAAGCCACGACGCAGGGTTTGGCCGGCGGGCAGGTGGCCTGGGCGGCTTGTTTCAGCAACAGCGGATCGCTGGCTTGCGCCGCATCAATCACCACGAAGTGGCGTTGGCCGAGGGAACTGACATGTGTCCACGGGGGCTGGGCGGGTGCCGCGCAGACCCCGGCGGCGATCAGCATTGCCGATAGCGCCGCCATGGCTGATTGGGTTGTCATCGGATCAATCTCCATCTATTGGTAGGGTTGTGGCTAGTCGTCATCGTCGTCATCGTTAGCCGTACATTCGTTGATGCGGGGTGGCCGACCGTTGGCTTCGGCGACGGTGATCACCCGGGTGGCCGGCTCGGAAACGCGCCGGGCGCTGTCGGTGACGGTCAGGGTGACGGTGAATCGACCGGCGTTCCTGAAGCGCACGCCAGACGGATTCTGCGCCGTCGAGGTTTCCGGCCGACCGCCGGGGAAGGTCCACCGGTAGGTCAGCGGCAGACTCGGCGTGCCTTCGCCGACGCCCCGGAAGTTGACGCTCCCGCCCGGCAGCAGCGAGACATTGATCGCCGGCGTCACGATGTTGGCCAACGGCTTGATCGGGGTGACCGTCACCGTGCGCGTTACCGGCGGCGAGGCGAGGCCCGTGCTGTCGGTGACCGTGAAGCTGACCGTGAACACGCCCAGCGTGCCGAAGGTCACCGGCCCGGGATTCTGGGCCGTCGAGCTGGCCGGCGTGCCGCCGGGGAAGCTCCAGCTATAGGTCAGCGGCAGGTTGTTGTCGGGATCGCTGCCCGAGCCCTGGAAGCTCACCGTCTGTCCCTGGACGATCGAGACATTGCCGGCCGGCGCATTGATCGCTGCCAATGGCGGCTGCGATGGCTCGGTTACGGTCACCGTGCGGCTGACCGGTGGCGATACCAGGCCCCGCCGATCGGTCACGGTGAAGGTCACGGTGAAGGTGCCAATGCTGTTGAAACTGACCGGACCGGGATTTTGCGCCGTCGAACTGGCCGGCGTGCCGCCCGGGAAACTCCAGTTGTAGGTCAGCGGCAAACGGTTGGTGCTGGTGCTGCCGGCGCCTTGGAAATTCACCGTGCCGCCCCGCGCGATGCTGACGTTGCCGGCCGGTGCCGTGATGCTGGCAAGCGGCGCCTGGCCCGACGGCGTAACCGTAATGCTGCGGGTCACCGGCAGCGAGACGGCACCGCGGGCGTTCGTCACCTGGAAGCTGACGATGAAGGTTCCGGCGGTATTGAAGCGAATCTCCTCGGGATCCTGCCGCGTCGACGTGCTGGGCACCCCGCCGGGGAAGGTCCACAGATAGGTAAATGGCCGGTTGTTTTCGGAATCGACCGGTGTTCCCTCGAAGGAAACCGTTTGCCCCTGGGTGACAGTTACATTGGCCCGCGGATTGTCGATTCTCGCCACCGGTAGCGCGGTCGCCGGGGTCACCGTGACGGTTCGCGTGACGACGGTCGAGGCCAGCCCCAGGCTGTCCCTGACGGTAAAGCTGGCGGTGAAGGTGCCGGCGGTGTTGTAGGTCACCGCGCCCGGATTCTGCGCCGTCGAGCTGGCCGGCGTGCCGCCGGGGAAGCTCCAGCTATAGGTCAGCGGCAGGTTATTGTCCGGATCGCTGCCCGAGCCGGTGAAGTTCACGCTGGCGCCCTGGGCGATGGTGACATTGGCGGCCGGCGAATTGATGGTCGCCAACGGCGCCTGATTGGCGACCGGGGTCACCGTGACGGTTCGCGTCACGACGGCCGAGGCCAGCCCCAGGCTGTCCCTGACGGTAAAGCTGGCGGTGAAGGTACCGGCGGTGTTGTAGGTCACCGCGCCCGGATTCTGCGCCGTCGAACTGGCTGGCGTGCCGCCGGGGAAGCTCCAGCTATAGGTCAGCGGCAGGTTGTTGTCCGGATCGCTGCCCGAGCCGGTGAAGTTCACGCTG
>JAGTRU010000003.1 GCA_018261905.1 Pseudomonadota bacterium | reverse complement strand
TATTGCAGAATCACTTCCCTCAATGGCGAGGGGGTGAAGGTGCAGAATATGTCGTGCGGCTCAGTCAGGCGACTCCTCCGCGTAGCGGCTTCGTCCAACCCCTCCGTCAACCGGACCGCCTGCAAGCTACGCTTGCAGGTTCGCTCCGGCCTTCGGCCTCCGCCGGCCGGTTACGTCGAACGTTAGCCCTCTATGGCCCTTGCCGATCTTTCGCCAATAGTCTCGGTAATCGCGTTAGCGGTTTCGCTCTTCACCCTATGGTTTACGGTCTTGCGCCGTGGAACTATCCGCTGCACGCACCCGTCATTCATCGCCTTCCGCTATGACTTCGTTGGAACGAAAGTGCCGCTGGGGGAATTCATGCTGGTGTTTGATGGGTTGGCCGCTGTCGTCCTCGATCAGGACCGTTATGACGTGTTTCATGCGATGCACGTCGATGTCGGCAATCCTTTTGTGAAGGATGTCCATGATTCATCTCCCGTGGTGATACTGCAAGGTGTGGGAGATGGCAGACAGCCCGGTCAGTCATTCGTTGAGCGGCTATTTGAGCTGGGTCACACTGCTCAAGCCGAAGAAGAACTTGTCCGAAAATGTGCGGACAATTTTCTGCAATAATCAAAAAAGCGCTTGTGGCCTTGACGATTCCCGCTGGAGGCGGACTGTTCGAGGTATTCCTTCAGTTGTTGGGTAGCTAGCTAACTCATGCAGAAATTCATAACCTCAGCTCAAGGTCCAACGCTCTGGACCGAATCATTTGGAAAATCAGGGAACCCCTCTATCTTGTTGGTAATGGGGGCGATGAATCAAGGTATCTTCTGGCCAGATGAATTCTGCGAAGAACTGGCCGCGGCGGGCTTTTTCGTCGTGCGTTATGACCACCGTGACACCGGAAAGTCGTCAAAGATTGATTTTCAAGCGAACCCCTATGACCTCAATGCGCTGACAGATGACGCGGTTGATGTCATTCACAGCTACGGCTTGGACCAACCAACTGTCATTGGACTGTCGATGGGCGGATACATCGCGCAACTGCTGGCGACTGGCTTTCCGGATATTCTCAAGCGCATTGTGCTGATTTCATCGACGGCCGACCATCGTCCTTACATGGCCGCCACAACGGGGAATAGTACCGTAGGCTTTTCCCTTCCTGGCCCTGAACAAAGTTACCTCGACTACGTCTTCGCTGCCTCTCTGAATCCACCGCAATCGCTGGACAGGGTTCTGCAAAGCATGAGTGACGGTTGGAAAGTGACCTACGGCGGACCGCGCCCATACCCGAAAATTCAACTGGAGCAGGCTTTACAAGTTGCATTTCGGCGCTCGCCTGAGATCGCAGCCGGTTTTCATCATGGCTTGGCAGTTGCAGCATCGCCTGACCGTTTGCAGCTAATCACCCGAATTAACGTGCCGACGCTGGTGATACATGGACGATACGACGCCTTACTTCCGCTGGCCCACGGTCAATATTTGGCGACAAACATTGATGGCGCCCAGTTTGAAATCCTTGATATGGGACATTCCTTTATGTGGTCATGGGACAAGGAAGTCCTCGCGAGAGTGCTGAAGTTCATACAGGCCAAGTGATTCATGCTTTCAAGACCAACGGCTGATTACAGTCGAGGTTGCCATTGGTGGCAAATGGTTGGGCATCCGCAATCTACACCGTGTACTCATTCTCTGGAGAAGGAAGCGGCCCCTCGGGTGGTATGCCGGCTCAAGGTCGGCAACCTGTATGACACCGGCCGCTCCGTTGCGCCAGTTCCTTCGGCTGGCAATGGCCGCCGACCAGCCAGTGGGCCGCCATGGGGCGCGGCAACCGTCCTTTGTAACCCGTCCTTCAGCCGGCGACTGGCTGAAGCTCGGCATGAGGCTCGTTGGGCGAGTCGCGGAATTCAATGAGCCGTGCCGCGGATCTCTGCCAGAGATTCTTGGGGGATGCCTTGCCGCCGCCGCTCCGGTTAGCGCCGACTCATGCTCAATCGGACGAGGTCTGCGACGCTATCGACATCCAATTTCGACATTACGTGGGCTTTGTGCACTTCGACCGTACGTACGCTGATACCGAGCTTCTCAGCAATTTCGCGGTTGTGATATCCCCCCACCACGAGACTCATAACCTCCTGCTCTCGCGGGGTTAGCTGGTCAAGGAGATAGCTCGCTTGTTCACTGGCCGATCTCTGGTCTTGCATCAAACTCTGCGAGTTAAATGCCTGCTCGATGGCTTCGATCATCTTGTCGAGGTCAATCGGTTTTTCGAGAAAGTCGATGGCGTTTGCCTTGAAGGCACGTCTGGCCGAATCGACATCGCCATGCCCGGTAATGACTACGACGGGCAAGGTGCTGCCCATCTCGATCAGATGATCCTGTAAAGATAGTCCATCCATACCGGGCATTCGAATATCGATCAGCAGACACCCCGCCCAGTTTGCCTTCCAAGCTTTCAGGAGGTCTTTAGCCCCCGAGAAAACCGCGGTCCGATAGCCGCGAATGCTAAAGACAAGCGACAGAGCATCACGCACCGAGGCGTCGTCATCAACAATAAATACCGTCAGATCATGCATCGGCATCATTCGCTTTCTTTTTCATTTGCCGGCAGGGAGAATCGGAAAATGCCGCTGTCGCCGGGTTCTGCCCAGAGTCTGCCGCCATGCGCTTCGACCAAAGCTCGACTGATAACCAAACCTAATCCGAGCCCGCTAGACTTTGTGGATGCGAAGGGTTCGAATAGGCTGCCGACCAAACTTGCTGCAAGGCCAGGGCCGCTATCGCTGACTATGATAGTGATGGTGCCTCGGCTGAATGGTTCAACCGAGACATTGATGCGTCGCTTCCCCTCGGGTTGCGATGCAACGGCATCGAACGCATTGGCCAACAGGTTACGTAAGACGAGTTCGATCTGGAGGCGATCGACCCGCACAATGATCGGCGCTCCCTCTACTTGAAGTTGAACGCCATCGTTGCTGGCTCGTTCGGCAAAGCGGCCGGCCGCCGTAGAAAGCAGCGTCGCAATATCAATCGTTTCAAGGCGTGTTGCGCCCGTCCGAAAAAAGTCGCGTACCCGGCGAACCACTTCTGCTGCGCGGGTCGATTCTGCAACCATGCGCCGGATTGCATCCCGTAGTGCCTCGCCTGTTTCTCCGCGTGCCAACAAGTATTCGCAAGCATTGCCATATGCTGCGAGGGCTGTCATCGGCTGATTTAGTTCGTGCGCCAAGGCGGCTGCCATCTCGCCCGCGACGGCGAGATGCAATGTCTGCTTCAGCTTATCCACGGCCAAACGCTGTTCATCGACCACGACACCGATGAAGAAGCCTACCAATGCCAGTACGGCACCTAGCATCTGGAACTCAAGGACGGTCACGGCGACGAGATTCAACCACTCGACGGCAAAAATAATTCCAGCCTGTAAGATGAACGCCGAAGTAGCTGCACCCGTGAGCCCTTGCCGAGCGGCCGCCCAGATCACCGGCAGAAAGAGAAAGTAAAAGTATTGAAACTCTGCCGAGGCGCCATTGCCAAAAGTCACCCAGAGCATAACGACAGCCAAGGCGGCATAGCCTCCCGTCTCCCAACTTGCCAGGATGGTTCGTAATCGAGCTTGCCCCGAGTTCGTCAATACCATCCACAGCATGGGCATGCTCACCACGATTCCGACGCAATCGCCGACCCAGAACCGGATAAATCCCTCAATGCGATCACCCTCTGGCAAAAGCTCCGTTAGCGAAAGCAGAGAGATGTAGAGCAGGCTGTTTGCAAGTGTTCCGATACCCACAATACTGAGCCAAGTCGTCAGGCGTATACGATCACCAAATACTTCACCATCGGGGAGTCGTTGGCGCAGGAGTTCACCAATTGCGCCGTAGCCGACAGTCAAGACGGCGGACAAAATGGCCGTTACAAAAAATGCGGCAGGCATGCCACGGATAGCAAGCTCCCCAAGCATAATGGCCAGAAACCAGGGAATGGCCGTCATGCGACCGAAGCGCATCCACAAGACCAGCCCCAAAGCTGGTGCAGGATTCCATAGCGTAATGTTCAGTCCATGCAGAGGATGGAGATAGCTCGCCCAGTCGAGCGCAACGTATGCGGCGATGAATGCAAGCAACTGGGTCAGGCGCAACATGGGCGTCAGCAATCTACGAAGTGATTTTGTCGCCATTCTGGTGGTCTCTCATATTTAACGCATCCCAAACTCCCCTAAGTAAAACCCTTAGTGGAGGCTGCATTCTGCCGTATTTCCGCACAGATACAGGCATCTGAGACGGATCGATTGATGCCCGGTCCCTTAGTTGGATTCCCGAATTTTCAGCGGTCTGTTCTCTCCCTAGGATGTTCTCAAAAACGTGCCAAGGCTGCACGTAAAGCGAGGTCATCATGGAATACCGCAGGACTAAAGTTCTCTCACCTATCAGGTTTGTAATTTGCATTGTTGCCGTCGTTGCCGGCCAAGCCTTTGCTCTGGCCGATTGCCGAAAAGAACCTAGAGCCCAGTGTCAGAGTGCCGCACTGAGTAGGGTGAACTGGAAAAGTGCTGACTTGAGTGGTGGCGATTTCCGAAATGCCAACCTTGAAGGTGCAAACCTAGAGGGGGTTCGGCTAACAGGGGCTGATCTGCGGGGGGCAAACCTCAAATCTGTTCGATTGGTCCAGAGCGATCTGGCTGAGGCGAATCTTGAAGGCGCAGACTTAAGCGGCGCAAATCTTCGCCGTGCCAGCCTGCCGCGGGCTCAACTCGGTAAAGCCAATCTGTCTAAAACCTTTCTTGAGGGGGCAGACCTTTCCTCTGCGCGCCTTGGCAATGCAGACCTTACTCGCGCGCAATTGGTCGGCGCCGATCTCCAGCAAGCGGACCTGCGCGGCGCCAAACTTGATGGCGCTTTCCTGAATTACGCCAATCTAAAGCAGGCCAATCTTAGCGGGACGTCAATCCAGCGCAGTCGAATCATTGATGCTCGCTTGGCGGGGGCCATCTGGGTTGATGGCAAGGTCTGCAGTGCCACATCGGTCGGTTCGTGTGAATAGCCACGCCGTTAAACCACTGACCTAACTCAGCACGGGACAATCGACATGCTTACAACCTTGCCCATTATTTTCGTGATCGCTTATGCGGCGATCGCACTGGAACACCCACTCAAGATCAACAAAGCAGCTTCGGCCTTGCTGGGCGCTGGATTGCTATGGACGGTCTACGCGCTATCCGTGGGCGATCCACATGCCGTGCGCGAGCAACTTGGCGAATCGGTGATGGGCACGGCGCAAATCATATTTTTCCTGATGGGAGCCATGACGATCGTCGAGGTGGTTGATGCACACAATGGGTTTGACGTCATCACGGCACGTATCAAGACATCCAAACTGACCACGCTCATGTGGCTGGTTGGCTTCGTTACATTTTTCCTGAGCGCCATCCTTGATAACCTGACTACCACGATCGTGATGATTTCGCTGATGCGAAAACTGCTGGACAAGCACGAGGACCGCCTGTTTTTTGCCGGCATCATTGTTATCGCCGCAAATTCGGGCGGAGCCTGGTCGCCGATTGGCGACGTGACGACTACGATGTTGTGGATTGGCGGTCAGGTCACCAGCTTGGCGATCATCAAGGGCGTTCTGCTGCCATCGGTAGTCAGCCTGCTGGTCCCTCTTGCCATCACCGCCTACAACTTGCGCGGTCGTGCCGTTGTCGCGCCGGAGCGCCTGGATAGCGATCATGAATTGCACACGACCGTATTCGAACGCAATTTGATGTTCGCCTTGGGGCTTGGCGTTTTAGTGGCGGTGCCCGCCTTCAAAACAGTGACGCATCTCCCACCGTTCATGGGCATCCTGTTCGGATTGGGAATCCTTTGGTTAGTTGGCGATCTTGTACACCGGCATAAGGATGATGAAGCCAAACAGCATCTGACGCTGGCGCACGCCTTGAGCAAAATCGACATGAGTTCGCTGGTCTTCTTTATTGGCATTCTCCTTTCCGTGGCCACGCTCGAACATACGAACATCCTGAATGCTTTGGCGCAGTGGCTGGACCAGACCGTTGGCCGTCAGGACATCATCGTCATGATTATTGGCGTTGCCAGTGCGATCGTGGACAACGTTCCCCTTGTGGCCGCCTCCATGGGGATGTATAGCCTGGCGCAATACCCGGCTGACCATTTCTTGTGGGAATTCCTGGCTTACTGTGCGGGCACCGGTGGCTCGATACTTATCATCGGTTCGGCTGCCGGTGTCGCCGCCATGGGCTTGGAGAAAATTCACTTCTTTTGGTACGTAAAACGGATCAGCGGCCTGGCATTGCTTGGTTATCTGGCAGGTGCAGCGGCTTATCTCGCGCAATACGGATTGCTTCATTGATTCCTTCGCTATCGCTCCTCCTGCTCTCAACGCGCTCCCGTTGCCAGCCCGGAAACCACGAAAAATTCACCAATAAGCGCTGTGCTGGAAATTGGCGCCGTCCGTTCACCCGTCCAATTTAACCGTTCGCCCCCGCCTTTTTACCGCTCTCGGGAAACCCCGGAAGGGCTGTTTGACCGCTCCTAAGATGCATTGCGTGAACAATCACTTTCGCAATCACTGAGGAGATGAAAATGGACCAAGCGATCTATTTCGTTATCGCCACAGTCTGTGTCCTGGCCATCGCATACCGCTTCTACGGGGTATTCTTTGTCAGCAAGGTCCTGGCTGCCGACGATCGGGAAGTTACGCCATCGCATGCCTTGCAGGATGGCAAGAATTACGTGCCGACCAAGAAGTGGGTCAATGCCGGCCAACACTTTGCCGCCATCGCGGCGGCCGGTCCGCTGGTCGGGCCGGTGCTGGCGGCGCAGTTCGGCTACCTGCCGGGTTTCATTTGGCTGCTGGTCGGGGCGGTGGTCGGCGGGGCGGTGCACGACACGGTCGTCCTCTTTGCTTCGATGAAGCATCAGGGCAAGTCGCTGTCGGAAGTCGCCAAGGCCGAACTCGGCCCGGTGGCCGGCTGGAGCACCGGCCTCGCCATGCTGTTCATCATCACCATCACCATGGCCGGTCTGTCGATCGTCGTCGTGCATGCGCTGGAACGTAACGCCTGGGGTACCTTCGCCGTCTTCATGACGGTGCCGATCGCCATCACGCTCGGTCTCTACGAGCGTTATTTCGGCTCGTCGAAGTGGGGCACCTACATCGGCGTCGCGGCGGTCATGGCTTCGGTTGCCGCCGGCCCGCACCTGCAGGGCACGTTGCTCGGTGACTGGCTGACCCTGCACAAGACCACGGTGAGCTGGCTGCTGCCGGTCTATGCTTTCTTCGCCACGGCTCTGCCGGTGTGGATGTTGCTGACGCCGCGCGGTTATCTGTCCAGCTTCATGAAAATCGGTGTCTTTGCTGCCCTGATTGTCGGTGTCGTCTTCATCAACCCGACCATCCAGTTCCCGGCGCTGACCGAGTTCATCCATGGCGGTGGGCCGATCCTCAAGGGGGCTGTCTGGCCGTTCATTTCCATCACCATTGCCTGCGGTGCGATCTCCGGCTTCCACGCCTTCATCGGTTCCGGCACCACGCCGAAGCTGGTCGATAAATGGAGCGACATTCGTCCGGTGGCCTTCGGCGGCATGCTCGCCGAGTGCCTGGTCGCCGTCATGGCCCTGATCGCCGCGACCTCGCTGCATCCGGCCGACTACTTCGCCATCAACTCCTCGCCGGAAGTCTTCAAGACCCTGGGCATGCAGGTCGTCGATCTGCCGCAACTCAGCGAAAAGATGGGCATCGACCTCTACGGCCGGACCGGCGGTGCGGTGACGCTCGCCGTCGGCATGACCTACATCTTTACCAAGCTGTCGTGGTTCTCCGATCTCGCCGCCTACTTCTTCCAGTTCGTCATCATGTTCGAAGCGGTCTTCATCCTGACGGCCGTCGATTCCGGCACCCGTGTCTCGCGTTACCTGATCCAGGATCTGCTCGGCGACTTTTTCCCGGCCATGAAGCGCCTCGACTCGATGCCGGCCGCCATCATCGCCAGCGTCATTGCCTGCGTACTGTGGGGTTACCTGCTGTTGTCCGGCGACATCAGCTCGGTCTGGGCGCTGTTCGGTGTTTCCAACCAGTTGATGGCTTCGGTCGGCCTGATGATCGGTGCCACCATCATCATGCGCATCTCGAAGAAGCGGATCTACGCCCTGACCTGCCTGATCCCGCTGGCCTACCTCTTCGTCACGGTCAACTACGCCGGCTACTGGATGATCGCCAACGTCTATCTCAATGCCGGCACCAAGGGCTACAACCTGTTCAACGCCGGGATCGCCTCGACGATGATGATCCTTGGCTTCGTCATCATGTTCGCCTCGCTGAAGCGCTGGGCGGTGCTGTGGAAGGCGCGCGGAGTTTCTTCCGCGATCCCGCCGACCATGCTGCCTTCCGCCGCCTGACCCGTCGTGAAAGGAAACGGCCTACCCGGCCGTTTCCGGCAGCACCGGCAGCCCAGACCTACCCGGGCTGGGCCTGCCCAACGCCACAAGCAGATTTACCCTCTAGGAGCAGCAAATGAACGCATTATTCAAGATCGCCAGCCGTCAGGATCCGCGGGCCGGTTTCGTGGCCGGCGCCTGGTCGGAGCAGGTCGATGTCCGCGGTTTCATCCAGGCCAACTACACCCCTTACCTCGGCGACGCCGCCTTCCTCACCGGGCCGACGGCCCGCACCACCGCCCTGTGGGCCAAGTTGCAGGAATTGCTCAAGCAGGAACAGGCGAAGGGCGTCCTCGACGTTTCCGTGCAGCCGTCGAGCATCACCGCGCACCGTGCCGGCTATATCGACCAGGCCAACGAGATCATCGTCGGCCTGCAGACCGATGCGCCGCTCAAACGCGCCATCATGCCGAACGGCGGCCTGCGCATGGTCGAAGGCGGCCTCGAAGCCTTCGGCTTCAAGATCGATCCGCAGGTCTCCGAAATCTGGAGCAAGTACCGCAAGGACCACAACAGCGGCGTCTTCGATGTCTATTCGCCGGAAATCATGAAGGCGCGCAAATCGGCCATCCTCACCGGCCTGCCCGACGCCTACGGCCGCGGTCGCATCATCGGCGACTACCGCCGCGTCGCCCTGTACGGCATCGACGCGCTGCGCGCCTTCAAGAAAGCTTCTTTCCACGAGCTCGACGGTGTCGAATTTACGGAAAGCGTCATTCGCCTGCGCGAAGAAATCTCCGAGCAGTTCCGCGCCCTCGACGAATTGAAGCAGATGGGCGCCAAGTACGGTTGCGACCTCGGCCGGCCCGCCGCCAATGCCCGCGAAGCCGTGCAATGGACTTATCTGGGCTACCTCGCCGCGGTCAAGGAACAGAACGGCGCCGCGATGTCGATCGGCCGCATCTCCACCTTCCTCGACATCTACTTCGAGCGCGATCTGGCGGCCGGCCTGATCGACGAAGAAGAGGCCCAGGAAATGATCGACGACCTGGTGATCAAGCTGCGCATCGTCCGCTTCCTGCGCACCCCGGAATACGACCAGCTCTTTTCCGGCGACCCGACCTGGGTCACCGAATCGATCGGCGGCGTCGGCGAAGATGGCCGGCCGCTGGTCACCAAGAGCAGTTTCCGTGTCCTGCACACCCTCTACAACCTCGGCCCGGCCCCGGAACCCAATCTCACCGTGCTATGGTCCGAGCAACTGCCGCAGGGTTTCAAGGAATTCTGCGCCAAGGTATCGATCGACACCTGCTCGGTGCAGTACGAGAACGACGACCTGATGCGCCCGTACTGGGGCGACGACTATGGCATCGCCTGCTGCGTTTCGGCGATGCGCATCGGCAAGCAGATGCAGTTCTTCGGCGCCCGCGCCAATCTCGCCAAGACCATGCTCTATGCCATCAACGGCGGCCGCGACGAAATCAGCGGCGAGCAGGTCGGGCCAGCTTTCGCGCCCATCACCGGCGATGTCCTCGATTACGACGAAATGGTCGGCAAGTTCCTGCCGATGATGGAATGGCTGTCCGGCGTCTATATGAAAGCGCTCAACGCCATTCACTACATGCACGACAAGTACGCCTACGAGCGCATCGAAATGGCGCTGCACGACCGCGACATCCTGCGCACCATGGCCTGCGGCATTGCCGGCCTGTCGGTGGTCGCCGATTCGCTGTCGGCGATGCGCTACGCCAAGGTCTCGGTGGTGCGCGACGCGCGCGGCCTGGCCACCGATTTCCATATCGAAGGCGATTACCCGGCCTACGGCAACAACGACGAACGGGTCGATGCGCTGGCCACCTGGGCGGTGGAAACCTTCATGGGCTACCTGAAGCAGCAACACGCCTACCGCGATGCGACGCCGACCATGTCGGTGCTGACCATCACTTCCAACGTCGTCTATGGCAAGAAGACCGGCAACACGCCGGACGGTCGCAAGGCCGGCCAGCCCTTCGCGCCGGGTGCCAACCCGATGCACGGCCGGGATCACAAGGGCGCCCTGGCCTCGATGGCCTCGGTCTGCAAGCTACCCTACACCTGCTCGCAGGACGGCATTTCCTACACCTTCACCATCGTCCCCTGTGCCCTCGGCCCGACGGAAAAGGAACGCGTCAGCAACCTCGCCAGCCTGCTCGACGGCTACTTCGCCGGCCATGGTCATCACATCAACGTCAATGTCTTCGACCGCGAAACGTTGCTGCACGCCATGGATCATCCCGAGTTGTATCCGCAACTGACCATCCGCGTTTCCGGCTACGCCGTGAATTTCATCAAGCTGACCCGTGAGCAGCAGCTTGATGTCATCAACCGTACTTTCCATGCCAGCCACTAAGCAAACTTTGGCCCGCCCGGCCGGCGCCGCTTCCGTGGCGTCGGCCAGCCAGGCCGGGCGGGAGGGCTGGGTGCATTCCACCGAGACCTTCGGCACGGCCGACGGCCCGGGCATCCGCTACGTGCTGTTCCTGTCCGGCTGTCCGCTGCGTTGCCAATACTGTCACAACCCCGATACCTGGCATCGCCAGGATGGAACGCTCACCACGGTGGAAGAAGTCCTGGCCGACATTGCCGGCTACCGCGGTTTCATCCGGGCGAATGGCGGGGTGACGCTGAGTGGCGGCGAGCCGCTGGTGCAGCCGAAATTCTGCAAGGCCATCCTGCATGGCTGCAAAGCCATGGGCCTGCATACGGCGCTCGATACCTCCGGCTACCTCGGCGATCTGGCGGATGACGCCTTGCTCGCCGATGTCGACCTCGTGCTGCTCGACATCAAGGCCGCCACCGGGCGCCGTTTCCGCGCGCTGACCGGCGTCGAACTGAAGCCGACCATCAAGTTCGCCGAAGACCTGGCGGCGATCAACAAGGCGGTGTGGTTGCGCTACGTGCTGGTCCCCGGGCTGACCGACAAGCTCGACGAGATTGCATCCCTGGCGACCTTCGCGGCCAGCCTGGGCAATGTCGAGCGGGTCGATGTCTTGCCCTTCCACAAGCTGGGCGAACACAAATGGCGGGACCGTGGCCTGGATTACCGGCTGGAACGCGTGCCGCCACCCTCCGAGGTCCTGCTTGAACAAGCGCGGGCGACGTTTCGGGCGGCCGGACTGCTGGTGCACTGAAGGCCGGGATCGGCATCGCAACAAACAAGTGTCAATTGAGTTTTAGGAGAATAGCGTGTTAGCAGAATTTGCTTCAAAGATCGGTCTGGATTCCCCCTTGGCGGCCGGTTCCGACAATGTGCCCTTCGACGAGATCGAGATCGGTCAGTCGGCCAGCATGTCGCGCCGCTTGACCATGGACGACATCGAGTTGTTCGCCACGGTTTCCGGCAATACCAACCCGGTCCATCTCGACCAGAATTTCGCCGCCGGCACCCGGCACCACAAGATCATCGCCCACGGGATGTGGTCGGGGGCGCTGGTTTCCGGCGTCCTCGGTTCCCGCTTGCCCGGTTCGGGCACCGTCTATCTCGGCCAGGACCTGGTTTTTCAGCATACCGTCGGCCTCGGCGATGTCGTCACCGCCACCGTCACGGTGGTCGAGAAGCGTCCGCAAAGTCATGTCGTGATTCTCGACTGCCTGTGCGTCAACCAGCACGGCGAGGTCATCGTCACCGGCACCGCCGAGGTGGTGGCGCCGACCCAGCGGGTGCATCGGGAGTCGCTGGAACTGCCGGAGGTGCAACTGATTCATCACGACCAGCACGACGCCCTGCTGCACAAGTGCGACGCTCTGGCGCCGGTGCCGACCGCGGTGGCCTATCCCTGCAACGAAAGCTCCCTGCGCGGCGCCGTCGAAGCCGCCGAAGCCGGCTTGATCGACCCGGTGCTGGTCGGCCCGGGCGAATTGATCCGGGAAATTGCCATGACTTTCAATCTCGACATCGGCGCGTACCGCCTGATCGATGTCGAACTCGCCCCGGAGGCCGCCGAAACCGCCGCCCGCCTGGCGCGCGACGGCGAGGTCGAGGCCCTGATGAAAGGTTCGCTGCATACCGACGAACTGATGAGCGCGGTGGTCCGCAAGGAGAATTGCCTGCGCACCCGTTCGCGCATCAGCCATGTCTTCGTGATGAACGTGCCGACCTATCCGCGGCCGCTGCTGATCACCGATGCCGCGATCAACATCGCGCCGACCCTCGAGGATAAGGTGCATATCGTGCAGAACGCCATCAACCTGGCCCAGGTGCTGGGCGTCGCCAAACCGAACGTGGCGATTCTCTCGGCGGTTGAGAACATCAACCTGAAGATTCCTTCCACCCTGGAAGCCGCCGTGCTGTGCAAGATGGCCGATCGCGGCCAGATCACCGGCGGCGTGCTCGACGGCCCGCTGGCCTTCGATAACGCCATTTCCGCCGAAGCCGCCAAAACCAAGGGCATCACCTCGCCGGTCGCCGGTGCCGCCGACATCCTGCTGGTGCCCGATCTCGAATCCGGCAACATGTTGGCCAAGCAGTTGTCCTTCCTGGCCAATGCCGACGCCGCCGGCATCGTGCTCGGCGCCAAGGTGCCGGTGATCCTCACCAGCCGCGCCGACAACCTGCGCTCCCGGCTGGCCTCCTGCGCCGTCGCCGCCCTCCTTGCCGCCGCCAATCGCGCGGCGCGCCAGACCCCCGTCGTGCATTGAGGAGTCGATCATGAACAGCAAACAACCTGCTTACCTGGTGCTCAACGCCGGTTCGTCGAGCCTGAAATTCTCCGTCTTCCGTCAGTTGCCGCCGGGCAAGGAGCTGGAAACCCTGCTCTCCGGACAGATTTCCGGCATCGGCAGCATTGCCCGCTTTGCAGCCAAAGGGGCGGACCGTCGCCCGCTCGCCGAGCATACCTGGGGCGAGGCCGACTCCAGTTGCCGCGATACGCTGCTCCAGTACGTCCTGCGCTGGATCGGCGACACCCTGGTCGATGACGAGATCGTCGCCGTCGGGCATCGCGTCGTGCATGGCGGGCGCTCCCTCGGTCGGCCGCTGCGGGTGACGCCGCAACTGCTCGCCGAACTCGATCGCCTGGTGCCGCTGGCGCCGCTGCACGAGCCGCACAACATCGCGCCGATGCGCATCCTCGCCCGGAATTTCCCGGATCTGGCGCAGGTCGCCTGTTTCGATACGGCCTTCCACAGCCAGCAGCCCTGGCTGGCGAAGACCTTCGCCCTGCCGAAAAAGCTGACCGAGGAAGGCGTCTGCAGTTACGGTTTCCACGGCCTTTCCTACGAGTACGTCACCAGCCAGTTGCTGGAAAGCCGGCCGGATCTGGTCCGTGGCCATGTCGTCATCTGCCATCTCGGTAATGGCTCGAGCCTGTGCGCCGTCAAGGGCGGGCGCAGCGTCGATACCTCGATGGGCTTCACTGCGCTGGACGGGGTGCCGATGGGCACGCGCAGCGGCAGCATCGATCCGGGCGTCATTCTCTACCTGATGCGCGAGAAGCAGATGGGGCTGGAAGAGCTCGAAGACCTGCTGTACCGGCAATCCGGCCTGCTCGGCGTGTCCGGCATTTCGAACGACATGAAGGTCCTGCAGGAATCTCGCGATCCCGATGCCAGGAAGGCGGTCGAGCTGTTCTGCTTTCGCGTCGCCAAGGAAGTCGCCGCCCTGGCGGCTTCGATGGGCGGCCTCGATGCCCTGGTGTTCACCGCCGGTATCGGCGAGAACTCGCCGGCGATCCGCGCCATGATCGCCGAGCGTCTGGCATGGCTGGGCGTCAAGCTCGATGCCGGCGCCAACAAGAGTCGGGCGTATTACATCGCGGCACCGGATTCCCGGGTGCCGGTGTTCGTCGTGCCGACCAACGAGGAAATGATGATCGCCCGGCATACGATCAACGAGCTCGGGCAGATCTATCTTCCGATCGCCGAGTCGGGCGTCGCGGCCTTCATTGAGCAGGAGGCCGCGGCGCTGGATATCGCCAGGCCGCCAGTTACTCTCCCGGAACCCCTGATGGCCAACGCCTGAGCGGCATTTGCCGCGTTTGCCGGCCGGTGGGCGAACCGCCCCCGGCCGTCTCGATGGAATGCTGAAAATGCTGACAAAAATTGACGGTGGTCGTTGGGCGAACGCTGGCGGCAGCAGCCTGAAAAAGGCTGCCGATGCCGAATCGGCCGCCACATTCTCGCTCGAGCCCCTGCTGCCCGAGGCCATCGCCCTGGCGGCCGAGGACCTCGGGGTCAAGAAAGCCAAGCTGGGTGCCGGCATGCTCTTTGGCCTGGCCGTGCTGGGTGGCGCCTTCGTCGCCCTGGGCGGGCTTTTTGCCACGGTGACGATTTCGGGTGCGGCGGGCCACTTGCCCTACGGGGTGATGCGCCTGTTGATGGGCGCCACCTTCTCGTTGGGCCTGATGCTGGTGGTCATCGCCGGGGCGCAACTGTTTACCAGCGATGCCCTGATGGTCATGGCCTGGGCCAGCGGCCGGCTCAAGATCGGACGCATGCTGCGGCTGTGGACGACCGTCTGGTTAGGTAATTTCGTCGGTGCGCTGGGGGTTGCGGCGCTGGTCTTCCTGTCCGGGCTGTACACCTTCGGGCATGGCGAAGTGGGGGCCAGCGTCCTTTACCTGGCCGCCGCGAAGAGCACGCTGGCGACCGATCATGCGTTCTTTCTCGGGATACTCTGCAATGTCCTGGTTTGCCTGGCGGCCTGGGTGGCGATGGGGGCGCGCAGCATCGGCGACAAGATTTTGGCCATGTTCTTGCCGATCGCGGCGTTTGTCGCCATCGGTGGCGAGCACTGCGTCGCCAACATGTATTTCATCCCCGCCGGCCTGTTCGTCAAGTGGTGGGCGCCGGCCGCCTTCTGGGCCGATCTGGCCAGCCATGGCGGCAGCGCGCCCAACATTCCGCTCGATCAGTTCGCCATCAATCTGGCGGCTGTCACGCTCGGCAACTGGGTCGGCGGCGCCTTGCTGGTTGGTGCTGTATATTGGCTAATCTTCCGCAGCGGAATCAAGCTTGCCGAACCCATTCAGGAAAAGCGCCACAAAAGCATATGAGCAAAACCATCGACATCACCGAGTTGTGTCTGCGCGACGCGCACCAGAGCCTGCTGGCGACGCGCATGGCGCTGGAAGACATGGTGCCGGCCTGCGCCGACATCGACCAGGCCGGCTACTGGTCGGTCGAGTGCTGGGGCGGCGCGACCTTCGATGCCTGCATCCGTTTCCTCAACGAGGACCCGTGGGAACGCCTGCGCACCTTTCGCCGCTTACTGCCCAACTCCCGTCTGCAGATGCTGTTGCGCGGCCAGAACCTGCTCGGCTACCGGCATTACGAGGACGGCGTGGTCGACCGGTTCGTCGACAAGGCGGCCGAGAACGGCATGGATGTCTTCCGCGTTTTCGATGCGCTGAACGATATCCGCAACATCCGGCATTCGGTCAATGCGGTGCGCCGCAACGGCAAACATGCGCAAGGCACGATCTGCTATACGGTCAGCCCGCTGCATACCACCGAAACCTTCGTCACCATGGCCGAACAACTGGTCGCCCTGGGCTGCGACTCGATCTGCCTGAAGGACATGGCGGCGCTGCTCAAGCCGCAGCCGGCCTACGACATCATCAAAGGGATCAGGAAACGCTGCGGCGACGCCGTGCGCCTGCATGTGCATACCCACGCGACGACCGGCGTGACGCTGGTTTCGCTGATGAAGGCGATCGAGGCGGGGGCCGACGGCGTCGATACCGCGATCAGCTCGCTCAGCCTCGGCCCAGGCCACAACCCGACGGAAAGCCTGGTCGCCATGCTCGAAGGCACCGGCTACGAAGCGCGGCTGAACAAGGCCTGCCTGCATCGCATCAAGGATCACTTCGCTGCCCTGCGGCCGCGCTACCAGGCTTTCATGTCCAACATCCACGGGGTCGAGACCGATATTTTCGACAGTCAGATTCCGGGCGGCATGATTTCCAACATGGAAAGCCAGCTCAAGCAGCAGCAGGCCGAAGACCGCCTCGAGGAGGTGCTGATCGAAGTGCCGCGGGTCCGCGAGGACGCCGGCTTTCCGCCGCTGGTCACGCCGTCCAGCCAGATCGTCGGGACGCAGGCCGTGTTCAACGTGCTGATGGGCCGCTACAAGGTGATGTCCAGCGAATTCGCCGACCTCATGCTCGGCTATTACGGCCAGGCGCCCGGCGAGCGCGACCCGGCAGTGCTGGGGCTGGCGGAACAGCACGCGCACAAGGCGGCGATCGTGCAGCGCCCGGCCGATCTGCTGCAACCCGAGTGGGCGACCCTCGAAGCGGCGGCGACGGCATTACCCGGTTGCGACGGCAGCGAAGAGGATGTCCTGACCTACGCGATGTTCCCGCAGGTCGCGCCCGGCTTTTTCGAAAGCCGCGCCCGCGGCCCGAAAAATCTGGGGCGGGCGCCGGAGAGCGCCGCGCCGAAATCTGCAGAATCCGGCGCTCTGGCGGCCTCGCCGCTGCACGCGCCGGTGACTTACAACGTCACCTTGAACGGCCGCTCACACCGGGTTTCGGTTGCCCCGGTCAGCGAATAGAGGGATTGCCATGAGCAGCATGCAGGAAAAAATCGAAGAGCTACGCCGGCGGCGGGAAACGTCCTGCCTCGGCGGCGGCGCCGAGAAGCAGGCCAAGCATCGGGAGTCCGGCCGCCTGACTGCCCGCGAGCGGGTCGCGGCCCTGGTCGATGGCGACAGTTTCGAAGAGATCGGCCAATTCGCCGCTCACCGCGTCACCCTGTTCGGCATGCCGGACAAGGTGTTTGCCGCCGACGGCGTGATCACCGGGGCGGCCGCCATCGCCGGGCGCCTGGTCCATCTGGCCAGCCAGGATTTCACGGTGGCCGGCGGCTCGGCCGGCGAGACGCATTCGATCAAGGTCGCCGAAATCATGCTCGCCTCGTTGAAGACCGGCTCGCCCTTCGTCTTCATCAACGACTCCGGCGGTGCCCGGGTGCAGGAAGGGATCGCCGCGCTTTCCGGCTACGGCAAGGTGTTCCATGCCAACGTGATGCTTTCCGGGGCGGTGCCGCAGATCTCTCTGATTTGCGGGCCCTGCGCCGGCGGCGCCGCGTATAGCCCGGCGCTCACCGATTTCATCATCCAGACGCGCCAGGCGCAGATGTTCATCACCGGGCCGCAGGTCATCAAGCAGGTCACCGGCGAGACAGTCAGCGCCGAAGATCTCGGCGGGCCGGAGGCGCATATGGTTCATTCCGGCGTGATCCACTTCATCGCCGACGACGACCTGCACGCCATCGCGCTGTGCCGCAAGTTGCTCGGTTTCCTGCCGACGAACAATCTCGAGGATCCGCCGATGCTCGCGGGCGATTACTCGACCGAAGCCGATCCGCGCCTGGAAACGCTACTGCCCGAAGAGAGCAAGCAGGGTTACGACGTGCGCGCCATCATCGAGTCGGTGGTCGATGCCGGCGATTTTCTCGAGGTCCAGGCGGGGCACGCGATGAATATCGTCATCGGCTTTGCCCGGGTGTGTGGCAGTTCGGTCGGCATCGTCGCCAACCAGCCCTCGGTCAAGGCCGGCGTGCTGGACATCAACGCCTCGACCAAGGCGGCGCGCTTCATCCGCTTCTGCAACGCCTTCAACATCCCGCTGCTGACTTTCGTCGACGTGCCCGGTTTCATGCCCGGCGTCGAACAGGAGTACGGCGGCATCATCCGCCATGGCGCCAAGCTGTTGTTCGCCTATTCGTCAGCGACCGTGCCGAAAATCACCGTGATTCTGCGCAAGAGCTACGGCGGCGCCTACCTCGCCATGTGCGGCAAGGATCTCGGCGCCGACCGGGTGTTCGCCTGGCCAACCGCGGAAATTGCCGTGATGGGCGCCGAAGGGGCGGCGGAAATCGTTTTCCGCAAGGAAATCGCGGAAGCGGACAACCCGGAACAGCGGCGTGCCGAATTGATCGCCAGCTATCGCGAGACTTTCTCCAATCCTTACGTCGCCGCCGAACAGCGCCTGGTCGATGCGGTCATCGAACCGGCGATGACCCGCAGCCATATCGCCCAGGCCCTCGAATATCTGCGTATCAAGCGGATCCCGCGGCCGCACAAGAAGCACGGCCTGGTGCCGCTCTAGGAAACCGCGCATGACCGACCGACCAAGCGAAGACGAACTGCTGGCGCTGGTGGCGCAAATGCGCGCCGAGATCGGCGCGCTCAGCCGCCGGGTGAATGAACTCGAACAGCGGGTGGGCGCCGGGGCGCCGGCCGCCGCCCCGGAAATCAGCGAAGAAACCCTGCTGGCCATTTCGGCGGCGGTGGCGGCTTTCCTCGGCGTGCATGCCCGCATCCGCCAGGTGCGCGTGGTCCATTCCAGCGCCTGGGCCCAGGTCGGGCGCATCGGCGCGCACGCCTCGCATCGCCATACTTGACTGGAGCAACCGTGAAACTGAACATCACCATCGACGACAAGACCTACGAGGTCGACGTCGAAGTCGCCGAAGCCGACCATGCCAGCCTGCCGCCGGCCTATCCGGTCGGCTCGGCCAGGCTGGCCGCCGGCGCGACCGGCACGCCGCCGGCACCGCCGAGCGCCGCGGCGCCCAAACCGCCGCTGGTGGCCGACGACAAGGTTTGCCGTAGCCCCGTCTCCGGCGTCGTCGTCAAGATATTTGCCGCGGCGGGGGCGCATATCCAGGCGGGGAATTCCTTGCTGCTGCTCGAAGCGATGAAGATGGAAACCAACATCACCGCGCCCGTCGATGGCGTTGTCGGCGCCATCAGGGTTACGGCGGGCCAGCATGTGCAGACCGGGGACGTCCTGGTCGAATTTGTTTAAGACCGCAGACGCAAGCGGCCGGGCAATATCGAGTCCTGGCGGCCGGTAGAGAAGACATGGAAATCGCTCTCGACTCAATCGAACTGATCCTGACCCTGCTGCAGCAGACCTGCGTCTATCTGGTCATTGCCTATCTGCTCAGCCGGACCCGCATCTTCATTCCGCTGATGCACGTCACCATCCGGCTGCCGCACCGGCTGACCTGCTATGTCGTGTTCTCGCTGTTCTGCATCATGGGTACCTATCTCGGCCTGAAGATCGACGACTCGATTGCCAATACGCGGGCCATCGGCGCCGTGCTCGGCGGCGTCCTCGGCGGGCCGTGGGTCGGTCTGGCGGTCGGCTTCACGGGCGGCCTGCATCGTTATTCGCTGGGCGGTTCTTCGGCTTTCGCCTGCATGGTGTCGACGATCCTCGAAGGGCTGATCGGCGGGGTGTTCCACCTTTACATGATGCGCCGCGGGCGCTTCGATACCCTGTTCCGGCCGCTGCCGGTGGCCTTGCTCACCTTGTTTGCCGAGTTCGTGCAGATGTCCGTGCTGCTGCTGTTGGTCGAGCCGCCGGCGGTTGCCCGGCATCTCGTCGAGCAGATCGCCGTCCCCATGCTGCTCGCCAATTCGCTGGGGGCCGGGCTGTTCATGCGCATCCTGCTCGACCGGCGCCAGCTTTACGAGCGCCAGTCCAGCGTCTTTTCGACCAAGGCGCTGAGTATTGCGGCGCGCGTCGAAGGCTTGCTGCGCTCTGGTTTCAATATCGACACCAGCATGCAGGTCGCCCGGATTTTTCATGAGGAAACCGGCGTTGGTGCGGTGGCCATTACCGATACCCAGAATCTGCTGGCCTTCATCGGTATCGGCAGCGATCACCACCTGCCGGGAACGCCGATCAGCTCGGTTCTGACGCTGCGGGCCATTGAGCGTAACGAAGTCATTTTTGCCGATGGCAACGAGGTCGCCTATCAATGTTCGATCAGTCCGAAATGTCCGCTCGGCGCCTCGCTGATCATCCCGCTGCTCGGCGAGGAAGACCGCGTTATCGGCACGGTCAAGCTCTATGAGCCACGCACCCGTCTTTTTTCCACAATCAACCGCGCCCTCGGCGAAGGCATTGCCCGCTTGCTCTCCAACCAGATCCTGGCCGGCCGCTACATGCGGCAACGCGAGCTGCTGGCGCAATCGGAGATCAAGCTGTTGCATGCCCAGGTCAATCCGCATTTCCTGTTCAATGCCTTGAACACCCTGTCGGCAGTGATTCGGCGCGACCCGGAACGGGCCTGCCACCTGGTCCTCAACCTGTCGACCTTCTTTCGCAACAATCTCAAGCGACCGAGTGAGGAAGCCTCGCTCGGCGAGGAAGTCGCCCATGTCGCCGCCTACCTGGAAATCGAACAGGCGCGCTTTCTCGGCCAGTTGGTGGTCGATTTCGATATTCCGGAAGATCTGCGCCATATCCGCATGCCGGCTTTCTCGTTGCAGCCGGTGGTCGAGAATGCCATCAAGCACGGCACGTCGCAGCTCCTCGAAGTCGGCCACATTCGCATTGCCGCCCGCGCCGAGGGCGATATGATGTTGTTGAGTGTCGAGGATAATGCCGGGCTCTATGTCGAGCCGGCCAGCCGCAGCGGTCTCGGCATGCACCTGGTGCGGCGGCGGATCGCCTCGCGTTACGGCTCTTCCTACGGCCTGGAGGTGGCCTGCGAACGCGAGCTGTTTACCCGGGTCACACTGAAGTTGCCGCTGGCGCCTTGCGCGCCGGAGACTGCGCTGGAGGTATACCCCGTATGAAAGTCCTGATCATCGACGACGAGTTGCCGGCGCGCGAAGAAATCGCCCGTCTGCTCGCCAATGAGCCCGATATCGAGATTCTCGGGCAAAGCGCCAACGCCATCGAAGGCATTGCCGCGATCAACCGGCTCAACCCCGAGGTGATTTTCCTGGACATCCAGATGCCGCGGATCAGCGGCCTGGAAATGTTGAGCATGCTCGATCCCGAGAAAATGCCGCGCGTCGTGTTTCTCACCGCCTTCAACGAATACGCGCTGCAGGCATTCGATCAGAATGCCTTCGACTACCTGTTGAAGCCCATCGATCCGGCTCGCCTCGAGCTCACCCTGAAGCGCCTGCGCCGCGACCGCACGCCCAGCCCGGCGCTGTTCAACGCGGCGGCGCCGCTCAAGCAGATTCCCTGTCCCGGCCACCATCGGCTGCTGTTGATCAAGATCGACGACATCGAGTACGCCACCTCAAAAGCCAGTGGTGTCTACGTCACCATCAGCAACGGCAGCGAGCATTTCACCGAACTGACGCTACGCACCCTGGAAGAAAAGACCCCGATGCTGCGCTGCCATCGCCAGCATCTGGTCAATCCCGATCAGATCAAGGAAATCAGCTTTCTCGAAGCCGGCACCGTCGAAATCATTACCCGCAACAATCACCACGTACCAGTCAGTCGGCGCCTGCTCGGCGAACTCAAGGAAAAACTGGGTTTACGCTGACGTTCTGCCGGCTGGCCAAGTTCAGACCAGTTTCCAGCCCGCGAGAACCAGGCGTTTTCGGCCGAAGAACTTCCGCGTCCGGATCAACAGCTTCGGTGTGCTCGGGAAGCCTTGCGGCACAAAGATTTCCACGCCCTGAATGCGCATTGGCGCATGCTGGTCTGGATTGCGCGGCGTCCCGAAACGGACCTCGGGGCAGGTGGTGATTTCCAGGCAACAGGCTTCGATGGTCGGCGGTAGGTCAATGAAAACCGGCTGCTGGCGCTCGGCGATGAGCGCCAGGGCATCCTCGGCAAGGCTGAGCATGATCGTTCTCCTGGTGGCGGGTAGTGCAGGCGATGGCGAAAGATGATTTCCCATCTTTTCTCGGGAAATTATAGAAATGCCCGGCCGAGCGGCGGCGAAATCCGGGTTAGCGGTCGCCAGTCGCCACGCAGTGGTCCTCGGAGGGCCGCGAGCGGCGCCAGCATCGGCGGCCCATCGGCCTTCTACAGTCCGGCGGTCAGTGCCGCGATTTCCTTTTCGATCAGGCGGCCGGCGGCGAGCTCGGGGGCGGCCAGCCCGCAGGTTGCCGCCATCGCCGCCCGCTTGCGCCTTTGAGCGAGGCCGCCGGGCCGCTGCGCCGAAGGCTGTCACCCGCCGGCGACGGGCTGCTATAGTGCGCTCATTCCCCTGCCTTCCGGAGTGAGCGCATGGCTCTCAGTACATCCCTGGCCGATATTTCCGTTCTGCTTGTCGAGCCCTCCCACATGCAGGCCGGCCTGGTCAATCGCATGTTGCAGCACCTCGGCGTGCGCCAGATCAAAGTCTTGCAGACGGCCGCCGAGGCGCTGGCGGCGATGACCGAAGGGCGCGTCGATGGTTTGGTGGTGATCAGCAGCCTGTACCTGCCGGACATGGCGGGCACCGAACTGGTGTCGGCGATGCGGGACGATCCGGTGCTCGATCCGGTGCCCTTCATCCTGATTTCCAGCGAGACGCGGCCGCAGGTGCTGGAGCCGGTGCGCCAGTCGGGGGCCTGCAGTATCGTCGGCAAGCCTTTCTCCGAGCAGCAACTGGCGCGCGCCCTGTATGCCGCCGCCGATTACCTGAATCCGCCGGACGATGTCGATTTCGCGGAAATCGAAGGTTTGCGCGTGCTGCTCGTGGACGACAGCCTGGCCTCGCGCAATTACCTGCGCCGGCTGCTCACCGAGCTTGGCATCGAACGCATCTCCGAGGCGGTCAATGGCAAGGAGGCGGTGGCGCTGCTGCAGGAAACCATGGTCGATCTGGTGATCACCGATTACAACATGCCGGAAATGGATGGTCGCGAACTTACCGAATACATCCGCACGCAAAGCTGGCAGAACAGCGTGCCGGTCCTGATGGTGACCGGCGAGCAGAACATGGGACGCCTGGCGGCGGTCGAACGGGCCGGTGTTTCGGCGATTTGCGACAAGCCGTTCGAAGGCGGCAATATCCGCAAATTGATCAGCGATTCCTTGACGCGATAAAGCGCCGGACGCCCTGGCGGCCGACCACGACCAGGGCCAGCAGGACCAGCAGCGGATCGAACAGGGCATCCCAGAGATTGCCGAAGAGGCCGCCGGCATAGGCGGCGAGATCGACGGCCAGGATCAGCAGCCAGCTATCGAGGCGGCGCCAGCAAAGGGCGCCGGCCAGCGGCAGCAGGGCGGCGAGCAGCGGCCAGGGCTGATAGCCCAGGGCATAGGGATCAAATGGCCCCCAGCCGAGCGCCGCCGGGTAATACATCAGGGCAAAGAGCAGCAGTCCGAGGGCGGCTCGCCCGGAGAGGGGCGAGGGCTGGCGCCCGGCCAGGTGGAGCAGGGCGAGTTGCAGCAGGGTCGGCGAGGGGGCGCCGAAGGTGCCGAGCAGCAGGGGGGCGATGCCGCCCAGCAGGGCGACCGCCGTTGCCGCCAGGGCGGCCCGGGAACGCAGTTGGCCGAGCGGCAGAAGGGCGGTCAGCGCTCCGAAAATCAGTCCGTGGGCGAGCAGGCCGTAGGCGGCGAGTGGGTTCATCCTAGACCTTGCCGCAGAGCCGCAATGGCGCAGAGAAGAGCGTGAAAACTGTTGCTCGCCTGGTTTTTGTCGCTGCCCCGGAAGGCGGCCCGAACAGTCCGGGCAAGCCTTCGCTTTTCCTCGGCATCTCTGCGTCTCGGCATTTCAATTGGGTTTTCCGGGGTCATGGTGGCGTTCCGTCGAGCCAGGCTTCGCTGAAACTGAGGTACTTGATGCCTTGCCGACGCCAGCTATAGGTCAGATGCAGGCGACCGTCGCGGCCGAGCAGCAGGCTGGGGTCGCTGAATTCGGCGGCACCGTCGGCGGCGTTTTCCAGGGTATGGCTGCTCTGCCAGGTTTTTCCTGCGTCGCTCGACAGCCACAAGCCGAGCGTGGCGCGGCCCTCCGGCCGGTTGCCGGCGAGCAGCAGGCGGCCGCTCGGCAGGCGGAGCAGGGCCAGCGGCGTCTTCGGATTGGCTACCGGCAGCGCCGCCGCGGCCGGCCACGTCAGGCCGCCGTCGGTGGTGACGGCGGTCAGGATCTGACCGGCGGCCGGTAACAAGGCCAGGCCGCGCTGCTCGTCGAGGGCGACGACGGCCGGCAGCAACGCCGCCTGCGGCTGGGCCAGGCGTTGCTTGTCGAGAATTTCGCCGGTCGGTGCCAGGCGCAGATATTCGCCGTAACTGGCCCAGCCGTCGCTGGCGATCGGTAGTCCCAGGCCGCCGTCGGCCAGTGTGATCGGCGGCGCGCCGAGGCGGACGCCGCTGGCCAGCGGTGCGCTACGGATGGCTACCGTTGTCGCCCAGCGCTTGCCGCCGTCGGTCGATACGCTGTGCTTGAGCGAGCGGCCGGCCCAGCCGCTGCGCCCGGTGTACCACAGGTGCAGCCAGCCGCCTTCGGCGTAAAGCAGCGGGTTGCCGATGTCGCGTTCATGGGCGAAGGTGCCGCCGGCCGTGCTGGCCCGGCTGGCGATGACGAGCGGCGGGCGCCAGCCGCTCGCTTCCCGGATGCTGAAGAGCAGACGCCGTTCGGGCGGCTCCTGGGTGTCGTCGGCCGACCAGGCGGCGGCGATCCGGCCGTCCGCCAACTGGGTCAGGCTGCTCTCGCCGGGGTGCGTGCCGGCAGGCAACAGGGCGCTGGTGAACATTGCCGGCAGCGGCGCGGCGGCGGCTGCCGGCGGCGCGAAACGGCTCGGGGCCGGATTGGGGACCCGCCACCAGGCGGCGGCCAGGGCGCCGGCGAAGAGCGCGACGGGCAGCCAGCGGCGCCGGACGGTGGTCAGCGCGATCACGCGAAAGCGGTGGCGAAAGGAAGGGAGGGGGGCTGGAGCAAGCGCATGGGGCCAAATTCTAACCGGCTTGCCGCCCGAAATTACGGATTCCCCGCTCTGCCAAATAAGGGATAATCGCCAAAAGCTTGCTGGGTAGGGACCATGCGGATTAAACATTTTGTATTTTTGACTTCGGCCATCGTTGCCGCATTTTTTTTCGGCGGCGCCTATTGGTCCCTGGATCGCGTTTTTGACAGCGTGGTGCGGGCCAACGCGGCCCGCACTTCGGAAGCCACCACCCGCATCGCCTTTGCCTCGATGTACCAGTTGATGAGCCAGGGCTGGCGGCGCAGCCAGGTCGATGCCTTCCTGCAGGCGACAGCCGAGGCCGGCAAGGAGAGCGGGCTGACCATCCAGATTTATCGCGGCCCGCTGGTTGTCGAACTGTTCCATGAAATCGCACAACCGCCGCTCGATGCCGAACTCCAGTCGGTCTTTGCCGGGGGCGGGGCGTCGCGCCGGGATACGGCGGAATATGCCCGCCATATCTATCCGCTGGTCGCCGAAGAGCGTTGCCTGCGCTGCCACGTCAACGCCACGCCGGGGGCGGTGCTGGGGGCCGTCGAGGTGCGCCAGGAATACGCCAGCCTGCTGGCCGACGCCCGGCATTCGCTGGGCCTGGCTTTCGCCATCCTGTTGCCGCTCGCCGGGCTGCTGGCACTGGGGGCGGTGTGGTGGGTCGGGCGCCGCATCGAAGGTTCGGTCGAGCGTTTGCTGGCCGGCTTCGAACAGGTCAATGCGGTCGGCGACCTGCGCCATATCGCCATCGCCGAGAACGATCTCGGTTTCGTCGAACTCAACCGCGTCGTCGCGGCCCTTGGCCGGCTGCTCGAAAAATTGCGCACCATCGCCGTGGACAAGGACATCCTGACTTTCGAAATCGGCCTGCTCGAAAAATTCGTCATTACTTCCGAGGTGGTCCGCGACTGGCGCGACTACGTCGGTCGCCTGCTGATCGAAATCAATAGCGTGATTACCGCCCATACGCTGTTCTCGGTATTCAAGATCGACGATGAACTGTTCGACCTGGAAATATTCTGGTGCGGCCCGGTCGCCAACCCGACCCGGAGCATGATGGAAAAGTACATCCGGGCGGAACTGACCCGGCTGAATGCCTTCGCCGACATCACGGCGTGCAACGTGCATCACCACATCGCCGATCTGCATGGCGCGACCGTCGAACTGTCGGAAGCGGAGGTTGCCGTGCGCGTCAAATCCTTCTTCGTCGATCGGCCGAAGATCGGCGGTATCGTCGGCATCGGCGTGCATGCCGGCATGCTCGAGGACGAAACCCGCTACCTGGTGATGGAGAGTATCCTATCGACGTTGCTCAATGTCGTCGGCTCGGTCAAGGCGATCTACAAGTACACCCGCGACCTCGAGTATTACGCGACCCGCGACCCGCTGACCGATCTCTTCAACCAGCGTGTTTTCTGGGAGTTGAGCTCCTACGAAATCGGCCGCGCCCAACGCCATGGCTACAGTTTCGGCCTGTTGCTGATCGATCTCGACAATTTCAAGCTGGTCAATGACAACTACGGTCATGCCATTGGCGATACCTACTTGCAGACGCTCGCCCGCAAGGTCCAGGCGGCATTGCGCGACGGCGACATCCTCGCCCGTTACGGCGGCGACGAGTTCGTCGCCCTCTTGCCGGAAGCCGACGCCGAGGCGGTGGCGACGATTGCCGAGCGGGTTCGCCGGGCGGTCGAAGCGATCGAGGTGCCGGCGCCGGATGGCAGCCGGCTGCGCGGCACGGCATCGATCGGTCTGGCCGTCTATCCGGACCATGCCGAGACGGCCAAGGACCTGCTGCTCTTCGCCGACAACATGATGTACCGGGCCAAGGCCGGCGGCAAAGGGCAGGTCGCCGTGCCGACCCAGGAAGACGTCGTCGATATTTTCCGCGACATCTCGCAGAAGAGCGTCATGGTCCTCGAAGCCATCGAGGCGCGGCGCGTCATTCCTTACTTCCAGCCGATTCTCAATGTCGCCGAACACAAGATCGTGGCTTACGAAGTGTTGTCGCGCATCGAGCTGAATGGCGAAATCATCCGCGCCGACGAGTTCGTCGAAATCGCCGAAAAAATGGGGGTCATCCACAAGCTCGACATGCTGGTCATCGAACAGGCGCTGACCGTGCTGTCGGCGCAGGGCCATCGCGGCGAAATATTCATCAACCTGTCGCCGCGCGCCCTGATTCTCAATGAATTTGCCCGCGATTTGCGCCGCATCATCGAGCGCAGCGGCATTCCGCCGCAGAACATCGTTTTCGAAATCACCGAACGCGATACGGTGAAGAGCCTGGCCGTGCTCGAACGTTTCCTCAACGACCTGAAGAGCGATGGCTTCAAGCTGGCGATCGACGATTTCGGCTCGGGGTTCTCGTCCTTCCATTACCTGCGCCGCTTCCCGATCGATTACCTGAAAATCGAGGGCGATTTCATTGCCAATATGCTGAACAGCGAGAAGGATCATGCCTTCGTCACCAGCATCCGGGCGTTGGCGCGCGAGATGGGCATTACCGTCGTCGCCGAGTACGTCGAATCGGCCGAAGTGCTGGACGAACTGGTCAAGCTGGAAATCGAGTGCGCCCAGGGTTACTACATCGGGCGCCCGGGCCGCGAGCTGTTGCCGGTCGATTGGCAGGCGCCGGCCCGATAAAAAACTGTCGCCCGACCGGAGGTGGCGGTCGGGCGCGGTAAAATTGCAGCCATGAATTCCCCGCGCTACGTCCACCTTCGTCTCCATTCCGAATATTCCGTCACCGATGGCATCGTCCGCCTCGGCGATGCCGTCAAGCGCGCCGCGGCCGATGGCATGCCGGCCATGGCGCTGACCGACCTCGGCAACCTGTTCGGTCTCGTCAAGTTCTACAGCGGCGGGCGCGGCAAGGGGGTCAAGCCGGTGGCCGGGGTCGATGTCTGGATCAGCAATCCGGAAGCGCCCGAGGACGCCTATCGTTTGCTGCTGCTGGTGCGCAACCGGGCCGGCTACCAGCAATTGTGCGAATTGCTGAGCAAGGCTTATCTGGTCGAAGGGCGGCGTGACCGCGCCGAAGTGCGGCGCGAGTGGTTTACGGAAATCGGCTGCGACGGCTTGATCGCGCTCTCCGGCGCCCATCTCGGCGATGTCGGCGAGGCCCTGATCAACGGCAATTTCGAGCTGGCCGGCGAGCGCGCCAAAGCCTGGGAAGCGATTTTTCCCGGCGCCTTCTACCTCGAAGTGCAGCGCTACGGTCAGCCGCAGCAGGAAGCCATCGTCCAGCAAACGGCCGATCTGGCCGGCGAGACGGGCTTACCCCTGGTCGCCACGCACCCCATCCAGTTCATGAATCGCGACGACTTCCAGGCCCATGAAGCGCGCGTCTGTATTGCCGAAGGCTATGTCCTGGGCGACCATCGGCGGCCGAAGAACTATACCGAGGAACAGTATTTCAAGAGCCAGGCCGAGATGGTCGAATTGTTCGCCGACCTGCCGGAGGCGCTGGAAAACTCGCTGGAAATCGCCAAGCGCTGCAATATCGAACTGACCCTGGGCAAGAACTTCCTGCCCCAGTTCCCGATCCCGCCGGGCATGACCATCGACGAATTCCTCATCGATGAAGCGGAAAAAGGACTGGAAGTCCGTCTCGCCGAGCTTTATCCCGATCCCGCGGTGCGCGCCCAGCGCCGGCCGGAATACGACGAGCGCCTGAAATTCGAGTGCAACACCATCGTCCAGATGGGCTTCCCCGGCTACTTCCTGATCGTTGCCGACTTCATCGTCTGGGCCAAGCAGAACGGCGTGCCGGTCGGCCCGGGCCGGGGTTCCGGCGCTGGTTCCCTGGTCGCCTACAGCCTGCGCATTACCGATCTCGATCCGCTGGCCTACGCCCTGCTGTTCGAGCGCTTCCTCAATCCGGAACGGGTTTCGATGCCCGACTTCGACGTCGACTTCTGCCAGGACAACCGTTGGCGCGTCATCGAATACGTCCGCCATCACTACGGCGAGGACGCGGTCAGCCAAATCGCCACCTTCGGCACCATGTCGTCGAAAGCGGTGATCCGCGACGTCGGCCGGGTGTTCGGCCTGCCCTATTCGATGTGCGACCGCATCTCGAAGCTCATCCCGATCGTCCAGAACAAGCCGGTGTCGCTGGCCGAGGCGCTCGAGCAGGAACCGCAGTTGCGCGAAATGATGGAAGGCGACGGCGACGGCGAAACCATCCGCGAACTGTTCGACCTGGCCGGCCGGCTCGAGGACTTGACGCGCAACGTCGGCATGCACGCCGGCGGCGTCTTGATCGCGCCGGGCAAGATCACCGACTTCTGCCCGATCTACCAGGCGACCGGCAGCGATGCGTCGACCGTTTCGCAATTCGACAAGGACGACGTCGAGAAGGTCGGCCTGGTCAAGTTCGACTTCCTCGGTCTGCGCAACTTGACCATTATCGAGCTGGCCGTCGAGTACATCCGCCGCATGACCGGCGAAAAGCTCGACCTGATGAGCCTCGGTTTCACCGACCCGGCGGCCTACCAGATCCTGCGCAAAGGCAATACGACAGCGATCTTCCAGGTCGAATCGGAGGGCATGAAGAAGCTCCTGAAAAAACTGGAGCCCGACCGTTTCGAAGACATCATCGCTGTCCTCGCCCTCTACCGCCCCGGCCCGCTCGGTTCCGGGATGGTGGACGACTTCATCCTGCGCAAGAAGGGCAAGCAGGAGATCGACTATTTTCACCCTGACCTGACCGCCTGCCTGTCGCCGACCTACGGCGTCATCGTGTACCAGGAACAGGTGATGCAGATTTCGCAGATCATCGGCGGCTACACGCTGGGTGGCGCCGACATGCTGCGCCGGGCGATGGGCAAGAAGAAGGCCGAGGAAATGGCCAAGCACCGGGCGACCATCGCCGAGGGGGCGGCCAAGAAAGGCTACGACCCGGCCCTGGCCGAACGCCTGTTCGACCTGATGACCAAGTTCGCCGAGTACGGCTTCAACAAGTCGCACACCGCCGCCTACGCCGTCGTCACCTATCACACCGCCTGGCTCAAGGCGCACCACTGCGCCGCCTTCATGGCGGCGACCATGTCGTCCGACATGGACAACACCGACTCGGTGAAGATCTTCTACGAAGACACCCTGGCCAATAACGTCAAGATGCTCGGGCCGGACGTCAATGCCTCGAATTACCGGTTCGAGCCGGTCGACCGGCAGACCATCCGTTACGGCCTGGGGGCGGTCAAGGGCACCGGCGAGCAGGCGGTCAATGACATCCTGCGGGCCCGTGACGCCGGCGGGCCGTTCAAGGATCTCTTCGATTTCTGCCAGCGCTGCGACAAGCGCATGGTCAACCGTCGGACCATCGAGGCGCTGATCAAGGCCGGCGCCTTCGACGGTATCGACAGCGATCGCCACAAGCTGCTGGCCTCGGTCGGCATCGCCATGGATTTTGCCGAGCAGACCGAACGCAACGCCATGCAGACCAGCCTGTTCGACATCGGCGATGTCGCCGCCGACCACGCGCCACAGTATGTTTCGGTCAAGCCGTGGGACGAAAAGGAACAACTGATGCAGGAGAAGACGGCGCTCGGCTTCTTCTTCTCCGGTCACCCTTACAACACCTGCAAGAAGGAGTTGTCACGCTTTGTCCGGCGGCCGCTCAACCAGTTGCAGCCGGGCAAGGAGCTGACCACGCTGGCCGGCGTCGTGGTCGGCGTGCGGACCCAGATGACGCGGCGCGGCAAGATGCTCTTCGTGCAGCTCGACGACGGCACCGGCATGATCGAGGTGACGGTTTTCAACGAACTGTTCGAGGCCGAGCGCGCCAAGATCGTCACCGACGAAGTCCTGATCATCGAAGGCAAGGTGCGCTACGACGAGTTTTCCGGCGGCAACAGCGTCACCGCCGACAAGCTGATGACCGTCGGCGAAGCCCGCGCCCGCTTCGCCAAACACCTGCTGCTGCGGATGAACGGCAGCTCCGACGCGCGCAAGCTGAAATCCCTGCTCCTGCCCTTCGCCCCCGGCCCGGCCCTGGTGCGTATCCATTACAGCAACGCCCAGGCCGAATGCGACATCCTGCTCGGCGAAATGGCCCGCGTCCGCCTCGACGACATGCTGCTCGAAGCCCTAAATTCCTGGCTCAAGCCGGAAAACGTGGAAATAGTTTATTAGCTATTAGGATCGAGGATCGAGCTATTAGCTCAAACCCCTCGATCCTAGGCAACTCGATCCTAGGTCCTAGGCAACTCGATCCTAAACCACCAGATCCGTCTTGAAGCCGATGCGCACGGCGCCCCAGTGGCGGCCGTTGAGCAGGATGGGCATCGATAGGTCGTTGAGGATTTCGCCGGTGTCGCGGACGTAGGTCTGGAAGAGCGAGGATTTCTGATTCCGGGCCAGTTTGAGGCCGACCGGGTCGTTGAAGATGCGCTTGTGGCGGCACTTGGTCAGGTCGACAGCGGGGTCGCCGGTCGGGGCATTGGAAAAGACGCCGTTGTGGGCCGGCGCGTAGCCGTTGGTGTCGACGGCCAGGGCATAGGTCAGGCCCGGTACGCTACGCAGCATCTCGTCGTACATGCGGGTCAGTTCGCTGTCGCAGTGGTTGTCGTAGGCGGTGGTGAAGCGCTTCGGGTTGGAGCCCGGGATGTCCTTGTAGGCCTGGTCGAAGACATTGATGCCGCGTTCGTTCAGCCGTTGCAGGACGGCTGCCACCTGGTCGCGGAAGGCGGCGCACTGGTCGTGCAGGGTGTCGAACATGCTGTTGCCGGTACGGAAGTCAGCCAGCGTGCATTGCAGGTCTTCGGTCGATTCGCGCAGGGTCTTGGCCGAACCCAGGCATTGCTTCATGCGCCCGGAGATATCGAGCGAATGATTGCGGATTTCCTCGACTTCGCCATGGATGGTCTGGTTGCTTTCGCGCAGCTTGTAGATGGCGCCGGAGATCGTCGTTAGCTGTTCGGTGGTGCGTTTGAAGTCGCCGACCATGGTCGTCAGGTCGCTGGCCGAGGTTTCGATGTACTCGTTGGCGCGGGTGACTTCGCCGACGATGGTTTGCGTCTTGCTCGAGGTGTCGGCCACCAGGTTGATCATCGACTGGGTATTCTGGCCGATGACCTCGGTGGCTTTCTTGACCTTTTCCGCCAGTTTGCGCACTTCGTCGGCGACCACGGCAAAACCGCGCCCGGCTTCGCCGGCCCGGGCCGCTTCGATGGCGGCATTGAGGGCGAGGAGATTGGTCTGGTCCGAAATGTCGTTGATCAGCGAAACGATTTCGTTGATTTTCATCGAGCTGGAATGCAGTTCGCCGACCGTCGAGGAAAAGTGTTCGATGTGCTCGTTGGTCGAGCGCATCGTGCTGGCGACGGTTTCCATTTGCTTCAGCGAGCGCTGGGCGAGGTCGAGATTGTTTTGGGTCGAGGCCTGAATCGCATCGGAGTTGCTGGTGACCTCGGCTACCGCCTGGTTGACCCGGTTGCTCGATTCGAAAACGGCGCCAGCCAGTGATTCCTGGCGGCGTACCGCATCATCGGTCTGCTGCACCAGGAAATTCATCCGGGCGGCGTCGGCGGCAATGCTGACGCTGCGTTCGCGGGCATGCGAGATGAGGTCGCGCACCCGTCCGAAGAAGCGGTTGATGTTACCGGACACCCGCCCTGCCGCGTCGCTGCCGGCAGTGCCGACGGTTAGCGAGAGATTGGCCGAACCATCGGCGATGGCGGAAAGATCGCGATCGATCTTGGCGAGCGCGGCGTTATTGCCAAAGAATCCCATTTTTGTCTCCTGCTTATTATGTGTGGTCGCCGTTGGGATGGGCTAGCCGGTATCTCCTCGGAAATACGGTTGCCGTATTGCGCTCTGTTGCCCGGCGGGCGCAACAGAGCGTTTCAGTTCAGTGGGGCGGCCGCTGGCGGGCGGCCAGGCGGCCCAGCATGAAGCCTTTGAGTTCGTGAAACGGTATGGGTTTGGCGAACACGGTGATATTGGCCGGCAGTTCGCGCTGGGCGATTTCGTCCTGTTCGATGGCGCTGACCACGATGATGTCCATTGAGGAAAGATCGGGGTTGGCCCGCAGATGGCGGATCATTTCGAAACCGTCCATGCCGGGCATCATCAGGTCGGCAATCAGGACGTCGGGTTTTTTCTGGCCGACCTGCAGCAGGCCGTCAAAGCCGTTGGCAACAATGCGCAGGGTCAGCGGCAGGTTCCAGCGGTCGAAGGTTTTCCGGTAAAGCATCTGCAGGGTCGAGTCATCCTCGGCAATCAGGATGTCGAGATGGCTGCCGGCATCGCCGGCCGCGGCGGCGCCGCCCTTGCGCTTG
Organism: Pseudomonadota bacterium; assembly: GCA_018261905.1. Taxonomy (GTDB): domain Bacteria; phylum Pseudomonadota; class Gammaproteobacteria; order Burkholderiales; family Rhodocyclaceae; genus Azonexus. Next base: position 111,118 of record JAGTRU010000003.1, on the reverse strand, counting down.
GCGAGCACGGCGTCGACCGAACTGACCGGAATGCGGCGGTGGCCGCCGGCGGTTTTCCAGGCTTCCAGGGCACCGTTTTCCACCATGTTCTGTACCGTGCCCAAGGAGACGCCCAGGCGCAGCGCCGCTTGGCGGGTACTAAGAAATTCGACGTCGGCCATGATTCTTCCGGAACTTGCAAAAGTGCCAAATTCTAGTCGTTTTTTTGTGGATTTGACAGTACGAAAAAAACCCCGGATGTCATCGGGCATCCGGGGTGGGCTGGCGTGGCAGTCCGGCGGGCCGGACCGGCGGCCGGATTTACAGTTTCTTGGCGTTCTTGGCCAGGTAGGCGGCGACGCCTTCGGTGGTCGCGGTCATCCCGGGCTTGCCCTTGTTCCAGCCGGCCGGGCAGACTTCGCCGTGTTCTTCGAAGAATTGCAGGGCATCGACCATGCGCAGCATTTCGTCGATATTGCGGCCGAGCGGCAGCATGTTGACGACCTGGTGCATGACGACGCCGTTCTGGTCGATCAGGAAGGAACCGCGCAGGGCGACGCCGGCGGCTTCGAGTTCGACGTCGTAGGCGCGGCAGATTTCATGCTTGACGTCGGCGACCAGCGGGTAGCCGACCTGACCGATGCCGCCATCCTTGATCGCGGTGTTCTTCCAGGCCAGGTGGGTGAACTGGGAGTCGATGGAGACGCCGATGACTTCGACGCCGCGTTGCTTGAATTCTTCCAGGCGATGATCGAAGGCGATCAGTTCGGACGGGCAGACGAAGGTGAAGTCGAGCGGGTAGAAGAACAGGACAACCGGCTTGCCCTTGAAATCGGAGAGTTTCAGATCCTTGATTTCGTTGTTGCCAAAGACGGCGGTGGCGGTGAAATCCGGGGCTTGCTTGCCGACGAGAACGGCCATAGTGATCTCCTTATGAAGATTTGATCTGGGGTTGGGGAAGCAAGCAATTTAGCGAAGCGCTTCGCCCCTGTCAAACCGCTGCTCGGTGAACGCTTGATAGGCGCGATGCGGTTTTTCGCCGGCGCAGTTTCACGCATTTGGGATGCGGCGACTCGCCACCTCTGCTCTTCGCTTCATCTCGCCGGCCCGGCCCGGCGCTACCTCCGGCGAACTATGCGGCGCCGGATTCCCGAGCGGCGGCCAAGCCGGGCACTTAGGCGGTCGGGGAGCGAGCGCCTATCTGTGTAAAAATGCGTCATCGAAAACGCCGCCTCGCGCCATGGATTCCAATCTTGCCCACCGTAGCGTAGAAAATCAGCTAACGGCACTGCTCTACCGCAGCGTGCCGCTCAGTCAGCTCGTGGTGCTGATCCTGGCCACCTTGCTGGCCTATGTCGGCCACCAGCGCTGGCCGATCGGGGCGGTGCTGTGGTGGAGCGCCATGGTGGCGCTGGCCAGCACCCGGCTGTCGCTGGCCGCGCGTTTTGAACTGTTGCCGGCCCCGGATTTCCCGCGCTGGCGTACCCGTGGGTTGATCGGTGCGGGGCTTGGCGGCCTTGGCTGGACGCTGGGCGTCACGCTGTTCATGTACGGGGCGCCGGAGGTCGAGCAAGTGTTCGTCCTGTTCATGGTGGCCGGTCTGGTGGCCGGGGCGGTGCCGACCCTGGCATCGGTGCCGCTGGCCTTTCGGCTGTTTGCCGTGCCGCCGATCGTCGCTGTCTTCATCTGTGCCTGGCTGGCGCCGGACTCGCCGCTGCACTGGCTGCTGATCATCTCGATCGTCCTCTACCTGTTCGGGATGCTGAAGAGTGCGGGGCGCTATTACGAAGTGATGGAGCAGGCCATCCGGCTGGGTAGCGAGCGTGCCCAGCAGGCCGAGGAACTGGCCGCGGCGCGCGATGCGGCGCTGGCCGGGAGCCGGAGCAAAAGCGAATTCCTGGCCACGGTCAGTCACGAAATCCGCACGCCGATGAACGGTATCCTGGGCATGAGCGAATTGCTGCTCGACACGCCGCTGGCCCCCGAGCAGCGCGAGTTTGCCCAAATTATCAAAAGCAGCGCCCATGCCTTGATGCTGATCATCAACGATATTCTCGATTTTTCGAAAATCGAGGCCGGCAAGCTGGAGCTGGTCAGGCAGCCTTTCGATCTGGCTGCCGGCTTGCACCAGGCCAGCGAATTGCTCAGCCATCAGGCCTGCAGCAAGGGACTGGCGTTCTCGCTGGAGCTGGCCAGCGACGTGCCGCGGCAACTGGTCGGCGATGTTGAACGCTTGCGGCAAGTGTTGATCAATCTGCTGGGCAATGCGGTGAAATTTACCGATCACGGTGAAGTCGGCCTGCGCGTGAGTCTCGAGCAACTGTCGGCGGGTACCGCGACGGTGCGCTTCGCGGTGCGCGATACGGGCATCGGCATCGCCGCCGACAAGCGGCATCGGCTGTTCAATGCCTTTTCCCAGGTCGATGCTTCGGTGACCCGGCGTCACGGCGGCACCGGACTGGGGCTGTCGATCTGCAAGCGGCTGGTGGAAATGATGGACGGCGAAATTGGCGTCGAAAGCGAAGAAGGGCGCGGTTCCGAGTTCTGGTTCGCGATCAATTTCCCAGTGGCCGAAACCGTTTAAGCTTGAAACCTCGGTTGACCGCTTATCCCTCTCAGGCAAGCCGCATGAGCACTGACTGTTGTGCCTTCGCGGTGATTCATCCAAAGGGTGAGCGCGCTATGCGGCGGCTGGCAAGTCTGGCCGGGCGCCCGGCTTTGTCGCTCCTCCCGGCAGGCATGAGCCTGCCGCGTCCGCAAGGGCCACCCCGCGCAAACGCACCAACAGTCTCGTCCAACCGAGGTTTCAAGGTTGAAATTCACTAATCGGGCGGACGCCTTGGTGACCGATGCGACGTTGCCGCTGGCCTCGGATTATCGATCTGCAAGCGCTTGTTCGAGATGATGGATGGCGAGATCGGCGTAGACGGTGCGGCGGGCAAGGGCGCGCGGTTCTGGCTTGTGATGAACTTTCCGCTGCCGGCAGTCAGCGAGCCCGCTAAGCAAGGTTGTTGAAAAACCACTCGCGGTGAGCGAGTTCGGCTTTTATTGGCCTAGCTGGCATTTGATTTGGCCCAACCCGATAGCTTGTGGCGCCCTTGCTGTTCTGTTTCCCCCTGGTGGGTTGCTTGGGTCCCTTTGGGGGCAAGACATAGAGGACGTTCCGACCCGCTGCCGCGAGTTTTGAGGTGTAACAGAACGTTACAGTCGAAGGGGAGTTTTCCCGTTAAGCCTTGAGTATCGCTATATACACAATAATACTTCGAACATGTAAACACGTAAATTTAAAAGAAAGTTTTTAAATATCGCTGTATATGCAATGGTATTAATGGCTTGGGTTAAAAGCTTTGGCGCTTGTTCGGCGTCGATTCGGGTGTTGACGAATTGTCGTCTCATTAATCTTAAATAAGGGGCTAGAAATGTATCCGGGTACGCCATGTGCTCCAGATGGGCGGCCAGCCATTTCGTGGCGCGCTTACTCAATGGCGGTAGCGCTACTGACTGATGCGCAGGTAAGGTGCGCATCTCGGAAGTCATCCGGTGGTTTTGCGGTAATCGCGTTGATCTCTTCTGTTTATCGCGGTGCCCGCGATCTTCGGTGGGGTCTCGGGCAAATGCCGGCCCGCAGCGTGAGCTTGCGTTTCTGTTGGTGTGTTTGAGTGCAAACAATGCGGCTTGCACGCGACTTCGATATTAGCCCGCGGCTACGCTGGGTGGCCGTGTTCGCCGCGCTGGTCGGGCACGGCGCGGTGGCCTTCGGGCTGCTGATGAGTGCGTTTAGCCAGCCGCATTTTGTTACCCCTGGTGTCTTGGCGGTCAAGTGGTTGAGCGGGCAAATGCCGGCCCCGGCGATGCCCGAGCCTGCCTTCAAACCGCGGCCGTTGCCGATGATGCTGCACCGACTACCGATGGCGCAGCGCGAGCCGGCGCCGCTCACCGCCGCCGCCCCCGTGGCGCCTGTCTCGACTGGAGGGGCCAGCGAAGCGGAGCCGCCGGCTGCGGCATCGTCCGCCGCCAGTGGCAGCTCCCACGCCGAACCACCCGCCGGTGTTGCACCGCGTTTCGATGCCGACTATCTGTCGAATCCGGCCCCCGCCTATCCGTCGGTTTCGCGCGCGAGGGGCGAGCAGGGCAAGGTTTTTCTGCGCGTCTTCGTGTCGCCGCGCGGCGACGCCCAGGAAGTTCACGTGCATACCGGCAGCGGTTACGAGCGGCTTGATCTGGCGGCGCTCGAAGCCGTACAGCACTGGAAGTTCGTGCCGGCGCGCCAGGGTGAGAACGCCGTCGCCGCCTGGGTTGTCGTCCCGATTTCATTCACTTTACGGAGATAGCCATGGAAGACTTCGGCTTCGCTCATTTTCTCGCCCAGTCCGACCTGCTCGGCCGCTTCGTACTGGTAGTGCTGGTGTTGATGTCCATGCTGTCATGGACGCTGATCCTGCTGAAGTTGGTGCAATTGCGCATGGCGGCGCAAGGCAGGGCGGACTTCATCGATTATTACCGGCAGCAGGCCGGGCCGAGCGGCCTGGAGCGCGGTTTCCAGGTGCTGCCGCCCGCCGAGGCCGGCGCCCGCATCGCCGCCGCCGGTCTTGAGGCCCTGGGCCGGTGGGCGCGGCGCGGCGAGCGCCGGCTGCTCGAACTCGGCGATGTCGGCGACTTCGTTGCCGCCAGCCTGGCGCTGGCGGTGGCGCGCGAACGGGAACGCCTCGAAGCCGGTCTGGCCGCCCTGGCGGCTATTGGCAGCACGGCCCCCTTTGTCGGCCTGCTTGGGACCGTTTGGGGCATCTATCATGCGCTCGTGGCCATCGGCGTCAGCGGCCAGGGCACGCTCGACAAGGTGGCCGGTCCGGTCGGCGAGGCGTTGGTGATGACGGCCTTCGGCCTCGCCGTGGCCATTCCCGCCGTGCTTGCCTACAACGCCTTCGTGCGCACGACGCGCCGGGCGGCCGGCGAGTTGGAAGGCTTCGCCCACGAGATGCTGGCCTTCCTCGCCACTGGCGTGCATGCCGGTGGCCAGGGCCAGACCGCCGCGTCGCCCGCCGCATCGACCCTGGCCGCGGCCGGGAGCCGCTGATGGGCAGGCGCAACCACGCCGTTTGCGATCATCATCTGGCGGAAATCAACATGGTGCCGCTGATCGACGTCATGCTCGTCCTGCTGGTGATCTTCATCGTCACCGCGCCGCTGCTCACGCACGCCGTCAAAATTGACCTGCCGCAAGCCTCCGCCGACGCCGTTTCGCCCCGGGCGCCCGTCCAGCTAGCGATCCGCGACAACGGTGAGCTCTTCTGGAACGGCGCGCCCGTGGCGCGCGACCGGCTCGAACAGCGCATGCGGGACGCCGCCCGGCAGACGCCGGTTCCCGAATTGCGCATCCACGCCGACCGGCAGACCCCCTACGAGCGCGTCGCCCAGGCCATGGCCCTGGCCTCGCGCCTGGGGCTGAGCCGCATCGGCTTCGTTACCACACCCGAATAAATATCAACCACGCTCAGGGAGTGCAACCATGAAATACCACAAACTTCGCGTCCTGCCAGCGCTGCTGGCCTCGGCCTTTGCCTTGCCGGCCACTGCCGACAGCTCAGCCGGCAATGGCGAGCCCGTGCTGTCTACCGTGCAGGTTCGCGGCGAGCAGGACGCACCGTTCGTCGATTCGTCGAGGCAGTCGACCCGAACGGAAACGCTGATCGGCGTGCAAGGGATCGCCAACACGGTGCGCGCGGGGCAGACCTCGATTTACCAGGCGCTCGACATGGCGGCGGGTGTCAGCCTGGAGTCGCTCGACGCCTACGGCGTGGCGAAGATGACTCCCGGCAGTGCCATGCGCATCCGGGGTCAGAGCACCAACTATCTGTCGCTTTCCATCGAGGGCATGCCGCTCACCGGAGAACCACGTTACGGATCGCGCGAGTCCGCGTTCGATGCCGAGAATTTCGGCAGTCTGCGCCTGATCAAGGGCGCCAGTCCGGTCGAGTTAGGCAATGGCTATGGCGCCAGCGCCGGCTCGGTGGACGTTTCCCTGCGCGAGCTGGCGGCGGAACGCAGCTTCCAGTTCAAGCAGGGCATCGGCAGCGACAACTTTCGGCGCACCTACCTGCGCGCGGATTCCGGCGAACTGGCCAGCGGCACGCGTGCTGCGCTGTCATATTCCAACACCTCGGCGGACAAGTGGCGGGGGGCTGGCGAAGCGCCGGGCAAGCGGGAAAACTTCTTCCTTGATGTGGCACAGCGGCTCGACAACGGCGGCAGCGTGCGCCTGTTTGCCAATCACATCGAATACGAAGGGAATAATTTCCGGCAATTGAGCTATGCCCAGACCCAGGATCTTGGCAAGTACCGGGATTTTGACTTCAACACTTCGCTCTCCGGGGTGGCGGCCCAGGATGCCTTTTACTACGGCTACAACCGGGTGAAGGAAAGCTATACCCTGGTGGGGAGCCTGCTGTCCCTGCCGCTGGGCGACGGCACGCTACGCCTGAAGCCCTACTACGCGACGGAAAAGATCCACAACTGGGATGGTTCGGCGAAACTCAACGGGAATAACGCCACTACGCCGGGTGTCAGCGACTGGCTGAGCGACAAGACGATTCTCGGCGTCATGGGCGAATACGCCTGGAAGTTTGCCGCCGGCGAGGTCGCCGTCGGTTGGTGGAGAGAGAGCATGAACTGGCCGGCCTACACGGCCAAGACTTACCGCCTCGACGCCAGCAGCAACCTGACATTCGGTGGCTGGAACGGCATGCTCAAATACGGCAGCGACTTCTCCTCAAGCGCGCCTTATGCTCGCTTCGAAACGACGGCCGACGCCTGGCGCTTCACCGGGGGCATCAAGTACCTGACCTGGTATCAGCCGTCGACGAGTTTCTATAGCTACAACCAGGTGTTGCCCGATGTGGCGCACGACCAGATCATCGACAAGGCGGTCAAAGATCCCACGTCGAGTGTCGGCGACCACACCGATCGCGCCTGGCTGCCCAACCTCGGCGCCAGCGTGGCGCTGTCGCCTGAGCTCTCGCTCTATGCCAACGTCGGCCGCACCGCCAACCGGAATTGGTTCGGCGGCGGCAACATTGCCCGCACTTTCTTTACTAATATGACCAAATTCCAGGCCGCCGGCATCGCGACGGCCGACGCGCTGTGGCAGCGCGAGAAACTGGAACTGGTCGACACCGTGGATACCGGGGCGCGCTGGAAGCATGGCGATTTCTCCCTGGTACCCACCGTCTTTTACTCCCGCATCAAGAACAAGGCGGTGACCTTCCTCGACCCGGTGGCCAACGTCGCCTTCAAGCAGCCCGCGGGCAACGCGACCGCCTATGGCCTGGAAGTCGAGGCCAGTTGGCAGGCGATGCGGACAACGCAGCTATTCACTTCGCTCAGCTGGAACCGTTCGACGTTCGATGACGACATTCGAACCGCAACCAACGTGGTCGTTGCCGCCAAGGGCAAGCAGATCCCCGATACCCCGAGGGCGATGGCCAAGTTCGGCGCCGACATCCGCTGGGGCGCGTTTGACTTTGTCCCGCTGGTCAAGTGGATCGGTTCGCGCTATGGCGATGTCACGAACGTCGAGAAGATCCCGTCCTATGTCGTGGTCGATGCCACCATCCGCTACTCCGGCAAGGCGGAAATGCTTGGCAAGTATGAAATCGACCTGTCGCTCGTCAATCTGTTCAACAAACGCTACATCTCGTCGATTTCCACTGCGGACGATGGCGGCACTAGTTCCGCCTGGTACTACCCCGGCGCGCCGCGCACTGTCGCCCTGACCTTCGGGATGACCTTCTGATGCGCCAGCCGTTGCGCACCATGCCCTCCTGCCGCCCGTCGTTGGGCGCCTGGCGGCATGGGCGCATTTCGGCATCTCGGTCCGCTCGCCGGGGCGCCGCCCCGGCCGCCTCCCTGGTGCGGCCATTCAATGCTGTGATTTGATCGATTGAAAGGATGCAACCATGAACTTGCATTTGCGTAACCCCCTGCCTAACGTGATTCGCTGCCTTGTCGCCACGCTGGCCTTGTTGATGGTGGGGCAGGTCGGCGCGGCCGACGGAATGGATCTAGCAGTCGTCAGCGGGTGTTTCGCTTGCCACCGGGGCGCCGGGACGGCGATCGGGCCGTCCTTTGTGGAGGTGGCGAAGAAGAGCGTCGACCAGAAGATTGCCGCCGAGGCGCTCGCCGAGTACATCGTCAAGGGCACCGGTCCCGACGGGCGCGGCTGGCTGAAGGAGGGCAAGGCCGTCCTGCCGTTCATGCCCGCCAACAACGGCGTCAAGCCGAAGGATGCCCTTCGTCTGGCCAACTGGATTCTCGCCACCAAAGGCGAAATTCCGGATCTGGCGCATTACGTCACCGAGCATCTGAGCATATCCGGCTCCGTCGAGCACCCGCTCAAGCTGGGCGTGGACGACCTGCGGCGATTTCCCGCCAAGGATCTGCGCGAAATCGCGGTCGCTTCGCAAACGCCTGCCGTGGTGGGCACGACGGAGAAGCTCAAGGGCGTGTCGTTGGGGGCGCTGCTCAACAAGGCGGTGATGCTTTCGCCGGGTAATGACATGCGGAAGGTCTCCATCGTCGTCAAATCGAGCGACGGCCATCTGATCTCGTTCTCCTGGTGCGAGCTGTTCAATTCCCCCATTGGCGACGGCGTGCTGGTGTATTTCGAGAAGGACGGCCAACCGCTAGCCGACGACGAGGGGCGGCTCGCCCTGATGTCAACCCGGGATACCCATCTCCTCGGTCGCCATGTCCGGTGGCTGAAGAGTATCGAGGTACGCGTCATCGCCGACTAGCCACCACTTCCAGACACTTTTATTGAGGAACAGTCAGATGCAGGAATCATCAACGCAGTCATTGTTGCCGGGCGCCTTTGTCTGGGCGGCATGCGCTCCGGGCCTTGCCGCCTTCCTGGCGCTATGGGCTCCGGGATACGCCGGCGCGGCCGACGAGCTTGATATGGTGATCAAGCGCGGTTGCATTGCTTGTCACGGGGTCACGGAAATGTCGGTGGGGCCGCGCTTTGCGGACGTGGCAAAGAAGAGAGGCGGCCAGAAGAACGCGGCGGAAACGCTGGCCGGCCATATCGTCAAAGGCACGGCTCCCGAAGGGGCCGGCTGGCTGAAGGAGGGCAAGGCGAGCATGCCGTTCATGTTCCCGAGCCGCAACGTCACTCCCGACGAGGCCCTGGGCCTGGCTAGCTGGATTCTCGCCACCAAGGGCGAAATGCCCGGGCTGGCGCAATACGTCAGCGATCGTTTCTCCGTGTCGGGAACCGTCAAGACCGGCTTCGAGCTGAGCGTCGACGAACTGCGGAAGTTTCCCCGCCAGGACCTGCGCGAGATCGACGTCGTCATGGAACCCATGGCCACGGCCGGCAAGAAGGAACACCTCAAGGGCGTGCTGTTGCGGACGCTGCTCGAAAAGGCCGTGATCGTCTCGCCCGACCGCGACTTGAGGAAGATCATCATCGTCGCCAAGTCGGTCAGCGGGCAACTGGCGATCTTCTCGTGGGTCGATATTTTCGATTCGGCCACCGGCGACGGCGTTCTTGTGTTTTTCGAGCGGGACGGCAAGGCGCTCGCCGACGACGAGGGTCGGGTCGCCCTGATATCGAGCAAGGACACCAACCTCTCCTGCCGCCACGTCCGCTGGCTGAAGAGCATCGAGGTCCGCCATGTTGCCGACTAGACGCCACTTTCCGGCCGCGGCATCGAGGCTTGGCGTGCGTGCCTCGGGCGCATCGGTTTCGTTACTACAGCAGAATTTCAACCACGCTCAGGGAGAGCATTCATGAATCGCTTCAGATTTCGTCTGTTGCCGGCTTTGCTGGCATCGGCCTTTAGCTTGCCCGCATATGCCGACGACGGGGGGACACCCGTCGCCAAGTCCGGCGGCAGCAATGTTTTTACTCTTGGCGAGATCGCGGTCACCGCCCAGCGCGAGGATGCCAGTTCCGTCGGCACGGCGACCATGGATCGCGAGCAGATGTGGGATTTCAGCAAGGATGGGGTGGCTGATGCGATCAACCTGATTCCGGGGGTGACGACCACGGCGGGGGCGGGTAGCCGCAACGAGACGGTCATCAGTGTGCGCGGCTTCGATCGTTTTCAGGTGCCCTTGCTGATGGATGGCATCCGCCTCTACCTGCCGGCCGACAACCGCATCGACCTCGACCGCTTCCTGACGCCCGATCTGTCCGAAATCCAGGTCTCCAAGGGCTATGTCTCCGTGCTCAACGGCCCGGACGGCATGGGCGGCGCCATCAATCTGGTCACGCGCAAGCCGGTGAAACCCTTCGAGGGCGAAGTGCGGGTCTCGGCGGCCCTGGCCAGCGGCGGTCAGTACAACGGCGACACCGTCTATGCGAATGTGGGCGGCCGGCAGCAGGCCTTTTACTATCAGGTGAGCCTCGAAGAACGCGACATGCAGCATTGGCGGCTGTCCGATGACTTCAAGCCAACGGTGGCGGAGGACGGCGGCAACCGCGATCACACCAGCAAGAAGGATAGCCGCTACAACCTGAAACTGGGTCTCACGCCGAACAGCAGCGACGAGTATTCCCTGAATTACGTTAGCCAGAGCGGCGAGAAACATGGCATCGGTTCCGTGACCGGAACTTCCACCATCAGTACCTGGGACTGGCCGACCTGGGACACGTCGAGCCTCTACTGGCTCTCGCATACCCAACTCGGCGACAAGACCTATATCAAGACGAAGGCTTACTACAACACCTTCAAGAACACCTTGCAGGCCTATACCAACATCAGCTTGAGTGCCACGAATTTCACCAGCTACTACGACGACCACGCCCAGGGGCTCAGCGTGGAACTGGGTACTGATCACTTCGCGCAGCAGACCTTGAAAGCGGTGCTGCATTACCGGCGCGACGAGCATACCGAGTGGCAATATCTTGCCAAGGCCAGCCTGCCCGCCACGCCGGCCAACTTCACCGAACCCAAGCAGACGACCATCGAGGATATTGTCTCCCTGGCGCTCGAAGATACCTGGCACGTTACGCAGAGGCTCGACCTCGTCGCCGGCATCAGCCGCGATGCGCGTTTCTCCAGAGAGGCCCAGGACTTTGCCGCGCCCAACGCGACCTCCGCGGCAGTGTTGTTCGATTACCAGCTTGCCAACAGCTATGCCACCAATTACCAGACGGCGGCGGTCTATAGCTACAGCGATACTGGCAAGCTACATTTGTCGGCCTCGGATCGCACGCGTTTCCCCACCATGTTCGAGCGCTTCAGTTCCAAGTTTGGCGGCGCGATCTCGAATCCCAGGCTCAAGCCGGAGCGCGCCATGAACCTCGAAGTCGGAGTGGCTGACATGCTGATGCCCGGCCTGCGCGGCGAAGCAGCGCTCTTCCATAGCCATGTCAAGGATGCGATCCAGTCGGTGAACTTGACGGGAATCTATAGCGGACAGTCGCAAAGCCAGAACGTTGGTACGGCGACTTACCAGGGCATCGAGCTCGGCCTGACGGCCAGATTTTCCGACAGCCTGGAAGTCGGCGGCAATTATTCCTATATCGATACCCAACTCAACAACCCGAACGACGCCACCGCGCGCCTGACCACAACACCGCAGAACAAAGGATTCCTCTATGCCAAGTGGCGCCCCGTCGAACCGCTGAGTGTGATTCCGAGCCTGGAATATGCCAGTTCCCGCTGGTCGAGTTCCGCGCTTAGCACCAAGAATGTCAACTACGGCTATGTCCAGACCGGCGCCTACAACCTGCTCAACTTGAAGGTGGAATACAAGATCCGGCGCGATTGGGATATCTCCCTCACTGGTCGCAACCTCACGGATCAGAACTACCAGTTGGTGGACGGTTATCCGCAGGAAGGCCGCAACTTCCTGCTCGCCAGCCGTTTCCAGTTCTGAACGCCCAGGGGCTGACCCGGCAATAGCGAATTCCGGCATCGCCGGCACAACCCCTCCCTTTGTGGTCCGCCGGTGGCGGGCCTGATCGATTGAAAGGAAATGAGTATGAACTTGCATTTGCAGAATACCTTGCCGAAAGTTTTTCGCTGCCTCGCCGCCGCTGCGCTCCTGTTGCAGGCGGGTTACGTCGGCGCGGCCGACGAGCTGGATCTGGCGGTCAAAAACGGCTGCATCATCTGTCACCGTGGCGCCGAGAAGCTGATGGGGCCACCCTATGCCGAGGTGGCGAAGAAATACGCCGGCCAGCGGGATGCGGCGAAAATCCTCGCGGAGCATATTGTCAAGGGCACCGGCCCGGCTGGGCAGGGCTGGATGAAGGAGGGCCAGGCCACCCTGCCGTTCATGCCGGCCAACAGCGCCGTCAAGCCGAAGGATGCCCTCCGCCTCGCCAACTGGGTTCTCGCCATGAAGGGCGAAATTCCCGGGCTCAAGCAGTACGTCACCGAGCGTCTGGCCGTATCCGGCTTCGTCGAGCACCAACTCGACCTGAGTGTCGAAGAACTACGGAAATTCCCGGCCAAGGATGTGCAGGAGATCTCGGTCGTTGCGCAATCGCCGGCCAGGGCTGGCACGACCGAGACCTTCCGGGGCGTGCTGCTGCGGACGTTGCTCGAAAAGGCGAGCATCCTTTCGCCCGGCCATAACGACCTCAAGAGGGTCATCATCATTGCCAAGGCCAGCGACGACTATGCCATCGTCTTCTCGCGCTACGAGTTGTTCAATACGGCCGTCGGTGACGGCGTGCTGGTGTATTTCGAGAAGGATGGCAAGCCCCTGGCGGATGACGAAGGCCGGATCGCCATGATCTCGTCGAAGGATATCCATCTCGGCGGGCGTCATGTCCGCTGGCTGAATGCCATCGAGGTGCGCAAGGTTGGCGACTAGCGCGGGCGACGCTGGTTTTTGCCGGGTTTCTTCTGGTCGCGTCGGGAACCCGGTCGTCCCTGAGTGATTGCCTTGAAAGGGGGTATTTGTCAAAGCAAGGGGTCGGCAATATCCGCCGGCCTCCGCTTGCTGCCATCTTGTCGGAAAGCTGGACTTTCTCAGGCCTTCTTGACGAACTCCGATTTGAGTTGCATCGCCCCGATGCCGTCGATTTTGCAGTCGATGTCGTGATCGCCGTCGATCAGGCGGATGTTCTTGACCTTGGTGCCGACCTTGACGACCGATGATGAACCCTTGATTTTCAGGTCCTTGATCACCGTCACGCTGTCGCCGTCCTGCAGCAGGTTGCCGTGGGCGTCCTTCCAGACCTTGGCCTGGTCGACGCTGTCGGTGGCCGCAGTGGCCGCCCATTCATGGGCGCATTCCGGGCAGACATACATTTCACCGTCGGCGTAGGTGTATTCCGAACTGCATTGGGGGCATTTGGGCAAATCGCTCATGGTTTTTCCTTGGTTCAGTAATCTTCGGCAAAGTTGCCCATCAGGTTGGGCAACAGAATATAGGCGCGTTGCAGGGCCTCGGTCAGGTCGGTGCAGACATTGGCCTTGCCCAGCAGGTCGACAAAGCCGGAACGGTAAAGCAGGGAGCTCGGCTGATCATTGAGGCTGCAGACGAGCAGCGTGCAGCCGCGCTTGTGGAGTTTGTCGCGCAGACTTTCGAGGCCTTCGAGACCGGTGGTGTCGAGCTGGATCAGGCGGCTGGCATCGAGAATGACGACTTCCGGGTGGCCGGCCGAGGGGTCGAGCAATTCCTCCAGTTTGTTGACCGCGCCGAAAAACAGCGAGCCGAACAGTTGCCAGGCGGCGACGCGCATCGTGCCGTCGGGGTAGAGGAATTGCGGTTCGTCGGCTTCTGCGCTGAGCGGCAGGCGCTCGATACGGGTCAGTTCCGACATCCGGTAAATGAAGAACAGGCTGGCCAGTACCATGCCGAGTTCGACGGCGATGGTCAGGTCGAAAACGACGGTGACGAAGAAGGTGGCGAGCAGGATGATCCGGTAGTTGTAGGAGTAGCGGCGCAGCTCGATGAATTCATGCCAGTCGCCCATGTTCATGGCGACCACCATGACGATGGCCGACAGCGTGGCGAGCGGCACGTAGGAGGCGAGCGGGGCGGCAATCAGCACGATGCCGAGCAGGACGAAGGCGTGGATGATGCCGGCGATCGGCGTCCGGCCGCCGGTCTTGACGTTGGTCGTGGTGCGGGCGATAGCGCCGGTGGCGGCGAAGCCGCCGAAGAGCGGGGCGAAAATATTGGACAGGCCCTGGGCGACCAGTTCCTGGTTGGGGTCGTGACGATCATCGATCTGACTGTCGGCGACGCGGGCCGAGAGCAGGGATTCGATGGCGCCGAGCAGGGCGATGGTGATGGCCGGCGAAATCAGCTTGCCGAAATCGTGGATCGACAGCTCGGGCAGGCCGATCTTCGGCAGTTCCTGCGGAATGCCATGAAAACGGCTGCCGATGGTTTCCACCGGCAGGTCGAAAAGAAAGGAAACCAGGGTGCCGAGGATGAGGACGACGAGCGGACCCGGCGCCCGGCGCAATGGGGAAAAATACTGCGCCAGGCGGTTGTAGGAAATCAGGAAGAGGAAGCAGGTGAGGGCCAGCGCCAGGGTGGGCAGGTCGACGCTATGGGCGTTGGCGGCCAGGGTCTGGATGCGCTCGAAAAACTCGGCCGGCAGGTTGTCGATTTTCAGGCCGAAAAAATCCTTGATCTGGGCCAGGAAGATGACCACGGCAATGCCGTTGGTAAAGCCGATGACGACGGTGACCGGGATGAAGCGGATGAGTTGCCCCATGCGGGCGAGGCCCATGGCGAGCAGGAAGACGCCGGCCAGCATGGTGGCGCCCAGCAGGTTGGCAAAGCCGTGCATGGCGACGATGCCGTACACGATGGGAATGAAGGCGCCGGTCGGGCCGCCGATCTGGACGCGCGAACCGCCGACGGCGGAGGTGATCAGGCCTGCGATGATCGCCGTCCAGATGCCGGCCGTCGGCGAACAGCCGGATGCGATGGCGAAGGCCATGGCGAGCGGCAGGGCGAGGACGCCGACGGTGATCCCGGCCGCCAGATCCTTGCCGAACTGGGCGCGATTGTAGGTCGGCAGGCAATCGAGCAGCTTGGGATGGAAGGCGATTTTCATGGCGCGAATTTTGAGAAATAAGCGCGCGATTATATGAGTACACGATTATTCGTCAATGATAATCATATGTTAACATTGCGCATCTGATACTGCCGAGGACGCGATGGAAAAGCGAACCGCCCGCCTGACTTTGTTGATCGATCCGCTGAAAAAGCAGATTTTCGAAGAAATCTGTGCCGCCCATGACCTGACGCCGTCGCAAGTCGTGCGCAAACTGATCCGCCAATACATTATCGACAATGCCGGCAACCGCGAACTGCCGGAGTGGCTGAAGCCCTCCTCGAAAGCCGGCGATTGATGCTCAGTCCGGCCGTTCGGGCGGACGCTGCGCCGCCTGGTGGGCCTCGTTACGGGCCTGCAGGGCCGGTGCCTGGCGGGCGATTTCCCTGAGGATGCGGCCGATCGCCCAGAGCATCACGACCAGGCCGCCAGCCGTACAGGCGACGGCCTCGACCGCGGAGTTGGGGAAGCTGGCCAGAATCGCTCCCCGGCCGGCGGCGAACCAACTGGCGCCGATGGCGACGCAGGACAATCCGAAGACGTCGGCCAGGGCGTAGAGAAAAATCGGTCCGGTCAGGCTGGGACGGGGCGGGCGGTTGGTGAACATGGCGAGTCTCTATAATGCGCAGACCAACCATTTTGCCTCAAGGGGTGTCGCCATGTTTTCCAGATTTTCCCTGCTTGTCTTTCTCTTTCTGCTGGCCAGCCTTGCCCGAGCCGACATCAAGGTCGGCGTCATCGTCTCCTCGACCGGGCCGACGGCGGCCGTCGGCATTCCCCAGAAAAATACCGTCGCCCTGTTGCCGACCGAGATCGCCGGGCAGAAGATCGAATACATCGTGCTCGACGACGCCTCCGATCCGACCAACGCGGTGACCGGCGTCAAGAAACTGCTCGGCGAATACCGCGTCGATGCGCTGATCGGCCCGACGACGACGCCGGCGGCATTGGCCATCCTCGATTTTGTCGCCGAGGCGAAAACGCCGCTGCTCACCACGGTCGGTTCTTCGGCCATTGTCCTGCCGATGGACGAACGCAAGAAATGGGTCTTCAAGACCACCCAGAACGACGACCTGATCGCCGATGCGGTGCTCGCCCACATGACGGCGGCCGGCGTCAAAACCCTGGGTTTTGTCGGCTTCAACGATCCCTATGGCGAAAACTGGTTCAAGGTGTTTGGCGGCCAGGCGGAAAAGGCCGGTATCCGCATCGTCGCCAACGAGCGGTTCAACCGGACCGACCAGTCGGTGACCGGCCAGGTGCTGAAGTTGCTGGCGGCCCGGCCGGATGCTGTCTTTATCGCGGCGACCGGCGGGCCGGCGGTATTGCCGCAGGTCGGCTTGCAGGAAAAAGGCTACAAGGGCCGCATTTATCAGACGCATGGCGTGGCGACCAACGATTTCATCCGGCTCGGCGGCAAGGCCGTCGAGGGCACGCTGATGGCCGGCGGGCCGCTGCTGGTGGCGGACGATCTGGCCCCCGGCAATCCGATCAAGCCGGTGGCGCAGGCCTATATCAAGGCCTATGAAGGGCGCTACGGTGCGGGCAGCCTGTCGACGTTCGGGGCCAACACTTGGGATGCCGGCCTGTTGTTGCAGAAAGCCCTGCCCGAGGCGCTGAAGAAGGCCCGCCCAGGAACGCCGGAGTTCCGGCTGGCGCTGCGCGAGGCGCTTGAGCGCAGCAAGGAAGTGGTCGGCGCGCAGGGCGTCTTCAATATGACGGCACAAAACCACAACGGCATGGATCAGCGGGCCCGCCTGATGATGACGGTGCGCGGCGGCAAGTGGGTGTGGCTCGGGGAGTGAGGCGGGGGCGGCGGAAAAGCGCGAGTGTCCGCCGTTGTCAAAATAAAGTCGGGGCGACGCCTTGACAAAAGGAATGTCAAGGAGTGACTTATGCACAGTGACAAATTATTTTTGGCCCCGAATTGTCTTGATAGTGACGAATTTGTTAAATTACATAGTGATTTAATATCTGCTTGTAAATCAAGGACTTGTGGCTTAGCTCAAGTTTCGGGCAGGGTAAGGAAAAGCCTTGCTGGACGGTGACTTAGCGTCACTGTCCATGATTCATGCACAGACTTATCCACAGATTTTGTGGATAGTTTGAAAAGACCAAAACGGGCGGCCCGATTGGCTTGCTAACTTAAAGTGTTACTTTAAGTATGGGGTTCTAATTGCTGCGCTGCAATAAGACAACGGCCTGAATTTCAGGCCGTTGTGCATGTGTGGAATTATTTCACTCGCATGCCGGGTTGCGCCCCGGAATCGGGCGACAGCAGGTAAATGCCCGGTGTCTTGCCGTCCGGATCGGAAGCCGCCATGA
Source organism: Pseudomonadota bacterium (assembly GCA_018261905.1). Taxonomy (GTDB): domain Bacteria; phylum Pseudomonadota; class Gammaproteobacteria; order Burkholderiales; family Rhodocyclaceae; genus Azonexus. The sequence continues at coordinate 93,780 of JAGTRU010000003.1, read as the reverse complement.
CCATGCCTTCCGACATGCCGAACTTCATCTTGCGCGGCGCCAGGTTGGCGACCATCACCGTCAGGCGACCGATCAGCGTCGCCGGATCGTAGGCCGACTTGATGCCGGCGAAGACCTGGCGCGGCTTGTCCTCGCCGATGTCGAGGGTGAGGCGGATCAGCTTGTCGGCGCCTTCGACGTGCTCGGCATTGGCGATCAGGGCGATGCGCAGGTCGATTTTCATGAAATCGTCGATCGAGCACAGGCCGTCGGTCGTTTCCGCCGGCTTGGCCGCGACGGCCGCCGGCTTTTCGTCAACCTTGACCGGCTCGGCGGTCGGCGCCAGCGATTCCTTGTTGGCGGCGATGAGCTTCTCGATTAGCTTGGGATCGACGCGCGTCATCAAGTGTTCGTAGGCATTGATGCCATGCCCGGCGGCGAGCAGGCCTTGCGTGTCGGACCAGTTCAGCGGCGCGATATTGAGGAAGGCCTCGACCTTGCCGGCGAGCACCGGCAGGATCGGCTTCAAGAGCACGGTGAGCAGGCGGAACAGGTTCAGCGCATTGCTGCAGGCGGCGTGCAGCTCGGCCTCCTTGCCTTCCTGCTTGGCCAGCTCCCAGGGCTTGACGCTATCGACGTACTGGTTGGCGCCATCGGTCAGGGCCATGATCTCGCGCATCGCCTTGCCGAATTCGCGGGCTTCGTAGAGTTCGGCGATGTGCGGTGCGGCTGCCTGGATCGCCTTGAGGGCCGGCAGTTCAGTGTCGGCTGGGGCTAGCTGGCCGGCGAAACGCTTGCTGACGAAGCCGGCGGCGCGGCTGGCGATATTGACGTACTTGCCGACCAGGTCGGAATTGACGCGGGCGACGAAGTCGTCGAGGCTGAGGTCGATGTCTTCCATCGTGGCCGACAGCTTGGCGGCATAGTAGTAGCGCAGCCATTCCGGATTCAGGCCGGTGCTCAGGAAGCTCTCGGCGGTGATGAAGGTGCCGCGCGATTTCGACATCTTGGCGCCGTCGACGGTCAGGAAACCGTGCGCGAAGATCTTGCTCGGCGTGCGATAGCCGGCGTGGGCCAGTTCGGCCGGCCAGAACAGGGCGTGGAAGTAGAGGATGTCCTTGCCGATGAAGTGGTAGAGCTCGGTCGGCGAGTCGGTTTTGAACCATTCGTTGAAATCCAGGCCCTGCCGCGCGCAGAGGTTCTTGAAGGAGCCCATGTAGCCGATCGGCGCGTCGAGCCAGACGTAGAAATACTTGCCCGGCGCATCGGGAATCTCGAAGCCGAAATACGGTGCGTCGCGCGAGATGTCCCAGTCGGTCAGCTTGTTCTCGCCCGGTGCGCCCAGCCATTCCTGCATCTTGTTGGCGGCTTCCGGCTGCAGCGTGCCGTTGGCCTTGCTGGTGTACTGGCGCAGGAAGGCTTCGCAACGCGGGTCGGAGAGCTTGAAGAAATAATGCTCGGATTTGCGCAGTTCCGGCTTGGCGCCGGAAATGGCCGAAAACGGCTCGATCAGGTCGGTCGGTGCATAGGCGGCGCCGCAGACTTCGCAGTTGTCGCCGTACTGGTCCTTGGCGTGGCACTTCGGGCATTCGCCCTTGATGAAACGGTCGGGCAGGAAGAGTTGTTTCTGCGGGTCGTAATACTGCTCGATGGTGCGCGTCTCGATCAGGCCGGCTGTCTTGAGCTTGCCATAGATGTCGTTGGCGCATTCGCGGGTTTCCGGCGAGTGGGTGCTGTAGAAATTGTCGAAACCGACATGGAAGCCCGAAAAGTCGCGGAAATGCTCGCCATGCACGCGTTCGATCAGCGCTTCCGGCGTGATGCCTTCCTTCTCGGCGCGCAGCATGATCGGCGTGCCGTGTGTGTCGTCGGCGCAGACGTACCAGCATTCGTTGCCGGCCATTTTTTGATAGCGGACCCAGATATCGGTCTGGATGTATTCGACCAGGTGGCCGAGGTGAATGGCGCCGTTGGCGTAGGGCAGGGCGGAAGTGACAAGGATTTTGCGCGACATGGCAGGCGGAAAGCTGGAAATAAAGCGCGATTTTACCGCGAGGAGCGCGGCGCTCGGGTTATTACCTGGCGGGAATGGCGCGGCGGCTGCGGTTTGTAAGCTAAAAGAAAGTATTGCTTGGGTAGAATTACGCCATTTGCGTATTGCCCCCTCGGCGACCAGCCGGCAGCATCGGGCGAAAAGGGGATGTCATGAATTTTGCGGTCGTTGAAGACAGTCGCAGTCAGGCCGAAGTGCTGAAGGCCTTGTTAAAAGGCGAGGGGCACCAGGTCGAGGTCTTCGGCGAAGGCCTGGCCTGTATCGAAGCGCTGAAAACGCGGCGTTTCGATTTTTTCCTGATCGACTGGAATTTGCCCGATATCGGCGGCGACGAGGTACTCAAATATATCCGCGAACATTGTGGCTGGGCGGTGCCGGTGATGTTCTGCACCGCCCGTACCGAGGAAGAAAGCGCCGCCGACATCCTGCGCCTGGGGGCCGACGATTACCTCCCCAAGCCGATTCGCTACATGGAATTCATGGCCCGCGTCGAGGCCTTGTTGCGCCGGCGCCAGATGGTGCCTCCCGGCTTCCTGCGCAGCGCCGGGATCGAGGTCGACCTGGCGGGCCGCCGCCTCCGCCTGGCCGGGCGCGAAATCGACCTGACCCAGCGCGAGTTCGATCTGGCGGTGGTTTTGTTGCGCAATATCGGCCGCCTGCTGCCCCGCGAAGAACTGCTGGCCAGCGTCTGGGCGCGGGACAACGGGGTCGATAGCCGGACGGTCGATACCCATGCCAGCCGCCTGCGCAAGAAGCTGGGCTTGGCCGGCGAAAGCGGCCTGATGTTGACCTCGGTCTATGGTCAGGGCTACCGTCTGGATACCGTCCAGCAAGGCTGATCGCAGACTCTGGTTGCGGTATACTGGACAAAATCGCTCGGGTATTGCCGGGCTTTCCACCTCATCCGGAGTATTCATGACTTTCACAGAACAGCAGATCAAGGACGCCCTGGTCGGCGTCGTCGACCCGAATACCGGCAAGGACTTCGTTGCCGGGCGGGCCTTGAAGAACATCAAATTTGCCGGGGCCGATGTCGCCTTCGATATCGAACTGGGCTATCCGGCGAAGACCCAGATTGACCCCATCCGCCACCAGGTGATCGCCGCGGTGCGCGGCGTGCCGGGCATCGGCAACGTTTCCGCCAACGTCTATAGCAAGATCGTTCCCCACGCGGTCCAGCTCGGCGTCAAGCTCTTGCCGGGGGTCAAGAACATTGTTGCCATCGCCTCCGGCAAGGGCGGCGTCGGCAAGAGCACGACGGCGGTCAATCTGGCCCTGGCCCTGGCCCAGGAAGGCGCTCGCGTCGGCATTCTCGATGCCGATATCTATGGTCCGTCGCAACCGCAGATGCTCGGTCTGGCCGGCCAGGAGCCGGAATCGAAGGACGGCAAAAGCATGGAGCCGCTCGAAGCCTACGGCTTGCAGGCGATGTCGATCGGTTTCATGGTCGATGTCGAAACGCCGATGGTCTGGCGCGGCCCGATGGTCGCCCAGGCGCTCGATCAACTGCTCAGTCAGACCAATTGGCACGACCTCGACTACCTGATCGTCGACATGCCGCCGGGCACCGGTGACATCCAGCTTTCGCTGTCCCAGAAAGTGCCGGTGACCGGGGCGGTGATCGTCACCACGCCGCAGGACATCGCGCTGATCGACGCGCGCAAGGGGCTGAAGATGTTCGAGAAGGTCAATATTCCGATTCTCGGCATCGTCGAAAACATGAGCATCCACATCTGCTCGAAGTGCGGCCACGAAGAGCACGTCTTCGGCGAAGGCGGCGGCCAGCGCATGGGGCAGGATTACGGCGTCGAATTCCTCGGCAGCCTGCCGCTCGAGCTGGCCATCCGCGAGATGGCCGACGGCGGCAAGCCGACCGTGGTCGGCGCGCCGGAATCGCGGACGGCCGAAATCTATCGCGGCATCGCCCGCCGGGTGGCGGTGAAGATTGCCGAGAAAGCCAAGGACATGACGTCGAAGTTTCCCAATATCGTCGTCCAGAACACCTGATTTTCGGCGCGGGGGCTATGCGAGTTAGGGGGCTGACCAAGCAGTTGGCGATTGCTCTGCTCGCCGCGGCGGCCTGCCAGGCGCAGGCCGCCCCCGACGAAATCCAGGTGTATACCCAGGAAATCGACGAGCCGGGCGAATTCGGCCTGGAGTACTATGGGAATACGGGCCGTTGACCGACATGCTGCCGGCCCGCGAACGGTCGCACTATATCTATGGTGTGCTCGATATGGCTCGCCGGGGGCTTGATCTGAATTTGGGGATTGGCCGCGGTTTTACCAATGCCGAGGATCGGTGGGTGGTCAAGGCCATCCTGGCGATTCCCTTCAACTAGGCGACAGGCGATGAGCGGTTTTGAAAACTACGCCAGGAATACCGATGAAATCGAACTTGAGATCGTGCGCAAGGGTATCGCCCTCGGTATCGACTGGCAGGATGAAGTCCAGGTCAGGGCGCTGGCCCGCGAGGCGCTCAGCCACGTTGCAGCCGATCTGAAAATCGCTGTCGAGGCGCCGCTCGATCATCGGGCCCTGGCCAAGCTGGAGCTTTTCGGGCTGGCCGGCATCATGCTCCGGACCATGGAAGAAAGCGCCGAGCAGGGCATCGAGAGTCATGGCGGCGAGGCCTGGAAGGCATTTGCCCGCGCCCTCTGGGCGGAGGCCGGGGGGCGCGGCTGAGGGGGCGTTTGTGTAAATAATGTGCGCAATCGCGTGTATTCGTCACCGGTTGGCTGCACCCTGTAATAAAATCCTGCCTTTTGCAGCGCGGACGAGAAAAAATGACCATCAAATCAGATAAATGGATACGCCGCATGGCGGCTGAGCACGGCATGATCGAGCCGTTTTCGCCGGACCTCGTGCGCGAGGCCAATGGCCAGAAGATCGTCTCCTACGGCACTTCGAGCTACGGCTACGATATTCGCTGCGCCCGCGAATTCAAGGTGTTCACCAATATCAACTCGACCGTCGTCGATCCCAAGAATTTCGATCCCAAGTCCTTTGTCGAAATCGAGTCCGATGTCTGCATCATTCCGCCGAATTCCTTCGCGCTGGCCAGGACCATGGAATATTTCCGCATTCCGCGCTCGGTGCTGACCATCTGTCTCGGCAAATCGACCTACGCCCGCTGCGGCATCATCGTCAATGTGACGCCCTTCGAGCCCGAGTGGGAGGGGCACGTCACCCTCGAATTCTCCAATACCACGCCGCTGCCGGCCAAGATCTACGCCGGCGAAGGTTGTGCCCAGGTCCTGTTCTTCGAGGCTGACGAAGTCTGCGAGACGTCGTACAAGGACCGGGGCGGCAAGTATCAAGGGCAGGAAGGCGTTACCCTGCCGAAAATCTGACGCCGCGCCTTTTCGTAAAGTCGTAACAAAACCGTCTTATTCTGTGACCCGCTGCGGCGGGTCGCCGCTTTTCAAGGAAACACAATGCGCTTCCACTTTCCCGTCATCATCATCGACGAAGACTTCCGCTCGGAGAACACCTCCGGTCTCGGCATCCGGGCGCTCGCCGAAGCCATCGAGAAGGAAGGCCTGGAAGTGCTCGGCGTCACCAGCTACGGCGATCTGACCTCGTTTGCCCAGCAGCAGAGCCGCGCCTCGGCCTTCATCCTGTCGATCGACGACGAGGAACTGGCCATGGAGCCGGAAGAAACGCTGGCCGAGCTGCGTGCCTTCGTCAAGGAAATCCGCAACCGCAATGCCGAGATCCCGATCTTCCTGCACGGCGAAACGCGCACCAGCCGGCATATCCCGAACGACGTGCTGCGCGAGCTGCACGGCTTCATCCACATGTTCGAGGACACGCCGGAATTCATTGCCCGCAATGTCAAGCGCGAAGCCAATGCCTACCTCAATTCGCTGCCGCCGCCATTTTTCCGCGCCCTGGTCCATTACGCCGCGGACGGTTCCTATTCCTGGCATTGCCCCGGCCACTCGGGCGGCGTCGCCTTCCTGAAGAGCCCGGTCGGCCAGATGTTCCACCAGTTCTTTGGGGAGAACATGCTGCGTGCCGACGTGTGCAATGCGGTTGAAGAACTCGGTCAGTTGCTCGACCACACCGGCCCGGTCGCCGCTTCCGAGCGCAATGCGGCGCGCATCTTCAATTCCGATCACCTGTATTTCGTTACCAACGGCACTTCGACGTCGAACAAGATCGTCTGGCACTCGACCGTGGCGCCGGGCGACATCGTCGTCGTCGACCGCAACTGCCACAAGTCCATCCTGCACGCGATCATGATGACCGGGGCGATCCCCGTCTTCCTGATGCCGACGCGCAACAATTTCGGCATCATCGGGCCGATCCCGAAGAGCGAATTCCTCTGGGAAAACATCCAGAAAAAGATTGCCGCCAATCCGTTCATCACTGACAAGACGGCCAAGCCGCGCGTCCTGACCATCACCCAGTCGACCTACGACGGCATCCTCTACAACGTTGAGGACATCAAGCAGGAACTGGACGGCAAGATCGACACCCTGCACTTCGACGAAGCCTGGCTGCCGCACGCCGCCTTCCACGATTTCTACGGCGATTACCACGCCATCGGCGCCGACCGCCCGCGCTGCAAGGAGTCGATGATCTTCTCGACGCAATCGACGCACAAGCTGCTCGCCGGCCTTTCCCAGGCCTCGCAAATCCTGGTCCAGGACGCCGAGAACCAGAAACTCGACCGCGACATCTTCAACGAGGCTTACCTGATGCACACCTCGACTTCGCCGCAATACTCGATCATCGCCTCCTGCGATGTTGCCGCAGCGATGATGGAAGAGCCGGCCGGCACGGCGCTGGTCGAGGAATCGATCGCCGAAGCCCTCGATTTTCGTCGCGCCATGCGTAAGGTCGATGAAGAATGGGGCGCCGACTGGTGGTTCAAGGTCTGGGGGCCGGACGACCTCTCCGAAGAAGGCATCGAGGAACGCGACGCCTGGATGTTGAAGCCCGGCGAACGCTGGCACGGCTTCAGCAACCTGGCCGACGGCTTCAACATGCTCGACCCGATCAAGGCCACCATCATCACCCCGGGCCTCAACGTGGACGGCGAATTCGCCGAGCGCGGCATCCCCGCCGCCATCGTCACCAAGTACCTCGCCGAGCACGGCGTTATCGTCGAGAAGTGTGGCCTGTACAGCTTCTTCATCATGTTCACCATCGGCATCACCAAGGGCCGCTGGAACACGCTGGTCACCGCGCTGCAGCAGTTCAAGGACGATTACGACAAGAACCAGCCGTTGTGGAAGGTGTTGCCCGAGTTCGTGCAGAAGAACCCGCGCTACGAGCGCATCGGCCTCAAGGACCTGTGCAAGCAGATCCACGCGGTGTACAAGGAAAATGACGTGGCCCGCCTGACCACCGAGATGTACCTCTCGGACATGGTCCCGGCCATGCGCCCGGCCGACGCCTTCGCCAAGATGGCCCACCGCGACATCGAGCGCGTGCCCGTCGACGAACTCGAAGGCCGCGTCACGGCGGTGCTGCTGACCCCCTACCCGCCGGGCATTCCGCTGCTGATCCCGGGCGAACGCTTCAACGCGACGATTTGCAACTACCTGAAATTTGCCCGCGAATTCAACGCCGCCTTCCCCGGTTTTGAGACCGACGTGCATGGCTTGGTCAAGGGCAAGGATGGGCGCTACTACGTCGATTGCGTGCTTTAGAAGCGGCTACCGGCGGTGGTAGGTAATAAAGGAAAATCCCGTCCCGCTCGGCGTGGGCGGGGTTTTTTTTGCCATTTCCTGCCACTCGGCAGGCGGAATTTCCGGGAACCAGCTATCGCCCTCGGGGCTCAGTTCGACTTCGGTGATTTCCAGGCGGTCGGCCAGCGGCAGGGCCTGCCGGTAGATGTCGGCGCCGCCGATGATGAAGACGGTTGGGTCGGCGGCGGCCAGCGCCAGGCCGTCTGCCAGCGAATTGGCCAGTTCGGCGCCGGGGGCGGCGTAGTCGGCCTGGCGGCTGATGACGATATTGCGCCGGCCGGGCAGCGGGCGGAAGCGTGGCGGCAACGATTCCCAGGTCTTGCGGCCCATAAGTACCGTGTGGCCGGCGGTCAGGGCCTTGAAATGGGCCATGTCTTCGGGGATGTTCCAGATCAACTGGTTGTCGCGGCCGATCACCCGGTTCTGGGCGACGGCGACGATGATGACGATTTCAGACATGCTGTTCAGTTCCGGAATTGCCGCAGATGTTCGATCAGGCCGCGCGTCGAGCTGTCCAGTGCATCGCTCGGCGCTTCGCCCCGGAGACAGGGAGCAAGGCGACTGGCCAGTTGTTTGCCGAGTTCGACGCCCCATTGGTCGAAAGAATTGAGGTTCCACAGCACGCCGAGGCAGAACACCTTGTGTTCGTAAAGGGCAATTAACTGGCCGAGGGTGAAGGGCGTCAGTTCGGGCAGGACGATGGTGGAGGACGGCTGGTTGCCGGGGAAGGTACGGTAAGGCAGCAGCGTTTCGGCAATGCCGGCCTGGCGCGCCTCCGCTTCGGTCTGCCCGAAGGCGAGGGCCGAGGATTGCGCCAGGCAATTGGCGAGCAGGCCGCTATGGTGGCCGGGGAGCGGGAAGTCGGCTTTGCCGAGGGCGATGAAGTCGCAGGCCACCAATTCACTGCCCTGGTGCAGCAACTGGAAGAAGGAGTGCTGGCCGTTGGTGCCGGCGGTGCCCCAGAGGATGGGGGCGGTGGCGATGTCGATGGGCAGGCCCTGGCGATCGACATGTTTGCCGTTGCTTTCCATTTCCAGTTGCTGCAGGTGGGCCGGCAGCAGGGCGAGCGACTGGCTGTAGGGGAAAACGCCGTGACTATGCGCCTTGAGGAAATTGGTGTTCCACAGGGCGAGGAGGGCCAGGGTGATCGGCAGGTTGCTGTGGGCGGGGGCGGTAAAGAAATGCTCGTCCATGTCGCGAGCCCCGGCCAGCAATTGTTCGAAATTGCGAAAGCCGACGGCCAGTGCGATGGGCAGGCCGATCGCCGACCACAGCGAAAACCGGCCGCCGACCCAGTCGCGGAATTCGAAGACGTTTTCCGGAGCGATGCCGAACTCGCCGGTGGCCTGTAGATTGGTCGAGGCGGCGACGAAGTGCCGGGCCACCGCCGATTCGTCGCCGCAGGCGGCGAGTAGCCAGGCGCGGGCGGTGCGGGCGTTGGTGATGGTTTCCAGCGTCGTGAAGGTCTTGCTGGCGACGATGAACAGCGTGCGCCGCGCGCTGAGTCTGGCCAGGGTGCTGGCCAGGTCGGCGCCATCGAGGTTGGAGACGAAATGGACGCGAATGTCCGGTTGCTGGCAGGCGGCCAGCGCCTGCACCGCCATATGGGGGCCGAGATCGGAGCCGCCGATGCCGAGATTGACCACGTCGCTGATCCGTTCGCCACTGTAGCCGCGCCACTGACCGTTATGGACGCCTTCGCAGAAGGCGGCCATGCGGGCCAGCACACTTTTTACTTCGGGCGGTGCGGCCTCGCCGGCGCGCAGCGCGCAGTGCCGAACGGCGCGGTTTTCGGTGTGATTGATCGCCTCGCCGGCCCGCATGCGGGTCATCCACCCGGCAATGTCGGCCTGTTCGGCCAGTTGCTGCAACAATTGCATGGTTTGCCGGGTGACCCGCTGTTTCGAGTAATCGATCAGCAGTTCGCCATGGCGGCAGGAAAGGTCGTCAAAACGGGCCGGTTCGCTGGCGAATAGTTCGCGGAGATGCTGCTCGCGCAGTTCTTCGGCGTGGGTCTCAAGGGCCCGCCAGGCAGGAGATTCGGTGAGCCAGCGGTTCATGCTCACACCGCCACTGCTGCCGCGATATGGGGGTGGGGATCGTAGCCGTCGAGGCGGAAATCCTCGAAGCGGAAGGCGAACAAGTCGTTGACCTGGGGGTTGAGCCACAGCTCGGGCAGGGCGCGCGGTTCGCGGGCCAGTTGCAATTCGGCCTGGGCGAAATGGTTGGAATAAATATGGGCGTCGCCGAAGGTATGAATGAACTCGCCCGGCTGATAGCCGCAGACCTGGGCCAGCATCAGCGTCAATAGTGCATAGGAGGCAATATTGAAGGGCACGCCGAGAAAGATGTCGGCGCTGCGCTGGTATAGCTGGCAGGACAGCTTGCCGCCGGCGACGTAGAACTGGAACAGGCAATGGCAGGGCGGCAGGGCCATGCTGTCGACGTCGCCCGGATTCCAGGCGGAAACGATGTGGCGGCGCGAATCCGGGTTGTTTTTCAGACTGTGCACCAAATGGGCGATCTGGTCGATTAGGCGACCGTCGGGGGTTTCCCAGCGCCGCCACTGCTTGCCGTAGACCGGGCCGAGGTCGCCATTTTGGTCGGCCCATTCGTCCCAGATGCGGACACCGTTGGCCTTCAGGTAAGCGATATTGGTGTCGCCCTGGAGAAACCACAGCAATTCATGGACGATGGATTTCAGATGCAGTTTTTTGGTGGTCAGCATCGGGAAGCCCCGTGCCAGATCGAAACGCATCTGCCAGCCGAAGACGGAACGGGTGCCGGTGCCGGTGCGGTCGGCCTTGTCGTATCCGTTTTCCAGGACATGGTGCATCAAGTCGAGATATTGCTGCATGGGGACTCAGTGGTCGGGGCAAAAATGATTGGGGGATTTTACATGCTTGCCGCGCCCTTCGGTATTTTGCGCCGGGCGAGTAGTCCGCCTGGGCGGGGGCAAAAGTAATTGTCCCCGGACCCGACGTCTGCGGCTAAAATTTTGCTTTGTTTTGCTGGGAATGGGGGAGATATGCTTAGCAAGGTGCCAGGCCTGGGTCGTCTGCTCAATCAGAAGACCGATCACCCCTTGGCCGATCCGCGCGGCTTGCGGCGGATTCTTGCCGAATTGCCGGGCGACAACGCCTTCCGGGCGCTCGATGAAATCGCCGGCTGGCTGGAGTCGCTGTTGGCGACCGATGAGTGCCCGCTTGATCGGGTCTATGAGGCGGCCAGCCAATTCGATGAGGCCGCCCAGCATCATCTCAAGCGCCTAGCCCGCGAATATCTGCATACGGCCCGCCTCAGTCGCTCCGACGAAAAACGGCTGTGGTCGATCAATTACGGTTTCTGGACCTTGCTGGCGGCGGCTTACGAGCGCTGCCTGCTGGCCCTGGCCGGCAAGGATGGTGGCGCCGAAATGCTGCGTCCCCAATTGCCGGCGCTGACGGCGCGCCTGATCGTCGCCCTGCGCGCCGTGCTCAAATGGGAACAATTCCATTACGGCCCGACCCCCGGGGCTATCTGGCAGCGCCTGGGGCGCGCCCTGGCCATGGCCGAGGCGGCCGGAGTGGCCGGCAAACGCTTAAGCCTCGGGGGGGCGGCCGGTTTGTCCAGCCCGCAGCAGGAATACATCAGGGCGATGGTTTTTCAGGCGGCTTCAATGGATAGTTTGCTGCCCGCCGAAATCGAACTGGCCGAACGTTTGATCGCGCATTTCCTGCCGTCTTTCGTGTTCGGCAATACGGCGCAGGAGGACAGCGTTTACTGGGTCGATCTCAATCTGCCGCAACCGCCTTTGCGCCTGGCCCGGATGCCGGCCGAAGCGGCGCCGTCGCAACGCTTTTTCAAGCCGGGGGCGGCCAATGCGGCGATGCTGGCCATTCTCCACGACCTCGAGCGGGGCGGCGATATTCCGGCCGAGATCAATCTGGGTGGTCAGTACCAGGTGCGTTTCGTGCTGCCGGTCTTGCGTCATCTCGCCGCCTATCTGGCGCCGATCCCGCCGCAACGCCGACATGGCCGGCATCACGTCAAGCACCGGATGGCGGTGCTGAACGGACTGGTCAATGCCTTCGTGGTCTTCTCCGGCGACTTCGGCGGTCGTCCGGCCGGTCTGCAGATGGAAAGCTGGGTGGTCGAGAATGTCAGTCGCGGCGGTTTTGGTGCCGCCCTCGACAATATTTCCAGCGAGTGGTTGCGGGTCGGTACGCTCCTCGCCCTGCAGCCGGAAGGCGGCGACAACTGGTTGCTCGGTATCGTCCGCCGCTACCACCGGGAAACTGAGAGTGAGGCCCGGGTCGGTATCGAATCCCTGTCGCGGCAGGTCGTCTCGCTCGAGTTGAAAGTGCGGACGGTCTCCAGCTATGCCGCGGCGGCCTCTACTCCGGGCTTGCTGATGGAGGATGGCGGGGCACCGGACGAGGTCCGGCTGGTCTTGCCCCCGGCTTCCTTCGATCTGCGCGAAAGCATGGAATACAGTCGCGACGGCCGGCATTTCCTGCTGACGCCGCTCGCCTTGCTTGAGCAGAACCTCGATTACGAATTGGCGCGTTTCCGCCGGGAAGTCCTTGCCGCCTGAGACTTAGCCCTGGCGAATGGCCGATTTTGGCCGGAACGCCTTGATCACGGAGGCATTGGTCTCGGCGTAGGGGCCGCCGATCAAGTCGAGGCAGTAGGGCACGGCGGCGAAAATGCCGGTGTGGCTGACCGAACCGTCGGCGTGGCGCACGCCTTCCAGCGTTTCCTTGATCGATTTGGGCTGGCCGGGCAGGTTGATGATCAAGGCCTGCTTGCGGATCACGGCGACCTGCCGGGAAAGGATGGCGGTCGGAACGAAGTTCAGGCTGATGCGGCGCATTTCCTCGCCGAAGCCGGGCATTTCCTTGTCGGCCACGGCCAGCGTCGCTTCCGGCGTGACATCGCGGCGGGCCGGGCCGGTGCCGCCGGTGGTCAGGATCAGGTGGCAGCCGAGCTCGTCGGCCAGTTCGATGAGCGTCTTTTCGATGCCCGGCTGGTCGTCGGCAATCAGCCGGGTAACGGACCGCCACGGGGTGGTCAGGGCGCTGCCCAGCCATTCCTGCAGGGCCGGAATACCTTTGTCTTCATAGACGCCGCTCGAGGCGCGATCGCTGATCGAGACCAGGCCGATCATGAGTTCGTCATTCATCGCTTTCCTCCGGTGGCGTGGCGGGCTGGCCATCCAGCTCCTGCAGGACCTGGAAGATGGCCCGGAAGTTTTTCGGTGGCTTGTTGCCTTCCTGTTCCTTCAGGGCATTGCGCCGCAACTGGCGCAGGTGCTGAAGATCTGCACCGGGCCAGGAGGCGGCGATGTCGGTCAGCGTGTTCTCGTCGTCGAGCAGGCGCTGGCGGGTGCGTTCCAGGCGGTGCAGGCGGGCGGTTTCTGCCGACGATTCGCCACGTATCAAGGCCAGGCCGGCGCGGATCGGCTCGTCCTCGGTGCTCCGCATGAGTTTGCCGAGGTACTGCAGCTGCCGCCGGCGGGCGCCATGCGCGGTGATCTTCTGGCAGGCGCGGACGGCGTCGTAGATGTTTTCCGGCAGCTTGATCTTTTTTAGCTGACCGACCGAGAGCTCGACCAGTTCAGCGCCGAGATCCTGCAGTTCATGCATCGCTTCCTTCTTCTTGGTCTTGGAAGGGCGGCCGGTACTTTCGGTGAAATCTTCTTCTTGCATGGGGCGCATTCGCAGGCGGGCAATGGTGGGCTGCTATGATAGCGACTTTCCCGTCCGGACGCCCCTTTCATGCCTGATGTCGCCACCTTCTCCTACGCCTTCCCGACCCTGCAGCAACTGGCCGAGGATGTTCTCAAGCATGCCAGGGAAAAGGGTGCCAGCGCCTGCGAGGTCGATGTCTCCGAAGGTTTCGGGCAGTCGGTCGGGGTCCGTTGCGACGAGGTTGAAACCATCGAATTCAATCGCGATAAGGGCATCGGCATCACCATCTATTCCGGCCAGCGCAAGGGTTACGCCAGCACTTCCGACTTTTCGCCGCAGGCTTTGCGCGAGACGGTCGAGGCGGCACTGAACATCGCCCGCTTCACGGCCGAGGACGATTGTGCCGGCCTGGCCGACGTGGCGCTGATGGCGAAAGACTGTCCCGATCTCGATCTCTACCATCCGTGGGCGCTGAGCGTCGAGGATGCCATCGAAACGGCGCGCCGCTGCGAACAGGCGGCTTTCCAGGCCAGCCCGCTGATCAGCAATTCGGAGGGGGCTTCGGTGTCCACCCAGCAGGCGCATTTCGTCTCGGCCAACAGCCTCGGTTTCATGGGCGGCTACCCGACCTCGCGCCATTACATTTCCTGCTCGGTGATTGCCGGCGAACAGGATGCGATGCAGCGCGACGACTGGTACACCACCCGCCGCTGCGCCGACGAACTGGACGATGCGGCCAGCGTCGGGCGGATCGCCGCCGAACGCGCCGTCGCTCGTCTCGGTGGGCGCAAGGTCAAGACCGGCGAATTCCCGGTACTGTTCGAAGCGCCGCTGGCCGGCGGCCTGCTCGGCAGCCTGGTGCATGCTGTCAGCGGTGGTGCCCTTTATCGCAAATCTTCGTTCCTGCTCGATCATCTCGGCAAGCGGGTAATGCCGGATTTCGTCAATATCAGCGAGCGGCCGCACATCATGCGTGGTCTGGGCTCATCGACGTTCGACAGCGACGGGGTGGCGACGCGGGATCGCGAAATCGTCAGCAATGGCATCCTGCAGGGCTATTTCCTCAGTACCTACTCCGGTCGCAAGCTGGGCATGCCGAGCACGGCCAATGCCGGCGGCAGCCACAACCTGATCATCGAACCGGGTGAGCACGACCTGGCCGGCCTGCTGGCGCAGATGAACCGCGGCCTGCTGGTTACCGAACTGCTCGGCCACGGCATCAATTACGTGACCGGCGACTACTCGCGCGGGGCCGCTGGCTACTGGGTGGAAAACGGCAAGATCGCCTATCCGGTCGAGGAGATCACCATCGCCGGCAATCTCAAGACGATGTTCGCCGGTATGGTTGCAGTGGGGCGCGATGTCCAGGTGCGTGGTTCGAAGCAGACCGGTTCCATTCTGCTCGACCGGATGACGGTGGCCGGCGAGTAGTTCATTACATTAGGGTTTTCCGCAACTCGCCAAAGTTGTTGCTTTGTTTAGAATGAATCAGCTAGTCAGCTTGACGTGCCCAATTATTCTGGAGGAGACAACATGCAACGTCGTGATTTTCTGAAAAAAGCGTCCATCGGTGCCGCGGCCGGTGCGGCGACAACCCTGGCGGCTCCGGCGATCGCCGCCGAGTTGCCGAGCATCAAGTGGCGCCTGACCTCGAGTTTTCCCAAGAGTCTCGATACCATCTACGGTGGCGCCGATGT
Source organism: Pseudomonadota bacterium (assembly GCA_018261905.1). Classification (GTDB taxonomy): domain Bacteria; phylum Pseudomonadota; class Gammaproteobacteria; order Burkholderiales; family Rhodocyclaceae; genus Azonexus. The sequence goes on along the minus strand of JAGTRU010000003.1, from coordinate 78,678 downwards.
CCTGGCCAATCGCCTGCGGGCAATGACCGGCGGCAAATTCGACATCCGCGTCTTTGCCGGCGGCGAAATCGTCCCCGGCCTGCAGGCCCTGGATGCCGTGCAGCAAGGCACCGTCGAGTGCTGCCATACCTGTTCCTACTACTACGTCGGCAAGGACAAGACTTTCGGCTTCGGTACGGCCGTGCCCTTCGGCATGAATGCCCGCCAGATGAACGCCTGGATCTATTTCGGCGGTGGCCAGAAACTGCTCGACGAGTTTTATTCCAACTACAACGTCATTTCCTTCGCCGGCGGCAATACCGGGACCCAGATGGGCGGCTGGTTCCGCAAGGAAGTCAAGACCCTGGACGAAGTCAAGGGACTGAAGATGCGCATCGCCGGTCTGGGCGGTAATGTCTTTGCGGCGCTGGGCGCCGTGCCGCAGCAGATCGCCGGTGGCGATATCTACCCGGCGCTGGAAAAAGGCACCATCGACGCGGCCGAGTGGGTCGGTCCCTACGACGACGAGAAGCTGGGCTTCTACAAGGTGGCCAAGAATTACTACTACCCGGGCTGGTGGGAACCGGGCCCGACCATCCACTTCTTCGTGAACAAGGCCGAGTGGGCCAAGTTGCCCAAGGAATACCAGGAAGCCTTCCAGGCCGCGGCCTACGAGGCCAACGTGACGATGATGGCGGAATACGATCACAAGAATCCGATCGCCCTCTCCAAACTGCTGCAGAACGGCGTCAAGCTGCAACGTTATTCCGACGAAATCATGGGGGCTGCTTACAAGGCGGCCCAACAACTCTATGCCGACGAGTCGGCCAAGAACCCCGCCTTCAAGAAAATCTATACCGAGTACGAAAAATACCGGAAGACGCTGAACGCCTGGTTCAGCGTCGCCGAATACCGGATGGACGGCTTCCTGCAGTCGCACAAATAAACGCTACGCCAGCCCACAAAAAAACCCGCGAAATTCGCGGGTTTTTTTGTGTCCAGCGTTTTTGCTCAGGCCTCGAGCATGCTGCGCAGCATCCAGGCATTTTTTTCGTGGATCTGCATGCGCTGGGTCAGCAGGTCGGCGGTTGGCTCGTCGCCGGCTTTGTCGACCATGGGGAAAATGCTGCGCGCCGTCTTGGTTACCGCTTCCTGGCCGGCCAGCAATTGCTTGAGCATTTCGGTGGCAGTGGGCACGCCTTCGCTTTCCTTGATCACCGTCAGCTTGACGAACTCCTTGTAGGTGCCGGGGGCCGGGAAACCGAGGGCGCGGATGCGCTCGGCGATCAGGTCGAGCGCATTCCACAGTTCGGTGTATTGGCCCATGAACATTACGTGCAGGGTATTGAACATCGGGCCGGTGACATTCCAGTGGAAGTTGTGCGTCTTCAAGTACAGGGTGTAGGAGTCCGCCAGCAGGCGGGACAGTCCTTCGGCGATTTGTTCGCGGTCTTTCTTGCTGATGCCGATATCCATGAGGTGCTCCTTTATTGCGGGTTTGAGTCGGCTCGCCAGGGGGCGTAAGGTCGCTGGGAGGTGTCTTGGCATTGTCCGGCCAGACATGGCGGCGGGCCAATGCAATGTTTTTATACCGCGGATAGGGGCGGGCTATCAATGAAAAAGGCGGGGTCGCAACCCCGCCTTTGGGTAGTTAAGGAGATCGCCGGCTATTTGTCGCCCTGCAGGTTTTTCAACAGGTCGGCATTCGAGTCCTGAGTCTTGTTCTCCTCGTTGCTATCGCCCTGCATCAAGGTATTGAGGTCGATCGGGGCGGGGCCTTCGCCCGATCTTTCGAGGGCGGCGGCGGCCCGTTGGGCATCGTCGCCATAACTCACCACGCCGGGGAAGATGATGATGATGGCAACCATGATGATCTGGATGCAGACGAAGGGAATGGCGCCCCAGTAAATATCCGTCGTCTTGACCGAGGCTGGGGCCACTGAGCGCAGGTAGAAGAGTGCGAAGCCGAACGGCGGGTGCATGAAGGAGGTCTGCATATTGACCGCGAGCAGCACGCCGAACCAGACCAGGTCGATGCCCAGTTTTTCGGCCACCGGCGCCAGCAGCGGCACGATGATGAAGGACAGTTCGAAGAAGTCGAGGAAGAAGGCGAGCAGGAAAACCAGGATATTGACGACGATCAGGAAACCGAGTTTGCCGCCGGGCAGACCGAGCAGCAGGTGCTCGACCCAGAGGTCGCCATTGACGCCGCGGAAGACCAGGCCGAACACCGTCGAGCCGACCAGGATGAAGACGACGAAGGACGACAGCTTGCCGGTGGTCTCCATGGCCTGCTTGAGCAGCTTGAAGTTGATCCGTTTGCGGGCCAGGGCCAGGATCAGCGCGCCGGCCGCACCCATGGCGCCGCCTTCGGTCGGCGTCGCGATGCCGAGGAAGATGGTGCCGAGGACCAGGAAGATCAGGACCAGCGGCGGCACCAGCGTGGTCATGACGCGCAGCATCAGTTTCAGGCCGCGCAGGCTGCGTGCTTCGGGCGGCAGGGCCGGGGCGGCGCTGGGCTTGAAAATGGTGAGCAGGACGACGTAGCCGACATACATGGCGGTCAGGATCAGGCCGGGAATCATTGCGCCTTCGTACATGTCGCCGACCGACTTGCCCAACTGGTCGGCCATGATGATCAGTACCAGCGACGGCGGAATGATCTGGGCCAGGGTGCCGGAGGCGGCGATGACGCCGGCGGCGAGGCGTTTATCGTAACCGTAGCGGAGCATGATGGGGAGCGAGATGAGACCCATCGAAATGACCGAGGCGGCGACGACGCCGGTCGTTGCGGCAAGCAGGGCGCCGACGAAAATCACGGCGTAGGCCAGGCCGCCGCGCAGCGGGCCGAAGAGCTGGCCGATGGTGTCGAGCAGATCCTCGGCCATGCCGGAGCGTTCGAGAATCAGGCCCATGAAGGTGAAGAAGGGGATGGCGAGCAGCGTGTCGTTGGCCATGATGCCGAAGATGCGCTCGGGCAGCGCCTGGAACAGGGCCGGGTGGAGCAGCCCGACCTGGACGCCGATAATGCCGAAGAAAATGCCGTTGGCGGCCAGCGAAAAGGCGACCGGGTAGCCGAAGAGCAGGAAGAGGACGAGGGCGCCGAACATCATGGGCGCCATGTTGCCGATGATCCATTCCATTATTTGGCCTCCTTGGCTTTGGCGGCGGCAATGGCGGCGGCCAGTTCTTCTTCTGCTGTCGGGCCGTGCGTTTTGCGGCTCGGATCGTCGATGCGGCCGGCCAGGAAGGCGATGCGCTTGATCAGTTCGGAAATGCCCTGCAGGGCCAGCAGCGTGAAGCCGACCGGCAACAGCAGCTTGACCGGCCAACGGATCAGGCCGCCGGCATTGGCCGACATTTCGTTGATCTTGTACGATTCGGCGACCAGCGGCAGCGACAGCCAGAGGATGGCAATCACCATCGGCAGCAGGAAGAACAGGGTGCCGATGATGTCGATCACGGCCTGGCCTTTGGGCGGCAGTTTGCCGGCCAGGACGTCGATGCGCACATGTTCGTTCTTTTGCAGGGTATAGGGCGAGCACAGCAGGAAAACGGCGGCGAACAGGTACCACTGGATTTCCAGCAGGCCGTTGGAGCTGTAATTGAACATGAAGCGGACGCTGGCGTTGCCGGCGCAGATGATGGTCATTACCAGCACCAGCCAGAAGGCGCTTTTGCCGACTAACTCGTTGAGCTGGTCGATCAGCTGCGAGAGCTTGAGCAGAAGGGTCACGAAAAGTTCTCCTCGATTGATAAAATGCCCGGCTTCTAGAAGTGTCCGGGGCGATGAAAAATCCCACGGCACAGAATTTACCGCGAAGGGTTTAGAGCGAACATGGTGGAAATCCCTACAAGCCGGCCGACCCGCATCTGCCTGGTGCGGCATGGCGAAACCGAATGGAATGCCGAGCGGCGCATTCAGGGGCAGATCGATATCGCGCTCAATGAAACCGGCCGTCAGCAAGCCGCGGCGGCTGGGCGCTGGCTGCGGGGCGCCGGCATCGTCGCGCTCTATGGCAGCGATCTGCAACGGGCCTGGAGTACGGCGCAGGCCATCGGGCAGGTCCTCGGACTAACGCCGCAGTCCGTTCCGGAAATGCGCGAGCGCCGCTACGGGATTTTCGAGGGCCTGACTTACGATCAGGCGAGGACGAAATATCCCGAGGGTTACGCCGCCTTTGAAGGGCGCAATGCGCATTACGACTTCGAGAACGGCGAAAGCCTGCTTGCCCTGTTCGGGCGGGTGACCAGCAAGCTCCAGGCGATCGTCGCCGCGCATCCCGGGCAGAATGTTGCCATCGTCCTGCATGGCGGCGTGCTCGACATCATCAATCGATTTGTGCGCGGCAACGGCCTGGAAACGCCGCGCGATTTCCTGATTCCCAACGCCGGTCTGAACTGGATTTCGCTGCGTGATGGTCATTGGCATATCGACAGTTGGGCCGAAACCACGCATCTTGAGCCCGGTGCTCTTGATGAACTCCCCTCGTGATAAAATTCACGCCCTTTTCAATGGCTTGAGGCATTCCCCATGTTTTCCGCGAAAGACACCCTGGCAAAAGTTGACCCTGAACTCTGGCAGGCCATCCAGGCCGAAACCCAGCGCCAGGAAGACCATATCGAACTGATCGCGTCCGAAAACTACGTGAGCAAGGCCGTCATGGAAGCCCAAGGCTCCCAGCTCACCAACAAATATGCCGAAGGCTATCCCGGCAAGCGCTACTACGGTGGCTGCGAATACGTCGATGTCGCCGAGCAGATCGCCATCGACCGCCTGAAGGCCCTGTTCGGCGCCGATGCCGCCAATGTCCAGCCGAATTCCGGTTCGCAGGCCAACCAGGCCGTGCTGATGGCCTTTGCCAAACCGGGCGACACCATCATGGGCATGAGCCTGGCCGAAGGCGGCCACCTCACCCATGGCATGCCGCTCAACATGTCCGGCAAGTGGTTCAACGTCGTTTCCTACGGTCTCGACGACAAGGAAGCCATCGACTACGACAAGATGGAAGCCCTGGCCCGCGAGCACAAGCCGAAGATCATCGTGGCCGGCGCCTCGGCCTACTCGCTGCGCATCGATTTCGAGCGTTTCGCCAAGGTCGCCAAGGAAGTCGGTGCCATTTTCTGGGTCGACATGGCCCACTACGCCGGCCTGATCGCCGCCGGTTTCTATCCCAATCCGGTGCCCTTTGCCGACGTCGTCACCTCGACCACCCACAAGACCCTGCGCGGCCCGCGCGGCGGCATCATCCTGATGAAGGCCGTGCATGAAAAGGCGATCAATTCCGCCATTTTCCCCGGCCTGCAAGGCGGTCCGCTCGAGCATGTGATCGCCGCCAAGGCCGTCGCCTTCAAGGAAGCCGCCACCCCCGAGTTCAAGCAGTACCAGGAACAAGTGATCATGAACGCCCGCGTCATGGCCCGTGTGCTGTCGGAAGAACGCGGCCTGCGTGTCGTTTCCGGGCGTACCGAAAGCCACGTCTTCCTGCTTGACCTGCGCGCCAAGAACATCACCGGCAAGGAAGCCGAAGCGGCGCTCGGTCGTGCCCACATCACGGTCAACAAGAACGGCATCCCGAACGACCCGCAGAAGCCGTTCGTCACCTCGGGCATCCGTATCGGTTCGCCGGCCATGACCACCCGCGGCTTCACCGAAATCGAAGCCGAGACCGTGGCCCATCTGGTCGCCGATATCCTCGATGCACCGAACGACGAAGCCGTGGCCGCCACCGTGCGCGCCAAGGTCGCCGAGCTGTGCAAACGTTTCCCGGTGTACGGCGCTTGATAGGATCGAGGATCCAGGATCGAGCTGTTAGCAAAACCACTCGATCCTCGATCCTGATTCCTGGATCCTCGCTATGAAATGTCCTTTCTGCGGTGCCGAAGATACGGCGGTGGCCGATACCCGACTCAACGACGAGGCGGATGTCGTGCGTCGCCGCAGAAAGTGCAATGCCTGCGACAAGCGTTTCACCACCTACGAGCGGGCGGAAATTCAGTTACCGCAGGTGGTCAAGAAGAACGGCCTGCGCGCCGAGTTCAGCCGCGGCAAGCTGCGCGCCAGCCTGGAGCTGGCCTTGCGCAAACGACCGGTGTCGATCGAGTCGGTCGATGCCGCCGTCGCTGATATCGAGGAAATGCTGCTGACCGCCGGCGAGCGGGAGGTGACGACGCAACAACTGGGCGAACTGGTGATGCGCGAGTTGAAAAAGCTCGACAAGGTGGCCTACATCCGCTTTGCCTCGGTTTACCGCAATTTTGAAGACGTCGATGCCTTTTCCAAGGCAATCCGCGAAGTCTCCCCGGCCAGCAAGAAAAAATGAGCTTTACCGCCGTCGATCACGGCATGATGGCGCGTGCCCTGCAGTTGGCCGAGCAGGGCCTGTGGACGACCTCGCCGAATCCGCGGGTGGGGTGTGTCCTGGTACGCGACGGCGAAATCGTCGGCCAAGGCTGGCATCAAAAGGCCGGCGAGCCGCATGCCGAAGTGCACGCCCTGCGTGCCGCCGGCGAGCGGGCCCGTGGCGCCACGGCCTATGTGACGCTGGAGCCGTGCGGCCATTTCGGTAGGACGCCGCCTTGTGCCGAAGCCCTGATCGCTGCCGGAGTCGGTCGTGTCGTCACGGCGATGAGCGATCCCAATCCGCTGGTGGCGGGTAAAGGTCTGGCGCTGCTGCAGGCGGCCGGCATCGCAACGGCCAGCGGTTTGCTGGAAAACGAAGCGCGCGAACTGAACATCGGTTTTGTCTCGCGGATGACCCGTGGGCGCCCGTGGTTGCGCCTGAAAGCCGCAGCCAGTCTGGATGGCAAGACGGCATTGCAGAACGGCCTCAGCCAGTGGATCACCGGACCCGACGCGCGGCGCGACGGCCATGCCTGGCGAGCCCGTGCCTGCGCCATCCTGACCGGCTTCGGCACGGTGCGCGACGATGATCCGCAACTCAATGTGCGCGCCGTCGAAACCTCCCGCCAGCCGCTGCGGGTGGTGGTCGATAGCCGGCTGGAAACGCCGCTGACGGCCAAAATTCTGCAAGGCGGCCCGGTGTTGCTGGCCGGGGCGGTCGAACTGCCGGAAAAAATCGCCGCGCTGCGGGCGGCCGGTGCCGACGTGCTGATCCTGCCCAATGCCGCCGGCAAGGTGGAATTGCCGGCGCTGCTTGAAGAACTGGCTCGGCGCGGCATCAATGAAGTGCACGCCGAGGCCGGTTTCAAATTGAATGGTTCGCTCATGCGCGCCGGCCTGGTTGACGAACTGCTGCTCTATCTGGCGCCCTGCCTGATCGGCGATGCCGCCAACGGCTTGTTCAACCTGCCGGCCCTGACCAGCCTGGAGAGCAAACAACAACTGCAGATTCGCGATCTGCGGATGGTCGGCAACGATATCCGGATTCTCGCCCGGCCGGTCTAGGGCAACCGACGTGTCTGTGCTGTAACGATCGGCTAGGTGGGCGCGCCGCAAACCGTGCAGCCGGGATCCTTCTTGAACTTCACGGTACGCCACTCCATATCCAGCACATCGAGCAGCAGCAGTCGGCCGGTCAGCGATTCGCCGATGCCGGCCGCCAGTTTCAGGGCCTCGGCGGCCTGCATGGTGCCGATGATGCCGGTCAGCGGGGCGAAGACGCCCATGATGGCGCAACGGACCTCCTCGACCTCGTTGTCTTCCGGGAACAGGCAGTGGTAGCACGGCGAGTCGTCGCGACGCAGGTCGTAGACACTGATCTGGCCGTCGAAACGGATGGCGGCGCCGGACACCAGGGGTTTCTTGTGGTGAACGCAGGCGCGGTTGATGGCGTGGCGGGTGGCGAAATTGTCGGTACAGTCGAGCACGACATCGGCGGTGGCGATCAGCGCGTCAAGCGCTTCGCCGGCCAGCCGTTCCTGTAGCGGCACGATGTCGATTTCCGGATTGATGGCGCTCAGTGCCAGCTTGCCCGACTCGGCTTTCGCCATGCCAACCCGGGCCTGGGTATGGAGAATCTGTCGTTGCAGGTTGGTGAAATCGACCGTGTCGTTATCGACCAGGGTGATTTTCCCGATCCCGGCCGAGGCGAGGTAGAGCGCCGCCGGCGAGCCCAAACCGCCAGCCCCGATGATCAAGGCGTGGCTGGCCAGGATGCGTTCCTGGCCTTCGATACCGAGGGCGTCGAGCAGGATGTGGCGGCTGTAGCGGAGAAGTTGGTCGTCAGTCATTTTAGGATCGAGTTGTTAGGATCGAGGATCGAGTGGTTTTGCTAACAGCTCGATCCTCAATCCTAATAGCTACTTATACTCTCGCCACTCGGCCGGGGTTTCGTCGTAATCGCCGTGCGGGTGGTGTTCCCAGGCCTGAACGTAGGCTTCGTCGGCCGAACGTTTCAGGCGCTTTTCGGGCGCCGCCAGATTGTGGAGCTGGGTGTCCTCGACATAATGGATCAGGGCTCGGGTCAGCTTGCTCATCAGCGTGTTGTCGAGGTGGTAGCCCTTGTCCTCGAGGTGCTCCTCGAGTTCCAGCAGCGTGTGCTGCAACAACTCGTAGGTCACCTCGACCTCCCGTTTTTCGGTCTTCGGGGCGACTTCCACTTCGTCGATACGTTTCAGGTCGTCAGCCGCTTCCGGCACCTGGCCGGGCGGGAACTTGGCGAACAGGATGTTGCGATGTTTCTTCAGATCGGTAGAAGCCATCATTCCTCCCACGGGGAATCAGTCCTTCGTCTTATTCTGCATGATCTGCAAGCCCTTGAGAAGATTGAGCGCCTGCTGGAACTGGTAGTCGGCCGGGCTGGCATACTCCAGGCGGGCCGGCAGATCGTCTTCGCCGTCTTCCTTGTTCTTGTCCTTGCCGGGTTTGGCCGTGGTTTTAGCCGCCGGCTTGGCTTCCTGCTTGGTCGCCTCCTTGGCGGCTTCCTTTTCCTTGTCGTTGATCAGGTGGCGATCCAGGTCGGCTTCGCGGAGATGCATGCCGCTGCTGCCGTTGGCCGACTCTTCGACGACGATGTCGGGGACGATACCCTTGGCCTGGATTGAGCGGCCGTCAGGGGTGTAGTAGCGGGCCGTGGTCAGCTTGATGGCGGTATTGCCGGGCAGCGGCAGCACCGACTGGACGGAGCCCTTGCCGAAGGTCTGAGTGCCGACGACGATGGCGCGCTTGTGGTCCTGCAGGGCGCCGGCGACGATTTCGGAGGCCGAGGCGGAGCCGCCATTGACCAGTACGACCATGGCGATTTTCTTGACATCGACGGGTAGCGTTTTCAGCGGATCTTCCTTGCTGCCGCGCAGGTAGTCCTGGGCGCGGGCGCGGAATTCCTGCTTGGCGTCTTCGGTGCGGCCGTCGGTCGAGACGACTTTCGTATCCGGCGGCAGGAAGGCGGCGGATACGCCGATGGCCCCGTTGAGCAGGCCGCCCGGATCGTTGCGCAGGTCGAGGACGAGGCCTTTGGGCTTGTTGCCGTCCTTGTACAGGCCGCCGATATGCTTGGCCAGTTCGGCCACGGTGTTTTCCTGGAACTGGGTGATGCGCACCCAGCCGTAGCCATCGACCAACTTCGACTTGACGCTCTGGACCTTGATTACTTCGCGAATCAGCGTGACTTCGAGCGGTTTGGACTCACCCTTGCGAATGATCGACAGCTTGATCGGCGTCTTCGGTTTGCCGCGCATTTTCTTGACGGCGTCGCTCAAGGTCAGGCCCTTGACCGGCGTATCGTCGAGCTTGAATATCAGGTCGCCAGCCTTCAGGCCGGCGCGGTAGGCCGGGGTGTCCTCGATCGGCGAGACGACCTTGACCAGACCGTCTTCCATGCCGACTTCGATGCCCAGACCGCCGAACTCGCCCTGGGTGCCGACCTGCAGATCCTTGAAGGAATCGGCGTCAAGGTAGGCGGAGTGCGGGTCGAGATTGGAGAGCATGCCGGAAATGGCATTGGTGATCATCTTCTTGTCGTCGACCGGTTCGACGTAGCCCTGCTTGATGGCGCTGTAGACCTCGGCAAAGGTGCGCAGCTCGTCAATCGGCAGGCCGGTCTTGACGTCCTTTTCGGCCAGGGCCGGCAGGTGGAGGCTGATGAGGGCGCCGGCGACGAAGCTGCCTAAGGCCAAGCTGATGGTTTTTGTTTTGCTCATTTCAAACTAGCCCATTTCATCGGGTCGATCGGTTGCCCTTGGTGGCGGAGTTCAAAGTATAAACCGGAATCCGGATTGCCCCCGCTATTGCCGACGGTGGCCACCGTTTCTCCGCCTTTTACGGCTTGCCCGACCTGTTTGAGCAGCGATTCGTTATTGCCGTAAATGGATAAATAGGCGTCACCGTGGTCGACGATCAGCAGGTTGCCGAAACCGCGCATCCAGTCGGCGAAGACGACGCGTCCACCGGCCACCGCCTTGACCTCGCTGCCATTGCCGGCCTTGATGAAGAGGCCGCGCCAGGTGCCGCCGCCGTCGCGTGGCGAGCCGAAACGGCCGGCTACCGAGCCGCGTACCGGCAGGCGCAGATTGCCTTTGTGACGGGCAAAGCTGCCATCGCTGGCGACCGGTTCGAAGTGATTTTCGGCTGGACTGGTTTTTGGGCGGGGCGGTTCGCTATTCTGGGCGACGCGGGGCGCTTCTTTGGCCTCCGGTGGCGGCCGCGCTTTTCGTTTGTTGGCTTCGGCCAGGCGGGCCGCTTCGGCGGCCCGTGCCTGTTCTGCCGCGCGGGCGGCTTGGGCGGCCTGCGCCGCCTGGGCGGCAAGAATTTTCGCCAGGCGGTCGATCAACTGGGTCAGGCGTTTCTCGTTTTGTTGCAGATTGCCGATTTCCTTGCGCTGGGCGTTCACCTTGTCGGAGATCTGGCCGTACAGCTTTTTCCGTTCCTCGCGCTGCTTTTCCAGTTCGGCCCGTCGTTGCTGCTGTTGCGCCGCGACTTCCTGCAATTCGTTGGCCCGTTCCTTGGTGTCGGCGGCCAGGGCTTTCTTGCGTTCCAGTGTGGCATTGACTTCGCCCATCAGCTCGGCGCGGGATAGCGCAATGGCCGACATGTAGTGCAGGTCGCGCGCCATCTGGTTGGGATCGTTGCCGTTGAGCAGCAGTTGCAGCGAATCCGGGGTGCCGCGCAGGTATTGCTTGTAGAGCAGTTTTTCTAGCTGCGCCTGCTGCTGGGAGAGGGTGGCGCCCAGTTCGTGCGACTGCTGTTCCAGGCTATTGAGTTTCTTCTCCAATTGCTCGCGTTGTTCGGCGAGCTCGAGCAGTTCGCGCTGCAGGCGGGAAATCTGACGTTCCGATTCGCGCAGGCGGTCGGCGGCATCGGCCTTGTTGCCCTCGCTGGTGCTGAGATCCTTGCGCAGGCCATCGAGGCGGTTGCGCAATTCGCCGAGGTCGGCCTGTTTCTCGGCAATTTCCGGCGTCGAAGTCGGGCTGGCGGCTTTTTTCTCGGCCGGTGGTTTGGCCGCAATCGGGGCGGCGGTGAGCAGCAAGGCGGCCAGTAGCGCCAGGCCCAGGGGGGCTGGGCGGTTGTTGCTCGAAGCGCGGGGCCAATGGTGCACTGGGTTTTCCTGTTGCTCAGATCGCGAAGCTGGGCGGGGCGCTACTGAGCGAATTTGCACGCACGGTTCTCGAAGGGGGGGATGATTAAGGTCGGCGAAACCCAAACCGTTATTTTATAATGATCCATTAACCCATAACGAGGTTTTATCATCTTGGAAAAACCCTCCTTCAATCTGATCGAAAAGCAGGAACATATCGAGATGGCGGCGCGCGCGCTGAAAGCCATCGCGCACCCGCTCCGCTTGAAGATCCTTTGCGTGGTGGGCGATCAGGAAGCCTGCGTGCAGGATATCGTCGATAGTGTCGGTACCTCGCAGAGCAACATATCCCAACATTTGGCCATTTTGCGTGAAAAAGGCGTTTTGCTGACGCGCAAGGATGCCAATCGTGTTTTTTATCGGGTGGGCGATCAGCGCACCCTGCAGCTCGTCGGTATGATGCGCGAAGTTTTTTGTGGTGTGGAGAATTAAGTAATGCCGATACCGATGGAGTTTATCAACCAGAACATCCTGCTCATCTCGATTGTCATGATCAGTGGCCTTGGTCTGCTCTGGCCCTTGTTTATGCGTTCCGGCGCCAACGAGCTGACGCCGGCCGCGGCGACGCTGTTGATCAATCGGCAGGATGCCCAGGTGATCGATGTCCGCGAAGTCGATGAATTCGCCGCCGGCCATCTACCAGATGCGAAAAATATTCCGCTCAGCAAGCTGGGCGATCGCGTCAGCGAGATCGAGAAATTCAAGGACAAGCCGCTGATCGTCTGTTGTGCGGCCGGCGTGCGCTCGGTCAAGGGCTGCGGCGCGCTGGCCAAGCTCGGTTTCAGCAATGTGCATAGCCTGGCCGGCGGCGTTGATGCCTGGGTCGGGGCCGGTTATCCGGTCAAGAAGGGAAGTCGCAATAAATGACGGCCCGGGTGCTGATGTATACGACCGCGGTCTGTCCGTACTGCATTCGTGCCAAGCGCTTGCTGAGCGAGCGCGGCGTGACGGCGATCGAGGAGGTTCGCGTCGATCTCGATCCCGAGCGGCGTGATGAAATGATGCAGAAAACCAAGCGCCGGACGGTGCCGCAAATCTTCATCGGGGAAACCCATGTCGGGGGTTGCGACGATCTCTACGCGCTTGATGCTGCCGGTGAATTGAAGGCGTTGCTGGCCGGCGCCATCTGAATTATCCAACCACTTACTGAAAGAAAATAATGGAACAAAACGAACAGCCCGTCTTCGGGATCGAAAAGCTCTATGTCAAGGATTTGTCCGTCGAGGTGCCGAATGCCCCGGAAATTTTCCTGGAACAGGAAGCGCCGCAGGTCGAAATCCATTTGGCGAGCAGTGGCCGCCCGGTTGGCGAAGGCGTTTTCGAAGTCGTGCTGACGGTCACCGTGACGGCCAAGCTGGGCGAGAAGACGGTGTTCCTGGTCGAAGTCGGTCAGGGCGGCGTCTTCCGCATCGTCAATGTGCCGGAAGATCAGGTGCAGCCGCTGATCGCCGTGGCTTGCCCAAACATTCTCTTCCCCTATGCCCGGGAAGCGATTTCCGACGCCGTGACGCGTGCCGGCTTCCAGCCCATCGTGCTGCAGCCGGTCAATTTCGAAGCCATGTACATGCAGCGTCTGCAGGAGCAGGCCGCGGCTCCGGCTGAGCCGACCATTCAGTAAATGATGACCATGGTCCGTCGGACGCTGGCTGTCCTTTTACTGCTCGGTGTCGCCGGAGGCGCTTCGGCGATCGACTATCGCTCGGTCGACGTGCCGGCGGCGATTCTTTACGATGCGCCGTCGCAGAAGGGCAAGAAGCTCTATCTGATCAAGGCGCAGACCCCGGTTGAAGTGGTAGTTCGGCTGGAGGGCTGGTTCAAGGTGCGCGATGCCGAAGGCACGCTGGCCTGGATCGAGTCGCGACAAGTCAGTGAGCGGCGGACCCTGATCGTGACGGCGGCGAGGGCTGAAATGCATCAGGCGGACAAGCCGGAGGCGCCGGTTCTCGGTCAGTTGGAAAAATGGGTGGCGGTCGACTTCGTCGAGGCAGCTTCGCCCGGCTGGGCCAAGATACGCCTGCGTGATGGTAGCGTCGGCTATGTTCGCGCCAACCAGGTCTGGGGTCTATGAATATCACCTTGCTCGGGGCCGGCGCTTGGGGCACGGCCCTCGCCATCGCCTTTGCCGGCAAGCACGAGGTCACGCTCTGGTCGCGGGAAGAGGATGTGGCCGCCGATTTGCTGAAGACGCGGGAAAACAGCCGTTTCTTCCCCGGCTACAAGCTGCCCGCCACGGTCAGGGTGTCGATCGATTTCGCGGCGGCAGTGGCGGCGGCCGATCTGCTGGTGGTGGCTACGCCGACCGCCGGCTTGCGACCGACGGCTGAATATTTGCGCGCTCTCGGCTCGACTCAGCCTCTCCTCTGGGTGTGCAAGGGCTTTGAAGCGGGCAGCGGCAAGCTGCCGCATCAGGTGGTCACCGACGTGCTGGGACCGAACGCGGTGTGCGGTGCCTTGTCCGGTCCGAGTTTTGCCGAAGAGGTGGCGGCCGGTCAGCCAACTGCGGTCGCCTTGGCGGCCAATAACCGGATTTTTGCCCGCGAGGCGGCGCGCCAGTTGCATACCAGTCGTCTGCGCGTCTATGCCAACGACGATCTGGTCGGTGTCGAGGTTGGCGGTGCCGTCAAGAATGTGTTGGCGATCGCTACTGGCGCCTGCGATGGTTTGGGGCTCGGTCTCAATTCCCGGGCGGCGCTGATCACCCGCGGTCTGGCCGAAATTGCCCGCCTTGGTCTGGCCCTTGGGGCGCAACGCGAGACCTTCATGGGCCTGGCCGGCATGGGCGACCTGATCCTGACTTGCACCGGCGATCTCTCGCGCAACCGCCGGGTTGGTCTGGGGCTGGCCGAGAACAAGTCGCTGGCGCAGATTCTGGCCGAGCTGGGGCATGTTGCCGAAGGGGTTTATACGGCGCGCGAGGTTGATCGTCTGGCCAGCCAGTTAGGGGTCGATATGCCCATCTGTAAGGCTGTGGCGGCCGTGCTGGATGGCCGGCTGAGCGCGGCGCAGGCCGTCGAACAGCTCATGGCCCGCGATCCGAAGGAAGAGGCCGCCTAAAGCGAGCCGGCGAAGCCGCCCTGGCGCCAGGCTTCGAAGACGGTCACGGCCGCCGCATTCGACAGATTGAGGCTGCGTTGGCCCGGCTGCATCGGCAGGCGCAGGCGCTGTTCCGGGGGAAACTCGGCGAGCACATCCGGCGGCAGGCCGCTGGTTTCCCGGCCGAAGACAAAGACATCGTCGCTTTGCAAGCTCAGTGAATAGGGGCTGGCCTGTCCCTTGGTGGTCATCGCCAGCAGGCGCCGGCCGGCCAGGGCGGCTTTGCAGGCCGCCCAGTCGGCGTGCCGGGATACGCGGGCGTATTCGTGATAATCGAGGCCAGCCCGGCGCAAGCCCTTGTCGGTGATGTCAAACCCCAGGGGTTCGACCAGATGCAGTTCGGCGCCGGTGTTGGCGCACAGACGAATGATGTTGCCGGTATTGGGCGGAATTTCCGGCTGGTAGAGGACGACGGCGATCACTGGGTAGATTTCGAGGGCGGGACAGGGCTGCGGATTAAAACACGAAAGTGTCGCCTAATGTTTCAAGGCCCGCGCCGCCACCGCCACGTCGACCCGGCGGGCGCCGTGCAGCATGAGAATGCGGGTTGCTTCGTTCAGTGTGGCGCCGCTGGTCATCACGTCGTCGATCAGCAGGATGTGCTGGCCGCTGATCTCCCGGCGGCATTCAAAAGCCTGGCGGACATTGCGCACCCTGTCTTTCAAGGCCAGTGCGGCTTGCGGCGGCGTGGCGCGAATTCGGAACAGACAATCCACCGCCAGTTTTTGCTTGGATGCTCGAATGAGCGCTCGGGCGATTTCGACGGCCTGATTGAAGCCGCGTTCGCGCAAACGGTCAGGGTGGAGCGGCAAGGGCACGACCAGGTCGAATTGCCGGCCGCCTAGCCGCGCCGCCAATAGCTCGCCGAGCCAGTCGGCAACGGCCAGTTGGTGGCCATATTTCAAGGCGTGAATGATGCGGTCGGCCGGAAAATCGTAGCGGAAAAGCGCCAGCGTGCCGGCAAAGTGGGGCGGTTCCTTAAGGCAACTGCCGCAGCGCTCGCCCTGCGTGCTGGGTTCGCCGCATTGTGGGCAGCGCGCCGCCGGCAGGGGCGGGAGGTCGGCGGCGCAGGCCGGGCAGAACGGCGCCCTGCCGCTGTCGGCGCCACAGAGCAGGCAACTGCCGGGCAGCAGCAGATCGGTCAGTTGCTGCCCGAACTGTCGCAGCGGATGGGGCTGGGGTAAAATTGTCACCTTGGGCTTTCGGTAATTCAGAATTATCGTAGCGCTCGTAGTTGCATTTTCAACGAATTTTTTCAGCAAGGCCATTCATGCAAGCAAGCTCGCTCTCTGCCGTTTCTTCCCTTCCGCAGGCCGCCTCCGGTGCCGCCTGGACTCTCGCCGAAGTGCTCGCCCTGTATGAAATGCCGCTGATGGATCTGGTCTGGCGGGCGCAAGGCGTGCATCGCGCAAATTTCGATCCGAACGCCGTGCAGCGTTCGACCCTGCTCTCGGTCAAAACCGGCGGTTGTTCTGAGGATTGCGGCTACTGCTCGCAGTCGGCCCGCTACGATACCGATACCGAGCGCGAGCGCCTGATGCCGCTCGACCAGGTGGTGGCCGCGGCCCAGGCCGCCAAGGACAAGGGCGCTTCGCGCTTCTGCATGGGCGCCGCCTGGAAGGGGCCGAAGGATAACGATCTCGAGCGCGTGCTCGACATGGTGCGCGAAGTCAAGGCGCTCGGTATGCAGACTTGCGTTACGCTCGGCATGTTGCAACAAGGCCAGGCTGAGAAGCTGAAGGAAGCGGGCCTCGACTACTACAACCACAATCTCGATACCGACAAGGAATTCTACGGTCAGGTCATCAAGACGCATACCCAGGAAGATCGTCTCGATACGCTCGACCAGGTGCGCGATGCCGGCATCAATGTCTGCTCGGGCGGCATCGTCGGCATGGGCGAGTCGCGCAAGAACCGCGCCGCGCTCATCGTCCAGCTCGCCAACCTGCCGCAGCCGCCGGAATCCGTGCCGATCAACAATCTCGTACCGATTCCTGGGACGCCGCTGGCCGACAATCCGCGCCTTGACCCCTTCGAGTTCGTGCGCACCATCGCGGCCGCCCGCATCACCATGCCGAAATCCTGGGTTCGCCTGTCGGCCGGGCGCCAGGAAATGAGCGACGAGTTGCAGGCGCTGTGCTTCCTGGCCGGCGCCAATTCGATGTTCTACGGCGATTTCCTGCTGACTACCGGCAATCCGGATGTCGATCGCGACGACGCGCTGTTTGCCCGTCTGGGCATCAAGGCAGTTTGAACGCCGGTTTCGTCGATCGACCACAGGTCGCTCGACGCTTTTCGCGCGTCGCCGATACTTACTCGCAGGGCGATTTCCTGGCCCGCGAGATCGACCGGCGGATGCTCGAGCGGCTCGACTACGTAAAGCTCGAGCCGCGCCGTATCGTTGATCTCGGTTGCAGCCGGGGCGGCAGTTTCGCCGCCCTGGCCGCCCGTTATCCCGCGGCCGAGTTGCTTGGTCTGGATATCGCTCCGGCCATGCTGCAAGCCGCGCCGGTCGCCCGTCCGGGTTGGCAACGCTGGCTCGGGTTGGGGCAGGCGAACGGGCCGCTGCGCCTGGCAGCCGACGCGGCAAGCCTGCCGCTTGCGGCGCGCTCGGCCACCTTGCTCTGGTCCAACCTGCTGCTGCATTGGCTGGATGACCCCTTGCCGGCTCTGGCCGAGGCGCATCGGGTACTGGAGGTGGGTGGGCTGCTGATGTTCTCGACGCTGGGGCCGGATACGCTGAAGGAGTTGCGCACGGCCTTCTCTGATGGTTACGCCCATACCCAACGTTTCATCGATATGCACGACCTTGGCGACATGCTGGTCGGTTGTGGTTTTGCCGATCCGGTGATGGACATGGAAGTTATCACGCTGACGTACGATGATCTGGACGCCATGTTCGCCGAATTGCGTGCGGCCGGCTCGTCCTGCGCCATGAAAGCCCGGCGCCATGGTCTGACCGGTCGTCAGGCCTGGGCCGCGGCCCGGGCGGCCTATGAAAAGATGCGGCGTGACGGCAAGTTGCCGGCGACTTTTGAAGTCGTCTACGGCCACGCCTGGAAGGCCGAGGCCAAGCAGGCGCCGGACGGACGGGCTATCGTTCGCTTCGATCTGCCGCGAAAAAACGGTTAACCTGAAGGTTAGCGCAGAGGCGCCAAGGAGCCGAGAAGAACGTGAAAACAATTGCCAGCGTCAGTTTTTCGGCTCACCCCGAGGGGTGCCGAATCATCCGGGCAAGCCTTTGTTTTTCCTCGGCATCTCTGCGTCTCTGCGGTTCAATTGCGTTGTTAAAGGTTAATCGGGTTTGTCCTTGAAATAACGCAAGGGTTTGCTGGTTCGGGTCGCGGGGACGGGAATTGCCTTGCGCCGCCGTTCGCGTATCCGCCAGGCGAGCAGGATGCCCAGTGCCAGCGTATAGCCGATCGGCCAGAGCAGGGCACTGGTTTTGCTCAGCCAGAGGTAATGCAGGCTGGCAAGAATTCCGATCAAATAGATATTGCGGTGCAGTTCCTGCCATTTGCGGCCGCCCAGCCACTGGATTGCCCATGGGTTAGAGGTCGCGGCGAGCGGAATTAGCAACACAAAGGCGGCAAAGCCGACGGTGACAAAGGGGCGTTTGAGTACGTCGCGGGCGATTTCGTTGATGGCAAATTCGTGCGCAAGGCCAATGAAACTGAAGAAATGCAGGGTCGCGTAAAAAAAGACGAACAGTCCGAGCATGCGCCGCAGGCGGAGCAGCCAATGCAGTTGAGTGATGGCGCGCAATGGCGAAATGCCCAGGGTGAGCAGCAGAAAGTTGAAAGTCCAGAGGCCGGTCCAGCGCCCGACGAACTGCTCCGGATAAGCCGCAAGATCGCCACTCAGGGCGATCCACAGCAGGCGCCCGCCAGGCAGCAGGCAAATCAGGAAAAGGGCGCTTTTGAGCCGGCCGAGCTGTCGATCGTCGGGTTGCCAGTGAATCATCAGGGAATTTTCCCGTAAGGCTGGGGTGGCAAGGAAACCGGCGAGCTTGCCCGGTCTCGTGGCTCAACTGGCGATGTAATGTTCTAGTTGGCTGATCAGGAATTGTTGAGAGCTGATCGTCTCTTTGACCAGGTCGCCGATTGAAATCACGCCGGCGAGACTGGCGTCATCGTTGAGTACCGGCAGGTGACGAAAATGTCTTTCCGTCATCAGCGCCATACACTCCTCGAGCGTTGCGCTCGGGGTCACGTAAGCGACGCGGTCGCTCATTGCTTCGAGAACCAGTGTCTCTTTCGAGGACTTGCCGTGCAGGATGATTTTGCGGGCGTAATCACGCTCGGAGAAAATGCCGACCAATTGTTCGCCATCAAGGACCAGCAAGGCGCCAACGTCGTTGGCCGCCATCACGCTGAGGGCATGAAAGACGGTATCGCCCGGGGCGACAACGGCCAGTGGGCGAGTCTTTTCGGCGAGCATCTGTTTGAGTGTTTTCATGGGATGTCTCCTCTCTGTGGGTTTGTTTATAGTGAGCTGAGTCTATTCCCGTGCGTGCCGGCTGCCAAGCGTTGCGCCAAACAAAAAAGGCAGCCGGAGCTGCCTTTTTCTGGGTTTGCCTGCTTAGCGCAAGCCGGCGGCGTATTCGGCGACGGCCTTGATTTCCGCGTCAGACAGCTTGGCGGCGATGGTGCGCATGACTTTTTCGGCATCGTTGCCGCGTTCTTCGGCCCGGAAGGCCTTCAGCTGCAATTCGGTGTATTCCGGATATTGACCTGCCAGACGGGGGTACTGGGCGGGCAGGCCGGCACCGGCTGGGCCGTGGCAGCCGGCGCAGGCCGGGGTGCCTTTCTTGAAGTTGCCCTGGCGCCAGATCTTCTGACCTTCGGCGGCCAACTTGTCATCCTTGGCGGCGGCCGGCTTGATCTTCTGGCTGGCGAACCAGGCGGCAACATTCGGGATTTCTTCGTCAGGAACGGCGGCAGCCATGCCGGCCATGATCGGGTTGTTGCGAACGGCCGGTTTGCCATCAGCCGATTTGAAATTCTTCAACTGTTTGGCGATGTATTCTTCGACTTGGCCGGCCAGGATGGGGTTGGCAGAAATGGCGCTGTTGCCGTCGGCGCCATGGCAGGCAACACAGACGGTTTCGGCGATGACTTTGCCCTTGGCAGGGTCAGCTTTGACCTTGGCTTCTTCGGATGCATTGGCGATCAAACTGGAGGCAAGCAGGATTGCCAGTGCCGCGGTACGAATCATTTTCGAGCTCCTTGTACGCGTTTGTGGGCGCTTTGGCCGGAACGGAAGTTTCAAACCTGCTATTCTATATTAGTTCGCCGCCCTCTTGGCGCGTCTTCCGAGTTTTTTATGCCTCTGTTCCAACAGGCGGTCTTCCTGACCACCGTCGCCAATCTCCGTGATTTACCGCAGGATTCCGTCCGCGAAGTTGCCTTTGCCGGCCGTTCCAATGCTGGAAAATCATCCGCCATCAACACCTTGGCCGGGCGCGTCCGCCTCGCCTATGTCAGCAAGACACCGGGCCGGACGCAACACCTCAATTACTTCACGCTGGCCGACGGCAAGTATTTCGTCGATCTACCCGGTTACGGCTATGCCAAGGCCCCTGAGGCCATCCGCTCGCAGTGGGAAGGCCTGATCGGTCCTTATCTCAGTAAGCGGGACCAGTTGGCCGGTTTGGTGGTCATCATGGATATCCGCCGGCCGATGACCGATCTCGATCTGAAGCTGATCGACTGGTTTCGACCGACCGGCCGGCCGATCCATATTCTTCTTTCCAAGGCGGATAAGCTGAGCCGTCAGGAGCAGACCAAGGCGCTGCGTTCGGTCAAGGCGGAGGTGGCAACGTGGGGCGACGCCGAGTTGTACTCGGCGCAATTGTTTTCCAGTCTGAAAAAGACCGGGGTCGAAGAGGCTGAGGCGGTGTTGGCGGCCTGGCTGGATATCGAAATCAAGAAGAAAGAAAACAAAGGGCCCCCGGATAAGGGGGGTCCGGGGGCCAAAATGCCTTAACAGGGGTCAAGGCGCCCGCTCAGGGAGGTGAAGCGGGAGATGGCGCGAGCCATCTGCTGAGTCTGACGGGGAGCGATATCAAAAGTTCCTCACTGTTCCGAAATTTTTCTTACCAATTTGTTGAGGTTGAAGCATGAGTGCTACCGGACGTTTTCCCGCCACCCGCATGCGCCGGATGCGGCGCGATGATTTCTCGCGTCGTTTGATGCGGGAGTCGGTCCTGACCGTTGATGACTTCATTTACCCGGTTTTTGTCCTTGAGGGAGAGGGGCGCATCGAGAAGGTTGCCTCGATGCCCGGCGTCGAGCGGCAGTCGCTGGATGTCCTGCTGAAAACGGCCGAGCGCGCCGTCAAACTTGGCATTCCGGCGCTGGCGCTGTTTCCGGTAGTGGATGCGACGCGCAAATCGCTGGCGGCGGAAGAGGCTTTCAATCCCGATGGCCTGGTGCCGACGGTGGTCAGCGCCCTGAAGCGCGAGTTCCCGGAACTGGGCGTGATTACCGATGGCGCCCTTGATCCCTACACGACGCATGGCCAGGACGGTCTGATCGACGCCAGCGGCTACGTGCTCAACGACGAAACGGTCGCCGTGCTGCAAAAGCAGGCCTTGTGTCATGCCTCCGCCGGTGTCGACGTGGTCGCACCCTCGGACATGATGGACGGCCGGATCGGCAGCATCCGCGCGGCGCTTGATGGCGGTGGCTTCATCCACACCCGCATCCTGGCCTATTCGGCGAAATATGCTTCGGCCTTTTACGGGCCATTCCGTGACGCAGTGGGTTCGGCGGCCAACCTGGGCAAGGGCAACAAGTACACTTACCAGATGGATCCGGGTAATTCCGACGAGGCGCTGAAGGAAGTGGCGCTCGATCTCGAGGAAGGTGCCGACATGGTCATGGTCAAGCCGGGTATGCCCTATCTGGATATCGTGCGCCGGGTCAAGGACGAGTTCGGCGTGCCGACCTACGCCTACCAGGTGAGCGGCGAGTACGCCATGCTCAAGGCGGCCTTCCAGAACGGCTGGCTGGATGAAAAATCCTGCGTGCTGGAAAGCCTGCTCGCCTTCAAGCGGGCCGGGGCCGACGGCATCCTGACCTATTTCGCGCTGGATGCAGCCGAGTATCTGAAGGGCTAAGCCCTATTCGCAGACGAAAAAAATGGCAGCCGCGGCTGCCATTTTTTGTCGACCGGCGCTCAGGCCGGGGCCGAGCTCCGGATCAGGTGGTCGAAAGCGCTCAGCGATGCGGTGGCGCCGGCGCCCATGGCGATGATGATCTGTTTGTAGGGCACCGTCGTGCAGTCGCCGGCTGCGAAGACGCCGGGCACTGAAGTCTGCCCCTTGGCATCGATCTCGATTTCGCCGCGGTTCGAAAGGTTCACCGTGCCCTTGAGCCAGTCGGTATTGGGCAGCAGGCCGATCTGTACGAAAATGCCTTCGAGCTCGATGCGCTTCACGATCTCCGTGTCGCGCTCCTGATAGACCAGTCCATTGACCTTCTCGCCGTTGCCGGTGACTTCGGTGGACAGCGCCCTGGTGATTACCGTGACGTTGGGCAGACTGTGCAACTTCTTCTGCAACACGGCATCGGCGCGCAGTTGGCCGTCGAATTCGAGCAGGGTGACGTGGCCGACGATGCCGGCCAGGTCGATCGCTGCCTCGACGCCGGAGTTGCCGCCGCCGATCACCGCGACGCGCTTGCCCTTGAACAGCGGCCCGTCGCAGTGCGGGCAGTAGGCAACGCCCTTGCCGCGGTATTCCTGTTCGCCGGGCACGTTCATTTCGCGCCAGCGGGCGCCGGTGGCGAGAATCACCGATTTGCTCTTCACTGAGGCGCCGTTTTCCAGCCTGATCTCGATGAGCTCGCCGGGAATCAACTGGCTGGCGCGCTGCAGGTTCATCACGTCGACCGGGTATTCCTTGACGTGTTCCTCGAGACCGGCGACCAGTTTCGGGCCTTCGGTGGCTTTCACCGAAATGAAGTTCTCGATGCCGACGGTATCCATCACCTGGCCGCCGAAGCGCTCGGCCAGCAGGCCGGTGCGGATGCCCTTGCGGGCCGCGTAGATGGCCGCCGAGGCACCGGCCGGGCCGCCGCCGATGACGAGGACGTCGAAGGCTTCCTTGGTCGAGATTTGTTCGGCAGCGCGCGCCGTGGCGCCGGTATCCAGTTTCGCGATGATTTCCTCGGCGCTCATGCGCCCGGCGCCGAATTCCTCGCCATTGAGGAAGACGGTCGGCACTGCCATGATCTTGCGGCGTTCGACTTCATCCTGGAACAGCGCGCCGTCGATCATCGTGCTGGTCACGCCGGGATTCAGCACGGCCATCAGGTTGAGCGCCTGCACGACATCCGGGCAGTTGTGGCAGGACAATGAAATGAAAGTCTCGAAGCGGAAATTGCCGGGCAGGGCCTTGATCTGTTCGATCACGGCAGCGTCGACCTTGGGCGGATGGCCGCCGGTCTGGAGCAGGGCAAGGACCAGCGAGGTGAATTCGTGGCCCATCGGGATGCCGGCGAAAGTGATACGCGGCGTTTCGCCGGGCCGGCCGATGGCGAAGGACGGGCGCAGTGCGGCAGTGCCGTCTTCGCGCAGGCTGACCTTGTCCGACAGTCCGGCGATGTCCATCAGCAGGCCACGCATTTCCTGGGCTGCGACGCTGTCGTCGAAGGAGGCGACCAGTTCGATCGGCCGTTGCAATTTTTCGAGGTAGGCCTTGAGCTGGGCCTTGATGTTGGTATCGAGCATGGCTTTTTCCTGGGTACGAGTTGCTAGACATTAGTCGCTAGTGACTAGCGGGTTGCGCTAGCGACTAACGACTAATAGCTAATGACTAATCAGATTTTGCCGACCAGATCCAGCGACGGGGCCAGGGTGGCATCGCCCGGGGTCCACTTGGCCGGGCAAACTTCGCCCGGGTGGCTGGCGACGTACTGGGCGGCCTGCACCTTGCGCAACAGTTCCTTGGCGTCGCGGCCGATGCCCAGGTCGTGAATTTCGGCAACCTTGATGACCCCTTCCGGATTGATCACAAAGGTGCCGCGCAGCGCCAGGCCTTCTTCTTCGATCATCACGCCGAAGTTGCGGGTGATCGTGCCGGTCGGGTCGCCAAGCATCGGGTAGGCGATCTTCTTGATGGTGTCGGAGGTGTCGTGCCAGGCCTTGTGCGTGAAGTGCGTGTCGGTGGAAACCGAGTAGCACTCGACGCCCAGCTTCTGGAATTCCGGATAGACATCGGCCAGGTCGCCGAGCTCGGTCGGGCAGACAAAGGTGAAGTCGGCTGGGTAGAAGAAGACGATGGACCACTTGCCCTTGAGGTCGGCGTCGCTGACCGGGACGAATTTGCCGTTGTGGAAGGCGGTGGTCTTGAAGGGCTTGATTTCGGTGTTGATGATGGACATGAGGTTTTCTCCTGTGGGGTTAAAAATTGAACATGGGCTGATCTTAGAGGGGGTGGAAAGATTGGGCTAATTGATTGCACGTATTTAATAAATAGTTATTTGCTATTAGTGCAAGGGGCGATGACTGGTGGCGAAATCGTCGCTGAATGGAACGGGTGGCGATTTGATGCGGCGCTGCGATGTCCCCTGTTTGCCCGCTATGGCGCGTGGCAGACTGGCCAATTTGGCCGAATTGTCGCTTGACAAACGGTTTGACGAAGGAAGCGGGCGCGGCGACAGGTGTCGCCAGACAGTCCTTTGGTCGCCGCGGTTTGGCCGGCTCGGCAGTGGGGCCGGGGAGTGTGGCGAAGAAAATCGCCCTGTTGTCGGGCGGACTGTTGTCCCGGGATAAGCCCGTCTTCTGACTGCAGGGTGGCTGCCTCCGTGGCGTGCCTGAGGGGAGATTGGCGACGAGTTGTCTGCGGCAACGTATGAAAATTACAAAATTGCCCAGTTCTGCGACGAAATGGCCTTTCTATGCCAACACTTATCCAGCGAGGTGTGCTACTTTTGTTGCGCTGCCGTTCAAACGGCCAGTTTTCTTAACGTTAACAGGTAACAGGAGTCACTTAGATGAATAAATCCGAGCTGGTCGAAGTTGCTGCAAAAGAAGCTGGTATTACAAAGGCTGCCGCTGATAAGGCGCTGTCTGCTATTATTGCTGCGGTCGTCAAAACCGTAACTCAAGGGGAGTCCGTTACCCTGGTTGGTTTCGGGACGTTTAAATCTGCCAAGCGCGCTGCGCGCACCGGCAAGAACCCGAAGACCGGCGCAACATTGAAGATTCCGGCCACTACGGTGCCGAAGTTTTCGGCCGGTACCGCCTTCAAGGCATCGGTTGCTGCCAAGAAGTCTGCTGCCAAGAAGAAGTAATTTGGCAT
The DNA here is from genome assembly GCA_018261905.1 of Pseudomonadota bacterium. GTDB lineage: Bacteria > Pseudomonadota > Gammaproteobacteria > Burkholderiales > Rhodocyclaceae > Azonexus. The sequence continues at coordinate 53,763 of JAGTRU010000003.1, read as the reverse complement.
TACTGTATGCGGGGCTCGCGCTAACGGGCTCCGCTTTTTACTGTTGCAATGACTAATTCAAACCCAGAAAACCCTCCTGTTAATTTGCCCCCGCCGCCTCCGCCGCCCAACGACAATCGTCGTCGCCTGCGCGAGTTGCTGTCTATTCCGGAACGTGATCGGACGGACGAGCAGTGGGATGAAATCATCGAGCTAGAAATCCAGTTGGCGCCGGGTAACCGGATCTCCCCTAACGAGCATGGCGGCAACGTCGGCGGTGGTTTGCCGCATCAGGGTAAGCCTGGTGGTGGCGGCGGTCTTGGTGGTCAGCCGAAAAAGCATCGGCCGCGGACCAACAACAATAACCGTCGCCCACGGCAGAACAAGCCTCCGTCAGGCGGCACTCCGGCCTGACCGCCGGATCGCCGTAAAGCGGCAGCCTTGCCGTTATGCAGCACTTTGACCTGATCATTGTTGGTGGCGGCCTGGCGGGTGCCAGTCTGGCGGTTGCCTTGCGCGATACCCGGCTGCGCATCGCGCTGGTCGAGCACCAGCCGCCGAGCCGGCCGACCGGTTGGGATGCGCGCATTTACGCGATCAGTCCGGCCAATGTCGATTTTCTCGAAGCCATCGGTGCCTGGCGGCATCTCGATGCGGCGCGCATGGCGCCGATCCGGGCGATGCAAATAGTTGGCGATGCCGGTGGCAAGCTCGAGTTTTCCGCCTTCGATAGCGGGGTCAGCGAACTTGGCTGGATTCTTGAATCCTCCTTGATGGCCGGAGAGTTCTGGGAAATCGCCAAGCGCCAGAGCAATCTGACGCTGTTTTGTCCGAATCGTCCGCACAGCCTCGAGTTCAGGCATGATGCTGCGGTCTTGCAGTTGAGCGATGGCGTGGTTCTGTCAGCCCGTCTAGTGGTGGCGGCGGACGGGCGCGATTCCTGGGTGCGTCAGACGGCGGGTTTGGCGGCCAGCACTACGCCGTATGGCGAAAAAGGGCTGGTGGCCAATTTCTCCTGTGCTAAGCCACACCGCAATATTGCCCATCAGTGGTTCCGTGAGGATGGCGTGCTGGCCTATCTGCCCTTGCCCGGGAACCGCATTTCCATTGTCTGGTCCACCCCCGATGAGCATGCCGACCGGCTTTGTGCCCTGTCCGCCGAGGCGCTTTGCCAGCGGGTGGCCGAAGCCGGCGCTTACGTGCTCGGCGATTTGGAGTTGCTGACGCCGGCGGTAGCCTTTCCGTTGCGCCTGATCCGCGTGCCGCAGACCGTGGCACCGCGTCTAGCCCTGGTGGGGGATGCGGCGCACGGTATTCACCCGCTGTCGGGACATGGTATCAACCTTGGTTTTCAGGACGCCCGTCAACTGGCGGACTTGCTGAGTGCGACGCAGCCCTGGCACGACATTGGCGATGAGCGCTTTTTGCAGCGTTACCAGCGGGCGCGCCGCGAGGAGACGCTGCTCTTGCAGAGCACGACAGACGGCTTGCGGCGCCTGTTCCGTGCCTCTCCCTTGCGTCCCTGGCGTAATCTTGGTCTTGATTTGACCAATGGCTTGCCCTTTGTAAAAAATATCCTGGTGCGCTACGCGCTGGGCGCCCTTTAGGAGAATTGCATGTTCCGAAAATTGTTGCCGCTCACCCTGTTGTTGGTCTTTGCTGCCTCGGCCCTGGCCGACGAGGCTGACATCCGGCGGATGATGGAAGCCAAGCTCGGCAGCAAGGTGGAGAGCGTCGTCAAATCGGGTTATCTCGGTCTGTACGAGGTCTACGCCGATGGCAATATCTTCTATACCGACGAAAAGGTCTCGGCCATCATGCTGGGGGCGCAGTTGATCGATGCCAAGACCATGAAGAACGTCACCGAGGAGCGGATGAAGAAGCTGACCGCCATCAAGTTCAATGAATTGCCGCTGGAGCGAGCGGTCAAACAGGTGCGCGGCGATGGCAAGCGCGTCCTAGTCACTTTCGAGGATCCCAATTGCGGGTATTGCAAGCGCTTGGCCAAAGATCTCCTCAAGCTCGACAACGTCACGGTGTTCACCTTCCTCTATCCGATTCTCTCTGAGGATTCGGTGCGCAAGTCGCGGCAGATCTGGTGCTCGGCGGACCGGGCAAAAGCCTGGAACGACTGGATGATCGATGCCAAGGCGCCGCCTGCGAAAGAGGATTGTGATGTGACGGCGATCGCTCGAAATCAGGAGTTCGGCCGCAAGCTCAATATCTCCGGTACGCCGACCCTGTTCTTTACCGATGGCGAGCGGGTTCCCGGTGCCGTGCCTCTGGCGCGCATCGAGCAAAAGCTCAATCAGCTCCGCTAAGCCACTCAATTTCAGCGAACTGGGGCGCCTTCGGGCGCCCTTTGTTTTTGCTGCCGGGGTGTCGGGTTGGTGCTGTTGAAGGCGGCTTTGGACGCCAGTTTTTCGGAATTTTTAGCACGTTTGCATGCCTTGGGTAGGGGTTTGGGCGGGTTTTCTCAGACTCCTTACAAGTCACTTTAAGTGTCGAATTTCACGCCTTGATTTTTAAGGGAATTTTTTCCATAAATTCACATTGCGAAGCGTGCGTAAGTCCTTGTTGTGTAAGAAAAAATTCCGGATTTTTCTATTGACTGAGGGGGGTTGTTGCTCTAAAGTGGGAAAACGTGTTGAAAAGTGGGTAAACGAGGAGCGAGGCAAGGGATGTTTGAAGGGGCTGCAGCACTCAGTCTGGATGCGAAGGGGCGGCTTGCCATACCGGCAAGGCACCGCGAGCCCCTGCTCGCCGCCGCTGAGGGGGCGCTCGTCCTGACGGCGCATCCGCACCGCTGCCTGCTGCTTTACCCGTCGCCGGCCTGGCAACCGATTCGCGACCAGATTCTCAAGGCCTCCAGCCTCGATCCGCGGGCCGCGTCGATCAAACGGGTGCTGGTCGGTAATGCACGTACCGAGGAGCTCGATTCCGCCGGTCGCATTCTGGTGGCGCCCGAATTGCGCGATTACGCCAATCTCGGCAAAACCGTCTTTCTGGTTGGCATGGGGACCCACTTCGAAATCTGGAGCGAGGCCGGCTGGAAGCAGCAGAACGATCTGGCTGCGGAGGCGCTGTCCGGCGACCTGCCGCCGGGCTTCGGAGATCTGGTGCTGTGACCGCGGGTGGCACCCACGTCACGGTGCTGCTCGACGAAGCGGTTCAGTCCCTGGCGATCAAGGCGGACGGCATCTATCTGGATGCCACTTTCGGGCGCGGCGGGCATAGCCGCCGAATTCTGGCTGAGCTCAATGAAAAGGGGCGCCTGGTGGCGCTTGATCGCGATCCGCAGGCGATTGCGGCGGGCGCGGTGTTGGCCGATGGCCGTTTCCAGCTAGTGCATCGCGCCTTTGGCGAAATTGCCGAAGCGGCGCAGGAGGCTGGCCTGCAGAAAGTCGATGGGATTTTGTTTGACGTGGGGGTGTCGTCGCCGCAAATCGACGATGGGGAGCGCGGTTTCAGCTTCCGCCAGGATGCGCCGCTCGACATGCGGATGGATACGACGCAGGGCGAGACGGCGGCCGAGTGGCTGGCGCGGGCCGAAATAAGGGATATCACGGAGGTTATTAGAAATTATGGCGAAGAACGGTTTGCTTTCCAGATTGCAAAGAAGGTTGTGGCTGCTCGGCTCGAACAACCTATTGTCACAACAGGTCAGTTCGCGGCCATCGTACGCGCGACCGTGCGCACCCGTGAACCAGGGCAGGACCCGGCGACGCGCAGCTTTCAAGCTCTACGGATTCATATCAATCAAGAGCTCCGCCAGCTGGAGGTAGCCCTGCCGCAGGCGCTTGAACTGCTGGCGCCGGGGGGGCGCCTGGTGGTGATTTCCTTCCATTCGCTGGAGGACCGCATCGTCAAGAATTTCCTGCGTCAGCAGTCGGTGGCCGATGATCTGCCGAAAGGCTTGCCCTTGCGCGCCGATCAGTTGCCGAAACCGAAGTTGCGTCTGGTCGGCAAGATGATCAAGCCGTCGGCGGCCGAGGTCGCGGCCAATCCGCGGGCCCGCAGTGCCGTGATGCGCGTCGCGGAAAAAATGTGATGGTCCGCTTCAACATGATTCTTCTCCTGGTCGTGGTCATTTGCGCGCTCGGTGTGGTGACCTCCCAGCATCGGGCGCGCAAGCTCTTCCAGGATCTCGAAGGGGAACAGGAACGGGCGCGGCAACTGGATGTCGAATACGGTCAGCTGCAACTGGAAATGTCGACCTGGGCAACCCATCCGCGGATCGAGCAGATCGCCCGGGATCGTCTGCACATGGTGTCGCCGGATGCGCGCCCGGCAGCGGCGCCGGTAGTTGCCAAGCCGGCGGTCAAGAAAGGCAGGCCCTGATGGCCGTGCGTCGTCGCCCGCAACGCGGTCACCGCTTTACCGAAAGCCCGCTGCTGCAACTGGCGTTGCAGGGCTGGCGTTCGCGTTCGGTGGCGCTGCTGCTGATGGGGGCGTTTCTGCTGCTGGTCGGCCGCAGTTTCTATCTGCAGGTGATCAATAACGACTTCCTGCAGGAGAAGGGCGATTCGCGCTATCGCCGCGATATCGAAGTTTCCGCCTCGCGCGGCAAGATCGTGGACCGCAACGGCGACATGCTCGCCGTATCGACGCCGATGAAGTCGATCTGGGCCATTCCGGGCGACGCCCGGACGATGTCGGCGGCCCAGAAACAACAACTGGCGAAGCTGCTCGACATGAGCGTCCGCGAACTGGACGGCAAGATCGCCTCGGAAAAAACCTTCACCTTCGTCAAAAGGCAGTTGCCGCCGGAAACCGCCGATCGGATCGCGGCCCTGAAATTGCCCGGGGTGCACCAGGAGCTGGAGTATCGCCGCTATTACCCGACCGGTGACATGACGGCCCACATCGTGGGCTTTACCGGCGTTGACGACAAGGGCCTGGAAGGCGTCGAACTGGCTTTTCAGCAGAGCCTGCTCGGCCATCCCGGGAGCCGGACGGTGATCCGCGACCGGCGCGGCAACATCGTCGAAGACGTCGGGGCCACCAAGCCGCCGCAGGATGGCAAGGATGTCCGGCTGGCGCTCGATTCGAAAATCCAGTATCTGGCCTATAGCAACCTCAAGGCGGCGGTCGAGGCGAACAATGCCAAGGCCGGCGGGGCCATCGTCATCGATACGCGGAGCGGCGAGATCCTCGCTCTGGTGAACTGGCCGACCTATAACCCGAATAATCGTCACGGCCTGTCCGGCGCCCAATTGCGCAACCGGGCCCTGACCGATACGTTCGAGCCGGGTTCGGTCATGAAGCCGTTCACGGCGGCCCTGGCGCTGGACAAGGGCAAGGTTCGCTTCGATACCATTATCAACTGCGCGCCGGGCCATCTGACCATCGGCAGCGCCACCATTTCCGATGCCCACCCGCATGGCGCGCTGACCGTCGCCCAGGTCATCCAGAAATCATCCAACGTTGGTACGGCAAAAATCGCCTTGGGCTTCCCGCCCAAGGAAATGTGGGAGATGTTCGACAGCATCGGTTTCGGCCAGGCGCCCAATCTCGGCTTCCCCGGCGAGGTCAATGGCCGTTTGCGTCCCTGGAAAAACTGGAAACCGATCGAACAGGCGACGATGTCCTACGGCCATGGTATTGCCGTCAGCCTGGTCCAGTTGGCCCGGGCTTATACCGTCTTTGCCCGCGACGGCGATCTGATGCCCTTGTCGCTGACCCGCCTCGACGACACGCCGGTGCGTGGCATCAATGTCTTCTCGCCGCAAACCGTGCGCGAAGTCCGTGCCATGCTGGAAATGGCGGTGCAACCGGAAGGTACCGCACCCAAGGCGCGGGTGCCGGGCTACCGGGTGGGCGGCAAGACGGGAACGGCCTACAAGGTCGAAGGCGGCGTATACGCCCGCAAATATGTTGCCTCGTTTGTCGGTCTGGCGCCGATCAGCGAGCCGCGTCTGGTTGTTGCGGTGATGATTGACGAGCCGACCAACGGCGCCCATTACGGTGGCGATGTCGCCGGGCCGGCCTTTTCGCAAATCATGAGCGGTGCCCTGCGGACCATGGGGATCCCGCCGGATGCCCCGGTCCAGGTGGCCGGGGCCGGCCCCGCCAAGGAGACGCTGTGAGTTCGCCACGCCAAATTCTCGATCGTCTGGAGGCGCTGGGTGTCGTACCCAGCGGCGTTGCCGACGACAGTCGCCAGGTGCAGCCCGGCGATCTTTTCCTGGCCTATCCCGGCGACCTGGCCGACGGTCGGCGCTATATTGCCGATGCCATCGGGCGCGGTGCGCTGGCGGTGATCTGGCAGGCGGGCGGCGACTTCGTCTGGAATCCGGCGTGGACCGTCGCCAACTTTTCGGGTGCCGCCCTGCGCGCCCTGGCCGGGCCGCTGGCCCATGCCGTTTATGGCCATCCCAGCGAAGGTCTGTCGCTGATCGCGATTACCGGCACCAACGGCAAGACGACGATCAGTCAGTGTATCGCCCAGGCTTTCCCGAAACCCTGCGCCATCATCGGCACGCTGGGCGCCGGCTTTCCCGACGCCTTGACGGAAACCGGCTTCACGACGCCGGAAGCCACCACCCTGATGCGCTATCTCGCCAGCTTCCGCGCTCAGCGCGCCGCCGCCTGCGCCCTGGAGGCCAGTTCGATCGGTATCGAGGAAGGGCGGCTGAGCGGAGCTCGGGTCGATGTTGCGGTGTTCACCAATTTGACGCGCGACCATCTCGACTACCACGGCACGATGGAAGCCTATGCCGCGGCCAAGGAAAAGCTCTTTGCTTGGCCGCGTCTGCGCACGGCGATCATCAATCTGGACGACGAGTTCGGCCTGAAACTGATCCGCCAAACCACGGCCATGCGCGTTCTGGGCTACGCCATCGGCGAAGGGCGCCGCGATTTTCCGGCCCTGGTGCGCGCCGAGGAGTTGGTCGAGACGCCCTTCGGTCAGCGTTTCAACCTGATCCTGCCGAATGGTCGGGGCGTCGTTGATACCGCTCTGGTCGGCGCCTACAACATTTCCAACCTGCTCGCCGTCGCTGCCGTCTTGCATGATGCCGGTCTGCTGGCGGCCGATGTCGTGCGTCGCCTGGCCGAACTGACGCCGCCGCCGGGGCGCATGGAGCGCCTGGGCGGCAACGACGAGCCGCTGATCGTGGTCGATTACGCCCATACGCCGGATGCCCTGGAAAATGCGTTGACCGCCTTGCGGCCGACGGCACTGGCGCGCGGCGGCCGTCTCTGCGTGGTCTTCGGTTGTGGTGGCGATCGCGATCATGGCAAACGGCCGCAGATGGGCGCCGTGGCCGCCGCCAAGGCCGATCGCGTGCTGGTGACCAGCGACAATCCGCGGCGTGAACAGGCGCAGGCCATCATTGACGAAATTCTTACCGGCATGAGCCACGCCGAGGTCGAGGCCGAGCGGGCGGTGGCCATTCGCCGGGCGATTCTCGAAGCCGACGGGCGCGACGTGATTTTGCTGGCCGGCAAGGGCCACGAGCTGTACCAGGAAATCGCCGGCGTCCGTTATCCATTCTCTGACCTCGAACAGGCGCAAGCCGCGCTGCGCTTGCGGCGTTCGGAAAACCAGGAGGAGGCCGCATGAAGTGGCTGCTTTCACAAGTTGCTGTCGCCGTTGCTGGCCGTCTGGTCGGCCCCGATCGGGAAATCCTCGGGGTCTCGACCGATACCCGGGCGATCGGCCCGGGACAATTGTTCGTCGCCCTGCGCGGCGAGCGTTTCGACGCCCATGATTTTCTCGCCCCGGCCGTTGCCAGTGGTGCCGCCGCGCTGCTGGTGAGCGATCCGGACAAGCTGCCGGAGGGCGTCCCGGCGGTGGTCGTCGACGATACCCGGCTCGCCCTCGGCCGTCTGGCCGCCGCCTGGCGCGCCCGCTTTGCGCTGCCGGTGATTGCCGTGACCGGCTCCAACGGCAAGACGACGACCAAGGAAATGATCGCCGCCATCCTCCAGGCGCAATTCGGCGCCGATCTGCTGGCGACGCGCGGCAATTTCAACAATGATATCGGCCTGCCGCTCACTTTGTTGGCCCTGCAGGCAAGGCATCGGGCGGCGGTGATCGAGATGGGCATGAACCATCCCGGCGAGATCGCCTATCTCGCCCCGATCGGGGCGCCGAACGTCGCCCTGATCACCAATGCCCAGCGCGCCCACCTCGAAGGGATGGGCGACATGGATGAGGTGGCACGCGAGAAGGGCAGTATTTTCAGCGGCTTGCAGCCGAACGGCATTGCCCTGGTCAATGCCGACGATTGCTATGCCGAAACCTGGCGGGCCATGGCGGCGCCCCACACGGTCCGCACGTTCGGCATCGATCAGGCGGCCGACGTGCAGGGAACGGTCCGCCAGCACGGCCTCGAAACGGCAGTCGAACTGCGCGCGCCGGAAGGCGAGGCGGCCATTCGCCTGCGCCTCCCCGGTCGCCACAATGCGCGCAATGCGGTGGCTGCTGCTGCCGCCAGCCTGGCGGCGGGAATCCCGATGGCGGCCGTGGTCGCCGGACTGGAAAGCTTTTCCGGCGTCAAGGGCCGTCTGCAGCTACGGCGCGGCAAGAATAGCGCCGTCATCCTCGACGATACCTACAATGCCAATCCCGATTCGGTGCGGGCCGGCATCGACGTGCTGGCCTCGACCATCGGTCGCAAGCTGCTGGTCCTCGGCGACATGGGCGAAATCGGCGAGGCCAGCGGCCAGTATCACGATGAAATCGGCGGTTATGCCAAGAGCCAGGGGATCGATCGCCTGTACGCGCTGGGCGATGCCGCCCAGCAGGCCGTCCGCAACTTCGGCGACGGGGCGCGCCATTACTGCACGATGGAAAAACTGGTGGCGGCGGTGGACAAGGAGCTCGGTCCGGAAACCACGGTGTTGGTCAAGGGCTCGCGCTTTATGAAAATGGAACGGGTAGTCGACGCCCTGGTCGCCGAGGAGAACAACTGATGCTGCTCGCTTTGTCCCAGTGGCTGGCGCAGGACGTGCGCTTTTTCAATGTCTTCAACTACATCACGCTGCGTACCGTGCTGGCGGCGATGACTGCCTTGCTCATCTCGTTCGCTGCCGGGCCCGGGGTCATCCGCTGGCTGGCCGCCAAGAAGATTGGTCAGGCGGTGCGTACCGACGGGCCGCAAACCCACTTGGTGAAATCGGGGACGCCGACCATGGGCGGCGTGCTGATCCTGATCGCCATCGGCATCACCACATTGTTGTGGGGCGACCTCTCCAACAAGTACGTGTGGACGGTGCTGGTCGTCACCCTCGGCTACGGTATCGTCGGCTGGTACGACGACTGGAAGAAGGTGGTGTATCGCGATCCGGCTGGGCTTTCCGCCAAGTGGAAGTATTTCTGGCAGTCGCTGCTCGGCATCGGCGCCGCGCTGTTCCTCGCCTTCTCGGCCAAGTCGGGCGCCGAAACCCAGCTCATCGTGCCCTTCTTCAAGACGGTCGCCTTCCCCCTGGGAATCGTCGGTTTCATCACCCTGACCTATTTCGTCATCGTCGGCACCAGTAACGCCGTGAACCTGACCGACGGCCTGGACGGCCTGGCGATCATGCCGACCGTCATGATCGCTTCGGCCTTCGTGCTTTTCGCCTATGTCACCGGTCATGCGGTGTACGCCAAGTACCTGCTCATTCCCTACGTGCCGGGGGCCGGCGAATTGTGCATCTTCCTCGGCGCGATTGCCGGGGCCGGGCTCGGTTTCCTGTGGTTCAACGCCTATCCGGCCGAAGTCTTCATGGGCGATGTTGGTGCCCTGGCGCTCGGCGCCGCGCTCGGCATCGTGGCGGTGATCATCCGCCAGGAAATCGTGCTGCTGATCATGGGCGGCGTCTTCGTCGTCGAAACCCTGTCGGTGATGTTGCAGGTGACCTATTTCAAATACACCAAGAAAAAATATGGCGAAGGCCGGCGCATCTTGCGCATGGCCCCGCTGCACCACCATTTTGAACAAACCGGCTGGAAGGAGACGCAGGTCGTCGTCCGTTTCTGGATCATTACCATCATGCTCGTGCTGGTCGGGCTGTCCTCGTTGAAGCTGCGGTAAGCCATGGAACTCAAGGGTAAACGCGTGGTGGTGGTCGGACTCGGCGAGTCCGGGCTGGCCATGGCCAAGTGGCTGACGCGCCAAGGCGCCGTCGTCCGCGTTGCCGATTCGCGCGCTACCCCGCCCAATCTCGCTGCCCTGGCAGCGCTCGCGCCGGGCGCCGAAGTGATCGCCGGGCCCTTTGCCGAGAGCACGTTCGCCGGTGCCGATCTGGTTGCCCTGTCACCCGGCGTACCGAAGGCGACTCCGGCCATCGCCGCCCTCGCCATGCCGGTAATTTCGGAAATAGAATTGTTTGCGGCCGGCGTCAGGGCGCAGCTACCGGCTGCGAAAATCATCGCCATTACCGGCAGCAACGGCAAGACGACGACCACGGCGCTGACCGCCCACTTACTCAACGGGGCCGGTGTGCCGGCCGTCGCCTGCGGCAACATCTCGCCGTCGGCACTGGATGCCCTGATGGCGGCGCAGGACGCCGATGCCTTGCCGGCGGTCTGGGTGGTCGAGCTGTCCAGCTTCCAGCTTGAAACGACACATCGCCTGAACGCTGATGCGGCGACGGTGCTCAATATTTCCGAAGACCATCTCGATCGTTACGCCGGCAGCCTGGCCAACTATGCCGCGGCCAAGTCGCGCGTCTTCCAGGGCAAGGGCGTCATGGTTCTCAACCGCGACGACGACTGGTCGATGGCCAACGGCCGCTGCGGTCGCAAGATGGTCACCTTCGGCCTGCAAGGCGCGTCGCGCGGGCTCGATTTCGGCCTGGTGGACGGCGTCATCCGTAAAGGCGGGCAGGATCTCGTGGCGATTGCCGACCTCAAGCTTTGCGGCCTGCACAATGCGGCCAATGCGATGGCGGCGCTGGCCCTCTGCGAAGCCCTCGGTATTGCCCCGGAACGCCTGATCGAGCCGCTGAAAAGCTTCGCCGGCCTGCCGCACCGCGTCGAAAGCGTGGCCGAGATCGGCGGCGTGCTCTACGTCGATGATTCCAAGGGGACCAATGTCGGCGCCACGCTGGCCGCCATCGAAGGCATGGGCCGCCAGGTCGCCATCGTGCTCGGCGGCGACGGCAAGGGGCAGGATTTCTCGCCGCTCAAGGCGGCTCTGGAAAAACACGGGCGGGCTGTGGCGCTGATCGGTCGCGACGCTCCCGTCATCGAGTCGGCGCTGACCGGCTGCGCTCTGCCGCTGCTGCATGCCGCCGATATGGCGACCGCCGTTCGCTGGCTGGCCGGCCAGGCGGTGGCCGGCGATTGCGTGCTGTTGTCGCCGGCCTGCGCCAGTCTCGACATGTACCGCAACTACGCGCAGCGGGCGCAGGCCTTCATCGACGCCGTGCGGGGGCTGGCAGCATGATGATCGGGGCGCTTGACGCGCCGCGCCGCCAGGTCGATGAGATCGATTACCCGCTTTTGTGGAGCGTGCTGATCCTGCTCTTCATCGGTCTGGTGATGGTCTATTCGGCCTCCATCGCGACCGCCGAAGGCGGCCGTTTTACCGGCCATCAGCCGGCCTATTACCTGGTCCGGCACGGCGTCTTCCTGTGCATCGGCATGGTCGCCGCCGCCGTCGCCTTCCAGGTGCCGATCAGCCTGTGGCAACGATACGCGCCCTACCTCTTCATGGCCGGCGTCGTCCTCCTCGCCATCGTGCTGATCCCCGGCCTCGGGCGCGACGTCAACGGCGCCCGGCGCTGGCTGCCGCTCGGTTTTGCCAATCTGCAGCCGTCGGAACTGATGAAAATGTTTGCCGTGCTCTACGCCGCCGACTACACGGTGCGCAAGATCAATGTCATGCATGACCTGAAACAGGCCTTTCTGCCGATGTTCGGGGCGATGGCCGTGGTCGGCATGCTGCTCCTCAAGGAACCCGACTTTGGCGCCTTCGTGGTGATCATCTCGATCGCCATGGGCATTCTTTTCCTCGGCGGCCTGAAGGCGCGCCTCTTCGCGCTGCTCATTTGCGGCCTGATGATCGCCTTCACGGTGATGATCGTCGTCTCGCCCTACCGGCGCGACCGGGTGTTCGGCTTCATGGATCCGTGGGCCGATGCCTTCGGCCGCGGCTACCAGCTATCGCACTCGCTGATCGCCTTCGGCCGCGGCGAACTGTTCGGCGTCGGTCTCGGGGCCAGCGTCGAAAAACTGTTCTACCTGCCGGAAGCGCATACCGACTTCCTGCTCGCGGTAATTGCCGAAGAACTCGGTTTCTTCGGCGTCGTTGCCGTCATCGCCCTGTTCGCCCTGGTCGTCCAGCGCGCTTTCGCCATCGGCCGCCAGTGTGTCCAGCTCGACCGCCTCTACCCGGCGCTGGTCGCCATGGGCATGGGCATCTGGTTCGGCGTCCAGTCTTTCATCAACATGGGTGTCAACATGGGCCTGCTGCCGACCAAGGGCCTGACCCTGCCGCTGATGAGTTTCGGTGGTTCGGGGATTCTGGCGAACTGTGTGGCGCTGGCGATTCTCCTGCGGGTGGATTGGGAAAATCGTCAATTGATGCGCGGAGGAAAGTTATGACGAGGTGCCATGTGAATTCGCATCAATTGGCGATTTCGTCGCAGGCTAACCCGGCGCAGCCGGTGTTAAGCGCGCAGCGCGGCCGTAGACAAAATCGGCTCCTCCTGCGCGGAGGCAAGCTATGAGCAAAACCATCATGATCATGGCCGGCGGTACCGGCGGGCACATCTTCCCCGCTCTCGCCGTCGCCCACAAACTGCGCGCTGCCGGCTGGCGGGTCGTCTGGCTGGGCAATCCGGAAAGCATGGAAGCGCGCCTGGTGCCGCAGCACGGTTTCGAGATGGTCTGGGTCAAGTTTGCGGCTTTGCGCGGCAAGGGGCTGCTGCGCAAGCTGCTGTTGCCGCTCAATCTGTTGCGCGGTTTCTGGCAGGCGCTCAAGGCCATCCGTCAGGTCCGGCCCAATGTTGTGCTCGGCATGGGCGGCTATATTACTTTTCCGGGCGGCATGATGGCGGCGCTGACCGGCGTGCCGCTGGTCCTGCACGAACAGAATTCGGTGGCCGGACTGGCCAATCGGGTTCTCGCCGGCGTCGCCGATCGGATCGCCAGCGGTTTCCCGGATGTCCTGGAAAAAGCCGTGTGGACCGGTAATCCGGTGCGCCCGGAAATCGCCGGGATCGCCCCGCCGGCCGAGCGTTTTGCCGAACGCCACGATGCCCTGCGGTTGCTGGTCATCGGCGGCAGCCTCGGCGCCCAGGTGCTCAACAACGTCGTGCCCCAGGGGATGTCCCAACTTGCCGCCGACGAGTTGCCGCAGATCGTTCATCAGGCCGGCGAAAAGCATCTCGAGGCACTGAAAGCGAATTACGCCGCGGTCGGCGTCCAGGCACACTGCGTCTCTTTCATCGAGGACATGGCCGGCGCCTACGAGTGGGCCGATCTGGTGATCTGCCGGGCCGGCGCCCTGACCGTCGCCGAACTTGCCGCCGCCGGCGTCGCCAGCATCCTGGTGCCCTTCCCGCATGCGGTGGACGATCACCAGACCGGCAATGCCAAATTCCTGGTCAATGTCGGCGGCGCCTTCCTGCTGCCGCAAAGCCAATTGACCCCGGACAGCATCGCGCTGATCCGCAATTACAGCCGCAGCCAACTGCTGGAAATGGCCGAAAAGGCCCGCAGCCTGGCCAAGCCCGACGCCACCGCAGAAGTGGCCAATATTTGTGCCGAGATTGCGAAATAATGAAACATAAAGTCAAACACATCCATTTTGTCGGGGTCGGCGGTTCCGGCATGAGCGGCATTGCCGAAGTGCTGGTCAATCTCGGCTATGTCGTCAGCGGCTCCGATATCGCGGCCAGCGCCACCACCCGCCGTCTTGAGGGCGAAGGCATCCAGCTGACCATCGGTCATGCCGCTGAAAACATCGAGGGCGCCCAGGCCGTGGTGGTGTCGACGGCGGTCAAGGCCGACAATCCGGAAGTCGTGGCGGCCCGGGAAAAGAACATCCCGGTGGTGCCGCGTGCCCAGATGCTGGCCGAACTGATGCGCCTGAAGCGCGGCATCGCCATTGCCGGCACGCACGGCAAGACGACGACGACCAGCCTGGTGACCAGCATTCTGGCCGAAGGCGGCATCGACCCGACCTTCGTCATCGGCGGCCGGTTGAACGCCGCTGGCGCCAATGCCCGCCTGGGCGGCGGCGAGTTCATCGTGGCCGAGGCCGATGAGTCGGATGCCTCCTTCCTCTTCCTGTCGCCGGTCATTTCGGTGGTCACCAATATCGACGCCGACCACATGGAAACCTACGGTCACGACTTCGAGCGCCTGAAAGGCGCTTTCGTCGATTTCCTCAATCGCCTGCCGTTCTACGGGGTCGCCGTGCTCTGCGGCGACGACGCCAACGTGCGCGCCATCATGCCGCAGGTGGCCAAGCAGATCGTCACCTACGGCCTCAATCCCGGGGTCAATTTCCAGGCCGAGAACATCGTTGCCGCCGACGGCCAGATGCGCTTCGACGTCGTCCGGGTCAATGGTTCGGTGTCGCGCCTGTCGATCACCCTCAACCTGCCCGGCCTGCACAATGTGCTGAATGCCCTGGCGGCGATCGCCGTCGCCACCGAGTTGCAGATTTCCGACGCCGCCATCGTCAAGGCGCTGGCCGAGTTCAAGGGGGTCGGTCGCCGCTTCCAGCGCTATGGCGAAGTGGCTTTGCCGGCTGGCGGCAGTTTTACGCTGGTCGACGACTACGGCCATCACCCGGTGGAAATGGCCGCGACCCTGGCCGCCGCCCGCGGCGCCTTCCCCGGTCGTCGCCTGGTGCTGGCCTTTCAGCCGCACCGCTATACGCGGACGCGCGATTGCTTCGAGGATTTCGTCAAGGTGCTGTCTACGGTCGATGCGCTGTTGCTGGCCGATATCTATGCCGCCGGCGAAGCGCCCATCGTTGCCGCCGATGCCCGTGCCCTGGCGCGCGCCCTGCGCGTCGTCGGCAAGGTCGAGCCGGTGTTTGTCGAAGATATCGCGGCCATGCCGCAAACGATTCTGGATGTCGCCCACGCAGGCGACGTGGTGTTGACCATGGGCGCCGGTTCGATCGGGGCGGTGCCGGGCAAGGTGGTGGAGATCAAATGAGCGGTTTCGGTAAAGTAGCAGTCCTCTTCGGCGGCACCTCCGCCGAACGCGAGGTTTCCCTGAACAGCGGTTCGCGCGTGCTGGCCGCCCTGCTGGGCCAGGGTATCGACGCCCATGCCTTCGATCCGGCCGCGCAGCCGCTTGATGCCCTGAAAGGCTATGACCGCGCCTTCATCGCGCTGCATGGCCGGCACGGCGAAGACGGCACGATCCAGGGCGCCCTCGAAGTCATGCACATTCCCTACACCGGTTCCGGCGTACTGGCTTCGGCCCTGGCCATGGACAAGTTCCGCACCAAGCTGATGTGGCGTGCCGCCGGCCTGCCCATCCCGGACTACGCGCTGCTCACCGCCGCTTCCGATTTCGACGAAATCGAAGAAGAACTCGGCCTGCCGTTGTTCGTCAAGCCGGCGCATGAAGGTTCGTCGATCGGCATCAGCAAGGTCAAGGAGCGTGGCAGCCTGGGCGCCGCTTATGCCGCAGCCGCCAAGTACGATCCGCTGGTGATCGCCGAAAAGGGCGTCATGGGCGGCGAATACACGGTCGGCATCGTCGGTAGCGGCGACGACATGGTGGCCCTGCCGATCATCAAGATCGAGCCGGCGACCGAGTGGTACGACTACGAAGCCAAGTACAACCGTGACGACACGCGCTACCTGTGTCCCTGCGATCTGCCGGCAGCCAGGGAAATGGAAATCCGCAAGGGCGCGCTGGAAGCTTTCCGCATCCTCGGCGGTCGCGGCTGGGGGCGGGTCGATTTCCTGATGGACGAGGACGGCAATCACTACTTCCTGGAAGTGAACACCGCACCGGGCATGACCGATCACTCGCTGGTGCCGATGGCGGCGCGGGTCAGCGGCATGGATTACCCGACGCTGGTGCGGCGCGTCCTCGAACTCGCCGCCAACGACTAATGAAACGACCCCCATGCTCTCTACGTTCGCGACCCCCCGAGGGGGCGCCGGCCTCCCTTGGAGCGGCCCGGCGGGAGGCCCGATGAATGTGGAACAAACCGCACCTGCTGAATGCCCTTGCCGACCTGCTGATTCTGGCGGCGGCGGCGGCGTTGCTGGCCGCTGCGGCGGTCTGGCTGGTGCGCGTGCCGTCCTTGCCGGTGCGCCAGGTGGAATTCGTCGAGCCCTTGGCGCATACGCGGCGGGTGGAAGTCGAGCAGATCCTTGCCGGCAGCTTGAAGGGCAATTTTTTCAGCCTGAATCTGGAGAGCGTGCGCGGCGCCTTGGAAATGTTGCCCTGGGTGCGCAAGGTGGAAGTCCGTCGCATCTGGCCGGCCAAGCTGCAAGTGAAAGTCGAAGAGCATCGTCCGCTGGCCCGTTGGGGCGAAGGGCGGGGCGAGTTGGTGAACAGTTATGGCGAGGTCTTTGCCGCCTTGCCCGGCGAGCAGGAACTGGTTGCCTTGCCCTTGTTGGCGGGCCCGGCCGGAACGGCATCGGAAGTCCTGACGCATTTCAGCGAATATGTCGGCGCCTTCAAGGCGGTCGGCGAGCGACCTTTTCAGCTCACGCTGTCGCCCCGGCTGGCTTGGCAGTTGAAATTGGAGAACGGCATGGTGGTCGATATGGGCCGCGAACAGCCGAAGTCGCCGGTTGCCTTGCGCTTGCAAAGATTTATCGAGGTTTATCCGGAAACGGTCGCCAAACGGGCGGTACGGCCGGCAGTCGTGGATTTGCGGTATCCGAATGGATTCGCGATGAAAGTCGTGGGCGAGGGGAAGGGAAAATAAGCATATGAGCAGGGACAATAAGGATATGGTCGTCGGTCTGGATATCGGGACCTCGAAAATCGTCGCACTGGTTGCCGAGATCGATCAGGAGGGCCATCTGAACGTCATCGGCATGGGCTCGCAGGATTCGCGCGGCCTGAAGAAGGGCGTCGTGGTGAACATCGAGGAAACGGTGCACACCATCAGTCGCGTCGTGCAGGAAGTCGAACTGATGGCCGACTGCAAGGTGCGCGACGTGTACACCGGGATCGCCGGCAGCCACATCAAGAGTTTCAACTCGAACGGCATGGTGGCGATCAAGGACAAGGAAGTGATGGCCAGCGATGTCGAGCGCGTCATCGAAACGGCCAAGGCAATGCCGATCCCGGCCGACCAGGAAATCCTCCACATTCTCACCCAGGAATTCGTCATCGACGGCCAGGACGGTATCCGCGAGCCGATCGGGATGAGCGGCATGCGCCTGGAAGTGAAGACCCACATCGTCACCGGCGCCGTTTCGGCGGCGCAGAACATCGTCAAGTGCGTTCGGCGTTGCGGCCTGGAGGTCAATGACCTGGTGCTGCAGCCGCTGGCTTCGAGCTATGCCGTGCTGTCCGAGGACGAGAAGGATCTCGGTGTCTGCCTGATCGACATCGGCGGCGGCACCACCGACATCGCGGTGTGGACCCAGGGGGCCATTCGTCATACCTCGGTAATTCCGATCGCCGGCGACCAGATCACCAACGACATCGCCATGGCCCTGCGCACGCCGACCCGCGAAGCCGAGGACATCAAGTGCAAGTACGGCTGCGCCCTGTCGCAACTGGCCGATGCCGCCGAGACCATGGAAGTGGCCGGGGTCGATGATCGTCCCAGCCGCAAGCTCAGTCGTCGCGCCCTGGCCGATGTCATCCAGCCGCGCGTCGAGGAACTCTACGAATTGATCCAGAACGAACTGCGCCGGGCCGGCTTCGAGGAGGTGCTGTCCTCCGGCATCGTCCTCACCGGCGGCGCCAGCGTCATGCCGGGGATGGTCGAGCTGGGTGAAGAAATTTTTCATATGCCGGTTCGTCTCGGCAACCCGAAATACACCGGCAGCCTGGCCGACGTTGTGCAGAACCCGCGTTTCTCGACGGCCTACGGCCTGTTGCTGGAAGCCCAGGCGCAACGCAAACGTGGCCAGAAGATCCAGGAAAAGCAGGGCTTCAAGGATGTCTTCGAAGGCATGAAGTCCTGGTTTGCCAAGAATTTTTGATTTGTCATTGAACAGTTTTTTCAGAGGAGGTAGTTATGTTTGAGATTATCGAGAAGGACGAGGAAACCGGCACCATCATCAAGGTGTTCGGGGTTGGTGGGGCCGGCGGCAATGCCATCGAGCACATGATTCGCGAAGGGGTGAACGGCGTCGAATTCATCGCTGCCAATACCGATGCCCAGGCCCTGAGCCGCAATGCCGCGTCGAGCAAGCTGTCGCTCGGCAAGACCGGGCTGGGTGCTGGCGCCAAGCCGGAAAAGGGGCAGGAAGCCGCCCTTGAGCATCGCGACGAAATTCGCGCCAGCCTGGAAGGCGCCCACATGGCCTTCATCACCGCCGGCATGGGCGGCGGCACGGGCACCGGCGCCGCCCCGGTGGTGGCCGAGATCGCCCGCGAGATGGGCATCCTGACCGTCGGCGTGGTGACCAAGCCGTTCAGTTTCGAAGGCAACAAGCGGATGAAGTCCGCCGAAGCCGGGATTGCCGAATTCTCCAAGCACGTCGATTCGCTGATCGTCATCCTCAATGACAAGCTGATGGAAGTCATGGGCGACGACGCCGATGTCGACGATTGCTTCAAGGCGGCTGACGACGTGCTGAAAAACGCCGTCGGTGGTATCGCCGAAATCATTACCTACCCGGGCCTGGTGAACGTCGACTTCGAAGACGTCCGCACGGTGATGGGTGAAATGGGGCGCGCCATGATGGGCTCGGCGGCTTCCGCCGGTGTCGACCGGGCGCGCATTGCCGCCGAGCAGGCCGTTGCCTCACCGCTCCTGGAAGGCGTCAACCTGTCCGGCGCCAAGGGCGTGCTGGTCAATATCACGGCGGCCAAGGGTGGCCTGAAGATGAAGGAAGTCAACGAAGTGATGAATACCGTCAAGGCCTTTGCGGCCGAAGATGCACACATCATTTTCGGTGCCGTGTACGACGAGCTGATGGGCGATGCGCTGCGCGTCACCGTGGTCGCCACCGGCCTCGGTCAGGCCGTCGCCAAACGGCAGACCTTCGAAGTGATCAATACCCCGGTCATGCAGTCGACCGGGACGCACGATGCCGTTGGCTTCTCGAGCGGTACGGCGATCGATTACAACCAGATCGCCGATGTCCCGGCTGTCGTCCGCAAGCGCAACGTGACGGTCGAGGCACTGGCCAACAGCGGTGTCGATCGTTACGACATTCCGGCTTTCCTGCGCAAGCAGGCGGATTGATGTAACAAATCCTTTCTCTGAAAAAGGGCGGCGGCGCCTTGTGTTACAATGCGCCGCTCCCCAAATTATTCAAGCACTTGCATGCTAAAGCAACGCACGCTCAAGACAATTATTCGCGCCTCAGGTGTTGGCCTGCACGGTGGTGTCAAGGTCAATCTGACCCTGCGCCCGGCGGCGCCGGATAGCGGCATCGTCTTTCGCCGCGTCGATTTGCCGGAGCCGGTGGATATTCCCGCCAAGGCCGTGATGGTCGGCGACACCCGCATGTGCTCCTGTCTGGAACTGGACGGGGTGAAAATCGGCACCATCGAACACCTGATGTCGGCCTTTGCCGGTCTCGGGATCGACAATGCCTGGGTTGATCTGGATGCGCCGGAAGTGCCCATCCTCGACGGTTCGGCAGCACCGTTCGTTTTCCTGATCCAGTCGGCTGGCATCGAGGAACAGAACGCCGCCAAGAAATTCATTCGCGTCACGCGCCCCATCGAAGTTCGCGATGGCGACAAGTGGGCGCGTTTCGAGCCTTACGACGGTTACCGTCTGGCTTTCTCCATCGTTTTCAATCATCCGGCGATCGACAAGTCGGCGCAAAAAGCCGAAATCGATTTCGCCGAGCAGTCCTACACCCGCGAAGTGGCCCGGGCCCGGACTTTCGGCTTCATGCAGGAAGTCGAATACCTGCGCGAAAACGGCCTGGCCCTCGGCGGCGGTCTGGAAAATGCTATCGTTCTTGATGAATTCCGCGTCCTCAACCAGGATGGCCTGCGCTACGGCGACGAATTCGTCAAACACAAGATCCTTGATGCGATCGGCGATCTTTATCTGCTCGGTCACCCGCTGCTCGCCGCCTATTCGTCGCATAAGGGCGGCCATGCGCTGAACAATCAACTGGCCCGCGAACTACTGAAGCAGCAGGAATCCTGGGAGTTCGCCAGCTTCGAGGTGGCCGAACAGGCGCCCCTCGGGGTGACGCGCTGGCTGAATCAGCCCGCCTAGTTGCCGGGCGTCGCGGTGTAAATGGCCGCCGCCGAGCGATAATTTTCTGAAGGCCGGGGGATGGCCGTTTGGCCCTCATTGGCGCTTGGCGGCGCGCTCCAATAAATGCTTCAACGCCGCCCGCAGCGGCCCTTCCGGCAGTTTTTCGCTGGCCGTCTGCAAGGCCGTGCACGCCTGTTCCGAGATCGGCTTCGGGGTTGAAGCTATTGATTGGAAAAGAATTTCGCGGGGTTGAACTTTTACCTCCAGGTCGATACACTGCGTCCCACCTTTTGATAACTCGCTGCATAAACGCTGACTCATCTGGCGTAATTTGCTGGCGACCGCACCGTTGTCGGTGTGGATAACGACTTTCCCCGACTTGAAATTGGCGACCCTGGCGGCGTGGCGAAAGCCGGCCGGGGCAATCGCCTCGAAGCGCCGTGAGAGTTTGAGCAAGAGCCGCGCGTGGGCCATGATCCGGCCGGCGCTGGCGTCGCTGTCAAGGTAGTATTCCGGCCCGTTGTACATAGGAGGTTCCGTGCAAATCATTCTGGTATCGCGCCATCTGAAGGCGGCGCGGACAATCACCATTATGCCTCGCCACATCGTGGCGGCGCTTGCCGTCTTGTTGGCCTTGGTCTTTTCGACTTCCGCACTGTTTTCCTGGTTGTCGGTGCATTTGCGTCTGCCGGTGGTGGAGGATCTTCTGCTCAGCATGCAGCAGCAGGAATCGCAGAAGAGCCAGAGCTATGTCAGCAACAACCTGCAACTGATGGCCACCCGCCTCGGCGAACTGCAAGGCCGGGTCATGCAGCTCGATGCCCTGGGTGAGCGCGTTTCCGGCCTGGCCGGCGTCAAGCGGGAGGGCGGCGGGGCCGCCGTGAAGCCCGGTCAGGGCGGGCCCTACCTGCCGGCGCCGATGACGGCCGACGAATTGCAGCAGGCCATCGATCGTCTGGCCGGTGTGGTCGATAGCCGGGCCGACGAGTTGGCCGTGCTTGAGTCGCGCTTGCTGGAAAAGCGGGTCCGGGATCGTTTGTTGCCGACCACCTTGCCGGTCAAGGAAGCCATGCTGGGTTCTTCCTTCGGTCATCGCAGCGACCCGATCGCCGGTCTGCGCGCCATGCACGAAGGTCTCGACTTCAGCGCCGAAAGCGGCACACCGGTGGTGGCGGCGGCCGATGGCGTGGTGCTTTCGGCGGAATATCACAGCGATTTCGGCAATCTGGTCGAGATCGATCATGGCGAGGGCCTGGTCTCGCGCTACGCCCATCTGTCGCGGCTCGACGCCAAGCCGGGAAGCCTGGTCAAACGCGGCGAACTGATCGGGGCGATCGGGACCACCGGGCGCTCAACCGGTCCCCACCTGCATTTCGAGGTGCGCATGCTGGGTATCGCCCAGGACCCGGCGGTGTTTCTCAAACGCGGCGTCGAGTTCGCCCAGGTCAGGCGGCATTGAGTCCTGCTCGCGTGGAATATGCTCATGCTGAAGGCCGGCATCGCCGCCTGAGGACGGCGTGCTAGAATCAGCCCTTTGCTGCACTGCGCAACCAACCTTCGAACGCGATGATTTCCGGCCTACTCAAAAAGATTTTCGGCAGCCGCAACGACCGGCTGATCAAACAATATTTCCAGACTGTTCGCCGCATCAATGCCTTCGAGCCCGCGCTCGAAGCCCTGAGCGACGAACAGTTGCGCGCCAAGACGGACGAATTCCGCCAGCGCCATGCCAACGGCGAGTCGCTCGACGACCTGCTGCCGGAAGCCTTCGCGGTGGTCCGCGAAGCCGGCAAGCGCGAACTGGGCATGCGCCACTTCGACGTCCAGATGATCGGCGGCATGGTGCTGCATTACGGCAAGATCGCCGAAATGCGCACCGGCGAAGGCAAGACGCTGGTCGGCACGCTGCCGGCCTACCTCAATGCCATTTCCGGCAAGGGCGTGCATGTCATCACGGTCAACGACTACCTGGCGACCCGCGACTCGGAGTGGATGGGGCGGCTGCACCGCTTCCTCGGCCTCTCCGTCGGCGTCAACCTGTCGCAGATGGATCACGAGGCGAAGCAGGCGGCCTACGCCGCCGACATTACCTACGGCACCAACAACGAATTCGGTTTCGACTACCTGCGCGACAACATGGTGTACACGGCCGGCGAGCGCGTCCAGCGCGGCATGAATTTCGCCATCGTCGACGAGGTCGATTCCATTCTCATCGACGAAGCCCGCACGCCGCTCATTATTTCCGGCCAGGCCGACGACCAGACCGATCTCTACGTCCGCATGCGCGGCATCGTGCCGCTGCTCTCGCGGGCCGAGGAAGAAACCAGCGAAGGTGACTTCTGGGTCGATGAAAAGGGCCATCAGGTCCATCTTTCGGAAGCCGGCTACGAACACGCCGAAAACCTGCTCAGCGAGCACGGCCTGCTCAAGGAAGGCACCAGCCTCTACGACGCCGCCAACATCACCCTGATGCACCACCTGAATGCCGCCCTGCGCGCCATGACGCTGTTCCACAAGGATCAGCACTACGTCGTGCAGAACGGCGAAATCATCATCGTCGACGAATTCACCGGCCGCCTGATGGCCGGTCGCCGCTGGTCGGACGGTCTGCACCAGGCGGTCGAAGCCAAGGAAGGCGTCGCCATCCAGGCCGAGAACCAGACCCTGGCCTCGATCACCTTCCAGAACTATTTCCGCATGTACGGCAAGCTGGCCGGCATGACCGGCACGGCCGATACCGAAGCCTACGAATTCCACCAGATCTACGGTCTGGAAACCGTCGTCGTGCCGACCCATCGGCCGATGGTGCGCAAGGACATGAACGACCTGGTGTTCAAGACGGCCGACGAAAAACACGCCGCCATCATTGCCGACATCCGCGAGTGTGCCAAGCGCGGCCAGCCAGTGCTGGTCGGCACGACCTCGATCGAAAATTCGGAACTGCTTTCCGGCCTGCTCGACAAGGAAGGTTTGGCGCACAACGTGCTCAATGCCAAACAGCATGCCCGCGAAGCCGAAATCGTCATCGAGGCCGGCCGGCCGGGCGTCATCACCATCGCCACCAACATGGCCGGGCGCGGCACCGACATCGTCCTGGGCGGCAGTATCGAAAAAGCCACGTCGGTCATCAAGCACGACGAGTCGCTGCCGGAGGCCGAACGCCAGGCGAAAATCGCCGAAATGCGCGGCGAATGGCAGAAGGCCCATGACCAGGTGCTGGCCTCGGGCGGTCTGCACATCATCGGTTCAGAACGTCACGAGTCGCGCCGCATCGACAACCAGTTGCGCGGTCGCGCCGGTCGCCAGGGCGATGCCGGTTCCTCGCGCTTCTACCTGTCGCTCGACGATCCGCTTTTGCGCATCTTCGCCGGCGAGCGCCTGCGTTCGATCATGGACAAGCTGAAAATGCCGGAAGGCGAGGCGATCGAGCACCCGCTCGTCACCCGCTCGCTGGAATCGGCGCAGCGCAAGGTCGAGGCCCGCAATTTCGACATCCGTAAGCAATTGCTGGAATACGACGACGTCGCCAACGACCAGCGCAAGGTGATCTACCAGCAGCGCAACGAATTGCTGGAGACCGAGGACATTTCGGAAACCATCACCGCCATGCGGCACAGCGTCATCGCCGAGATTTTTCGCACCTACGTGCCGGCCGAATCGGTCGAGGAACAGTGGGACATGGCGGGGCTGGAGCGCGCCCTGGCCACTGATCTGCTGATCGAAGCGCCGGTCGCCGAGTGGTTCAAGAACGAGCCGACCTTGTCTGACGAGGAAATTCTCTCGCGCATCGTGCACCGGGCCGACGAAGGCTATCAGAGCAAGGTCGATCTGGTTGGCGGCGAGAATTTCCACCAGTTTGAACGCAATGTCATGCTGCAGAGCCTGGATTCGCATTGGCGCGAACACCTGGCGGCGCTCGATCACCTGCGTCAGGGTATTCATCTGCGCGGCTACGCCCAGAAGAATCCGAAGCAGGAATACAAGCGCGAAGCCTTTGAGCTGTTCGAAGGCCTGCTTGATCTGGTGCGCAAAGAAGTCACCCGCGTCGTGTTTACCGTGCAGATCCGCTCGCCGGAAGATGTCGAGGAAACCGTGCCGCACGCCGACGTGCAGAACGTCCAGTACCAGCATGCCGGTTACGACGAGGTGCTGGGCAGCGCCGACGAAAATGCGCCGGTGCAGCAGCCGGCCGATAGCGGGCCGAAAGTCGGGCGCAACGATCCCTGCCCCTGCGGCTCCGGCAAGAAATACAAGCACTGCCACGGAAAGCTTAGCTGATAGTTGTTAGTCGGTAGTTTTTAGCTGTTAGCCGTTAGTCGGTAGTCGTTAGTAATTTGAGCTAGTAGCTAATGACTAACGGCTAAGTACTAATTCCTCGATCCTGGATCCTAATATGCCCGTCAATTACGCCACCCCTGCCGCCGATCAACTTTTTCCGGTGGCGGGTGTCCGTCTCGGTGTTGCTGAAGCGGAAATCCGCAAGAAAAATCGTCGCGACCTGACCCTGGTTGCGCTCGATGCCGGCTGCACGGTGGCCGGCGTGTTTACCCAGAATCGTTTCTGCGCGGCGCCGGTCCAGTTGTGTCGCCAGCATCTCGGCGCCGGCCAGGAAATCCGTGCCCTGATCGTCAATACCGGGATTGCCAATGCCGGCACCGGCGAGCCGGGTAGGCAAGCGGCGCAAGCGAGTTGCGAAGCGGTCGGCGCCTTGTTCGGTGTCGCCCCGGGGCAGGTCTTGCCGTTCTCGACCGGCGTCATTCTCGAAGCCTTGCCGGTCGACCGTCTGAAGGCCGGCCTGCCGGCAGCCGAGGCCGATCTCAAGGCCGATAACTGGCATGCCGCGGCACATGCCATCATGACCACCGACACCGTTGCCAAGGCCGCCTCGCGCCATCTGGTGATCAATGGCAAGACGATCAATATCACCGGCATCTCCAAGGGGGCCGGCATGATCAAGCCGAACATGGCGACCATGCTCGGCTTCCTGGCCACCGATGCCGGCATCGCCCAGCCACTGCTCGATGCCCTGGTCAAGGAAGCAGCCGATGCTTCCTTCAACTGCATTACCGTCGATGGTGATACCTCGACCAACGATTCCTTCGTCCTGATCGCCTCCGGCCAGTCCGGTGCCAGCTTCGCCGCCGCCAGCGACGCCGGCTGGGCCGAGGTCAAGGCCGCCATTATTGCCGTTGCCGCCGAGCTGGCCCAGGCCATCGTGCGCGACGGCGAAGGCGCCACCAAATTCATCACGATCGCTGTTGAAGGCGGCAAGAACATCGAGGAATGCCGCCAGGTCGGCTATGCCATCGGCCATTCGCCGCTGGTCAAGACCGCCTTTTTCGCTTCCGACCCCAATCTCGGCCGCATTCTGGCCGCCGTCGGTTACGCCGGCATCAGCGATCTCGATGTCGATGCCGTGCAGGTCTGGCTGGCCAGTGGCAAGGACAGCGTGCTGGTCGCCGAAAACGGCGGTCGGGCGGCGGCCTATCGGGAAGAAGACGGGGCCCGGGTTATGGCGCAGGCCGAAATCACGGTGCGGGTAAATCTGGGGCGCGGTCCGGCTGCCGCCCGGGTCTATACCTGCGATTTCTCTTACGACTACGTGAAAATCAACGCTGACTATCGTAGCTGATGGCTGATCTGCGTTACGACCTGACCCGCATCACGCTGGCCATCCTTTGTATCCTCGGGCTGATCGGCCTGTCGCTGTGGGTGTTGTTGCCTTTTCTGGCGGCCACGGTATGGGCGACGATGATCGTCGTCGCCACCTGGCCGCTGTTCAAGGCCATCGAACTGCGTCTTGGCCAACGCCGTCTGCCAGCCGTGCTCTTGATGAGCCTGGTCATGCTGCTCTTGCTGGTGCTGCCGCTCTGGCTGGCGGTGGATACCATTTCCGGCCACACTGAACAATTGACCGCGGCCAGCCAGTGGTTGGTCGAACATGGACTACCCCTGCCGCCGGAGTGGGTCGGCAAGTTGCCGATGATCGGCCAGCCCATCGCGACGGCCTGGCGGCGTCTGGCCCAGGGCGGCGCTGCCGCCGTGCAGACCGGCGTGCTGCCTTACCTGAGCACGGTCGGCAAATGGGCGTTGGCGCAGGTCGGCGGTCTGGGCGGCATGTTGCTCCAGTTCCTGCTTGTCGTCACCATTGCCGCCATTCTCTATACCAATGGCGAGGCCGCGGCCCGCTTGGCCTTGCGTTGCGGTCGTCGCCTGGCCGGCGAGCGCGGCGAAAACTCGGTGATTTTGGCCGCCCAGGCAATTCGCGGCGTGGCGCTGGGTGTCGGGGTGACGGCGATCGTCCAGACGGTACTCGGCGGCCTCGGCCTGGCCGCGGCCGGTGTGCCGTTTGCGGCGCTGCTCTCGGCGCTGATGTTGATGCTCTGTATCGCCCAGGTCGGCCCGATGCCGGTCCTCCTGCCGGCCGTCGGCTGGCTGTATTGGCAGGGCGACAGCGCCTGGGCGACGGCGCTGCTGGTGTGGAGCGTGGTGGTCGGCAGTCTCGACAACTTCCTGCGCCCAATGCTGATCAAGCGCGGCGCCGATCTGCCCTTGTTGCTGATTTTTGCCGGCGTCATCGGCGGCATGCTGAGTCTTGGCATGATCGGCATCTTTATCGGCCCCGTGGTCCTGGCGGTGACCTGGACGCTGCTGCTGGCCTGGATCGAGGATGCCCTGGGGCGGGACGTCGCGGAGAGCGCGCCGGGCCCCGAATTGCCGGCGGATTCAGCGCCGGCGGAGCCGGATCAGGCGGAACCAACCGCCGGCTAGTGCCGGCTGGTCATGTTCCCGGAGCAATTCCGGGGTGGCCTCGAGCAATTCTTCAAAAACCACGTCGAGTCGGGTCGCCACGCGGCGCGCCAGGGGGTTGAACAGGCGCCGCAGCAAGGCCGGCTGGCCGGGCCGGAGAAACTTGTCGAAAATCAGCACGACGCCCCCGGGGCGCAGGATGCGGGCGATTTCGCCAAGACAGCGGGCCGGTTGCGGCAGCACCGCCAAAATCAAATGCAGGACCGCGCTATCGAAGCTGGCATCGGCGAAGGGCAGGTGCTGGGCGTCGCCGCGCAGGGCCAGGAAATCGATCGGGCCGGGCTGCGCCAGGGCACGCTGGAGCATCGCCTGGTTCAGTTCTAGCCCGACATATTGGTGCTGGCCGGGCAGGTGTGGCAGGTCGAGACCGGTGCCGACCCCGGCCAGCAAGACGCGGCCGGCTTGGCTCGGCAAGGCGTCGAGGCTGCGTCGGCGGGCCGCCTGCGTGGCCTGGCGGAGGGCGCTATCGTAAAACGGGGCGAGCAGCGTGTAACTGTGTTTCAGGCTCATGTTCCTGGCCAATGACGTGGGAGAGCGGGGATGCCGGCCGGTCGCGACACCCGGCCAACCCTTTAGCGGCGGAAGCGTTGCCCCTTGTAGCTGAATACGGCATTTTCGCCGACTATCTTTTCCAGGCGCAGGCCGGGGGCGACCTCTTCGCCCTCGCGCACCAGTTTATCGTTGATGATGGCCAGATTGGCGCCCTGTTCATCGTTGATATAGCCGGCAATATTGATGGCCGGCAGCCCCTTCGGCAATTCCCCGGCACTCTCCGGTTTGCTGCTGCCGGGCGGCGCGTTAAGAAGTGGCGGCGCGGCAGCGAGCGGCGGGCCGCTCTTTTTGCTCGCTGTCTCGGCAGGCGCTCTGCCGGCGGCGCCTTCGGTTCGCGCCGCCTTTGCCGTTGGCGCCGCCGGGCGCTGCGCCATGGCATTGGCGCTGCTTGGCCTGGCCGGCGCTTGGCCGGCGGCCGGTCCCGGCGGCGGGGCGGGGATCAAGGTGGGGGCGGCGACGGGGCGGTCTGCCGCGGCGCGTTGGGCTGGCGTCGACCACATGCTCCACGCCGTGGCGAGCAGCAGCAGAGCTGCGAGCAGGGCGCCGCCGCCGAGCAGGGCGGCGCGCCAGGGATATTTCGGCGCGTCTTCGAGGCGCCCCGGATAGAGCATGCCGACGCCGCGTCCGGCGGCGATTTGTCGTTCCTGTTCGGATTTGCGCAGGGCATCGAGAATGTAGGACATGCTCAGCCCTTCCGGTCGCCGGCCAGGCGCGGTCCGCCCTGGCCACTGCGTGCATTGATGCGGATTGCCGTGCGCGGGCCGACAAAGCCGTCGGGCTGGATGCCTTCGGCCAACTGGAAGGCGCGAATGCGGCGGGCGAGGGCGGCATCGAAAGCGCCCTTGCCCGCATCCGGCGTCCCGTCAATCCGGCTCATCGCCTGTCGTAGCCAGTTCAGGGCCGGGCCCGGCTGGCTCAGTGCCGCCTGGTCGCGGAAACCGGGCGGCGCCTTCCAGATCAGGATGAAATTTCCCGACCAGGCGTTGGCCAGATCGTTGAGGGCGACCTGCCTTTCCTCTCCGGCGATATACAGGGTGGCCGTCTGTCGATCGAGGCCGGTCAGCGTTGCCGAGTATTCGCGACCATCGACGGCCAGGCGGATGACCACCGGCTGGTCGAGCAGCAGCAGGTCGGCGATCCCGCCGCGCCCAACGTAACAGCGTTGCCCATATTCTTCGGCCCGTCGGCAGGGCGGGACTTTGCTGCCGGCATCAGGCGCGATACCGTAAAGCTTGAAGAGGGAGAGAAAGGCCAGTTTTTCGCTGTCGCTGCGCGGCACATCGCTCGGCCAGTCGAGGTTCATTGCTGCCGCTTTCAGCTCGGCGGCCGCCAGCTGGCCGGTGGCGGCGGGCGGAGGCTGAGCGGGAGGCGGGACGGTCGCTGGGGGGGCGACCGGCGCGAGCATTGGTGTGGGCGGTTGCCACCAGGCCGTCAGCGCCTTGCTCAGGACCGGCGCGCTGGCCCAGGCCAAGCCAAACAGAGCGAGCAGGGTGGCGGCGATCGCCCAGCGTCGCCGTTGTGGCCGTCTGGCGGCAGCGACTTCGCTGATCGCTTGGCGCAGGGTCGGGGCGCTGACTTCCTGTTGGCCCTGGACATAGGCGCCGAGCAGGGCACGATCGCAGATCAGGTTGATCAGCCGTGGCACGCCACCGCTGGCGCGATAGAGTTGCTTGATCAGGCGTTCGGGGAAAATGCCCTGGGCGGCGCCGGAGACGCGCAGGCGATGGGTGACGTAGGCTTTGACCTCGTACTGCCTGAGTTGGCAGAGGTGGTAGCGGGCAATCACCCGTTGTGCCACCTGGCGCATTGCCGGCTGGGCCAGCAGATCCTGCAATTCCGGCTGGCCGATGAGGATGATCTGCAGCAGCTTGCGGGTATTGGTTTCCAGGTTGGTCAGCAGGCGTAGCTGTTCGAGGACCAGCGGACTGAGGTTCTGCGCTTCGTCAATAATCAGGATGGCGCGCCGTCCATGGGCATTGGCGGCCAGCAGACGGGCATGGATGGCATCGACAAAGGCCTTGATGCCCCGCCGTTCGGTGGCCAGCGGGATGTGATATTCCTCGCAGACCGTTTCCAGCAGTTCCTCGGCGCTCATCAGTGGGTTGAGGATGAAGGCGACGTCGATATTGTCCGGCAACTGTTCGAGCATGCTGCGGCAAATGGTCGTCTTGCCGGTACCGACTTCGCCGGTCAGCAGCACGATGCCGCCTTCGCCCTGAATGCCGTAGAGGAGATGGGCCAGCGCTTCGCGGTGGCGATCGCTCATGAACAGGAAACGTGGGTCCGGAGCAATCGAGAAGGGCATTTCGCTAAGTCGGAAGTAGTCCTTATACATGGGCAAATGTCCAATCGAAGCAAAGATTCACGGGCTGATTCTAGCGTTCTCCGGCCCGCCGCCTCAATCCGTGCGCCAAGGCGGCGCCATCAATGCAGAACGCGCGGCATGGCGAGCACGAATTCGGGAATTTCGGCGTCGAAATGCGTGCCGTCCTCGGCCACCATCTGGTAACTCCCTTTCATCGTTCCGACCGGGGTGGTCAGCGACGAACCGCTGGTGTACTCGAAGCTTTCGCCCGGTTTGAGCAGTGGCTGTTTGCCGACCACCCCGAGGCCGCGTACTTCCTGCACCTCGTTGTTGGCATCGGTGATGATCCAGTGCCGGGAGACCAGTTGCGCCGGGATGTCGCCAACATTGACGATGGTGACGGTATAAGCGAACAGGTAGCGGTCGTTTTCCGGGTCGGATTGTTCGGCCAGAAATTGCGGGCGGGGTTCTACTTTGATGCAGTACTTGTTGGCGTCGGGCATGGGATAATTTCGTCTGTCTGTTCTTGTTTAGGGAAACATCATGTCAGTCAAAGATTTCGTCATCGCACCGAGCATACTCTCAGCCAATTTCGCCAAACTGGGCGAAGAGGTGGCCAATGTCATCGCCGCGGGCGCCGACTGGATTCACTTCGACGTGATGGATAACCATTATGTTCCCAATTTAACCATTGGACCGCTGGTTTGCGAAGCCATCCGGCCGTGCACCACGGCGCCGATCGACGTGCACCTGATGGTCAAGCCGGTTGACCGCATCATCCCCGATTTTGCCAAGGCCGGGGCCAATATCATCACCTTTCATCCGGAAGCTTCCGAGCACGTGGACCGCAGCCTGTCGCTGATCCGCGATGCCGGTTGCCAGGGCGGTCTGGTCTTCAACCCGGCAACGCCGCTCGACTACATGGATTACATCCTCGACAAGATCGACGTCATCCTGCTGATGAGCGTCAATCCCGGTTTCGGCGGCCAGAAGTTCATTCCCGGGACGCTGGCCAAGGCGAAACAGGCGCGGGCCAAGCTCGATGCCTATGAAAAGGAATCCGGTCGGCGCATCCGTCTGGAAATCGACGGCGGCGTCAATGTCGGCAACATCGCCGACATCGCCCGCGCCGGCGTCGACGCCTTCGTTGCCGGTTCCGCCGTCTTCGGCGCCGGCCGGGACAGCGATCCGCACCGCTACGACACGATCATTGCGGCGCTGCGCGCCGAGTTGCTAGCCGTTAGTCGCTAGTCATTAGCAAAATCCCTCTGAACCGCCTTTGCTAACCACTAATAGCTAATGACTAACAACTGGTTTTTCCACTCCGTCACCTTCGATCTCGACGGCACCCTGCTCGATACCATTGCCGACCTGGCCGAGGCTTGCCGCCTGATGCTGGCGGAAATCGGCGAGCCGTCGCGCACGCCGGCCGAAGTGCACAGCTTTGTCGGCAAGGGCATGGCGGTGCTGGTCGAACGCTGCCTGACGCGCGGCCGAGCGCCGTCGGCAGAGCAACTGCACCTCGCCATCGAGTCCTTCAAGCGGCATTACAGCGCGGTCAATGGCCGCTACACGCAGATCTATCCCGGCGTCCTCGAAGGCCTCCGGGCCTGGCAGGCGAGCGGCCTGAAGATGGGGGTGGTGACCAACAAGCCGGGGATGTTCACCGAGGCCCTGCTCGCACGCATGGCGCTCACCGATTTCTTCGATGTCGTCGTCTCCGGCGACACCACGGCGCACAAGAAGCCGCACCCCGAGCCGATCCTGCACGCCTGTCGCATCCTCGGCGGGCGCCCGGACCGTAATCTGCATATCGGTGATTCGGGAAATGACATCCTCGCCGCCCGGGCCGCCGGTTCGCCGGTCTTCTGCGTGCCTTACGGCTATAACGAAGGCGCGCCGGTGGACAGTGCCGATTGCGATGCGCTAGTATCCGATCTGCTTGCCGCCTACCGGCAGGCCCTCACTTTCAAAGACCTCACCAACAAATGACCCCTCTGCGTATCTGGAACGAATGGCACGGTTGGCGTCGCTGGCGCCCCTGATCTCCCTTCGCGCGCCCTTGCGGCGCAACGCTCCAGTACGCATCAATCCTGTCATTTTCGAGGCTTCCCCATGACTGAAATCGAATTCAATTCGCTTGCCGCGCAAGGCTATAACCGTATTCCGGTAACCCTGGAAACCTTTGCCGATCTCGACACGCCGCTCTCCATCTACCTCAAGCTGGCCAACGGCCCGTATACCTACCTGCTCGAATCGGTGCAGGGCGGCGAACGTTTCGGCCGCTACTCGATCATCGGCCTGGCCGCTGCCACCCGTATCATGGTCAATGGTCACCAGGTGCTGGTGCTGACCGGCAATCGCATTGCCGAGCGCGAGGATGATACCAATCCGCTCGATTTCATCGGCAAGTACATGCAACGCTTCCGGGCGCCGCCGGCCTCCGGCCTGCCGCGCTTCTGCGGCGGCCTGGTCGGCTGTTTCGGCTACGACACGGTGCGCTACGTCGAAACCAAGCTGACCCGCACCCACAAGCCGGACGATATCGAGACGCCCGACATCGGCTTGCTGCTTTCGGAAGAAATCGCCGTCGTCGATAACCTGTCCGGCAAATTGACCCTGATCGTCTACGCCGAACCCGGTTTTCCCGGCGCCTTCCAGAAAGCCCGGGGCCGCCTGAAGGAACTGCTGCACAAGTTGCGCCAGCCGGTCAGCATCCCGGCCGAACAGCCGGTGCACTCGGAAGCCGCCGTCTCCATCGTCGGCGAAGCCGCCTTCAAGCAGGCGGTCCGCAAGGCCAAGAGCTACATCACCGAAGGCGACATCATGCAGGTCGTCCTCTCGCAACGCATGACCAAGCCTTTTCAGGCCAGCCCGCTGGCGCTCTACCGCACCCTGCGCAGCCTGAATCCGTCGCCCTACATGTTCTACTTCGATTTCGAGGATTTCCATGTCGTCGGCGCTTCGCCGGAGATTCTCGTCCGTCTCGAAGGCGAGCGTGTTACGGTCCGGCCGATCGCCGGTACCCGCAAACGCGGCGCCTCGCCGGAAGAAGATGCCGCCTTGGCCGTCGAATTGCTAGCCGATGAAAAGGAACGGGCCGAGCATACCCAGTTGCTCGATCTCGGCCGCAACGACTGCGGCCGGGTAGCCCGGGTCGGCAGTGTCAAGCTGACCGAGAACATGATCGTCGAGCGCTACTCGCACGTCATGCACATCGTCTCCAACGTCGAAGGCAAGCTGCAACCCGGACTCGATGCGCTCGACGTGCTGCGTGCCACCTTCCCGGCTGGTACCGTGTCCGGTGCCCCGAAAGTGCGGGCGATGGAAATCATCGACGAACTGGAACCGGTCAAGCGCGGCATCTACGCCGGCGCGGTCGGCTACCTCGGCTTCAACGGCGACATGGACCTGGCGATCGCCATCCGTACCGCCGTCGTCAAGGACAAGCGCCTCTACGTGCAGGCCGGGGCTGGCATCGTCGCCGATTCCGACCCGAGTTCGGAATGGACCGAAACCCAGAGCAAGGCGCGCGCCGTCTTGCGGGCCGCCGAACTGGCCGAGCAGGGGCTCGATACACGCCTCGATTGAGTCGCCGCCCGCCGTCCTCAGGCCGTCCAGTTGGGCGGCTTTTTTTATTTCGGCCGGGGCGGCCGGGCTGGGGTAATAATTGGCACTGTCGGATTTTCGATGGCGGAAAATGGTCTACCGTCGGAAAACCGGCGGTCGCGCCAACGGCTTTTTCTGGCTTTTCAATCGAATCAATGTGTTGCGTATTTCATCGGCCGGTGTCTTTGTTGGCACGTTGCCTGCATAGTCATTTCAGCCGAACCCGTCCGACGTTACTGAACTGGAGATGACATGAAACGAATGACTTTGATCACCACCCTGGCCGCCATGCTCGGGGCTGCGGCGAGTTTGCCGGTCCTGGCCGAGGAGTCGCCGACCCTGAAGAAAATCAAGGAAGGCGGCAGCATTACCCTGGGGCACCGCGAATCCTCGATCCCCTTCTCCTATTACGACGACAAGCAGCAGGTCATCGGCTATTCGCAGGAAATGATGCTGAAGGCGGTGGATGCCATCAAGGCCGAACTCAAGCTGAGCAAGCTCGACGTCAAGCTGATGCCGGTCACCTCGGCGAACCGCATTACCCTGATCCAGAACGGCACCGTCGATATCGAATGCGGTTCGACGACGAATAATCTCGAACGCCAGAAGCAGGTTGGTTTTTCCTCTACCATTTTTGTCATCGGTACCAAGTTGATGACCAAGAAGGATTCGGGCATCAAGGACTTTCCCGATCTCGCCGGCAGGAATGTGGTGACTACGGCCGGCACGACGTCGGAACGTTTGCTGCGCAAGATGAACGAAGACAAGAAAATGGGCATGAACGTCATCTCCGCCAAGGATCACGGCGAAAGTTTCCTGACCCTGGAAACCGGCCGTGCCGTCGCCTTCATGATGGACGATGCGCTGCTCTACGGCGAAATGGCCAAGGCCAGGAAGCCGGGCGAGTGGGCGGTGGTCGGCACGGCGCAATCGAAGGAAGCCTACGGCTGCATGCTGCGCAAGGACGATCCGGGGTTCAAGAAAGTGGTCGACGCTGCGCTGAACAAGGCGATGACCTCGGGCGCCGCGGAAAAAATATACGCCAAGTGGTTCATGAACCCGATTCCGCCGAAGGGACTGAATCTCGGCATGCCGCTGTCGGATGAGATGAAGGCCCTGTACAAGGCGCCGAACGACAAGGCCTTCGAATAAAAGCTGCGGCCCTCCGCGCCCTTCGCCCGAGCGGGTGCGGGGCTGGAACTTCTCGCTGAAGAGGCAATCATGAATTACCAATGGAATTGGGGCGTTTTCCTGCAGCCGAGCGCGACCGGTGACGATACCTATCTCGGCTGGATGCTGTCCGGCTTCAAAATGACGATCACGCTGTCCTTGAGCGCCTGGCTGATCGCGCTCCTGCTCGGGGCCCTGGTCGGCGTTCTGCGTACCGTGCCGAACAAGCTGCTGGCCGGCATCGCCACCGGTTATGTCGAATTGTTCCGCAACGTGCCGCTGTTGGTGCAACTGTTCATCTGGTATTTCGTCCTGCCCGAGTTGCTGCCGGCCGCGATCGGCACTGCCTATAAACAGTCCAACCCGGTGCTGCAGCAGTTCTCGGCGGCAATGATCTGTCTCGGGCTGTTTACCAGCGCTCGGGTCGCCGAGCAGGTGCGGGCTGGCATCAACTCGTTGCCGAAAGGCCAGAAGAATGCCGGGCTGGCCCTCGGCCTGACGCTGGCGCAGACCTACCGGCACGTCATGCTGCCGATGGCTTTCCGCCTGGTCGTGCCGCCGCTGACTTCGGAGTTTCTCAATATTTTCAAGAATTCCGCCGTCTGCTCCACCATCGGTCTCCTCGAACTGGCCGCCCAGGGCCGCCAACTGGTCGATTACACGGCGCAGCCCTTTGAATCCTTCATTGCCGTGACGGTGTCATACGTCATCATCAACGTCACCGTGATGACCCTGATGCACCGCTTCGAACGACGCATCGCCGTGCCCGGCTATATCGGAGGTAAATGACATGTACGAATTCGACTGGTCCTCCATCCCCGGGGCGCTGCCCTTCCTCTGGGACGGCATGAAAATCACGCTGGAAATCACCGTCCAGGCGATCGTCATCGGCATCGTCTGGGGTACTTTGCTGGCCATGATGCGGCTGTCGTCGATCAAGCCGCTGTCCTGGTTCGCTGCCGGCTACGTCAACCTGTTCCGCGCCGTGCCGCTGGTCATGGTGCTGCTCTGGTTTTTCCTGATCGTACCCAAGTTCATCGAGACACTGTTCAATTTTCCGCCGGGCGCCGACCTGCGCCTCTCTTCGGCGATGATGGGCTTCGCCCTGTTCGAGTCGGCCTATTACTCGGAAATCATCCGGGCCGGCATCCAGAGCGTGCCGAAAGGTCAGGTTGCCGCTGCCTACGCGCTGGGGATGAACTATCGCCAGGCGATGCGCCTGGTCATCCTGCCGCAGGCTTTCCGCAACATGATCCCGCTGCTCCTGACCCAGGCCATCATCCTCTTCCAGGATACCTCGCTGGTCTATGTCTCGGCCCTCGCCGACTTCTTCGGCGCCGCCTACAAGGTCGGCGACCGCGACGGGCGGCTGGTCGAACTGTTGCTCTTCGCCGGCGCCGTCTATTTCGTCATCTGCTTTTCCGTTTCCCGCCTGGTCAAACATTTCCAGAATAAATACCACCCGGCCTGAAGCCCGGGGAAAGGAGTCATTCCATGATCAAAATTGCCAACGTCAGCAAGCATTACGGTGCCTTCCAGGTCCTCTCCGAGTGCAGCACCTCGGTCAGCAAGGGAGAAGTAGTGGTGGTCTGCGGTCCGTCCGGTTCCGGCAAGTCGACGCTGATCAAGTGCGTCAATGGCCTGGAACCCTTCCAGTCCGGCGAGATCATCGTCAACGGCACCTCGGTCGGCGACCCGAAGACCAACCTGCCCAAGCTGCGCGCCGGTGTCGGCATGGTCTTCCAGAATTTCGAGCTGTTTCCCCACATGAGCATCACCGAGAACCTGGCCATCGCCCAGCTCAAGGTGCTTGGTCGCAGCACGGAGGAAGCCATGGACAAGGGCCTCAAGTTGCTCGAGCGGGTCGGTCTCAAGGCCCAGGCCGACAAGTTTCCCGGCCAGCTATCCGGCGGTCAGCAGCAGCGCGTGGCGATTGCCCGGGCCCTGGCCATGGACCCGATCTGCATGCTGTTCGACGAGCCGACCTCGGCCCTCGATCCGGAAATGGTCAATGAAGTGCTCGACGTGATGACCGAACTGGCCCAGGAAGGCATGACCATGATGTGCGTTACGCATGAAATGGGCTTTGCCCGGCGCGTCGCCCATCGGGTGATTTTCATGGACCAGGGGCGCATCGTCGAAGACGACGACAAGGAAGCCTTTTTTGCCAATCCGCGCGCCGAGCGGGCGCAGCAGTTCCTGGCCAAGATTCTCCACCATTGAGCCGGGGGCTGCCATGCCGGCACCGGGACCGTGCTGACTTCGGGGGCATCATGCGCCGAGAAACCTCACCACAGAGTCGCAGAGGAGCAGAGAGAATTGCGAATCCGGGCAAGCCGTTGCGTTTCCTCCGTGTCTCTGCGTTTCTGCGGTTCATTTGCCTTTTCTAGGATGTCGCGAGCCCCGCGCCATGGCTGAATCGCGCCAGCCCATTCCCGTCGCCCTGCCCCAGCCCCACCGCGCGCTCGGCATGGCGGCGGTGCTGGCCCTGATCGTGCTGGTCGCCTTGCTGACTTTCCGGGTGTCGCAACAGCACGGCTTGCAACAATTACGGATGGAAGCCAGTCACCAACTGGATATCCTGGCCGCCGCCATCGATAGCGAGGTGACCCGCCATGCCGCGATTCCCGCCGCCGTCGAACTCAGCCCCGACGTCCTTGCCCT
The DNA here is from genome assembly GCA_018261905.1 of Pseudomonadota bacterium. Classification (GTDB taxonomy): domain Bacteria; phylum Pseudomonadota; class Gammaproteobacteria; order Burkholderiales; family Rhodocyclaceae; genus Azonexus. The sequence continues at coordinate 16,398 of JAGTRU010000003.1, read as the reverse complement.
GCTGCGCGGCAGCGGCGGGGGGCGGGCGGAGCGGCTGGCCGCGGCCAACCACTACCTGCGCAAACTGAATGATCACCTCGGCGGGCCGGCCATTTTCGTGCTCGACACGCAAGGCAAGGTGGTCGCCTCCAGCGACTGGATCTTCTCCGACAACCTGCTCGGCGCCGATCTCTCCGACCTGCCATTTTTCCCCGCTGCCGTCGCCGGCGCACCGGGACGCCTGTACGCCGTGGACAAGGTCAGTAAGCAGCCCGGCTATTTCTTCGCCCTGCCGATTCGCGACGAAAGCCGCGACTGGCGGGTGATCGGCGTCGCCGTCGTCAAATCCGGCCTGCACGAATTGGAGCGGCGCTGGCTGAACCAGGAGGCCCCGGCCCTGATCGCCGACGCCAACGGTATCGTGCTGCTCGCCTCTCCGCCGGAATGGCGTTACGCCACCGTGCAGACGAAAAGTCCGGCCGAGCTGGCGCGCATCAGTCGCGAGCAGTTCGCCGGCCAGGCCCTGGGGGCGGTATCGCTCGACATTCCGCTCGAAGCCACCCAGGAGGGAACGGTGGTCCGGCTGGCGCGCCAGATGCTGGGCGACAACGGCGGCTTGCCGGGCGCCCGCTCTTTCCTGGCACTCAGTCGGCACCTGCCGGGAACGGCCTGGCGCATCGTCGTCTTTTCCGATCTGCGCGCCATCGCCATCCTGGCCTCGACGCACGCCGCGCTGGCCGCCGCGGCGGTCGGTTGCCTGCTGCTCTGGTTGCTCTTTCTCAGTCAGCGGCGGCGCCTGGCGCGCGGTCGCGAAGAGGCGCGGGTCATGCTCGAACAGGCCAACCAGGAACTGGAACGCAAGGTCGCGGCGCGGACCGGCGATCTTTCCGAGGCGGTCGACCGCCTGCAGCGCGAAGTCGGCGAACGGCAGCGCGCCGAACAGACCTTGCGCGCCGCCCAGGACGAACTGGTCCAGGCCGCCAAGCTTGCCGTGCTCGGCCAGATGGCGACCGGCATCACGCACGAGCTGAGCCAACCGCTCGGCGCCATCCGCACGCTGTCGGCCAATGCCGTCGAGTTCATGCGGCGCGGCGATCTCGTGACCACGGAAAAGAATCTCGCTATCGTCGGGCAATTGGCCGAGCAACTGGGCGGCATCATCACCCCGCTCAAAACCTTCGCCCGCAAGTCGCCCGCCGTGTCGGCCGCGGTCGATCTCGGGCAGGCGGTGGACAGCGCGCTGTTCCTTTTCGAGGCCCGCTTGAAAAAACTGGGCGTCACCGTCGAACGGAAAATTGCTGCCGGGGCCAGCGTCGCCTGGTGCGACCAGAACCGCCTGCAGCAGGTGCTGGTCAATCTGATCGGCAACGCCCTCGATGCGCTGGGCGATGAACCCGAGAAACGCCTGGCCTTCGTCGCCGCGCCCGCCTCGTCCGGACAGGTGGCGCTGGCGGTCAGCGACAGCGGCGGCGGTTTCTCCGAAACGGCCCTCGAGCATCTGTTCGAGCCTTTCTTCACGACCAAGCCGCCGGGCGAAGGTCTTGGTCTCGGGCTGACCATCTCGCGCGACATCCTGCGCGATTTCGGTGGCGATCTGCTGGCCGGGCCGGCACCCGGCGGCGGGGCACGCTTCGTCATCCTGCTGCCGCCGGTCGCGGCTTCCCATTCTGTCTGCGCCAAGGTTTTGCCATGAAAACCCAATTATCCGTTCTGCTCATCGAAGACGACCCAAATGTCCGCCTCGGTTGCGAGCAGGCCATGCAACTGGCCGCCATCCCGGTCGTCGCCGTGGCCTCCGCCGAAGAGGCGCAACGCCTGCTGCGTCCGGATTTTGCCGGCGTCGTCGTGACCGACATGCGCCTGCCGGGGATGGATGGCATGGCCCTGTTGCGCTGGGTCTTTCAACTCGACCCGAACCTGCCGGTGATCATCATCACCGGCCATGGCGACGTTACCCTGGCGGTCGAGGCAATGCGCAGCGGCGCCTACGACTTCATGCAGAAACCCTTTTCGACCGGCGATCTGGTCGATGTCGTGCGGCGGGCCCTGGAAAAGCGCGAGCTGGTCCTCGAAGTCGAGACCCTGCGCCGCCGACTCGATCATCGCGACGATCTGGAAGCCCGCCTGATCGGCCGTTCACCGCAGATGGCGCGGGTCCGCCAGTTGATCCTCGATGTCGCGGATGCGGCGGTCGATGTCCTGATTTTCGGCGAAACCGGTACCGGCAAGGAAATGGTCGCCCGTTGCCTGCACGACCTGTCGCGGGCCGGCCAGGAAAACTACGTCGCCCTGAACTGCGGCGGGATGGCCGACAACCTGCTCGACAGCGAACTCTTCGGCCATGAGGCGGGGGCCTTTACCGGGGCGCAAAAACGCCGTGTCGGCAAGATCGAATACGCCAACGGCGGCACGCTGTTCCTCGATGAAGTCGAATCGATGCCGATTAACATGCAGATCAAGCTGCTCCGCGTATTGCAGGAGCGGGTCATCGAACGTCTCGGTTCGAATCTGCAGGTACCCGTCTCCTGCCGCGTAGTGGCGGCCAGCAAGGACGATCTCAAAGTGCTGGCCGAGCAGGGAAAATTCCGCGCCGACCTCTACTACCGTCTCAATGTCGTGCGTATCGAACTGCCACCGCTGCGCGAGCGGCGCGAAGACATTCCCGCCCTCTACGACGAATTCCTGCTCCAGGCCGCCAAACGCTACAACCGCCCGCCGCCGCCGCTCAGTTCGGATTATCTGCGTCGCCTGATGGCCCAGGACTGGCCGGGCAATATCCGCGAACTGCGCAATGCCGCCGATTGCCACGCCCTGGGCATCGGCCGCGACGCCATGCCGCCCGCCGTCAGCAGCAGCGCGCAATCGCTGACCGAAGCCGTCGACAACTATGAGCGGGGTCTGCTGGCCAATGAATTCGCCCGCCAGGACGGCAACATCGCGCGCACCAGCGAAGCCCTGAAAATCGCCCGCACGACGCTGCACGACAAACTGAAGAAGTACGGGCTGATCTGACGGGATAGGCCTAGCCGCCGATCCGGGAGGTCTCGGAAAGCGCTTCCATCACCTTGGCGATCACGCCATCCCAGTCGCCCGGAGTCGGCTGGCGGAAAATCCGGGTTGATGGGTACCACGGCGAGTCCGGTCGATCGCGTTGCCAGCGCCATTCGCTGGCGTGGCGCAAGAGGAGCCAGCAGGGTTTGCCCAGAGCCCCGGCCAGATGAGCAACTGCCGTATCCGCGCTGATCACCAGGTCAAGGTTCTCGATAAGCGCTGCCGTTTCGGAAAAATCCGCAAATCTGGGTTCCTGGCAGCGGAGCGCGGGCAGTTGTGCCAGCAAAGGCCGGTCAGGGGCGGGAACCTCCGGCTGCAGGCTGATGAAATCCATGGCCAATTGAAGCAAGGGTGCCATGCAGACCAGGGGAATGTCACGCGTCCGATTGGGCTGGCCAAACTGCCGGCCGGCCCATGTCAGCCCTACCCGCAAGCGTCTTTTTTTGCCCAGCCGGGCCTGCCATTCCATGACTTTTTTGGGTGCCGCCTTGAGATAGCGATCGCTCTCGGGAATTGTGAATACCCCCAGCGCCAGAGGCAAACTCAGCAAGGGACAATGAGCGTCGTGGCGGGGAATGGGGGCATCGTTGCCAATGACGCGGACGTTTTCCAGAAGAGGCTCAAGCAATCCCTGCAACGGTTTTTGGACGCGGAGAATGACCTGGCCGGCGAGATCGACCAGGTCGGGTACGAAGCGGATGAATTGCAGCGAATCGCCCAGCCCTTGTTCGGCCCAGACGAGGAGCGTTTTGTCGCGAATGTTGCGCGTTGTTGAACTCGCGGAGACGATCGGCCAAGCTTCCGTCGTCTGGCCGATCCAGAGCGGCCGATCCGTGGGCAGGTGGAAGGGTTTCATTTGTCCCGTCTGCCAGCGAAACTCCAGGCCAGGCCAGCCGGCCCGGAAATTTCCCCGTAGCAGATGACAGTGGCCGATTTCCATGTGAGCCTCGGCCAACGTCGGGGCCAAGTCGAGGGCGGATTGATAGGCTTCTATGGCCGCCGATAGTTTGCCCAGTTGCTGACGGGTATTGCCCAGATTGAACCAGAGTTCGGCGCGCGAGGGATTCCGGCCCAGCGCATTTTCGTAGGCAAGAAGCGCTTTTTCTGGGCGGTCCATGGCCAGCAGCGCTGATCCCAGGGTGTTCCAGGCTTCGACCTGGCATGGAGCCGCGGCCAGGATCGTCTGGCATTCCTGCACTGCCTCGGCGAAGCGGCCAGTCGTTAGATGCAGGTCCGCCCTCTGTTGGCGCGCCGGCAGGGATTCGGGCTGCTCCCGCAGTATGTCGTCCAGCTGTTGGTGAGCGTTGGCCAGGATCTGCCGGCGCTGGGCCTCAATATCGGGCGAGGCGGGGGCCAGTTTGAGGAAATGATCGATATCCCGGAGTGCTTTATCATGTCGCCCAGATTCGGAAAGCATCAACCCCCGCTCAAGATAGCAAGGGATGAAAGCCGGGCTCAGTTCCAGGGCTTCATCAAGGCAAGCGATGGCTTCCGCCAATTGCCCTTGTACCCGTAATTCCACCGCGCGAAAAAATAGCGGCAGGACACCGCTGATATCCATCGTCGGGAATGCCTGAACCTCTGCCATGTCGATCGCGTACCGGAAATTGACCAGGCCCGATCTTGCAGAAGGCAAATGTTAAACGCTGTTATGACTGGTAAGTTTGTGTAAATCCGGGCTGCGAAAGCTCTGGTCGGACGATGCTCCGGTGGCGCGGCGAAACCCCCTTGGGCTTCGCCACCCCGGAGGTGCGGCTTAGAACCAGTACTGATACCCCAGCGCCAGGCCGTAAGCCGAGTCGCCGGCATTGATCACGTAGTTGCCGGCCGAACTGGTGCCCAGCGGGACCAGGGCCGAGCCGGCGCTGTTCTGGTGGGCGGAGACGATGCCATAGAGGCGCGACTGGGCGCCGATCGTTTCGACCCAGCCGATGGTGGCGACGCTGCCCTTGTTGTTGGGCGTCGCGTTCTCGGTTCGCCCTTCGCCGTAGGAGAGCAGCAGTTGGCCGCTGGCGGTGGCTGCCGTGCGGCTGCCGAGCATCCATTCATGGCGTGTCGTCCGGCTGCCGCCGTCCGGCGTCGTCGCCGCCTGGCCGTAGCCGGCCAGCAGCTTGGTCTTCATGATCTGGTAGCCGACACCAACAAAAGCGTTCTCGCTACGCGTCGTGGTACTGCTCGCATGGTCGTCATCCTGGTAGGCGAGGCTGATCTCGAAGGGGCCGGTTTCATAATTGACGGCGAGGCCTAGCGCCTCGGAGTTGCGACCGGTTTCGCCGCCCAGGGCGAGCATGGCGTTGGCGCTCAAACCGTGGAATTTCGGGCTGGCATAGACCAGCGCGCTGTCGAAACGTGTCGAGCCAGTGCTGACGTTGCCGTCGGTGGTCGGCGAACCATAGCCCTGCTCGAACGCGTCGTAGCTGATGATGGCGTTATAGAGCGGCGAATATTGGCGACCCGCGGTCAGCCGCCCGTACTTGCCTTCGATCCCGGCGTAGGCCTGGCGCCCGAACAGGCGGCCGCCCTGGGCCAGGGTGCCCTTGTTGGCAAAAATGCCGGCTTCCAGTTGGAAAACGGCGCGCAGGCCTTGGTTGATGTCGGCGCCGCCCTTGACGCCCAGCCGGCTGCCGTTGAGGCCGCCCGATTCGAGGGCCAGGCGATCGCCCTTGCCGCCGCCGCTGTTGTATTCGGTGAATAGGTCGAGTTTGCCGTAAGCGGTGACGCTGGCATTGGCCCCCAGCGAGGAGGCGGAGAGGACCGGCGCGTTGGTTGCCGGGCTGGGGGCGGCCTTGGGCTGGGCTTCGAGTTGGGCAATGCGCTCCTGCAGTTTTTGCAGGGCAATCTTCATGTCGTCGAGCTCGCCGGCCTGGGCGAGGCCCGGGGCGACGGTGGTGATGAGGCCTGCAGTAGCCATGGCGATAGCGAGTTTTTTCATGCTTCTGATCCTTTATTCGAGATAACAGCGGTCCCTGTCGGCATCTGCGATGCGGCATCGGTGTCTGGTTTGCAACGGGGAGGGCGGGCCGGCGGCGGGTCCTGCCGCCGGTTCCGGTGGTCTAGCCGAAGAGGCTCAGTATTCCCAGAAAATGCGCTGCAGTTCCTTGCTGTCCTGGGTTTTGGTCAGGGCGACGGCGGCCAGGATGCGGGCTTTCTGCGGGTTCAGGTCGTGGGCGACCACCCAGTCGTACTGGTCGTCCGGCTGCTCGGCGTTGCGCAGCACGAAGCCGCCGGCGTTGACGTGCGAGGAGCGGATGATCTGGATGCCCTTGCCGCGCAGTTCGCGCAGGGCCGGGACGACGCGGGCGGCGACCGAACCGTTGCCGGTGCCGGCATGGATGATGGCCTTGGCGCCCTGGTCGGCCAGTGCCCGGTAGGCGGTGTCGCTGACATTGCCGTAGCCGTAGGCGATTTCCACCGGGGCCAGGGCGGCGATTTTTTCGATGTCGAATTCCGAGTTCATGGTGTGGCGCTTGGCCGGCAGGCGGAACCAGTAGTTCTTGCCCTCGACCACCATGCCGAGCGGACCCCAGGGGCTCTTGAAGGCTTCGGTCTTGATGTTGATCATCTTGGCGACGTCACGACCGCTGTTCAGTTCGTCGTTCATTGTCACCAGCACCCCCTTGCCGCGCGCATCCGAGCTGGCGGCAACGCTTACCGCATTCGACAGGTTGAGCATGCCGTCGGCCGACATCGCCGTGCCCGGCCGCATCGAGCCGACGACAACGATGGGTTTGTCGGTGTGCACGACGAGGTTCAGGAAATAGGCCGTTTCTTCCAGCGTATCGGTGCCGTGGGTGACGACGATGCCGTCGACATCGCCCTGTTTGGCCAGCGCCGCAACGCGTTTGCCGAGGCTGAGCAGGTGCTCGTTGGTGAAGCTTTCGGAGGCAATCTGGAAAACCTGTTCGCCACGCACCTGGGCGACGTCGGCGAGGGTGGGAATGCCGGCGATCAGCTTGTCGACCGGCACCTTGGCGGCCTGGTAGGTGGCACTCTTGGCGACATCGGCGCCGGCCCCGGCAATCGTGCCGCCGGTGGCGAGGATGACGACATGAGGCTTGTCGGCGAAGGCGGGGAGCGCCTGGCAGAAGGCTACGACGATCAGCGCGCAGCGGGCGAGGAAACGGTTCATTGAATCTCCTTGGGCATTGAAGAAACCGGTTGTCGGTTTCGCTCTCCTTCAATAGCACCCGGCGTGCCAGGCCATTTTGCTTGGTCGGTTATTCCTATCTAATTGATTTAACGGTGGTGTTGTTCGCTGTCTGGCGATGGGCTGACGGAATGTCGATGCTTTGCCCGGTGCTGCCTTCGGATTCCCGATGGGTGAAGCCTGCGGCTTCAATAACCCTTGAAGTCGTGCAGCAGGTAAACCTCAAGATCGCGCGAAGTCTGCTCGTCGAGTGGCGCTTTCAGCGTGGCCAGTTTTTCGCTATGGGCAAAATGGGAGGAAAACCGTTCACCCGGCGGATCCTGGGTGATCAGGATGGCGTCGCGTCCGACGTAGGGGCGCAGATCGGTGGTCAGTTTGTAGTGGTCGCCCGCTTCACCGCTCGGATTCCAGCTCGCGGCCAGCGGTTTCAGGTCGCGCAGCTCGTAGAGCATGTGGGCGAGCAGGGTGCGGTTGTCGGCAATCAGGACGGCCGAGGGATGGGCCTGGATCCAGGGTTTTAGTTGGCGCCCCAGGCTGTCCCAGCCGATGGCCCGCTTGTAGGGATTCTTCCGGGCCGGGTTGTCGACCTTGGCCACGGCGAGCAGGCTGGGCCAGTAATAAATTAGGCCGACCAGGGCGACATTGACCGTCAGGCCGATAAGCAGCCAGCGCATCCTGCCCCGTTGCAACAGCCAGGCGGTGATCGCAATGGCCGCCGGGGCGAAGGCCGGCGCCGCCCAATTCGGATTGGCGCCGCTTTTTAGCGCCTGCAGGGAAACGACCAGCCAGAGCGGCAGTGCGAACCAGAGCAGGAGGCGGGTGTTTTCGTCCCGCCAGCTCGCCTTGGCACGCAGCAGCAGCCAGAAGAAGACGCCGCCGAGCAGCGGGCCGAAGGAAATCCACTGCGCCGCCCAGAATTCGCCGAGCGCGCCGATACCACCGACCGTCGTCTTGTTGAGCGTGATGTCGGCGGTGTGCTTGAGGGTCGGGAAGTCGTGCTGGAAATTCCAGACGATATTCGGGGCCAGCATGAGTAGGGCCAGCCCGGCGGCCAACCAGGGTTTGAGCGTCGCCAGGCGGGGGCGGTGCGCGGCGAGCAGGTGCAGGAAAGCGGCGGCCAGCCAGGCGGCCATGGTGTATTTGGCGAGCAGGCCGAGGCCGCACAGCGCACCGAGCACTAGCCAGTCGCCCCAGCTATCGCTCTCGAGCGCCCGCAGGTAAGCCCACAGGGCCAGCGCCCAGAACAGGGTGAGCAGGGCGTCGGTCGATACGAACAGGCCAAGCCAGGCGAAGAGCGGCAGGGTGAGCACAACGATCGCTGACCAGAAGGCGGTGCGGGCGTCGTACAAACGTTGGGCGATCGCCCAGCAGACGCCTGCCGCCAACGGATAGCAGAGCATGGCCAGGGCCTTGACGCCGAGCATGCCGTCGCCGAACAGGGCGGTTGACAGCCAGATCAGGGCGGCGATGCCGGGCGGTTTGGAAAAGTAGCCCCAGTCGAGGTGCTGCGCCCAGGTCCAGTATTGTGCTTCGTCCACATAGAGGGTGATGCCCGCTTGCTGGACGACCAGCCCCCGCCAGACGAGCAGGGCGGCGCCCAGGGCGAAAAGCAGCCGGGGCCCGTGCGTCTCGTAAAAGCGGTTGGCGAGCGCTGCCCTCACGCCGCTTTATGCCAGCCTTCGTCTGCCGCCAGTTGCCGCTCCGGACGTGCCGCATAGGAGCGCACGGTGCCCGACTCGAAATAGATGCGGGCCAGCAATTCGGAGAGCACGCCGGTGGTGATGAAATGGACGCCGGCAATCAGGCCGCCGATGGCGACGATCAGCAAGGGCCGGCCGCCGATGTTTTCGCCGAGGCCGAACTTGACCCAGGCCAGCCAGGTCATGATCAGGCCGGAGGTCGCCGTCAAGGCCAGGCCGATGCTGCCGAAGAAATGGCCGGGCCGGGCCCGGAAACGCATGAAGAAATACACGGCAATGAGATCGAGAATGACCCGGAAGGTGCGCGAAATGCCGTACTTCGAAACCCCGGCCGTGCGGGCATGGTGGGTCGTCGGCTCCTGGGCGATGCGGCGCGGCGTCGTTACCGTGGCCAGCCAGGCCGGGATGAAACGGTGCATTTCGCCGTACAGGCGGACGCTCTTGATGACATGGCCGCGGAAGGCTTTCAGGCTGCAGCCGTAGTCCTTGAGGTGGACGCCGGTCAGCCGGGCGATCAGGCGATTGGCGATCTTCGACGGGATCTTGCGCAGGAACAGGCCATCCTGCCGATTCTGGCGCCAGCCGGCGACCAGGTCGAGGTCTTCGTTGAGTAGGCGGGCGACCATGCGCGGAATATCTTCCGGATCATTCTGCAAGTCGCCATCCATGGTGACGATGACATCGCCGCGCGCCGCATCGATGCCGGCCTGCATGGCGGCCGTCTGCTTGAAATTGCGCGTCAGTTCGACAATGCGCACATGCGGGCCGTATTCCCGGGCGGAGACGATGGCCCGGTCGACCGTCGCATCGCTGCTCCCGTCATCGACCAGCACCAGCTCCCACGGATTTTCGTAGCCGACCAGCGCCTCATGCACCCGCTTGACCAGCGGTGCGATATTGTCCTCTTCGTTGTAGAACGGGACGACGATGGAAAGGCTATGCGGGGGCATGGAAGGGGCGGCGCTCATGGGTCAATCCGGCGGCAAGTGGCGAAATAAGCGCGCATTTTAACTTGAAAGCCGCCGCCCTACGCCGTTTCTCCCGGCACACTCGCCTTCCGGGCGGACGGGCGGGCGGGGCGTGTTGTAGAATTTGACGCTTACCGTATCCAGCAAGGAATCAACAGCATGCTGCTGATGATCGATAACTACGACAGCTTTACCTACAACATCGTCCAGTATTTCGGCGAATTGGGCCAGGACGTGCAGGTCTACCGCAACGACGCGATCACGATTGCCGAAATCGAGCGCCTCAAACCGCACTACCTGGTGATTTCCCCTGGCCCCTGCGCGCCGGCCCAGGCCGGTGTTTCGCTGGCGGCGATCAAGCACTTCGCCGGCAAGATTCCGCTGCTCGGCGTTTGCCTCGGTCACCAGGCCATCGGCGAAGCCTTTGGCGGCAAGGTCGTACATGCCAAGCAATTGATGCACGGCAAGGTGTCGCCGGTGCAGCATTTGGACGTCGGTGTCTTCAAGGGCCTGCCCAATCCGCTGACCTGTACCCGCTACCATTCGCTGGCCATTGAGCGCGCCAGCCTGCCCGATTGCCTGGAAATCACCGCGTGGACTGAGGACGGCGAAATCATGGGGGTCCGCCACAAGACCCTGGCCGTCGAGGGCGTGCAGTTCCATCCGGAATCCATCCTGACCGAACGCGGCCACGATCTGTTGAAAAACTTTCTTGAGGAACACCAATCATGACTCCGCAAGCCGCGCTGCAGCGCGTTATCGAACATCGCGAAATTTTCCATGACGAAATGGTTTCCCTGATGCGCCAGATCATGGGCGGCGAAGTCACGCCGGTGATGATCGCCGCGATCATCACCGGGCTTCGCGTCAAGAAGGAAACTATTGGCGAAATCGCCGCTGCGGCAACCGTCATGCGCGAACTGTCGACCAAGGTTGAGGTCGCCGACAACCGTCGCTTGGTCGATACCTGCGGTACCGGCGGTGACGGCGCCCATACCTTCAATATTTCCACCGCCGCGATGTTCGTCGCCGCCGCCGTCGGGGCGCGCATCGCCAAGCACGGCGGGCGTTCCGTTTCCAGTCAGTCGGGCAGCGCCGACGTGCTCGAGGCCCTCGGCGCCAATATCAACCTGAATCCGCCGCAGGTCGCTCAGAGTATCGAAGCCACCGGCGTCGGCTTCATGTTCGCGCCCAATCACCACAGCGCCATGAAACATGCCGCGCCGGTGCGCCGCGAACTGGGGGTCCGGACGATCTTCAATATCCTCGGTCCGCTGACCAATCCGGCCAACGCCCCGCAACAGGTGATGGGTGTCTTTCACCCCGATCTGGTCGGTATTCAGGTACGCGTTCTGCAGCGCCTGGGCAGCACGCGGGCGCTGACCGTCTTTGGCCGCGAAGGGCTGGACGAAATCTCGATTTCCGGCCGGACCCTGGTCGGCGAATTGAAGGACGGCCGGGTCAGCGAATACGAGCTTCATCCGGAAGAGTTCAACCTGCCGGTGCATGACCCGAAAGTGTTGCAGGTCGCCAATGTCGAGGAATCGAAAGCCATGCTGCTTGGCGCCCTCGACAACAAACTCGGTGCCGCCCGCGACATCGTCGCCCTCAATGCCGGGGCCAGCATTTATGTTTGCGGCGTCGCCGAAACCCTGGCCGATGGCGTTGAGAAGGCCTTCGAAGCCATCGCCTCCGGCGCAGCACGAGCCAAGCTGGAACAATTCGTCGGTTTCACGAAGCAGTGCGCATGAAAACGAGCCCCAGCGAAATTGCGCCGCCGGCCGAAGGCAGCGATATTCTCAATAAGATCATTGCCACCAAGCACCAGGAAGTGGCGGCGGCGCAAGCGGTCAAACCACTGGCCGTGGTCGAAGCCGAAGCGGCGGCCCAACCGGCGGCGCGCGACTTTGTCGGTGCCATTCGCCAAAAGATTGCGGCCGGCCAGCCGGCGGTCATCGCCGAAATCAAGAAGGCCAGTCCGTCGAAGGGCGTCATTCGCCCGGATTTTCGTCCGGCCGAGATTGCCCTGAGCTACGCCAGGCACGGCGCCGCCTGTCTTTCGGTCCTGACCGATGGCCCCTATTTCCAGGGCGCGCCGGAATATCTGCAGGCCGCCCGGGCGGCCTGTGCGCTGCCGGTATTGCGCAAAGACTTCATGGTCGACCGCTATCAGGTGGCCGAAGCGCGGGCCATGGGGGCGGACTGCATTCTGCTTATTGCGGCGGCGCTCGATCTGCAACAGATGCGGGAACTCGAGGCGCAGGCGCAGGACTACGGCATGGCGGTCCTGGTTGAAGTGCATAACGGCGAAGAGCTCGACGTCGCCCTGCAGCTAAAAACTCCGCTGCTCGGCATCAACAACCGTAACCTGCGGACCTTTGCCGTGACGCTCGAGACAACCCTCGGCCTGCTGGCGCGTATCCCGGCCGGGCGCATCGTGGTCACCGAGAGCGGTATCGTCCGCCCGGAAGATGTCGCCCAGATGCGGGCCGCCCGGGTCGAAACCTTCCTCGTCGGCGAAGCCTTCATGCGCGCCGCCGACCCCGGTCTTGAGCTGTCCCGGCTTTTCGCCTGAGGGCTGTTGCGTCGAAACAACAAAACCTTGCCCAAGCTCTGCTGAAACTCAAACACTCGTTGCTGCCCGCTCCCGCTCTTTGCGACAATCGATTTCAACTTCTCGATCCGAGAGGTAAAGCTTAATCAGTTCGCAAGATCGGATTAAAAACTAACCACTAAGGAGATTTTCTGATGCAAAAGAAGATTATTGCTCTGGCCGTCGCTGCTGTTGCTTCCGGCGCCGCTTTCGCTCAATCCAACGTTACCGTTTACGGCGTTGCTGACCTGGGTCAAGCTTACGTTGCCGTTTCTGGTACCGGTTCCAGCCAGGCTTCCGTTGGCCGTCTGGATAACAACTCGTCCTACATCGGTTTCAAGGGTGCAGAAGCCCTGGGCAACGGCCTGACCGCCGTGTTCCAGTTCGAAACCGGCGTCAATGCTGATGTTGGTGGTTTTGGTTCTGGTCGTGATACCTATATCGGCCTGGCTGGTGGTTTCGGTACCGTGGCTTTTGGTCTCCTGACCCCCCCGTCGCGTGCCATGGGTTCCAAGGTTGAGCTGACCCCGGGTGCTGCTGGTTTCGGTACGACGGCTTCGATCACCGGCACCATCGCCGGTACCCAGACCGGTGCTGATAACCGTGCTAGCAATGCTGTTGCTTACATCTCGCCGTCCTTCTCCGGTTTCTCCGGTGTTCTGGCTTATGTGAATGGTGAAAGCCGTGTCAGCGGTGCTGCTTCCAATGGTGTTGCTAATGCGCGTCAGTGGCAAGCTGCTGCTCAATACGACAATGGCCCGCTGTTTGCTGGCTTGATCTATCACCGTACTCAAGATGCCGGCTATGCTGGTGGTGCATTCCCGGCCGCTGTTGCTGCTGATGCAGGTGCCAATGCAAGCGTCGTGCGCGCCGCTGTTGTTTACACCTTGCCGAGCGCTACCAAGCTGACCGCTCTGATTGATAGCACCAAGGTTGATGGTGCTAATACTTTCCCCGATGCTAAGCGTCTGGCCTGGTCTGTTGGCGCTGCTCAGTCCTTTGGCAAGAACACCATTGGTCTGGAATATGCCCGCTCTGGCGATGTGAAGTTGAATGGTAACGCCGTTGCTGATACCAAGTCTTCGATCGCTACCCTGGTTTATTCCTATGAGTTGAGCAAGCGTACGCAACTGCACGCTCGTGTTTCCCGTCTGACCAACGAAGCTTCTGCAAATACCGGTTTCTATCTGAACCCGGTTGCGCAGGGCCTGACCTCTGTTGGTGGTACCGATTACACCGGCGCCATGGTTGGTGTTCGTCACTCCTTCTAATCTGGCCTAGCCAGAGTTGGAAGCAAAAAGGGCGCTTCGGCGCCCTTTTTATTTTGTTTTGGATTTTTGCTTTTCCCAAAGAAAAGCCCCGGAAAGTATTCCGGGGCTTTTCTTTGGGAAAACCGTTCTAATTGGTCAGAATCAGGTTGTCGCGGTGAATAATTTCCGGTTCATCGACATAACCGAGCAGGTTTTCGATTTCCTGTGTCGACTTTCGCGCGATCAGGCGGGCTTCGCCGCTGCCGTAGTTGCACAAGCCACGGGCGATTTCCCTGCCATCTGGAGCGATGCAGGCAACGGCGGCGCCGCGCTCGAATTCGCCTTCGCTGGCGATGACGCCGATCGGTAGCAGGCTCTTGCCGTCGCGCAGGGCGACAGCGGCGCCGTTGTCGAGTAGCAGGCGGCCGGCCAGTTGCAGGTGGTCAGCCAGCCATTGTTTGCGGGCCGCGAGCGGCGGGGTGTTCGAAACAAGCAAGGTGCCAACCGCTTCGCCGTTGGCCAGGCGAATGATCGGGTCGATCTCGCGGCCGCTGGCGATGGCGGTGTGGGCGCCGCTTCTGGCGGCGCGCTTGGCGGCAATCACCTTGGTGATCATGCCGCCGGTGCCGATCCGGGTGCCGGCGCCGCCGGCCATGCTTTCCAGCGCTTCGTCACCGGCCGTCGCTTCGCTGATCAACGTGGCATTCGGGTCTTTGCGCGGGTCGGCGGTGAACAGGCCGGTCTGGTCGGTGAGGATGATCAGGGCGTCGGCCTCAATCAGGTTGGCGACCAGGGCGCCGAGCGTGTCGTTGTCGCCGAACTTGATCTCGTCGGTGACGACGGTGTCGTTTTCGTTGATGATCGGCACGACACCGAGTTCGAGCAAGGTGGTCAGCGTCGAGCGGGCATTGAGGTAGCGCTTGCGGTCGGCGAGATCGTCGTGGGTGAGCAGGATCTGCGCGGTCTGCAGGCCGTATTTCGAGAACGCGCCTTCATAGACCTGGACCAGGCCCATCTGGCCGACGGCTGCAGCCGCCTGCAATTCATGCACCGATTTCGGCCGCTTGCTCCAGCCCAGGCGCTGCATGCCGCAAGCGATGGCGCCGGAGGAGACCAGTACCACCTGCTTGCCTTGCTCGCGCAGGACGCTGATCTGGCGTGCCCAGTCCTCGATCGCGGCGAGGTCGAGGCCGGCGCCGTTGTTGGTGACGAGCGCCGAGCCGACTTTGACGACCAGGCGTTGAGCGGAGGTGAGGCGGGTGGTCTGCATGCTTACTCTTGTTTGGCGGGAATTTCGTCGCTGTCGGCGTCATTGTCGTCGAGGTCGCCGATTTCCGGCTTGGTCATCTGGTCGAGGGCTTCGCTGATCGCGTAGATCAGCGGCTTGGTACCCTCGCCGTTGATTGCCGAGATCGGGAAATACGGGCCGTCGTACTTGGTGGCCTTCTTGTAGGCCTTGAGGAAATCCTTGACGGCCTTTTCGCGGTCTTCCTCGGGAATCAGGTCGAGCTTGTTGAGCACCAGCCAGCGCGGCTTGTTGGCCAGTTCCGGGTCATGCTTGAGCAGTTCGCCGACGATGGCCTTGGCGTCGCGGACCGGATTCGAATCCGGGTCGATCGGCGCGATGTCGACGAGGTGGAGCAGGATGCGCGTGCGTTGCAGGTGTTTCAGGAAGCGGATGCCGAGGCCGGCGCCATCGGCGGCGCCTTCGATCAGGCCCGGCACGTCGGCCATGACGAAGCTCTTTTCGTCATTGACGCGGACGACGCCGAGATTCGGGTGCAGGGTGGTGAACGGGTAGTCGGCAACCTTCGGGCGGGCCGAGGAAATGGCGCGGATCAGGGTGCTCTTGCCGGCATTGGGCAGGCCGAGCAGGCCGACATCGGCCAGCACGCGCAGTTCCAGGCGCAGTTCGTATTCTTCGCCTTGTTCGCCGTTGGTTTTCTGGCGCGGCGCCCGGTTGGTCGAGGACTTGAAATGCAGGTTGCCGAGGCCACCCTTGCCGCCACGGGCGATCTGGATTTTCTGGTCGTGTTCGGACAGGTCGGCGATGATTTCTTCGGTGTTCAGGTTGTAGATCACCGTGCCGACCGGCATGCGCAGGATGATGTCGTCGCCGCCGGCGCCGTACTGGTCGGCGCCGCCGCCGTTTTCACCGCGCTTGCCGATGAATTTGCGGGTGTAGCGGTAATCGACCAGGGTGTTGATGTTGCGGTCGGCGATCACGTAGATGCTGCCGCCGCGGCCGCCGTCGCCGCCATTCGGGCCACCCATCGGGATGTATTTTTCGCGACGGAAGGTCGCCGCGCCATTGCCGCCGTCACCGGCTTTTACGTAAATCTTGGCTTCGTCGATAAATTTCATGTTCCGCCTCTACATCCGCTGGGGTGCTGCCACCGGAAAATCCGGTGCCATAAAGTAAAAAGCCCTATCCGGCGGATAGGGCTTTTGATTTCCGCCGTGCCGAAATTATTCAGCAGCTGCCGGAACGATGGTCACCACGCGGCGCTTTTTCAAGCCCTTGATGGAGAACTGAATCACGCCGTCCTTCAGTGCGAACAGGGTGTGATCCTTGCCGCAGCCGACGTTTTCGCCCGGGTGGAATTCGGTGCCGCGCTGGCGAACGATGATGTTGCCAGCCAGGACGAATTGACCGCCGTAGCGCTTGACGCCCAGTCGTTGGGCTTGTGAGTCGCGGCCGTTACGTGAA